>JBALDB010000008.1:0-184484 GCA_036918135.1 Nostoc sp.
CGCTCAATCCCTCAAAACGTCCAGCCATCAACTGACACACCCAACTCAAATCAAAAGTAGATTCCCACAATCTTACATTAGTGGGATAGGTTCAATGTAATCCTGGGTATTCATAGTGTTGAAATTGGGAATTCCCAGAGTTACGTTCGCTGCTTGCATATTTACTCCTGATAATTTTAAGAGGTTTAAATCAAACTAGAAAACATCTGAAAGATTACCAGTCGAATCAGGAATTCAACAGGTATAAGCATAATTTAAAAAAATCTAGCTTTGTTCTTCGTTTTATAATTGCCAATTGCAGAGTGCTATTGACATGAAAGCAAAAACTTTACTCTCAAGATTAGTAGGTCATGTCAAAGACAAGCAATATTATTCAATACTGTAGATTTTTTTAAATATCTCAACTAGTCAGTAATTATTGACCAGCTATTTGCTCATTTTTCAGACACGCAACCTGTGTAGGACATCTTTTACCTACTTTTAGTGAAGAAAACCAGTTGCCCACTCTGTCTGAATGTAAAATTTTGCTGGCATAAAAATCGATAGTGTAAAGTGTAACGTTTTCGATAGTAACTATGTCTTCGTCTGCATCTTGCGGACAAAAAGTTTGATATTTTTATCAAATATCTTTAGTTAGTCAAGAAAAGCTATTTTTTCACTGTTGTATCATTTAGACTATCATTAAATTCCCAGTCTTTCAATGCTGGGGAGGGGGATAAGAAAATTGCAGTGCCAAATTAGCACCTGTAAATCGCCCAATTGAAGTTAAATCCAGAGAAAGTTGAGTAGATACTGAGTTGATCTGTTGCTATTAGTTTTGAACACTGCAATCGTTTGAGTATTTCACTGACTCGCTCATCTAAACGAGTTTTGACTGTCTCAAATAAATTAGCGATCGCTCCTTCACATATCTTTAGCCCAAAAACTTGTGAAAATAGTTGAGATAGCCGTTCGTAGCTGATGGCATGGCTGTAACATAGATAGGTTGCCATAACTTTGAGTTTAACTGCCGAACGGCGAACCTAGCTCCATTCCCAACAGTATCAGTTTATTTTCTGGAAGTCCCTTAGCGCATCTTTTGCTCAAAGAACTCTACAAAGACCTTAACTTTCATGGGAATATATTTTCGGCTAGGATAAAGTGCGTTAATTGGGATTGGAGCTGATGACCACTGGGATAAGACGTTTACTATATTCCCACCCTGTAACTCCTGCTGAAACAGAAATTCTGGCATCAGCCCAATTCCTACTCCAGCAACGATTGCTTGATAAATGGGGGCAACGTCATTGCTGAGTAGTCGTGGACGAAAGGAGAGCGTTACTGTTTGGTGCTGTTCATTGTGCAATGTCCAGGTCACATCGTTCTGACGATGAGCCATACAAAGCAGCGCATGACTGGTCAAATCAGAAATTGCTCTTGGTTCGCCAGCGGTTTTGAGATAGGTCGCGCTGGCAAAGAGTTTCATCCGATCTGTGCTAATCCGTCGCACGATTAGAGATGAATCGTGCAATTCCCCAATCCGAATCGCTAGATCGTACCCTTCTTTGACAATATCCTTGTATTCAGTCGTCGCATGGAGAATCACTCGAATATCGGGGTAGGTCAGTAGAAACTCTGGCAAATTAGGTGCGAGAACAGACTGGACAAACAATACGGTAGCTGTCACTCGTACAGTGCCCTGCGGATGCTCCTGTAAGCTAGCGATCGCATCATTACCGTCATGTAACGCATCCACAATGGGTAGACAGTTTTCGTAATACAGTCGTCCTTCTTCAGTTAGAGAAACCCGCCGCGTCGTGCGATGAAATAATCGGACTCCTAGCCGTTGCTCTAGCGCATTTACCTTCAGACTGACAGTAGATTTAGGCAAGTCCAGCGATCGTGCTGCTGCGACAAATCCTCCCAGTTCTGCGACTTTGAGAAATATTAAAACAGCGTTCGCGTCATCCATACCTTGCACTCACTGACTTGAAAGAGGGGTGTAAGGGTGTCGGGTGTGGGGTGTAGGGAAAAATACATTTTTCATGCTTGGTGGTGAAACTTGTTTCATCGGGACTGCCTTGAAATTATCAAAACTCTGCTATTGTCCAGCATTATAAACAATCAATCCATAAAAACTATCTTTATCTGCATGAATTGATGAATCATACTAGTGATGTCAAACATACGGAGACAGTCCTAGTCAAAGCCGCATTTCTCTAATCAGAAAACCCACACTTGCGTTAGATAGGAGAGTTAAAACATGAAAGTCCTAGTCATAGGAGCCGCTGGCAAGACCGGTAGAGCTGTAGTCGAACAGGCTGTGGCTGCTGGACATCAGGTCACGGCATTCGTTCACAAAGCTGATGAATACGAGGTCTCGGACGTTCGCGTCATCGAAGGTGATGCCACCGACAGTGTTGCAATGGACGCAGCAGTCCTCGGTCAAGACGCTGTTCTTGACACGATTGGCGGCAAAACACCTTACAAAGCAACTACGCTCGAATCGAGCGCTGCCAACACAATCATCGCTTCGATGCAGCGAAACGGTGTGCGCCGTCTCGTGGTAACTTCAATGATTGGCGAAGGGGATAGTGAGGCGAATGCCACCCTGTATGAGCGCTTATTGGTTTCGACCTTTTTGCGCGGTGCGGACAAAGACAAAGCGGCAATGGAGTCCGCTGTCGAGTCAAGCGGTCTGGACTGGGTGATTCTTCGCCCAGCCCTCCTCACCGACGACCCTGCCACGGGGAACGTTCAAGTCTTCGATCCAAAAACAGGTGAGAAGGCCCATAAAATTACCCGTGCCGACTTGGCTAAGTTCATACTTGCCCAGCTTTCCAGTAACGAATACCTGCATCAAGCCGTTACTATCGCAAATAGCTAAGAACTCTTTGACCACGCTCTGTTTCTGGTCTCAGCAGCGTGTTTGTTGAGGCTTCGGCGTCTGCTTTCTCAAGCGGTATGCCTCCTTTTTTGTCCGGTTTTCACAATCAAGCAAGCTAAATAGAGGTGACATATGCAATATCTTGTTATCTTCACACCCAAACAGAAATTCGAGACTGATGGAATGCCCTCTGACTTCCAAGAACGGGAACTCGAAGAGCAGGCGCAAGCGCAAGTCCTTTACGGGGAGGGAGGTCTGCGTCAAGTGTGGGCGCTGGATACGAAAAACCGCGGTGCAGCCGTTCTCTTTGAAGCAGAGTCACCGGAGCATCTGCAAAAGATGATCGACAGCTTTCCGCTGATCCAGGTTGATTACGCTGACTACCAAATCTTGCCGCTCGCGCCGTATCCAGCATTCGCGAAGAAGTCGGTCTAATCGCACCGCCCAGAGCAATGCGCTCCGGCGAACGAAGGCTGGCTTCGCCGCTTTACAGCAACTTCACTGACCTGCCCCCGATTAAAATTCACGTCGGAACGAGCGAGGTGCTTCTCGATGACACGCACCGCTATGCCAATCGTAGGGTAAGCGTTTTGAAAATACTGCATACCACGGTGCAAGTCTAGAGACAACCTGATTCAAAAAGGTGACTTGCAAGGATTATAGTTTGGTGCGGGGAGATTTTTTGTCGGCGATCGCATTACCAACCAGAGCGATCCCTTTACTATTTCTTTTATATAAATTTAACTACATTATGAAGATTAGACCTCTTGCATAAATTCTTAAACTGTCATATTAAGCAAAGTGAAACATTTGGTGAGATTCTTCACTACACTACGTTTCGTTCAGAATGACATTCCTGATTTTTTGACTTTTGCAAGAGGTCTATTCAATTACAAGCACGGTGACTATACTTCAAACCGTGCAATGATAAGTATTAATTTTACGCTTCGGACTGTTGGATAATCAAGAACGAAGTTTGGCTCAGATGAGAAAGAAGCTTAACGGCAACTGTTAGGTTGCCAAAATTTGTTTGGGTTTAGTTGTTAATTGAAAGCTGTGTCCAATTTTACAGTTTCGTTGTGTTAGATATTATTGAAATAACAATTAAAAATCAGTAAGTTGAGGTAAAGTTCTCTGTTTCGATAAAGGATAAAAATGATAAAGGCTGACTCATGTTAGCAGCAAAGCCTAGAATTCCTGGATCTCGATGTTCGTAAAGTAACTGACCTTCAGTATCAAACAGAAAGGTTCCACCACGCTGAGTTAAATAGGCAGAATTAGGTACATAAGTTAGCCAATTGCTCAGAACTTCTACCATATTCCGTAGCCGTAGAGTTGCTAATTCAAAGGGACGTTGAAACCCACTTCCACCTGCTAATTGAAAAAATGAGCCTTGAAAAGCAGGTAGAGGAGTACCTTGAATAATTTCATCATCTTCAATGAGTTGAGGGGCTTGACGATCTCCCGTGTATCCACGAAAAACTTCTCTTAGCGTTCCAGGACTTCCAAACCCTGCACACATTAACACTAGATTTAGCCAAGCTTTCACAGACCCAGAAAGTCCAGGGAGAGAAAAATTCAGACCCGAATAAAGCTTGAGTTGGTGATGTAGTTCTGCATTAGGTTCAATAAATAAATTTTCAGGTGGAAATCCTGTATACTCACAGAATCTTGTTCCAGAAGCGCGATTGCCAATTCCCACTGCACGAATAGCGAGTTTTTCAAGAGGAAATTTTTTAGCTTTGCGCTGTAACCACCATGCATATTCAAGACTATCAAAATCCCCAAGTTGTGGCCAGACTAAAATAAGGATATATGAAGCAGTCTCGCAATTTTCTAGTAGGGGTCGGGTCATGCCATCACTAACCCGCTGAAGTTCGGTCTGACTAAGGATAGTGTAGAGATTCATTACGAGAGATTAACTGCTATTTAACTATCCAATTTTAATCTAATTTATTAGAATTTCTGTTGATTTTTCTGACAATTTTTGTCTAGCTTTCAGTAATTACCAACCAGACAATATAACTGTTGATTAGTTTTACTTTATTTGGTATTAAAGTTATCTAATTGGATAAATTTGGCTGAAAACTCAAATTAAATCAAACTTAATTGCTCCTCAACTTTTGCCCTCTCCAAATACTCAGCCTTCAACCTGAAAAAGCAGATACAAGTGCGATGCCTACGGTGCTTGCTAGCCTACGCCCATTACTTTTTCAATCCCATGCGATCGCTTGTTGTCGAACCCAATACAATCGCTTACTATTTGGTGTTATCAGGATAGTCCGTTACGCCAAGTCTTGGCTAATAAATCCAGCAGCAGTGCGTGCTGCTTCTAAAATTGTGAGTAATCCGCTTCCTGGGTGAACTGCACCACCAATCCAGTACAACCCACCAATATTTTCAGAACGAATTGGAGGGCGAAATGGGCCAAGTTGGCTCCAATTGTGGCTGAGATTAAACACAGCGCCCAAATGAACTCGATAATCATCATGCCAAGTTTGTGCAGTGTAACATCTGTGGGTAACAATATGTTTCTCAATATTGTCATATCCAAGTTTAGATAAACGTTTAATAATAAAGTCTTGGTAACTTTTTTGTTTAATATCCCAGTCAACAGCATAAGAAGTATTTGGAATTGGTACTAAGACAAACAATGTGCTGTGTCCAACTGGTGCATTACTGGGATCTATAATTGTCGGATTACAGACATAAAATGGCGGATCGATTTCATCTAATGCAGAATCATCTATCCAAGGGCGTTCGCGTCGGCGAATGTGTTCTGATAAGTAGATTTGATGATGTGGTAAGTCTTCGTAGCGGCGATTTATACCCAAATAAAGCATAAATGTAGAGCATGAGAATTGCATTTGCTTAAGCTTGCGATCGCTGTAGCGACCTCGTACTGGAGTTGGTAGCAAATGACACATAGCATAGCCAAAGTCAGCATTAATTACTACTGCATCAAAATTCAGGCGATCGCCAGCAGCCAATTTAATACCACGAACTTGCTCCTGCTCAATCCAGACTTGATGCACTGGACAATTGAGGTGAATTTGCACCCCTAAATCTTGAGCAGCTTTACCCAACCCCTGTGCTAATGCGCGGAATCCTCCCATTGGATGCCATACTCCTTGTGCAAACTCCAAAAATGGAATCAGACTAAATACACTGGCTGCTACAGTAGGATGCATTCCTAAATATTTCGAGGGATAGCTCAAAGCATAGACTAACCGCTCATCCTCAAAAAATCGCCAAAAGTGTTGAAATAAACTTTCCCAGGGACGAAATGAGAGAAAAGGAACAATTTCATGCAAACGTAAGTAACCCAATAGAGTCCGTACAGGGCTTCCCAAATAAGGTTTGTAGCCCAATTCATATTTACGGATATGTTCTGCGTACCAGCGATCGAATGATAATGGTAAATCTGACCGCAAGTTTGCCAGTTGTGTTTTAAAGGCATTTAAATCTGAGGTTAAATCCAGTTGCGTACCATCCCAAAATCTTAGGTGAGTATAGGGTTCCAATCGTTTGAGTTGAACATAGTCGGCAAAATTTAAGCCAGCTTCTCCAAAAAGCTCCTCATATAAGTATGGCAGTTGGAGAATGGTAGGCCCTGTATCAAAGGCGTATGAATCAACTTCTAACCCACCCATCCGTCCACCTACCCGTTCAGCCGCCTCAAAGATTTGCACTTTATACCCTAGTCCCGCAAGCCGGATAGCTGTCGCTAGACCACCAGGACCAGCTCCTACAATCGCAATTTGTTTAGACATAAATAAACTCCTCATTCATTTAGGTACTAGATACTTCCAACAAAGCATGGCAAAAGGTAACGAGTCAAAACTTGTTCAGTTTGCGCCACCAGTTGCGGGGACTTGGCGACGAATTTCTGTCAAGATGAGGCAAGAGTTGTTATTGATAAAAAATTAAACGTAATTACTACATAAGGGCTTGTATATCTACAATAAAGCGTTTGTAATAATTTCAAAATTATGCCTCAGAGAATCTTGAAAGATATCATTCAATTTTTTGGTCTAATATGTTTATTAACAGCTGGAATATTTGGTTTCTACATGGCAATGGTAGCGTATCAGTTGTGTCCACTTCAAAATCAGTGTCCCCTAAACCGATTTCAGCAATCAAAACCAACTTCACTGCAATACCAACAGCGCAAAATTTTAAGTGAATAAAATCGAAAACACCATTTCCGTAATTATGACAGTGGGTGGTTCCACAAATGCTGTGTTGCACTTTCTGGCGATCGCCAATGCAGCTGGTGTAGAACTAACACTAGATGACTTTGAAACTATTCGCAAACGTGTGCCAGTTCTGTACGATTTGAAACCAAGTGGACGTTACGTAGCTACTGATTTGCACAAAGCTGGTGGCATTCCTCAAGTAATGAAAATGTTACTGGTGCATGGTTTGCTTCACGGGGAGTGTCTTACCATCACAGGTAAAACTATCGCCGAAGTCTTGGCAGACATACCAGACGAACCATCCGTGAACCAAGATGTGATTCGTCCTTGGAGTAACCCCATGTATGCCAAGGTCACTTAGCTATCCTCAAAGGCAACTTAGCAACCGAAGGGGCTGTTGCCAAAACTACTGGTGTGAAAAAGTCTACAATTAGAGGGCCAGCACGGGTATATGATTCTGAAGAAGAATATTTAGCTGCGATTTTAGCAGGCAAAATTCAAGCAGGTGATGTCCTGGTTATCCGTTATGAAGGGTCTAAAGGCGGCCCGGTGATGCGAGAAATGCTGGCTCCCACCTCAGCAATTATCGGTGCTGGTTTAGGTGATGCAGTCGGGTTAATTACTGATGGACGCTTTTCAGGCGGTACTTACGGGATGGTAGTCGGACACGTTGCTCCTGAAGCCGCAGTTGGTGGTGCGATCGCTCTGGTTGAAGAAGGCGATAGCATCACTATTGATGCTAATTCTCGCTTGTTACAAATCAACATAGACGATGCAGAATTAGCCAGTCGCCGCGCTAAATGGCAACCCCGTCCATCCCGTTATACAAAAAGCATGTTAGCAAAATATACTAAGTTAGTTTCCTCTAGCAGTGTTGGTGCTATTACAGATTTGGATTTATTTAATATCGAGACAAGTTGCTAAAGTACGTTAATTTAAAAATTACAACTAGA
Organism: Nostoc sp.; assembly: GCA_036918135.1. Taxonomy (GTDB): domain Bacteria; phylum Cyanobacteriota; class Cyanobacteriia; order Cyanobacteriales; family Nostocaceae; genus Nostoc. The sequence continues at coordinate 8,019 of JBALDB010000008.1, forward strand.
TAGAAATTAAACCAAAGTACATAAAACTTGAGTATTGCGGTAAATCTTAGACAAGCTTAAAGGTAGAGAACTAGATGGAACTTGATGAGGCACTATGTTGCTTTATTGCTGCAACATCTTTAACAAAACCTCTGGGCTGTCCATTTTATCCATCACAACCTCAATAAAAGCAAGTTGGTCATGGTTTTGTTGAACTGTTTGTAATGCTTTGTCTAATTCAGATTCAGTACTAACTTTAATTCCCCAGCCATTGTCGGCAAAAACTTTAGGGAGCTGATGATAATTCCAAGGTTGAATGTCGTTATACGGCATCCGTTCACCGTGAATATCACGCTCTATAGTATATCCATCATTGTTAATCAGCAAAATAATCGGTTTAAGATTATAGCGTAAGATAGTTGAAAGTTCTTGTCCAGTCATTTGGAAAGACCCGTCACCAACCAGTAGGATAGAGCGACGGTGTGGCGCGGCGATCGCACAACCAAGTAATGAACCAACAGAGTAGCCAATCGAACCCCAAAGTACTTGCCCAATAAAGGTAGCTCCTTTTGGTAAAGGAACGATAGAGGCACCAAACAAACAAGTTCCAGTTTCGGCAACAATAATGTCATCTTCTTGGAGAAAATGAGCGAATCTATGCCAAAAACGCTGTTGTGTAATTGGTGTATAAGAGTCATCATCGAAAGGCGTTATAAAACCAGCATCTAAATTCTCTGTTGCTGACTTGAAGTTTAGCGTTTGAGGATCGCGGTGCTGTAACCGTTGGCTTAAAGTAGAAAGCACATCTGCCATCGCTACATTGTTGTATAAAGCATGTTTGACTTTCACATACTGCCCATGCACTTCAATAGTTTGGGCGGGATCGAGTTTCGCAGAAAACTTGCCTGTGTTGAAATCAGTCATCAAAGCACCGATAGTTAAAACACAATCTGCTTGTTCAATACGTTTTCTCACAGATTCTTCACTGGCAGCACCATTATATATGCCGATGAATTGGGGGTGCGTTTCTTCTAGCAGTCCTTTTCCCATGTTCATCGTGGCATAAGGATATCCGGTAGCTGTTAGCAGTTCTCGCAATTGTTCGTGCAAGTGATAGCGAGCCACACCGATATCAGCAATAATCACGGGTTGGGAAGCTTTTTCCAGCATACTTATACAGACATCAACTGCTTCAGCTAAAGTAGCGCCATCACTCTCAAATACAGGAGGTGTTAGGGAATCAGACGGTGCGGCTACTTCATGTTTAGCAACATCCATAGGTATAGAAATATAAACAGGTAACTTCTTCAGCAAACAGATACTTAAAACTCTGTCAATTTCCTTTGTTGCATTTTCGTTTGTTAAATATGCTTGAGCCACCGTTACCTGTTCGTACATTCGGGCAAAGATTGAGAAATCACCAGTACCAAGCGTATGATGGACAAGTGAACCAAGTGCTTGAATTTTAGTTGCAGGAGAGCCAGTAATCGCTACAACAGGAACGTGTTCAGCATAAGCGCCAGCGACACCATTAATAGCGCTGAGTTCACCAACACCAAACGTAGTTACTAATGCTGCTACACCATTAAGCCGCCCATAACCATCGGCAGCATAGGATGCATTAAGTTCGTTACAAGTAGAAATTAACTCGATACCATTGTGATTAACAATAGAGTCGAGAAACTCCATATTGTAGTCTCCAGCAACACCAAATATATGCTTGATGCCAATTTGCTCCAAACGAAGCAATAAATAGTCGCCAACAGTAAAGTTTGCCATTGTCTGAGCCAAAATTTTATTCATTTAGAGTATAAAAACTTTAACTTAAATGTGTATCTCTCAAGTAAGAATAGGAGGTAGTAAGATTGTAACTTTTGCTGTTAAGTTTCTCAAGAACGCTGCCATTCTTCGCAAATTTTCAGGTTCTTAAGGCATTGATAGAACTGTGCGTTCCAAATGTACGAAAATTTGACGATCGGTCTCGCTCGCAAATTCTGCCCACAAGCGATCGCTCTCGTCCAACCACCAACAAAGCTTGAACTCCTAAATACTATTGTTAGAAAAGTATCCAAACTATTATGCGTGACATAAACCAAACTGATAAAATTACAATCTTTGATACAACTTTACGAGATGGAGAATTAGCCCTAAAACGCAAACTGACAATCGAGGAAAAGATTCAACTGGCAATTATTCTTGATTATATGGGAGTAGATGTAATTGAAGTTGCTTATCCAGGAGCGTTCGACAAAGATGCCCTCTCAATCTTCTTGGTATCTAGGCAAGTGAAAAATTCGACAATCTGTGGTTTGGCTAGTAGTAAACCAGAAGAAATTGCTGCGGTGGCGGCGGCGCTCAAAGGAACTGAAAAAGGACGAATCAATGTGTTCACTCCAGTTCGCCTTCAGGCAAATATGGTTGCATCAGAGGTAATCCAAACAGTTAGTAACAGTGTGTCTCTGGCAAGAAACTATTGCCCAGATGTGGAATGGTCAGCTTTTGATGCCACACGCAGCCATTCTGACTTAGTATGCAAAGCGGTGGAAACAGCAATAACTAGTGGTGCAACAACAATCACTATCCCTGACAGTCTAGGGGTTAGTGAGCCAAATGAGTTTTCTAATCTAATTGAAATGGTGATGCACCGAGTTCCTAATATTGAGCAGGCAACCCTTGCAGTTCACTGTCATGATGACTTAGGATTTGCAGTTGAGAATTCACTCTTGGCGTTGGAAGTAGGAGCAAAACAAATTGAATGCTCTATTAATGGATTAGGGGCACGTGCTGGTAACGCTGACTTGGGAAACATTGTGAAAGCGATCGCCAATCATTCCACCTACTATACTGCTATTAATCAGTCATGGCTCGATCGGGCATCAGAGATAGTAACTCAATTTACAGCAGTTCCAACCTAATTTAATGCTAATACTGATGATTGTTGACTGTGAATAGTGGGATATTTTTTTAGGACAAAGGCATCTCAAGTATAAGAATCCTTTAATAGCGAAGATTTCGGCATTTAATAATTTATCCGATTTTTTGTTAATATTCTTATCTGTAGAACAGCTTACTGTTCTTTCAAAGTATTGATACTAAATTTTAGGAAAGTATGACCAAGCTAATCTTAATTACAGGGATAAGTCAAGGTTTAGGTTATGCCATGACTGAGGGTTTTATTCAAGAAGGGCATACGGTAATTGGTTGCGCCCGTTCATCAGATGCTATTGATAAACTACGCCAGAAGTTTAGTGCGCCCAACGATTTTACATCTGTAGATGTAGCAAATGAACTGCAAGTAGAAAAATGGGCAAAACACGTACTCAATAAATATCAACCGCCGGATATAGTAATAAATAACGCGGCAATTATTAATTATCCAGCACCTTTGTGGGAGATACCATCTGAAGAATTTTCCCAATTAATTGATATCAATATTAAAGGAGTGGTGAATATAATTCGCCATTTTGTGCCAGCAATGGTGAAAAAAAAGCATGGTATTATTGTCAACTTAAGTTCTGGTTGGGGACGCTCTACTTCACCTCAAGTCGCACCATACTGTGCTTCCAAGTGGGCAATAGAAGGATTAACTCGGTCTCTAGCACAAGAATTGCCGACTGGTATGGCAGCTATCCCACTCAACCCAGGGATTATTCATACAGATATGCTCTCTATTAGCTTTGGAGAAGAAGCTGCTAATTACACACCTGTGTCAGATTGGGTATTAAAAGCTGTTCCATTTATTCTCAAGTTGAAACCCAAAGATAATGGAGTTCCCTTAACTGTCCCAATATAAGATTTTTTGGAGTAGAGAAGGATTGAGCTGGGGCGCGATATCCGGGTTAATGATTTCTGTAGATAAGCAACATTTGAATTAACGATAATCCTACCAAAGGTATATTATTCGTACGTTGTTCAATGCTATTGTCTAGCACAACAGACTTTAGGGAAAAGCCTTTATGGATTCATCTGTGGTACTGATCAACGTTTTTTATGTACCTCAAGGTATGGAGGAAGAATTTGTTGCTAAATGGCATCAGACTGCCGAACTGATGAAAAATGAGCCGGGGTTTATTGAAACAAAGCTACACCGCAGTCTTTCACCTACAGCACGATTTCAATTTATTAATATTGCAAAGTGGTCTAGTGAATCAACTTGGCAAGCAGCTTTTTATAAACGTATTTCTCAACAAGAGATTTTTGAACAACAATTACCAATTGAAGCTAACCCTGCTCTTTATCAAGTTGAGGCACAGTATTAAATTTGAATGCTGAGAATAAATTACTGTCTTTTGTTCCAAAATAACGATGCGCTATTCATATACCAATAGTCTCATTTCCCAGAATTCAGTTGTTTGATATGGCTTACGCTATTCATGCACCTTACTTCTGCTGCTCTAGAATCCGCTTTGGCATCAGCTCAACCTCAGACTAAGCACATAAGTAAAGGTGCCACTTGTAACCAATAACCTACCCCTGCACCAGATAATTTCCTCAATTATTTTTATGAGCAGTGGGGTCAACTAACCGATAAAATTGGTTCGGTTTGCTTGTCGGAGGAAAAGGATTTCCAGCGGTCGATGTTACCTCCAACCCTGTGCCTTGTCCATTAGCATCAATGAGTTCGTATTGTCCACTTACGGGTGTGCGTTCACCTGGACTATAGCTCGAAGATTGAGGCGAAGAAGTTGACTCGTTAGACTTATAGTGCTGTAATGCCCCAGCATTGTAGATTAGATAAAATCGACTCCTAATTTCAAAACCTGGAAGATACCCTCCAAGGTAAGGTATTTCTGACAACTCGCTGAACGTCCCTTTGATTTCTGAAATTGGTTTGAGTAATTTTTGATTGTTCTGACTCCAAATGATGATTTGTGTATCTAGCAATTCTTGAAATTCTAAGGCGTGTAGCGTTGCTTCATCTTGCTGTGCTTGGCTATCTACAACAATTAATAAATTCAGAGTCAACAAAAGTATCGTTTGTATTTCTATTAAATTATCATTAGTGATAACTTGCGTAGAATATTCATCTACATGAAAACCAAACTGGGATTTAAAATGTGAAAATTCTGTGGAGAGCAATTGCTGATTCAGATATGGTAGCAATCCGGTATCTGAGTCTAAAAGGATCTGACGAACGATTGGTAATCTTGTCATAAGTGGTTTACAACTTTTGAATTAAAAGCTTTTAAACTAATAATCTCACCTCAAATAGCAGCAAGTACATCCATCAAATGGACCTGATTGTCTCAATCGCTTTACTGATTTACAAAAAGATATCTTTTGTGCTGCGGGTGTGCGTGCATTCCGTAATTTCAGCTTCTAATACCGTGCTGTAAAAGTAGCATAAAGTCCTGTCTCCTATACTGACGCTATCCCTTTTGCTGTGTCTCGGACAATTAAATCAACAACATCCTCCAAGCTTCCGTTTCGTTTGTAAACTTCACGCTGCCGTGTTGCACCGTTCCCTTGCTGCATCGTTTCTTGTACAAGAGACGAAACTTCATCCCATTCTCCATACTCCTCTAGCGATGGACGAAGGAAATTCAGAAAATTCTTAACCAGTTCGCGCCCTGGAACAGTTTTAATTGCAACAAGGTCGATTAAATCATCATCTAATCCATAGCGTGCAGCACGCCACTGAGCAGCACGTACCAGTTCGTGGCGCACATTCACAAAAGGTTCATTGTTGAGCGCTTGTTGATAACAAGTCCTGACGAGAGCGCGTACAAGCCCAGCTATCATTACCGCTTCGTCTACTGTCTGACAGACATCGGTAAGGCGAAACTCTATTGTTGGGAAACGCTCTGACAAACGTACATCCCAATAAATCTTCGTTGCTTCTTCTACAGTTTTAGTTGCCACCAAAGCTTCTACAAGTGCTTCGTACTCTTCAAAAGACTCGAAAACCAGTGGTACTCCAGATAGCGGCCATTGGCTCCAAATCTCGGTGCGATAGCTGGCATAGCCTGTATCTGTACCTAACCAAAAAGGCGAGGATGCTGCTAGTGCTAAGAGTGGGGCAAGCCATACACGGGCACGGTTCATGACGCTGATAGCATGAGCGCGATCGCTAATTCCTACATGCACGTGACAGCCAAAGATGACTAGTTCGCGAGTAAGTTGTTGATAATCTCGCATCAGCGCTTGATAACGTTCTTTAGGCGTGATTTGCTGTTCATCCCAATGTGAAAACGGATGTGTGCCAGCCGCAGCAATTTGGTTTCCATCTTTAGCCGCTGCTGCAATCACTTCGCTACGCAAGCGAACAAGCTCACTTCTGACATCTGCAAGTGTTTTACAAATGGGTGTACCAATTTCTATCTGCGAACGCTGGACTTCTGGCTGTACCTCAGTGCCAAGTGCTTGTTCAGCTTTTGGAAGAACGTGTTCTACACGCGAACTCAAGTGCCGTGTTACAGGGTTGATAATTTGATATTCCTCTTCAACACCAATAGTAAATTCTTCAGCTTGGGATGACATAGTTGGTGTTTCCTTTACTTGTTAACAAATCTTGTTACCCAGAGCAGCAAAATTTAGATTAATGGGTCTGAAGACTGGCGTACTTTTTAAAAGCTAAGATGCACTAAATGCCTTGATGACCCAAAGTAAACATGCCTCAATTCTTTTAATAAAACATCACTCTGAGGTTATAGTTAGATATTATTCAGTACAAAAGGCAACATTTCATTATAGTAATACCGCAGTTTTCTCTTGCATGAAGTACAAAGCTACGGGTTTTGAGGCAGGAGGTAAAAAGTATTTATGTCTGATGCATGATTCCTGCATTTAATACCTCGTTTGTAGCCGTAGTCACACCCTTTAGGACATTTTGAAAGGATGAATGCTAGGAAGAGTAATGTTTTTACCTCCTGCCCCCTGCCTCCTGCTATAATTTGATAGTTGTTAGTATTACTAAGTTCAAAATTAGTTTCTAACTAGAGAGTATCAAAAGATGGAAATTAGCGCTCGTAATTCTTTGAAAGGAACTGTTAAGGCAATTCATCAAGGAGCAGTCAACTCTGAGGTTATATTAGAAATTGTGCCTGGAGTGGAAGTAACTGCAATTATTACCAAAGAGTCGGTAGAACATCTCCAGCTTCAAGAGGGAAAACATGCGGTTGCTGTGATTAAAGCATCAGATGTCATAATTGCTACAGAATAACCACAAATGAATAAATAGGTTGTGGTGATTTGCTTATCTAGCGATGTGACTTAAAGTTATCACGTCCCAATAGTTGCCAAGTTGGGACTAGAGACCTTGCAGATTCTACTTTTTAGCCAAGACCAGCACTTCTCAATCTTATTGAGGTCTGGAGAATATGGCGGTAGATACAGCAGTTCACACCCTGCGTCTTGAATCAGTTGCTGAATACGCCCACGTTTGTGGAATGTATAGCAGGAGGCAGGAGGGAACGATGATACAGCCAAGAAGCCCCAAACCAAGCATCAAATTTGTGGATGAATACTGTGGAATCTACCAAAACCTATTTCCAGAAGTTAGGAGTTTTGAAAATTTCCGATATCTACATTTAAAAATGATATCGGAGATAAAAAGGAAATCCTTACCAGAAATAGCCAAGGTGGTAGGGTTAGAGAACCAGCAATCACTACATCATTTTTAACAGAATCACCGTGGTCGGTAGAATCGTTAAAAAAGCGAAGATTAGAACTAATACTACGAGTATTAAATAAGCGATCGCTGATTCTAATAATTGATGAAACTGGAGACTCAAAACAAAGTCTTACTACAGACTATGTGAAACGTCAATATATTTGGAACTTAAACAAAATTGCTCAGGGCATAGTTGTAGTAACAGCCTATGGTGTAATTGAGAACATGACCTTTCCTTTAACATTTCAAATTTATAAACCACGAGAGAGATTGAAAGCAGGAGATAAATATAAAACTAAACCAGAAATTGCAGCAGAATTAATCCGAGAACTTCAAGAAATGGGGTTTAAGTTTGAATTAGTTTTGGCAGATAGCCTGTATGGGGAAAGTGATGGTAATTTTATAAGTCTATTGAATCAATTAGAACTTAATTTTGTCGTAGCTATACGTAGTAACCACGGAGTTTGGCTGCCAAAAGGACAAGGTATCAGGTATAACAAATGGCGAAAATTTAATCGTGTTTTCTCTAATGGTAATCAGGAAGTTCGATATATCAGAGAGATTATTTTTGGCAAGAGACGCAATGTTCGTTATTGGCAAATCACGACGGATATAGAAAAGCTTCCGGAAAATTCCACATGGTTTTTAATGACGCATGTTCCAGACATTAAATACTCAGTTGCATAGATGGGAAAAGCTAGGCTGAGAGTGACTTTGGGAGAAACCAGGGCGGGGAGGAAAATCAAGGTGGGCAGATGACATGGTTTTTTTAGCTATATTGTTTAGAGCAAGAGCCACGTACATATAACAGCGTTCAGTTAGCCCAAAAATTAGAAAAAGAACGCTTGATAACATTGAGTCCTGACTGGTTAAGGCAGGTACTAAAAAAAAAGGGGAGCCAGTGCGTTGGGCGGCTGTGCCGACTTGTTGGCGTAGCGTCTCCGATAGGAGAAGCAACTGGCGCGATCATTTGGAAGCGAACTTTGAAATTGCCACAAAGGAAAGCAAAATCCAGTATTACAGCAAGTTAAACAGGCAGACTTAGAAATGCTGGAGTTAGCAATAGTTTTACCTCCTGCCTCCTGCCTTCTGCTATATCTAAGTCAAAATTGCGATCGCTTGCCATTGATTACAAACGTACAGGTGAATGTAATGCGAGGTGTTTATAATAGTACCTCGCATTCTTAAAGTTTACGATCTTACTTGTTGCCTGGGGTGAAACCCTAATTACCTTCAAACAACCACTAAATTGGTGTTGGTTAACGACAAGCCAGCAGTAAGTTGTGCAAATTGTATTTGAGCAAACCCACCTGCACTGCCATCTTGGTCGAAGAACAATGCACCTGTAGTCGAGTTATAAATCAACCTTTGAGTGCTGGTGGTTGCAGATGTACCGATTGTAAACTGACTTGTCTTAAGTACACCTGCTGATAAACCACCACCAAAACCAGCAGCCGACACTTGAATCACTTCATTAGTGGTGTTGAAATCATAAATGCGATCGAGACCGTCATTAAAACTACTGAAAACAAAGGTATCAGTACCAACTCCCCCATAAAGGCTATCATTACCTTTACCGCCTATAAGGGTATCATTGCCATTTCCACCTTTGAGGGTGTTCTTACCAAAACCACCAGAGGCTGTGAGAGTATCATTGCCATCGCCACCATCTAGGAGGTTATCACCTGATGAATTGTTAACATTCAAGTAATCACCACCAGTGCCACCGCTAAGGGTGTTATTGCCTGAGACAGCATAAACTCCGTACAAACTGTATAATGAATCAGGGTCGTAAGCAAACAGAGAATCGTTGCCATCACCACCAGAGAGCAGGTTATTACCACTTGAAAAGTTAGTAACTAAATTATCGTTACCAGCACCACCATTGAGGGTGTTATTGCCAGAGATATAAGTTACGTAAGCCTCACCTCGGTATATCAAGACGCTTCCAGAGGCACTAAGAGAATCATTGCCATCGCCTCCAAGAAGCAGGTTATTGTCTGTTGAAGCGTTAGCAGACAATTCATCGTCACCAGCACCACCGTTAAGGGTATCATTGCCACTACCTCCGCTGAGGGTATCATTGCCATTACTCCCCACAATCAAGTCATCGTTGGAGGAACCTGAAATATTTAATTGTTCGATATTCTTGTAAGTAATCCGATTCGTGCCCGCCGTAATTGAGCCGATGTTAGTAGTAGCATTGAATGTCGAAGTGATTGCCCCAGTACCATTGTAGTACTCGATGGTCAACAAATCGTCACCTATGCCCCCATCTATAGTATCATTGCCACCATAGGATTCATCAATCGTATCCTTGCCATTGCTCCCTACAATGTAGTCATTGTATAAGTCATTGTAGAGTGTATTTGAGATATTTAATCGTTCGATATTCTTGTAGCTAATCCGATTCGTGCCTAATGTGATTGAGCCAGTGTTAGTAGTAGCATTGAATGTCGAAGTGATTCCCCTATCTTTGGTAGAATTATAGGTCTCGACACTCAACAAATCATCACCTTTGCCACCATCTATCGTATCATTGCCGCTACTGTATCCACTTATCGTATCATTGCCATTGCTCCCCACAATGTAGTCATTGTAGTCTGTACTTGAGGAGATATTTAATCGTTCAATATTCTTATAGCTAACCTGATTCGTGCCCGCCGTAATTGAGCCGGTGTTAGTAGCAGCATTAAAAGTCGAAGTGATTCCTGTACTAGATTCGGATAGATTGGCCGTCAACAAATCGTCACCTGTTCCCCCATCTACTGTCTGTTGAGTCAGTAAGGAAGAGGAGGAAATATCCAGGTATAACGAATCATTGCCATTCCCCCCATTGAGAACATTATTGCCAATCCTAGCCTCATCATAGATTACAACAGTGAGAGAATCATTGCCATCCCCTCCATTAAGTAGATTATTACCTATTGAAAGGTAAGCAAGCAACTTATCGTCGCCAGTACCACCGTTGAGGGTGTTATTGCCTGAGGCAATGCTGCCGTTTATTAAATTGTCGCCAGAGGCACTCAAGTCATCGTTGCCATCTCCTCCATTAAGCAGATTATCACCTTTTGAAGAGTTAGCACTCAAGGAATCGTCGCCATCCCCTCCATTAAGCAGATTATTACCTTTTGAAGAGTTAGTACTTAAGAAATCGTCGCCAGCATCACCATTGAGAGTGTTACTGCCTGTTGAAGAGTCAACACTTAAATAATCGTTATCAACACCACCGTTAAGGATATTATCGCTTGTTGAATACTCAACACTCAAGTTATCATTACCAACACCCCCAAAAATCGTATCATTGCCATAACTAGAATCATTGCCACTACTGCCCCCAGAAAGAAAATCGTCGCCATTGCTCCCTACAATCAAGTCACCGAAGGTTGTACCTCGAATCTCTAATCTTTCGATATTTTTGTAGTTAACCTGATATGTACCCGCCGTAATTGAGCCAGTATTAGCAGCAGGATTGAATGTCGTTGTGATTGCCTCGGTAGCATTGAAACAATATATAGTTAGGTAATCGTCTCCTGTCCCTCCGTCTAGGGTTTGAGTTGCTAAGGAAGAGGGGGCTGTATCTGGGGCGTACAAATCGAATCGGTCATTGCCATCCCCTCCATTTAGGATGTTGCTACCCTGAACTCCACGGGTGTAAAAGTAATCATCCCCATCTTGTCCTGAAACATTATTGTTACCAGTAGAGTAGCTAATATCAAGGTAGTCATCCCCTGCATCCCCCCTGAGAATGTTATTTCCAGAAGAATAGAAAGCCTCTAGGCTATCATTGCCTACACCACCAATGAGAGTATTGTTGCCTGAACCACCCCTCAAAACGTCGTTGCCACTTAAGCCATCAATTTTGTCATTGCCCCCCTGACCATTTACCACATCATCCGAGTTGTCTAAAGCAGTAATGTTGTTGTCTAAGTCATTGAAAAAGGTCACCGTATTTTTAATGCCGATACTTGTATCAGTAGAGTTAGCATCTAGAACATTAAAGCTATCGGTGATACTAGTTTGACCATCAAATAAGATATTACCAATCGCTGGTGTTGTGCCATTTGCTTTGAGGTTCTCTAAGTTTTCTAATTTGAAGTCTTTGAGAATAAGTTTGGTATAGCCGTCTTCTGCAAAATAGCGCTCTTCTGCAAAGGTGATTTCCAAATTATTACCATTTTGGGTGAGTAGCAGATTTCGCGCAGTCAAGCCCCCGTTAACGAATTTGATAGTATCAACTTCGGCAATTACTGCTGCTGTTGGATTTGTACCTTTACCGACGCCACCAAAATCAGTAATCGTATCAGTACCGTCGAACAAGTTATAAACAAATATGTCCTTGCCGCCTCCACCTGTTAAAGTGTCGTTTTTTTGATTGGCTGCGATGATATCATTGCCAGCTTTACCATTAATTGTATCGGCACTGTCAGTACCCACTAACGTGTCATTTGCGTTGGTCCCAGTGATATTTGCCATAAATTATTCCTACCTGAATTAATATTTGGGAGTAATTTTAGCTCTCAGTTATTAGTGCCTTTAGGCACAAAAGTTAGCCCAAATGTGAGACTTTCGACATACTTAAATTTCCCCGTTAGGGGTTACAAATTTTTGATGAATCTTCTCCTTTTAATTAACTTGCAAATATTACTTATCCAAGCACTTGGAACTGTCTAAGTCTTAAGGGCGTCTAAAATTTATCAGCATCTAGATTTACAAAAAACGAGTTTTAAGCTGATTTAAATCATCCTCTATCAGTCGCATAGGCAAATATCTGCCATAGATATTGCTAAACAAGAGTTGAAAAATCGAGCTTGAATGTCGCAAATCCACAACTCATAATTTAGTTGTTTTGTCAATGCGTAAGTCTTACTAGTTAGAAAATAGGGAACACTTGATTGGCTACAGGAAAGGAATCTTTATCCCTTCGTCCTTGGGTATTTGGCTTCAAAAAAGGAAATATCTAAATAACATCATACTAACTCAAGATAGAATATTTAGTTACATATCTAGATTTAGATAAATATCTTTGCATATTCTTGATATTATTTGTTAATAAATATACATAAGTACTGAAATTTATGTATACTTTATCTTTTTAAAGTCAAAGTAATTTGCACAAACCACTAGAGAGATATTCTTTGGATAAATAAAAATAGATATTTTGCTTGTTGAACGCTGCAATGTTTAAGGCAAGGTACACATCACAAGAAAAATAAATTGTATGTAAGTCCAAATCGCACTCGTTCGCTTGCCCTTGATTAGAAACGCACAGATGAATGTAATCCCTCTTTTGTCACTTTCGGCAGAGAATAATCTGTAACTTTTGCCCAGACAGGATTTTACCTATAAAGCTTTGTTTTTAGGTTTCTATTAGTTTGCGATCACTAATCTTCTCACTAAATCTAGATTTCATCATTTAGCCTCAATTTTTATTTCCCCAGAGTGACAAAAGAGGGTAATATCAAGTTTGGCTAATTACTTACAATATGGTTGGTCTTTTTGGGAATTGGTTATTGGAAATTGAATTGTTTACCCATCACACATTACCCATTACCGACCCTCACAGATATCATAAGTATTTAAGGAATCATCGCTACTTTAATCACTTGACGCGCTTTCATCTCATAAAACACTTGTTCTAAATCTTTTAATGGCCGCTGTTCGCTAATAAGTAATTCAAAGGGAATTTTTTGACTAGCTATGAGTGCAAGCGCCGATCGCACATACTTTGGTGTATTATGAAACACGCCTTTTATTGTTAGTTCGCTATAGTGTAGCTGTTCTGTGTTAACAGTAATTTTAGTATCCCGCGGACAGCCACCGAATAAGTTGACTGTTCCACCAGGACGGGCAGAAGCGATCGCAGTTTCCCAAACGCTAGGCACACCTGTTGCTTCAATCGCCACATCTGCACCCCATCCTTGGGTAAGTTCTTTCACCACACTAGGAATATCCGGAATTTGATGATAATTAAAGGTCTGGGCTGCACCCAATTTCTTGCCAATCTCTAACCTGTGGTCATTACCTCCCCACAGCAACACCTCAGCAGTATTCGCTAAAACTGCGACAAACATCAACCCAATCGCCCCATCTCCCAAAACGACTACTTTATCTTTGGGCTGAATATGAGAACGCGCTACACCATGCAACACACAAGCTAGCGGTTCTGTCATCGCTGCTAATTCCCAAGGTAACCCATCAGGAATCTGCAATAAATTATGCTGTACTATTGGTGCAGGAATTTTTAGATATTGGGCAAAAGTTCCATTATTCCATGTCAAATTTGGACACAATGAATATTCATGTCGTTGACAAAAAAAGCAATCGTTACATGGAGCAGAATTATTCGCGACAACGCGATCGCCAACTTGCCAATGTGTAACGTCTGCCCCCAAAGCAACAATTTGTCCAGCACCTTCGTGCCCAAACAGCGTTGGTGGTTTTAACATTTTGGCATGACCACCACGCCGCCAGACTTTCAAATCTGTACCACAAGTTGTTGCTGTCCCCACTTTAATTACAACTTCGCCAGCCGTAGGCGTGGGATCGGCAACTTCCTCTAGACGTAAATTTTCTTGCCCGTAAAGTAATGCTGCTAACAAAGTTTTAAACCTATCAACTAAATCCACCTGATTTTACCAGTTGGAACTATTTTTGATAGGTCTAAACAAAGGAACTTCCTTTCTAAAAAATATCCTACTGTTTACAGTCAATACTCAACACTCAACAGTTATCAACTTCAAACGGGATAATTTATTTCTTGGAGTTGCCTAAATTGTTATTGATTTGTAGTACACTTTTATCTATCGTTAGATGTACAAAAACTAGGAATTAACAGCTGTTTGGGGAAGGACTCCAGTATTTCGGCTTTCCACATTGGGCAAGCGAGTCGTAGTTAATAGTGGTACTTCTTGTCGGCATGACAGGCAAAACCAATATAGTTCGCCATGACGGACATGACGTAGAAGGGAGCTGCCGCAGCATGGGCAAGTGTTGGCTCTCGTACTCATACCAATGTCTTCCTTTAATAAAAGTTGTTGTTTAAGCTCAGCAAAAAAAGCAGTTGATTAAAAACGAATGTTGCCCGCATGAATGTGGCCATTCGATTCTATGCGGTCTTTAATAATTTGTCTGTAAACAGCTTCATATCCGTTAACCATTTGGTTAACGCTAAACTTGTTTTCTACATACTTTCGACAGTTTTGACGATTGAGTTCCAAAGCTTGTGGAATGATTGCTGCCATTTGAGCATAGTTTTTGCAGATAAAACCTGTTTTCCCGTGGGCAATCACCTCAGATACGGAACCTAAATTCATGGCAATTACTGGTGTACCAGTTGCCATTGATTCAATCATTACTAAGCCAAAAGGTTCTTGCCATGCAATGGGGAAAAGAGCAACCGCCGCATTGCCCAGAAGTTCAGTCTTTTGGGCATGGCTAATTTCGCCTAAATATTCAATTTGCTGACCATCAATATGGGGCGCAATCTCTTGTTCAAAAAACTTAGAATCTCCTAAGTCAACTTTTCCAGCCATCTTCAAGCGCCAACCAGTTTGCTTGGCAATAGCGATTGCATGTTGTGGCCCTTTTTCTGGCGAAAACCGACCTAAAAATACCAAATATGGAGGCTCTGACGGTTGAGCTACAAATGGATAATCTGCTAGCTCAATTCCGTTATAAACTGTGGCAATATAATTGAGGTCGATTTGACGCTGGGAGTTACTAATGCTAACGTATGGTTGCTTTTGGTGGTAGCTAAATGCGTTACTATTGTCTTTTGTAAAATTATTGTGCAGAGTATGTACTGTAGAAGTTGTTGTTATCAAACTCGCTAAAGGTAATGCCGAAAACCCTACATGAGAATGGATAATATCGAATTGGGCAGCATGTTGATAAACTTGACTCAGTTCTAGCATTTCGTACACTACATACTCTTTGACATTTGGGTCTAAGCGCAATGCACGTGGATAAACTGCTTCTAATTGAGCCAGAGTTTGAGAATCGCCAGAGGCAAACAAAGTTACCTCATGACCGCGACGAACAAGTTCATCAGTCAAGCGACTCACTACCAGTTCTATTCCTCCATAACTAGGAGGTGGTACCCTTTCCCATAAGGGGGCAACTTGAGCGATTTTCATAAGTTGTTTCGGTTCAGTCTGTAAATTTGCTCTCAAAATAATGAATTACCTCATTATTTTATGAGAACAAAGCATTTGTACTTACTTTTTTGAAATTTAAATTAACCTAATAGGCTAACAAAAGCACAATATTTGGTTAACTGTATCGAAAATTTTCTACCTACAAATCTCTGGACTGTTGGCAAAAGTCAACCCTGAGCTACATTTATAACCTATAGCTAATCAATTACTTGTTGCATCTGTCTTCCGGATCATAATCGAGTAGAATATTTTGTAGCAGAACTAACAAAAAGGAATATTTTGTAGCTGAAAACACTAAATTATCAAATGGGATCAATTTATTCAAGCTTGGTTTAAAGATAATGAGGAAATAGAATATATCTTCTAAATATTAAATAATTGTAGAAAAATTACATAATTTGTAATTAGTAATTTCCCAAAAATTTTGATAGCCAACTCATGAAAATCGCTACTTGGAACGTCAACTCAATTCGGATTCGTCTAGAACAGGTTACTGATTGGTTGACTCATAATCCCGTTGATGTTCTTTGCTTGCAAGAGACCAAAGTTATAGATGCAGAGTTTCCGCGATCGCCTTTTGAGCAAATGGGCTATCACCTCTATGTATCAGGACAAAAATCCTATAACGGCGTAGCTATAATCAGCTACCAACCACTCCAAGACGTAAGTAGCGGTTTTAGGGAAATTTTGCCAGATTTACCGCCGGAATGGGATGAGCAAAAGCGAGTAATTACAGGTGTAATTGAGGGTATTAGGATTGTAAACTTATATGTTCCTAACGGTGCAGCGGTAGGAACCGAAAAATACGAATATAAACTGCGCTGGCTAACAGTGCTAGGCGAGTACTTGCGATCGCTGCTGCTGTCACAACTTGATATTTGTGTGTGTGGTGACTTTAACATTGCACCGTCAGCCAAGGATATTCACGAACAAGTGAGTACAGAAAATCACATTATGGCCACAGAAACAGAGCGCCAAGCCTTACGAGATATTCTCACCTTGGGATTTGCCGATGCTTTTCGTAAATTTACTAGCGAAGGTGGAAATTATAGCTGGTGGGATTATCGCGCCGCCGCCTTCCGTCGCAACTTGGGTTGGCGGATTGACCATCACTATCTCACACCGATACTATATGAGCGTGCCAAAAGTTGCATCATCGATATTGAACCGAGAAAATTAACTCAACCGAGCGATCATGTACCGGTGATTGTTGAATTATAAAAGGGTATTGGGTATGCTTCATCAAATCAATCTAACGGATAATATATATCCTCAGAACTAGGATTGAGATAAGGACGCTGTAAATCTATTAAGTGCTGCCTAAAGTGTTGGTTAATCACCCTCATCCGTTCTTCCATTGCATTCTTACCTTTTTGCCAAGCTTCCAATAAAGCATTAGCGACAATTTGACAACGGTTCATGCCAAAACTTTCTTGTGCGGCAAATTTTTGGGTTGGTTCTTCAGCTAAACCTAACCCCAGTGCTAAAAATTTGGTAAACAAAGGAATTTCGGGTTGGAAATAAAATTGATTTTCTAAATAAACTGTTTGAAGGATGGTGCGGATTGCTGGATAGTCGTGGAGTTCAAAGTAGAGTACCCCGGAATCGTAACGTCCGTATGTACAGGGATTATGGAGAACCTGAAAGCTAAAGGGAATGGAGGCTGCATTCAGTTGCAGGGTTAAGCTATTCATCAGAGCGATCGCACCAGATGGTGTCAAGTTAAAGTAGATTCGCCCTGCTCCTAAATTACTGTCTGGATTAGTTTGCTGTTGTTGTCTGACATTACTAACTGCTATGTAACAACCGTTTTGCAGGCGATTTTTGGGCATCCAGATTGCTACCATGTCACCCACTTTCGTAGATTTCTTACTGGATTCTAAATGACAGTCTGGCTCAATATAAAGTGTCAAACCACCTTTTGTCACAGCCATACTACCATCAGGTTCTTGCCGCAGTACCTGCCATTCTGAGTCAAAGTAACCTACGCCGTGATTACTTTTGTGCAGTTGTTTGTAGAAGTCCCAATCAATCTCCGAAATCGAACTATCTTCTAAATTATGTTTTGATGTGTGATTAGTAGTATCAGTATTGACTGCTAAAGTAGTTTGCAGGGAGCCATTGTAATAGATTCCATAGAGAAAATTTCGCAATAGTAAAGCCAAATACTTTTGTTGTAAATCTGCCGGAGTTTGCTGAAATCTGTCGGCTACTTTAGTCGGCAGAGCAAAGGGTTGATAATTGGGATGGTAAATACAAAAATTTGACTCTATCTGGATATTCTTAGCAATGTCCAACAGAGAAGTCAGCGGTTGATTGGCAGAATATAACATTAATCCATTCAAAATTAAAACAGAGAAAATTCAAAATCATCAAACAAAACTCAGAATTGGTGAATTCTGAATCCAGAATACTCCACCCATAAAAAGATGGAGTAATAACCCGAAGAACTTTGAGATTTGTTTCGCCCATGAAAGTATGAGGTTTTAATCTATACTGTTGAGCTACTCGCTTAACCTTTGGCTAAGTTCTGACGACTGATATTTTTGTTCTTCTTTATAAAACTAGTATGAAGCAAAATCTTCTTAAATTTATCATAGGGTAAATAATACGCAGAACAATTTAAAATTTAGTAAAAATTCATCTCTGAGGATTTCAAAGCCAAAATTACTCAGAAGTCTAATATGAAAATTTATCTAGATTTTTTAACTATTCTGACTCCATAATTCTCAATTATTCTTGTTCTGCTCCCTACCATTAACAACCACGGAGTCGAGTTTTTTCATAATAAATGCGAAGTAACTGCTGCTCTTTTTGAGGCTGAGGAAGTTTATGGATTTTAGCCACAGGGTTGACAATTTCTGATTCGCAGATACCGAAAATAGTCAACACAGCTTGCTCTGGTATTGTCAGTAAACTTTTAGCTACTTGCAGCATACAGATATCAGCATTACTAAAGTTTTTTCGGCAAGTAATCATATCCTGAATTTGATGAATCAGTGCCAGTCCCGCAAATTGGATAACCCGCGAAATAAAGTCACTACGGTATTCTAAAATCATCGGGAAAGCATAGAGATAAGACCTAATCAGGGCAATAATTGAAGGTTGTAAAATCTCTAACGGTGTCAACGCTAGATGTAGAGATTCTTCTAACTCAATGGTACGATCTACTACTAGGCTCTTGAGCCAAATTTCTAAATAGCTTGCGAGTAAAGTTCCTAAATCAAAAGCTGGATCTCCCCAAGCGCAAGCTTCCCAATCAATTAGTCGCACTAGGCAATTGTCTAGTTGCTGCCAGCGAGAATGAACTAAAATGTTATTCAATTTCAGGTCGTTGTGAGTTAAGCAGCAAGCATTCCAGTCAAATGCCAAATCTGCGATCGCAGATTCTAAACTCTCGTATTGTTGATAGAGAACGTAGAATTTCAACGCATCGCTGGGAACACTACCAAAAATCTCTGGACTAATTGACCCTATCCCTTGCGCTGGATTGTAAAAGCCATAGCGAAACTCTCCTTGGGGAGCAGTTGCCATAAAATCCTTATACTCTCGGCGTTGGAAGGTTGCACGATGCAGTCCTGCTAAGGTTGTACCAATTGCACAAGCAATTTCTGGTGGAAAAATCTCATTTTTGTGGTATAATGTCCGAAGCTCAAGATAGTCATTCAGGTAATTGCGGACAAGAATAGAATTTTCTTCGTCGAAATGCACTACTAATGGTGCGATCGCCGAAACATTGCCAAAAACTGGAAACTGCTGGAGCAATTGGTGAAACAGCCACTCTTTAAATAATTCATGGGGCAGGCCTTCACTGTTAATGTTACGTTCTTGTTTGAGGAGCAGTTGGCGATTATCAGCTAGAGTTACAAGTAAATTGAAATTTTTGCTGCTACTCCTTGGCAAGTCAGATTCATCCGAGCTGCCATATTCTGAGTTACACAGACCCACATCTTGCAGATACTGAATAACGTTGTGAGAAGACAGTGATAATACCATGTATTATTTCCTACTTCATAAATTAGCGTAAATTTATTTGTGTCAAAATCCGCTTAGCTTTAGCAATTTTGAGTAGATAGTAACTAGTGTGCGAAGAAGAATAAAGATTTGTACAATCTACTAATATCGCATATTTACGATTAAAACCTGCCAAAATGGCACCAAGCTCTTTATAATTGCTTTAAAATTGCCTCCATGACTCATGACACCTTTACACTTGCTCAGCATAGTTACTTAGACACATTTAGAGTAAGTTTTGTGGTAGAGCCTTTTGATGTAGCTCTGTCTCGTTTGTTTGTAGCGGATTAGCAGCATCCCCAGGAAAAGACTGATTGGCGGCAGATGTTGTCAGTAGTCATCCTGAAAGCAGCGAAGAATTTCAGCAATTCTTCGGGGTATGAAGCATGACTTTAAACGTTATTATTTTTATTTATCATCACAAAGCCAAAAAAACCGGACACTTTGGCTGGTTGGTAATTTTTTTTTGCTTAAATTTTCGTAATTGATACCTCAAAGCCTTGTTGTCAGGTGATTTATGTCACTTGCAAGCTTTCGGCGAGCCAAACAAAGGTTACATGAGTGGTTCTTATGAGAGTACTGTTTTGTGAAGCGATGCCAAGATTTTGAGTAATTATTACCCTAATATAAAACGCTGAGCGAGTAAGAACGAATTGCGGCTATACAAAAAAAGTCCACGAAGGTGGACTAAAAAATAACATTTTTTAACCAGCGTAGGTGGGTTTTGTCTTTATATACATGAATTATATTTGCCGACTTATAAAAATTTTTTATTTTGGGTCAGATAATTTTATTGATTGTTCGTTAGGTATAGCAAGCGAATAAAGGTTAGGACATAATGACAAGCGTAGATGTTAGGAATAGTAATGTTTTACCTCCTGCCTCCAGCATAGCTGCCTCCTGCTGATATCTCTGCTTCTAAATGAATTTTTATAACTGTTAAATAAATCCATAACACGAAACACAAAAAAAGGGATAAGCCGAAGCCTATCCCAAAACATTAATTAATCAGTTAACATCAAGTTCCACTAGTCCAAGAATTGATGTACTCAATTTGGTCGGGTGTTAGGCTATCTATACTAATTCCTAACGCTTGCAATTTGAGTCGAGCAATTTCTCGATCCACTTCAGTAGGAATGGAGTGCAAACCGGGTTCCAACTTACCTTTATTCTTCACCAGGTATTCAACAGCTAAAGCCTGGTTGGCAAAGCTCATATCCATTACTGCACTAGGATGTCCTTCCGCAGCTGCGAGGTTAATCAAGCGTCCTTGACCGAGAACAACGACTGATTTGCCGCTTGTCAATTTGTACTCTTCAGTGAAGGGACGAACTTCCTTGATTTCCTTAGCTTGAGAAGCCAAGTATTTGAGGTCGAGTTCAATATCAAAGTGACCGGAGTTACAAACTATCGCCCCGTCTTTCATCACATCGAAATGTTCAGCGCGAATCACATGTTTATTACCTGTGACTGTGATAAACAAATCGCCAACTTGAGCAGCTTCTGCCATTGGTAGGACGCGGAAACCATCCATTACGGCTTCAATTGCTTTGATCGGGTCAATTTCGGTAACAACTACATTACCACCCAGACCACGGGCGCGGAGTGCTGTACCTTTACCACACCAGCCATAACCAACAACGACGATGGTTTTACCAGCCAGCAGAATGTTTGTAGCGCGGATGATGCCGTCAAGAGTCGATTGCCCAGTACCATAGCGGTTATCAAAGAAGTGCTTGGTATCGGCATCGTTGACATTCACTGCGGGGAAGGTAAGAACGCCATCTTTGAACATCGCCCTTAGGCGCACAATTCCGGTTGTGGTTTCTTCAGTGGTGCCAATCAAATCGGCAATTTGGTGTTGGCGTTGTTGAACCAATGTAGCAACCACATCGCTACCATCATCAATAATGATATTGGGGCGGTGATCTAGAGCGATTTGGACGTGGCGATTATAAGTTGCGTTATCTTCGCCTTTTTGAGCAAATACAGGAATTTCATGGTCGGCGACCAGGCAAGCAGCTACGTCATCTTGCGTTGATAAGGGATTGCTAGCAATTAGCAGCGCGTCTGCACCACCAGCTTTGAGAGCGATCGCCAAATGTGCTGTTTCTGTTGTAATGTGGGCGCAAGCCACAAGGCGTAACCCGGTAAAAGGTTTTTCTTGAGCAAAGCGATCGCGGATTTGCCGTAAAACTGGCATTTCACGTCCAGCCCATTCAATGCGCTGTCTTCCCAAGGCAGCTAGGCCGAGGTCTTTAACCTCGTGCTTTAATCGGGGAGAAGTTGCGGTCATCAAAAGTTACCTCAAAAGTTTGAAATTACGTAAAATCTACGCACTCTACTAGGTTATTCTACGACTGGCTATTTTTGCTTGAAAGAAAGCAAATTACTAGTCAAGAGTCCTGAGAACTAGCTTGACGTTTGATTTGTCTAATGTCAACTTCATCCCCAGCTTTTTCCTTTTTGTTTTATCTTTGGTAAGAGTAAGACTCTTATCAGCCTTAAATACTTATTTATAATTTAATGTCATCTTTCTAAAGATATAGTCTTACAAAAAAACATGAAAATTTCATCATTGAAAGAAAAATACTTAACTTTAGGTAGGTACATTTACCCAAATTAAATGAAGAGGATGGTTATAGAAGTAGTCAACAGTAAATTTTACTCAAGGAGGTGTTTGAGTGCGCTTTCAATTTTTGGCGGTCGTGAAGGAAGTTGTGTTGCCCAGCTTTACTAAAGGTTCAAAGGAACAGGGATTTTCAGCAGGAACATACCTCGGCAACATCACCAAGTCTGTGCCAGATTTGGAGGCTTCCAATCAAGCGTCCCACTTGTCTAAAAGGAATGTGTTACCTAAAGGTCGCTTAGGTGAGAATGTAATGATGGCGATCGCCGGTTCAATGGCTATAACCATTGTATCTGTGCCAAAAGCCACCGCCCAGATTCCTTTTTTACCTCAATTACAAGCTCCCAGCGCTGTGAGCAATGATTTCAATAACAGAGTGGTTTCCGGCTGGATTTATTTGGATGGTCGTCGCTTGTTTCAAATAGCCGCATCAAGAACCAACTTTCCTGAGCGTTCAGAAGATATCCAAAAGAAATTGGAGACAATCGCCCAAAATTACTTTCAGTCACCAGCAAATACGCAAGTCAAGGTAGAAGTTCGCAAAGTAAACGAATTACCAGTAATTTATGTCAACGGCCAATATTTGATGACCATTACTTCTGAGGATGCTGAACTGCGACAGGTAGATATATCGACATCGGCAAATCAAATTGCTGACTCCTTACAAGAAGACTTACAACAGGCAAAACAAGAGAGACAAACTCAATTTTTAATCGACCAAGGTAAAATTGCTGCGGCTAGCGGACTGGCAATGATTGTCATAAGTTGCGGAGTATATACCTGGCAGCGACGTTCCAAAAAGAATTCAGATGTTACCTCCCAAGCCGAAAACGGACTCTTAGACTCTCCAACTTCCCCAGCAGGTCAACCTATTACAACGCAACTAAATCAACGGCAACACCGACATCTGCAAGAAGCCAAGAGGCGATTGTTCCAACTAACTCAAGCAGCAATTTGGGGAGGTGGAAGTTTCTTTATCTTGGGTTTATTTCCCTACACACGAGGATTTCAGGTGGCGATTCTCACTGCTGCCCAATTTCCTTTGCGATTAGGTTTTGTGGTACTGGTAACTTATGTGGCTATTCGTCTCAGCTATGCCTTGATTGACCGCTTTGCCTCCACTCTGATCAGCAGTGGTGCTTTCCTGACCCCAGAAGCTTCGGTACGTCTGCAATTGCGAGTTTCCACATTTTCTGGTGTGACTAAAAGTATTGCTACAATTATCTGGGTGGGAATTGGCATCTTACTAGCTCTGGTTTCCTTGGGTATAGATATCGTTCCCTTACTAGCCGGTGCCAGTTTAGTGGGTGTTGCTGTGTCCTTAGCTTCGCAAAACTTGATTAAAGATGCGATTAACGGTTTCTTGATTATCATAGAAGACCAGTACGCTTTAGGCGATGTGATTAATGTCGGAAATGTGGGAGGCTTAGTAGAAAATTTGAATCTGCGGATGACCCAAGTGCGGGATTCCGAAGGGCGCTTAATCACGATTCCCAACAGTGAAGTTAAAGTTGTTGCTAATCTTTCTAGTCGTTGGTCGCGAGCCGATTTAACAATTCCTATCGCTTACCAAGCTGATACAGAAGAGGCTTTGAAGTTAATTGCAACTGTTGCAGACAAGATGAGTCAAGAACAGCAATGGCAGCCTCAAATGTTAGAATCACCGCAAGTTTTGGGAATAGATCAATTTGGCGATCGCGGTTTGATTATTCGTGTCTGGATTAAAACGCAGCCCCTAAAGCAATGGGATGTAGCACGGGAGTTTCGCCGCCGTCTGAAAATCGCTTTAGACGAAGCCGGAATTTCTATTTCCGTACCTCAACAAGCGATTTGGGTAAATGACGATCAATTCTTAAATTACCAAGGTAACGGCAAAGGTAATTAGGAACAGGGAGCAGAGGGACGACAGAGGGGAGAATAAAATAACCCCTCTGTGGGGAGATGAGGAGATAGAGAAGTGTGGGGAGTGTGGGAACAGAGGGCGGAACTTCCTGTGTCAACACTCAAGACTTCCAATGGTCTTTGTCCCATACCCAATACTAAATTAGTACAAATATACTATAATATAGATAGCGTTCACAAAGCCTAGCTATAAAGCATAACGGCTGCGTGAAAACTTTCTGGAAGATGGGTTAAAGGGTTAGTTCGATGATGAAGCATTATATTCTCAACCTCAATCCGACTGCCAAGCATGAATGGGATCGGTGCATATTACGTGACCCACTGACAGCCAAGCGTCCGGACATTGCCAAATTAATTGCCGAAGCCGTTGGTGCAGATACAGGTAGTTATTTGGTGAGTGTAAATATCGAAGTTCAAGTGTTAGAACAAGCTGCGGTACCTCAAGCCGAACAACTCTCGCTTTCATTTCCAGAGGTGAGTGTGCCCTCACAATTGCGAGAAGTGGCTTGAGGTACAAAGCAGGTCACAATAGACGCTGTTGGGTTATGTTTGGCTTAACCCAACTTTAATCTAGTGTGGTAAAGTTTACCTAGAGAAGACGACTTTCTAGATTAGCCAAGTAAGCCTTAAGATCTGTGCGAAATCGATACTGTTCAATTCTGGCTTTGTGGTGTTTTTGCAATTGAGAGCGTAATTCGAGCCAAGTATAAATATCAACTTGTGCTAAATCAGATGCGGTTAAAGAATGAAGCGAAGTTGCGATGTCTACGACGGGCTACGCCTACGCACAGGCAAGTTTGACAGAACCACGAATAACGAGGGATGAGGGGGCAACCTTACGACCGGTACAACGACGTTGATGATGACGTAGCATACCAAAAGCATGTTCTAAGTCATTATTAGTTCTGGGAAAATCTTCAATTTCGTAACAATGAAAAAGTCCAGACCAGTAGCTATGGGTGGTTTTTATAAAGTTATCGATTGCAGTGTTCAGCGTACCAGCTTTCTGCTTTTGTTGGGACATTTCTGTTAACAGTTGCTGATAACTTTGTTTGACTCCAGCAGCATCAAGACCTGTTTTATTATTGAGAATATTACTAGCTTTATCAACCCACTCATATGGAACCATAACAGGTGCTTTCTAAGGATGCAGTTGCAGATAATCCCTTGGCTATCAGGTGTTTTAGGTTGACTAAGGGTGGTGGTAAAGCACTTTTTTTTCCATCCGTTCTAAGCTTTGCTCTATTAGCGTCAAATTTTCTTGTAACTTTAATCCAGATGCCTCTAACGGTGGATGACCATCATTAGTTATAGAACTACGTACTGCCGAGCAATAATCTTCAATAATAGTCGCCATTTCCCGATCTTCATTGGCAGCATTAGAGTACTTCAAACGATGTTGCCTCTGGTTTTAGACAATTTCATGCCAAGTTTTTGCACCATTATTTCGCTACAAGGTCAAGATTACACGATTTCCACTCTTCTCTAGTAAGTTTTTCCACGCTAGGTTGGCATCAAGCGGAGTACCAAGGGTAAAAATGCGATCGCCTACTTTCGCAGAGCCAGCAGCTAAGGTAAGTGTATGCAAGTTATTTTGATTGTGAATTTTCAGCACTGCTAAAGTCGACAAGGTACTTTTTCGCCATGTTACACCCCGTTTTTGGCTAGTTTACCAATTAGAGGTGTTACTTAGCTCGCGTTACCTTGGCAGACTACTAGAGGAGATGGGGAATACCATAGTGAGTGTGGGTGATGCAGCTGATGAAGGGGCTTCTCAATGGATGAAGGCGACTGGTATTGCTATTAACGAGGAGCATTATCGTCAAGTTGCCAGCGCTAAAGATATTGATAGGAGGACTTACACCAGTCGGCAGCACCAGGACTATCTCAAGCCCGAAGAGGTACTGGAGTGTGAGAAATTCCGCATCCAAGACACCTACGGCATGAGCGTTACTCCTTCTTTGGTTGAGAAAGATGACTCTGGAAAGTTAATTAAAAAAATTGTCGCATTAGAGGCAATACTGTCAGAACCTGGGGAGGCGTTCGTCGTTCGCGTTAGCGTCTCCGAAGGAGAAGACGTTGCCGAAGGCATCGCTGATGAACATGGCAGGAAATTTGCGATCCCGCCTACTGTTGTAGTGGAGCAGGATAAATCGGAGCGCTTACGCTTGTCCATCTGTACTGACTGGAGTAACCATTCTACCGCTTGGTTGATGCGTCATCGGCTGGAATTGAGAGAGATCTTAGTAGAGCTGATGGCTGGGGCAGAGGTGACAGGGAATGAACAGATGCTTGAAGCTCTGGCGGAGTTCTCGAAACGCAATGCATCTCATAAGCAAGCAATATATTACTCTCTACAATTAAAATGTAACAATTTGTAAATAATTGTCTAAATCTTTCTAAATTCACCTGACAAATTTATAGCAAGTTAAATACAAGAGTTTGAAAGAACATGTCAAATGCGTCACAAAGCCGTTCTAGTAGTTCGACAAGGAAAGTTGGCAATTTATTGGATAAGGGGAAAACAGGCGCATGTTTTTAATCTCTTTCCCTTTAATATGCACCCCTTTCCCCAACCCTCACTCAGCATTTTAGGTTAACAGACCACTAGAATGGCTGGGTGGTGAAGTGGACTTGATTGTATTTGTACAAGACACGATCGGTCTTAGGCTTAATTCCGAGCAATAATTTTGGGTTCTTAGGCAAAGCTTTCAATCATGACTAATTCCACCTTTAATCAGACTAGCAGTATGGATACATTAGACAAGCAGCTTTGCCAGCTTGTTATAGAAACCTGTCACCATCCACGCTTTAGCCTAGAACGTCAAAAAGGACTCAATGAAATTGTTTGGAGGATTCAACAATCAGGTAAACTCCTGTCACATATAGGTGTGCCTGACTATGAAGATGCAATCCAGCAAACCTGGCTGTACTTCTGCCGCAATTTGTGTGAAGCTACAACAGGCGATGCTTACAATCCAGAACAGGCAAGCGTCATCACCTGGCTCAACGCTTATCTCAAACACAGACTTAAGGACATCCGTATCAAAGCAGCGTCAAACGCGATCGCTACTTACACTCACTTATCCGATTTCGATCGATCGCCAGATCCTATAAACAGCATACCCGCGCCACCAGCTGTACCACCTATTCTAGAAGACATTCTGGAATGGGTTGAGCTTGAGGGCAGTTTACTGCGTAGCATCTACCTGCGCGATCGCCCAGACATTAACTGTCAAGTCTTGATTCAACGCCGCTTACCTCCTGAAACAACTTGGGAGGAATTAGCTAAAGAATTTGGAGTAGGAATTTCCTCTGTGAGCAAATTCTACCAACGAGAATGCTTTAGGTGTCTGCTAAATTTTGGCAAATCACAGGGCTACCTAGAATCCTAAAAATTTATAAATTTAGACTTCACATTCAGTATGTCTAATGAATTAAGGCAAATTATCTCAGCACCCCAGGATCGCCTAACAAGAAAGTTTTACCAGGAAGTTCAGGCGCGTGAAGCTTGGTTCTATTATTGTCTGCGGTATCACATAACATCTGTGAACCATCAGTCAGAACTACGCCGAATGCGAGACGAGCCTAATATTTTGGGTTGGTTTAATCGCAATCGTACTAATAAGACATCTATGGCTTTTTTTTGGCTTCAGATGAATTTGGCAGGTGGATATATGTGTGGCTTCTTGGGTAGTTTTAGTCAAAACAACCTCTCCTCGTCTTCTTTACCTCCAACTCACTATACACAACAGCCTCATACCCAATATCAAAGCCATCTGTTTTGTCTAGCCTATGAGAAACCTAGTTTTAAGGTAAAGAGTGCAAATGTTTTCTCTCTATCATGGGTTACATCCTTAAGACTTACACTTTTTTAGCTTTTATTCTCCTTAAACTTATATCCTTCCATGACTTTGACAAACGCTAAAGACATTACAATCTCTATTCCCATTTCTCAGACAGAGCGTCGAACAGCACAGCAATTCGCCGATGAGCAACCTACACCTAAAAAGGCTACTCAAGTATACATGAATACTTTAGCTGTACTTGTAGTGCGTAAATACTTGGAAATACTCGATATTCCTACCGAGTTAGA
Organism: Nostoc sp.; assembly: GCA_036918135.1. Lineage (GTDB taxonomy): Bacteria > Cyanobacteriota > Cyanobacteriia > Cyanobacteriales > Nostocaceae > Nostoc. Next base: position 36,410 of record JBALDB010000008.1, read on the forward strand.
AGCTAGCTATAGCTGGAATCCTGTTGGGCGACTGTGTTCTGATGTCGCTGACTTGAAAGTAACACAAATCGGCCACCTAGAGTGTCGCCCGATTCCAAATTGCGAACGCACCTGTTACATTCCGCCCGATACTTGGTCAGACCGAATTGGTTACGTCCTTGTACTCTTCGATAAGACTTGCTTGGAAGCAACAGTCTTGGGTTTTGTACCAACAGTATCGCAGCAACTGCTGACTATCGAACAGTTGCAACCACTTGAAGCATTACTCATCCGCTTGCATCAAAAAGAAACTAGATTAGTGCGATTGAGTCAATGGTTTGACAACGTTTTTGAGGCAGGTTGGCAAACATTTGCAGAACTTCTGGACAACAAAAACACCGATCCAGCTTTAGCATTTCGCACTCTTTCGGTTAGAGGAGTTGACCTAGACGACTCCAAAACCCTTAGACAAATGGTTGAGCAGTTATATGTCAGTCTCAATAGCACCCTTGAAAACGAGGACTTGACTACAGCTTTAATTCACCTGCTGCATACTACACAGGATCAAGAAGTTCGTTGGACAGCAGCAGAGCTACTGTGGGCCATCGCTCCTCACCATCCGGCAGCAGGCGTGAGAAGAGTGATGGATTCGGGGATGCAGTTTGCTGGTCACGCTATTGCCCTAATGGTAGCAATTTTGCCTAACAAAGAACAGCGAGTAGGAGTTCTCCTGCGGTTGTACCCAATGGGTAGGGAACGTTATCTACCAACAGGTCTGCAACTAACCGGACTAGATGAGTCTGGCAATGTCTTTTTGGACACACAAGCTAGAAGACGAGATGACTATATTCAGATCAAATTCTCTGCTGAATTTGGGGAACGATTCAGCATCAGAGTATCGCTGGATAATACTAGCCTCACAGAAAACTTTATCATTTAGTTTGGAATTAAGCCAAGGACTGATTGTGGGTAAGCTAGTTGTTTTCAAAATTGGTGAGGGTAATTTTGAGCAGGGTTTTCCAGTCATACTTCAGATTGGAGAAGAGGGTCAACAGAGTATCACAGAAATTGCAGGCAGGTTCCCCCCAGCCCCCGAAATTCCCGATCTTTATCACCGCTGGCAAACTGCTTACTATAGTTTGGGAGGAATGCGAATAGAGGTTCCCCCGCAAATCACGAACGTTTCCAGTGTGGACGAGTGTGAGTATGCGGCTTGTACACTTCAAGCTAGATTTCACGAATGGCTCAACCAAACACCTATTCGAGATTTGCGAGAACAAGTGCAGGAAGAAGTCAGACAAGATCAGCCGACGCGGGTTATCCTGCAAACTCAAGATATGCTACTTGCCAAGCTGCCTTGGCATTTGTGGAATTTATTTGAGCGCCGCCCCAAGGCAGAAATGGCCCTCAGTGCTAAGTACGCCCTACCAGCTCAACCTCTAAGAAATCCGGTGAGAATCTTGGCAATCTTAGGCAGTGGTTCAGGCATTGATGTTCAGCAAGACCGAGAGCTACTAGAGCGGTTACCAAGAGCAAAAGTTACTCTGCTCTCAAAACCCCGACGACAAGAACTTTCAGACCAACTGTGGAACCAACCTTGGGATATTCTCTTTTTTGCAGGTCACAGTAGAACCAGAGAGGGGGGCGGACAAATTCAGATCAACGACACCGAGAATCTACCGCTTGACGAGGTGCGATATGCCTTAAAATGTGCCGTGCGAAATGGCTTGAAGCTAGCAATTTTCAACTCTTGTGATGGGCTAGGATTAGCACGCTCTTTGACAGATTTACAAATTCCCCAAGTAATTGTGATGCGGGAGCCTGTACCCGATGCGGTGGCGCAGGTATTTTTGCGGTACTTCCTGAAGACGTTTTCCCAAGGTGAATCGTTTTACCTGTCGGTGCGAAAAGCACGCGAACAGTTGCAGGGGATAGAAGGAGAATTTCTGTGTGCATCTTGGTTGCCGGTGATTTATCAAAATCCCGCCGAAAAGGATACGAATTTCCGCTGGCCCAAGTCATATAAAATACCTCTACTCCTATTGCTGCTTACAGGTTTAGGAATTGCCGCTTGCTTGGCGATCGCATGGCTGTTCCTCAAACCAGACCGCACTAGCTTAGGAGAGCAGATTCTAGTAGATGGAGTTACAAATGCCGATAAGGAAGCAGGAGTTAAAGAATTTCGTGCCCATAATTTTGTAACTGCGAAGAATAATTTTCAGAAGTCACTACAACAAAATCACAACGACCCAGAAGCGTTGATTTACTGGAATAATGCCAAAGTTGGTAATGGCAGTGCGCTAAAAATTGCTGTCAGTGTTCCGATTGGCAGTAATCCCAACGTGGCAGAGGAAATTTTACGGGGAGTGGCTCAGGCGCAGGATGAGGTAAATCGCAACGGTGGCATCAAAGGCAAGCCGTTGCTCTTGGAGATTGCTAACGATCAAAATAGTCCTGAAGTAAGCATGGGACTTGCACATGAGTTTGTCGAGGACAGTCAGATTCTAGCAGTGATTGGACATAACGCCAGTGATGTTTCCGTTGCTAGTGCTAAAGAGTACCAGGGAAAGTTGGTGATGATCTCGCCAACCAGTTTTGCCAAGAGTTTGACAGAAATTGGCGATCAAAAAAGTGACAACTATATATTTCGTACAGTTCCCGACATTCGCCTTATGGCAGATACCCTCTCTAATTACGCCATCAAGAAGGCGCACAAAAAACGAATTGCCATGTGTTCCGATTTCAAAGCGGTAGACAATAAGTCATTCAGAACTGAGTTCACCTTCTCCATTGAACAGAATGGTGGCACGTTCATCCCTATCCCCTGTGATTTTTCGGCTCCTGATTTCAACGCAGATGCAGTGATAGCTCAAATCAACAAAGAAAATGTAGATGGCTTACTACTTGCCCCCCATGTTGACAAAATTGACCTTGCCCTAGCAGTGGCACATGCTAATAAAAGGCAACTAACCTTATTTGCTAGTCCCACCTTTTACACAGCCGAAACGCTCTTATCTGGGAAAGCAGATGTTAACGGTATGGTACTGGCAGTGCCTTGGCATATCTCGTCATCCTGTAGCGATCGCTTTACTAAGGATGCCACAAGACTCTGGGGTGGAGGAACGACTACTGTGACTTGGCGCACTGCTACAGCTTACGATGCCACACTCGTGATTGTTGATGGGTTAAAAAAGAGTGATGGCACACGAACAGGATTGCAAAAAGTTTTGTACAGATATTGGTTTGAGATGAGTGGGGCAACGGGAAAGGTGCGATTTTTACCATCGGGCGATCGTAGTGGCGGTACATCCCTAATAGTTCAGGTTCAACCTCAAAATCAATCGCCCACAGGCTACGATTTTGTCTTCCTGCATCAAAATAACTTGGGTAAGTTTACTTCTTGTATGGGTGTATCTAGTCACTAAATGCCAACAAAAGTATACCGCAACTATTTAGTATCCAAAGTCCAATAAAGCCACCCAAATTTCGACAAGACTAATTGAGAAACGTTTTTTTATTTTATAGAGATGAAAAATGATAAATCAATTATTCAAGCTAATTATTAAATTATTAATAGCAATAGTAGGTGTCCAAATTTTTTTATTAGAACTAAAGCTACTCCAAGCCTTAATATCTCCTTGGTTAGTTTTATGGTTAATAAGTCCTGATAGAGTAGCATTTACTACGATTTTACCAATTGTAGGTGCAGTTGAAATTGCCTTGGTATGGCTATTAGTACTTTTCAATGATATCTCTGTTCGTCGAGGTATAATTATTAGTTTAGTCTTACTTATATTTGGAGGAATAAATTTTTTAATAATATATTATTTAACTTTTAATATTCATTTAACTCCAAAATAGGAGCAATGCTTTGACAAGTGAGATAGTAAAGCTAGGGAGGGAAAGCTAGGGAAACACATACAAGAAATTTGCTCCATTTTGAATTCAATTGACAAGCTGTATCCGATACGAACCCAACTCAATATTCTCTAGGATTATAGGTCAATGCTGTTAAACTCCTTGCGCGATTGTGCCCAAAGAAGCTTCCAAATAACTTTCGCTGGGCAATCATAAATATCTCAAATTGTCAGCAGGAAAAGCTGTTTATTGGACGCAAACAGTGGAAAAAAGAAAGTGGTTATCATCGACGATATGTGTCCGAAACTGCTATATTTCGACTCAAAACTATCTTTGAGGGTCACTGACGGCAACGAGATTTTGACCCTTCGACTGCGCCCTTCTCTTTCAGAGATGCCGAAGCTTTGATACTCAAGCCGCCCTTGTTATTCTTGCAATGTGCAGCCCTCAATCGCACGATCCAGTTACGCAAACCAGATAGTTATAGAGTGGAAAATTAATTACCAACTCTACCATTCGTTAGTATGTCTTTTTTCTGTTTCATGCAATAAAGTCATAATGAATGGCTCTACCCTAATCTTTGTCAATAACTAAGGATTAATCAGATCGTTTTGGAATCTATTGAGAAGATATCATGAGTAAATTGACTAACGTAATAAATAGTAACAATTTAACTTCCCTTGCTGTTCAACAACTTACACCAGAACGGGCAGAGGCTTATGGCGGTACTACGTCTGTAACAAGCACGACGAAAACCAACATTAACAACATTGATGGTCTGTTAGCAGGAACTCAATGGCTGTCGAACACAGTGACCTTCAGCTTCACCGACGACTTTGTTAACGACTATGAAGATGAGTCAGGCTATAGTAATTCGTCGGTACATGCAGCTAGCTTCCAAACCTTGAACGCCAGCCAGCGTGCCGTCGCCCGCCAATGGTTTGATATGTACGAGTCTGTCTCTGGACTCAATATGGTCGAACTGACTGATAATAGCGATCGCGATGCAACGATCCGCATAGCAGAATCGAACGACCCTAGCACAGCTTATGCCTATAACCCTGGAAACAGCGTCGAAGCAGGCGATGTATGGTTCAATACATTTTATTACAATAACCCAGTTATTGGCAGCTATGCCTATCATAGTTTCGGACATGAGTTTGGTCACGCGCTGGGACTGAAGCACGGTCACGAGACTGGTGGTATCTCAAACGTCGCAATGGATGCCAACCGCGACTCTATGGAGTTCTCGATTATGACCTACCGCTCTTATGTGGATACCCCTCTTAGGGGATACTTCACAAACGAGACTTGGGGATATGCACAGTCGTTGATGATGTACGACATCAAAGCGATTCAGCAGATGTACGGCGCGAATTTTAACTACAACTTTGGTAACACGACTTACACTTTCTCGACCAACACTGGAGAAATGTTCGTTAATCGCATCGGACAGGGCACACCAGGTGACAACCGCATCTTCCGCACAATCTGGGATGGTAATGGAAACGACACCTACGACTTCTCAAACTACACCACTAATCTAGCGATCGACTTGGAGCCAGGTGGATGGACTAATTTAGATGTCGGCGGTAACTTCCAGCGGGCCTATCTTGGTGACGACAACTATGCTCGTGGACATGTGTTCAACGCATTGCAGTTTAACGATGACACGCGCTCATCGATCGAAAACGCCAACGGTGGATCGGGCAATGATAGTATCAACGGCAACAGTGCTAACAACGTTTTGTGCGGCAATGCTGGTAACGATACAGTCAACGGTGGCAGTGGCTATGATTACATGGATGGTGGTGCTGGTGTAGACACCGTTGATTACACATACTGGGGTGATGGAGGCACTTACAACCTGGCAACTGGTGTTGCATCCTTCCCATGTTTCTATGACGAGTATATTCTCAACTTCGAGAACATCCTTACCGGAAGCGGTAATAATAATGTAATTGGTAGTGCGGCAGATAATATAATTGTCACTGGCGTTGGTAACGATACAATCAGCGGTGGAAGTGGCGATGATTACATGGATGCTGGTGCTGGTACAGACACCGTTGATTACACATACTGGGGTAGTGGAGGCACTTACAACCTGGCAACAGGTATTGCATCCTTCCCAAGCTTCTATGACGAGAATATTCTCAACTTCGAGAACATCCTTACTGGAAGCGGCAATGATAATGTAATTGGCAGTGCGGCAGATAACATAATTGTCACTGGCGCTGGTAACGATACAGTCAATGGTGGATTCGGCAATGATACGATCGCTGGTGGATTTGGTAACGATATCCTGACTGGCAATACAGGTGCAGATTACTTTAAGTTTGAGTCTTTCAATGAAGGTATTGACCAGATTACAGATTTCCTCGTATCCAATGACACAATTGATGTTTCAGCGGTTGGTTTTGGAGGAGAATTAGTAGCTGGAACATTTATTACATCCGCTCAATTTGCGATCGGCGCTACAGCTACTGATGCATTTGACCGATTTATCTATAACAGCATTACTGGCGCTCTCTGTTTCGATCGAGATGGAAGTCTTGGATGCTTTACTCAAGTTCAGGTAGCTACGCTCAGTGCTGGACTTACCATGACCAATAATGATGTTTTCGTTATAGCTTAGTCAAAAACTTTGATGTTGTTGGGTTTCACTACGTTCAAACACCACTCCTGCTAAGAAGCCCGTCTACAGCAGTGGCTTTGTGTGGCTTGAAGAAGATTATAGACAGGTTGTCCAACTTTACCTGACAAAAATGTGAAAAAAATAACATCAAGAAAAACTAAAGGAAAAGTTGACGAAGAGTAATATTAAAACAATGGCAAACTTTAGAGAGGAAGTGCAAACAAGCGCGAGGTCTATAAGCATTGTCACAGCTAGATAGATGTAACCACACCAATCATTGACTGAAGCTTATGGATATATCGGAGAGCATCATCCAATGCAACCTCAAGCAACCTGGGCAGAAGCATTCCGTGTGATGTGGAACTTGTTATTGGATGATGTAGTCGCTTGCGGATGCTATACACCGAGCGATCGCTACTTTATGTTTAATCTTTTAGAGCAACATAAAAAAATAGTAGTGTATGATACAGTTTGCTAGTAAATGTGCAAAGGCTGATTGCTTTGGGTAAACTATAAGATTAGCTTATAAATAAGCCTCAAAAATCAACTTAAAATCAACCAGATGGCAAGTAAACTTCACAGGCTACTCGATAGTTGCGGTCTACAGCTTGGCGTAAAAATTCAAGCATCTGTTTGAGAGTAAGGGACTTCCAAATAAAAATATTCCATCGCCTTTAGAGCAGGGAGAGAGAAAGTCGTTTTGATAGGCGTGAAATTGGATAATTTATTTCTTGGAAGTCCCTAAACAGATGAGAAATATTAATAAAAAATTGGTATACCGATCAAAAGATTCTTCATTGTGACTACATCTAAAATATTGTAGTTTTAAATATGTTAAAGACTACTTTCATTTCGTATGAAGTTCAAAATGGCTAAATTATAAAAATTGAATATTTAGCTTTGACAAAATCCAATAAATTTTGATGTTGGAGGTTTAAGATGAAACTCAGTTTATCTAAACTATGGTTGATTCCATTGGTTTTAACCTCAGTCAGTTTTTGCTTAGATGCAGCGAAAGCGGCAGCACAAACCATATATCCATTTACTGGCAACTATCGTACTACAGTTAATATCCAACCCATATCAGGTAATGTTTCACAGGTATTTGAGACAGGTGTAAGTGATGATGCACCTTATAATTTAGGACTATATAAGGGTCTGACATATTCTGTAACTGATAATAATGGAAATATAACGTTTAGTAATAATCCAGAAGTTTTTGGTATCCAAGATTTTCCATTAGGCTACATCGTGTTTGGCAGTGGTACTAACAAGTTGTTTGGTACTAGTGATGCCAGTGCTTCAGTTAATTTTGAGAATTTGACAGCTGAAGGTTCTGGCATCGTAAATATTACTGGTGGTGAGGGCATATTCCGAAATGCTACAGGCAAACTATTGTTCTCTGAAGAGGACACAGTAAACTTGGGAGCAACTATTACCTTGAATGGTTTAGCTTCAGTCAACGGTTCTATCGAAGTTACTCAGGCAATCCCAGAACCAACAACTATGACATCACTAATTGGTATAGGTTTAATCGGAGGCGGTTTTCTTGTGCGTCGGTGCTATCGTCGATTAGCTTGATTTTTTAACTTAGTCCGATTTTATCACTTTCAGAAAATAAAAATAATAGCCAATTTATCAACTATAGATAGAATAAGAGTTTGAGGATTTATTTCCTAACAGAATGGCTCAAATCAAAGTTTTTGGAAAAGTTATTCTACAGTAAGGTTTGCAGCTAAGGAATGTTTTGAACGACCAGTAAATGTGGTAGTCGAAAACGTAGTGTCGAGATGCAGGCGATGTCTGACGACAAGCTGCTTCTCTACAAGACGCACTCGCACTCGCGTCTACGTTAACGCAATCCTATACATATTATCTACGGGTTGCACGTGGCGAATGCTCCCGAACGATTTTCACGCATTGGAAAACTGTGTACCATTATTTCCGACAGTGGGGTAAGGACGGGACGTGGCAACAAATTTATGAGCGATGCGAAAAGTGGGTGTGTCTGCACCGTTGGCTTTAGATGGCGATCGCTATTATGGATGGTATCGAAACCAGGAGTGTTAAAGGTGGATACTCACTGGAGCGTTTTAAGTTTAATTCCGGCTAGCTACTTAATAGGTAATTGGAATTTCTTGTTTCCCCATTCCCCATTCCCCATTCATGCTGAGCGGAGCCGAAGCATTACCGACCCTCACAGATATCATAAGTATTCAACCGGACATAATATCAAAGAAGGAGATATTATCAAAGCTGGACAAGTAGTGGCAATTTTAGACTCACGTGCCCGCTTGCAAACTGCTGTACTACAAGCTGAAAAACAAGTTAGAGTCGCCCAAGCTAAACTCGCTCAGGTAAAAGCTGGTGCGAAATCTGGAGAAATTAGCGATCGCTATATTAGAAGCTGTCGATTTGGCAGCTCGTGTCAATTATTACCCAGAGAATCTTTCAGGGGGACAGAAGCAAAGAGTTGCGATCGCTCGTGCTTTAGTCAGTCATCCTAAGATTGGCCTAGCAGATGAACCCACTGCTGCAATAGATAAAAAATCTGAACGCGATGTTGTGGAATTAATGCAGAAGCTGGCTAAAGAATAAGGCTGTACAATTTTGTTAGTGACCCATGATAATCGCATCCTCGATATTGCCGGGCGCATCGTTTATATGGAAGATGGTCGGCTTAAGAGGTTGTTTGAAAAGTCGAGCAGGTTGTAAAAAAGCTCTCTCAGTATACCAGGGCGATCGCTTACGATGCGATCGAATTGCTTTCTAATTGTTGATTTTCCCCTTGGACAATCCACTTAAACACCTCTGTGGCTACTATTCCGAAAGCAGTTTGTACTGTAGATAGTAAAAATCCTAAAGGAGGAGTTAAAGGGGAAGAAATGTGCTTGTGTCTTTGAATAAACCCTTCAATCGGTCTATTATCTCGCTTTTGGTTTACTGATTGTGAATGTGAATCGCTAAAATCAAAGTGTCTACTTAATCGAATTTGCTCTAAAAGTTTTGGCTACTGTATCTTGTCCCCGCTGCCATCAACTGATTGATAGTCAAGCTATTAGTTGTCCCTACTGCCGGACAACACTTAAAGCTTACGGTCATCCCGGCATTCCATTGCATCGTGCCACTGGGGACGAGTATTTGTGCGACACCTGCACCTATCACGCTGATGATACTTGCAATTTTCCCCAGCGTCCCTACGCTAAAGACTGTACCCTCTACCAAAATATTGAACAGACAAAGTTAGAGTTGGAACAGCAGCGTTACACTAACAGTTTTGCTGTAACTGTGAAAAGTTGGGTAAAACGCAATCAGGCTTTACTGTTGCTATTAGGTTTATTATTGGTCTGTTTGTTCTTCAGTCTAGTAACTTAGGTAAGTTTGAAATAATCCCCCGTTAGCTGGGGGATTAGTCATTGGTAACTAGCCCCTGACTTTAGGCTGTCGTAATTGTGGGCGTTTCCGGCTCAACCTGTATCGATGGTGCTTCTTCTTCAAATACTGCTAAGTCGAACCAAAAAGTGGTACCAATGCCAACTTCACTTACCAAATGGACTTTACTACGATGCCTATCGATGATGTTTCTGACAATCGATAAACCTAAACCCGTGCCTTCTAGGGTGTGAACTCGGTTTTCTACGCGGAAGAAGCGGTCAAAAATTGAGTGTTGATCTTCTATAGCGATGCCAATTCCAGTATCAGAAATTTCAATTCTGACTGGTGAAGATTGGGCGCGATCGGGCTTAGAATTTAGTTGATAAGCTCGGATTGCGACTTTACCACCAGCTTTTGTGAATTTGAGGGCATTACCAATCAGATTACCAAATACTTGTAGCAACAAATCATAATTGCCTACCACCAAAGGTAAATTAGGGGCAACTTCTTGAATCAGTTCAACACATTTATCTTTAGCATTGAGTTGGTAAGTGCGTAGTGTTTGCTCGATCGCTTGGGTTAAATCTACTCCATCAAAGCTATAGTTGCGACCAGATTCGAGTTTTGACAAATCTAAAACATCGTTAACTAAGCGAGTCAGGCGATCGGTTTCATGGTTCACTGTTTGGAGAAACTCTTGGCGTTCTTTTATATTTAAGTCTTCACCGTAGTCGTGCAGGGTTTCAATATAGGTTTTGATGTTGAATAGAGGCGTTCGCAGTTCGTGAGAAACATTGCTGATAAATTGGCTTTTGGCTTCGTTTAATTCTACTTCACGGGTAATATCTTGGACAGTAATCGCAATGCCTTTAATGCTTTCTCGTTGCAAGTTGAGTACTGTAGTCAAGAGAATCCGGATTGTCCGCTGGATGGGTTGGTTGAGAAAAATCCGGAATTCGGCGCTTTCGCATTCGCCTGCGGCCATTTCGTACAAAGGGCGAGTGATTTCCATTTGTATTGCTGGGGGTAAGTGATACAACACATTGTGCCCTACCACTTGAGCGGCTTCCCAACCAAAAATTTGCTGCGCTGTGGGGTTGACTAAAATCACCTCCATATTGTTATCAATCAACACAGCACCATCAGCGATGGTAGAAACTAAGGTTTCTAACTTGGCTTTTTCTGCGGTTAGTTCCTCGATATTTTGTTCTTCATAGCGCTCTAATCGCTCTGCCATATCATTAAAGCTGAAAATTAATTCCCCCAGTTCACCCCCTAAAGGTAAATTAATTCGCTGCTTGAAATTTCCAGTTGCAATTTGTTTCACTCCCGCTAGCAGTTCTTTAATCGGCTTGGTGATGGTCAAAGCGTTAATCACTCCTGCCAAAATCACCATTACCCAAATCGTAATAAAAACCGCAATGGTGACATCGCGGGTAAAATTTGTGGAGATGACAGCAGTCTGATTAGGATTAATGCCGATCGCTAATACACCTAAGTATTTTTTCTCGACGATCAAGGGAATAAATACATCCGTAACTGTCCCCGATGGGGTTGTATGTTGTCGCACCATCGGTTTTTCCCCATCACCAGGGTAATCTTCTGGCAGCTGTATCCGCCGCTCAATAGTAAGGGAGTTTTCTACCTCCGGTTCCCAAAAAGGAATGCCAAAAAAGATTTTCCCAGTTTCATCAGCGTAGAGCATATAGCGCACGCTAGAGGTGCTGGTATAGAAGCGCTGGGAAAATTGGGCAACCTCAGTCAGATTATTATTAGCTACTAAGGGGGCAACGTTGGCAGCAAGCAGCAGTCCCAAATCACGCCCGAAGCGGGTGTCATTCATCCGTGCATCCTGCTGAATGGTGTTCACAGCCCAGAAGGTCAAACCACTCATCACTAGCGAAACTACCATTGTCGCCACAGCCAACAGTTTGGTCTGGAGGGTGAAATCAGACCACCAACTAGCGATTGCATCTCGAATTGTTTTAAACAGAGCTAGCATCTTAAATAAAGTTGTTAGTAGTCCTTGTTATAAACCCCAACAACTAAAAAATTAACAGTTAATTTGACAAATATGTTAGAGACGAGGGGGGAATGGCAAAATTCAGTAGATCGCAGAGTTTTCCCAAAGAGCGATCGCTAAGATGCTACTGCAAAATCTGTGTACTGCCGCATCTTCGGCTCGTGGAATGCTAACACTATATCCTGCTTGGCAACACCTGCACGAACTAGGTCACTTGCGATACCATCTTCAGTCCAATCTTCCTCGATCCAGAATTTGCCATCTCGAATCCGAACATAGACAGTCATACCAGTAATGCGTTCGCCATTTTGCCAACCAAGGTTCATCCAAATATAGTGACCCTTTGGCTCATCCATAATCAAAAATGTTTCGATGTCTCGGTTGGAACGACGGTTACATAGTTCTACATACTCTGTTAAGATACGCTTAATTATTTTAGGGTACTCAGTTAATTTATCCATTGTCCGATCTCCTCTGTCTCAGTATCAACGACAATGAGTGGAAGTTGATGTTTCTGGAGGATGAGTTGAATCACATCCTGCTGCAAAAAACTTCTGTAAGCGATCGCACCAACAGCCAGATAAAGTTTACGCTCTGGCGCTGTCTCCTCTAAAAGATAACGATAGATGTCGTACTGACCCAGAGCCTCTTTTAAATCTTGTATTTTTGATGCCCCAACAAAACTTTTTACTTCAACAACAAGTTTTTGCCCATCTCGTTCAGCCGCAATGGGGCGTTCGGCACCCAGATCGGCGTACAACGTTGTTCTGCGATACTGAATAATGTAAGGATCGTCTGTAATCGTCCAGCCGTCCTTCATCAGTGCGTTTTTTATCGCATTATGGATAACGTCTAATTTGGGCATAGCTTAAGTATAAGTCAGCCTCGCTGGCTAATGGAAATTAGGGCTGACCTTAAAGCCGACATCAGCCTGTGTTTGGATTGGATACCTTGAACTTAATTAAGTTTTAAAGATATTGCAGGTATCTTAACCCATAAGTTTTAGAAAAATTTACAAATCAACTTCTAACTCCAAATTAGTTTGCAAAGTATTCAGTCTAGGAGTGACCCATTTTTGATGCCAGTAGCTTACTAAATCTCTTTGAGTAAAGTCTTTCCATACCAGCTCATTTGTATCTCCTAACAGATACTCCTGCCAATTTTCAGCCAGAGTACAACGATAATATCCTCTTTGCCACCCTATACTAAGCATATCTTGTGACAAACCAAGTTCATGCAAACCTCTTTTCAAGATACGCATTTTCCAATTAGGGCCTTCGCCAAATTTGTACGTATTAAAAACCTCGTCTGGTACAGCTTGCCTAATTAGTTCCCAGCTACCATTTGCTGTTATATGAAGATGGCTTTGTGCGTCTGCTACGCAATTTATCAATCTTAAAGAGGATTGGCCCCTTATCCTCAAAAACTGTTTCTCCTACACAGAGATATCCAATCGCAGCACCGTTTTCATTCGTTTTATTAAGGATTGATTCTATCTCGCGTTTATTCAAATGTCTTGCAATGTAAGAAACGATTGGTAGTTTCCTCACAGCCGTTGTGAAAGCAATCGTAGAGCCACTGTCTCTAAATGTACCTAAAATACGAACTTTATATGTGTAGCTAAACATCTTTTGTTTATCTCGCTCAGAAAGAGAGCTTTCTGCAATTCGAGCATAATGTACAGCAACTAAAGTTTTCTCTTATGACTTAAAAATAGGGTCTTCGTCGTAGATTTCGGCCTCAACTCTGGCCAGATATTTTGTATTACCCTCATCTTTAGGAGTTAAAACAATAAAATCACCAGTTTGTGGACTGGCTTTAGCATCTTCATAAGAAGAATAAATTAATAGCGCATCTTCAGTTGTCTTTTGACCGTATAAAACACCAAAGTCAGCCTTTGCCATAAAGATTTTTCCTAGAATCTGTCATGCATATCAAGAAAAAGATTTTCAATATTAACGTTATCCATTCTTTGATCTCTATAAAGAGAATAGTTCAATGATTTCAAGAATAAGCGCAATTTCTAAAACTTCCTGACAGAATCCCAGTAGTGTTGATAGATTTGCACAGATTTGTTCTCTTTTATAGGCAAAAATATTATCTGGTAGATCATCTAAAAACTTGAATAGACATTTTATTGGCTCTAAAGTTAGAAGCTCATGTTTACCATACCTGAGCATAATTAAATCTAGGCATCGTTAGCTACCCAATACCTGTTAAGTGTGGGGGTTGTCGATGGTGTGTACCCAATTATTAGCATAGTGGCACATAACAGAGCTTAATAACCCAAGAATCGCCCGCACACTATCTAAACATCACGCAATCGCTTATAGGACTTGCTCCTCCTACTTTCCACTCAGTACTCTATGCCCAATATCTCTCCGGTAATATATCCCCTCAAATTGAATATGTTTTATTCCTGCGTAAGCTTGGGCGAGCGCTTGCTGAAAATTTTCTCCAACTCCAGTGACATTTAATACTCGTCCCCCATCAGTAACTACTTGTTGTTGCTGGTTCAATTTCGTACCTGCATGAAATACAGTTGCTCCGGCTTTTTCTGCTTCTCTGATACCAGTAATTGCCTGGTTTTTCGTGTATTCTCCTGGATAACCACCGGATGCAGCGACAACTGTGGCAGCTGCTCCTGCTTTCCAAGCAATCGGCGGCAGTTCGCCTAAACGCTGCTCTACACAAGCTAAAAGTAACTCTTCTAGGGGTGTATCTAACAGTGGCAAAATCACCTGGGTTTCAGGATCGCCAAAGCGGCAGTTAAATTCTAAAACTTTGAAGTTGCCATCGGGTGCAATCATTAACCCAGCATACAGTACACCACGGTAGTCGATGTTTTTGGATTTTAAGGCTGCGATCGCTTTTTCTAAAACTTCGCTTTGAATGCGTGCCATTAACTCTGGTGTAGCAATGGGTGTGGGCGCGTAGGCTCCCATCCCACCAGTATTTTCGCCTGTATCGCCTTCACCAATCCGTTTATGGTCTTGCGCTGGTAATAAAGGTCTAATTGTTAAGCCATCCGTTAAAGCTAAAACTGATACCTCTTGCCCAATTAAACATTCTTCGATGACCACAAATTCACCAGCACTGCCAAATTGTCCTTGAAAAATCGCATCAATCGCACTCTGGGCTTGTTCAACTGTTTGAGCCACTGTTACACCCTTACCAGCCGCCAAGCCATCAGCTTTGACAACAATTGGCGCTCCCTGAGATTTCACATAAGATTTTGCTGCTTTTGCCTCCGTAAATACCGCAGCCAGCGCCGTGGGAATCCCTGCTTCTTGCATCAGGGCTTTTGCCCAAGCTTTACTCGCCTCAATCTGCGCTCCGGCTCTGACTGGGCCAAATACCATCAGTCCTTTGTCTTGGAGATAGTCTGTGATTCCCTTGGCTAAGGGAACTTCTGGGCCGACTATCACTAGAGTTATGCCATGTTCGAGAGCGTATCGGCTTATACCCTCAAAATCATCTACTGCCAGAGGTAAATTCTGGCAACGTTCCATACTTGCTGTGCCCCCGTTTCCTGGGACACAAACAATCTGCTCAATTTGCTCAGATTGTAGCAGTTTCCATGCCAGAGCGTGTTCGCGCCCCCCATTGCCTACAACTAAAACTTTCACTAATTTCCTCGTGCGTGCCTTGCCAAACGAAAATATCTTAGCGGCTCTCACGGATCAATTTTTCCATTAATTTTCGCACTTGTGCAAGTCCCCAGGCATTCAATGAGAAGATGGGGAGATGGGGAGCATGGGAAGAAAGAATAACTAATGACTAATGACTAATGACTAATGACCAAGTTTATTAATAGTAAAAACTAAATAAATATACTGAAATATTTTATATATAACTATTTTTTAAGTAATTTTAATGATTTTCGATTGTTGAAATCATTAGTTAAAAAAATCCTGCTTAGGTAATGACGTTTATTGGTTACAAGTATTAACCTGTGAATGTAGAGATTAATTAAAATATCAAAAAATACGTAACATGAGTAAAATTATCGTCACTGGAGTTGCTGGTTTTATTGGTTCTCATTTAACAGAAACATTGCTGCTACAAGGAGAAGAAGTCATTGGAATTGATGAATTCAATGATTACTACAATCCGATGTTAAAGCATAAAAATATTGCCCACTTGAATGAATCGCCTGGCTTTACACTAATTGAAGCAGATATGCAGTTTTTAGATTGGCATCAACTTCTTAAAGATGTTGATGTAGTTTATCATCAAGCAGCACAAGCCGGTGTGAGAGCGAGTTGGGGTAAAGGTTTTGGAGCTTACACACAACGAAATATTAACGCTACACAAATCTTGCTAGAAGCAGCCAAAGATGCTAAAAATCTCAAAAGGTTAGTGTTTGCATCTTCGTCGAGTGTATATGGTGATGCAGAAACATTACCTACGCACGAGGGAATTTGTCCTCAACCAGTTTCTCCCTATGGTATTACAAAGCTAGCGGCTGAATTTTTGTGTGGGTTATATCACAAAAACTTTGGCGTGCCATCTGTGTCATTGCGCTATTTCACAGTTTATGGGCCGAGACAGCGCCCAGATATGGCATTTCATAAGTTCTTTGAATCGATTTTGCAGGATGAGGCGATTCCGATTTACGGCGATGGACAGCAAACGCGAGAATTTACGTTTATTAGTGATATTATCGCCGCTAATTTAGCTGCAGCGATCGCACCCCAAGCAGTGGGAGAAATCTTTAATATCGGCGGCGGTAGTCGGGTGGTTTTAGCAGAAGTTTTGAATCAAATTGAAGAAATTGTCGGCAAACCAATTAAAAGAAACTACATAGAACAGGCGATGGGAGACGCCCGTCATACTGCTGCTGATATATCTAAAGCCGAGAAAATTCTCGAATATCAACCGCAAGTCTCCCTGACAGAGGGTTTAACAAAGGAATGGCACTGGATTAAATCGTTGTATTCGTAATATTAAGCTATAGGGTGTGGGGTGTAGGGGATATTCCTTTATCATCTATGGCGGTGAAACTTGTTTCATCGGGACTGCCTTATGCCCCCTGCCTCCTGCTATAAATGGACAATAGCTAATTTGCTCAGGGTACGGCATCATCCCAAATTTTCGGTGCGTTGGGACTAACGTCGATAGCGCACCCGACAAAACTATTGCCACGAGCGCAATTCATCAATGGTATTACGAATTAACGAAGTTATTTGAGCGCGACGGGTTTCAAAGTTGGCGGCAATATAAATTAGTAGAATACCAACTAGCAAGCCAACAACCCATTTTAAAAAAGAATACTGCAAGCTGAAAATTACCAATTGATAGATACTAGTAATCAGAAAAGTAGCTGTACCAATGTAGAGAAAAGCCCGCACTCGCAAAGCTAATCCAGCAAAAATGGCGATTAGGCTAAAAATACCTGGTATCCAGGGCGTGTTTTGCTCGAATAAAATTGCCCAGCCACAAATTAAACCGCTACCTAGCAAGCGGAGGCTATGACGAACTGTTTTAGATTCTGGTAGTCTGAGTTGGGGATCTACTTGAGCAATATAAAGTAGTGATAACCCAATTGGTGTTACATACCACAATGCATCGCGCAGATTTAAAGTATCAAACCAACGGTACAACGCCCAATCAATCAGCACTACACTAATATATGTAAAACGGATGTTTTCACCCACAATGCCCAAGAAAATATAATATCCAGCAGCAAGTACCAAAGCGATTGGGTAAATTTGCAGTCTAGTTTCCCACAAAATCAACAGTGGTAGAACGTATGCAGCTTGTTGCCAAGGTCTTTTAGACCAACCCCAACTTTCCCAAGGTAAGATGTAGAGGAAATAGGCGACTACACAGGCGATCGCACCATCCCAAGGAAGTAATTGTGTAGTAAATAAACGTCCTATTGGCGTATCTTGCAAGTAAATACTGATGACAACTGCCTCTAATAAACCCAGATAAACCCAAATTTCATCTATTGTCATACCCCTTGCTGTTGCCAAGGGCGGTTGGGGCGATTGCTTTCCCTGGAAAATTGCATAGCGAATCAAAAATACCCCAGTTCCCAATCCCACCAAACGATTAACTCCAATGGGAACAGTAATGGCAGCCATTAAAATGCAGCTACTCCAAGCCCAGTGAATATCGGCTATTCCTTTGAGTTCTTGGGGAGTTAAGCGTAAGTAGCCCACAAGCCAAGGTGAGAGGATGCGATAGGCATACATAATACTAGCGCCAAGGGCAGACATGGCAATCAATCCATCACCTAATTTTCCTCCTGAAGCTTGTAATATTTGATAAAACAAAAGTTCGTAGGCAGAAATTGATATGCCAATAATTCCTAAGTACAGCAGGAGTTTAAAGTCTTCCCGGCGTCGCCCTACCCTAATAATTATTAAAGCTACACCTAAGGAACACAAACCCGTCCACTCAGTGAAGGTATCTAAACGCAGTAATACACTGAATACACCATAAATTAATGGTAGAATGTGAAAGCTGCTAGGCAGGCTTTGTAATTGATGTCGTCGTCGCCACCACTCTCCTACAAGCCCAGTTAGTAAACCCAAGGCGATGTTTGCGATCGCCATCCTCATAATCGATCGCTCCCCAAACCCCAATACCTGGGCTGTCAACAATTCTAAACACCAACCAATACCATAAAATGCCCAATTTGTTGGTTGTCGCCAACTGCGATAGACAATGCCTGCCAAAATAATACCAGTAGCAATTAAGTACAAAAATCCGGAACTAGTTACCCCTTGGTAAATCAGCACTGAGTGCAGCGTCAAATCAAACAACTCATAACCACACAAAGCGATCGCCCATTTATCGCTAGCGGTTGCGTAAATAAGTGCTAATTGGTTACCGCGTCGCTTGAGTGCTGTACGGATTAACCATAAACTTAAACTGGCGATCGCTCCGACAACATACCAACCAGCCACCACCAGACGAGGGAAACCAGGCACACCCGTCCACAGCAGCACTCCAATAAAACTTAAAATAAATCCTTCCGCGATTAGCGCGACTTGGTTTCGCAAATAGTGCGTATTTACCAACATTACTCCTGCACCCACCCCCAAACCGATTAATCTGGTTTCTGGGAGCTGTAAAGTCAGAAACTGGGCAATTCCCACAGCCAAGACACTCAAGTAACGGGCAATAGTTCGATTCTCTATAGTTGTGGCATTAGCAACACCTGCCAAAGCTATAGGCGTAACTAGCCAAATGACTCCCCAATTAGCCCTGCTATCAGCTATACCATACCAAGATGATGCTGCATTTATCCACAACAGCAAAAAACTAACACCGGCTAATCCTAAACCCATGTCCCATGCACTACGTTGCCATAGTCCATGCCCCAGGCTAAATCTCCATTCTGCAACCATCAAAGCTAATAAAATGCTTGCCCATACTTGTCTACTCAGTTCTGGTGCAAACCAATGGACAATAGAGCAAAACGTCAGCACGCCGATGATATGAGTTAGGTATACCAGGCGAGGGGATAAAGGAGAGCGGCGTTTGCTGACAACCGCAAGGGTAGCGGTGGAAAATAGCAGATTTAGCGATCGCAAAGTCGGATTAACTACAGCAATTGTGGTGAGAAATGTTCCTAATAATAAAGTCAGTAGTTCGCCAAACTTAGCCAATTCTCGCTTTTGGGCGCGATATAAATTATCTGTCAGCGCCACCATCAAAATTACGTAGGGAAATAAAACTACACCCAGCAACGCCCAAGGTTCATTTTCAGCATTTGTCAGCTGAGTGGCAGTAGCAAGCGCCAATTGCTGTAAGCTATTGGGTACTAACCGCCAAAATAGCCAAATTGCCTGTAAACCAATCAGGAAAACTGCCGCTAAGTCAAATTTTAAACTGTAGCGTTGCAAGCGATTTCCTACAAACCACAAACCCAAACCACTCACAGCTATAGCTTGCCAGGGATAATTAACTACTGAAACCAGCCAACCCAGCAAGAGTAAAATCGCACCGAGTCTTTCCCAGAGTGAGGGGGATGAAGGAGATATTACTGTTACTTCCTCGTCTCCCCCTACCCTCTGCTGACTGTGCTGCGCTAACCAAGTCACCAACCAGCCGCAAATACCAATAGCTAAGCCTAGTTGCCCTGCATCTACCCTAACTATAAAAATCGCCCGCATTAGCAGGACTATTAAAGCGTAAATGATTACTGTAGCGCGTAAACTAATATTTAAACTACGGCGATCGCTGGCATTTTCCAGATGTGGATAAGGATTATCAAAAACAGTAATTATAGTTGTGGCTATCATCGCCAAATAAACAGCAATTAAGGGGAATCCCTTTAATTGCCAACCCCAATGCAGATAACTCAACCCCAAAATATTTAGTACAGGTAACTTTGAAGTATTTAAATTGTGAAAAATAGTCCGATTTTTGCTGATTAAAATAGTAATAGCAGTCAGGGTAGGGCAGGCGATCGCAACTACAATCCAATTTAGAGGATTTTGCCATAACCGAAAGCTATCCATCGCCCAAAAGTTGACTGGTACTAATAAAAGAGTGACAATTAGTAATGTCTGAGCTGTCAATCTTAGGTTATTTTGTCTACTCGCCCAAAAGCTTAACCCCCAGAAACTCAAAGTATAAGCAAATAAAACTCCATACTGCAAAGAAGCAGGAAATTTCTCCCACTGACTGGCAGCCAGCACCCCAGAGGACACCACTACCAAGAATACCCCTAGAAAAAGCAGCCACCGGACACTCAATTCTGCCCCTAAGGACTGTAACATTGTACCGATAAAGTTGGGCCGAGCTGCTTTTTCTGACGGTTGTCTAAGGCTACTAGCTTGTAAAGCTGCTATAGGCAACTGTTTCACCGAGTCTGAAGTTATAAATATTACCTTTGGTTCAACTTTAGCCTGGGGTTGTAACACTACCGTACAAACCAGAAATTCTCGGCATAGCTGCCTGACTTGGGAATCAGATATCAAACCTAACCGCAGCCATATCTCAAGTCCTTCTAATAACTGAGGATGGGAATCTGGGAGTCTGATTTCGATTTTTAGCAGGCGCTCAAGAGGCGATGACATAAGCCGCAACAATACAGGTATATACTTAAATCATGGATTAATTAAAGTATATTTCTGTTCTAAATTTGCCACTTATGAAACTAATTAATATTAATTTTTAATCTCAATACTTCGCCATTTTTTTGTAGATTGGGTTGAGCGTACCCCTGCGGTATCTTGCTATCTACCTCAACCTAACCTCCAAATCTATTATCGTGCAAGAACATTATCCTGGATTTCTCACAAGTGAGAAATCCAAGGAGTGTGGGAGGTATGGGAGGAAAAGGAAGTATGGAACCAGAGGAAAGAAAAGCAGGTATGGGAGGATGGGGAAGATGGGGAAGAAATCTTTCCCCCCACACTTCCCCATCCTCCCACACTCCTTACACTCTCCATACTCTTGTGAGAAATCCAGGTTATGGGTGGCTTGATTGTGTGTGGGAGTACGGAAAGCCACCTTGTGTGCGTTTATCTTCCTTAAAGGCCACTAGCTGATGAGTGATTAATTGGATTTTGTGATTTTCCAGAGTAACTTGTCTACCTGCTGTAACTTTGAGTTATAAATTTTCTCAATTCCGGCTTTCAAGAACTCAGTAGGCTGGAACAAGAATATATCACTAAACCCATTGGCAACCTTTGGTAATTTATTTGGAGCAACAAGTTGAATTTGTACTTTTGGCAGGATTAAGTGACCAAGTACTTGTATTTCTGGAACCATGCTATCAGTATCACTAATTAATAGTGGTTTGTCAGCTCCAGAAACTATCTTAGCAATTTCTGGATATTGTCCGAACCTTTCTGGATATTTGTTCCACCACATCTGAGATTGAGAACTGAGTAAACAAGATATTACTCCACTGAAGATTACTAACAAAGTTACAACTGACCAGAATTTTTTTTGTAAAATTTTAGGAGAGTTATACCTAATTTTTGTGGCTAAGAAATAAGCAACAGCTAACTGTGTACCTAAAATACACGGAAGTGTATATCTACTAGTACCGTATCGCTTTTCAAAGACGAAATCTAGGATTATTAAGGGAAGCCCTACAGACCCAATCAATGTTAAAACAAATAACCAAACTTTCTGAGGACTTTTTTTGCATAGAACATAAATTGAGTAAATTATTAAAGTTAAAATTATTGCAATCAAAGGAATTAAAGCATATTTAAGTTTATCAGAATCGCTAGGACTAACGCCTAAATCAAGAAAGCCACGACTAATAAGCCCAGCCCACCTAGTAGCTGAACTAAAGAAACTTTGTTTAGCATTCGCCCAATATACTGCATCTGAGTGAGGATATTTAATAATAATTAATATCCACGGAACGAAAGTCATAAATGCTACAAACGATGAAAGCAGATAAGAAATCGATGTTTTATTCAATCGGAAGCGTTCAAGTGTAAGTACATAAATTCCCTGTCCGAGAGCAATGAAACAAAAAAATATATGAGTATAAAATCCTACTATTAATGTTGCTGCATAAATGTACCAACTAACCTTTGTTTTTAAGCGCATTGCTCGCAGTAGTGCTGCACTCGATATTAAAGTAATTACTATCCATAAAGTGTATGCTCGCGCTTCCTGTGCATATATTACGTGAACAGGTGAAACGGCTACTAATGCCATTGCCATCCATCCTGTTAGTGAAGACTCAAATAATTCTTTACATAGCCAATAAATACAAGGAAAGGTCAACAAACTAATAAACGCCGAAAAACTTCTCGTTACAGCTACAGAGTTACCAAACCACTTCACCCAAAGCCGATTCATTAAGATATGTAACGGCAAAATCTGTGAGTCTTCTATAACTATGCCGTTAATTACATCAGTTGTAGTTTTTTCATTATTAGGATATTGATATTTATTCAATTCCTCTTTATTTATTAAATGACCATCACCTAGATTTTTAGCCATTTCTGACTCCATATATCCAGATATGCGTAATGATGTTAAGACTTCATCACTCCAATAAATTTTTTTGTCGATATTGACGAAGCGAAAAAAGACGCCTATTACTATTAATATGACGATTGACAAGCGTAACCAATCTCGATAACTCAGCCAATTTTGTGACAATGCCTTTTTCATGCAGTTTTCAATCCTGTTAAAGCTTTAGTCAAAAGGGTTATATTCAATTACATATAAATTTTGAGCAACATCCTTGTATGTTCTCACAAAGATTTTGAAGCATTTTGCTGCTTTTGCCAATATACTTGCACTCTAAATATAATTCTTTCGTCCTATCATATAATACTTACTAATTTAAATATGAAATACTTTTCTTAAAAATAAAAAGATTTTATAAAGTTTTTATAAATAAAATATAAATACGTACCGCACAACCCGAAAAAAAAAGATACCTTAAGGTTTGTGGAAACTCCAACTACATGGATTTGTTAAGGGTTTGGGTTGATGTTGAGATGTTGACATTAAATAGTACTTAACTGTTGCACGTGTGATGCGTATGAGTATCCTATTTGATAGTCATCTGATAGTATTTATTTATATAGCAACCTATTGCATCCACATCAAAATACCAAGTGTTTGCATTAGTTCTATTGTCTTTGTCCTCTTAGCTAACCATATCTGCCAACAGCCCTCTGTTCCATCAGAGGGCTTTCATTTGGCTTCAACTGACGCTATTGCCAAACAAATATTTTAGCTGTATAGCTTGGTAAATTAGTCACTAGACTATCATCTTGAGCTTCTACTTCACAGTTACCAAACCAATCTCGCCAATATTCAGCAGTTGGAAAATCAGGAATTTCATATCTAGTTAAATTCAGGGTAGAAAAATTTACTACGACGACGACATGAGAATCTTGTTTATCCCAGCGGCTATAAGCCAAAACTTTATCTTTCGCATTTTCATAGAAAAATTTTATACTGTCACTTTGCAAAGCTAAATTTTGCTTGCGTAGAGCAATCAGTTTTCGATAATACTCAAATAAATTATGATTTTGGCTATTTGCTAATAAAGACCAAGTAATTTTCCGTGGTTCAGTCACATTTTCACTTTTTTGCTGGTATTCGCCAAACTCTTCTCCCATCCACAGCATTGGTATACCCATCGCTGTCATTAAGAGGACTGCTGCTAACTTTGCTCGTTTAAATGCCTCTGCATCAAAGATACCAGCATCACCTAATTCTCGCAATACACGTTGGCGATCGTGTGTTGTCAAATAATTTATTACATTAGTAGCAGTTGCATAACCCTGCTTTTTAGGGTCTAAAATCTGCTTCAATTGTTCTAACTCAAATGATTTCCCACAAATAGATGGAATTATAAAGTAGCGAAAACTTTCGTGCCAACAACCATCTAATGGCCCATCTGGTCTAACTACAGTGTTTGTATCGGGAATGTGTTCGGCAATATTATAAAACTGCTTGACTGCGCCGTGTTTTTTTGTTTGCTCAGCCAGCCACTCAAGAAATTCAAAATTGGCTAATTGACGCACTGCATCAAAGCGAATTCCATCAATGTGATATTCTTGAATCCAAAATCGCACTACATCACCGATGTATTTCCATGCAGGCTTAATATTTAATTTTTCATCGTAATTATCATAGTTCAACTCTGGTCCCCAATAATTATCTGGGTCTTCCGGATAATGCATGTGTTCGTAGTACCAATAATTCCGGTCAATTAGTATTAACGGACATTCTTCATCTGTGTGATTATAAATTCCATCTAGAAAAACGCGAATACCTCTATTATGACACTCATCTATTAATCGCTTTAAATCTTCTGTGGAACCATAACTAGATTCTGTAGCAAAGAAGTGACGTACTTTATAACCCCAGTTATAGTTACCTGGGTACTCATTGACTGGCATCAGTTCGATTGCATTAATTCCTAATTCACACAAATAATCTAACTTGGCAATTACCCCTAAATATTTGCCTTGTTTATCAGGGTCAACCCCATCACCAGTGAAATCAGCAACGTGCATTTCATATAAGATTAATTCACGATTATCAGGCAACGGCATTTCGTCATGTCGCCAAATATAAGTATCAACAATACGTTGTCCATCTTTAATCCGCACTAAAGCGTACTTTTCTGTTTCATTAACATCTGTTGCTTTAGGGTCAATAACATCTACCCATTCATCAGGTGCAAAATTGGGACTTTTAGTTTGAACGCGAAATTTATATTGATAAATGCCGTCTTTTAGTTGTATTTGAGTGCGAAAATAACCATCTTCACCTTTTTGCATTGGTATTTCCTGCCAATCAGAAAATGACCCAATTAAAACTGCTCCTTGGTTACGAGGAGCAAATAAGGTAAATTCAATTAAACTTTCCATTTCCAGATTTATAGAAATTTCTATAAAAATAATCAGTAAAATGATTTTGTATTACTAAAGAATTTGTAGCTTCTTTCTTAAGTAATAAATTTTTTCTGTGCTTGCTGTTTAACTTTTGACTTACGTCCAAGGACATTAGTTACCCTAACTACGAAAGACTTGGCGAAAACCAAAATAGGCGATCGCGTCTTTCATATTTGAGACAAAACGTTTTAACATACCCATGTGGGTGTCAGTGACGTACTCCAAAGTCAAGACAATCCGCTGTTCATTGTTACCTAAAGGAGTAACTCTGTGGTAAAGTTTATCACCGTTAAATAATACTAGAGTACCAGGGGTTAAGGAAAGCGATCGCATTTGCGTCTCTCGTTCGGGAATATCCTTGTAGAGTTGATATTCCAGCTTACTTGATGAATTATCAACTAAACCAAGCAACACTGTATAGCGTTTTCCATCATAGTAAGAGGTATCGTAGTGATACTGGATATGGTCTCCAGGCTCAGTATAGTAGTACAGCGCGTAAGTATGGGGATCGGTATCAGGACAGGGCAGGAGTTTTTCAGCCGTAATTTCGTTGAGAAACTGGAAAAAGGTATTTAGTTGATAAAACTCTCCAAAAATCGGCGCTAGATTATCCAAACTATAGCGGCTAATACTACCGCCTTTTTTATGATTGGGAATATAGTTGCGATTGATAGCAGGTTGCAGGGATGGTAACAAACTCAAAAACTGATTGAGGATGGAATTAGGAAGAAAGTTTTCTAGCACTAAAAATTCATTCTGTGCTTGAAACTCAGCTTTAAGTTTTTGATAATCAATAGCTGCTATAGCTCGATAAATTTCAGTTTGAATCTCCATTAATCAGCAAGTCAATTGTTAAAAGAATAAATGCCCCATACTCCTTAGGAGTGCTGATTCACCGTTCGCCCTCAAGAGAAGTTCATCCCGGCAAAAGCCACCCTCGTGACTTCTCGCTAAGTGATAAGTGAATATTATCCCTGCTTCCTGCCTTGAAAAAGGGTGTGGGGTGTGGGGTGTAGGGGATATTCCTTTTTCATGCATGGCGGTGAAACTTGTTTCATCGGGACTGCCTTATACCCCATTATTCCATACCTAATGCCACACTACTAATTTGCTTGAGACTCTCGGAGTGCAAAAAATTGCCAAATTACCCATACTGCAAATATTGGCGCACCAATAGTAGCTGCAATTAGTAATGGCTCTAGTCCATCGAGTAAGCTGATTATAGGAAACAAATACAGCACATCTTCAATGTCAAAGCCGGCAAAATTCGGTTGACGGATGGCCTCTTTACCTAAACGCTGTTCCATTTCGTTTCGTAAATGGAAGATGCAAGCAACAGACACGCCAGATACTATCCCCATAACCAACGCCCACGAACCAAGTTCACCTCCCCTCAGACCATACCCAATACCTATAAATAAGAGAATGTGGATAACAGCATCACTAAAAAGGTCGTACTGATGTCCCCATTTGCTGCTTTTCCCACTCAAACGGGCTAATTCACCATCTGTATGATCCAAAAAGTTGGATAAAACAAACAGCACTGCTCCAATGTTAGCCCAGATATCATCGCCAACCGCCAATGCGACAGCCGCCGCCAACCCTGTTACAAGTCGGACTGTGGTGAGATGATTGGGATTTACCCAACTGTCTTTTAGAGGTTGAACTAGCCAGTTAGCAAGTTGAGCATCCCAAGGCTTTGCGGTCATAGATAAACTTGAGTTTAATGTGGTCTTTGAATATCTATAACATTGTAAGTATCACATCTGCCTCAAGATATAGATTTTGTTTAAAAATTATTATAAATGGGCAAGGAACTATAGGAGAAGTCCAGTAAGTTTTTCCTTGTGCCTCCTCATGCCCTATTTCAAAAGTCGGTTTGCATAAAACTACTCCTAATAGCAGTTTTACTACTTCTGTAATTGACAGCTTCGGGTAGAAGACTTTTGAAGATAGGTATCAAACCCAAATGCCAGGGCTTCTTCAGAGGAATTATCTTCAGTTCTGCCAGTAAAAGCAATTGCCGGAATTCTTCTTTTTTGTGGATGCCTAAGTGTTCTGTGACTTTTGAGAGACTGAAAAATCAAAAAATGCACCACTGTTGACAGTCAACGGTCAACTGTCAGCAACTCCAGACAGCATAATTTATTTCTTGCAGTTCCTTTAAAGTTAGCTACGAACCTTGGTGAGGATTTTTTGGGAATAAAACGAAGCTGATTCTTCATTTTTGGCGCAATCTTGGGCAAACTTAATCAGATGATGCCCTACAAGTCCAACGTGAATCAAGTTCTCAATCTCACCTGCTTTCAGTGCTGGCTTGGCCATTTTCCAGAAAGTTTGACGATAGTTACTAAATATACCTATCTGCAGCAAAATATTGATTAAATAGGTTAAACCTTTGCGAATATTACCCCCAGAAGTACGAGCTGGGCTATTAGGAACTTTGATGCGGTTTGGATAAGTGTGTTCCATGTTGTAAGCGAACCGCTGATATAAAAATTCTGGCTCATAAGCTGTAGTAATGCAACGCCGCCACATCTCGACAACTTGCTCATAGGGCATCAAAAACTCAACATTTGATTCGCGGCTTTCATCAAAAACAAGTCGCCCCTCTGTTTCTAACCTCCGCCATAAAGGAGTTCTCGGTAATGCATGAAGTAGGTTAATTGTCAACATGGGAATTTGGGAGGCTCGAATAAATTCCAGAATTCGATCGCCTGTTTCTGGTGTATCTGTATCTAAGCCGATGATGATCCCCGATACGACTTCCATGCCATAGCTGTTTAAAATCTGAATCGCTTTTAAAATTGGCATACTCAGATTTTGGTCTTTGGAAATAGCGTGGAGAGCCTGTGGTTCCGGTGTTTCAATGCCGCAAAAAACTGTGCAGAAATAAGCTTCACGCATCATTTGCAGCAGTTTTGGGCTTTGAGCGAGGTTGAGAGTTGCTTCACAAGCAAATTGGATGGGGTAGCCATTGCGCTTTTGCCACTCAATCAGGTGAGGAAGCAAGTTCATAGCGGCGCGGCGATCGCCAACAAAGTTATCATCGACAAAATACACTGCTCCCAAATTGCCCGACTGGCGCATTGCATCTAACTCAGCGACAACTTGCTCTGGTGTTTTCATCCGGGGATTTCGTCCATAGAGTTCTGGAATATCACAAAACTCACAACGATAAGGGCAACCACTGGAAAACTGCACGTTTGCTAGGAAATAATCATCGATATTCAATAAATGGTAAGCTGGTGTGGGAAACTCCGTTAAGGGTAAACGTTCTTTGGTTTCAAAGCGAATTTGCGCTTGGGGACGCTCGGAGTTTTGGTCTAGATACTCGATTAGGCGATCGGTTGCATCTCCCAATTCACCCAAATTTAAAATATCAAACTCTGGATAATATTCTGGGCAACCAGATACAGAAGGGCCGCCGATAACTGTGATTTTGCCAGCTCGATGGGCAAGTTCATTAATTTGATTAATCTGTGGTTTTTGGATATGCATTCCACTGACAATTACCACATCAGCCCATTGATAATCAGCCCTAGTTGCTGATTTGACATTCTCATCAATAAACCGGACTTCCCATTCTTGAGGCAAGTAAGCAGCCACAATTAAAATACCCTGGGGTGGCATAAAAGCCCGAACATTACCCATCAGTGGGTAAGCGTAATGAAATGTGCCAAATGAACGACTATACTTAGGAAAGATACAAAGGATACGTCGATGATGCTGGGGAATGTAGCGGTTTTTTTGAGCGTTAGATGCGGTTTTTGGCTCGGTCGCGATATCCATTGGATTCTCTAAAGACTTTAGATTTACAGTCATTGCAAATTTCACCCCGAAAAACTGAGCAGCTAATTTAACAATTTACTGACATAACTCAGATGTAATTCCAACTAGCTTACCGCGTTCTTTCAGAAATTTTTAACTGTAATATAGAAAACTTACCCCAAAACTGCCGACTTACTCAGTCTATAGATAACTATAGCCGTAGTCACACTCTTTAGGACATTTTGAAAGGGTGAAAGAAGAGAGTTAGCAATAGTTTTACCTCCTCAGCATAGCTGCCTCCTGCCTTCTGCTATATCTTGAAAACAGGGCATAGGGTAAGCTGTTGTGTTTTTAATTTGCACACTGAGACGGCAGGGGAGCAGAGGGGCAGAGGAGACGGTTTGCAGGTTTTACCTAAAATGATTATGAGGCAAATTGTAGGCGCGACAGCTTATTATAGCGGCGATCGCTTCCTTGCAATCTAGTCGCAAGTCTAAAAAGCAAACATTCCCCTCCCCGCTTGCAGGGGAGGGGTTGAAGCGTGTTTCTATCCAAATGAGAACCGCTAGCTGCTACTAAGCTGTTCAACATCTAGTTTGCATATCTAAGTTTAATACAACTCTTGTGGGGTGAGCCGGAAAGCCCGCCCTAATTATGCAAGTTAAATGTGGAACAGCTTATCAGCGCCAAAGGCTTGGTTTTAGGGGCTTTGGGGGTGATGCCAATATTTGTAAGCAGCGTATGCCATAGTCACGACTCCGGTGATAATGGCAGATTCATCGACTTCAAATAAGGGATGATGTAATGGGTGGTTAATGATTCTTTCTTCGTAGCCTACACCCAAGCGAAACATTGAACCAGGGGTATGTTCTAAATACATAGAAAAATCCTCAGAACCAAGGGAGGGTTCGGGTAAAACTTGGACGCGATCGCTACTCCAAGCTTCTTCTGCAGCTGATTGCAACAATTGAGTCAGAGCATAATCATTTTGCACGCTGGGTACGCCCTGACGATAATTAACTTGATAACGTGCCCCGTAAGGACGGCAGACATTAGCTACAATATTTTCAATCCAGTTTGGCAGATGGGCACGGGTTTCGGGATGGAGCGATCGCACGGTTCCCAATAACTGCACTTTATCAGCAATTACATTCGGCGCTCTACCACCATTAATCTTGCCGAGACTCAACACTACAGGACGCAACGGATTCTGTGTCCGGCTGATGGCTTGTTGCAATCCAGTAATAATTTGAGCCGCAATCCAAATCGCATCAACCGCCTCATGGGGACGCGCTCCATGTCCAGATTCGCCAATAATCAGAATCTCTAAATCATCAGCAGCAGCAGTCAATGCCCCATAACGTACCCCAATCGAACCTGCGGGTATAGAAGGGAAAACATGAATCCCTAATATAGCTGAGACGTTTTCCATCGCCCCATCTTTCATCATCCAGCTTGCTCCTTGGGCAATTTCTTCGGCTGGCTGAAATAAAAACCGCACTTTACCACCCAATTCCTCTGCTATTTGGGACAGCACCATCGCTGTTCCTAACCCCACTGTGGTGTGGACATCATGACCGCAAGCGTGCATTACACCAGCTGCGCGAGAGGCGTATTCCAAATTAGTGCCCTCTTGAATTGGCAAGGCATCCATATCGGTGCGAATTGCCAGTAAACGCTCATTTTGGCTAGTATTTTGCAATTCTCCAATAACGCCTGTTTTACCAACTCCTTCTTGCACATGCAAACCACTGGAAGACAAAACACCAGCTACAAAGGCAGCTGTTTGGTACTCCTGACCGCTCAGTTCTGGGTGAGAGTGAATGTGGCGGCGAATTTCAATTAGTCGGGGCGCTAGTTTTGCTGCTAAATCTTTAATATGGGTAAGCATTGATATCAACTAACTCTACAGGCTTGCTTCCATGATAAAGAAATGTTAACAAACAAAAAAGTAATATATTCTTCAGGCATGGGGAATTGGGAGTGCTGTTAGCGGAAGCGGGGCGTTTAGCCCGTGTTGAGTGTTGAGTTAGGAGTTATTTTGTTCGTACCTCCTCTGCTATCTCATCTCCCGGTTGGTGAGTTTCGACTACACAAAATCGAGCGAAGTCGAACCATATCTGGCTCATCTCCCCGTCTTCCCCACACCTATTTTCCGTAGCAGGTTGTGCCTGGAGTATTCTCAGGTCTGAACTGGTTACATTCCCTAACATTTGGACGCTCTAACGACCAGCTGTAAGGTTTGTCGGAGGTAACGACACCATTACTCAAAGTTGTTAGTCGGTAGTTTGCCGCCCGAAAATTGGTAAATAGCAATTTGGCATCCTTTAAGTTTGCCGCTTCTAAATTGGTACTCATGAAACCGGCATAGGACAGATCGGCTTTTTCTAAGGATGCTGATTTCAAGTTTGCACCTGTTAAGGAAGCACCACTGAGATTCGCCGAATTGAGAATTGCACCTTCTAAATTTGCACCTGTGAGATCGGCATTCGTGAGATTAACTTGAGATAATGTCGCACCGCTCAAGTTAGCCCCTCGCAAAACTGCTCCACTTAGATTTAGTTGAGTTAAATCAGCACCACTTAAATCGCACCTGGGACAAGTATTAGTTGCCTTCAACTGCTCCAAGTCTTGCACGTTTGATGCAAAGGTCTGTCCTGCAAAGCCGAAACAAGCTAACAGGACGACGGTAGTGACAATCTTAAGTTTCATATTTGTTACAGATATTTACAAGGATGACAAATAATGTACACTGGTACTGTCATCGTTACATATAAGACATGCCAAGTGAATAACCGGAATGAAGCATTGATTAAGAAGCGATGAATATCCGATAAATTCTTGGGGTAAGGCTACTCAAAGTAAAATCTAGGTTATACAATCGAGTCGTAAGGAACTATACTGAACCATTTATAGACTACCACATATGCGATCCCCCTAGCTCGATAAAAAGATGACTAGGGGGATCTTGTTTTTAGGTATTTAACAACCAGTGGAAAGTTAAGGGTTAGGAGTTAGGAATTTTCCCCTCTATGTGCCCCTATGTCTTGCCTATTCCTAATTAGCGCCATCCCAAAAGACGCAACCCAGGCACAATTAGATAGAAACTTACTCCTAGCCAAAAGCTGAGAAACCAGCCTACAGAACCAAAAAAAATCAAAGGCTTGTATAACTCTAGCCAGCTTGGTTGACTGGAAAATTCCAAGAGCGGAGGTGCTAACTTCAAAAGAATCAAAGCTGTATAGCCGATCGCACTGCCAAAGGCAGCGAACACAGCGTACACTATATGATGGCTGCGAAGTCCTAAACTCAAGGTGAGTAAGCAAACTCCCACTAAAATCACTGCTACTAAGCCTTCGCCGCTGCCTTTTGGTGTAATTAATTGCAAAATTAACCAGCCAAAGCCGTAGCTAATCATGCCCATCACTGAGGCTACTAAAAACCGCCGTCGTTGACCAAAACACCCCGATACTGTTAGTCCCCATGCGGTTCCCCAACCTGCGACTACAAAGACTAAAATATCTGGGCCAAAGGTGGGTTGAGTATTTGGAACTAATTGATTTACCTGAATCGAAAGAAATTCCACAACCCGACGCCCCAAGCTTGTGCGATAGGCCAAAATAAAACCAGCGATCGCACCAAAACAAGCGCCAATAGAAGTTAGGATTATCGCCCAAATTGTCGCCAAACAAGCTTGGAGAATTTTTAGAATTATTTGAGCAATAAAAATAATGGTTTGACTTAGAGCTTGGCTAAATTGAGCTAAAACTTGTTCAACAGCTTGTGTTAACAGTGTAAGTTTCTGAGAGGCTTGCTTAACGTTGTGCCGCAGTTGGGATAATCTTGGGGACGATAATGGTTGGGAAATCTTTGCCAGGCGTTTTTGAATCATAGCTGCATTTAGTGGGCGCAATCGCACATCCTCCTGCACCATTTCATCGAGTAAGTCTGCTAATTGCCGATTGACATTCACCCGATTTCGCCACTGCAACTTCCCAGTTTGTCCGTCTTCCAACTCTGGCGGATACTTACCTGTTAGTAGTTCAATTATCGTTCGACCCAAAGCAAAAAAATCGGCACTCGGCCCCACAATTCCTCCAGTCACTTGTTCTGGGGGACTGTAGCCAGAAGAAAATAACCGCGTGGAACTAGACCGAGAACGCAGTTTGGAAGCGCTGACTTGTTTTGCTCCCCCAAAATCAATTAAGACTAAGCGATCGCTTTTTTCTTTTCCAATCGCGGCTACACTTGGTGAAGAGGTATCCAGCATCAAATTAGAAGGTTTAATGTCCCGGTGAATAATTTGACGTTTGTGTAATTCCTGTAAAATCTCTACAGCTTGGGCGAACCAGTTTAAAACCAAATCCTCCGGACATCCTTGCGGATACTTCTTTAATATCTCCTCTAAAGTCTGCCCATTGATTTTTTCCATTACCAGACAAGGTAATTGATGCGGTTTAGGATTGAACAAATTTACTTGAAAATACCCATCGGCATCAACTTTCGGCACACCGGGATGCTGTAAGCTAGATAAAACCGCCGCCTCTTGAGTAAATAATTCCAGTGCTTTTGGTGAATTTTCTACCAATACTTTCAGCACTTTCTCGGTTTGAGTTTTTTCATCCCAAACCGTGTAAATTTCAGCAAATCCTCCCGATCCTAACCGTTGAACTGGGATATAGCGGTCTAGTAACTGTAGCGGTGCGCCACAGCTGTTACAAAATTTGTTTCCCCAAGGTTGAGGATAAGGACGTTGACAATCAGGATTTATGCAGTGAACCGCACTCTGGTTGATGTGGGACACAACCGCTACAATACAAAGGCTGACTTGATTTTAGCGTTTCTTTAGGTTTCGTGATTTGAAAATAACGAACAGGTGAAATAGCCCAATTTCCAGCCTAAAAAGTTTGGAGTCAGTTTTGGGAATAATCAAAACAAGTGTTCCCGCTTCTTGCTCAGTCGAGTCTGGGGGCGAACACTACCAATATTTGGCGAAATGCAATAATTTAAATGTTTACTTTTATTGGGATAGTTTCGGTTCTATGAATCTGGTTTAGAAGCAGAGACTAATCTTGTCATAAAATTAATTAGATAAATTACTAAAACAGAAACAATTCATCCAATATCTAACACAACTTATCCGTAAATTTGAATTGTAACAGATAATTTATTTAATTAAAGATTTAATAAAGGATAATTATAAAATATCAAAGATTATATGTTAAAGCTACTCAAATATCTTAGTATTTTTATAATTACCACCTATTTACTATTTGGTTGTAATGCTTCAGCACCAACCCAATTAAAACATCCTCCCTTGAAAGTAGAATTTGCATCTTTTATTGGCGAGTATCCAGGCATCATTGCTCAAAAAAAAGGATTTTTCAAAGCCCAAGGGGTAGATGTGGAACTAATTCATAAACGATACACCCAATTGGAACAAGCAAATTTCAATGCGGGTAAATATGATGGTATTACATTATCCTTGGGAAGTTTTATAATGTTGAGTGCTACAAATCCTGATATACAAAGCGTGATAATTATGGATGAATCAACAGGAGCAGATGTGGTAGTTGCCCAATCACAAATTAAAACCGTTGCTGACTTAAAAGGAAAAAAGCTGGGTGCAAATCTAGGCGGTTTTAGCGAAGTTTTTGTGACTGAAATGTTGAAAAGTGCCAACTTAACCAGCGACGATCTGAACTTGCTTAAATTAGATGCTTCAGAAATTCCTCAACGTCTAAAAAATAATGTTATTCAAGCCGGACACACTTGGGAACCTTATCTTTCTGAAGCTATTAAATCAGGGGGACATGTTTTATTTAGCAGCAAACAAACCCCTGGCTTGATTTTAGATATGATTATCTTTCGCGGTGAAATAATCCGCGATCGCCCCGAAGATATTCGTGCATTTATCCGAGGATGGCTGCAAGCCGCTGCGTACTGGAAAGCAAATGTTCAAGAAGGAAACGCGATTGTCAGCAAAGCCTTAAATATTCCTAGCAATACACTCTCTTTGGAAGGAGTAAACCTAACCGATCTAGCTGAAAATCAAAAATTATTTCAATCTAGCAACCCTAACTCTATTTACAAAGCTGCCAAGATATATGCAGATTTTTTTATTCGCTCTGGAAACATAACCCGCATTCCTGAACTAAAAAGTTTGTTCAATTCTTCGTTCTTGAATCCTCCCTCCTAGTTTAAAGTTATGCAGCAGCATTTTTTGGGTGGCATCCGTAGAAAGTTGATCGCCTCGTTTCTCATTGTTGCTTTAATTCCTTTGCTGGTGTTGGCATTTATCAACAAACAGACAACTGAAAAAATACTAACTAACAACGCCCGACAAGCCTTATCTGTGGCAGCTAACGAAACTGCTAATAGAATAGATGCCTTTATTGATGGAAATCTCAATGCCGTGCGCGTAGAGGCGATTTTACCAGGTTTGGCACGCTACCTTAGCCTAACTCCAAAACAGCGAGATGACAGCCCTGAAATGCAATTGGCGATAGAAACATTAATTCGTCTCAGCCGCAAAGATATGCTCAATATTCTCTCCTATGCTTTGCTCGACTTAAACGGCAAAAATGTATTGGATACACGTACATCGAACATTGGCAAAGATGAATCAGTTGAAAATTATTTTAAAAACCCGCTACAAACTGGGTTATCCTTTGTTTCTAGTATGAAGCGCTCGCTGATAATTCCTGACCTTGTTAACCTCTTTTTTAGCAGTCCGGTTCGCAATGCCAAGGGAGATATATTGGGTGTATTGCGTATTTCATATAATGCTACTGTTGTCCAGCAGTTAGTAACTCGAGAAACTGAAAGGGCTGGAGCAAAATCATTTGCTATTCTTTTAGATGAACATAATATTTATTTGGCACATAGTACTGCACCAAAACTGCTTTTTAAATCAATTGTGCCTCTGCCTTTAGACGTTGTAACTCAACTACAAAGTCAAGGGCGTTTGCTTAATTATTCTCTCAAAGAATTGGCAACTAATGAGTCAAAACTTAAGCAAGCATTGGATAATCAACAGTCGTATTTAATTACATCTTTGTCAACAACAGGCGAGCGGCTTAATCTGATTGCGATCGCTCATTTAAAATATAAACCTTGGTCTGTATTGTTCGCACAGCCCCTTGCTGTTGCCCTAGCACCTGTAGAAAAGCAAATTCGTGACGCAATGTTTCTATTTGCAATTATCGCTTCAGTAGTCACACTCATCGCTTTTGCCATTGGGCAACTCCTAACAAAGCCAATAATTTACCTTACCAATATAGTTTTCCAGTTTAGTGCAGGTAACTTAGATATCCGCGCCAAAATTACTTCAAAAGACGAAATAGGTCAACTGGCAAAATCGTTTAACGACATGGCATTTGAGTTACAAACATCTTTTGAAACTTTAGAACAACGAGTACAACAGAGAACAGCAGAGTTAGTAATTGCTAAAGAAAAAGCAGAAGACGCGAATCTGAAACTAGAACAATTAGTAAATTTAGATGGTTTAACTCAGGTGGCTAACCGTCGCTGCTTCGATGGACGACTGCAAGCAGAATGGAAACGCCTTGCACGAGAACAACAATTCCTATCACTAATTTTATTCGATGTTGATAAATTCAAATCTTATAACGACTACTATGGTCATCTAAGAGGCGATGATTGTCTAATCACAATAGCGCAAACAGTGCAAGAGGCAGCTCGTCGTCCTGCCGATTTAGTAGCGCGTTATGGTGGAGAAGAATTTTCGGTACTCCTTCCCAATACTGACTTAGCGGGAGCGATCAAAGTAGCACAAAATATTCAGCAAGCAATTCACGATCGGGTCATTCCCCATGCAAAGTCTGATGTCAAGGATATCGTCACCGTTAGTATGGGGATTAGCTCTCGCGTACCCACTTTGGATATAAAGCCAGATGTAATCATCGCTTCAGCCGATAAAGCACTGTACGATGCCAAACAAAAGGGGCGCGATCGCTATTGTTACTCGTTAGATGGCGTATATCGCTCTTCCATCACTTTCCAAGAGAGCGATCGCTAGAAGGCTCATCAGGCAATTAATACAAGCTATCCTATTAGAAAAAATGGGTGTTGTATTTGTTAATTGCTGTAATATCATGTTCGCCTAATTAGTTATAATTCTCGCTTCTGTGCAAAAATTGGAAAATCCTCTTTCCCCCTGCCCTCTGCAAGGACTACGGTCTTAATAAGAAGTCTTTAAGTGAACATGATATAAGATAGGTAGCGCGATTTAGCCAAGCTGTACTACTTTAAAAATTGCTCTCTAGCTGTCGGGCTACAAGTCGGGCAAATAAACCTTCTTGTGCAATCAACTCTGAGAACTTACCCACCTGCACTACATGACCTGCGTCAATTACATAAATCCGGTCTGCATGACGAATCGTGCTGAGGCGATGGGCAATCACTACTCTAGTAGCATTTAACTGAGCTAAACTTTCAGTTACAATCGCCTGGGTACGGTTATCAAGGGCGCTGGTTGCCTCATCCATTAAAATAATTTTCGGCTTGGAGACTAGCGATCGCGCAATCAATAACCTTTGCCGTTGTCCCCCTGAAAGATTATTACCACCCTCTGCGATTATAGTATGCATTCCCATTGGCATTTGCTTAATATCGTCAGCCAAGCCTGCCATTTGTGCGGCTGACCAGGCTTCTTCAATAGAAACCAAAGCCCCGGCGGTGATGTTATCAAAAATCGAGCCTGTGCCAATTTTGCCATTTTGCAGTACTACCCCCAACTGTCGCCGCACAGCTTGGAGTTCCATCTCTGCTAAGTTTTTACCATCATAATAGACACTGCCTGTTAATGGAGTTTCAAAACCCAACAACAAGCGTAATATCGTTGATTTCCCACTTCCAGAAGCGCCCACAATCGCGATAAATTCTCCTGGTTCGGCATGGATACTGATATCATTGAGAATTAAGCTGCCATTCTCCGAGTAGCGAAAGCTGACACGTTCTAGGGCAATCTGACCGTTTAATTGACCGGGGTTAACCTTAGTTGAATCATACTCCGGCTGCGATCGCCAGATTGACTTTGCCCGTTCCCAGATTGGTACAATACTCCAAATCTCTGATGTAGTATTGCTGAGGTCAATTACCCCTTTGATAAAAATTGCCGAAGCATAGTTAAAAGCAACGAATATACCAAGTGAGAGACGTGTCTGCATCAACAGCATGGCAAACCCAAAAAGCAATATAGAATTTATCAAAGGAAGTGCTTCATTAAAGATAGAAACACCATCTTTAATTTGTTGCGAACTCGCTTTCAGCCGGATCTGCTGGCTGTACTTTTTTGCCCAAGCCGCAAATGCGCGTTCTTCTGCCATCGCTACCCGCAGCTTGGCGACACCGTTGATTAGTTGTACGCTAAGTCCCTGAATCACGCCATCGAGTTCTAGCTGTTTTTGTGATTTTTTCACCAATAAAAAGCTAGAAATAACAGTAAATATAGCGGCAAAGATGGCTAAACCAACTCCCACAAATGCTAATTGCCAGCTGTAAATAAACATTAGCACCAAGTTGAATAAAGCAAAAACTCCACTCAACAAGGTTCTTTGGGTAGCACCGCTAAGTTTTTGATGAATTTCCCTCACCGCCATCACGCGGTTAACTAAGTCTCCAGAAGTATACTGGCGAAAAAATCCCGGACTTAATCTCAGTAGCCGATCCCAGATGGCTGGCTGCAATACGCTATCAGTTGCGCTTTCGATGCGTAGGGTAATAATACTTTGGGCAATTTGAAAAGCGAACTGGGCAAAGGCGACTGCAAACAGTACTAATCCAATTTGCCAAAGCATTGCGCGATCGCTTTCTGGAATCGCATTATTAATTAAGATAGCCGTTGCTTGGGGCGCGACCATTCCCAATATCGTGCCTAGTATCCCGACTACAAAAATACTAATGATGTCCTTTTCATAACCCTTGATTCCGAACCGCAGCAGGTCGATGGCGTTGAGTGCCACTTGGGGTAATGGTCGATACAAAATATATGCTGTGGCTGTCAGTGTTTTTGCTACTAACTCATTTACAGGTGTGCGAGTCTGTGCTATCGGGTCAAAGATGACATAATCTCGATTATCTGTAGGCAACAAAGCCACCGGGCGATTTTCCAACTCGGTATAAGCTAACATTGGGCCTTGGTCTTGACGCCACCAGTCGGCTGCCAAAGTAATGCGGCGAATCCGAATTTGGGATGCGCGGGCGATCGCTGCCACAGGGTCTTTAATAGCACTAAAATCATCTGCGGGTGGACGAATCTCTATTCCCAATACTCGTCCGACTGCTCCCAGTGCTACTAATAGAGGCGGCCCTTGTTCAAAGAGCGCAACTTCTGGCTGCGGCTGCAATACTGTTGCTAAATCTGAGAGTGCGTTCTCTATTACTTGCTGATTAAATTGTTCTCGTTGTTGAAACTGACGGAATTCTGCTGCCGCTTCCTTATTTGCTAACAAACTGAAGTAGTCAAAGAAATAAGTATGTAGGCATACTAAACTTGTAAATATTTCTTCGGTATTTTTGATATCTGCGGTTAGTAATATCTGTCCGATGACCCCATTTTCTGCCTCCAACCACATACCACTCGCAAGCGGAAATGCTAGCGAGGTAGAATTAAGTGTTAGTTCCTCAACTCCCATCCAGCGAGTACTTCCTTGCTGCAACTTCACCCACACAAGTGTTTGCTGCCACAATAGAGCCTCACCACTCGATAATGAAAAATTCTGCTCAAATGCTTCTACAAGATTCAATGGTGTTGTCAAGACTGTTTGCTGAGAACTTAGAGATTGTCCTAAATG
This sequence comes from Nostoc sp., assembly GCA_036918135.1. Lineage (GTDB taxonomy): Bacteria > Cyanobacteriota > Cyanobacteriia > Cyanobacteriales > Nostocaceae > Nostoc. Next base: position 76,223 of record JBALDB010000008.1, read on the forward strand.
ATTTACCCAACCTTGTAAAAGTTGTATGGCTTGAGAGTCAGCCACACCAATTGCCTTAACCAAATCAGCCGTTGACATCTGAGATAATTGGGTGGGTTCAATTGCTACGGCTACAAAACCCCATTGGCTTGCTACTACTTCAGGTAACAACGCTGCACCAAACAATGCTTCACCAGCACTGACATGGAACAGATAGCGGTCATGCTCCTCAACAGTACCGTTTTTAATAGCTGCAAACACCGCTAATGTTCCAGACTGTACTATCCAAACAGTTTCTAGGTTATCCAACAGTAATGGTTCGTTTGCCTGAAGGGAGTATATGGGAAGAGGATTCACTTCTAGTAAAAAGGTGGCTTGGGTTATAAATTTCCAGACAAGTCTGTTGTACCCTGGTTGTCTTTTTCATTATGCATTGGCACAACCAACACTTTATCTATTCGGTTTCCATCCATATCAATTACTTCAAAGCGTAGTCCCGCCCATTCAAAATGTTCAGCTAGCAAGGGAATGTGTCCAAGCTGGTTGACAATAAATCCCCCTAAAGTTTGATAGTTGATCCCTGCCCCTGGTGGCAACTTTCTGATGTCTAAAATCTCTTTAAGCTCGTCAATCGGCAATAGTCCATCTAATAACCAAGACCCATCCTCACGTCTGACTACGTCGGGGTCAGCTAGCTCTTCACTAGATGGGATATCACCCACGATCGCTTCTACAATATCAGTAAGTGTAACCAAACCCTGTGTTACGCCGTATTCATCCACAATTAAAGCAAGGTGAGTGCCAGATTTCTTAAATAACTCTAAGAGTTTCAAAGCCTTCATGCTTTCGGGCACATATAAAAGCGGTTTTAATAAGGCTTGCAACTCAATGACTTGAGTTGGATTTTGGGATAAAAATTCTTTGGTTTGCATGATACCTAACAAGTTATCAACGCTCTCCTGACCGACTGGGAAGAAAGAATGAACACTTTCAATGACTTGGCTGCGGATTTTTGAGAGCGGATCGTCGATATCAAGCCAGACCATCTCTGTGCGTGGTGTCATAAATGCACTAACTTGTCGGTCGCCAAGGCTAAATACTCGCTCTACTACATCTTGTTCAGCTTCCCCCAGCAGACCGGCTTCATGGCTAGCCGCCACTAAAAGCTTCAATTCTTCAGTGGAATGAAGTAATCCTTCGCCACTTCCTGGTTCCAAGCCTATCAGCTTCAGAACGAAATTTCCTAAATTATTCAAAGCTTCGACGGCTGGGCGAAATACAGCTAAGTATAGTTCTAAAAGATAGATCACTGCGAAGGCAGTTCTTTCCGTGCGCTGGAGTGCTAGACTCTTCGGAGCCAATTCTCCCAAGACGATGTGAAGAGACGTAATGATTGTGAAGGCAATTAGTACTGATAAAGTATGGGCGCTAGTTTGGGATAAAGATTTCGGCAGCCAGTGGAAAGCAGGTTCGAGGAGTACAGCAAGTGCTGGTTCCCCAAGCCAACCTAAGCCCAAGGATGACATGGTAACGCCAAGTTGGGTAGCTGCTAGATAAGCATCCAAGTTATTCACTGCCCGTTGTAAAGCTTTTGCACGGGGATGGTCTTCTGCAACCAACTGCTCGACACGACTACGGCGGAGGGCAACCAACGCAAATTCCGCTGCCACAAAGAATCCGTTGGCTAGCACCAAGAAAATTACAGATAATAATTTGCCCGCAGTAAACCAACTCAATGGACTGTTCATGACCATTTATTATAATGAATTTCAAATAACGAATTGGTATTATGCCTTTGCTACGTGAAGTAAACTAACATAAGTTCCGCCTTGCTGCCATAATTCCTCATGAGTGCCACGTTGCACGATTTTACCTTGCTCCAGCACAATAATTTCATGGCAATCGCGAATTGTGCTGAGGCGGTGGGCTACTACAATACACGAACAACCACGTTCTTGCAAATTGCGGTTAATAATCAACTCAGTTTCGGCATCCAAGGCGCTGGTTGCCTCATCTAATACTAACACTGTAGGCTTTCTCACCAAAGCGCGGGCGATTTCTAAACGTTGGCGTTGTCCACCACTAATATTCATACCACCCTCAATTAACTCGAAGTCATATTTGCTTGGTAGTGAGGCGATCGCCTCATGAATAGCTGCATCCTGGCAAGCCTGCACCAAATCAGCTTCAGACACAGTAGAATCCCAAAGCGTAATATTTTCCCGCACAGTCCCGGCAAATAAAAAGATATCCTGTTCGACCATTGCCAACGAGTTAGCCAACACAGAACGCTTAATTTGCGATCGCCCTACACCATCAAAGCAGATTTCGCCCTGCCAGGGCTGATAAAGCCCACAAATTAATTTCGCAATTGTAGATTTACCAGAACCACTTCCCCCCACAAGCGCTATCCGTTGCCCTGGCTTGATAACTAAGCTGAAATTTTCAATTAAAGGAGGTTCAACGCGACTGTACCCAAAGGTGACATTCCGTAACTCAACATTACCCTGTAATTGCCAGAGAGATGAGAAAGAAAAAGGACGCGGGAATGAGGGGGATAAGGGGGATGACGAGGATAAAGAAGTATTTTCTCCCCCTGCTCCCCCTGCCTCCCCTGCCCCCTGCCCCCTGCCCCCTGCCTCCTGCCTCTCCTCCACTTCCAAGTCAACGGGATTTTGCAACACGTCATCAAGGCGGTTTAAGTCGGCTTCTAAATCTTGGAGTGTACTGCCGAAATTGACAAGACTATTAACTGGCTCTAAGAAGCTTAGTGTTAAACTTTGGTAGGCAACGAGCATCCCAATACTAAGATTGCCGTTCATAACTTGTAACCCACCAACCAGCAGAATAGAAGCTGTGGTTAAGGCTGTCAAAATTGTGGGTAATGCGGTGAGAATTTGAGTCTGTAAGTCTAATTCTTGTTGGGCGTTGAGTGCTTTAGCGTAATAACCAGCAAACCGAGCAAATAAATCTGACTCTAGCCCAGAAGCTTTGATGGTTTCTATTGTTTGGATGCCGCTAACCGTTACACCACCGACTTTGCCATATTCCTGAGCCAGTCGCATATTGGCATCGACGCGAGTTTGCGATAAGAATAGCAAGGCAAAAATATTGATGGCAGCAAAACCAACTGCGATCGCACTCAGCAATAGGTCATACTGAATCATAATCAGCAAATAAAAGACCATCATCACTGCATCAATGATTGTAGTTGCCAAAGGCCCTGAAAGTCTTTGTGCTACCCGGTCATTGAGTTGTATCCGGCTGCTGATTTCTCCAGCAAAGCGCTGGTCGTAAAACCCAATAGGCAATCGCAAAATATGCCAGAGAAACTGCCCTGAGGTGCTAACTGACAACTTAACCATCAATCGCCGCAGGTAGGTAAGCCGCAATCTGGCAAGAAACGCCCGTAAGATTGCAGTTATACCCATTCCTAACAACAAGGGTCGTAGCCACTGCTGTCGGTCTTGGACTAAAATCTCATCAATAAATACTTGGGAAAAGGCTGGTACTGCTAACCGAGGCAGCGTTAACAGCAACCCTGCCAGCAAGCAAAATATAATAGTTCCGCGTGAGTTTTGTAAGCGGGTACTTAAAGCTGAAATAACGTGATTTTTTTTCCCCTCTTTCTGGAAATCCGCGCCAGGTTCCATTACCAGAACAACACCAGTGTAAGCGCGGTCAAACTCTTCCCAACTAACTGTTCTCCGACCACTAGCGGGATCGTTGAGATAGACGCGTTTTTTGCTATATCCTTCTACTACAAGAAAATGGTTAAAATTCCAAAAGGCAATGTAGGGGAGACGCATAGTTGTCGCCTTTTCCAGAGATACTTTTAAACCTTTAGCATTGAGTCCATAGTTTTTAGCAGCTTTAATGATATTAAAAGCTTTGCTCCCATCCCGTGAAACACCGCATTCTTCACGCAGTTTAGCCAGTGGCACAATCCGACCATAATAGCTGAGAATTATTCCCAGAGCAGCCGCACCACACTCAACCGCTTCCATTTGCAAAAGTGTAGAAGTGCGGACACGATACGATTTAAATTTGGGGATTGGGGAAGGTGAGGTCCCTGCTGGGGATAAGGGGTAATGGGGATTAGGCATTGGGGATTGGGAACTAGGGGCTAAGGAGTTATATCAATTCACTCTAGCGATCGCTTTCGACATTCGGGGCAATTAACAGTGGTAGCCAGCGATGAAGCGTGAGTGTAAATCACCCTTTCACCGCATACGGCTACTAAAATCGCTTTTCTTCCCCAGTTCCCAGGAACGTAATGAATTGTTCTTCCCACTCTTGGCACAACTCCACCACCCTGTGAATATATTTCTTGGGAATCCTCACCGACTGAGTGGGCGATTTCCACTTAGACTTTCTTCCTTGTCCATTGCCAGCACCAGCAGTACGCGGCGGCGGTCTGCGTTTTTGTACGTTATCGTTGACCGCCGCATGGATGCGCTGCTGATAATCGTGCGCCATTGGTATGTCCGGCTTTGGGTCGGGCTGAAATCTGCGGGGGTAACTCCATGCCATTGAGTCAGCAGAATGGAGAAATGAGCGCACCTCGGGATTTTGTAGCGCCAGCATTTTCAAACCGAACCAGTGAAGTCGTAGGTCGGGGCGGATTAACTTGATTGAGCGCAAAATATCAGCGACCTCTTGAGGATTTCCGTTTCTGCGGCAAACTGACCCCACGCCCACCCATAATCCAGGAATGAGGCGGGTATTGTAGTCGTTCAAGTGCTTGAGATAGTCAGAGATTCTATACCCCTGAAGTACGGGCATAATTTCAACTATCGGCTTAAGCTTGATTAACCGATCATAGCGTTCAATGGTTAAACGCTGGTGGTCATCTACAGATAAGCCAGTTCGCGCCAAAGCGAAGGGTTCACACATCCAGTCTTGGGCGACAGTACACAGCAGGTGTCCACACTGTGCCCATCGGTTAATTTGCCAATAATACTGCTCAACGCCGTGCCGATAGCCTCCATGTCGAGCCACCTCCGTGAATGCGCCACTGTCCAGAATCCAGTCCCCACAATCGAAGTTACTTTTGCGGTCGCGCAACGCGTTGACGGAAACCATCACCCCTGCTGCGGGGTAGCCGGGGCTAATGATTCGACTTGCCAGTGACGGGCTACTGCCAATGAAAAACAGCGGCGTACCGAAAGATGATTTCGTACACAATCGCTCGGAGATCGCCACATGATTTTGTACGCAATCAGAAACAGACCTATGGTGATTTTGTACGTTATCGTCAAAGGTGGTCATAGTCTCACTCATATTCCACCCGATCTGTTGCTATCGGTTTCAAAGTTTGCTTCCATATTTCTTTGCACTCAGGGCAGTTAGTAAAAAGTGATGACGCTTCCCCATAACTAACTGTCCTGCCACAAACAGCCTTTACGTAAAATTCTCCATTCCAGCCCCCAGGAACGTAATGAGTTATTTGCTTTGACATTTTCTCTAACCTCATTTTGTCAACAACTTTGGAGGACAGCGGGCTGGGAAGTGAGTAACAACTCAGATACTTGTTTGCAGTGCCCTTGTATCGCCTCGTCCCATGTTGCATAACGATAGATCTGACTGCCTTGATTGCTGGTAACTACCGTTTCAAAAACAAGTGGTGGACCTTTGTCGCCGTTAAGCCTTTAGTTCAAACCTAAAAACACTGTTGAGACTACAGCGGGTTCAGCCAAAGTAAGAGCAATCTGAACTTCATTTGATGCTCTCCAAGTCACCCATTCTTTAAATGTAACTGGGATAGGCGTACGTCCTTCTAGTTTGTAGTAGTGACTTGGTTTTGTTATTTTTAATTTTTCAAAGCAGTCTTTACAGATAGCAGTTGACGACAACTCCATTAAATAGGCTGTTTTTTTGCAATCATTACAAGTTCCGATCGTTGCCTGTTAGGTAATAGGGATTTAGCTTAAAATGCCATGTTACACAGCATTTTTTTATGGACAAATATAAAAACTCAACAACTTGGACGGGTAGCGCTTGGCGCAGTGGAGAAACTAAAACGATTCGCGTCCCCATTGCTTTAGAAGAAAAAATCATGGCTTATGCTAGGGCGATAGATCGAGAAAATGCCATGTCACACGGCATTGTAGGCGAGATAATCTTGAGCGCGATCGCCGACTACATCAAAATGCGCCAGCAGAATCTTCACCCAAACCAACATTCTAAAGGCAAGGGTCTCTCTACGCGATCGCGTATTTGGGACGAACTGCGGCGGTTCGAGTCTTGGATTGAAGCAGTAAGAAACAAGTAGCAAACAAGTAGCATAATTCCTGCTTGCTATCATAAAAACAAGGATAAAGTATAGCTGTTTAAGTAGCAAATAAGTAGCAAAATTGATACAAAACCTTAAAAAGCCTATAGTACCGTCAAACTCTTAGACTAGACTATAACCACAGGGCAATCACAGGAATAAATATGATGAGCGATCGCGACTATACACTAATCATTGACAAAAGCGGTAGTATGTCCACACCCGACCAGGTGGGTGGTAGAACTAGATGGGAAATAGCCCAAGAATCTACACTCGCTTTGGCAAGAAAGGCGGAACAGTTTGACCCAGATGGGATTACTGTTTACGTGTTTTCCGGTAGATTCAAACGCTACGATGATGTAACCTCAGCCAAAGTCGCACAGATATATCTCGAAAACGATCCTGCTGGTACAACCAACTTAGCAGGCGTACTCCAAGATGCAATAAATAATTTTTTTCAACGTAAAGCTGCTGGGAAAAGCAAGCCGAATGGAGAAACAATTTTAGTTATTACTGATGGTGAACCAGACGATCGCAAAGCTGTATTTGAAGTTATTATTCATGCTACTCGCCAGATGGAGCGTGATGAAGAATTAGGAATTTCAATTATTCAAGTAGGTTCAGATGCCCAAGCAACTAAATTTCTCAAAGCTTTAGATGACCAATTACAAAGTGTTGGCGCAAAATTTGATATTTGCGATACAGTTACTTTAGACGACCTCGAAGAAATGAGCCTTGTAGATGTATTAACTAACGCCATAATTGACTAAGAAAAGATAATTTTATCAGTTTTATCTCCTAAATGAGAATAAGAAGATTCTGGAGGATAGTAATTCTGCTAAAAAATAATTCAAAATTTAGAATTTCTGACGAAATATTTGAGGAATTTGTAAATGCTAGAAAATCGGGATTACACTTTAATTATTGACAAAAGTGGTAGTATGGCTACCCCAGATCAGAAGGGTGGTAGAAGCAGATGGCTAGCAGCACAGGAATCTACTTTAGCTTTAGCTAGTAAATGCGAGCAGTTTGACCCAGATGGGATTACTATTTATGTATTTTCTGGTAAATTTAAGCGCTACGAAAATGTGACAGCCAGCAAGGTAGCACAAATTTTTCGGGAAAACGATCCCTCTGGTACAACTGACTTAGCAGGTGTGTTAAAACATGCAACTGATGATTACTTTCAACGCAAACGAGCCGGTCAAACTAAGCCCAATGGTGAAACAATTTTAGTGGTTACTGATGGTGAACCAGACGATCGCAAAGCAGTTATGAGGGTAATAATTGAAGCTTCTCGCCGTATGGATCGAGATGAAGAATTAGCCATTTCTTTTATTCAAGTGGGTACAGATCAGCAAGCAACCCGTTTTCTCAAAGTGTTAGACGATGAACTCCAAGGAGCTGGTGCTAAGTTTGATATCTGTGACACAGTTACTATGGAAGATATGGAAGATATGAGTTTATCAGAAGTGCTACTCAATGCCATTAATGACTAATAAAATTAAGTAAAAAATCATTATGAAACAGCGATTTTTTTAACTATATAAAATGAGAGTTTAATTAAAACTTTTAAAATTATTTTATGTAGGTTTAAAAAATTGTAAAGAGAATATAGCTGTCCGTTTTATAGGAATTGTACAAATGGATTCTATTGATAAGCTGTTAGCTGAACTGAAAACTGAATACGAACAAGTGCAACCTAAACAGCAGCCTCCAAAATCAACTACAGCCAAATCGTTGATTCGACCATTGCCAAAATCACCATCTTTAATGGATAATCTTCTGGCAGAAGTTAAGGCTGATTTCGCAGAAAAAGATGCTACTGAGGAATTAAAAAGACAGCAAGAACTAGAACAGGAACGAATTCGACAAGAACAACTCAAAGCAAAACAAATAGATGCTTTGAAAGTAGAGGCAAAAGAATGGTTAGCTAAAATAGATCCATTTTCGCCTGAAGGACTTTGGTTTGAAAGGTTTGCTGAAAGTTATCCTTCAAAATTAGAGGCAGCAATTGAATATTTACGAAGCAACGAATAAACTTTAATTTAGTTATGGATAACGATTTATTAGCTTTCTTTGCTGGAGTCGGGTTACTTATTCTCTATCTGATTTTTTCAGCATTTACAGAAATGGGTACTAAACTCCCTTGGAAGAAATAAGCTAATATAGCAATGAATTAAGAATTGAGAGTTTTGAAAATCAAAAATATGTAAATTTCAGATGCTCAACTAGCTAAAAGATTTACATTTATTAATCAAATTAACCTGGAAAAAAGCAGTAACCATTTTTACGGCTAAGCTAACACAATTAATTGATTGAGAGAATACCAAATGCGCGATCCACAGAATAACCAAATAAAAATTGAGCCAGCAACCCTTGTTTTAATTGTATCTGTCTTAATACTTTTGCCTCTGGTAGTTGTTGGTTTTTTCTCGCAGTGATCCCATTTTCCTAAATATCTGATATCGATAACATAGGTAAATTTTAGCGCGATCGCCTTTAACATTCAGGTGCGTAACGCGAGTGTTAACGCACCTAATCACCTCAAAACTACTTAGGTAAAACTTGCCGCAGTGCTGCTATGAGTTGGTCAACACTTTCCTTACGACTATTAAAGCCCATCAATCCCACACGCCAAACTTGACCGACTAATTCGCCAAGACCACCGCCAATTTCAATATTATGTTCATTGAGTAACTGCCGAGCGATCGCTTTACCATCTACTCCTACGGGAATGCGAACAGTGGTAAGGGTTGGTAGTCGATACTCCCGCTCAACGTGCATACTCAATCCTAAGTCTTCCAGCCCTTCCCAGAGGTATTCTACGTTCTTTTGATGACGCTGCCAGCAGTTTGCTAATCCTTCTTCGGCAACTAAACGCAGTGCTTCCCGCAATGCGTAGTATAAATTAATGGGTGCTGTGTGGTGATAAACGCGTTCGCTGCCCCAGTACTTACTTAACAAAGACATATCTAAATACCAATTGGCAACTTTCGTGCGACGCTGTTGTAATTTCTCGGCTGCACGCGGACTCATGGTAAAAGGCGAAGCACCAGGCGGACAACCCAAACCTTTTTGGCTACAACTATAAGCGAGGTCAACTCCCCAAGCATCCAATAAGATAGGAACACCACCAAGACTTGTTACGGTATCTACTAATAGCAGAGTACCAAATTCACGACACAAATCAGCAACTCCTTCTAAAGGTTGGCGTGCGCCTGTGGAAGTTTCGGCATGAACCAGAGCTAGAATAGCTGGACGGTGAGTTTGGAGAGCAGTTTGTAATTCTTCCAAGTTGAAAACTTGTCCCCAAGGCTTGGAAATCGTTCGCACATCAGCACCATAACGTCCAGCCATATCTACAAGGCGATTACCAAAGTAACCTGCTACGCCAATCAAAACTACATCACCAGGTTCTACGCTATTGGCGATAGTTGCTTCCATTGCAGCTGTTCCCGTACCACTAACTGCAATAGTGAGGGGGTTTTCTGTTTGCCATACGTAGCGTAGTAACGACTGGATTTCATCCATCAATGCGAGAAAAGCCGGGTCAAGATGCCCAACTGGTGAAGTATTCATCGCTTGGAGAACTGTGGGATGAGCATTCGAGGGGCCTGGCCCCAACAGTAAACGAGATGGGATTTCTAAAGGTGAGAGTTGCAAGCGCCCAGAATCGTTAATTGAAATTGTTGGCGTCATAATCTGTCTTCGCTTAGACGATACTTACCGCATCATAAAGCGATCGCATCACCGATGTTTGAGTTAGTCTACCATTTACCATAAGAAAGGATAACGCAAAGTTTTGCACTCTGTCTAACAAAGGTATATTGGCAGTATATTTACATTTAATTGATTTAAATTTTGAATTTTGAATTTTTCAAACGCATTGACCACCGACCCCGACTGATTATTGCTGTTGGAGTCGCTGCATTCGTTTCAGTAATACTTCCACATTGGCTGCATTTAGCGACGCGGATTCTTTGTGCTTGGAACTGTGGTGCTGACTTTTTCTTAATCTTAACCTGGTGGAAGATGATCGAGGCTACACCAGAAAAAACCCACCGTTATGCCGAGAGAGAATACGAAGGACGTTTAGCGATATTTATGCTAGCGATCGCCGCAGCTTGTGCTAGTGTGTTAGCGATTGTGTTTCTGCTAACTGATAAAAAAGGGCACTCAATAACTTTCCTTACTCTACACGTCATACTTTCAATTATGACGATTCTCGATTCCTGGTTATTGGTACATACTATGTTTGCACAACAATATGCACATATTTATTATCAACATATTAGTTCTAATCATCAAGAAATCAGCAAAGGTTTAGATTTTCCCAATACCGAATCTCCAGACTACTGGGACTTTTTATATTATTCTTTTGTGATTGGTATGACTAGCCAAGTTTCAGATGTGCAGACAACATCAAGCGATATGAGACGTTTGACACTACTGCATGGTATATTATCTTTCTTTTTCAATACCACAATTTTAGCCATGACTATTAACATCATTGCATCGCTGATTTGAAAATTACAGCAGAATTAGTGAATTCACCAATTCACCAATTCAGAAGTAAAATACGCTTTAACCCCACCCCTAAGAGTAGCCTCTTAGGACATTTGCCGCGAGCATATGCTCTTTGGGGTTCTGACTTTATTGCAACGAAGTAAAAACCGCTATAATCACAAACTCACAAAAGAAGGGACTGACAAATAAAAAATATTCCACTATTTACAATCAACAGTCAATAGGAGCTAGTGCGTTGGGCGGCTCTGCCGATTTGTACCGCTAACACTGAACCCGCAGGGTAGCAACTGGCGTTCATCAGTCATTAACTTCAAATAAGATAATTTATTTGTTGAAATTACTTAAGTACTTATAACGAGTTTGATAATTAATTAGTTTTTCTATAAAGACGGAAAAACTATTTTAATTAATTGAGAACTATTGTGAAAAGATGATAGCAAGAGCTAAAGTAGAGCAATCTAATATCCAAGTACATTAAAGCACACCAACTAAGTTTCAGATTGCAATTCTAAGTGTGAGTAACTTCCAAGGACTGTACATAAATTGCTGTTTAATCGTTAAATTACCAAAGATTTAGTAGTAAACCATTTGCTGACTCTCAACTCTGAACTAACATTTATGCAGCTCAATCAAAAACTTTTTCTATACTCTTCTCTGGCTGAACTTCCTTTACTCAAAAAAAGTTATACTGCCAAAATTATGGTAGTGGCATTTTTGGGAACTCACGTACCACTTTTGACTTTAATCTTCAATTTCGTGACTTCCAACTCCTATTCTTGGGAAATCACAATTCAAGTGCTGCTGAATGCTCTTTTGGCTACCCTAGTAGGGACAGTAGCTACTCTTTGTGCATTACACTATCTACTTGCTCCGGTAATTTTGACATCTGTGGCATTGCGAGACTATTTGCAAAATAAAGAATTACCACAACTGCCCACAGAATTTGGCGATGAAGCAGGCACACTGATGGCAGATACTTCACAAACTCTGCACAAATTAGATGAGTTGATTAACCAGATTAGCAATTATGACAATTTGACTGGGTTACCGAATCGAGATTTATTTAGCGATCGCCTTTACCAAAACGTGTCACAATCTCAAAATCCCCAGCAATTGATTGCTGTTCTCTCACTAGCGATTGATAATTTCACTGCCATCAGTCATGGGCTAAACCATGAAACATCAAATAACCTATTAAGAGCAGTTGCCCAACGTTTGACAAACTGTATAGCTAAAACAGATATCCTCGCATGTTTGAGTCAAGATGAGTTTGCGATCGCTCACATAAATATCTTATCCTTTGAGGATGTAGTCAGTTTAACAAAAATCCTACAGACTACACTAGCTAAACCCTTCTTTATAGATGGTCAGCAGATTCACATCACAGCCAGTATAGGTATTAGGATTAGTGACTTAGGCGATCGTAATAGTGTCGAGCAACTATTGCAGAAGGCTCACATAGCATTGTATCAAGCAAAACAGCAAGGGTCTAGTCAATACCAGTTTTATTCACCAGAAATTAACGCTCAGTTGCAAGAGCGATTAGCATTAGAAAATGAATTACGTGGGGCACTGGAGCGCAGCGAACTAGTAGTTTATTACCAACCGCTGATTGATTTGCACACTAGAGAAGTTACAGCAATGGAAGCACTATTGCGCTGGCAGCATCCTACCAGAGGTTTAGTTTCTCCAACAAAGTTTATTCCTATTGCCGAACGTAACGGTTCAATCGTACCTATCGGTGAATGGGTGTTGCGAACTGCCTGCACCCAAAATCGGGACTGGCAACTTGCTGGACTGCCGCCAATTCGCATCTCAGTTAACCTCTCGGCTCGACAATTTGAGCAACTAAATTTAGTTGAAGTTGTCAAACAAATCTTAGAACAGACAGAATTGCAACCATCTTACCTAGAACTGGAAGTCACTGAAAGCTCTTTAATGGCTAATATTCAGCATTCAGTTAAAACCCTCAAACAGTTACGAGAACTAGGAGTATGGCTAGCTTTGGATGATTTTGGCACTGGTTATTCTTCTCTCAACTATTTGAAGCGCTTTCCTGTGAACATGCTCAAAATCGACCGCTCATTTGTACAAGACGCGACATCAAATTCTGATAGCGCTGCCGTCACCGATGCCATCATTGCATTAGCTAAAAGCCTCCAGTTGAAAATTACAGCAGAAGGAGTAGAAACTCAACAACAGCTTGACTATTTACAAAAGCGTGGGTGTCAAGAAGGTCAGGGATTCTACTTTGGTATCCCTGCTCCCGCCGACACAATCACCGACATACTCAAGCAGAATTCTCTGCAAATACAGAAGATACCTGCATAATATAGCAGGGAGCAGGAGGCAGGAGGTAAAAACATTACTCTTCCTGACATTCACGCTTGTTATTATGTCCTAACTTATATGACTACGGCTATAACTATATCTCTCAAAAGTGCTGTATCTACGTATTTACAGCTTATACCCTGACGGCTTTTTTAACTGCATAATAGATTTTTCAAACATCCTCTCAAAGTTCGTTGGTTTATTCCCAAAAAGTTTAATTCTCTTCCTTCACCAAGGATTGCCAACCATTGTAAATCCAGCCCAATAGTAAGGATGCATAAGTGATTGGTCGGGTTCATCAATACTGTCAGCAGGCAAAGGCAAGTTTCCTACTGCTCCCAAACCTTGGACTTGACCATCCTTGACGTAAATTTGTCCTTTAGCCATAGCTACTTGAGCCTGTCTTAGAGCTTCTGCCTTAATGGGTGCTGTTCTTAAATTCTCATAAAATTTGGTCATCAATGCTGCTGTCCCAGAATCGTTAACCGACCAAAGACTGGCAACACTAGTTTTCACACCTGCCAGCACTGCTAAACCCGCAAACCCAAGTTCTGACTCTTCATCCCCCAAAGCTGTTCTACAAGCACTCAGCACCATCATCTCTACTTGGGGTTCATTTAACCGCAACTGCCGTAACTGATTCAAACGTAACTTGTCCTCCCATAATTGAATATAAGAATTACTCAAGCCGCCAGTCGCAAAATCGGCATGAGTTGCCATGTGAATAATGCCAAAAGGTTGTTGCCGACGGACATTTTTGAGATTTTTTAAGGTGGCTTGCTTGTCCAACAATAATTTACCTTGCCAAAGTTTGGACACAAGTGTTGATATTTCAACAGGAACTGCCGGTAAAGGATCTTGCCCTTGAGTACTTTGAGAGACTCCTAGCGCTAAAATTTGAGATTTTCTAATATCTGTATATACGGTGTTAGTCAAGCTCAGACTCGGCATCAAGCCAATACTGTATTTTTCCACCAGAAATTGTTTACCATCGTGAAGCGCTGCCATTGGAGTTGAACGTAAACCAATGTCTGGTAGAAAGACTAAATTATTAATTTTTCTAGCTTGTAAATCTGCCTCCACTGGTGCAATCAGCCAGCGATAAAGTTGTTGAGATGAACGCAAATAACCAGTGCGGCGACGGTTTTGTGGACTAACAATTTGGTCGCGAAATTCTTGAGCCACTTGTAAAACTTTGGCTTTGGTAGTTTCTGTTATGCGTTTACGAATGGGGTCACCTTTTCCAGTGACTAGTACTATTTCTAGTTGGTCGCTATCCTGTTCTGATAAAGTATTTAGCTGTTTAGTTCTCTCTGGTATAATCTCCACAGGGACAAAACTAACATACATAAATGCAGGTTTTACACCAGTAGCTTCCTCTATTTTGCGAGCAATTTCTTTGGCATCATCCAATGTTTTTATTTTGGGATTGCGTATGCCTAAATGGTCGCCAAAATCATCTGTAAATTTATCTTCTGGAGTAGGATCGGTATTCAGAACAGGGTCATTAATATTAGGGTTATTCGAGCCAGGATTAATCGGTTTATCTGGTGAATTGCACTGGAATGTGCAAGGGGCAGGATCTGGCCTGTTGTTTGGCGGCCTGACGTTGATTGCTACCTGTACAGGTGTTGAGGATGAAACAACGTCGCTTGCTCTAACTGTGAATGCATTGATTAGCCCTGTGCTATCGGTCGGTGGTGTGTAGTTTAGTGTCTCACCTGTAGTTAATGTGTCTCCCGCAGCTAAAACTGTATTGCCTCGTCTCAAGGTTCCTGCCTGAATGCTATCAATGACAACGGTGGTGTTATCTAAATTGACATCGTTAGTGGTGGTAGTAAATGTGAAACTTAAGGTTTGATTGACTTGAGCATCGGATGATAGGAGCGTATTTGTTGTTGTCAGTGTAGGGGGGGTATTGACAGAAGTAATGGCGATCCCAGTTGGAGTACCGCTAGCATCTCCACCATTAGGCAAGACTGGAAAGCTATTTGAAGGATTGATAAAATTGTCGCCTGTATTAATTGACCCTGCTGTGCCATTGATACTCGCATCACCTACGGTAAATGGCACATTGTTTGGCCCACCATCGTGTTGAATTCTGACAGTACCTCCCCCCGCAATAGGTTGAAGGATGGGACTTCCTCTAAAGGGAGCAAATTTACTAGTAGCTATTGTTACACCTGTATCAGTTTCACCATTATTAATTGTCCCTATTCCTTGAACTAGTCCGTTGGTCAGCACTTGCACATTACCACCTTGACCAGTGTCCTGAGTCAATTCAAAATTAAAAACGTTTGTTCTGGACTGTGTATTGATGCTGCTAAAGCGAATTGTACTGCCAAAGGTATTGGTAGTCTCTAGAGCTACGTTACCACCTGTAGCAGCCGTTCCTATATTACCTGCGGTGGTAGTTGCTGAGGTATCAATAGCACCATTAACTGTGATATTATCTCTGGCAGTTAAGCTGACTGTGCCAGCCGTCCCTGTAAAAGGGTCACTTTTAGGGCTGACTATAGATGAGTTAATTGCACCTGTAGTAATACTACCTAAGGTAGTTTTTGCTACTACATCGCCACCCCTACCGAATTCACTACCATTAATTGAAGAAGAATTAATCGTATTTGTGAGGATATTGCCTGCGGCACTTAAAGTTACTCCTCCAGCTGTTGCACTAGCAGGAAAGTCAGGGTTAGGGTCTTGAACGTTGCTGGTGTCAAGGTTATTTAGAGTAATTCCACCGCTAGTACTTTGGACTATAATACTACCACTAGATGATTGGTAGCCCTGACCTGTAGCAATAATGTCGCCAGCAGTAATGTTACCACGCGCAGACAAGGTGACATTAGCACCATTGCCATTAGTAATAAATTGACCTCCCTCGTCGATAAAGAAGCTGCTAGTGTTAATAACTCCTAAAGACAGGCTCGCTCCTGAAATGGTGATATCCCTGCCATTAGTCCTGATGGTGTCGCCTATCCCCATCGTAAAAGCACCGACACCATTACCATCTGCATCTGCGGTAAAAGCGATCGCTTTGCCACCATCATTAACAAAATTCAACGATACGCCATTAGCGATCGTAATATTATTAGTCGCTGCCAAAGTAACAGCAGCATTCTGACTTTCTAAAGACGCTTTAGAAATGGTGAAAATAGCTGGGGAATCATTTTGAAATATTTCAGGCAGAGAAGCATCTTGAGGTGCGTTAGTACCATCTACGATATTGATATCGGTTGGGTCTAGCAACAAGTTACCAACAATACCATTTTTAACACTCAGATCGGCATTGCCACGGTAAATCAGGTTTTCCTTACCCGACACTTCGACTTTACCACCATTGCCAGAGTTCAGACCACCACGAGCGGTAATATTGCCAAAAAATCCTGTTGTCTTGTCACCCCAAACAATAACCCGTCCGCCATTGCCATTCAAATTGCTATCGGCATTAATGAGGGAGTTTGAGTCAACATAAGTCTGATCTGCGTTGGGTAAAGTCCCCTTACCTTGGTAATCGCCGCCAATTAGCACAGTACCGCCGCCATTGCTTCCAGAGGCGTTAATATTGGCATCAATCACCCCGACTCGTTTACCCAAAGCAATTACCGTACCGCCTGTTTGACTCGATGCATTCACTGTCCCAGAAACAATAGTTGTACCTGGAGTTGTGGGAATTGTGACATTAGAGCCTGTCAATTTTACAGTTCCATCAGGACTAGCAGTTAACCCTGTGTTACCAACTGTGAGCAATTCAGGTAAAGATGCAATGGGGATTGTCCAGTTATTGAGTTGGTTGCTACTAGAGGCGAGGGGCTGAATTTCTAGACTCAGCAGATTTCCTGGCTGACTGAGACGCACCCAATTTTGTCCTGGTACTGATGTAACGGTAATTTGCCCTCCCGGTGCCGAAAGTTGCCCGGTGTTGACTACAGTACCGCCTAATAAATTCAAATTTTGCCCACTACCTACTACCAAATTTCCAGCATTTGCGATCGCTCCTGGCTGGTTTGTACTAAAAGCAAATCCGTTGGGGTTTCCAACTAAAGCATTGTAGTCATTCACACCGATGGCGTTAAACCAACTGCTGCCAAAACCAATGCCGTTAGCTGTTGTCACCGTGAAAGCACCAGGTACATTTAAGCTGGCGTTTGATCCAAAAATAAATCCGGCGGGATTCATCAAGAAGAGGTTAGAATTGCCACCTGTTACCTCAATTAAGCCGTTAATGATAGAAGGATTACCGCCTGTAACTCGACCAAGGATATTTTGCAGCGCTGGACTGGCTTGAAAGTTGGCGATTTGTTCTGGTGAAATCCCAAATTGTTGAAAGCTGTGAAAGAGGTTTGCACCATCTTTTGAAGTTGTGCCGCCAGTGATATCAAGTCGATTGCCATTTGGTGTAACAATTGTGTTTGTCCCATCGGCAGCAGGAACTATTTTTTGTGCTTGGGCTAATCTGGGACTTAGCAGCGAGGCAATAACTAGGACTGAAGCGGCGATATTAGACAATAAAGATTTTTTGCGCCGTAATATAAAGCGACCTGTAGGCAATTCTACATCAATTTGTAACTTGTCTGCTAATCCGCGTCGCCAAAGTGCTTGAGCGATCGCCTTCTGCGACCAGAGTATTTGTTCTGTTCTTCTGGTAGTAGAGATGCTTTGAGAATGAATTCGGTAGAGATAGAGTGGCTCTTGAACCCGGCGTACCTGGGCTATTTCTGAAAGTCGTAGACATAGGTCGTATTCTTCGGTGTAGCGGAACGACTTGTTAACACCTCCCACTCGGTCGTAAACCGATCTCCGAATCAAGCGGAAGTGAAACGTCATGAAGTTTACCAACAACCCTTCTTTGGAGTAAGGAATGTCGCAGCGATGACCGTAGCCGATAACTTTACCTTCTCGATCAATATTTAAGTAGTCAGTGTAAACAAATCCTGTTTCAGGATGGCTATTAAGTACAGTAGCAGTTTTTGCCAGAGCGGTGGGGGCTAGGATATCATCACTGTCTACCAAACCAAAGTAAGTGCCGCTAGTTTGGCTGATCGCTGCTTTAGAAGCCGCAGCAATTCCCTGATGGTGTGCTTGGACTACCCGCACTCGTCCGTCTTGTTGAGCATAGTTGTTTGCGATCGCCAGCGAGCCATCTGTAGAGCCATCATCCCAAATTAGTAGCTCAAAATCTTGCCATGTCTGCGCTAAGACACTGGCGATCGCTTCTTGAAGATAAGCCTCCCGGTTGTAATTGACGATGATAATGGAAATCAGTGGTGACATCGAAGTAATCCCAGTTTTCTACCTGTTACTAGAATATAATCCTCAGGGCTTTCACTTAGGTAATCATTGCTGTTTATTATTTTTTAGTTACAAATTTTCTTAAATTTGAATGTCAAAAATATGATATTCAGATATTCATCCACCCAAAATCAGTAAATGGTTATCAGTGAACAGATAATTGATAACTGTTCAGCCACCCCACCGAGGATCAATGAAAAAAGGAACAGAAACTAGTGTTAAACCCAAAGCAATGACTCAACCAAAAATTGTCTATCTCTCTGGTCAATTAGACACTTGGCAAAGTCTGGCAAATAATAAATGGAATCAGCACAGTTTCGGTTTCAAGTGTGGCTTGTTAATTCTGCCTGCGGTCTGGATTGTAACTGCCAATGCACCCAGAGCTATAGCTAATAACTTTATACCAAACTCGGCTGCAAATAGCAGTTCACCAGAGTTACAAATAGTACAAACTCCAAAGCCTTCCCCGGTAACTGAGCCTAATCAACCAGCACCAAACCCCCAATCATCGCCAGTACAACCAGAGACACCACAACGCATTCGAGTCCGCAAAATCCAGGTTGTAGATAGCACAGTTTTTACTGAAAAGGACTGGAATCCAGTTGTCAAGCAGTTTGAACAACGAGACTTGACTTTAGAAGAAATCAGACAAGCAGCAGATGCCGTTACCCAACTTTATCTTAATAAAGGTTATCTCAATTCCAGAGCGATTCCAGACACTCAGCAACCTAGCACCGCCGATGGTGTTGTGGTAATTCGGGTAATTGAAGGGCGTTTAGCAGAGATAGATATCGAAGGGACGCGGCGATTAAAGCCATCTTATATTCGCAGTCGCATCGAATTGGGTGCTGGTATTCCTCTAAATATTGGTAAGCTAGAAGACCAACTGAAACTATTGCGACTCGATCCCCTATTGACGAATGTAGAAGCACGTCTGCGTCCCACGGGTAGAGTTGGTGAAAGTGTTCTGGTTGTCAGAGTCCAAGAGGCAAATCCTTTAACTGGTAGTTTGGGTATAGATAATTATTCGCCTCCTGCGATTGGTGCAGAAAGATTCGGTATTGAACTGCGCGATCGCAATTTAACTGGTATGGGAGATGAATTAGCAGGCTCTTATTACCACTCGTTCAGCGGTGGTTCTGATATCTTCGATTTCAGCTATCAAGTTCCGGTGAATGCTATGGATGGCAGGGTGCAGATTAGAGCTGCATTTAATCGTAATGAGATTACTGAAGCCCCATTCAATGCGTTTGACATTCGGGCAAACCAGGATCTTTATGAAATCAATTATCGTCAACCATTAATGCGATCGCCCAGAGAAGAATTTGCCTTATCGTTAGGATTTACTTATCAAAACGGTCAAACTTTTCTCTTCGATAACCTTGCAACTCCCTTTGGTGTCGGCCCCGATGCCAATGGAGTTAGCCGTACCAGCGTCATTAAGTTTGCTCAAGATTATACCAGACGCGAAGCCCAAGGTGCTTGGTTCTTGCGATCGCAATTTAATTTTGGCATTGACATCTTAGATGCCACAATCAACAATGACCCCATACCTGATGGTCGCTTTTTCAGTTGGCTATTGCAAGTACAGCGCGTACAGCGACTCAGCAACAATCAATTATTGCTCATCCAAGGAGACTTACAGCTAACACCAGATAGCCTCTTACCTTCTGAGCAATTCGTGATTGGCGGCGGACAATCAGTCAGAGGATATCGCCAAAATATCCGCTCAGGAGATAATGGATTTCGGGTAGCACTCGAAGATAGAATCACAGTACAGCGTAATGAATCTGGATTATCCACGATTCAACTTGCACCATTTGTTGATATGGGAGCCGTCTGGAATAAGTCTAATAATCCCAATCCGCTACCCAATCAAACTTTTCTGATTGGTGCAGGCTTGGGATTATTATGGAATCAAGCCTTTGGAATTGATAATCTAAATTTACGACTCGATTATGGATTTCCATTTATCGATTTGAGCGATCGCGGTAATAACGCTCAAGATGATGGGTTTTATTTTAGCCTGCGGTATCAGCCGTAATGGGAGATGGGGAGATGGGGGAGATGGGGCAGGGGGCAGGGGAGAAAAACTAATGACTAATAACCAATGACAAATGACTTATTTTTTATACAAAGCGCGATATTCCCAAGGATTGATAAATTTAGTATCGCTCCAAACGCCAACCCGTTGTTGTTTGGCTTCAGCTTCAGCTTGTTGAATTATGTCTCTACTAGGACATTTATTTAAATAGGGACGATACACTTTTGCTAAGCCTTCTTGTAACAATACCTGCTGGATAAAAGTACCATTTTTTAACCTAATTTCTGCAATTTTACGCCCATAACGGTCATTATCAGTAATATTTAAAGTTACGCGATCCCCTCCTTGCTGCACGAGTTGTTGCACGCGTTCTTGAGCTTTTCTACCCCAACTAAATTGATTGCGATCGCTACTAACTTTACTCTGTTTTTCCTTATTAGAATGAGCTATTTCTGGCGCATCTACACAAGCAAAGCGCACAGTAAAATTTTTCCCATTAGCATCTTTCAATACTATTGTATCACCATCACTTACTCGCTCAACTACATCTCCAGAGTTACCAATAAAGCGGTCGCACCCCATCAAACCCAAAATTATGATAGTTGTACACAGCCAAAATAGCACTATTTTAATTAATTTCTCCATCCAAACTCACCAAGTTATCTTTGAAGCATGATATAGCAAAATCAAAAGATATTTTCTCAACTGTTGACATAGTGCCGCAGGTATTCTAATGATATCTGAATTTTCGTATCTACTAATTGATTACCAATAGGTAATCGTTCTCCTGTCACCCAAGCTTCTTGAGATTGACACTGATATATTTTCCGGGGTGAATCATTTAAATAATCATCAACTGTGCGATTGTATTGTCTTTTTGCACGATTTATAAGTAGCTTCAGAATATTTTCTGTATCATCTGGCTTTAATTGTGATGCAGTTCCATAAAAATACAAACCATCTGCTGTACCTTCAGAAATACTCTGCGTCCCTTTGCGCTTACTTGGCATGACTTTGCGTTTAAAAACATTACTATTTTAAGCAAAGTTGTACTTACTCTATTCATCAGTTAGATTACTACGACCAATTAAAGTTGATTTCGCGCCTTCAATTGCAGATATCGTTCAACCAACTCATCTGCAATTTTATTCGCTGGTGCATCTAATACTAATACACCTTTTTGTTTCAACTGAGCAAATGCCACTTGTCGCTGTGCTAATAAATCTAATGCTACTGCACGCACATAAGTACCTATAACATTTTCACTAAAAGTGTTTGCTAAACTATCGACTTGTGGATCTCGCAGAGTTACGCAAAATGGCAGATAACGGGGCGCTAGTTTGGAAAGTGCAGCCAACAGTTCCATAGAAGCAGTAACATCAACTAAATCCGTAATCACCACTACAAGCGCCCTGCGAGTTTGTCGTTGCACAACATTTGTTACCGCACCCAAATAATCAGATTCAAATAACACAGGTTGAATCGGAGTTAGCTTATCGATTAGCTGATTCAAATGAAGTTGACCGCGTTCTGGGGGAATCCACGTATGCATTTGGCGGTCAAATACACCAACACCAACGCGATCGCCTCGATGTAAACCCGCTAAAGCTAAGGATAAAGTTGCATTCAAACCCCAATCAAATCGTTGCAAACCTTGGACTTTTGCCGTCATCAACCTGCCGCGATCGAGTAAAATCAGCAAAGTTTGCTCTTGTTCTGGTTCCAGCACCCTTACCAGTGGCGGCGAGTTACCATAAGCACCAACCCGACGGGCGGTAGCTTTCCAATCAATGAACCGCAAATCGTCACCAGTGCGATAATTCCGCAGTTCGGCAAACTCTGTACCGATACCCGTTTGTCTAGCTTGGCGCATTGCTCCCGATGATTGCAATGTTAGGCGAATTGTTAGCGATCGCAATCCAATTAAATCAGGATAAACTTTCACTGGCAAACTTTGCAAAATCTGCCAATCATCCCAAGCTAATCTCCAAAGTCCCAATTGTCTTACTTGAATATTTCCCCAAGGAAATTCTCCCCGTTGTATTGGGTTAATGGTATACGTTAATTCCTGGGTGCTATTACTGGGAATAGTGGCATCTAGTGCAGGTACAGATACACCAAAACCTGTTGGATAATAGTCGCGGATTTGAATTTGGGCATTGGCATTTTCTGATGTTACTTTCAAGACAACTGGATTATCTCGCCCAATGGATAATCGCGACGGTAATTCGCGGGTAATTTGGACGCGAGAACGCCGCACCCGTAAACCATCCACAACCATTAATATTAAAACTACGACATCAAATAGCAAAGTGATAGCGATGGTTGCGGAAATCGTCAGAAAAAGGGATAGGATAAAGGCGATCGCAATTCCCGATACTAATAAAAAATAAACTCGTTTGGAAGGAACCATTTTTTGGTTTATATAGCTTACTTAGTGGAGCTGCTTTTTTGATTGTTATTAGGATTGGATGGATGTTGCTCAGTAGGATCGGATGGATGTTGCTCAGTAGGATCGGATGGATGTTGGTCAGTAGGATGGGATGGAGGATCGCGCTGGTCAGGTTTGGTTCCTAAATCAGACGCCCAGTTGTTCTCCTCTGTTAACCCAAAGTTTCTTGTCTCAAACCACTCTGATTTGAGTAGCGACCACCAATCAGCCGTCAGCCCTTTCAATACATAGTCATAGGGAAGCCAACCATAACCCCCTTCTCCCCAATCATTTCCCCAAGAGTTTCTAATCAGTAACGCTCCTTGTGACACCATACCATCAGTGTTTTGTATTACCTTATAATCTTCATAGCCAACTGCAACAGCAGCGTGACCTCCTTTTACCTTATCTTTCTCAACTGGGTACGGAATATGACCTCTTTGGTTTGAGTCATTGTCGATGGAATCATAAATAGTAAACCCAAATGCACAAGGAAAACCAGCAGCTAAAACCGTCTTAATCCGAAATAACAATATATCCTCTGAAGTCCCCGCAGGATTGAGACGGAAGTATTTCAGCGCTTGATAACTCTGAGCAAAAGAGTAGCAGAAGTTAGTTGGTTCCTCATCAAACTTATCTTCTTCATAAGGCCAGTACTCCTCTGGGGGCACACCAAATAATGCCATTGCCTTCATAGTTTCTCGAAGAGATGCTCCTGCGTCACCTTGGCGATGCATTAAAGTGCGTGTCACTTTGTAAAGAAATAGTCGAGAAGCATCGATATACCTATCAAAACTTCTTTTCTCAAAATACTCCATTAAGGCGATCCCAGCATGTGCTGTACATGAAGCCAGTGAACCTTGCTCTTCAATGGGAGAACACCAAAAGCTTAAATCGACGAATTCTGGTACTAATAAATTTACATTTTTTTGAAAGTTTGGCCGATGTTCTTTTTGTTTTTGTTCTTCTCTGATTCTTTTCTCTAAATCCCATTCTAGGAGAACAATTTGTAAATCCCCTTGAAAGCCTGGTTCTTTTTCTAACTCCGGTTCGACGTGGGTTTTCGGAGGCAGTATTTGAATAACTGTCCTCAGACTTTTATGATATAAAATTTCTATTCTCTCTTCTTCTTCTGGCTTGGGTTGAGGATTATTAGGTTTTATTCTATTTTCTAAACACTTGAGAGACTTAAAGATGTCATTTATCTTCTCTAGAGAGTTGGATACCTTATTTTTTTGTTTTGGATCATTGTTAAACTTATTAAGAGCTTGTTTAAAACTTAAAAAATTGGAAATAGCTATAGGTATAAATAATGGATTACGCTTCCACTCTTTCAGCAAATCTGTTTTTTGGTCTAATATTTGAAAAATATTAAACTTTTCCGAAAAGTTTTGCTTTTGTAATTCTCTAATTATCTCAATTAATTCTTCATTGTGCTCTTTTTGAGGCTGATCTAATTTCTTAGATAACCATTTCTCGAATAATTTATCAAGCTGCTCTAAACTGTTGTTTACTACTGTCTCAAGATTTGGATGTTGAGCCAAAGGAGAAATTATTCGAGCAACCCATTTAACTATTAAATCAATTGTATTTTGTAATTCTTTCTTGGATTCTGAAAAGTTATTTATTCGGTTAAACCCTTGCTCGTCAACAAAATCTTCTACTTGAAATTCAGTTATTTTAAAAATTTTTAAAATAATTTCATAAAGTTTACTAGGTATTGGTGAAGCGCCTGGAATAATTAACTTTTCATGTACAGTTTCCAGATCTATCTCTGGAGTTTTTGAATCTGATATTAGATTTTTTAGACTGACCAGGTTTTGCAAAACTCTCCACGTTTCTTTACCAACTATACCATCCACTTTTAGCCCATACCTAGCTTGAAAACATCTAACTGCTTGCTCTGTCAGTGAATCAAAATATCCTGTTATTAATCCATTAAATTCTTCTAGCTGAATTAATCGCAACTGTAACTCTTTAACTTTCTCGTTACAATTACCATATTCATATTTAGCGTTTTTATCTATTGTAGAATGATTGCCATCATTTATCTCTAGTGATTGAGAAGTTTTTTCTGGCTTTTTTGTTAATATATTGAAATTAGCGCTATTAGAATTATTAGCATTTTTTAATGTATTTTTAATTCTTTCAAACTCTGTCTTACATTTATCGAACATCTTTTGTCTTTCTTGAGTTTCTTTCGGAGAACTTCCCTTAATGTTTTGTTGAAATTCTAAAATTTGGTTCAAATATATTAGAAGATTAAATATAATATTATCAATTGGTTCTTTTCTAAACCCAAATTCTAAAAGAATTTGATTTACGGCTTCTTTAGTGCAGTCACCAAAATAACCATACTCAGGTATGAGAAAGGGCCAATTATCTGTTTCAAAACTATCATTTAAATTGAAGTTAAAAACTTGATTTAATTTATTTAGTGAATTAATTAAATTCTCACTTTTAGTTATAAAATTGGCAAAGTTCTTTTGATACTTCAGAAGATTCAATAACAATTTTTGAAGCTCATATACTTCATAACCTACATTGCCAGAAGCTAAAAATTTTTGTTTTTTTAAAGCTCTAACTTTGACTAACTTAAAACTTCCACGTATCGTTCTTTCAATCTTGTCAATTTTATCTAGATTTCGGGAAATCTTTGGGTCATTTTTGATTAAATCCAAAATTTCAGCTAGAGGTTCTTGCGCGTCGTTGGTTATTTGTAGATCCTGAAGTTTTGTCCCAAGCTTATCTTTGATTTTGCCTATGTGGTAGTCCCTAACATCAGGATAGTCTGGTATCCAACCTGTTCCTTTTTTATCTACCATGATTTCCTTTAATATTTTTCTGGTTATATTTATCTGGCTTTATCTGAAATTTTATGCAAAATCGCTCAAAAGTTATGAAAGTTTATTCCTGTAAGCTCTAAGACCCAGTTTGAGTTTTTACTCCATCACAAACATGGTAGTGGGAAGCATAGCTTTGACCATTGGCATTATTAGTTAAATAATCATGCAGCCAATCGCACCCCCGCCCCATTAGTCCATCTAAAGTAAGATTTTCTATATTCCACAAAATTGCTGTGCCATCTTTACTACCAGAGATCAGAGTCTTACTATCAGGGCTAAAACTGATACTATTGACTTCACCATCATGCCCAGTCAGAGTAGTAATCACCGTACCATCTTTGTGCCAAAGTTTCACTGTTTTGTCATCACTAGCAGTAGCGATCGTTCGGCCGTCAGGACTAAAAGCTACCTGTGAGATTGCAGCATTGTGCCCATTGAGGCTGATCTCACGGCCGTCAAGAAGTTGCCGAAGTTTAACACTATTGCCCACAGCGATCGCAATCATTTTATTGTCGGGGCTGAAACTCACACTACGGATAGGATCGCTATAATTCTTCTGTAAGTTGTTCAGCTCCTGACCCTCAAGGTTCCAGAATTTTACAGTCCCGTCAAAACTGGCGCTAGCAATCATCTTGCCGTTGGGGCTAAAAATCACGCTAAAGACTGCAGCGTTATGCTTGAGGGGTTTGAACAGCATCTGTCCTTGGCAATTCCAGAGTTTGACCATATTGTCATCACCTGCGGTGGCAATTATCTTGCCGTCTGGGCTAAAACTTACGCTACGGACACGATCGCTATAATTCATATGCTTCAGAGTCTGAAATACCTTATACTGTCGATTCCAGAGTCTCACCTTTCCGTCCTCACTAGCAGTAGCAAATATCTGGCTATCAGGACTGAAACTCACAGTGCGAACTTTAGTATTGAGCTTCTCAAAGTCATGAAATAGCTTACCTTGTCTGTTCCAGAGTTTTACCGTCCCGTCTAAACTGGCAGAAGCGAGTATTTGACTGTCGGGGCTAAAACTTACACTCATAACTTCGTCCTTATGCTTTTCTAAAGTATGGAGCAAACGACCATGCTTGTTCCAAATTTTCACTGTTCTGTTTGCACCAGCAGTAGCGAGAATTTCGCCATCAGGACTGAAACTAACGCTAGGGATAGCATTGCTGTCCTCTAGACGTGAGCGTTCTCTTACCCAATAAATCGCCTGTCCCAATACCTTCATCACTTCTGCCCGCTCCTCATTTGAAATCGTGATTTTGTCTGTATCTAGTTCTTTGAGTTTCTTCCCAGCTTTTAAAGCTTCTATTAAGGCATCAAAGGTATCTCTGTTTGCCGTAAAACGTCCGTCTGACGCTGAAATTAAAGCTTGAAGTGCCGATTTTTGTGCTGCTATCTGCTGGCGAACGGCTTCTTTCCAGCCAATTGCTGCAAAAATAGCTAATCCTGTTGAAATCACAAACCCTGAAGTCAAAGCAATTAATCTTGTTCTGTAACGTGCCCTTTGGGCTTTGCGACTTTCGCCAATGTATTCTTGTTGGAGTGGTGTAATTAAGGGCTTTTTCCCTGCTCCTTTAGTGAACCATTGTTCTGCTTCTTCTAGTTGACTACCTTGCAGCAAGTAGCTACTGTTGCGTTTTTTCTGTTCCCACTCCAACGCCACTACGAGTAAGCGGGTATGCTCTTTAACATGAGCTAAATCTGTATCAAGCGTATCGAGTAATGATTGCAAAGCTATATTGAAATCATTAGTTTCTTCAAAGAAGATATAATTAATTTTTGCTAATTCGGGATGAACACCCTCAGCATACTGCCAGACAATTGGCACCAAACGTTTATTGTGCTTGAGAGCGTGTGCAATCTCTTCACCGCAGACTTCAGAAACAACTGAATTCAGACTAATAACAAAGATAAAATTATCAGCAGCTTCAATTCCTTGGTAAATTTCTTTGCGCCAATCTGCCGTAAACGGAATTCCCTCCCAGTCTACCCAGACTTCTCGGTTGTGTTGTTTGAGCGCTTCATAAAGCCTTTTAACAAACTCTTTATCTTTGCGGGAGTAAGAAATAAACGCTTGACTCATCTAATTATCTATAAATACTTAATAAATGCCTATTTGCAAAAAACTTACTGTTTAGTAAAAAAATATATTCTTTCTAGAAAGAAATAACAAAATACAAATTTCCTATATAGTTTAGTTTTTTTACTATATGATAATTTGGGCGATCGCATATCAGTCAAAAACGAAAATTAGCTGTTTTGATACAAAGCTTCAAATAAAAATGGCTGTTAGAAACCCCATCTACAACAAACAAAATCCACCTCTGCAAATGAGAGCCTGTGTAGCCAAGCCACTGCACCCTTGCGGGTTAACAGACTTGTAAATGCCCTTCAGGCTGCTTCGCAAACACGAGTGTGTTTTTGTCAGGAGAAGGGTAGCAAGTGGCGCGCTTCTATTCCTGGGGGCTTACTCTCAGAAGTCTCCTCCTCTGAATCTGGGATGATTAAGAAGTAATTTAACTGTATAAGAGCAGCAGCTAGGCTAACTGCGTGCTAATGGCTACACCAAGACCACAAGGATGAACAAAACTGGGTGGAGGCTGAGAACATAGAGTTAAAAGGTAAATTTTTGACTACTAGGTATCAATTGCTAATGACTAATAACTTCTTGAGTTGTTAGGATGAAATCACCATCCAACTTCCGTTAAAATATTTGCTGTTGAAAAAAGCAAAAGTATCAAACAGCAAGGCTGCTTTTGTCAAGTTTTACCGATTTGAGTAAATAATTAATTATTAAACCCATGCC
Source organism: Nostoc sp. (assembly GCA_036918135.1). GTDB lineage: Bacteria > Cyanobacteriota > Cyanobacteriia > Cyanobacteriales > Nostocaceae > Nostoc. The sequence continues at coordinate 104,759 of JBALDB010000008.1, forward strand.
ACATCGTCATTATCCTCCCGCCTACTTACGCTATCTCAAAGCCAGGTTATGGAATCTAGGGCGACCTGGTTTTTGGGTAACTGCAATTTTTTTATCTGGAGTTGGGCTAGTAACTTGGGAATACTGGTCAAATCCAGATATTTTTGTTTATAAGCAAAAAAATCCAGTCGCTTCACAAAAGCCTACTGACTCTTCCTTGTCAGAAGAAGACAAAGCTATTGCAGCGGATATTGATAACTTGCCAGTTTTGTTTAATGACTTTGACCGAGCAACTCTCTCAGGAACGGCAAATTCTTCTAAAGAAAAGGCTGAGGAAAAAAACAGCAAAGGCTTATTAGACGATTTAATTAATAAACAAAAGTCTGTTAGTGATAGCAAATCAAAATCTGATTCAGGAGTAGTTAATTCCGAACCTCCCCCAACTCTGAAAAATCCCTTTATCACCCAAACAGAAAATTTATTGCGGACTGGAACGGTTGATAGTAATAGCCAGTTTCTTGGTCTCAAGTCTTTTAATGGGGCGTTTGAAACAGAAGGGCAACAAACATCTTCTAGCGTGGGAATTGGATTAAATAATCAAAGCAATAACAATCAAAATTCTGTCTCCATTAATCCTCTGCAAGCAGCACTCAACGATTCGACAAACCAGAAGTCTAACTCGAATGGGATTAATGCTACTGGGTCAAATGCTTCAGGACGTGTCTCTGACACAGGAACAAAGTCGATAACACCGATGAACAGTTTACCCACTCAAAATTCTCTACCAACTACTGGGGTAAATCCTGGGACAGGGTACACGTCAACGGGTACAAACTTACAGCCAAATCCTTACAGTAATTTAAACAGCGGGCAAACAGCAGTAACACCTCCAGTCAACTCTGTTGCACCCACTAATAATATTGCACCTTACTCTAGCCAAAGTCCGAATCAAGGTGTTGTTGCGCCCACAAACCCTACAGGATATAGGAATTATGGTTTGCAGCAGCCAACCCAAGTACCACAGTCTAATTATGGAAATTATGGCTTGCAGCAGCCAACCCAAGTACCACAGTCTACTTACGGGAATTATGGCTTGCAGCAGCCAACCCAAGTACCACAGTCTACTTACGGGAATTATGGCTTGCAGCAGCCAACCCAAGTACCACAATCTACTTATGGAAATTATGGCTTGCAGCAGCCAACCCAAGTACCACAGTCTACTTATGGGAATTATGGCTTGCCAACTCAATCAACGCAGTCTACTGCGGCATATATGCGCCAGATATTAGACAAGTATAGAGGTCAGAATCAAAGGTGATATAAAATTCAGCTAAGGAGATTGTGGGCTATTTGGAATAATTGGAACGTCTGGTGTTTCGGGTTGTTGTTTTTGACGTTGCAAATATTTACTCAATACATCAGCCATATCGCCACGGGTGACAGGTTTTAATGGGGAAATATTGTTTTGAGCGTCTGTACTTAGAAAGCCTTCACTTACTACTGTGGCGATCGCTTTTCTCGCCCAAGATGGGATAGACTTTTCATCTGGATATGCAGCAAGAATTTCATCAACAGTATCATCAGAAAACTGAAATACGCCATAAGCCTGAGCAAAAATCGCAAAAGCTTCTGCTCTAGTCACTCTTTGATTAGGGAAAAATTGATTCCCTCGATAACCTTTCATGATATCAGTTTTTAACACTGTTTGTATATCATTAAATGCCCAATAAGACGCAGGAACATCTGGAATCACTAAATTTTCTTTGCTAACAGCTTGTCTTTTATCTAAGCGAAATGCTTTGACCATAATTGAGGCTAATTCTGCTCTACTTACTAACCTTTCTGGATAAAAATTCCCATCGGAGAAATTTGTCATCCATTTGACAGCAACTACCTGTTGAATAGAATCAGATGGTGTTCCAGAAGTCGGTTGTGACACTTGAGCCTGAGCAATTGCTGGCAAGTTTTGTAGTAGTGCTAATAAAGATAAAGTAATTGAAAGGTGACGCATCATAATAAGCTCTTTTAGTCTGAATTTAAAAAACTACGTTATTGAAGTTAAGGCAAATTTGGTCTTTGTTAGTGACGAATTTAGGTTGGGTAATGTTGCGTATCTACGTAGGGTATGGCTTTGATGCTCTACCCGGATAAAAGCCGCGAGATTCATGGGCACTGAACTTCCAACTTCCCACGCACATCTTAGAAAGCTCAATTGAGAGGGGTCTTGTCTGCTTTTAGGCAGTGATAAATTTTAAAAATTAGGACTGTGTTCGGAATCCCAGCACTTCCCATCATGCCAGATTCTACTAGTGTGTTCGCATTCTGATTTATCGTAAATCCAAGGAATTGAAGTAGGGTAATACGAGGGAAATATGGGAGTAAGTGAAGAAAATATAGTGTAGCTACAAGTCGATAGAATTATTAGAAATCCTATGAGAAACAGGATATTGGCAGGAGTCCAAAAATGATATAAACCTTTTTCACAGCGTAAACGCTGTTTAGAGCGACGTTCTGAACCTGCTAGCAACACCACATAAAACCTTAATCCGGGAATTGGCACTGAAACTCTTATGTCTAAAGGATGACGAGTCCAACCACGAAAGCCAAAACTCCTTTTTATGGCTTCTAATTGCTCTACCGTGAAGGTATTAGCTACTTCCGGGGCAATCTTAGCGAAAAATTGCTCAAAAGTAGGATCGGTGTACTGCGACTTTTTCATAAATTAGTATATTAATATACTAATACTTACATTATTATTTCGTTTGTTCCGGATATAGAATGTTTTATTTTTTGGAAGTCTCTAATTAAGCAAGTAAAAATCAGCAAAAACTTGTTTTTTAGCTTTCATCTTTTGGTGTTATCTGACCACTACTATGGACTATAGTCAGTTTTTCAGGAGTTTTGGGAATGACCGCAGCAGCAGATCCCGCAAAGTTGATGAAGCAAGAAGTTGGCAAAGCCGCCGCCGCCTTAGTAAAGTCGGGTTCAATCGTGGGGTTGGGTACGGGGTCAACAACAGCATACACAATTCAGTATTTGGGCGATCGCCTCAAGTCTGGCGAACTTAAAGATATCATTGGTATACCTACCTCGTTTCAGTCAGAAGTGCTGGCGAAGGAGTATGGTGTTCCTCTCGCCACCTTGGACGCTATTGACCACATTGATATTGCCATTGATGGGGCGGATGAAGTCGATCCCCAAAAGAATTTGATTAAAGGCGGTGGTGCAGCACATACCCGCGAAAAAGTCGTAGATTATCTAGCAGAACAGTTTATTGTCGTGGTAGATAGTGGTAAGTTAGTAGACCGCTTGGGTTCTAGTTTCGCTGTACCCGTGGAAGTGATTCCAATGGCAATTACTCCTGTAACCAATGCCATCAAAAAACTTGGGGGTAAACCAGAACTACGTATGGGTGTCAAAAAAGCTGGCCCCGTAATCACTGACCAAGGCAATTTTGTCTTAGATGTCAGATTTGATTCTATTGAAGATCCAGTCAACTTAGAAAAGACGTTGAATAATATTCCTGGCGTTCTAGAAAATGGTATTTTCGTTAACTGCGTCGATTTAGTATTAATTGGTGAAGTCAAAGATGGTCAGCCATTAGTACGGCAACTGTAAAAATTTGAGATTTTGGATTTGAGATTTAAAAGGTATTTAAAATCCAAAACTACGGATGTGTTGCTAATTAAAAAACCACTCTCATTCACTCCGATAATTTATGGAAATGGAGATGGAGAATAGGAACAGATAAGCAACTCCGCTCAAAACTAACGTGACTTATCTCCTCACTCGAAATAAGTCACCTTTTTTATAACAGAATGCTGCTTTTAGATGATAAAGCCGTAGTCACACTCTTTAGGACACTTAGAAAGGGTGAAAGAAGAGAGTTAGCAATAGTTTTACCTCCTGCCTCCTGCCCTCTGCCTCCTGCCTCCTGCTATAAGTAGGTCAACATTGAAAAACATAATCTAGAATCTTTGCGATTACTTCGCTCCGTTCCACTCGTAATGACATTTGATACTCGTAGACCCTTATTACTTTTTCAAAAGAGTGTTTGAAATCGTCATTTTGCAAAGATTCTCCGAACGCAAGCAAGAAATGTGCATTACTAATCCCGACGCGATCGCTTTTTTTCAGGTCGGTACAAATTACTACCTTGACTTCAGACTGGTAGAACCTTCTGGGAATTTTGGCATAAATAACCCTCACGTCTGTAGAACAAGGCAAAGAGCAAAACCAAGAATATTTACACCGATTTCAACTTGGTGAAGTGACTAAAGCCTGTTTTAGTTCTGAATTCTGCGATATTTTTCTTACTTTTAAGGCAAAAACCGATCTAAAGCAGCTTTTAATTGTTCAATTTCAACTTCCATATTGCCTTCTTTTGCGGCTCTGACAATACATTCGGTTAAATGTTCATCTAAAACAATTCGTGCTACGCGATCTAATGCACCCCGCACTGCGGCTATTTGTAATAAAACATCAGGACAAGGGCTACTTTGTTGCACCATTGTTTTAATACCGCGAATATGCCCTTCTATCCGTGACAGCCGATTAACAATTCGCCGTAATGACTCTTCGCTATGGACATGAGGATGACCTAGTTCTCCATGCCCAGGAGTGTGATTTAGATGTTCGTGGTCTGTATCCCGATCGTGAAAGTGTTCTGCTTGCTGGGATGTTGGCAACGATTCTTTACCTACTCGGTTCGATCCATTCATGGGTAATCAAAGGACTTATAGTACTAAGATCCTAGCCTAGTAGTTGACGCAAAATTGGGGAGATGAGGGAGAAGCATCGGGGCAGGGGCGGCATGCAGGAAGTGTGAGGAGTGTGGGGAGTGTGGGGAGTGTGGGAAGTGTGGGGAGTGTGGGGAGTGTGGGAGGAAAGATTTCTTCCCCATCTTCCCTATCTTCCCACACCTGCTTTTCTCCCCTCTGCTCCCTGCTCCCGATCTCCCCGACTCCCCACTCTTTACTGACGATTCGCTCTTTCTTGGGGAATAATCTCTGTTATTACCCTACCGCTAGAATTACCACCTTTGACAACAATATTTTCTGTCTGCAAATTCCCAACGGCTGTTTCGCCGATGAAATTTAATGGTGGGTCAATTTGTCGATAAACTACATTTCCTTGAGCTTCAACTAATTTATTATCTAAATACCAAGTTAATGTATTAGATTTTAAAGATTGGCGACGCTGACCAACGGCGTTGACATTACCTGTTAAATAAACCGTTTTTTGTGGTATTTTCATTTCAGCTTGATTAGCTGTGACGCTGACTTTTTCCACACGCTGGAACATGCGCGTAAAAGACTTTGTGGTGACAGTTTCTGCGTTCATGTTCCAGGTCATAGAGTTACTAGCAATTTGTAATGGTGGGTCTAGTAAATCTAATTGGGCATTTTGTTGGACAATGGCAATTTTAGTTTTTAAGTTGACTTCGGCAGAGTTTCCTTTGCCGCGATCGCTAATTTGATTATTTTTATAACGGTCTATTTGTACGGGGCGATCGGCAATTAATTTTTCTTCTTTAATATTCCAATTTAAATGCTCAGTTCGCATTTGCAATTGGGGATCGGCAGAATTTGCTACTACTCCTCCAGAAAATTCTATCCGCTGCTGGCGAGTTTTTACTCGCGCTTCTTGCGCTACTGCTTGTAGTTGTTTATGAGTACCATTAATTTGGTTGCGGACAATCAACAAATCTTCTTGGGGACGCCATTCTAGTTCATTACCTTGCAAGACAACACCATTTTTCGGGTCTGTAGCAAGTATTTTACCTTTGAGAAATAGCTGCTTTCCATCTTGTTCAATGTCTGCTACATCCGCTTTGACTTGGTAAACGACTTTGCCATCTTGGTACAGTTCTCCATAAGGATTTTCAGCCTGACCAATTTGCTTTTCTTTGGTGTATTTTGCCCGTTTTGCTTGGACTTTCCAAATCGGTCGTCCCACTTCATCTGCTTGTTCTAAGGTGACATCAAAGAATGTCAATTTACTATCTTGGTCAGATGAATCAGCAGTATTTCCTTGAGAAGCCGTGGGAGATTTTCCCCCACAGCTAACTAATCCAGTTACTAAAAAAAAGCTCAAAAGCAAAATCAAAAAAGAGGAGAGTCGGGGAGTGAGTGAGAGGGAAAATTTCTCTTCCCTGCCCTCTGCCCTCTGCCCCGATGCCTCTGTTGCTTTATGATTAAACTGATACTTCATTCTTGGATTTCTAAATGTCCCTCGCTAGTTCTTGGGTCTTCCAAAAATCCCATACTCGATAGCGGTCGATATGGATAGCTTTGACGAGGGGTTTTTTGAATATCTTCTTTGATCGCTTCTAAATCAATATAGCGATCGCTTACATTAATTAAGCTGTCACTGGTCATGGAACGCAAACTCACTACCTCTACCCTCACACCACGATAGCTCACAGAATTGACTGCGTATGCCAAATCGCCATCACCGCTGACTAAAACTGCGGTATCATAAGAATCGACTAACGCCATCATATCCACTGCTATTTCTACATCCAGGTTAGCTTTTTTAGAGCCATCTGGCAGTTGTACTAAGTCCTTAGCAATTACTCGATAGCCATTGCGACGCATCCACAGCAAAAATCCCTGTTGCTTCTCGTTTGTCCGGTCTACACCAGTATAGAAAAAAGCTCGCAGTAGCCGAGAACCTCCAGTTAATCTACACAACAGCTTCGTGTAATCGATTTCAATTCCTAATTGTAGTGCAGCATAAAATAGATTTGAACCATCTATAAATATGGCGACTCGACCCCGATTTTCCAAAACTTGTTCTGGTGTAAATATCGAGTCATTTTCTAAATTATTCAACATTGTTGTCATACCTCAGTTTTTATCCTTGTTATTTTTGATACAAATTACCAAGTTTTACATTCTAGTCACAGCGGTTTATGATAATGATCCGGAGCTAATTAACTTCAGCCCCGATAAATTTTTTCCAGAGAATTAGAAAATTGAACAAAATTAGAGTTTGATATGGATTAATGGTTTTTTGGGGGTTCTATACGCTTAAAAATTGGTTGGGGTATGCCCAACTGTTGTTTACTAGATAGTACCCCCCAAGTTGCATGGGTGGCAAAAGGAGCATTAAGCGAACTTTGGGTGCGATCGTTAAAGTTTATTCCGAGGCCCAACTGCTGATAAATATCGCTACTGATGTTCGGAATAATTGGTGATAGTAGATAAGCTGCTAGTCTAACCGATTCTAGTACTGCGTACAGAACTTTTTCGACTTCCTGCTGCTGTCCCTGTTTATATAATGACCAAGGAGCTTGTTCATCAATAAACTTATTACTGGCTTGCACCAGTAAAAGGACGGATTCGCAGGCTTGATTGAAAGCTAGCTGCTCATAGGCTTGTTTTACCTGTTCCCCCAGAGGTAAACCAATTGTTTTTAAAGGATTTTCTTTAGAGATTGTTTCGTTGCCAATTGATGGTACATTATTCTGGGCGCAGTATTTTTTGACCATGCTCAAGGTGCGATTGAGCAAATTACCTAATTTGTCTGCCAAATCTGCATTCAGAGAATTAATGAACCTAACTTCATTAAAATCTCCATCCTTGCCAAATTCGATTTCCTTAAGGAAGTAATAACGAACGGCATCGCTACCATAGCGTTGGACTAACTCTACAGGATCGAGAGTATTACCCAGACTTTTGCCCATTTTTAGACCATCTTTAGTCAAAAACCCGTGTCCAAATACTCGGTCTGGCAAGGGTAAACCAGCTGATAACAGCATTGCTGGCCAGTAAACTGCATGGAAGCGCAGAATATCTTTACCAATTAAGTGCAAATTTATTGGCCACCATGTCTCTAAGGCATTTGCTAAAGTTGGTTCTGCATCGGGTTCGAGTAATGCAGTTACATAACCAAGTAGTGCATCAAACCAAACATAAAGTGTGTGCTTGGGATCGGTTGGTACTGGAAAACCCCAATCTAAATTCACCCGTGAAATTGAAAAGTCTTGCAGACCTTGATTAACAAAGCTGAGGACTTCGTTGCGCCGAGTTTCTGGTTGGATAAAATCTGGTTTTAACTGATAAAATTCTGTCAGTTTATTTTGATATTTAGATAAGCGAAAAAAATAGTTTTGTTCGTCTCGCCACTCGACTTCTTTATTAGTATGAATTGGGCAACGGTGTCCTTCTAAAAGTTCTCGTTCTTCTTTAAATTCTTCACAGGATACACAATACCAGCCTTGTTGTTGTCCTTGATAGATATCACCAGATTTCCATACTCGCTCGAAGAATTCTTTAACTATCGCTCCATGACGGGGCGCGGTAGTCCGACTAAAGCGATCGTATTGAATATCAAGCAACTGCCACAAACTCACGAAACTAGGCACAATTTCATCGCAAAAATCTTGTGGGGCTTTACCTAAAATTTCTGCCGATCGCTGAATTTTTTGTCCATGCTCATCTGTACCCGTAATTAGTAGTACCTGATGCCCCAATAGCCGATGAAATCGGGCTACTACATCGGCGGCGATCGTTGTATAAGCGCTGCCTATATGAGGTATATCGTTAACATAATATAGGGGTGTTGTCAGTGCAAATGTCTTTTGTGTTTTATTCACTAGATTCATGCAAAATAAAATCAACTTATTAAAACGTTTTACATCTTATATTTTTTAGCAAAACCACGTTATTATATAACATTATTACCATTTTTTCCAATAACACCTTAATATTAGCAAATTTCTCCGCTCAGCAATTGTTTGATAATATGCATTAATTCAGCTTATTTTTGCCTAAAATCCAGAAACTAACTACTAGTTTTGGAAATACTTTTAATGACATATTCTTGTGTTTAGGAATACATATACTCAGAACGCAGAAAATCCACTTGGCTTTGTATATTCAGACATTTCTATCTTAAGACGGTCATGATAGTAGTAAAGAAATGTAAAAATTAAATTAAGCTAAACTGCCACATTTATCGGAAAATATTATTGACGAAGTATGAGTGTAAATACTCCTGAGCTGATTTCGCAAGCTTTGTTGGCGGGGCTTTCAACACAAATGTTTCGCTATTACGAAAATCGCATTCCCCAAGATGCTAGCGTCTTGGTAGTGAGCAATCACCGCAGCTTTATGGATGCACCGATTTTAATGGCGGCGTTATCGAATCCAATTCGATTTGCTTGCCATCACTACATGGGACAAGTGCCAATAATGCGGGAGATTGTTACTAAACAACTGGGGTGTTTTCCTTTGGAAGAAGCCCAAAACCGCCAACAAAGCTTTTTTGTGCAGTCACAGATGCTATTGCAGTCTCGGCAGATGGTGGGAGTATTTCCTGAAGGAACAGAACCAATGGTGAAATTTACTGTGCCAAACATGGTGGGTGAATTTCAGCGAGGATTTGCTCATTTAGCATTGCGGGCTGATGTGGAGGATTTAGCAATTTTGCCGATCGCCATTGCTTCTTTAGAAGAAGTAAACACTTCTGGCTTTCCCCTGCGGCTGTTGAGTTTATTCGATCCATCAGAACCTTTATTCAAGCAATCAGGTTGGCATCCTTTGGTAATTTATCGTCGGGTTGCTGTATTAATTGGTCGCCCCTATTGGATTACTCCTCAACATCAAAAAAGATATCGTGGCAAACAAGCTAGAACTGTTGTGGCAGAAGTAACCGAACATTGCCACACCGAAGTTAGTAACTTACTGCGTCAAGGTTGCTATTAGAGCAATCCAATTTTGGATTGCGATCGCGACTTGGAGTCGGCTGTAAGACATTTTTTCTTGTTGGTCAAAAGCTGCGTACTTCCTTGAACAACCAACACTCCAAAAGTTTTATACCATTAATTAGTGACCAATGACCAATGACCAATGACCAATGACTACCCCAGAAGTTGAACTCAAGCCTTGTTTCCTTACACCCAAACGATTACAGCCAGACTATCCGCTGTTTGTATATTTACCAGGAATGGATGGGACAGGTCAATTATTGCGATCGCAGACCGCTGGATTAGAAGTTGGCTTTGATGTCCGCTGTTTCGCAATCCCTCGAAAAGACCTCACCACCTGGGATGTGCTAACGAACAATGTATTAGACTTGATCCACTCCGAACTAGAAAAAAGTTCCTCTAGGCCAGTTTACTTGTGCGGTGAGTCCTTTGGAGGTTGCTTGGCGATGAAAGTAGCAATCAAAGCACCGCAGTTATTTAAACGAATTATTTTAATTAATCCAGCTTCAGCCTTTCGACTTCGTTCTTGGTTGAATTGGGCATCGCAAATTACTTACTTAGTGCCATCGGGATTATACGATATTGGCGCACTCGGACTATTGCCGTTTTTAGCATCTTTGCCACGGATTTCTCGTGGCGATCGCCACGAACTGTTAAGAACTATGCGTTCTGTTCCCTCAGAAACCGTTCTTTGGCGATTATCTTTACTGCGGGAATTTGAGATTGATGAGGAGCAATTACGCCACTTAACGCAACCAGTTTTGTTGATTGCCGGTGCTAGCGATCGGCTTTTGCCTTCTGTGACTGAAGTCAAGCGCATAGCAAATATCATACCAAATACCAAGATTATGGTGCTGCCTAATTGCGGACACGCTTGCTTGCTAGAGCAAAATATTAATCTCTATGAAATCCTCAAGGCTAACGACTTTTTAGAAACTAAAGCTGACATCATTACAGAGCAAGAGGTAAAAGGATAGGGTGAGGGGCGATCGCATTTTTAAAAGTGCAAATCGCCTATTAGCTATCGAAAGCTATCTAACTTAAAAGCTCGTATTTGCAAAGCGATCGCCTACAATCAGTTGTATCTAATCATTGTTTGAGAAAATATACAAAAGTTAGCGCGACTCCCGACAAATAGTATTGAACTTAGATCGGAAAATTTATAATCAGCTCTTAAAATAATTTATTTTTTGTAGTTCCTAAATACTCTCAACTACTCGCAAGATTAGAGAACTTTATGTTATCATTTGTGCCGCAGGAAATGAAAGACCCTGCTCCTTACCATTTATTGACAAGCGTCGTTGCTCCTCGTCCAATTGCATGGGTGTCTACAATTAGTGCCTCTGGAATTCCTAATCTTGCTCCATATTCGTTTTTCAATGCAGTAGCAGGTTTTCCACCAACCATTATGTTCTCAGTCGCATACCACAGACGTGAGCCGAAAGAAAAAGACACCCTACGTAACATTCATGAAGTTGATGAATTTGTTTGTCATGTGGTGGATGAAACACTGTCTCAGTCAATGGTTCAAACAGGAACAGAATTCCCCTATGGAGTTAACGAGTTTGAAAAAGCAAACTTAAAAGCTATTCCTGCTACAGATGTCCGACCATTGCGGATTGAAAGCTCACCTGTGGCGATGGAGTGCAAAGTTACACAAATAGTTCCAGTCGAAGGAACCAATAATGTGATGGTTTTGGGTCGAGTTTTACGATTTCATGTGCGTGAAGACCTATACCGCCAAGATTTGGGGTTAGTTGATACTGTAAAGATGCAACCAATTACGCGCTTAGGTGGGCCAGTTGAGTATACAAAGATTGGCGAACGATTTGAGATGACAACTCCAAAGGTATGATGCAATGTTAATTTATCAAATATTTTTTCGTGTTGATTGTTGACTGCTGACTGTTGACTGTTAACCGTCAGCAATCAACGAACTTACGTTTTTTAATGTTGACCAAATGATTATTAACTCGTAATACTTCGACTGCGCTCAGTACAAGTTCGTAATTTGTAATTTCTGGTACAAGCTGCTAACTTTAGTTATACAAATAAATAAATTTTTCCTTCTTTCAAGTCCCCAACTTCAATCGTGGGGTAATAACTACGAATTACGAATTATCAATCACAAATTATCCTCCTGCCTCAAAATCAGTCAATTTGTACCTCATCCACTTCAAATATGCTGTAAGTTGTACTTGTTGGAAGATGTCAAGCCACTCACACTTTCGCTACAACCAAAAAAAGAGAGGCTTTACACGATGGTGCAAGTAATGGTAGACAAACCCCAAGAAATAGAAGTGAATAAATTAGTTAATTCACCCAAAGAAACTTCACAAGTAAAAATCCAGACTCAATCATCAGTAGAAAATGAACCGTCTATAGTAGAGTCTTTGATTAAAACTGTTGCTGAGACTGGCCAAGCAGTTTTAGACACAGTAATAGGGGTGGGAGAAGCGACAGCGAAAGAAACACACAAGTTCATTGAGCAAACAACTCAAACCAGCGGTCAAGTCCTAAATCACCTCAGCGAAAACTGGCTAATTAGAAAACTATCTGGAGTATTAAATCTAAATTGGTTGTTTGGTGCCACTGATGTTGTTGATTTAGAAAAAGCAGAAGTGACGGTAAATAAGCTCAAGCAAAAATATCCCAACGAATCACCAGGCGAGATTGCTCACCGCATCATGATGGACAAAGCAGCAAGAGCTGGTGGAATTGGTTTGGCAACGAGTATTTTACCGGGATTTGCACTAACATTTTTGGCAATTGATTTAGCAGCGACAACAAAATTACAGTCTGAAATGGTTTATGAGATTGCATGTGACTATGGGTTAGATTTAAAAGATCCAGCCCGCAAAGGTGAAGTTTTGGCAATTTTTGGCTTGGCCTTGGGTGGAAGTCGTTTGTTAAAAGCCGCAGGATTAGGCTTATTGCGAAATGTGCCCTTTGCTGGTGCTGCGATCGCCGTTAGTTCAAATGCGACGATGATCTATTCATTGGGGTATGCTGCTTGTCGATTTTATGAAGCCAAATTGGATGAATCAACTTCTCTAGCTTCCCCAGAGACATTGGCAACATTAAAACAACAAAGTGAAGAGTATCTCCAAAGTGCGATCGCTCAACAAGCCATTATGGATCAAATTTTAGTTCACGCGATCCTTGCCAGTCATCCGGAAAAAACTTGGCAAGAAATTTTGCCACAACTGCAAGCTGTAAATTTAAGTCCTGCCTCTTTAAAAGCCATTGCCGAAAACATCAAATCACCCAAGCCTTTAGATACACTGCTTAATCAGCTAAGCCGTGATTTTGCCATCCCATTGTTGGCTCAGTGTTCTAAAATTGCCCAGCTTGATAATCAGATTACACCAGTCGAGCAAGAAATAATCAGTGCGATCGCTAATAAATTTGACATCGATCCTAATGCAATTGGGGCATAGGGACTGGGAATTGGGCAAACAAGGAAGTGTGGGAGGGGTGGGAGGAGAGGGAAGAAATGCAGGTGTGGGAGGTTTTGGAGGTGTGGGAGGATGGGGAACAAATCTTGCCCCCCTCTCTTCCCACACTCCCCACACTTCCCACACCTCCTCTTTCCCCCTCTCTTCCCACACTCCCCATCTCCCCCCCAGCCCCCTCACCATGAAACAAGAATTTTGAGCAATACTGGTACAAGAACGAATATTTAGATAAAATCCCAAAATGACAATTCAACCTAGTAATACGCCTTTGCTAGAGTGGGCAGGCGATAGTTTGGCAATTGGATTATTTGAAGATGCAGTAGAGTTAACCGGAGAACTGGCAACTTTAGACCAAAAGTTTTCTGGAGTCTTGAAAGAACTGATTGCTGAAGAGGAATTTAAGGGTAAAGCTAACAGCACCATCTTCACGCGTGTGGGCACTGGTAGCGGAGTTCGGAAAGTGATTTTAGTAGGTTTAGGAAAACTAGAAGCACTCAAACTAGATACTCTGCGACGCGCTGCGGCTGCGGTAGCCAGAGTAGCCAAAAAGCAAAAAAGCAAAATTCTCGGTTTTAGTTTTCCCTTGTGGAATAACGATACAGCCGCAAGTGCCCAAGCGATCGCTGAAGGTGTAGAATTAGCGCTTTACCAAGATATTCGCTTTAAATCAGAACCAGAAGATAAAGGAACACAACTAGAAACCGTAGAATTACTAGGTTTTGATGGACAAGAAGCAGCCATCAACCGCGCCCAGCAAATCGTTTCTGGGGTAATCCTGGCACGGCAGTTAGTAGCAGCCCCAGCCAATGCAGTAACACCAATTACTTTAGCAGAAACAGCTCAAGCGATCGCTAATGAACACGGTTTACAACTGCAAATTCTCGAACGAGAAGACTGTGAAAAGTTGGGTATGGGTGCTTTTTTGGGAGTAGCCCAAGCTTCTGATTTGCCACCAAAATTTATTCACCTAACTTACAAGCCAGAAGGTACGCCCAAAAAGAAACTGGCAATTATTGGTAAAGGTTTAACCTTCGACTCTGGTGGACTTAATATTAAAGGTGCTGGTAGTGGCATTGAAACCATGAAAATTGATATGGGCGGTGCGGCTGCAACCTTGGGTGCGGCAAAAGCGATCGCTCAACTCAAGCCAGATTCGGAAGTACACTTTATCTCAGCGGCGACCGAAAACATGATTAGCGGTCACGCCATGCGCCCAGGAGACATCCTCACAGCATCAAACGGTAAAACAATCGAAGTCAACAACACCGATGCTGAAGGACGTTTGACACTAGCAGATGCCTTAGTGTATGCCGACAAATTAGGATTAGATGCGATCGTTGATTTAGCCACCCTCACAGGTGCCAACGTCATCGCCTTGGGTGAGGATATTGCTGGATTATATACTCCCGATGATGCAGTAGCTTCCGAACTGGAAAAAGCCGCCCAAACATCAGGGGAAAAGATTTGGCGGATGCCAATGGAAGAAAAATATTTTGAAGGGTTGAAATCTGGCATCGCTGACATGAAAAATACCGGGCCGCGTCCTGGTGGTTCTATTACTGCCGCCCTTTTCCTCAAAGAATTCGTCAAAGAAACTCCTTGGGCGCACTTAGACATAGCCGGGCCAGTGTGGACAGAAAAAGAAAACGGCTACAATGGCGCTGGGGCAACTGGCTACGGTGTTAGAACGCTGGTTGACTGGGTATTGGGAGCTGGAGAGTAGGGACTAGGTACTGGGGAGGATGGGGAAGATGAAGAGATGGGGAGATGAGGGGGATGAGGGAGTGTGGGGAGTGTGGGGAGATGGGGGAGAGAGGGGGGCAAGATTTCTTCCCCATCCTCCAAAACCTCCAAAACCTCCCACACCTCCATTTCTTCCCTCTCCTCCCACACTCCACACACCTCCCACACTATGAGTGAGAAATCCGGGCTATGCCTCCATTCACCAGTCCCCAATCCCCACTCCCCAATAATTCGTGCTATCTTGAGCTTGCCATTAAAAATGTTGCAATATTAACAAAAGTAATTTGGCTATCTTGAAAGTTAAGCTTTTTGGGCAAAGCCATCTGGTAAAATTTGTAAGGTTTCTAGAAGCTCTAAGCAATGGGATCGACTCGTGTACGGATCGCAATTGACGCAATGGGAGGGGATCACGCACCCGCTGAAATTGTTGCTGGCGCATTGCGAGCAAGGGAAGAATTGGGTGTAGATATATTGTTGGTTGGTGATCCCCAACAAATTGAAGCTGCCTTACCGCCAAAAACAAATTTAGGGCAGGTGGAGATCGTGACTGCACAAGAAGCGATCGCAATGGATGAGGAGCCTTTAAACGCAGTTAGACGCAAACGCAACGCTTCTATCAATGTGGCGATGGATTTGGTCAAGCAGCAACAGGCAGATGCGGTATTTTCAGCAGGTCACTCTGGTGCAGCTATGGCCTCGGCTTTGCTTCGCTTGGGAAGATTACCAGGAGTTGACCGTCCAGCCATTGGGACTGTTTTTCCTACAATCGTCGCTGGTAAGCCAGTACTGGTACTTGATGTCGGCGCAAATGTAGACTGCCGTCCGAAGTTTTTAGAGCAGTTTGCTGTCATGGGGTCGGCTTACAGTCAGTATGTCTTGGGTACAACTGAACCGAAGGTAGGTTTATTGAATATCGGTGAAGAAGACTCTAAGGGCAATGACGCGGCTGTGCGTGCCCATCAACTGCTACGCGAAAATTCCCAAATTAATTTTATTGGTAATGCCGAAGGGCGTGATGTGCTTTCGGGTCATTTTGATGTAATTGTCTGTGATGGGTTCGTTGGCAATGTCTTATTAAAATTTGCCGAAGCAGTCGGAGAAGTAATTCTGCAAATCTTACGCGAAGAATTACCCCAAGGATTACACGGTCAGATCGGCTCGGCACTCTTAAAACCCAACTTGAAGCGGATTAAGCAGCGGATGGATCACGCAGAACACGGTGGCGCTTTGCTCTTAGGCGTAGCCGGAGTTTGTTTGATCGGTCACGGAAGCTCACAAGCACCTTCAATTTTTAATGCAATTCGCATGGCAAAAGAAGCTGTTGACAACCAGGTACTGCAACGAATTCAGTCCCAATATATATTAGAGCGCGAGAGCGGTTAGTTATTGGTCGTTGGTTGTTGGTCATTGGTCATTTGCAAAGGACAAATGACTAAGAACAAATGACTAAAGACAAGTGACAACCGACAAGGGACAAAAGACAAAAAGCTGATAGCTTGGGAGATTAGGTGTGCATAATTTAGGCATAGCAATTACGGGAAGTGGCTCAGCAGTACCAGCAACTTCCCTAGACAACCAGACATTGACTGAACTGGTTGAAACATCAGATGATTGGATAACCACAAGAACAGGAATTTGTCAACGGCGATTAGCACTACCATCAGAGTCATTGAGTATACTCGCTACAGCTGCCAGCAATCAGGCGATCGCAGCTGCGGGAATTAAAGCAGAAGACCTAGATTTGATTTTGCTGGCAACTTCTACCCCTGACGATTTGTTTGGTAGTGCTTGTCAAGTTCAGGCTAAATTGGGAGCAACCAAAGCAGTAGCTTTTGACTTGACAGCAGCTTGCTCCGGCTTTGTGTTTGGACTGGTCACAGCAGCCCAATACATCAGAGCAGGTGTCTATCAAAATGTACTGTTGATAGGAGCAGATATCCTCTCTCGCTGGGTAGACTGGCAAGACCGGCGTACTTGTGTGTTGTTCGGCGATGGTGCAGGAGCAGTAGTATTGCAGGCATCGAAAAGCGATCGCTTATTGGGATTTGCACTTAAAAGTGATGGTACTCAAAACCATTACCTCAACCTTGGCTATACAGGCTCATCTCAAGAACTACTTTCTGGTATAAATGTCACTAAAGGCGCTTACCAACCGATTACTATGAACGGCAAAGAAGTCTACCGCTTCGCCGTCCAAAAAGTACCAGAAATTATTGACAAAGCCTTGTTTCAAGCTAACCTCACTGTTGACCAAATAGATTGGCTACTGTTACATCAAGCCAATCAGCGGATTCTTGACGCTGTTGCCCAACGCCTAAATATCCCAGAAAATAAAGTTATCAGTAATCTCGCTCAGTATGGCAATACCTCCGCTGCTTCGATTCCCCTAGCTTTAGATGAAGCAGTGCGCCAAGGCAAAATCAAACCCAATCACATCGTTGCTACATCTGGCTTTGGTGCCGGTCTTACATGGGGCGCAGCAATTTTTCAATGGGGAAGATAAATATTTTGTCATTAGTCATTTGTCCTCTCTTACAAAGTTCTGATCCAAGGAAGCCTTGGCTCAGACTTTGCGCTTTGTCCTTTGTTGACTAATGACCAATGACCAATGACCAATGACCAATGACTAAATGACTAATGACCAATGACTAAAACTGCATGGGTGTTTCCCGGACAAGGTTCCCAAGCACTGGGAATGGGAATGGATTTATTAGATATACCTACCGCTAAAGACAAATTTGCCCAGGCCGAGGCAATTTTAGGCTGGTCTGTAACGGAAATATGTCAAACTCAAGAAGAACAGTTATCCCAGACGCTATATACTCAGCCAAGTCTTTATGTGGTAGAAAGCATTCTTGCTGACCTTCTCCGGGAGAGAGGGCATCAACCAGATTTAGTTGCTGGACATAGTTTAGGAGAATATGTTGCACTTTATATTGCGGGTGTGTTTGAGTGGTCGGCTGGTTTATATTTGGTGAAGCGTCGTGCAGAACTTATGGATAGTGCCTCTGGTGGTATGATGGCAGCTTTGATGAACTTTGACCGCGAACAGTTGGAAAAAGTCATTGCCGAAACGCCTGATGTCGTAGTGGCAAATGACAACAGTTCGGCTCAAGTAGTAATTTCAGGCACCACTGAGGCTGTACAAGCGGTGATGTCTCAAGTTAAAGCCAAACGTGCTATTCCTTTAAAAGTTTCTGGAGCATTTCACTCACATTTAATAGCTGCTGCTGCTGCGGAATTTCAAGACATTCTACAATCTGTAGAATTTCAGCCAGCTCTAATCCCAGTTTTATCAAATATAGAACCAATTGCGTCTGTTGATGCCGAAATATTGAAACAACGTCTTAACAAACAAATGACAGGTTCGGTACGCTGGCGAGAAATTTCTCTGCAATTACCAGCTAACGGCATCGAGCAAGTAATAGAAATTGGCCCTGGTAAAGTTCTAACTGGCTTAATTAAACGTAATAGCCCCGACTTAATTCTAAAAAATATCAATAAGGCTGCTGATTTGCCTGTTTAATTTCTTAGATAATGTTTTAAAAATACACCAGTTCTGGACTTCAGGCAGAGAAGGAAGATAGGGTAGAAAAATTGCTTGCTTATCTTCCTCATTCCCTTCATTCAGAAGAGACGATAGTTTTAATTTTCAACACTTGTAGGAGAGGAAGAATAACTTCCCAAATCTTCTATTAACCGTACTCCAAATACTATTACGCTTACTATTTGAGACAAGACGAAAGCCAACCACAACAAATGGTTACTGTGAAAATACCAGGCAGATATAGCTATCGGCGCAAAACCTACCCCCAAGGAAACTAAAGCAGAGTCACGCAAGGTTTTCCCTTCAGTTAATCCAATAAAGTACCCTTCTAGTATGAGACTAATTGCACAAAATCCCTGACAAGGTAATAACCAGAATAAATAATTAACGATATTTTCAGTCATCTCAGTATGGTTAGTTAACAGCCCAAATATATTTTCTGGAAAAACAATATATAAAATAGCAACAGGAACTGAAAGGAATATGCTACTTATTACACCAATCATAATTAGGGGTTTTAACTGCTCCGAAGCTCCCTGACCTTTAAAGTTTCCAGTTAAGCTTTGGATAGCATATCCTACTCCTTGAACAATAAACATATTGAAAAATGCTGCCTGAATTAGTACGCTATTTTCAGCTAGCGTATCTGTTCCCATTGCGGAACTCAATTCCGTGAAAATCGAGAAAGTAGAAATTACAGCCAAACTCTTAATTAACATGTTTCCATTTAGCTTAAAAATGGCTTTGATGGCTGACCAATCTAAAACTTTTTGGCTTAGTGTTGATATTAATGACCAGTCAATATGAAAACACGCTATAACCAAACCTACTAATAATGCTAAATACTGACTCATTGCTGTAGTTAAGCCAGCACCAGTACTTCCCCAACTCCAGCGAATAATAAAGAAGTAGTCCAACACTACATTAGTTAAGCTTTCTATTACAGACAATAGCACCACAAAGCCATTCATTTCTCGTCCAAAAAACCAACCGACTAGGACAAAGTTGAGTAAAACCGCAGGCGCTCCCCAAATACGAGCCTGGAAATAGTCAAGACCTGCATTTTTTACCTCTGTTGTACCTACTAAGAAGGTAAACCCCAGTTGTTGTAAGGGGTAATGAAGAATCAGGATCAGTGTACCGATACTTAAAGCAATTAGACCATTCCGCAGTAAAACTAATAGTATAGCTTCTTGATTGTTTGCTCCCACAGCTTGTGCTGTCATACCATTGCTAGAGGAGCGTAAGAAATTCAAAACTTTGTATAAATAGCTAAAGAGAATTGTGGCTAAGGAAACTCCTGCTAAGTAACGGATGTCAGGTAAATGCCCTAGAAAAGCTAAGTCTATTAAACTCAAAAACTTGTTCGGCAATAATCAAATCAAAATTTTCAGGTAAGGGTGCAGAGCAAATATCATATTCTGGATAGTTAATATTTTTGTAGTTTTGGAAGCCAAACCTCTGCCAAGTACTTCCCGAAATTTCCAATACTCGCCATTTTTGGTACGGCAAATTCTCTAATAAGTTTGCCGTTTTACGATTCATTATAACTCGACTCCAAGTCAACATCTGATTAAATACCTTCACTTTTTCAAGATATAAACAGTTGGACAAACCTTGCCCAAAATCTGGTAAATTGCCCACAAATATGCTGCATAGCTTGCCTCATAATATTCTTTACCACACGCGTGAATTAACTCTTTTTTACGCCTTCTCATACGGGACAAATATAGCAGCGTTTCCAGTAGTTCTGTTTCTCCATTCTCAATTGCATACTCTCGCCATTCACTACCAACTAGCAGATAGTTGTGACGCTGCTTAATAAATCCTCAAACTTGGAAAAAATCTTCAGTAGTTTCAAACATATAAACCGCTACTCCTATATTTAAAATCTAAAATTTTATCTACTGCTTTTTTAGTACCACCTGCTGCAATCAAAGAATTGCCTAATAGTTCGACGTTATTGCGAATTTGTGCATTTTGTATTATATTTTCGGTAAGCGATCGCAATTTATTCAGTTCAATATTTTTCTGTCTTACCCATACTCCTGCGCCTAATTGTTCTAGACGATGAGCAACTAAATATTGATCTCCTCCTTGGGGAAATATAATCAGTGGAACTTTGTTAATTAGTCCTTCCCAAACACTATTTGTACCTCCATAAGTGATAAACACCTAAGCGTGCTGAAGCACTTGCATTTGCGGTAGATAATTACTGATAATAAAGTTAGGCGGAATCTCTCCCAATGCAGTAATATCTACAGATTTGCCCACAGACATCACTACAGTATACTCACTATCCTCAAAAGCTTGTAAACATCGCTGATAAAAAGAAGTTTTCAAATTATAAATTGTTACTGAACCTAGTGAAATATAAATAACTGATTTTTTATCAATTTTTTGGAAGTTAAAACTAGGTTCGATTGCTCTCTCACTGTAACAAGGGCCTGTAAAAATATAACTATCATCAAACTTGGAACGTTGCATCTGAAAAACTTCAGAAGTATAGACGATATTTAAATCTCCCCGCAGATTCATCGAATTCGGTTGCAGCTGAAACACATCTGCTTTATTGATGCGTTTCATCGCATATTTTTGGGTTAATTGCTGCCAAAGTTGGTTGTGTCGGTAGAACCTTTGCAGATGTTTAGTAATATCGTTCAGGGGATAGGCTGCTAATAGTAGTGACAATGGTGGCAAAAAGTGAGGCGGTAACAGAAAATTTGTATGGAAGCAAACAGTAGGAATATTTAGTAAGTCAGCAGGGATAGCAGCCCACAAACATTTAGCATGAAAAATTACTAATTTCGGGCGATCGCGTTCCAACTTTTCTAATAAAATTGGTACAGCATCTAAGCAGTATTCTATCAATCGCGATTGCAGAGTCGGGTCTGGAGATACTGATTTCATAGTGGGGAGTGGCTGAAATCTAGCACCTGCTAACTCGATTTTGTCTTGAAATTCTTCAAAGTAATAATAGTCTACTTTTTCTCCCCGTAAACCTAATTCTTGAATTAACCCCAAAGTAGTATCAATGCGGGTATAACTAGGAAGATCGAAAAAAGCAACATCGACCATAATAGTAAGTTTGGCAGAAATTAAGCTAGTTTTAAAGCTTGGGAAATAAAGTCAATGTGGGGAGCTTTTTGTGCCATACCTATCCCTACGTGTGTTCCATCTATGCCTTCGTTGACAACTGAATTTATAGACCAATCAATTTTTTCTCCAATGTGTTTATTAGCGCCAAAAGCCATTTCTGTAAGACTTAAATCTCTTTCTAAGTTATAAGTCATATCCAATAATATAGAGGTTTCATCTTGACCGTCTATTATTAGTTGAGTTATGGCATTATCTTCTATTTGCAGATATTTTTCTTGACTGGATACGACCTTATCTGTGAGATATTTTAAAGGTTTCCAGTTATTTTCTTTTGTTTCTTGGGTTGTAGTCTGCGATAATATACCATCGAAATAGAAAATTCCATTTACAGAAAAGCTTGATTTATTTGCTTTCGTATTGACTACTGAACTTTCCCAAAACTCAGCAACAGAGTAAAACCATCCTGCTTCAAGTTCTACATCAGCATTAGCTATTTCTATACTTTCACTCAATTGGCAATTTAGTTTACTTCCTCTAGAGTCTAATAAGTATAATTCGCTTTTTATGTCAGCTATTTTATCGTATAAAATATCACGAATTTCTAACGCTTGCTGAATATCACCGGATATTAACTGGTTAAATGAATATTGAATTGCAGCTAAACTACCATCAAAATGGAATTTAATTACCAATTAACATTTTTTGCAATAGTTTTGTTACAACCAAAGCCTATCTCAGTACAACTCAAATTCCGCTCTAAACCGTAATTCATCTCTAGTAGTATGGAAGTGCGATCGCTACTATCCAATACTAGACAAGTGATAGCATTATCTTTAATCTCAACATATTTTTCCTGACTGGAAGCTACCCGTTCGAGTAGATATGTCAGAGCATCTTGGTTGCGTTCTCTAACATCTGGGTTTGCACAAGCATATACTATTCCATCAAAAAAGAAAGTACCCTCGACTGAAAAACTTGATTTATCGCTTTGAATATTTACTATCCCACTTTCTAATATTTCTGATATTGAATAAAACCATCCTGGTTCTAGCTCATCATCAGTATTTACAACTTCTAAATTTTCTGAGAGGAAGCAGTTAAGCTTACTTCCTTTATCATCAAATAAATACAATTCTTCTTCTGTCTCAGCAATTTGCTCATAAACTTGAGTTCTGAGTTCTAACACTTGTCTAAAATTACAAGAGAGAAGCTGCTCGAAAGAATAAGCGACTGCAAGCTGATTTGGATCGTATCTTATCACTAGCAAATGGATGAGTGTGCTTGCAGATGTATTCGATTTTACGATCTCATCGTGATAATGGTAATCCGAAATTATAGCAAATACTGTTTGTTGAGCAGTGAAGTCATAATTATCAAATAAAACTGTCTGATATCCCTGTTCTCGAAAATAAGAACCAATTTGATCGCTGTCAATCAGGATAGGAATTTTTTTATTGAGTAAAGCCTGATGAAAATTTATAATGTGCATTGTATTAAAAACAGTAATCTCAATTGAGATACCCAATTAAGAATATAATGTAGAGACGGAATATATCCCGTCTCTATAATCGACAATTTTTAGAGTTTAACTTGTGACAAATGACTGCGGGGATTATATGTACGTATAGCCCGGATTTTTTCATAATATTCCCGCTCTTGTTGGCTGAGGTCTTTTGGTGGTACGATCGCTACCTTCACCAACTGATCGCCGCGTCCACCCTTGGCAAGAGGCCAGCCTTTGCCACGTAAACGCAGCGATTGACCAGAACGCACCCCTGCTGGTAGCTTGACATTAACCATACCTTCGGGAGTAGGTACATCAATCGATGCTCCTAGCGTTGCTTCATCTGGGGTAATTGGCACTTCACAAACCAGATTATCGCCTTCAAATTGGAAAAACGAGTGCGGTTGAAGTTCGACTTTTAAATATAAATCTCCCCGTTGTTGAGTCATGGGGTTGAATTGACCTTTACCCCGCACGCGTAGGCGAGCACCAGTTTTAGCCCCAGCCGGGATGCGAACATCAATTGTTTCATTACCTAAACTAAAGCGCTTTTGCACACCACCAAATGCTTCGCCAAAAGTCAAAGTGATAGCAGCTTCACTATCCTGGACAGTACTAGCACCTGGATCTTGAAACCCAAAATCATTAAAGCCACCAAAACCACTGGGGGCACCTGTGGAAGTCCGGTAAGAGTAACTTTGTCGCCCACCGCGAGGACTACCACCACCACCAAAGCGTCCTAGCAACTCATTAATAAACTCATCAAAATTGCCGTATTGACTGAAGTCAAAACCGCCCATATCAACACCAGCACCGCCAGATGGGAAACCTTGACCAGCTTGTTTCCAATATTGACCGAATTGGTCGTATTTTTTGCGTTTGTCTGGGTCTGAGACAACTTCGTAGGCTTCGTTAATTTCTTTGAAGCGTGCTTCTGCCTGTTTGTTGCCTGGGTTAACATCAGGATGATATTTGCGGGCTAGTTTGCGAAAGGCTTGTTTAATTTCCTCTTGAGTGGCAGTCTTACTAACTCCCAAAATTGCGTAATAGTCTTTAAAGTCCGTTGCAGCCATCTACCAGCCTCCTATAAAAATTAGCCTTATGTTTTTTGAGATAACAGATGTGCCTGTTTGCCAGGTATAATGCCAAGCAAAATAATCTGATTTTAAATTAACAAAGAATATAGAAAATCAAGTGTGGTTCTTGCTCGCTGGGCGATCGCAATTTCCGTACCCTCAAATTTCTGGAAAATGCATCAGCTTGTCTAGTCCTCGTTCCAAGCTTGGGGGGGTGACGGTGCATCCGCAAGATGATTTTTTCAGCCACTTGACGTTCTCGCCTTTGATTGCCTGCCAAACACAACCAAACTGGCGTATTTACCTGAATTTCAGTAATGTGGGTAAAACCCAAGTGAGGCGCTAAGAAAATAATCTGACGGCGATCGCGTCGTTGGGCGTTGGTAAGGTAGATTGCCGTATTTTTTGGGGAAATAGCTTGTTGGCATTGCTGTTCCACTTCTCGTTAAATCAGCAACCACTATCCCTCAATAGCTTAGGAACCGAATAATTGTCCCCGGATGACATCCGTAGAAATCAGGTGCATCTGGGGACATTCTGCCAGTAATTGTTTTGCTCTAGTTGACTTCCTGCTACCTGGAAGACCAATAAGTAACAAAAGTGAGGAGTGAGGAGTTAAGAGTCAGAAGTGAGAAGTGAGGAGTGAGGAGTATTCAGAATTTTATTCATAACTCCTAACTCCTAACTATTAAATGATTGTTCCATCAGGAATTACAGCATTTTTTAGCACGACAACGATACCACTACGGATGTAGAAACCTTGACTTTCGCGGTCAGCTTCTTGGACGTTATCTTTATTGATAATTTTGACATCGTGACCGATACTGGCGTTTTTATCAATGATGGCACCGCGAATAATTGAGTCAGTACCAATACCTACGGAGATGTCGCCTTTTTCTACATTAGATTGGCGTTCCACAGAAGCTTGATAAAAGTCTGCACCCATAAGCAAAGATTCTTCAATGACGCAGCCAGATTCAATGCGCGATCGCACTCCCAATACAGAATGTTGAATGCGGCAATTTTTCAAAATACAACCTTCGCCAATAATTGATTCTGTGATTTGGCAATCTAATAGTTTACTTGGAGGCAAGTAACGAGCGCGGGTATAAATTGGTGCGTGTTCATCGTAGAAACTAAAAGGTGGCTGGGGCTGCTGAGTTAGGGCTAAATTGGCATGATAAAATGCTTCGATTGTTCCAATATCTTCCCAGTAATCATCAAAAAGGTAAGCTTGAACGTTGTAATCTTTAGAGGCATCAGGAATAATTTCTTTACCGAAATCAGTCCTTTCTGTACCCTCTCTTAGTAACTTGAACAAAACCTCTTTTTTAAAGACATAAATCCCCATTGAGGCGATGTAAGGCTGTTGCTGGGCTTGTTCTTTTGATAATCCCAGTACACTTGTATCAACTTGCATTTGGAGTAACGCTTCACCTTTGGGTTTTTCGCTAAAATCGATTACCCTACCAGAATCGTCAATTTTCATCAACCCAAAATCTGAGGCGCGACGCTCATCAATGGGGATGACTGAGAGAGTAATATCAGCCCCCGTTTCCCTATGGCGGTGGATAAACTGGCGATAATCCATGCGGTAGAGGTGATCGCCTGAGAGAATTAGATATTCTTCTACATCCCATTCTTCCATTAACCACAGGTACTGACGTACAGCATCGGCTGTACCTTGAAACCAGTTAGGGTTTTCTGGCGTTTGTTGTGCGGCTAGCACTTCCACAAACCCTTCATTGAAGCCAGTTAAGTTGTAGGTACGAGCGATGTGACGATTTAGGGAAGCTGAGTTGAATTGTGTCAGGACATAGATTTTGAATAGTTCGGAGTTTATGCAGTTACTTACTGGGATATCGATTAGGCGGTATTTCCCTGCTACTGGTACTGCTGGTTTAGCACGAAGCTTGGTTAACGGATAAAGACGCGTACCCGCGCCACCACCAAGAATGATTGATAATACTTTTTTCACAAAATTTCTCCTGACTGCCTTTCAACTCTCATCTTCAGTTTAGGACTGTATGTGGCAGCTGGTAAGGGGGGAGCAGATGATTCTTAGGGATGAATTTTAGAAAATGCTGTTAGGAAAAAAAATTAGAACGTTTGTATTATTGAATGAGAAAGATGGGAAGGCGATCGCTATACTTGGTATCTCGACAAAGAATTTATAAAACTAACTACAGAGGAATCAGCAATCTTTAGTAAATAATGGTAATTCTATTAAACACCCAAACGGCGTATACCTTTAGTACTATTAACTAAATGCAATTTCTGTGATAATTTTAAAGACTTAACCCAAGGTTGCTCTGACAACTGGGAAATGGCATTTGATGACAGTGTTGCCGTGAAGAGATTTTGGTCATTTCTCATACCATTAACACCTAAGCTTGTGAAAAAACTAGTTACAACTGGGTCTGAAACTGGTTCAGTATAAATGAAAACCGCCAAATTCGGTTTTTCTAAGTCTTGAACATTATTCAGCGCTACAGTAAGAGGAGCGTCTAACTTTTGATAATTCATAATCCATTTCCTGCAAAGATAAGCAAGCCTAGTCAACTGCGTTCTCACAAACTTAGCAAATTTACCGCTGACTATCTCCTATCCTTATGCAGATGTTAATACTTACTCGTTACTTCCAATTACAGATTTAGCCAGTTGAGCAGACTAAATTGCCAATATTTTAGTTAAAGTTAGTAGATTAGTTTTGATTACTAAAGCGATCGCCTCTAGCATTCAAGTTGCATTAATTGGCGATCGCTCGATGTGAAAGTGAAGTTAGACAATCGCTAAGTTAGTCAAGTTGCCTTTATAGCCACTAATCTCAATTACAGCATCCGTCTGGGCAGAAAATCCATTAATGTTATCGTTGAGTGCCAGGAAAGTCTGCTGATAATTGCCTCTACCAAGGGTAAAAGTTGCCGCAGCTTTAGCCACAAAAGCAGTTGCAGTTAATACCTGTTGTACATCTGATAAATTGAAACTCGCAACAGTGCTAAGTTGAACTAAATTAGCAGTGCTAACTGCATACAGCCCATCAATTTTGTCTTCACCGATTTTCAAGTCAGTAATTCTATCAAAGCTAGACAACAGCGAATCACTCAGGCTGTTAAACACAAATTTATCAGCGCCACAACCGCCTGTGAGAATATCACGCCCAGCGCCACCATTGAGAATGTCATTACCGTTGCTACCAACTAGTTTGTCATTTCCGGCTAATCCTAAAAGTTTATCGTCGCCGTTTTTGCCGGATATTTTATCATTACCAGCCCCACCAGTGAGTTTATCTGTACCGTTACTACCGTTTAAGGTTTTATTGGGTACACTTCCTTCTGTAATAGTCTTGCTGATGAATTGACCATTGACATTATATAAATAAGTGGCAACTGCATCAATAGTGCCATTGCTGTTGTAGTCAATATCTGCGGTAGTTAGTTGACCATTGGCATCGTAGTTGTAAGTGGTAATCTCGTCAGCGATGCCATTATTATTGAGGTCAGCTACCTGTGCAGCTAGTCTGTTGTTAACATCATAGCTGTAAGTAGTCACTCGATCGAAGATACCATCATTATTGTCGTCAATCTTCTGTGAAATCAGCTTGCCGCTCAAATCGTAGCTGTAGCTGCCAACCGCATCAATTACACCATCATTGTTGAAGTCATAGCTGGCGGATGCGCGTCCATAAGTATTAGTAAAGGTTGTGGTTCTGACATAATGAATGCCGTAATTGTATTCACTAACCTTGGATGTCTGATTGCCGTTGGCATCATAAGTATAGGTAGAGATCTCTTGTGGGATGTCGTCTAAGTTGCCTAAGTAATAACTCTCGGATTTCGATGTCAACTTGCCGCTGATATCATAAGTATAGGTTGTGAGTTGCTGACCGCCACCGGAGCCATCTTCGCTGTAAGTAAAAGTTTCTATTGTAGATGTCAATCTGCTGTTGGCGTCATATGTAGCAGTTCTGGTATATGGAGGGCGACCTTCTACTTGATAAGTGTAGAATATTAGATTGCCGTTGGCATCATAACTATAGGTTTCGACTTCTTCCGCGACGCCCTCACGAGTTTTGAAGGATGTCACCCTTCCGTTGGCATCATAAGTATAAGTATTAAAAAAGGTTGTGACACTATCTATGATGCCGTCGCCATCGTAGTCAGAGCTAGAGGATACCGTGTTGCCGTTAGCATCATAAGTTTCGACACGATCGATAATGCCGTCGCTATCGTAGTCAGTGCTAGAGGATGTCAACTTCCCGCCAGCATCATAAGCATAAGTATATGTTGTGACAGAATCAGCAATGCCGTCGTTGTCGAAGTCACGGCTATCGGATGTCTTATTGCCCTTGGCATCATAAGTATAAATATCATTAACAATGCCGTCGCCATCGCTGTCACGACTTTCAGATCTCAGGTTGCTGTTGGCATCATAAGTATAGCTGGTGACACTATCAGCGATGCCGTCGCCATTATAGTCAGTGCTAACAGATGTCAGGTTATAACCGTAGTTAATAACTGAGTCTATTGTCCCATCACTGTTATTATCTATGCTTTCAGCTATTAAGTTGCCACCGGCATCGTAAGAGTAAGTTGTGGTTGAACTCATTAATTTATATTCCTTATCTGAGTGATTTCAGTTATGGACTGCGTTTGATTTTATTGTGCCAACTTACTTATTTAGGTAAATAACCTGAGTTCGGCATAAGAAAAGGGGCAGGTAGTAAGCTGAAAATAGCGTTAAATCCAGCAACCTGCCCTATGCTTAGTTTAGATGCTTTGTTCTACCATGTAGATGATTTCTGTAAGGCTTTTGAAGTGCAATTACAGATTTAGAGTATTAATCAGTCCATAACCCCATTTATCATCAAATGTGCCTGCGGGTTTTCCGGGAATCGCACTATTTTTACGTAGCAAATCTTTCAAAGTAGCCGGATCGAGTTGAGGATTGCGCTGTAACAGTAATGCAACTAACCCGGTGACGAAAGGTGTCGCCATACTCGTACCAGCCATTGCCACAAATTTAGAATTAATCATTGATGAGCGAGCAGAATTGGCATTAGCAGAAAGTGTGGAAACAATCATCGCTCCCGGTGCAGCTATATCGGGCTTTTGGGCATCATTGCGTAGAGGGCCTTCACTACTGAATTCGGAAATAGTATCCAAATCTAAGCCGATTTCTTGCACTTGGTTATCAATATCTGTATACTTAGCTTTTGTGGTGTAAGCTGCAACTGTAACGGCACTGCTAGCGGCTCCTGGCGAACCAATTTTAAGCGCATCCTTGATGCTTTTACCTGTAAAAAACACTGATGACATATCATCTAATGTCCACACATTTAGACGTGTGTCAGTTGCAGAAGTATTGCGTAGGCGCAGTTGCCAAATACCTCCCATTACTTGCGAAGGCCCGTTACCACGTATTTGTACAAAGAAGTTATGGTCGCCGTTAATTTGATCTGGGCCTGGTGTGACGATTTGTACCCGTGCATCGGGTAACTGATAATCTTGTGTGGGATTACCATCAGTAATAATTTTTTGGAAGGGAGTAACAAAACCGTTGGGACTCCGCAGTGACACTTCCAACTCACTGTCTTTGGAATACCAACCGTTTAACCAAACTATGCCTAATTGATTTAGAGGAACATTAAAGCGCATCCCACGGGTGCGTCCACTGGGTATTGTTGCTTGACCATGAATATTGATGCTTCCTTCGTTACCCGCAGCACAGCAAACAATTCTTCCAGGGCCGGTTTCGGCGTCAATCACTTTTGATAAAGAATCGCTACCGTCATGAGCATCAGCGTGTCCACCCAAACTCAGATTTACTACTGCTGGGCGTCCCAATTCCCTAGCAACTCGAAAAATATAACGAACGCCATCGGCAATGTGGGCATCCTGCATGTCTGACCTAACGACAACTAATTCCGCCTCTGGTGCCACACCGCTATAAGTAGCATCAGCACCAGTAGCAATTCCGGCAACGTGGGTGCCATGACCGTCAGTATCCTGAGAAATTGTCAGTTGCGCTGCGGTAAATTCAGCCCCATAGGGGCCTTCTGTTACTCCTGGGCCTGGCAGGGTTTGATCCCAAATGTGTAAAATCCGTCCGGCAAAAGCGGGGTGTTTCGGGTCAATGCCACTATCTATAATGCCAACAATTACACCCTTACCAGTCAGTCCACTCTGGTTCTTAAACTCTGGTAGTTTGACTTTTCCTGGTGCAACATCCATTCGCAAATACAATTTACGTGATGGTTTGATTCGTTGAATTGCATCTTCTTCAGATAAAATATCTAAAGCATCTATTGGTAAAAAAGCTGTGCGGACACTACCTGAATTTTGATTGACTTCAATATTATATTGTAATAGATAACTCAAATCTGCATTTGGGTCGCAGTAGATAAAAACGACGCTCTTAGTAGGCTTAACAGTGCTTTTCTGGGCAATAATACCAAGCGATCGCCTATGTGTAACTAAAGCTTGTTCTCCTTCGTTTTGATAATCCTCAAATGCTAAAAGTAATCCTGGAGAAAGTTTTTCGTACCTCATTTTTGCCTCAAATTTTATTTTTTGGGAAGGAAGAGTTAGAAGTTAAGATATTCTGAATCTTAACTTCCTTTTTTAGGACTTCGATTGAATGCAACTTGATACAACTCATAATCTATAAAATTAATCCAGTAAGTATCTGAATAATTACGGACAAAGTTAATTGAAAAATTATTAAAAATTATTATTGATATCAATATAATTAATCAATTTCGATATGATTTTCTACTAAAAAAATTATAAATATTGATAATATTTCCTTATCAAACAGGGAAAGATTGTGAATAAAAAATAAAAATAACAAATAATTTTTTCATACTTAATGCCCTATGCCCAATTTTCTATCATAAGTAAGAGTCACAAAGAAGCTAATATTTGCAACGATCGCTTCTGAAGCCACTGAGAGTTATTCATGCAAATTCAAACACCAGACTGGGTGAAGCACGCTGTTTTCTACCAAATCTTTCCAGACCGCTTTGCTAGAAGTAAAAAGCCACGTAAACGCCTGTTACATGAAGCCCGTTGGGAAGATTGGGATGCAATGCCAACACTGCAAGGGTATAAAGGCGGTGACTTATGGGGCATTATGGAGGATTTAGACTATATCAAGGAACTGGGGATAAACGCGATTTATTTCACACCGATTTTTCAATCGGCTAGCAATCACCGCTATCATACCCACGATTATTATCAAGTTGACCCGATGCTGGGGGGTAACGAGGCTTTTAAGGAATTGCTCGACGCAGCCCATCAACGCAATATTAAAGTTGTTCTAGATGGGGTGTTCAACCATTCGAGTCGGGGCTTTTTCTTTTTCCACGACGTTCTAGAGAATGGCCCCTATTCTCCTTGGGTAAATTGGTTCAAAGTAGAAGGCTGGCCCCTTTCAGCATACAATGGGGAATTCCCTGCTAACTACGTGGGTTGGGCAGGAAATCGCGCCTTGCCACAATTTAACCACGATAACCCAGAAGTGCGGGAATACATTATGGAAATTGCCGAATATTGGATTAAATTCGGCATTGATGGTTGGCGATTGGATGTACCATTTGAAATAGAAACTCCTGGTTTTTGGCAAGAATTTCGCGATCGCGTTAAGGCAATCAATCCCGAAGCTTACATTGTCGGCGAAGTCTGGGGAGATTCCCGCCAGTGGTTGGATGGGACACAATTTGACGGCGTGATGAATTATCTGTTTGCTGGGCCGACAATTGCCTTTGCGGCTGGCGATCGCGTAGTCTTAGAACAAGTGCAAAGCCGCGACTATAAACCTTATCCACCCTTATTCGCTACCGAGTACGGCACTAAAATTCAAGAATTACTCGAACTTTATCCTTGGGAAATTCAGCTGACTCAACTTAATTTGTTGGCAAGTCACGATACAGCCCGATTGATGACCATTGCAGGAGGTGATGTACCTAGTGTAGAATTATCAACTCTACTATTACTCACATTTCCTGGTGCTTCCAGCATCTACTATGGTGATGAAGTTGGCTTACCTGGCGGCATAGACCCAGACTCACGTCGTGGTTTTCCTTTACAGACCAACTGGAATCAAGAAATTTTCAATACTCATCAGCAATTAATTGCCCTCCGCCACGCTTATCCGGCATTGCGTACAGGTGATTACCAAGTTCTCTATGCTCAAGGACAACTTTACATTTTCGCGCGAACTTTGGAGCAAGAAGAATTGATAATTGGCGTCAACGCTGGGACAAGTTCGGCGACAGCAAATGTAGATATCGCCAGTTTGCATACTCAACCCAACAAGCTTTTATATGGTAGTGCTGAAGTTGAGTGGAATAGTGAAGGAGAAACTCCGCAGTTGTCGTTAACTATTCCCGAACGAAGTGGTTGCATTTTGGGAGTAGGGAGTAGGGAGTAGAGAGAAAAGAGATGAGGAGATTGGGGAGATGGGGGAAAAGTTTTCCCCTCTGCTCCCTTCCCCCTGCCCCCCTCTGCCTCTTCCCATTCCCCAATCCCCTTACTTCCCTGCCACCATTGCAGGCATCAGCACCGCATCAATAATATGGATGACGCCATTGTCTGCCAAAATGTCTGTTTTGATGACATTGGCGCCATTCACCTGAATTTTGCCATCAACAGATTCAATAGCTAGAATTGATCCTTCAAGCGTCTCTGCCTCATTAATCTGTACCAAGTCATCAGACCTGACATCTCCACTCGCAACATGATACGCCACAATTTTCTTAAGCTTGGGAATGTCTTGTAGTAACGAATCTAAAGTTCCCTCTGGCAAATTGGCAAAAGCTTCATCATTAGGTGCAAAAAGTGTCCAAGAACCAGGACTTTTGAGAACTTCTAAGAAGTCTACAGCTTTAACAGCCTTTATCAGTGTATTGAAATTTCCTGCTGCGATCGCAGTTTCCACAAGGTCAGCCATGAGGGTGCATTACATAATACTATAAGTTACTTATAAAGTGACTAAAATACTCTTAGCCTCTATCAACAGAAAGGTTGCTGGCAATTGAACACACAATAGCAGAGTGATTTAGTGCTGTTACACTGGAGAATGACCCCAAGAACCACTGATTATGCTTAAGCGTTCTAAGTTCGAGACAACTCAGTCTCAGATTATGCATCGTGCTGAGGATTTGATTAGTGCAGCCTCAAATCGTTACCGCATTACGGTTCAAGTGGCGAATCGTGCCAAGCGTCGGCGTTATGAAGACTTTGAAAGTAACGAAGATGCGATGATGAAGCCAGTGTTAAGGGCAATCATCGAGATGTCCGATGAATTGACTCAGCCAGAAATTATTGGCGAACTATAAAAATAGTCATGAGTGCTGAGTGATGAGTGCTGAGTTAGGAGTTAAGAGTTCTAAATTCTCAGTTGTGAATTCTGAATCAGGCAAATTCATATTTGCACTCAGCAACACCTAAAATCTTGTTCTATGAAAAATAGAAAATTTCGGTTGAAATCAGTTCTTTCAAAACTCAAAACTCAGTACTCAGCAGTAGTGTTTGCCTTAATCGTGGGTTTAATTGTTTTGGCAGGGTTATCTACTATCCAACCGGGGACGGCACAGACAATTGCTCCCACTGAAGTTTGGCAGATAGTATACCAAAAATTGCCCGATTTTCCCCGCGAAAATAAGTATATTAGCAAAGAAAATGGCAAAGTTGCCGAAAACAATACCTTAGCAAATCGCTTGATTCGATATCACATTTATACCAAAGGGCGTGCCCCAAATTATCGCTTAGATTGGAAATTAACTTTAGCTGATTACCTGGGTGCAAATGAAATTATATATGATACTAGCTATCCAGGAAATGATACATTACGAAAGAATCCTTTGGAAGGCGATCGCGCTGCCATTGTCCGTCTGACTCGCAGTCAGCGCAATACCTTAGTGCAAGTTTTAGTCAATATATTTAATCCTACTTCCCAAACTACACCAGCCCCTCGCTCCAACACCATACCCAGTCCTGCTAGACCGACAACTCCACAGTCACCCCAAGGTGGAGGTGCGGAATTACTGAAGTAATAGGATTTTAAGTTGTAGATTAATAACTCCTAACCTCTTGTACAGACGCGATTAATTGCGTCTCTAGATTATGGAACGCGTTGTCAAAAGCGGAGCTGGTTGGCGCATTGGCTGGAACCCGGATGCACCTGAATTTAAAGGTTTAATAGGTACAGATGACTGGGCAATTGAGTTAACCGAAACTGAGTTGAATGATTTTTGCCGTCTGCTGGCACAGCTAGCAGACACCATGAAACAACTCGCAACAGAATTAATGGAAGAGGAAAAAATTGCCTGTGAAGCTGAAAGCGATTTATTATGGATGGAAGTAGAAGGCTATCCCCAGGACTATACTCTGCGTTTCATCTTAAATACAGGGCGATGTGGAGAAGGTAAGTGGAATGCTTCTGTTGTCGCAGATTTACTACAAGCCACTGGGATGCTCAAAGTTTTTTAAATCTCAAATCTAGATTTTTGCTTGTTTTCATGCTATAATGGCAAAAGTCAGTAAATAGATTCTTAGATTTGCAATTGCCAAAATCTAAAATTTAAAATTGAGTATTCGGGGCGTAGCGCAGCTTGGTAGCGCGCCACTTTGGGGTAGTGGAGGTCGTGGGTTCGAATCCCGCCGCTCCGATTGATAATAAAGGATGTCTGTTAGTCTTTTGAAAAGATTGGCAGATTTTTTAATTAGGATATTTCTTGGTAGTCTCATATCGTGTCCAGTTGAATATTTATGATATCTGTGAGGGTTGGGAATGGGTAATGGGTGGTGGGTAATAGGTAAGAGAAAATACCTCTTCCCCAATTACCAATTACCTTTTTCCTAAATGTCCCAATAGCGGGGGTAAAGAAAGGCAATCGATTAACAGTAAATGCTAAAAATGGGCAAAGTGGACGCTGCTAAGTGAATTTTTAATTACTTTGCGCGTTTGCGACCGAACTTCATTTGTTACCACTATGACCTCAGATACCAAACCCATTTTTGATACCTTAGCTGACCAAGGGTCTACCATCGACTGGAATTGGCTGCTGACCGAAATCCTGACCGCTTTCGACTGCTCTACAGGCACCATCCATACCTTGGAGCAAGACAGCCAGTTATTGCACCTAAAGGCTTACCAGGACATTCCGGAATTTCTGTTGCCTAAAATGACGGTAATTCCCGTTGGTAAAGGGATGGCCGGTGTTGCCGCCGAACGCAAGCAACCCGTACAGATTTGTAACCTGCAAACTGACGAATCTGGGGTGGCTAGACCTTCAGCAAAAGAAACCAAGGTGAAAGGCTCGATCGCAGTGCCATTTATGCTGAATGGCAAATTGCATGGCATCTTAGGCATTGCCAAGCTGGTTCCTTACGAATTTACCCCGCAAGAAGAAGAAACACTGATGCAGATTGGAGAGGCAATTAGCCGGAAAATCTTTCTTTAATACGAGTAGCTAAACGAGTAGTCTGGCTTATTTGTTAGGTCAGGCGTCCTTTGTTTGCGATCGCCTCTGTTGATGTTTCCAGATTGTGTTTTCAAATGTCGCTTTAATCCCTAATAAAACATCAAATCAACAAATTAGATAAATTTTAGACTCAAGCTGCAAAAAAGGCTAAAAATAAAATTGTGTTCGGACGAACACCCTACTAAAATTTGCTATGCGACTTATACTTAAACGCTTAAGCAGCCGTAAAATCTCCTCAGTGGCTATGCTTTTGCTTGTTATATGCTTTACTCTAGTAAGCGTGCATTCATGTAGGCAAACAAATATGATATTAGCACCTAATTTGCTGACCGATCCATTTTTGCAACTGCCAACTGAAAATTCAGTGCGAGTAGTTTGGTTTACAGAGTTTGCTGGTACTCAACATATAGTCTCCTACGGTGAAAATCTCAAACAAACCGTTAAGGCAAATACTATCAAACTCAGTCGCACGCGTGAAGACCAGAAATCAAGAGTTGCAAACCAAACCCAAGACAGCCAAGTTTATCAAAAACCCGTCCAGCGTGACATTTGGCGACATGAAGCTGAGGTAACTGGATTAACTCCTGGCGTGCGGGTAAACTATCGCGTCGCAAGTATGCGAGAAGATGGCGAAACTGCTAGCAGTGATGTTTTTAGCCTCGCAGCTACACCAAAACGCGGTACACCATTAAAAATTCTGCTGACCTCAGATCATCAACTAAAGCCGATGACATCTGCAAATCTGCAAAAGGTAGTAGAAACAGTTGGACGAGTTGATGGGGTATGGTTTGCTGGTGATTTAGTCAATGTTAGCGATCGCGCCTCGGAATGGTTTGATGATAATAGTGGTGGTGCTTTGTTTCCAGGTTTACAAGGTCGTGCTAAATATGAAACGATCCACAACGGTGTTAAGACAATCTACACTGGTGGGCAAATAATTCAACATGCACCCATATTTACTTGCATTGGTAATCATGAAGTGATGGGGCGATATGCTAGAACTGGAAGTTTAGATGATGAATTTGATGATACTATTCCTCATGTAGTTGCCGAAAAATTTTATCCGAAAAAATCTTTGAGAGATAATTCTTTTAATACTGTTACCTATGAAGAAATTTTTACTCTACCAACAAGTCAAGACGGTGGAAAAAGATATTATGCAGTTAGCTTTGGTGATATACGCCTTATAGTACTATACATTACGAATATGTGGCGGACTCCCAAGTTAGATACACAGGCAAAAGGTAGATATAAAGAACCAGAAAAAGATTTGAACAACCCAGAAAATTGGGGTTATGGGCAGGTTATTTATGAACCAATCGCTAAAGGTAGCAAGCAGTATAATTGGTTAGAGGCAGAACTCAACAGTCGTGAGTTTAAACAAGCAAAATACAAAGTTGTAATGTTTCATCATCCCCCGCATACTCTGGGTGATAATATAGTTCCGGCTTATACAGATTCAATACAAATAATTGAACGCGATAATAATATTAAAGCAGTGCGTTACGAATATCCTAAAAACGCAGATTATATTATTCGCGATGTTGTCCCTTTGCTAGAAGCAGCTAATGTACAATTAGTATTTTACGGACATTCCCATTTATGGAATCGCTTTGTTAGTCCCACTGGAATGCACTTTTTAGAAACATCTAATGTTGGTAATACTTATGGCGCTGCATGGGGTAATAGAAAGCGAGAAGTACCAATTGGCTATCAAGAGGATTACGTTCAGCTTGGCGATCCCAATGGTTTAGAACCGATGCAGCCAACAATTGCCCCTTTGTTAGATAAAGATGGTAAAGCAATCCCCTATATTGCTAGTAATGAGATTACAGTTTTTAGTATCTTTGATACAGGGACAGGTACGATTAGTAGTTATCGTTTTGATACTCGCAAGCCGAATTCAGAGGTAGTCAAGTTTGACGAATTTAAGTTGAAATAAGTCATATCAAGTTCGGCTAATTACTTACAATACGTTGGTGTTTTTGGTAATTGGTAATTGGGTAAGAGGTATTTTCTCTTACTGATTACCCATTACCGATTACCAACCTTCACAGATATCATAAGATTCAACCGGACATAATATCATTTGTCCTTTGTTGAAAATCAATGGCCAATGACAAATGACAATCAAATAAAGTAAGTTAACATCCAAATGCATTAACGTCGTTTAACTGCTAAAGTAAGTCCATCGGCAATGGGGACAAGAGAAAGAGTTACGCGTTCGTCATGGTGTAACTTTTCATTTAGTGCCCGAATTGCTTGGGTACTTTCATCTTGAAATTGTGGGTCAGCAACGTCTCCTGACCAGAGAACATTATCAATAGCAATCAATCCACCCGGACGAATTAATTGCAGCGATCGCTCATAATATCCATCATAATTTTCTTTATCGGCATCAATAAAAGCAAAATCAAATGTTTCGGCTTGGCCAGTTGCCAACAGTCGATCTAAAGTTTCTAAAGCTGGTGCCAAGTGTAGCTCGATTTTATCGGCAACCCCGGCTTCTTGCCAATACCGTCGGGCGATCGCAGTAAATTCTTCACTGACATCACAAGCGATAATTTTACCATCATCTGGTAACGCCAAAGCTAGAGAAAGTGAGCTATAACCCGTAAATACTCCTATTTCTAGGGTTTTTTTTGCACCAATCAGTTGCACCAAAAGTTTCATAAACTGTCCTTGTTCTGGTGAAATCTGCATTCCACCTCGCGGATGACTGGCGGTTTCTTGGCGCAACTTGCCAAGAATCTCTGGCTCCCGTAGCGAAACGGATAAAAGATAATTGTAGAGTTGGTTATCAAGACCTATAGACTGTTTTGGCATAGTAGATGAGAGAATTTAAGGAATCTACAGTTATACTATCGCTGAAGAGTGGAATCTCAGAAAAACATGGTGCGGTTAGTTTTGACAGCAATATTGCTAGTACTAGTGACAGCTTGTGGTACTATTGGACTGTTACCGACTAGCTCCTTAGTCCAAAAAGCGATCGCATTTGAGCTAGAACAAACTCAACAAAAGCTTAGCCAGCAGTTAGATCTAGATTTTCAAGGCTTTGAAATCAAGCGCCTATCAATTACCCAAGAACAACCTCTAACTATTGAGAATTTACCAGCTTTCCGCGTCCGAGGAACCTACGACTTGATTATCAAGTTACCAAAACGAAGCTTGACGCAACCGCAAAAACCCTTTCAAGTTTACCTGCAAATACAGCAAGAAGGCAAAACTTGGCGGTTACTGCTTCCAGACAAGGGTAGTAAAAATACTCAACCAATTTGGCGTAGTTATCTCATTCAATAGCTGATATGTGCAACTAGAAAAACCATCACACTTATTTCAGTATAACTGCCAGGGCAAGTCAGGATCGAAATGATGGTTTGATTAAAAACAATACAAAATGTATATTAACTTTTTCATCAGTTCCATTATTGGAATTGTGTTGACGGTATTAGTAGCTTTTGGATTGCTGCAATGGTTGCACATACCTGCTGGTAACTTTCTCGACTGGGTGATTGGTGGTGCTAGTTTTTGGTGGCTGTTGGTAATTGTTACCGTACCGTGGAATGTGCATTTTCAAGCTAAAGAAGTTTTAGCCGAAGCAGCACAATCTTCTGAAAAAGGAATTCCAGTTGATGAGAAACAAGTGAAGTATGTGACAGTTTTGGCAAAGCGATCGCTCTGGGTTGCCATTGCTTTACACTTATTCTCAGCCGTTGGTCTTTATACTCTTGCTGCTACTGGTATTAGTACAGTTGGATATGTTAGTTCTGGTGCAGCTTTATTATTAACAATTCTACGTCCAGCGATTCGAGCTTACGAGTATTTATATGCACGGTTAGCGATGATTCGCCAAGAATGGAAGTATCCGCGTGAAGATATTGTTGAATTGCGCGATCGCTTTGCCAATTTAGAACAAAAAGTGCAATCTTTAGAGGAGCAACTTAACCCAGAACAACCCTATTCTTTGCCAGTAACTCAAGAACGTTTTGCCCAAGAAACTCGTAGAGATTTAGCCCGAATTGCAGCTAATTTAGAAGAATTACGGGCTATAAATCATACAGAACATGAGCGTTTAGGGAGAGAAGCCAGAAATGCGATCGCGCAACTTTCCACCGACGGACAATTTCTCGACCATGTGCGTGAAATTATTCGATTTTTTAAATCTGCTTGAATTCTAACTATATTCAGTAAGTTTTCTTCTTTTGTATTTAGTAAGGCTGCAATAAATGTTCGCCATAGAAATGAATGAGATGAGTTACATCTTCAGCAACCCAAACATCTGTTTCCCAAGCAATCTCTGCCAGATATTCTACCATTGCCTTGCGACTAAGAAATGTTGTTACCATAACTAAAGGGATTTTGACACTCCTAAATAGAGATTCCAAATCATTTTTTCGTTTGGGATTAATTGGCCCGTGTGAAGTTACAGCTTCAATTAGCACTAACCAGTTATTTGTTGTTAAATGGATAATTACATCTGGCATTTTGCCGTGGGAATCGATGTTAACGCCTAAATCCGTCAATGCTACTTCATCGAAGTGGGCGAACTTTTCATCGGTATCGCCAACATAAATCAGCTTTCCACCAGGGGTGAAACGGGGAGCAAAATCGTTAATAATTTTCTCAATTAGAATATTCTGACCGCCTGGTGACAAAGTTTTAATTTCTCTTGCAATTAGCACCGGAATACGGGACATTTCCCGCTCTTGGGCATACTGTTTTTTTAGAGTTTTAATCGAAGCAAGGTAAGTACGAATACTTTTTTTCCATTCTTCAGTACCGTAGGTTCGTAATAGTTCGAGCGCACTTTCTTCGATTTGATACACAGTTTTTGGACTGTTAATCGGACGACTCGGCTCGTCTGGATTAGCAACTATCAAAGCAGCATCTAGAAATTGATGTACTGTCTGACGGCGAACTGTTTCTCGTGTGTTGGGCTTATAAGTTTTACCATAATGCTGAGCCATAAAGTCCATCATTGGCGTAATTCCCATCAAAGGAGAAGTCGCTAAATTCCAAGAGTCTGTCGGCTTTAAGTCAAGCAACGCCAGAAGAGTTAAAGCTGAGCGTTCATTAAGCTGTCGTCGTGGAAAGTCCAATTGTGTTAATATTTGCAAAGCTTCATCAATTCGAGA
This sequence comes from Nostoc sp., assembly GCA_036918135.1. Lineage (GTDB taxonomy): Bacteria > Cyanobacteriota > Cyanobacteriia > Cyanobacteriales > Nostocaceae > Nostoc. The sequence continues at coordinate 145,503 of JBALDB010000008.1, forward strand.
CTTAATTTTGATCGGATTGTTACCTGACTGATTTGACATATTCAATAGCTTATTTTCCACAAGATCATCAATTTCCCGCCAAGAGGGAAACCGCTCTTTAATCCCTGTTCCTAAAGACAATAACTGTTCTAATGTAGGATACTTTAATTGCCGCAAATCTGTTGCATTTACCTGAGTATGTCCATTAAACAACCGAAAAAATAAATCAACTAAGGTTGAATTAAGATAAACTACAAGCCCACAAGCTAAAGTATGGCTAAGTCCTCGTCCATCTTTGTGAAAGTAATTCAAGTGATTTTCAAAACCGACATAAGCATAATCAAATTGAGCGGCATTGTAAATAACTGCAACAATGCGTCTTTTCTCTTCTTTCGAGGAGAATCTTTTGCAGAGGACGTAATGCTCATTTGGTACTAGAAGTTTCTCTGTTTCTTCTACATGTAATATGGCTTGGGGCTTTTTAGTTATTTTTGGATGCTCTATATATCCATTTGAAAAATTCACTGGATAAATCAAAGGAACAGTATTTTTTTCTAAATTATTTCTGAGGTAATCTTTGGCTCGAAAATCTACAACTCGTCCGGTTGAAACTGTAAGCCCCAAGTCTTCCAGAGTACAGCTAAAAAGCGCCATTTTCTCAACAACTTTTTCGCTGATTTTATCTGGAAGAATATGAATGAACTGTTCTGGATCTTTGGGATGAACTAAGGCTGTATATGGTACTGAGTGTGACAATATCAAGTCATCATTGGCATCAGAGCTAGTATTGATGATTACGTTGTTAGACTTTTGCTCTTTCGTGGCTCGAATAATCACAGTTTCTTGTAAAACATTATCTTCACTAAATGTTTCTTGCCGCAAATCAAAAAGATGTATTTGCTGCAAAGCCATCATTTGCAAAAACATCTTCCGAAACTCACGGAAATAAGGCCCATTGCAAAAACTACGCGGGGTAATCGCTACAAACTCCCCTTTTGGTTTTAGTAGTTGTGCTGTAGCAGCCATAAAACCAGTATAAAGATTGCTAGTTTCTAACCCGATGGAACGTAGCAATTTGCGAACCTGAGAATGAGCATTGATTTTCAAATAAGGTGGATTGAGGATAGCATGGGTAAATTTTTCTGGGTTTGTACTATTTAATAAACCAATCTCAAGCTGCTTCACCGTATCTTCGATAAAATCAGTTTCACGAATTTCGTAATTAAAAGAAATATTTAGACGTTGACATTCCTTTTCACATAGCTTTAGAGTTTGATGCAAATATCTAATTAGAAAAGGGTCAATTTCATAGGCTACAACACGCAAAGTTGAGATGTGTTGATGTTGGCATACTTTGGTCACAAAAGCAGCTAGTAATGAACCGATTCCAGCTCCAGCATCCAGCAAAGAAATTTCAGGTAAATCCAGCCTATCAAACATCCCAGCCATCAATTCTGCTACCGAAGCGGGGGTGAGAAACTGACCCATTGACCCTTTTTTGTCTTGCGTTAGCTTCAAACTTGCTACAGCCCGAAGAAGATCCACTTCTGCAAGCAAGCTCTGACTTGATATTTCTGCTAAGCTGCTAAACCCCAAGCTATTGATATAATTTGCTATTAATGCTCTATTTTTTAATGGGATACTCACGGTATAGTTAAAAAAATTGCTTGTTTTAAAAATAAGTTGGTTCTCTTGATGGATAAAATCTTACTTTGCAAACGGGCTGTAATTGAGTTAGTTATTAACCAACATAAGAGAATGTTTAAAAAGTCTGTAGTAGTGTATCAAATATTTTTTCACCCCACCCTAACCCTCCCCGATGTATTGGGAAGGGAACTAAATTGTCTAGTCTCCCCCCAAGACATCCGGGGGATTAAGGGGAGTAAAAATGTGATTAAAACGACAGTCAACCACTTTTAAAACAATCTCTTATATTTATAAAATTTATCCCTTGGATGCCCTTGTTATTGTAATGTTAAAAACTATTGCTGATTTGAAAGAACAACCACAACTAGAATACCAAGAGCAGCAGTTGGCTGCAAAAATTAAGCGATGTGCTGAAGAAGCGCATTTGGATAGGCAAGAAGCCCTACAGGCTAAGAAGGAGGCAAGACAGATTAGCGTTAAAACCCAGCAGCTTAGGGAGCAAGCAAGACAGGCAAAAGAAAAAGCTCAACGCGCTAAGGAGAACTTAAATTTACACAGTTTGTAGTTAGCAAATCGTTGCATCGTAGCAAATATGCATATACAACAACCCAATAAGAAATCAAAGATTGCGATTGTAGCGATCGCCGCCTCGGCTGGAGGAGTTACGGCGATTCGCAAGGTTCTCTCAGAATTGCCTGCCGATTTTCCTACTCCGATTCTTTGCCTACAGCACCTCAGTCCTTGTGAAACTAACGTTTTAACACAAGTGTTACAGTTAAAAACGGTTGTTACGGTACGCTGGGCATATCATGGAGAACAACTCATGCCAGGAGTGGCGTATGTGTGTCCACCTGGGCATTACTTTGTTGTTCATGCCAATGATACAATCTCTTTGAGACCGCAAGCAACAAAACAAGGGTGGTTGCACGCAGTAAATCACTTTTTTGAGTCGGTGGCCAAGAGTTATGCAGACCGGGCTGTAGTAATTGTACTGAGTGGCTCAAGCAAAGGTGGCGCAGAAGGTGTGCGTGCTGTGTCTCAACAGCATGGCGTTGTACTCGTCGAGGATCGAGCCAGCGCTTTCGTTTATGAAATGCCGCAGGCTGCGATAGCAACTGGTTGCGTAGATCGAGTTCTGCCTCGTAAGGCGATCGCTCCCTTGTTGGTCAGCTTAGTGTGTGAGGGACTTCCTTTATCGCAAGTGCAAACCAGCAACACAACATCATCCCTAAGGACAAGAGTGCCGATATCGCCCATGCTTGAGGAGGTATTGGAGAACGTACTCGATCGGGCGCTGGTTATACACGGAACGGACATGGGCAATATTCAACTATTAGACCGACAGACAGGCACGCTGGAACTCGCTACCCAACGCGGTTTCAAGTCAGACTTTCTTAATCACTTTCAGACAGTTGGCATCAATGACAATTCAGCCAGTGCCAGGGCTATACGTGCCGGAGAGTCTGTAATCATCGAAGATGTCGAGCTCGATCCCCTGTACACTCCTCATCGGGCGATCGCAGCAGCAGCAGGATATCGCGCAGTCCAATCCACGCTGTTAACCAGTCGCAGGGGCATGTTGCTTGGCTTATTGTCCACTTATTTCCATCAACCTCGCCAACTTTTACCGTGGGAGATGAACCTCCTCAAGATGCACGCCGATTATGCTGCCAATCTGATCGAAGTGTTTCAAACTGAGAATGTTCGATAAATGGTAATTGGTAATGGGTAATGGGTAATGGGTAAGAAAACACAACTGTTCACCTCAAGGCAATTACCTTTTTCCCTATTACCAATTACTAATGTTCACCTCAAGGCAATTACCTTTTTCCCTATTACCAAAAACACCAACTCCTTTGTAAGTAATTAACCGAACTTGATATGAAAATTTACCTATTATCATTCCCAATCGAATTTAAGTAAGCATTCAGCTTAGGTGATAATTCATGAATTATTGGTTTCAGAATATTGACTTGTTCATTGGTTAAAAGATTTCGAGTATAAGCTAGCCTCATCCAATGAATTGTCTCATTCATAGAACCTCTGGCAATTTTTATATACCGTTTATTGTCTTGATAATTATAACGCCCTCTACCTTCTGCAATATTTACTCCAATACTATCTGCTGCACGTACAATCTGCTTGCCAATTGTATCTTTAGAAAAATGATCTCATTCCATAACTACTTTACAAATTTCGTTTCCTAACTTTTCGGCTAATTTATAAACCTGCAAATCTTCAAAATCAGGTCTCCCTATCTCATTGCCCCATTACCAATTACCAATCTCCAATTACCCATTACTCATTACCATTTATCAACGGTAGCTTGACAAGAAAAGTTGTACCCTGCCCGACTCCTGGACTTTGGGCATAGATAGTACCACCGTGCAGTTCTACGAGGTTACGTGCGATCGCCAGTCCTAATCCTAGTCCTTTTTTTACGCCTTCTGCTTGACGGAATGTGTCAAAAATGTATAGTAGAAACTCAGAATCTATTCCGCAGCCAGTGTCACTTAAGATAATTTGGGCTTGATTTTCATTAGAAAGCAGACTAACCTCAATTCTTCCTCCAGTAGGAGTAAATTTGATGGCATTGGTAAGTAAATTTAAGACAATTTGTTGTAAACGCTCTGGATCGCCTTGAACTGTTACTGGTACAAGCGTACACTCTAGACGAATATCTTTAGTTTGGTAAGATTGATGCACTGTGGCAATCGCCGTTTCAATCACTTGTTGCAGTTCAACTGGCTCTTGATTCAGGCTAATTTTACTCGCAGTGATGCGCGAGATATCTAGTAAATCTTCGATTAATTTGGCTTGCAGAGTGGCATTGCGTTCAATCGTCTCCAGAGATTTCATCAGCATGGCTTGATTAAACGGACTGCTACGGAGTAACCGCGTCCAACCAAGAATAGCGACTAAGGGTATATTCAGTTCGTGAGAAACTGTTGATAGTATCTCATCCTTCCTGCGGTTAATTATTCTTTCCTGGCGAAGAGTTTCTGAGCGCAAGTGTGCCATTTTTAAATAAGCATTTACACGGGTGACAAGTTCGGTGGCAGAAAAGGGTTTAATCAGGTAGTCGTCAGCCCCAGCAAGGAGTCCTTCAATTACAGAGTCTTCTCCAGCACGGGCAGAAAGGAGAATAATCGGCACTTCTTTTGTCCGTGCATCAGCCCGCAATGCTTTCAATAACTCAAAGCCGTCTAACCCTGGCATCATCACATCAGAAAGAATCAGATCTGGCACTCTTTCATTAGCCGCCGCCAGTGCAGTAGCCCCATCCGCGACAGCTTCTACTTCAACGTGTTCGCTTAATATCCGCTTGAGGTAATCGCGCATATCGGCGTTGTCATCAACAAGGAGGATATGAGCACAGGGGCAGAGGGGCACAGGGGCACAGGGGAGTGATTGTTGTAAGTTCTCCCCTGCTCCCTTGCTCACCTGCTCCCCTACTTCTTCCACTATCCACCGCTCTGCCTGCTGAACGTAAGGCGCTGCAACTAATGTAGTTGATGTCAGCGTGCGTGTTGCTGTGATACGATCGCCTACGATTCGACGTAGGCGACGTGCGCTATCGCGCCCCGCTACGCTAACGCTTGGCAGGTGGGCTGTGCCTAATAGAATTGTGACGGTGAAGCAGCTTCCTTGCCCTACAGTGCTGCTTACGTCTATAGTTCCACCATGTAGTTTAATTAATTCCTGCACTAAAGCTAGACCAATACCAGACCCTTCATGAGTTCTAGCTGTGGCTGTGCGGACTTGGTAAAATCGCTCAAACAGATAGGGTAATTCTTCAGGTGCAATGCCCGTGCCTGTATCTTCTACCTGTAGCGTTACATGATGGTCATCAGCAAGATACAGCCTGACGGCAATTTCACCTTCAAAGGTGAACTTAAAGGCGTTAGAGAGCAAATTAAGAACTATTTTCTCCCACATTTCCTGGTCTACATATACAGGCTCAGGCAATGATGGGCAATCGACCACTAGCCGCAATCCTGCCTGTTCAATGGCAGAACGAAATACACTAGCTAACTCAGTTGTAAACAGTGCCAAATCCGTTGGTTCATAAACTGCTTCCATGCGTCCGGCTTCGATGCGGGAGAAGTCGAGCAGGGTATTAACTAGTTTCAGCAAACGCAAGCTGTTGCGGTGGGCGAGTTCTAACCGTTCCCGTTGTGAAGAAGTTAGGGGATTTACCGAATCGCTTAAGGCATCTTGTAGGGGAGCCAGTATCAACGATAGCGGCGTGCGGAATTCGTGGCTGACGTTGCTGAAGAAGAGAGTTTTGGTGCGATCGAGTTCTGCCAGGGTTTCGGCGCGTTGGCGTTCTTGTTCGCGGGCAGATTGTTCTCGAACTCGCCCAATTTCTGATTCACGCAATTCTGTTTCGGCATGGGCGCGGATGATGGTCGCCCAGATGCGTTCGGCAGTTTCGCGCACCAGTTCAACTTCCGCCACTGACCACTCACGCGGCGCGGATTCGGTGACGCAGAGCGAGCCTACCAACCTGCCTGCTTTGATCAACGGTGAGGTGATATGCGCGGCAATCCTGACAGCCGCCATCACCTCACGGTCGGCTTTGGGAATGATGTCCGAGATTTGGGCATCCGCGACGATGATAGTTTCGCCCCTTTGAAGGAACGGCACAGTCCAGCCGTAATCCGCTAACCGATAAACGCCAACGAGCGAGGGCGAGTCACCGCGCAAATAATTTTGATTGACGCGCATGTAACCCTCCGCCTCATTGGTTTCGACGTAGTAGGCGCGGTCAACGCTCAAATGCTCGCCTAGTAGACGGCAGGCTTGGGCCTGAATTTCAACGGGGTCGGTGAGCGATCGCAGTGCATCCGACAACTTGACCCGGAACGCATCGAATTCGGCGGCGCGGCGTATTTGTTCTTCTGCCCGTTTGCGGTCAGTGATGTCATTGAATACAACCGCAACCTGTCGCCTGTCCTCATCCCCAACTTTGAAAACATAGAAGTCATACCATCTCTTATCTGGATCGGCGTATCGCTCTAAACGCTCACCAATACCCGTTCGGGCGACACGACCAAAAATTTCGTACCAGTACGCTTCATACCCTGGATCGATTTCTCTTAGTCGCCGTCCAGTGAAATTCTGCCCAATCATTCGCGTTGCTGACGGATTCGCGTCCACATAAAACAGGTCAACAGGTTGGTTGTTTCGATCAAAAATCACATCACAGACAAAATACCCTTCGTCCATCGAGTTGAACAGCGATCGATATTTTTCTTCCGATTCGCGCAAGGCTGCCTCGGCGCGGGCGCGTTCCTGAGCCTGCTGATTCTGCGAGATGACGATCGCAGCAGCTCGTGTCAGCACGGCGGCGAATTCGTAGTCGCGCGGCGTCACTTCGCGCGGGTGTTTGAAATACATTGTGAATGTGCCGACGACCTTTGCTTGTGTCGTCTCAATCGGAAACGACCAAACGCTGCGGTATTCATACTCCTGGGCCAGCCATAGCCAATCTTTCCATCGCGGGTCTTTGGTTACGTCGGGAGTGATAATCGGCTGACCCGTATAGAAGGCTAAACCGCACGTCAGCGAGTCCGCACCGATTTTGAAGCCGTCCACACACTCGACGTAAGTTTCGGGCATCCCGGCAACGTGGCGCAACTGACTTCCAGTATCATCGGCAATGTAAAAGGCGCATCTGACATCGGTGCTTGATTGCTCGATGGCGGTGCGGATAAGCACGCCAAGCGATGCTTCGAGGGTTGCGCCTTTGAGGGCAACTTGGAACGCTGACTTTTGACTTGCCAGCCAAGCCTCGCTCTCGCACAGGGCTGCTTGGGCTTGCCGCTGCTCAATCAGGTCAGCCGCTTGGCGGGCGAGTAAATCGAGAAAGCGCAGTTGGCGATCGCTTGGTCGATGGTGTTTGCACCAATGGGTGGAAACCATACCAATCGCTTTGCCCGAACGGGTAATCAACGGTGTGGACTGTGCCGAGAGATACCCCGCCTCAAGGTGTAGTCGCATTGAGCCATCCGGGTCTTCGCTCTCTTGTGCATCGAAATCAATAAAGGTGCGAGCGCCACTCTTGAGCGCCATGCCGCAAGGCGTATTAGAGCTAGCGTTGACGCGGTAGAAATGCTCGGTCATATTGCGCTCAAAGCCTTGTGTAGCTAGCAGCAATAAGTCTTGTGTCGCTTCATCTAAAATTTGCACTGTTCCGGCATCTGCCTGCGTGAGGGCGATCGCGGTAGAGATAATTTCTTGATACAGCGTTTGAATGTCGCCTTCCGTCACTAATTGGGTACTGAGTTCGCGCAGCCGTTGCGTATCTTCGAGATCGGCAGCAATAGCGGCTTCGGTTTGTTTGCGAGCGGTCACATCACTTGCTGCTCCGAACCATTCAATGATTTCACCCTGCTCATTCAGCATTGGGATGGCGCGCGAGAACGTCCAGCCAATTGTGCCGTCCTGTTGAATAACCCGATGTTCCAACTCAAACGTGCTCTTGGTTCGGATGGCTTCTTGGATGACAGCCCATACCTGCGGCTGCTCCTCTTTGGAAATATACGTTTCAAGCCATGTGTCACTGGGCTTCTCAGTATTGGCGAGGATGTTCTTACCTTCGAGGTTATGCATCTGACTCCAATCTGCGCTCATTCTGTATATTATGTCCGAGCTAGCGGTGACGAATAAGCGGAATCGTTCTTCGCTCTCGCGCAAAGCAACTTCTGCTTTTTTACGCTCGGATATGTCGTATGAAACGGCAAGCACAGCATAAACTTCGCCGCTATTCGTGCGAAGCGGCGTTCCGCGTGAGACGTAAGTGCGATCGTGTGAATTGTGTTCGAGCGTGAATGACTCGCCCGCCAGAGCCATGCGGTATAGCTCCTCATACTTAGCGGTTAATTCCGGCGGCATTGCCTCAAAAATCGTTTTGCCGACTAAATCTTCTCTTTTGAAACCGGCAGCAGAGAGGGCTTCGCCTTCCGCAAGCAGATAGCGCAGATCGCCATCAACGACAAACGCCGCCCCACCTGGCAGATTTTCAATCATCACCCGTAAGCGTTCTTCTGATTCGTGCAAGGCTGCTTCTTTGAGCTTGCGTTCGCTAATGTCAAATGTTACACCGAGTGCGCGATCGGCTGTGCGGTGTTCCCCTTCACCCGTGAAGAATACCTGCCCTTTATCGACTACCCAGCGCACTGCTCCATCTGTCCGCACAATGCGAAACTCATGCTCGTAAGCTCCGGGAGCATCTGGACTGAGGAATTGCTGGAATTTACCCAAAGTCTGCTCGCGATCGTCCGGGTGAATGAATTGGGGTAATCGCTCGAAGCTAATTTCTGCGTCTTCTGGCAAGCCATGAATCGCTTTTAGCGCGATTGACCAGTTGATGCGATCGGTTTGTACAATATACTCATAAGTGCCAAAATTGCCAGCTTCCGAAGCCAGCCGCAGCCGTTCTTCTGATGCGCGTAACGTTGCGATCAGAGTCTTCTGCTCGTGAATGTCGGTGGCAGATCCGAACCATTGAGTGATATGTCCTTGTGCATCCAAAACAGGATTTATTTGGACTAGAAACCAGCGATAGTTCCCCTCTCTATCCCGAATGCGGTGTTCTTGTCTCAGCAGACGACCCTCATCCACCGCGTTCTGGAAGTTGGCGAGAGATTGAGCGCGAGCGTCTGGATGAATCATCTCTAACCAGCTATAGCTAGCAGCCTCCTCCACCGTCTGCCCAGTGTAGTCCAGCCAGCGCTGGTTATACCAACTGGTGTTACCTGTGAAGTCATTGCACCAAAGCATATCAGGCACAAGGTTGACAACGGACTGAAAGTATGTCCTACTTTCACGCAATGCTGCTTCCACCTGCTTGCGTTCAACAATTTCAGCTTCTAGGGCAACGTTGGCAGCAAGCAATTCCCTGGTTTGTCGCTGATTCAGTAGCAGTGCAGCAGCAGTAAAATCTGCCAAACTCGTCATCACCCGCACGTCTTCACTGTCAAAGTGCCGTTGCTCATCGTGCGATATAATCCAGATCGTGCCGAGAGCGCGATCGTCAGCAATTAAAGGTAACACCAAGCCTTCGACAACCGGAGTGTTGGCTTCTTGGAAGTAGATGAAATACCTTTCAGGATGAGAAAAAAGCACAGGTGTACCGCGATCGAGACAGATGCCACAGGGACTAAAGTTACGCGGTGTAGTGCCGCCGACATACTGTGACAATGTTCCTGCCAACACATTCCAGCGAAAGACTTCTTCACCACTGGGGGTTGTTTCTAGCAAGCTGACTCCTGCTGTTCCGCATTGGCACAGTTCGAGTGCCATTTCTGCCAGATTTTGAAGCATCGTTTCTGGCTGATTCACCAACTGCCGCACCAATGCGTGCAATGCCTGATTTTCTGAGATGAAATTTGCAGTCCGAGGAGTTCGATGGGACAATTCCTCAGTAATTAAAATATCTTCTAGGGTGACAGTTTCTCTTTGAGGACGTTGCATGGAACTTATGGCTTTGGCAGTTTGGCAAGAATTTTATCTTACTAAAAAAGGTTTAAAATCCTATCCTCTACAGGTTGCATATAAGCGTGTTGGAGTTTAAATTATCACTACAAAACATAATTGCGAATACATCAAAAATTAACTGTGCTTCTGGATCGTTAGCAGCAAAATCCTCTAAAAAATCACACACAACTTGACGATATTTTTTACTCGCTCCATTGCTCAATTATCTCACGATTCGGATTGTATAGCTGAGTGCTGAGTGCTGAGTGCTGAGTAGAAACTCAGTATTATCAAAGGTTTCAGCAACCAACATAATCCTAACCTATGCTTCGACTGCTATAAGATTATGTTTGACTAATCACTTGTGATTAAAATCTCTCCGCGTCAGCCTCAATGATAAGTCTTTAAATGGCGCTTGACAGTCAAAATTCTCATCCTTATCACTCGCTTGCTTGAGTAAAATCTTTATTTGCCTTCCCTGTAACAGCTTCCGCTTTCCTTGCAACAACTTCCGCCTTGACGTTTGCGTGTTTCGCGCAGGCTGTAGCAGCTTCCGCCTTGGCTGTAAGAGCTTCCGCTTTCACGTTTGCGTGTTTCGCGTAGTCTGTAGCAGCTTCCGCCTTGGCTGTAAGAGCTTCCGCTTTTACGTTTGCGTGTTTCGCGCAGTCTGTAGCAGCTTTTGCTTTCACATTATTAGAAACAGATTTGTGTTACAGCATCTTCTCTTAAAATAAACTACTAACGACTAAAACAGTCTTCTATTCCGGTTTAAAATTTTCTTTAAAGCTTACTGCCATCTGTGTATAAAGCAGCGGCAAGCCGTTCTCTCACGCTGGGCGATCGAAATCCTAAAACAATATCTTGAGGCGCAACACCGCGTCCAATCAGTTCTCGATCGATAAAAATTTCAGTACTGTTGTGCTGAATCCAAACTTTGCCTTCAATCAGGTCTAGCTGCATCGCACAACCGTAGATGCGGGATTCGCCGCGCCAACCATTATGCATGACGAGATAGCGGTCGCGCTCAGTATCAAAAATCAACTGGGCTTCTGGATCGTCGGCGGCGAAATTCTCTAAGAAATCACACACATTTTGGCGATATTTGTTTACTCGATCCATTGTTCAATTACCTCTTGATTCGGATTGTAAATAATCAAGCGAACTTCATAACGTTCTATCACCGTTTTAGCTGGCTCAAAACGCAAAAAGGTTTGATGAACATCGCTTGGAACTGCCAGATAAAGAACGCGGTCTGGTTCTTCTGAAACTTCTAAGGCAATACGATAATTTAAGAATTGACCGAGGGCAGTATGAAATTCGGAGATTGCTGAACTGCTGGCAAAGCTTTTGACTTCCACTGCTATTTTACGTCCTGCTTTTTGGGCAGCCATCGCTTCTTCTGCGGCCAGGTCAATATAAATATCGGCAACACCATAGCGCAAGCGATAAGGATCGTGGGTGATTGTCCAGCCGTCTTTTTGCAGTGCCAGCTTAACAGTATTGTGAAAAATATCTTTTGCCATATTGCCCTGTTAAATTAATGGCAGCTTGACGGTAAACGTTGCGCCTCGTCCAATTCCGTCACTCGCTGCCTCAATTGTACCGCCGTGCAATTCTACTAGTTGACGAGCGATCGCTAGCCCCAACCCCAAACCCCCTGGCGTGTGTCTGCTAGGAACCTCTGCTTGCGTAAAGCGATCGAAAACGTCAGGCAGAAACTCGCTACTAATTCCCATACCTGTATCTCTGATTTGAATCGTAGCTAGAGAATCAATAGTATCAAGCCGAACTTCTACTACTCCTCCCTTTGATGTAAATTTAATCGCATTGGCAAGTAATTCTTTGACAATTTGCTGCAAGCGATCGCGATCGCCTAAAACGGTGTCATCTTGTTGAAAAGTTGCCTGCAAAGTTTTGACAATATTAATCCCCTTTTCCTTAGCATTTGAGGACATTGTATTGATAACTTCTTCAATAATCTTTGTGAGTTTAACTGGCTGGCTCTGCAAGCAAACTTTACCTGAGATAATCGTTGAAATGTCTAGCAAATCCTCAATTAGCTTTGCTTGGTTCTTGGCATTGCGCTCAATTGTATCCAAAGCACGTAAAACAGTAGCCTTGTCGAGTTCCTTTGAATGCAGTAAGCGAGTCCAGCCCAAGATTGCAACTAAAGGCGCATGAAGTTCGTGCGTAACTGTTGCTATAAATTCATCTTTGAAGTGATTAAAAGATAACTCTTGGCGCAAACGTACCATTTGCAAATGAGATTTTACACGAGTCAGCAGTTCGCGAGCAGAGAAAGGCTTAATTAGGTAGTCATCAGCCCCCGCTTGCAAACCCTCAATTGCCGCCTCTTCTCCCGCACGAGCCGACAGCAGAATAATCGGTATACCTTTTGTCTTTGGATCTGCACGTAATGCACTCAGCAATTGAAACCCGTCCATTTCTGGCATCATCACATCAGTAAGTACCATATCTGGCGGTTGTTCGCAAACAGCAGCTAGTGCAGCAACTCCATTAGCGACAGTTGTTACTTGCCATTGCTTTGATAGCAGACGCGCCACATAGTCTCGCATATCGGCATTATCATCGACTAACAAAATGCGCGCAGTTGAAAACTGGGAGGGCTTTATAGGCGGTGGTTTTGGGGCCGCCACTTTGTGGCGGCCCCAAAACCACAAATTTTCTTCTTGCCATTGCTGTGCTTCCTCCACATAGGGGGCAGCACCTACTGGTGTTGATGCTAGTGTACTGGTACTAATTTGATTACTTGGCAAGTGCGATGAGCCTGTGGGTAGCGTGACTGTAAATGTCGTTCCTCTACCCAAAACACTTTTCACCTTTACAGTACCGCCATGTAAGTTAACGAGTTCAGCCACCAAAGCTAGCCCAATGCCTGACCCTTCATGACTCCTTGCCTTCACGCCTCGGATACGGTGAAAGCGCTCAAAAATTCGGGGTAATTCTTCGGCAGTAATGCCTGTGCCTGTATCTCGTATTTTTAGCTCTACTTTGTCACCTATTGCGTGTAATGAAACGGCAATTTCACCAACAAAGGTAAACTTAAACGCATTGGAGATTAAGTTAAGAACAATTTTCTCCCACATTTCGCGGTCTACGTACACGAGGTTACACAGGGGCGGACAATCTACTATTAATTCCAGTCCTGCTGTTTCAATCGCCGAATGAAAAACTGATGCCAGATTGGCTGTGAATACTCCTAAGTCGGTTGGCTCATAGACTGCTTGTATTCTGCCTGCCTCGATTCGGGAGAAGTCAAGTAAGGTATTGACGAGTTTGAGCAGTCTAATCGCGTTTCGTTGGACAATATCGAGCTGTTCGCGTTGTTCGGGCAGGAGTGAACCATATTCAAGAGCGAGTACTTGCTCAAGTGGATTGAGAATTAACGTCAGGGGCGTGCGAAATTCGTGGCTGACGTTGCTGAAGAACTCGGTTTTGGCGCGATTGAGTTCTGCCAGTGCTTCGGCTCGTTTTCGCTCCTCTTCGTAGGCATGAGCCTTAGCGATCGCCGTCGTCACTGATTCACTCAGCAGCGTATAAAACGTTTGGTAAGCTTGATCCAACGCTCGGCGGGGACTCACTCCGGCAACGAATACTCCCCACATATGTGCTAATCCTGGCAGGGCGATCGGTACGACAATGGCGGACTGAACGGATTCTGGGTAAGGGCTGCACACAAGTGAGCCTAACCATTGTTCTAATTCATTCACCTGTCGGACTTGACTGGATAACCGCTGAGCATTCGCAGGCGATCGCGCCACTTCTGCCAGTGCCCAAAGTTCTGGCATTGCCTCTAAATCTACGACCGTTGGGCAAGCCGTACTTCCTGGCTTCAGTCCAGTCATGCTTATTAAATGGGCCTGTTTGCCATTTGAGTTGAGCCGATAGAACAGCGTAAAGGGCAGATCGAGTTCATGATCTGCAAGGGCTTCGGTACTCAAGCGACAAGCCTCTTCGATGGTATTAGCATCGGCGGTGCGATCCGCCAAATCGCGCAGCACTTTCAGCCGTCGTTCTGCCAGGATTTGCTGCGTCATCTCTGTAACTGGGTGAAACAGTCCACCCACACCCTGCGTTTCATCGCGGATGGGACTGAGGGAGAACGTGAAAAAGGTTTCTTCCAGGTAGCCGTTGCGATCTAGGAACATCCGCCGATTTTCCAGGAAGGCAGTTTCTCCAGCAGCGGCACGCTCAAAGGGTTCCTCAAGTGCATCCCAGGCAGAAAGCCAGCATTGTTTGTAGTCCTGTCCCATTGAGTGGGGGTGCTTGTCGCCACACATGGGCCAATAGCCATCGTTATAAATCTGAACGCGCCCAGGCCCCCAAATGATATTAATCGGGAAGTTCGAGGCCAGACAGAGGCTGACCGTTGTTCGCAAACTTTGCGGCCAAGATTCAATTGAACCTAGCGGTGTCTTTGACCAGTCTTTAGAACGAATGACTTTGCCCATTTCACCGCTGCCATTGAGCCAGTCTACAACTGCGGATTTCTCGTTGCTCATACAATTTCTCCTGCCTTCAATTAAAAACTGATTTCAGGTAACGTTGCGAGCCTATCAGATAATCCATCGGGCGCTGGGTATTGCGTATCGCATCTACCCATTTTGCTATCGCCTGCAAATACTTCCATTGCGAGAGCGGCTTTCTTTGCGGTTAAGCTATCCATGATTACTCAGATATCTACTAAAGTTCTCAATTCTTCAGCTAAGAGAATTTTAAAGTGTTACCGAATTAGTATATGATTCAGTTTTTCTGTAAAAACTAAAATTCTTTTCTCCCCTGCCCCCTGCCCCCATGCCTCTTTAAGCTCGCCCAGCAAGCTGTGCAACCATTGCTATTAACTCCCTTGGTTCAGCAAGTTTATGCAAGTGCGATTGGAAACCTGCTGTTATTACCTTTGCGCGGTCTTCTGCAAGATAAGCAGTCAAGGCAGCAGTGGGAATTTGCCATCCCTTCTCTAGTTCTAGTGCTTTAACTTTCCGAATCAAAGCATAGCCATCTTCATCGGGCATTCTGATATCACTGATTATCACATCGGGACGCGATCGCTCTAATTCTTCTAATGCCTCACTGACTGAGGCAACTGTTGTGACTAAAACTCCATGTTGCATTAGCACTGTTGCAATCAACTCGCGGGTATCAGCTTCATCATCTACGAACAGAACATGTAAGCCATCTAGCCCATTGGGTGTTTCCATTGGTGCTATCAAGCTAGGCATCTGCTCAGAAGCTACTAATTGCTTATACTTGGTAATATCATGTATGCATATCTGTAGTGCGCCCAATGCTCCAGAAGTTTCGCGACCAGGTTTCACCAGGAGTAAAGCATCAAAAGCTTGGCGATCGCGCGGACAGATAGAGACTTCCCATTGTTGCATTGACTTGATATTGAGCGACTGCTTGAGTTTGTTAAGAAAGAATGAATGCTCTTGTTGAGATATAAAATTGATTAATGATTTGCCAATCAAAAAACTGGGCAATACATTTAATAATGCAGCAGCAGTATAGTTGATTTCTAGAATTATTCCTTCGGCATTTGTTACCAAATAAGCATTAGGTGCTAATTTGAATAAATCATGATAAACCTGACGTTCTGCTATTATTGTTTGATTTTGTTCTAACAGTTCTGATTCGGCGACTTTTATTACATCTAAATTAGCCTGCATTTCTTCTTTGAAGAATTCCAGGTTTTCTATAGAAGCAGTAAGAGTTTCTAACGCTGTAATCGCCTCTGGCTGCTGTATTGGCAACTGGATGATGTAGCTTGAGAGTGCTTGTACCTGCTGCCGAATTTTTTCAAAACTATAGTTTAACTCTTCTTGGCTCATAATTAACTTACTTCTCTACTTTCAGGTTAATACTTTGCCAAGAAGTTATTCCAACTGTGCGTTTGTGGGATGAATGCACTCCATCTCAATCGATAATCATTATAAGGAATTAACCGCTTTGCAAATCCCTTCTATGATATTCAAAAAATGCGACATCCGGATCGCTCCAGTTGGGTTACGAGTTTGGCATCTTTTGCTAGAACCTGGAGTTTACCAATGACGAATCTTTCCAATCACAAGCCCTGAGAATAATCAGAATCACCCGTGCTGTGGCTTGATCGTACCGTGCGATCGCCTTGGTTTGTACTTAGGAATAACAGCCGTTATCTTAATTACAAATTATAAATTAAGAATTACGAATTATTCCTTCAACCCTGTTTCAGCGGGTTCTCAACGAAAACTTAAAGAAGTCCTGCTGACTCATACAACCGTTTCAACATTGCTGTAATTCTTGCACCATAATCCAAATCTGCTGACCAGCGCCCTGATAGCTGGTCAATCAACGGGGCAATTCCCCGCGTTACAAACCGAAATCTGGGATCTACTACTTCCTGTACCAAAGGTTCTAAACTAGCGTAAGCTTTTAAATGTTGGATGTGTGCCCTTACTCCAATTCTCGCACTTGGAAAAGATGCAGCCTCCGAACCACCACCGATCGCACCTAAGCCAGCAAAGTTATTTTGTTCGGGTTTAATATCACCGCCAAACCGTAAAAATCCAGTTTCTACACACATTTGACAAAAGGCAATATCATAATTTATTCCTTCTATACCTGCTTCTTCCCGATAAAGTTTGGAGATATCAGGAAACTGTGCTAAAGCATTTTCATTATTGTTTCTTAAGAATAATTGTAACTGTACTTCTGAAGTATTACCGTTTGACATTATCTTGTCTAATTGGCCAGCACAAACTATTAAATTTGTTCGCAAGCTGACAGTACGAGTTGCAGCATCCCAAGTCACTGCAACATTAAAATCCCGCAGTTCGATGGCTTTGACATACACTACTCTGCGATAGGTAATTCGATTCACATTCGCTGCTTTTGCAAGGTCAATCCGCAGACGGTCTACTAAATCAATCGGAATATAAGCATTACCATTAACTAAAATTCCTTGCTCTGAATAATTTTGCCCGTTAATGTTAATATTAATTGCTGAGTAAGTTGGTTCTGTTGGAGTTCCTGTAGGGTCAATTACACGACTCCAAGATGCCAATCCATCCGCAATTCCCAAAGCAAAATCTCGGCGACGACTTTGCAGCAAAGCTCGATCCTCTGGACTGCTGAGAAACCCGACTTGCATTAACAAAGCCGGAAACGTTGTCCGACGACAGAATGCCAAACTACCCAATCCACTGTCTGTATCTGGCTTGACTCCGCGATTCGGTAATTGAGGTACGCGGCGCAACAATGCTACTAACAACTGTTCGGCATTGCTTTTGCGCTCAGTATTGTTAGCAATGTAGAAAACACTAGCCCCACGCACAGAAGGACTGCTAGCGGCATCAGATTGAATTTCTAGGGCCACATCACCCCGGCGTCCACGGGAATTGATCCAGGTAATAGTTTCAGCGGCACTCAAGTCATCGGGAACTACTAAAATTTCAAAATTCCGCGCCCGCAGTTCCGTGACAATCAAATCCCGCAGCAGAATCATTTCTTTAGCTTCAGTTGTACCACCTGCGATCGCACCCGGATCGATTCCTCCTGCTTCTTTGCCTCCGTGAGCCGCCGAGATAAAAATACGTCCCATCTTCAGTATTTCCTCTGATAAAATTAAACGTAAGCAATTTTAGACATAATTGGTGGCTTAGCAACAACAATATAATAGCTATCAGAAGTCTAAAGTCATTTGTCCTTTGTTATTTCTCCAAAGTTGATGACTAATGACTAATGACTAATGACTAATGACAGAGCCATGCAAATCCCCCGCTTGCACCCAGACACAATTGAAGAAGTTAAACTACGAGCCGATATTGTTGATGTCGTTTCGGAGTACGTAGTTTTACGCAAAAGAGGAAAAGATTTTGTCGGGTTGTGCCCGTTTCATGATGAGAAATCTCCCAGCTTCACCGTCAGCCAGACAAAGCAAATGTATTATTGCTTCGGCTGTCAGGCTGGGGGAAATGCCATCAAGTTTGTCATGGAGTTGGGAAAGCGTTCCTTTGCTGAAGTAGTGCTAGATTTAGCACGGCGTTATCAAGTACCCGTACAAACCCTGGAACCCGAACAACGTCAAGAATTACAGCGTCAGCTGTCTTTACGCGAACAATTATATGAAGTTCTAGCTTCCTGTGCCCAGTTTTATCAACACGCCCTCAGACAATCCCAAGGGCAAAAGGCAATTGAATATTTGCAATTTAACCGCAAACTTCAAGAACAAACAATACAGCAATTTGGTTTAGGTTACGCCCCCGCAGGTTGGGAAACTCTCTATCGCTATTTGGTGGAAGACAAACATTACCCAGTGCAACTGGTAGAAAAAGCAGGACTAATTAAACTACGTAAAGAGGGCGGCAGTTATTATGATGTGTTTCGCGATCGCCTAATGATTCCCATCCGCGATGTTCAAGGACGCACGATCGCTTTTGGCGGTAGAACTCTGACTGACGAACAACCCAAATATCTAAATTCACCAGAAACCGAACTTTTTAGCAAAGGTAAAACATTATTTGCCCTCGATTTAGCCAAAACCGGGATTTCCCAACTCGATAGCGCCGTGGTGGTAGAAGGATATTTTGATGCGATCGCCCTCCACGCTGCTGGGATTAACAACGCTGTCGCCTCACTTGGTACAGCTTTGAGCTT
Organism: Nostoc sp.; assembly: GCA_036918135.1. GTDB lineage: Bacteria > Cyanobacteriota > Cyanobacteriia > Cyanobacteriales > Nostocaceae > Nostoc. Next base: position 164,268 of record JBALDB010000008.1, read on the forward strand.
AGAACAAGTGCGGCTAGTATTACGCTACACCGAATCGAAACAACTAGTACTCAACTTTGATGCTGATAAAGCCGGAACCAATGCAGCCGAAAGAGCGATCGGGGAAATTGCCGAACTAGCATATAAAGGAGAAGTTCAGTTAAAAATTCTCAATCTACCCAATGGCAAAGATGCTGATGAATACTTGCGCCAGGGAACTCCAGAAAATTATGCAGAATTATTAGCAAATGCGCCCCTTTGGCTAGACTGGCAAATTCAACAAATTATTCATGACCGTGACTTAAAACACGCCCCTGATTTTCAACAAGTAACTCAGCAAATAGTTAAATTACTTAAAAATATAGATAATAACGATACACGAAATTATTATGTTTCTTATTGTGCAGAAATACTCAGTTTAGGTGATACCAGACTTATACCCCTACGAGTCGAAAATTTGTTAACTCAAATTGCTCCCCCTGCACCTACATATTCCAAACCTGTCTCAGCGAGAAAAGCATGGGGAGGTAGTGAAAAACTTTCCCCACTCCCCACAGAACGCAGCCTTTTAGAACAAGCAGAAGCATTATTGCTGGGAATTTACTTGCATTGTCCAGAACAGCGTCAAGCAATTACTGACGAATTAGAAGAACGAGATTTGCAATTTAGCCTTTCCCATCATCGATTTTTATGGCGACAGATTTTAGAAACAGCGGTGGAACAGATAGATTTAATTTCAACTTTGCAAAACAGATATTTAGAATTATCAGAAGACTTGGGAGTAGTATCGCATCTATTTCATTTAAACGAGAAAACTAAGAAAGAAATACTTCGGACTCCGCAGGTAGTTCAAGCTGCGATCGCTTGCATGGATTTGGTAATGCTGGAAAAACGCTATCGTCACTTTTTAGAACTATGGCAGCAAACCGATCCTCAAGCCGAACCAGAGAAGTATCAATCCTATTATCAGGCTTTTTATACTGAAAAACTCAAGCTTCAGAAAATAGACAGAAAACGCCTATTTTCCATTACAGAATTGTTGTAGCAATGTTGATGAATAACATGAAAGCAATTAAAGTTATAGCAGGAGGTAAAACATTACTTACTATTCCTAGCATCCAGGCTTTCAAGATGTCCTAACCTTTAATTCGCTTGCTATATCGCAACTATTGATGAATATGGACAACCGACTTGAGATTGTCCCTTAATTACTAATAATAACAGTCGTGTTGAAGTGATTGTTATCATTCCATAAGTAGTATAAATTGATAAATATTGATCTTTTTGGTAATTAGGAAAAAGGTAATTGCCTTGAGATGAACAGTTGTGTTTTTCTTCTCTATTACCCATTACCCATCACCCATTACCGACCCTCACAGATATCATAAGTATTCAACCAGACATGATATAAGATGGTGCGTCACCCTACGCGATAACGCACCCGATAAAACTATATGCTTTGTTTTACTCAGCACTCATTACTCAGAACTCTTTGGTGATTTTATTGGCGCAGGTAACTAAAATTGACATCGGGTCTGCCAACAAAGCAAGAACGGGTAAAGTTATATTTTTTGATAATCGCTAATGATGTTGTTGCTTCAGATTGATTATTGTCAAAATCAAACATCCAGTGGCTACCGTCTACAATTTTCCAACGATTATTTATGCGATTAACAGTTGTCGTCGCTGGATTAAAAGAGACGCAATCTTCACCTTGTAGAGAACCAGAAGGAGCGCTATTATTTACTAGGAGATATTCAAAAGATGGTTGGGGTCGTCCGACAAAACAGGATTTGTTAATGCCATAGTGTTTGAGAATTTGGAAAGCACGTGTCGCTTCATCTTTTTTATTACCAAAGTCAAACATCCAGTGATTGCCATTCTCAACTATTTTCCAGCGATTGCTTACTTGGTTAACACTAATATTATCAGGATTGAAAGCAATACAGTCTTCTTTAACTGCTTGTGTTTCTCGTGTTAATGAAACTAGGTTAGAACGATATTCTTTGTTGCTTCTTCTATCATTTAAAATGATATATACAGATTGTGGAGGTGCTTCACCTTGTTCAACCGCAAACCAAAGAGAGTTTAAATTTTCTGGAGAGGAAAATGCACAAAATCCGTAAATCCTTTGGTTGGTTTGACCATTATAAATATCTACCCAAGTCCTAGAAGAATTATTGTTTTGTCCACAAGGAGGTAAATTTGGAGCTTTTGTAAATAAGTTCTCAGGAAATGCGTTCCAGTTTGTTACTGCTAATTTATATCTTTGAAAATTTTTTCCTGTGACTGTATATGGTTCTGTCCCTAGAAAAACTAGTTTTGGTTGGGGTATGGGATTGGATGCAATATTGAGAAGGCTGGGATTTATATTATTGTTACTCCTAGTATCTGCTATTTGAAAGTTATCAGCAGCATAAGCAGCAGCAAAATTAGATAAGATCCACCCGACGCTTAGTAAAGTTGCAAATTTGTTGTAATGTTGTAATTTCATTTTGGTCATACCTGGAGAAAAGTTATCCTATTTAAAATGCGAACATAGGAGAAATCTCACGCAAGACGCACAGGCGAGAGATAGGAGAAATTTAGATGTTCACAAATAATTTAGGCTTGTTGTATTACTACAACTGCTTAGTTTGTCTTTCCTTATTTTTTTTTCAGGAAAATTTAATTTTTTCTTTTTAATTTTGACCAAAGTCGGGGAACGCAACTTCGGTATCTACGTAGAAAGGTGAGTTCCTTGGTCAGCTTGACGCAAAATAATGTATATCTGATTTGACGGATATTGGTAAAATCGCGATCGCACCATTGGAAGCGGCTATGGACATTGGCAGCACAACTCGCTCGTCAGGCTACATTTTGGCATTGGACTTGGGTACTACCGGCAACCGCGCTTTTGTGTTTAACGCAGCAGGTAAAATTGTCGGACAGGCGTACAAAGAACTGACTCAACATTATCCGCAACCGGGATGGTTAGAACATGACCCTGAAGAAATCTGGCAGGATACATGTTGGGTGATGGAAACGGCAATCGTCAATGCCAAGATTACTCCATCGGACATCGCAGCGTTGGGACTGACTGTGCAGCGTGAAACTTGCTTGATTTGGGACAAAACTACGGCTAAACCACTCCATAGAGCAATTGTTTGGCAAGACCGCCGCACTGCTCCTGTTTGTCACCAGTTACAAGAGCAAGGCTATGCTCCAGAAATTTCCGATCGCACCGGATTAATCGTTGATGCTTACTTTTCTGCTACCAAGCTCAGATGGCTATTGGACTTTACAAATGCTGACTCAAACAACGTTTTAGCTGGCACTATTGATACTTGGGTGCTGTGGAAACTCACTGGTGGAAAAGTCCATGCTACCGACCATAGTAGCGCCAGCCGCACAATGTTAATGAATCTCAAAACTTGTGAGTGGGATGAGATTCTCTTAGAAATGTTCCAGATTCCGGCTGAAATCCTACCGCAGATTCAGCCTAGTTTAGGATTCTTTGGAGTTACTAATGCTAGTTTATTGGGTGCAGAAATTCCCATCACTGCAATTTTGGGAGATCAGCAAGCTGCTTTATTTGGTCATGGCTGCGATCGCCCTAGTTTAATCAAATGCACATACGGTACTGGTAGCTTTTTGGTAGCTCACACTGGCTCTGAAATTTTGCGATCGCCCAGACAACTGATTTCGACTGTGGCATGGACACAAAGGAATCGAAGCGGGGGTTTGGATGTCGGCTATGCCCTAGAAGGCAGTATGTTTACTAGTGGTGCTTGTATTCAATGGTTGCGCGATAGCTTGAAGCTGATTATAACTGCAGCGGAAACTGAAGCAATGGCAAATCGAGTTCCAGATAATGGTGGTGTATATTTTGTACCTGCATTTAGTGGACTGGGCGCACCTTACTGGGATATGAGCGCTAGGGGAGCCTTTTTCGGAATTACCGCCAGCGTACAACCAGAGCATTTAGTACGCGCTGTATTGGAGGCGATCGCTTACCAAGTTGTCGAGGTCGTGCAAGCGATAAATGCATCTAGCAGTACCCCGATTAGGCGATTAACGGTAGATGGTGGTGCTTGCGAGAACAATTTTTTGATGCAGTTTCAAGCTGATGTCTTAGGTATTCCCGTTGAACGTCCGAGTGTGCGTGATACTACAGTTCAGGGTGCAGCATTTGCAGCAGGTTTAGCTGTGGGATTTTGGGACAACTATCAAGCATTGGTGCAGCAACGACAGATTGAATGCGTATTTGAGCCAAAGAGCGATTTGTCGAATTTTGCTACTTGGCAAAAAGCAGTGAAACGTACTTTGGCTTGGATAGACTAGCGTTGTGCCAAAAAGGAATTGCAGCGAAAATTTTTAGCATACAATTATTCTGTTTTATCGACTAGATAATCAGCCTATCAGAATAACTAGAAGCAGAACTTTGGTAAGAATATTATGATTATGAGGTAGATATAGCAGGAGGCAGGAGGTAAAACATTACTATTTCTAACATCCAGGCTTTCAAAATGTCCTAACCTTTAATTCGCTTGCTATAAAAGTATATAAAATATAACTTATATTGAACGGATAAGAATTCATCAAAGATTGTTAAAGAATATATTCTTGATAGTCGTCTTCGCTTTTAAATTGGATAATTTAATTTTTAGAATTAGCTAACTCTCTGGCATCACTTTTTCTAAAAAATATAGCAATCCTAAATGAGAAAGCAAAAAATATCAATGGGAACTGTTGACTATTAACAGCAGCAATATTTTACAAATGATTTAGGAGTGCTATATATTTATAGCTTCTCTAGTATAAGGCTTTTATCAAAAATATTTATTTTGGCTATTTAGTGAAAAATAAACTCTCAACCCCATACTCCATCTAATATTTGTCAATTAGGTCTTATTTTTATTTTACTAGAGTGTTCGAGAGCGCTAATTAGATTTGTTTTATAATTTGTAGTAAGTATAATTGCTATAAATCAACAGTTAATTTTAATAATTAATAGAGATAATTCATTAAAAAATTACTATGAAACTTAAATTTGATATTTTACAAAAGCACGATTATTATAAAACATAACAATAAACATCGATGAGACTTATGGCATAAATCTTATGATAGAGAGACGAAAAAAAGATGAAAATGTATTCTATTAACAGTGTGATTTGTAGGAAAATACTTGTGAGAAAGAGTAATTTTCTATAAAAAATTAAATTCAAGAAAATTACTCAATATTATTACCAACCCAAAAGAAATATTACCAACCAAAAGAGAGATATTACCAACTTAAAGAGAATGGAGTAAACACATGAGGTTTGTCTTAAGACGCCGCAGGTTGGGTCAATTGATGATTGTCAGTACAGTAGCGGCTACGATCGCTAATTTTGGAAACAAAGGTGCAGCACAAAATCAAATCAAAAAAACTACTCCAACGCCGAAAACTTCGACAGATCAGACTATGAAAGTGACGCTGCAAGTGAACGGAACAGCACATAGTTTGCAGATTGAACCGCGTGTTACCTTACTTGATGCACTTCGAGAATACATCGGGCTAATTGGTACTAAAAAAGGTTGCGACCACGGCCAGTGCGGTGCTTGCACAGTACTGGTTGATGGGCGGCGTGTTAACTCGTGCTTGACGTTTGCTATTATGCACACCGACGCAAAAATTACAACTATTGAAGGACTGGAGCAAGGAAACAATCTGCACCCGATGCAAGCCGCGTTTGTTGCCCACGATGCGTTTCAGTGCGGCTACTGCACGCCAGGACAGATTTGTTCGGCGGTCGGTTTGGTGAACGAAGGACACGCGAAATCAGATGCCGAGATTCGCGAACTGATGAGCGGCAACATCTGCCGTTGTGGCGCTTATCCAAATATCGTGGCTGCTGTCCGCGATGTCTTAGAGGGGAAAAAAGATGCAGCCGTTTAACTATAAAAAAGCAGGACAAGCAGAGAATGCTGTGGGGTTGGTGGCTCCAAATGCCGAAGCCTCGTACCTAGCTGGCGGTACTAGCCTAATCGATTTGATGAAGCTGAATGTCCAGACGCCAACAGAGTTGGTTGATATTAATCCATTAGCGCTCACCACGATAGAAATGCAGGGTAACGGCGTGCGGATTGGCGCAATGGCACGCAATAGCGATGTTGCTTATAATACGATGATTCAGGAGCGTTACCCAGTGCTGTCGGAGGCGTTGCTGTCTGGGGCATCGCCACAATTGCGAAATATGGCAAGTGTAGGCGGGAACTTGCTGCAACGTACCCGTTGTTACTACTTCCGCGACACTTCGATGCCATGTAATAAGCGCGTTCCAGGTTCGGGTTGTCCGGCAATTGAGGGCTACAATCGGATTCATGCGATTCTCGGCGGTAGCGATCGCTGTATTGCTAGTCATCCCTCTGATATGGCTGTGGCAATGGTGGCACTCGATGCCGTTGTGCAAACGCGCGGGCCGAACGGAGAGCGCAGTATTCCCCTTGTCGATTTTCATCTCGTACCAGGTGATACACCAGAAAGAGAGACAGTTTTGCAACACGGAGAGTTAATCGTTGCCGTTGATTTGCCTGCCTCAAACTTTGCTAGGCGATCGCATTATTTAAAAGTCCGCGATCGCGCCTCCTATGCCTTTGCAATGGCATCGGTGGCGGCGGCATTAGATGTTCAAAATGGTATCATTCGCGCTGCCCGTATTGCCTTGGGTGGCGTAGGAACAAAGCCTTGGCGTGCCTTTGAAGCTGAAAAAGCTTTGTTGAACAAGCCCGCAAACCAAGCAACATTTCAAGCAGCAGCGTCCGCAGCGATCGCTGGAGCTAAACCTCAAAAATACAACGGGTTTAAAGTCGAACTCGCTAAACGCACAATTGTTAAGGCGCTGACAACGGTGGGAGGAATGGCATGAATACAGGGGATACAAATACAATTCTTGGCAAACCGCTCAATCGAGTCGATGGACACCTAAAGGTGACGGGTGGCGCACGCTACTCGGCTGAGTTTCCGGTAGCAAAAATGACTTATGGGGTGACAATTCAAAGCACGATAGCCAAAGGTAAGATTGCTAAAATCGATACAAAAGCGGCGGAACAAGTACCGGGTGTATTAGCAGTAATTACCCACCTGAACGCACCTAAAGCGAATGGCGACAAGGGCGGCGGTCGCAAGCTGCAAGTGCTACAAGATAACATTGTCCTGTATAGCGGTCAGCACATTGGTATCGTCGTTGCCGATACCTTTGAACGAGCTATGTACGCTGCCTCCCTGGTGCAAGTTCGTTATGACGAAGAAAAGCCGACCATCAATATGCGGGAGAACCTCGCTAAAGCATATTTTCCCAAAGGTAAAATCCCCAGAGAAGAGTCGCCCGATTCAGCGCATGGTAATGTCAACCAGGGACTAGCGGCTGCGGCTGTGCGTGTCGAGCAAACTTATACTACACCGATTGAAAATCACAATCCAATGGAGCCTCATGCCACAACAGCAGTTTGGCAAGGCGATCGACTGCTGCTGTATGATGCAACCCAAGGAATCTTTGAGGCTCAAAAAAAAGTGGCAGGGGTATTGGGAATTGAGCCAGAGAAAGTTCGCGTTATGTCTTACTTTGTTGGCGGTGGCTTCGGTTGCAAAGGGTCGTCTTGGTCGCATGTGCCTCTAGCGGCGATGGCAGCACGGCAGGTTAAGCGTCCAGTGAAATTAGTTCTGGGTCGCATACAAATGTATGGGCCTGTGGGCTTTCGACCAGAGACGATTCAACAGGTTTCTCTAGGTGCAACCCGCGAGGGCAAATTAACTGCTCTGCGACACAGTGGCATTTCTCAGACTTCAACTTTCGATGAATTTATCGAACCAGTTGGTAAAAGCGCCCGCATGATTTACGCTAGCCCGAATATCGAAACTAGCCACCGTCTGGTGCAGCTCGATGAGGGTACACCAACTTTCATGCGCGCCCCAGGCGAAGCTTCTGGGTCTTTTGCCCTAGAATCGGCAATGGACGAACTAGCTTATGCACTCAACATCGACCCCGTCGAGCTGCGTCTGCGTAACCATGCTGATGTCGATCCTAGTAAAGGACTGCCTTGGTCGAGCAAGTCACTCATTCAGTGCTATAGATTAGGAGCAGAAAAGTTTGGCTGGCAGAAGCGCAATCCTCAGCCCCGTTCGATGCGAGACGGCAATTATTTGATTGGCTGGGGTATGGCGACAGCAACTTATCCTACCAACCGTTCTCCAGCATCAGCGATCGCTCGAATTATGGCAGACGGTACAGCCGTTGTGCAGAGCGGTTCGCAAGATATTGGTACGGGGACTTACACTGTAATGACTCAAGTCGCAGCTGAGGCACTCGGTCTACCAGTTGAGAAAGTTCGCTTTGAACTAGGCGATACTAAGATGCCAGAAACTCCTGTTTCCGGTGGTTCGCAAACTGCTGCCAGTGTCAGTTCCTCCGTGCATTTAGCGGGAAATCAAGCTCGCAGTCAGCTTTTGCAATTAGCACTTGCCGATCGCAAATCGCCGCTTTATAGTTCAAACGCTGAGGATGTGATTGCCGAAAATGGCAGCTTTTTCTTAAAAAATAAATCCTCTGCAACTGAAACATATCAGGCAATCTTGGCACGGCATGGAATGAAAATGATTGAAGCGCGTGGTGATGCCCAACTCGGAGAAGAACAAAAGAAGTTCTCAATGCACGCATTTGGAGCGCAATTTGCGGAAGTTCGCGTTGAGCCTGATTTGGGTGAAGTGCGAATATCGCGCTGGGTGGGAACTTTTGGCGTAGGACGAATACTCAATGCTAAAACAGCCAACAGTCAGCTGATCGGTGGGATTATCTATGGCATCGGCATGGCACTGATGGAACATACGGTAACAGACCCGAATCTCGGACGCGTTGTTAACCACGATTTAGCTGAGTACCACGTCCCAGTGAATGCAGACATTCCTGATATTCAGGTGTTGTTTGTCGATGAACGCGATCCATATATCAACCCGCTTGGTGTCAAAGGAATTGGCGAAATTGGGATTACCGGCACGGCGGCGGCAGTCGCTAACGCTGTGTATCATGCCACAGGTAAACGTATCCGCGATTTGCCAATTACATTAGATAAACTGCTGTAGATAAAAAATGCGATCGCCGAAATATGAAAGCTCAATCATGTGATTGGCGATCGCAATGATATCCTGTAGTTTCTTTTACCAATCAGTAGAAGTCTCAGGGTTGATGACGACTAAAGTAGAATTTGGTACTGTTAGCTCGGAATCACTGTAGTTACCTCCGTGACCGAGATGAGTAGTCGATCGGCCCGCTCCTACGCTTTCTTGTCGATTGCAACAGCAATCGTCACTATTGCTCTCAAGTTTGGCGCTTACCTGCTAACCGGGTCAGTGGGACTGCTTTCAGATGCTATTGAATCAATTGTAAATCTTGTAGCAGCATTGGTCGCTCTGTGGGCATTGACCTATGCTGATAAACCCGCAGATGCCGAACACGCCTTTGGACATTCTAAAGCCGAATACTTCTCCAGTGGTGCAGAAGGTGCGTTGATTGTAGTCGCAGCCATCAGCATTGCTGTTGAAGCTTGGGGACGCTTGTTGCATCCAGAACCGTTAACACAGCTGGGATGGGGGTTGGCACTCTCCCTATTTGCAACCGCAATCAACGGCGTTGTTGCCTTTATCTTGCTACGGGCAGGGCGACGCTTGCGTTCCATTACACTCAGGGCTGATGCTCACCACCTGTTTACTGATGTAGTGACTTCCGGTGGTGTGGTAGTTGGAATCTTCCTCGTCAAGGTAACAGGCGCTCTCGTACTCGATCCAATTGTCGCCCTGATAGTAGCAGCAAATATTACTTGGACAGGATTTCGTTTGCTGCGGGAAACCAGTAGCGCACTACTGGATGCAGCTTTGCCTAAAAAAGAAATTGACGCAATCAAGAGCATCCTTAACGAGTACAAACATCAAGATATCCAGTTCCATGCCTTGCGAACCCGCACTGCTGGAACCCGCCGCTTTGTTTCCTTTCATGTTCTTGTACCTGGATCTTGGACGGTGCAACAAGGGCATGATTTATGCGAGGCAATTGAGCTTGCTATTCTTCGGGTGCTGCCTTCAACCCACGTTACAACTCACCTAGAACCTGTAGAAGATCCAGTTTCTTGGGAAGATTTGGAGTTAGAGCGTCCGAGCAATCAGCAAATGCAAGATATGAGATAAAAGATTAATCGCTACTGTTGAGCTTTAAGGAATCGCGCGATCGCATCTTCGATCGACTGCAACGCGGAAACGATAAAAGCTCAATCACCCGATTAGCGATCGCTAATTTGCAAACTCAATTAAGTTGATTAACTTGCGATCGCATCTGGCTTTTTGCGCGAAGGACGCTTGCGGTCTGATTTTTTCTTCAGTCCCACAGCTTGAGACTGATCGCTATCTGAACCATATTGCCCGCGTACAACTTCTTTCATCGCTAATACAGCATTATGAAATTCCCACTCTGCTAATCGGGCAGCATCAGCAGCAGCACGATATAAAGCTAGTTTCTCAGTTTCGGTTTGTTGAGAAATCAACATTGCCTGATAAACTTCCTGTAACTTGGCAGCTGAAGCATCAGCACGAGTCGTGCTATAAGTGCTGACAGTTTGCAAACCGTGGAATGAGTCAATATCTTGACTAATCAGTTGAGGGCGCAAACGGTTTGTTGTATTTTGGAGAGCCATACATCCATACTTAGAAAATTGTATATTTAATGTACCCATTACAACAACAAAATTAACAGTAAGATAAAATTTTCAGATAGGGCAAGGTTATGAAGGGTGGTTTAAGATAACAGACCGATGTATTAACATAACAGACTGATGTATTGGCATAACAGACTGATGTATTGGCATAACAGACCAATGTATTGGCATAACAGACTGATGTATTGACATAACAGACTGATGTATTGGCATAACAGACTGATGCAATTACAAAACCGTAAGACGATACTAATTAGCAAGTAGTGCGACAATTGTGCGATCGCACAATAGTAGCTTTATATTGGAGGCGAATTTCAATAACTCTTTAATGAAACTGATTGTTATTTCCTTCATTGCTGCGTCAAATGCAATGCCGAAACGATGAAAGCTCAATCACCCGATTAGCGATCGCACTCATTTTTCGGTCTACTGAAGGTGACTTTAAAGGGCGATCGACTACTTTAAAGTTTTTGTGAAGCCAGTAAAGAAGACAATAAAAAGCTTAGTGAATCTATTATTATACTAATGATTTTTAAGGATGCTGTGGTGAGAGGAAATTAGTAGGAAAACCATAGATATCTAGTTATCTCTACAAAATCAATCTGGTTTTCTGAAGCGATCGCTCAGTTTTCCAGTTGGCTTGAGTAGGAAATTTTGTGTTGATGAAGCCTATTAAATCCCTACCTTCCATTTGTGCATCTTTAAGTTCAATTGGCTAGCTTTGATGATTGTAGTTCTAATTAGGAGTCCATTCAAAATCGTGAAAACCGAAAAGTTCGCACTCTCGACTATTGTAGCACTAGCTACCTTAGCTATCACTGCAACGGCTGCACAAGCAGTCTCGATCGTCAATCAAGCCTTAGACGTTCTCTCAGCGCCTCCCTCCGGTGAACCACTCTTCACTTTCACCGAGCTAGGAGCTACGTCCCTGCCCTATGCTAGCCCTACTCTGACGACAGGATCGGGACCTGCACTAACGATTAACAATAATCTGAACAACTTGGATGTCTCTGTTGGTGATATTGTGTATCGTTTGTTAAGCCCTGATGCTCAGTTTGGCACTGTTACTTCAAACCTTTACAAGGTGACGCTATCTGAAAACAACTCCGTTGCAACATTCACAGGCGCGCGCATCAACCCTGGTGAAGTGTTCCGCATTCAGCGCACAGTCAGCGATGGATCGCCTGTCGATTTTAGCTCAAGATTATCTACCGCAAATGAAACGAACACGGCTACTGTTCCTGAACCGACGACAATTGCAGGTCTAGCGCTTGCAGGTGTCGCTTGTGCCTACATGCGTCGGCGCAAACAGCAAGCCGCAGGATAAACAGTGAAACGAAGTAAGAATTGTGAATGCATTGATTTGCACTCACAATTGAATCAGTTTTAAACCACTAGGAGCATTAAAATTTCTAACACTCCAAAGCTGAAGTGTCACTAGTGGGAATACAATCACAAAATTATACAGTTTTGTTAGTAAAGACTGCACTAGAAAATAGCGGAGGTTAAAGTAATGGATGGGCGCGATCGCTATTTACGAATCGCTTTGGTTCTTTTTGGAATAGCTTTTCTACTTATCTATCCGCTAACTCAGGTCTGGGCATCAGGCTGGTTATGGCAACCAGGTCAGCACGAATACGAACAGATGATTATTGGTGTCTATGCAACGCTTGGTATATTTTTGCTGCTAGCTTCAAGGCAACCAGAAGCTCACCTCAGTTTAATCTGGTTTACTGTCTGGTCAAGTTTAGTCCACGGACTGATCATGGCGGTACATGCAGTAATTGACCCTGTTGAACATGGACACCTGTTTGGTGATGTTCCAGCATTGTTCTTGGTAGCAATTGTCCTTGGCTTTTTAGCGCCCCGCAAAGTAGTGTCAAGTACATCAACGGGCATGGAATGACTGTAAATCTACGCAATTGAAGAAATAAACAACTGAAGCGCGATCGCATCTTTGATAAACTGTAACGCCGAATAGAGATAGAGCAAGCTTAAGCAAAAGCTAAGCATTATTAATGCATTGGCTTACGTTGTGAATGCATCTTGGGGAATATGTTTCAAAACAGACCTTAGTTAGAATCTTTGTACTAAATTGCCGTGGTATCATTACGGTTCATTTCTGTTATTGCTTGAAGGAGACAATTATGGAAATCAGTAGACGCAGCTTGTTAAAAACTGCTTCTGCTTCGGGATTAGTAGCAGCAGGACTTGCAGCTTCGGAAGGATTTTTGCAACCAATCCTCGCTCAAGCAGAACCCGTTGATGAAAATACTCAATTGCTAGCTCAAACACCCGCTGCAACTCGACGCGGCGAAATGTTGTATCGCACCCTTGGACGCACCGGAGAACAAGTATCTGTGATTGGCTTGGGGGGATACCACATTGGAAAAATTGAAGATGAGCAAGAAAGTATCAAGCTGATCCGCAGTGCCATCGATCGCGGCATCAACTTTATGGATAACTCTTGGGACTATAACAACGGACGTAGCCACCGTTGGATGGGAAATGCTCTGAAAAATGGTTATCGTCAAAAAGTCTTTTTAATGACGAAAATCGACGGTCGCACCAAAGCTGCTGCCAAAATGCAGATTGATGATTCGCTCAAAGATTTGCAGGTCGATCATCTTGATTTGGTGCAGCATCATGAAATATTGCGCTTTGAAGACCCGGATCGCGTCTTTGCTCCTGGTGGCGCAATGGAGGCGGTTGTCGAGGCGCAGAAGGCAGGCAAAATTCGCTATATCGGTTTCACAGGACATAAAAATCCTCTGATTCACCTTCAGATGCTTGAAACTGCCAGACAAAATAATTTTCGCTTCGACACTGTGCAGATGCCATTGAATGTCATGGATGCCCATTTTAGAAGTTTTGGGCAACAGGTTCTACCTGTGTTAGTGAAAAACAACATTGGTGTCTTGGCAATGAAAACGATTGGGGAGTCTTACATTCTCAGAAGCAACACAGTCAGTGCGATCGAGTGCCTGCACTATGCCATGAATTTGCCTACCTCAGTGGTAATTACGGGCATCGACAGTATGAAAATTTTAGACCAAGCCTTTGAGGCAGTCCGTACATTTAAGCCAATGGATCAAGCACAAGTGACAGCACTGTTAGCACGTACCCGTGAAGCTGCAGCCAAAGGACAGTACGAACGATATAAGACCACAACCCAAAATGATAGTACAGCGATGAATCCAGCTTGGTTGGGGTAAATTTTATTACTATTAGGACTTACGCAGCGATAATTGGTCATTGCGAACGAAACGCAGTGTAGTGAAGCAATCCCAGTCTTGATGAGATTGCTTCGCTTCTCTTCGAGACGCTCCGCGAACGCTCGCAATGACGGAAATACGTTACCTTTGCGTAAGTCCTGACTACAGGTTTAATTTAGTCCTTCTACTTACAACCCAAAATTACAGTACAGCGATGAGGCTTTTGGTTACCAGCTTACTTCCATTACTTTATCAAAGTAGGCTTGAGAAAAATATGATTAAAAACGTCGATTTTGATTAATTAAGACTTTTGTAATAAATTTAAAGCACTCTGCAAAAACTGGAAGTTACAGAAAACAAATATTCAGTGCTAACTCTAATAATAAATAAATTACTTAAATTGACAACTATCTTGGGGGGCATGATTTTAGTGGTGTTTTTGTTTATCTTGGATAGCAGAACACCGCGAGCGCAGTCAATTTAATGCATATACTATAATCATTAATATCAAGTTCGGCTAATTACTTACAATATGGTTAGTCTTTTTGGTAATTGGTAATTGGTAGTTGGTAGTTGGTAATTAAAAAGAGGTGAACAGTTGTGTTTTTCTTCTCATTACCCATTCATGCTGAGCGCAGTCAAAGCATTACCAATCCTCACAGATATCATAAGTATTCAACCGAACATGATATAACAGATGGAAAATCGACTTGTATCTGATATCTCACAGCGATTGTTTTGATTGAGACTGCTTGCTCAAGCTTATAAACTGCGATAAAGAGAAAAATTAGCCATCAAATGAACGAAGTACAAGCAATTTTAGAAGGCTTTGAGTCAAGTCAAAAAAGTGGTGAAATTACTTTCCTTGCCACTGTAGTCAAAACTCAAGGTTCAACCTATCGCCGACCTGGTGCTAAAATGTTGATGACAAATACAGGCCAGACAATCGGCACAATCAGCGCTGGTTGCTTAGAGAACGACGTATTTGAGCATACTCAACAACGAATGTCGGACGGCAAACCAATTGTTGTTACTTACGATAACACCGCCTCTGAAGATATTCTTTGGGGCTTTGGTTTAGGGTGCAATGGGACAGTGCAAGTTCTCATCGAACGCCTTGAGAGAGAAAGCACACCGAATGCGATCGCTTTTATACAGGAGTGCTTTGATAAAAAACATTTGGGTATTATTGCTACAGTCTTTGCCTTAGAAGGTGCAGTGAAGGTCAAACTTGGGTCGCGTTTACTGCTGTATCCAAATGGTAAAGTTATTACTGATATCAAAGATAAAAATTTAATTCAATCTCTAATTGCAGATACTCAAGCAGCCTTTGGCGATCGCAAGTCAAGGGTAAATAAATATCAGTTATCTTTAGGCAGTGTAGAAGTTTTCATCGAAGTCATCCAACCACCTACACCTTTAGTAATATTTGGTGCAGGCTATGACGCTGTACCCGTAGCACAGTTTGCTCAAGCATTAGGTTGGGACGTTACTGTAGTCGATTGTCGAGCTAATGAGGCAACTAAAGAGCGATTTCCAACAGCTTGTAATGTGATTCTTAGTCGGCGAGAAATTGTACAAAAACAGGTATTTGTAGATAGCTACACAGTTGCTGTAGTGATGACGCATAATTACCTTGACGATGTGGAAATTTTAAAAATGTTGTTGCCATCTCCTGCACATTACATAGGAGTTTTAGGCCCAAAGGTGCGTACTGAAAGATTGCTGGAAGATTTAAGCTTGCAAGGAATAGTTTATACTCCCGAACAATTAACAAGATTGCACGGGCCTGTTGGCATTGATATCGGAGCAGATACACCAGAAGAAATAGCGATCGCCATTATTGCTGAAATTCAAGCAGTGCTAACAAACCGCAGTGGTAATTTTTTAAGAAATCGCAATCAACCAATTCACCAATCTAATGAAAGTAACTCTAAGTTGCTAGTTACTAGATAGTTTTCTCTATTATGAAATTTAACACCGAGCAAATAAACAATGATAAATCAACCATCGCTATTATGATTCTTGCTGCTGGTGCATCCACTCGTATGGGTACACCCAAACAACTATTGCTTTATCAAAGACGTAGTTTTTTGCAATACATTATAGAAATGGCGATCGCTTCGGTTTGTCAACCTGTGGTAGTAGTACTTGGAGCAAATGCAGAACAGATTCATCCCCAAATTAAGCAACTTCCTGTTAAAGTCGTAAAAAACTTGGATTGGGCTTGTGGAATGAGTTCTTCAATCAAGAGTGGTATTGAATTGTTAAATAATCTTACTCAAAAGATTGAAGCAGTAGTTATTACAGTTTGCGACCAGCCATTTGTTTCCCACCAAATTATTAATCGACTTGTTGATGCCTATTATTCCACAAAAAAACCGATTATCGCTTGTGAATATGGCGGGACATTAGGTGTACCCGCTCTATTTAGCCATAATTTTTTTTCTGAACTTGCTGCTTTAAAAGATTCCGGAGCAAAAAAAGTTATTTATAATAACCTCAATGAAGTATTTTCTATTCCGTTTCCTCTAGGAAATATCGATATTGATACCCCCAAGGATTACGAACAATTGCTATCAACTATGAAACTGGCAGGAGAGTTAGAAGATTTTGAGCGCTTACTGAGCCATGAATCCACTCAAACTATAAAAGAAGCAATTGAGTAGAAATAGATAGATAAACAGCCTTCTTTACTTTTAGCTATTGCCTCCCTACACAAATAAGTTATCCAAATCAAAGCCGATTCCTATATATTGAATCAAAATACCACTCACACTTGAGGATGCTGGGCGCATGATTGCTAGACCGAAAGTTTTTATTGATGGGGAATCGGGAACCACAGGCTTACAGATTTATTCACGCCTCAATCAACGCGATGACATAGAGTTAGTTAGCATTGAGACATCTAAACGAAAAGATGCAACTGAGCGAGCTAAACTGATTAATGCCGTAGATGTTGTGATTCTCTGCCTACCTGATGACGCCGCCCGCGAAGCTGTTAGCTTAGTTAGTAATACTAGCGTTAAAATTCTTGATGCAAGTACTGCTCATCGCACAGCCCAAGGCTGGGTATATGGCTTCCCCGAACTCAATCCAGGACAACGAGAAAAAATTGCTAGCGCCCAGTTTGTGAGTAATCCTGGCTGTTATCCTACAGGATTCTTGGCTTGTATCCGGCCGTTGATTGCCAAAGGACTTTTAAAAACTGACTTTCCCGTCACCGTAAATGCAGTGTCAGGTTATTCTGGTGGTGGCAAAAATCTGATTCAAAAGTATGATATTTTCCACAAACAGCAAGCCGGGGGAGAGTCGCTTTATCCCTATGGCATTTACGGTTTGCAGTTTGGGCATAAACACGTTAAGGAAATGCATTACTATTCGGGGTTAGCATCGCCGCCGCTGTTTGTACCGTCAGTAGGGGATTTTGAGCAAGGAATGTTAGTACAAGTGCCTTTGCCGTTGGGGATTTTGGATAATCCACCATCAGGTAAGGTAATCTATGAAGCGATCGCTGACTACTACCAAAGTGAAAAGTTTGTCCGGGTTGCTCCGTTGGCAGAACCTACGCTTCTTAGAGACGGAACGTTTCTAGATGCTAAGGCAATGAATGATACCAACTTTGTTCAGGTTTTTGTTTTTGCAAATGATGCTACCAAAGAAGTCTTGCTAGTTGCTCGTCTTGATAACCTGGGTAAAGGCGCATCCGGAGCCGCAGTTCAAAATCTCAACATCATGTTGGGCTTTCCAGAAGAGTTGGGATTGTGATGAGGGTTGGGGGGTGGGAAGTAGAAAGATGAGGAGATGTGGTTCGACTTCGCGGTAGTTGAGTTTCGACTTCGCTTAACTACCGCATAGTCGAAACTCACCAACTGGGAGATGAGGAGACTAACAGGTAAAGAAAATAATTCCTAACTCATCAGTCATCAATCAACAGTCAACACTCCCATTCCGATTATCTTGCTTTTTCTTTTAGTTTTTTGAATAATTTAATTACATGATGTTCAAATCCTTTGTTGCGTTCTTCAACTGATTCAATTAACGGTTTATCAAACAGATTCAGGACATTGTTACCTAATTGAATACCTAAAGGTTTTAAATGTCCACCAGCCAAACTTTCCCGAAAATTTGGCTGTGGTTTTCGGAAAATATTAAAAAACCAATCACAGGTTAATTTAGCAATATTATCTGATTGGAAACAGACTAAACCCATAATATTAAATAACTCGCTATCCTTGATTAAATTATGGGTTTCTTCAATGGTTGGTTTCACGCCCAAACCTAGATTATCGATGATATCCGCTAAAAATTGAGGGCGAATTGCGCTAGCTGTGCTAGTAATAGCAGGTGCTAATAAAATAGAAATCTGTCCTTTAATAAAGATGCTGTTAATTTTGACCTCTCGACCTACATAAGTACAAATTAATTTCTGAACTTCTTTAATTTTTTGTTTCAGTTCCTCAACAAGAATATTAATGTCTGCAATTACAGTTTCGATTTGTGACTCATCTGAAGTGTAAGATAGAAGATTGCGAATAAACTGTTCTCTAGCTTGAGCTTCTGGAGGCAAAGCAGTAAATCCTTCTAATAAGGAGATATATTTACAGCCAAGGCTATGTCCAATCCAAGAAAAGTTTTTATCATTTAGATACGCTTCGTAGTCGTATCCTTCAACAGTTGCCATTCTCACAAGTTCTGGTAGAATTTCATATTGCTCTCTCATGAGAAAACCAGCTTCTACATAATGATTAAAACTGAAATTAAACGGTAGAATGATAATTGTATATCCCTGCTCATATAAAGATTGCAACAGATAACGATAGAAAAACATGGGGAAAAACGTACCAAAGAAAGCCCCTGCAATAAATTGAATTACCCCTTTAGGCTGTGGATGAAGGGCAACCCAACTATGAGAAACTGATTTAAATCTCAGTTTTAGATTCATATTTACCTTGACTTATTTGTAAGTATATGCTGAATCTCCAAACTGAAGTTGCTGCTTTTCGGAATTTTTTGGAGATATTTTGCATAACTGAGATATTTCGCTATTCATAGCGGTAATCTTTTAGTGGTTCTCAGTCAAGGTATGAGACTGGCAAACATCGTATCGCGATCGCAACGAATCGCTTTAAACGCTTGATACCAGTCTTAGCGCCATTGATTGCGATCGCATCTGCGTTACTCGTTGGTGCAATCCTCGTAGTGCAGACATACCGATGACTGTAGTTTACGCGATTGAGACATTGACTGTATTGTTTATAATTAATTAAAAATCTAAAAATTTGACAACAAATATCTAAAAATTTGACAAATTTATCAAAATATTATTTATCTCTATATCATAATTTTAGCAACTTTTGACTTGATTCTACAATATTTTAGTCAATTTTTTTCAGTTATTGGATAAAAAATCTATAGGTTTGATAAATCTATCAAAACATTTTTCATTGCTCTTATTAATTAAATCACATAGATTGTAAATGTGAGTAGCATGGGTTAACAATTGGTTATCTTCAATTTATAAGATAAACAAATAACCAAAGCTACTAACTATTTTACTAACAAAAAATCGTCGAATAGACTTAGTTTTGTCTTTTGATGTAGCTGTAGGAATTTGATTAAATTTGGGAAAAGCTAATCTGATTGAAAGCTTACTGAATACAGTTTTGATTCCAGTCGTACCTAGCAAGATTCAATTCAGATTTCTATAGGCTAGTAAGATTTTTATGTTAAAAATTAGGAGGATTAGTACAGATGGCAGATTCAATTAATGGTGGTAGCGGTAACTCCTCTACTGGTGGGGACAATCCTATAAGAAATTCACCCTTCGGTCGCCTGAGTGAAGTTCTCACTGACGAAGAACTCTCCAAGTTATTTAGTGGTGTTGGTAATGGAGAAGGTGGCGGTAATCCATTCGGTGGCAGTGGCAGTAAGCCGGATTTGCCATATGATGGTAATCCTTTCGCTGGTGACAACTTTTGGGATATCTTTGCAGACGGTGTAAATCCATCGGCTGGGGGTGGCGGGCGCGACCCTTTGACTGGTGCTGGTGCTGGCAGCCAAAGCACTAGTATCAGCACAACTGAAATACCCGACGGGTTCGATTTAAGAGTTACTATTGACAGCCTGGTTAACTCAAGATTAAACAAAGAACTAGGTGATGGCAAAATCCCATCATTCGATCCTAGTAAAATACCGTCGTCTGGTGGTGGATTCGATCCTAGTAAAATACCGTCGTCTGGTGGTGGATTCGATCCTAGCCAAATTCCATCATTTGGTGGTGGTGGATTCGATCCTA
>JBALDB010000009.1:0-195604 GCA_036918135.1 Nostoc sp.
TGAGTCTGTTCGTTTGTGTATTTACGATTTTTTAGCCTCTTACCTTGTGCGTAGCAAACTCCTACAAGCTCCTGCCAATGCTGCCAGGTTCTTAGGGAAATTGACCTACCGAGAATTGCTTGGCACTGCTCGATTAGGTTGGGGTACTGGGCTATCCAATCTTCGATAATTATCATGGCTCGAAACGATTAACCAAACTACCAGACTAAAAAATGTGATGCAGGCGATCGCCCCACAAAATTCTAAAACTCCCGATTCATTACGTTCGATTTTGATGGTTGTTTCTACTCTTCCATCTGGATGAATAACGGATGATTGCTCCTCCCTGTACACATTATTTACTTACCTATTTGTGTATAAATTTGTGCTGACTAGTTATCGCTTAATCGAATACACACTTATTAAAAGTGCGATTTGACAAGAGTTAATTCAGCCATTACTTTCGGTAACATCAGTCTAATTACTGTGGCATAAGGCTTTGAGTTGAATTGACCTTATCACTAGCCGCCTATCTATGATTTTGAGAGCGGCAATTAGGCTAAATAAATGCCAAAACTTTGGATTTAGTGAAGTGTGACAAAATAGCCAAAAGTTTTAGCCCTCAATGCAAAGGAGCAAAATAACCAAAAAAGTCTGCAATACAAAAATTAGTCCGCTTCAAGTACTAGTTGTACTGCGACTCTATGTTTATTTTTATACTCCTTTTGCAGACGTTGAAGTTGTGCTTCTACATTAAATCCGTGGTTATTAAATAAGTTTTGAAGCTTCTCTTTAGAAGTTTCTGTAAACTGTTCCCTGCTGTGTATTCCTGGCTTTAGACCTAAGAAAACTCGCATTTCTAAAAGCGACTTTACTTGTGACCAAGAAAGTTCTTCAGACCCAAATAAACCTAAAGCCTTCAAATCTTCGTTCATAGTGTCTCGACTCCGAATGTCGAGTAAGAAGCGGCAATCTTTAATTGTTAGCATTTCCTCGTCGAACCGTTAGACACCTTCATATTAAAAAACCCGCACTCAGCGGGCAATGGACAAAGTTGACAACTTTGTTGATTAAGCAGCAGCTAACAATATTTTTGAATCTTGGGGAAGTCTCCCTTCCTTAATCCAGTTGTTGTGTTTCATGGCTGCCAAAGCCTTTACACTGCCTGATGGATTACGGCGTGTTACTGTCCCTTGGCAAGCGTAAGCAGCCAACGTTCTGGCTTTAATCTTGAGGTGTTCTGATGCTTCTTCATAAGTTAGACCCCAAGCTTGGCAAAAAATCAGTGGATCTAACTCTTCAAATTCGTTCATAATGCGATCGCTCCTTCTACAGGTAATAGCTGTGCTGGGGCTGTGTCCTCGGTGGTTACGACACCGGGGGCACACTCCTTACTTTTCCTTTTGAGCGAATTATCGCATAAAATCTAGCTTTGGTGTATATATGGAGCAATAACGCACCAAATAAAATTTTATGAATATTAATAACGTAGATTGGGAGGCAATCGCTGCTAGGCTGCCGCAAGTAGAAGATACAAGAGTGCATACAGCCAAACTAGCAGACATGGACTTTTGGGTGCTTAAGGCTGCTGCCGCAGTGAAAAAGCGGGGTATAGCTGCTGATTCAGCCAGTTTATTGAGTGCATCAATACGTCGCTTGACCCCAGAATGGTGCGAATTAATCGCCTTTCAAGCAGCGCAGGAAGGAGTATCTTTTGAAGAAATGTTTGTGAGGCTGGCAACAGGCGAATAATGAACCTCCTGAAAAACTTGTCAGAGGCGATCACATTCAGAGCATCCAGGAAAATTTTCCTGGATGCTCTTGTCAATAACCTTCAATCAATAGCTACGTGCAATACTTTCTTCTCTACAACAGTTATCGTTTTATCGAAAAGCTTACTTGAAAAAGTAAGCTCATCTGTAAATTTTCTAAAAGCAGTATTGTAAAAACTACGAATAATAAAGGAGATGAAAATGCTCGGTGCGATTGGGGAACAAACAGGTATTCTACAATTCTGAAATTGTCCCAAAGTTAGATGGCATTTCGGGTGATCTAATTCTTTATGATTGCCTGGATCATAATCGAATCTAATTGGTACTGGTAATATATTTTTTGCTATTATATCTGCATACATTTCGTCTGCTTCATAAATTGTAGGATCGTTCTGGAAAACTTCTAAAAATGGTGAGGGGAAAAAGGCAAGTCTGTGTGAAATTAACTCAGATTTTTTATAAGTGTACAAAAGCTGTATTAATGCGCCATCAATCATTTTGAAGTTGTAGTTTTTGCCTCTGTCTAGTTCCTGATATATGTGCCTATACTCAATATTTTTCAGTGCTATTGAGATATCTTGCATACCAGAATATGCAATTTCATAATTATCTCTACCAATAGATGTAGATGACGGAAAATTTTGTTGGTCACATAAACTAATTTCTATTAGTTTTTGAGTTATAGTATTAATTTCTTGACAAATTTCTTGATGACTATTCATTTTTAAATAATTGACTTCTTAATTTTTCTATTACTTTTGGTGACAAATCTTCTTTGCGTAGAACACCTTTTTCTAAATTCTCAACAATATCTTCTAAATTTCTTTGGCTCTGTTTTTTTTGCTCACGCTCTTTAGGACTCATATCTTGATTGACAACATTCATTCTTCTTCGTTCTTCTTTTGTAGGATAGGTAAATTCAAGAACAAAGTTTCTTTTTCTCACTTCTTCAAATTCTTCCACCAAACCCCTCATGTCTTCACCATAGCCTAATACTCTTAACCAAGCTTTGCTTCTTGTCATGGCAGTAAACAAGATATTTCTTTTTCTGGAAAGGTCTGGTCCAGAGAAACATTCCTGGGCATTTATAACATATACCATCGCAGCTTCATTTCCCTTTGCTCTATAGATACCTGTGAAAGTAACTGCTTCTTCATTAAAAAATTCATCAGGGGAATTTGTTACTCCGGCTAGGTTAGAATTAATTTTTCTTTCAAAGAGTAAATTCCTAGAGCTTCCAACCGCATTTCTAGTTGTAAATGGGTTAGAATGAATAATCATTATGTCATCATACTTTAATTCATCTTCTTTAATGTTCTTCTCTATTTGCTGGACTAGCCATTCTTTTTGCTCACGGTCATTATTAAATGATTTAAATAAAATTAAGTCTTCAATAGCTGAGTGAGATTCAAGGAAAGTAGGACTAGTCTTGCTAGTTCTACTAAGCTTTACAGGCTGTCCATCTTCTAAATTTCCTTCCTCTACTTCATAACCGATATCTCTCCATAATCCTGCATCATCAAACATTTGGATTAATCCTCCATTTCTATAGATTCCAAAACCTAAAGCATGTGCAGAAGTTAGTAGTGGGCGAGAATTTCTATAGCATTTTTCTAATATGATGTCTTGTTTTGCTTCTCCTGATTTGTTTTGAAGTTGAACAGATGGATTACCGTAACTATCTTTTCCAAAGATTATTTCTGGTGATTCCATTGTCTTTTTGCTTAAGCTTTGTAACTCGTCATATGCATAAACTAGTCTTTTCGGAGTATTCAAAATTTTATAACAAAGTTGCAGAAAATGTTTAGAAAAGTCTTGTGCTTCATCAACTAGTATTGCATCATAATACTGCTCAAAAGTGTTTATCTTATCGAGTGCTTCCTCACAAACTATGTCAAATTCTTGACCAGATGAATTACTAAGCCTTTTTGCTGCATCAAGATCTCTAAATTCAATATTATGTTTTTTACATACTTCATAATAAATTCCTTCCGCTAAGGGACTTCCCCAAGCGTGAATAATTTTTATTTTTTCCCAGTCCGGCTCCTCACTCGTATTTTCAATACTAAAAGTGTTAATAAAGTGTTTAAATTGATTTTTTAGAGAACGAGTATTAAAAGTAACAGCAATATTCCAATCAGGATGTTTTGCCTGTAAATATGCAACTTTAAGAGCTAGAACTATGGTTTTACCTGAGCCAGCAAGTCCTCTAATTCGCTGTACACCTTCTACAGTTTCAAGCACAGCAGCAGCCTGATCCTTATCTAGGTTGGCAATAGAATCTTCCAGTTTCTGAAGTTTTGCGCCCCTAGAATCTTCTAGTTTAACATAGCTACGCTGCCTTCTTTTTCTGATGGTAGTTATAGATTGTATAACTGAGTTAAGGGTTTCAAAATATTGATTTTTTTCCCATGTACAAGATTCTAAGTGCTTTTCTAAGTCAGACTCCTTAGTTATTATGAGATATTCTTCTGAAACATTTTTTGGTCTATTACTCAATGCAGGTGCAAATGTTAAAACATTGATTTCCACCACTAGTTTCCTTCTTTCAATCAGAGTTTTATGCTGAAGTAGTTTTGATTGAACTTTGGTTACACTTTCATCTTGTACCTCTTCTATATCTATGTTGATATTAGTTCCCTCAATAATATTGAAAATAACAACGCCATGCTTTTTAGATAATAAAAGAGCATCAATTTGATAACCACCTTCGGTCGTTCCTATTATTGGGTATCCCAGATATAAGCTGCCATCAATATCGTGTCTATTTTCAAAGTAAGTAGCCAGCCTTCTAGATGAAACTGGTTTATTATTTATATCACCTCGAATAACATGAACCATAAGATGTTGCCTTACCTAAAGTATCTACCTCAATTGTCCGCGATCGCTCATGCAGCTTTCTCATAGTTTGCGCTGGAATCCCTCTTGCGGATCGCCTTCATCCCCCATTCTCCATTTTCCATTTTTAGGGTGAAGCGATCGTACCCAGATTTAGATCAGATTTAGAGAATGACTCAGATGTAAAGTTACTCAATATTTTTAGTCAGCAGTTCAGCTTGCGATCGCTTTATTTTGTGCTTCTTGTACAGCGCTAGCTAAATCATCAAGAGTGCAATTGTACATTTGAGCAAGTTTTTGTGTCTGAAAGATACCTAGCGTTGGAATCGTTCGCCCTTGTTCCCAGTTGCGAACGGTCGAATACGCTACCCCAAGCGACGCTGCTACTTCTTCAACTCTTAATCCTGCGTTCTGGCGCAATTTTTTTAAGTCCATCATACAACTTTACCACTAATATATTAGTATAACTCATTAACACAGTGTCGATGATTTAGTAGTATAAAGGCATAACACAATAACGATCGCATTAATCCATCAGGAATGCGATCGCAACTGTGTTTACCTTTCTTCAATAGCTTTAACTTCCTCAATCCCCGCTGCCAACGCTAACTCTGGGGTTTCAAAAATCCCACTCAAAAATGGGTCTTCAGCAAATTCTTTAAAAGAAGCGGCTCCACTACCATAGCCAAGCGCAAAAGAATAGCGTTCAGAATTAGTCGGACAATGCCAAACGCTAATATCATGTTCGCCTTTCATTGTCCCGCGCCTCAGATAATGCGTCCCTCTAAGCAAAGGCTTTCGAGATTGATTGGTCTTCCACGAATGCCGACAGTTTTCACAGTTAATTACCAAACTTTTTAGGTCTGTTCGGTAAATGCGATCGCTTCCGCAAATCGGGCAATTCATAGCTTTTTAATCCTCCACGAATCAAGCATTACAACGCTTGATTTTTGCTGTTTACTTTTTTGTGCGATAATAATGTTTAAAATAATCAAAAGACTAATATTTGATAACTTATATGAGCGAAAAACCAAAAGAATTAAAACCTAAGGGAGCGGGAGGATTCCGCCCTGGCGCCGGCAGAAAATACAAAGGCGTTCAGGCTAAGAAGATACGGATTGCTAAGTATACGGGGAATAAGCTGAAAAACCATGTAGATTGGCTTCACGAAATCAGTGGAAAATATATATCTCAGCAAGATTATAGCTCCAAAGCAATCTTAAAATACGCTTTATCTTCTTCTAAAGACTCAAGCCTGCTTCAAGAAGTAGCTGAAGAGATTGCGCCCTCATTTGCGCCGTGGACAACCCTTACTATCAGCGAAGAAGCCCACAATGAGCTAACAAAATTAGTTAAGAAAATAAAGACTTTTACTACTGTGAATACTAAGTTATCTAGCGTTTTTACAGTAATAATTCTAGAAGAAATTAAAGAGCATAAAGGATTATTATCGTCGCTAAAGTCAAAACCGGAATCTAGCCTCTAAACGATTCTTACTATTAGTGAAAAATGTTTTAAGAGGATTAATGATTGAGCTTGTCAGTACTAAAGGACTGACAAGCTTAATTTTTTTATTTAACTATTTGAATTTTGCAATCACTTAAATACTATTATTTGTTGCATTTAATTAATAAATTAGTGTTAGCAGTAACCTCTAAAACCCTTGCCATACAATAGTTTCAAGAAAATTAAATGTAGCAAAAAATCGAAATAATGTTAAAATTAAGAAATAGCAAAAAATCAAACCACGCGGGAGAAAATATGATTAAATCGGAATCTAGATTTTATAAAACTAGATATTATGGGATGTTTGTGGGAGATTATCCGGCAGCAAAGGCTAGATTTTATGAAGCGTTTCCTACCGGAAGAGCGAACGAAGGATATCAACGTTGCACTGCTAATTATCCAGTCCGAGAACCCAGGGTTTACAACAAACGATCGCTCGGTTTGTTTCCTGATGAACTCGAATTAGGAAGTGCGCCTTATGCGGAAAAAGAGTGTCTTGACGATCCTGACTATGATGCCGATATTGCAAAGATAAAATGCAGAGTTTATAAGGAATATTTGCAGCGGTTGTTTCCCATACCGCAAGAATTCGAGGGTCAACTTTGTTATCGCATTCGGGGCCGCATGTCTAGTTTCGGCACTCCTTATTACGATGTTTCAATTTTGTACAATGCTTACAACTTAGCTTCTAGCTTTGTTCCCAATATTGAGCGACCCTCTCAATGGGATCAAACAGCATTAGATCAGTTGCGTTCTTTGACGCTAAGGTCCTGCGTTAGTTTAATCTTGCGATGAACCTCATCTTTCGTCCCAAGTTCCCACAGCAAATCCAGGAAAATTTTCCTGGATTTACTGTGCAGACCATCTGCTTCTATCGGTTATTTACGCTGGGGAATTGTTGCCATTCCCGCCTTCCCTCAGCAAATACTCCCAGATACGCCGAATTCAGCTTGAAAGACTTGGCGATCAGAGGATACAAGCCGCAAAGCAGCCTGTTGGTCACGAGCAATCTCAGCGAGTCTATTCTTGCGATCGTCTTCACCCCTCATCTGCAATTTCAGCCTTATTCGCGTTCCTTGCGATCGCCCTCACCATCCCATTTCCTATTTCATCTCACTGGATACGATGCCATCAGCCTCTTGCCACTTCTTGCGATCGCTCTTACCTCCACATCGTTTCTCACAAGAGCCGCAATAAGGCAACCTTGAGTCATCTTGCAATCGCCCTCACCCCCATCTTCAATTTCAGCTTTGAGGATACCCAGAGCATTGCTGCCAGTGCCTTGCAATCGCTCCTACCCTCCATCGCCAATTTCTGCGAGTTGAGATCGATTGAAGCTCTTGCGATCGCTATCAACCTCCAGTATCGTTTTCCACAAGCTAAAAAGCTCATAAATAAAGAGCAAGCTGCCCTTGCGATCGCACTCATCCATCAGTATCGTATTCCACTAGCCAGTCCCACAGAGTAAGCTGTAAGCACTCCTCAGGCTCAGGCTCGGGTTTGTTCTTTTTCCCAACTTGAGAATTCATTAAATTACTGGAGCTGCGATCTCTGTCTGGGTTTGTAGGTATTAGAGGTGCAGTTAGGGGATTTTCATCCCCCAAGCCGCGCGATCGGACATCATCTTCAGATGCCAGTGCAGGAAAACCTGCTTCCACCTGCATCGAAGGCGTTTCGCCCCCCTTCAGTGGCATAAGTTCCCACGCCCAAGCGCGGTACTTCCCTGAAATCAGGAAACTTGAGTTCAGCAGATGATTCCGTGAAGCGTTGGTATCTGCTTGCTGTACCAATCCATAAGCCTTGCATTCAGGACTAGTACAAATAAATTCTGATTGGCTGCGCCTATTACCTTTGTCGCCGCAGCAATGGCAATTCTGGCTTGAGTGTGCCGCACGGGTGCGTTCTACCTCTCTTCCCCACGCCTTAGCCTTGGTCTCGATTTTGGCTCTCAAGTCGCCAATTGCTGCACCTAATAAGCTGCGATTTAATCCAGCTTTGCGGCTAGCACCATTTTGCTCATAGCCCAAGCCATCTTCTCTCAATACAGCTTTGGGGCGACGTGTCATGTTTTGCAGCTTTGTGTCTTCAATTGCGATCGCTCCGTACTCGCGCACTAATTTGGTACTGAGTTTATGGTTAAATGCCCTGCGGGTACGGCGAATTTTTTCATGGGTACGAGCAATTAACCGCTTCGTTTTCTTAGAATTACTACCATCTTTTAGTTGACGGGCAAGCTTGCGTTGCAGCCTGCGGAGTCGCTTTTGTTTTTGATTTAGCAATCTAGGGTTCGGAACTAATCGCCCTTGGTCGGTAGCGATAATCGCACTTACGCCAGGGTCAATGCCGACAGCTTTGTTGTTTGGTAGTAGTTGGATATCAACAGACGGAACGCACACCTGAAGGTAATACCCCGATGGTTCCTTAACTATCCTTGCTGCACCATAATCACAATCAAGTGAGAATCGCTTGAACAGGCCTTTAACATACAATTTGCCTAGCTTTGGAAAATGCACATAGCCGTTGTTACTACCAGGAATACGTTCGGGCTTCAGTTCTTTGGATTTTCCACCAGCATTGCGATTGAGGAGAGATTTAAGCTTGTCGTATTTACCCTTAAATTTTGGTTTCCTTACTGGATGTTTGGGGTCACTGTATGCCTTCCACGCTTTATCTAGGGCATCGTTCACCCCAGCTTTAAATTTAGTGGGGATGTCGCGTAACCATTCAGGGATGCGATCGCTTCTAAAAAACTCACACTGTGCAAACTTCCGTGGATTTTCTATATCTCGACAAGTGCGAATTTCACAGTATTTGTGACCGTCCCGTGTTTTTCGTACACCGCATCCGACAATTTTACCGTTCTTCCATTTGAGTTTTAGGCTGTCGGGTAAAGCGCGATCTACTTTCTCCATCCAGCGTCGTGGCTGTGGTGCAAGAAACTTGCGATCGCTGCTTATAGCATTTGATCGGGAAGAATATCCATCCTCCGATGCCACTTGCGCGGCTTCCTGCTGACCCTCCGCGTGGGAGGCAGAGGCAGGCTTAAATTCCGATATCCAAGTATCGTATTTTTCTCTCCAGCGTCGCTGTTGAGCCTCTAGGCGAAGTTCCAACCCTCGATTCCATAACCATTTAAGTTTCTCAAGCCATAGGTCAATTGTTTGGGCTTGGGCAAGAGTTGGGTAAATTTTAAACTCAACGGTTTTCATCCTGCTGCCCAAACAAATATTGTAAAATTCGCTGGTTTTCGGTTTGTATACCCCTGACCTCTGATTGAAGCTCCCGAATCACTGCTCTATCTTGCTGGGCTTCTTCAACGAAATCGCCAATTAACCCAACCAAATGACTGATACTAGCCTCTAATTGCTGTTGTAGTGCTTCTTGATTGGTTTCCAGTCTTGAAATCGCTTGTGTGTTGGCTTGCTGTTGTACAGCAGTTTGTAACAATAGTGCTTCTATGCGGTCTAGTCTGCTTGGTTGTTGAGGTGTGTCGGTCATGTGCTTATCTCTACTCTACTAAGTTTGGGTTAGAGAGAAAGGAATTAATCTACTCGGCTTGCAGTCAAAAACTGGACGGCATATTCAGCCCTCGGTGCTACTTGCATAGCTTCCTGCCGGCCCTCCATAGGAGGCAAAAACAGGCTTAAATTCCCCGCCCCAAGGCAGGTACAAGCAACTTAATCAATAACAATCTCAAGTAACTCGTTAATGCTTTTGCATCCAAAATAATCGCAGAGCTTAGTAATGGTCTTTTTGTCAAATCTGTCTAACTGGTTTCTGTAAAGCTTACTAACAGTAGTAGGACTTAACCCTGTTTGATCTGCCAACTGTTTTTGATTGATTCCTTTTTGCTCCATTAATTGAGGCAGCTTACAAATCATTTCCATACTTAATAATAGGATAACAGAATTATAGGATAATAATTAGCTATTGACAAGATACTAAGAAGCTGTCATCCTATCAGTATACAGACAAAGCAAACGGCGATCGCTGGTTTTCTCAGGACACGCGATCGCCGTTTGTTCCACAAAATATGGAGATCATAATCATGACACAAGCAAGCCTTGACATTCAAGCGCTGGCGCAATTCCAGCTAAACCTTTACATTGCTGAACAATCCGAAGAAGCATCACACTACGAAATCGATTCTACTGACGATATATTTGGCAAGCTCTACCGTGTGTGGGGCGGGGAAAAGGGCATTAATTTGCTTGGCACCTTTTATCAAAACTTAGAAGGCTTGTGGGTGTCGCAGCCTTGCAACAGCGACAAGCGCGACCAATGGCGCACTGATACCGAAGCAATAAACGCCATCCTCACAGCCTAAAACTAATTCCACTGCCCCACCACGAGCGCTTTAAAAGGCGCTCTTTCTCGCATTAAAAATATGGATTACGAAAGAGAAATTCGCTGCGCGCTGCAAGACCTTCGCTGCCAAGCTTTAACCCAATTCATGGGTGAATTGATGCAGATTTTGACCGTCGAAGGCTACACCCTGGAAGACTTATTAGACGCTGTTACCACTTTGGTGAGTGAAAAACCCGAACTCGAATCGGTAGTAAAGCACCTGGAAAACGCCGAAAAAGAAATGCGATACCTGCGGCAACCGCAATCCCACGAGGTTCTATGACCACAACAGCCGTTGAACTAACTCCGGTTCCCGAAAAACTTTTCACCTCGACCGCCCAAGCTTTAGAGTTTTGGCTCTCAGTCGCCCAGAAGCGGGAGACGATGCCAGCAAAAGATTACCTGGAATACTTGAATAGCTTCGCATGGGATCGCCGCAGCGCCGGGCCGTATGTAAAGTTAGCAGACTTCATCAAAGAGCATCTATTTGGACACCTTGATGCGATCGCCAAACTCGATATTAGAACCCTCTTGAAGCTTCCTTTGTCCCGCTATGCCTCCATCGTAGAAGCAATCAAAGCGACAGCACCGACGCAAAAAGAAGTCACTGAGCTAATCAAGCAGCTTCCCAAAAAACCCCGTACGGGGTTCCAGCCAACTGGTGAAGGGGGAGCAAGGATGTTCGCACTGCCGCCGCTCCACAACGAGTCAGGAAAAGTAGTTGAGAAGGCCGCCCAACTGACTGGATTGAGCTTGCAAAAGCTGGTAGAAGAAGCTTGTCATCTAGTGACTTCCATCATTACAGGTGAAGACCTGACGCAAGCGATCGCTCGGATACAAGAACTTGCTATTAAGCAAGAACCCGACGAAGTAACGACTGATTTGACGCTCTACGGATTGTCATTACAAGATGCCGTACAGTGGCAGCATGAAGGGGAAATCTACGCTTCATGGCTAACAAAGGTTGAGGACGGTAATGCCCTATTACAGGTCGATGGCGCGATAACTAAGGTGCCATTGGCGAACCTGAAGAAGATTGACATGGATGCCATCGAAGAAGAAATTAGCGATCGCCAAAAACTTTCCTACCCTTACCAGCAGCTGTATATCAATGCTGTCAATGCAAAACAGGAATGGGTGACGCTGCAATCCCTAGCTGAGGGTGACGACACCTATAACTGGCAGATGAGGCAGTACACTCGCTGGATGTCTTGCGTTGAGAGTGGCGCACAAAGGAATGCGATTTGGTTTGATTGGGAGGAGATGAAACAGAATCAAAGGTTAATCCTCGTTCCTGGTGGGGATGACTTAATTGCTCATGTAGCTAATACTCCTAGACCTCAGCATAAGGCAGTCAAGACCTCTTTTTTAGAAGCTTTTTCATCAGGAGTACCTGATAAACCGAGTCTGGAACAGTCATTAAAAGATGCCGACAATTGGGATGAAATAGCCTTCCTGGTCGGGCGTAACAACAAAACTTTAACCCAGGCGACAGAAGCTTGGACAATCGAAGACAAGCAATTGTTGATTGCCAAGCTTGCAACTTTCTTGGAAAACAGTTTCCACTGTGCAATTCAATACAAAGAGATTTCCTGGTTGCATCATGTAGCCTTAGCCAAAGCCTTAGTTAAATTGGAGTTTGAAGTCAATCAACAAGTATGCAAGTTTGATAAGTTTTTTGACTATGGAACTTGCAACGAGCTGTGGAGTTTCCATGCAGAAACAGGCGAAACTATAGTTGTTCCTCGGCAGGAAGTCAAAGTATTTAGGTTTTGAAAAATGGAACTTAAACTAGGAATTTGCAACCTTCCTGAGCCAGTTTACCTCTACGTCAAAAGGGGGGATTGGGAAGGGAAAAGTTATTGCTGGTATTACCACGACCCGGAAACAAAAATAAATACTCCTGAATATTCCCCAGCAATATGCGGATATCTTTGGGAATTGCGCTTGACTCCTAAAGGTTTCAAGGGCAAAGACAATATGAAACTAGATATCGTAGTTTCAGCGGACAAAACTTACATTATTAGAAGTGGGATTGAAACGAACTTTACCAAAGGTTTTCTGTTAGCCATCGCATTGGTCAAAGATTTATCTAGGCCGATAATAATTGGTTGTTCGTCTGGAGAACAAAATACAGTTTTCTGTCGAGTTTACGACGCCTTAACTAAATCTAAGGTAGAAGTAGATTGGAATGTCCAAACAGACTGGGCAAGTATTGTTAAGAGTATTCAGGCTAAATTGGACGCGGCTCACCAGTTGCAAAGCGAACAAACTTTGTTGTTAAATAAGCCCATAAATCAAGATTTACGAATCAGGGAAATTCGTACTTTGTTAAAGTATCCCACAAATTTAATTGTGGAGTGGTTAAATTTTCAAGGTGTCAAAAGACCGAGCCAACTTAGCCCGGAAACAGTTGATATTTTAGTGCGGACAATTTGCCTTGATTGGGCTGAGGATAAATTTAGCCACTCTAATCATGCTATTAACTCTTACAACAAACACGTGCTTAATGCTGTAGCAAATGGCGTTGAAGAATTAGTAGCGGTTCGAGATTGGTACGATTATGTTATGTCTCGTCAACAGACAAAAAATTAATTAGCCATCATTTCAATTACCTTACTTGTTCTTGCCACGGCAAGAGTAATTTCGTTGCGTCAATATAATCAGGAAAATTCAAAATGGTTGTTTTTACAACAAAACCCAAAAAACACAATTACTTGATAGGAGATCCATAGAAATAACGATCGCTTTTTTAGAGCGATCGCTATTTCATCTGTAAAAAAACAACATCTCACCAAACCAATAGGATGTACCCGGCGCGAACGGTATACAACATGATTATTTTACCAAAAATAGCAAACCTTTACAAACAGGGGGTTAGAAGATGACTGCTGCGATCGCTCGTTCTACTCCCAAGAAATCTGTCCGCAGAAAACAGCAAAAACCATATAGAAGGCAACATGTGATTATCCCAATTGAAGACATGCTTTGGGCTTCCAAACAAAAGCCCTCAGTTAACCAACTATGGCAAGAGTGTTGGACATCTGACCCTTATGGTTCTCGCTGGATGCCATTAAACACAACTTTAGGATACAGTACTTTTCTTGCTGCCAAAAAAGTACTCTCGGCAACTGGGTTATTCATTTTCAAACCAGATAAATCGATAAAAGATGGGCGAGAAACTATCGGTTGGATAGTACGAAATCTGCATGGAAGTAGAGTTAAAAGTTTTTGGGAACAAGAAGTAGGTTCTATTGATGAAGAAACCCACGCTGATTTAGAAGAAATGCACGCTTTGGATGAAGAGTGTATTTTGGATGAAAGCAAGTCAGCGCAAACTTTGGAGGAAGTCTCAGAAACACCTCACCAACACCTCACGAACTCTTCAAAAGAGTTCGTGAGGTGCAATGGCGATCGAGTTGATAGTGCATCATTGGGGGGCGACATGCCCCCCAATGATGAGGAAAATAATAAATGGTCGAGTGAGGCAAGGGCTGTCAGGTTGAAAACTAGACCAGCGCGAATGGAGAAGTTGAAATTTGCACAGATATTAGGAGAAAACCCAGGCTTTGAATACTTGAAAGAGTGCTGGGACGACGACCCTCTTTTACAGATTGTTATCAAAAAAATGCTGACTAAATTTCCACAATGGGGATTCGTAATCTTAGGAGAAGAATTAATTAATAATCCTTAGTCATGAGATATATTTTTGTGTTCAAAAGCTTCAGTTAGCTCGTGGATATTGCAGCGCAGTTTATCCAAAGCATCGCCGTAAACAGCATATTTTAAGACTTCATGTCCTTGTTTGAGTTGAGCTAAGCACTCATCACACACAACGGCGATTGCTCCATCTGCGGGAATGCCACAAACCATGCAGCTCCAGCCAGTACCGGGGACAGGCGCTTTTTTATCAAGTGTCAAAATATTCTGCGCTCTCACTTCAGTACTGCCGCAGCCGCAGCAAGGGCCAAGGTCTAGAATATAGCCCTCATCAGAATCCATTTCTGTCGTGTCCAATGCTTTTAAGAATCCTCACATCACTTTTTAGAGTCCAGGAAAATTTTCCTGGACTCTAAAAGGTAAATTAACTAGCAGCAGCACCTTCAATTGGTGCATTAGATGTATTGGAAGGTAAAGCAGCAGAAGCCTCATCAATTAATGCTTGAATCTCTGGATTTTTTTCTAGGATAGCTGAAGCTCCAGACTCATCAACGCCAAGTAAACTAGCAAGTTGGGCAACGGCTGCATCTTTATCAGCTTTTAGCGTTGCAACTAATTTCAATAAGCTTCTAACTATTGCTGAGAATTTATTCAGTAATTCAGCTTGAGAATCTAGAGCTTCTTCTATTTTGGTAGACATGTTTATCGTCCTTTGATGTTAAAGACTTTTCTATATTGACATGAGAATATCGGATTGAGAGGTAATTTTTATTGCTTTTAAAATCTGTAAACTTGCAGGAAAATTTTCCTGGATTTAGGAGCCAAGGCTTGAAAGTTGTCGATGGGCATGATGCTAGTTCCAGTAACCTTAATCCCAAAACTCAACAAAAAAACTAGGATAAGCATCTCTACAAGAAGCTATTTGCGTTCGTTTAGGCAAATAGTTAGCCCTTCTTTATAGATATGGGAAATTAAATATAGAAGAATACCAATCGCAAAATGATGGCTACCAAAACAGTTCAAGTCAAAGAGTACACAGTCAGAGCGCACAAGCGACAAATTCATACCCGTATCTTTAACTTTGTGTGTAAGAAGTGCCACAACCCAACTACCCGCGAAACCTATGGTTCGCGCCCACTCTACTGTGAGACATGCCGAACTCCTCAACCACCAAACTCGTCATCAATACCCATCAAAAAAAGAAAGCCTAGACCTATGACTTATCAAACAGAAAAAGTGTCAGTTTAGCAAGTTTTAACAGTTAATTTTAAACTCGTCCGCGGATTTCCACGGACGAGTTTTTGATATGATTTTATGATTGTCAAAAAAAGAATTAACTATGGAAGATTTAGAAATAGTTAGCGTTATAGCCGAAGCTAATAGAATTGATGTTAAGACAGCCATG
This sequence comes from Nostoc sp., assembly GCA_036918135.1. Taxonomy (GTDB): domain Bacteria; phylum Cyanobacteriota; class Cyanobacteriia; order Cyanobacteriales; family Nostocaceae; genus Nostoc. The sequence continues at coordinate 15,508 of JBALDB010000009.1, forward strand.
AGTACTTTCGGAATAGGCAAGAGTCTATTTTATGAAAAATATGTTAAGGACTGTCGAATCACTCCTACAAAAGCCGCTGGTCGTGCTTATATAACTTGGGAAGAGTTTGAATTATTGCGGGGTTATCATCTAGCAAGGAATTCAAGCAAAGAAGATTTAGATAGGTTTTTAGTACAAATCAATGGACAAGTCCCTATTGAGACCGAACAAAAAAGCCTTATGGGGCTATTTAAAAACTTTGTTCCAGCGACAATTTACCAAAAGTTAATTTTTCGGCTACAGTTACTTGAAAAATACGCCTCTGTTTCCCACGCGCGGCTATCTACAAATGAATTAAGTCAAGTCCTAGAGGTTAGTAATAGAACCCTGTGGAGCAAGAAGGAATACCAAAAGCTAGGTTTTCTGTTTCGCCGCGATCGCCAGGGATGGCAGGTACTAATTAATAGCGACTTTGAAAGAAAATGAGTATCAAAATTTGGAGAATTATTGCTAGGGGCGTTATGCCTGACGGGGAAAAAGTTGAAAATGCTGAATATATCATTGTTGAAGATAATTTTCACGACCGGACAACCAACGAATACATTCCCATTGCCTCAGAACCCTTATATAGAGAAGAGGTGGAGCAGTTAATTAGTGGAGAAATGGAGTTAACAGATTTTGAATTAACTGAAGAATCAGTGCAAAACTACTCTGATGAAGATTGGGAAAAAGCTCGGCAATTAAAAGAGGAAGAATGGAAAGATATTATTAATTGTTTTTCCGGTGCTGAATTTGATAGATAATCATATCTTTAGGGGTTCCAGTGAGTTCTAAGATTTCATGTCCGGGAATTAACACTAAAGGAATTCCTTGGAATTGACTGGTATATGCCTCAGAACCAGGCTGTGTATAAAGTTGATACCAAATAAAGCATTGATAGTAGTCTTTGCTGATGACTATGTACTGTGGAGATTTGCGAAAATCCTGTTTAAACTTTTCAATTCTAGACTCAATTCGTTCTATGACTCGATTGCAGCCAGTAGTGTACATGTTATCGGATTTCAAAGTTGATGTCATAAGAATTTATCAGATGAAGTGGGATATTAAAAAGGATGGTTTTAGCTACAAAAGGTATAGATTTTTCCCACAAATTCGTCTGAGTAAAATGCCAATTATAGGCACGAGCTTCGTCCGACCAAGAACAACTAATAAGTTGGGCACTTCCAATTATTGTTTGTGTAGGTAGTTCTGTCAGTGTCAGAGTGCTTAGGTCTATACTCATTTGTTTGAGTTGTCGTTTATTAGCAAGCTTCCCCGCGTGAATAATAATTAAGCCTTTGTGATTGATTGAGTAATCAAGCCTTTGAATATCCCTGCCATGAAATAACAACCAAGCATTTGGCTGAGAGAGGCTCAAACATTTAATTGAATTAGCTGGCAATTCAGGCATTTAGTTGCGGTTTTAGGAGAAAAGCCGATATATTGAAAACTTTTAGACAGTAGAAAATATGGATTTCACTATTAGGAAAGCTCTTGAATCGGACGCAAGTGCGATCGCTCAAATTCTGCAAGAGCTAGGCTGGCATAATTGGGTAAGTTCAAATCCTTACGATAAAGTTGTATCTCAGATTCAGCAACACATTTCTCAGTGTGCGGCGGATAACAGCCATTCAGTTTATGTAGCCGAGTCCCAAAAGGGGGTTATAGGCTACATCACAGTTCACTGGATACCGTGCTTATTTATCGAACGGCTTCGAGGATACGTCTCGGATTTATTTATCCAACAAGAGAGTCGCAATCAAGGAGTCGGCAGCAAGCTACTAGCGGTAGTTATATCAGAAGCGAAGATGAGAAGATGTCATTCAGTTACAGCCCTAACCCGCAAAGAGCGAGAATCTTATAAAAAAGGGTTTTACAACAGACAGGGTTGGGTTGAGCGCGGCAATGTTGTTGATTTTATCTATGAACTTTCTCCTACCACCAGCTTGAGAAGCTAGAAGAGGCTTGGTTGTAATCATCCTCATCCGGCATTAATTTTTCAAGTTGAATATAGAAAGCAGCTTCGGCAAATACCAAAGCAAAGTAGAAATCATCAACGTTACCCGGGCCGCGCTTCCACTGCTGAGTTTTGGGATCGCGCGATGGGCCCATCAGGTGACGCAATGGCGATCGCTCGCTGGGATTGGAGAGCCATTTTTCCCAGGTTGGTGGTAGACGGTAGAGAGGATAATCATCATCGGCTTTGAGTAAAAAGCCTTCTAGGACTGCGCCCATGAATTTCTCGTTACGGATTTGGTAGCAATCGTAAACAATACCGCCGTCTGCTACTTGAGATTTTCGTACCGGGTCTTTAAGATAAGCAATCTGGTCGGCCATATCAAGACAAGTGCGGCGGCACAAATACATGGATGATTCCCGCGATGGCTCGTTGTCGATTAAACCTGCCTTGACATCGAACCGAGTTAACAAATCTGAAATGTCATTCCGCATTACATCGCTGGCATAGCTGATATAGCGAATGGTTTTTTCAATAACTTCAGCACGGGTAAGCCGATGATAATTGGGGGGTAGGTAAAATTCGACAATTGCCAACCAATCTTCACTTCTACCCACATCAACGCCAGCCAATACCAATTCTGGCTCTCGCCCCGGTACGGGAGAGGACATTGATGCTCTTAGCATTTCCAGGGAAATGCTGCCAACTTGATGTTCGCTCGCATGACCTAACATCTGCTGCTGCCAGTCATCCGTAGTACTGGCGCTCATCCCCTCCTCAATCATTTTGGCTGCCAAATTAAATTGGGTTTCGCGGGTGAGGGGTGAAAGGTGAATCCCAATCGTCCATGTATACTCGGGAATACCTGGGGGAAGCGAGTTTAGGAAGTCAGCTAAAGCGGTTCCCGTATGCCGACAGTAAAAATGTGCATCGCAGCGCTGCTGGTCGCTAATGGGTTCGCCGCAGTGGGAACAACCAAAGTAAGCACTTCCCACTGCGTCATTTTCGTCGCGGTGGAACCAGCTGACGGGTCTACCTGAATCGCTCAAGAAAGTTTTCTTGATTCGTCCCAAGGCATCCCGCTGCACGGTTTCCCGCAGCAAGCAACCTTTGGGGTCAAGGGGTAGGGTTTGTTTGCAGCTAGTACAGGTGTAGTGGGGATAAAAAAGATGGTCAACTTTTCCCATCTGCTCCTCGATGCCCGTACCTCCCCCTGGCGTCCCTAATTCGCGGATAGGTCTAGTTGGCAGCAAAGAGGCGTCCAGCCGTCGAGGAATTGAGTCGGCGCTTCCTGGACGATATTGCGATCGCTCCTCAAGAAAGGCGTAGTCAGCTTGGTAGGATACAGCCATACCACCTGCGGCGGCTGTACCTTTATCCCTTGACCCCGGACGGGACGTGGAAACGTAGGCAAAGATGCCGTTTACTTGGTCGATTTGATAGCGAGTGTTAATGCAGCGATCGCTGCGGCGGTTGAACTTGTGACCGGCTGCCACCATATTGGCAATCCAAGATTCTGCCACCGGCTGGAATTGCATCGGCACGTTTTGGTCTAGGGAAGTGCGGGTGTCATAGAACCAAACGCCGTTAAGTTTCCCTGTGGTTAGGCAATCGACGAACAACATGGCGTGCGCTAGCGTCTTCCCGCACTGTGCAGGACCAGTAGTTAACACCTTGTTGAGCCGAAAATCCCCAACAGTTAGCAAAAACTCCCGATACCAAGGAGGCAAGCGTACTGAAGATTGGCGCTCGGTTGTGGCAAATAGCCCTACTCGCTCGACAAAACCTTTTCCCCCGCGTTCGTAAACATCAGCGATAAAAGCTTCCCGTTGGTCGTGTTTGCTCCTGCTGCGGGAAGTATTTACAGCAGCCGATTTATTGGCAGCATTTTGTAGTTTCCGTTTGAGGTTCGCTGTGTTCATCGCTTACGGTTAGTTGCTAAATCCAGGAAAATTTTCCTGGACATTAGAACTCTCAAATAATTTACGGTAAGCTTGACGGGCAGTGTTATCAACAAAGTCTCTAAATGAGAGATTATCTTTAAACCCAGCCCCAGTGACGTAGCCCGTACTGGTATAGTCAGGCTTACACACTCCAGAAGGTAAAACAATCGCTGCCGCCTTTTGAACGAAAGGTTTATCTTTGCTGATTGGGATAATGTTTAGCCGTTGCGACAAAACCCAATTCATAAAATCCCAATCGTAATAAGGCATTCGCACGTGGATGCCATAATGCCGAAATATACTGCTAAATAACTTATTCACATCCCAAACTAATGTTTGGTCGTTAAAAGCGCGTAAGCGTTCATCTCGCCAAATCTCGGCATTTCCTACGGTATCTGGCAATCCGACTATCTCCTTATAAATGCTTCGCATTCTTCCCATCAAGTCATCTTGCCCGTGACCATTAAAAATACTGGTGACTCCGGCAGCGGCAGCATGACGAGCTAAAGCCACATGAGCAATTGCTTGCCGCATATACTCTTGGGTAGGTCCGATATCCTCAAACAGTATTAAAGCTTCTTCGATGGAATCGACGACTGTTTGGCGGTCAATTAAAACTGGAATTGGCTCGGCTAGATCCATTGCCTTCAGGTTACGTCGAGCTTGGGAGATGTCTGAAGCTTTGTAGGATGTGCAAGCTGTAAAGGAGAGAAAGTCTACCCCCAGCTCCTTGAGCGCCCAGGCGATTAATAGAGAATCTACACCCCCCGAACAGGATAAGCCAATTTTACCGCTAGGGCAGGTTTCCAGTCGCGCACTCACCGCTTTTAAAAGCAACTCTTTATATCGAGCGATCGCATCCGGTAGAGCGATTTGAGGTGCGATCGCGGGTTTGAGCTTTTCGTGCTTCCAAACTTTTGTGCCATGTCCAATTTTAATGGCTGTTCCTGGGGTTACTTGATGCACTTTTCCCGGCAATTTTCGCCGCAGTTCTCCCCAGTGAATTTCTTTATTATCGATGCTGTAATACAAAGGAATTTCAGCCGGAAATGAAGAATATAAAGTGACTGTACCAAAGCGAGCAATGGCAACTGTAAAAGGCCCATTTACGGGCAATTTAGTACCATCAAATTCGGCATATTCAGTAGGGTTTATCTGGAAGTCTGATTGAATAAGGCTTGGGCTTTGTTTGGTGTAATTACCTGTAATTCTTTCCATAATTATTAAATCTCGTGAATTTTATTATTCAATTCAGTTTCGTAGTTATCAATAACTTGCAAAATGCGATCGGCGATTGTTCCAGGGACTAAATTATTATCTAGCAATATACTCAAAGCATCGCGCCATTCACTAGCAGTATCTTTATTACCTTGTAGTCTACTGAGTTCAGAAATCACCTTAAACATCCGTTCACGGATGCGGGTTTTAGTATCTATCAAGTAAGCTTTATCTGTTAATCGTGGCTCGGGAATTAATTTTATTCTTTGTTTTAATTCTTGTAACTGGGCACCCGCGGCAGATTCTATTTGTGCAAAAGTTAGCTTGCGAATAGTTTCAAGTTCAGAGATTTTATCAATCTCTCGTTGCATTGCCATAATTTCATTTTGGTAAGCGGTAATCTGTGCGTGATACATCTCAATAATCACCGCATGATTTCGCTTTCGCTGATTGATATCTTTATCAATCAATTCATCACAAGTTTTGCTTAGCCAAGTACGGGCTGTTTCAGTAGTACATTTAAAATGTTCGGCAAATTGGCGCTGCACATCTAAGCGAGGAAAGCCCGAACGTAGGCGAGTCAGAATATAGTTTTTTCTATCCTGAATTTCTTGTGCTGTAAGTTTTACCCTCCCTTTTCTTGCCACAATAAAAATGTCCTTTTATTCAGATCCACGATTCAAACCAAATCAACTAAGCTGAAGATATCGCTTTGTTATTTCCAGGGCTTTTTGATGGTTTGGTCGGTCGTGGTCAAAAAGAAATTGTTCGTCTGGATAACCTAATTGAGCTATTGCTGCCATTTCTGAAAGCACAGCACTCGCTTGTTGGTAGTCAACTGCTTTAAGTGCGTAAACTGCATAGCTATAATGTCGAGCTTCGTCAGCGGCGATAGCTAAAACCAAGTCCTTCAAACCCAAAGGTTCAACTTGCTTTGCTAGCTGTAGATATTCCTGATGCGTGTTCCATTCATCTAGTGCCAATGCTGCCCAAACGTGCAATTCACTGTGGAATATTTGCATGTACAATTGGCGATCGCGATACTTAAAGCACTCATGCCATGTGTTTTCTGGTTTCGGCTGCAAATAACAACCCATGCGATAAAAAGCTTCTGAGTGCCTGATTTCGTCGCGCAACCATAAAGCAGAGTAATAACTCCAAGCATCTGAAGTAGCAAAATCACTGGCAACTTGATAGATGGTACAAGCATCAGCTTCGTTGGCCGCAGCACGATAAAAAGCTTCAGCTAATAAAGAGTCGTAATGAGTAACTTCTTCTGGATTTGGAATTAGCTTTGCTGGCGACCAGTCACCAGACAAGCTATTAGCGGCATAGTTCGACCAGTTAAATTGTTTCATACTGTTTTTTCGTGTTGTTGAGCAATTTTGCGCCAGTCTTGAGTTTTGAGGTAAGCAAAAAAGACTTTGGCTTTTTCTAAATGCTCCTCAATAGCTGGGCGGATATTATCTTCGTAAAATCCAGCACCAGTAATATAGCCGTGGCGGTTGTATACATCACGCGACCATTCGCCGATTGGCAGTACTTGGCGCGTTGCCATGCGAGCAAAGGGTTTTTTAGCTTTTACTGGGATAATGCTGGTTGGCTGACTAAATATCCAAGTCGCAAAAGCAGTATCAAAAAATGGCATTTGCACCTTAATGCCATACCGCCGGAAACTAGTTGAAAACATCTTTTCCATTCCAAACCCAGAAACAGCATCGCGCCTAGCATCTCGCCAGCGCTCTGATTCAGTGCCTTCCAATCGCTTGAACGTGCCTTGAACCAGTCCGTCTGTACCCATCAGGTCATCGTGAGCGTGTCCATTAAAAATCGTTTTCACTCCCAACTCTTGGCAGCGACGAGCGATCGCTACGTTGGCAACCGCCATTTGTAAATTGTCGAATTGGGTAGATTCGTAGCAAAATACAGCCTCATTAAATAGCTCTGGTAGTTCTTTTGGTGTAATTAGCACAGGGGTAGGTTCAATGCCTATTTGAGATAAAACCATCATTGCCATTTGATAGTCCCAGTCTTCTAAAGAAGAACAAGCAACCAAGGGGACAAAATCTATACCCAATTTATGAAGTGCCCAAGCGACAAGACAGCTATCTAGTCCCCCACTTTGGGAAACAGCAATACCGGGAGTAGAAACCGAAACTCGATTTTTTACCGCATCTACAAGTAACTTCAAATATTCGTCAATAGCTTCATCTAAAGAAACTGCATCGCTTTTAATCGGCGGTTGAGGAATTGGCTCAACTTCATAAGTTGTGATGCCGCATTCGGGATGCCAAATAACAGCTTGTCCCCGTTCAACCAAAACAGGACGCATCTCCTGTTTGGGGAGCGCTAAATATTGCTCGTGCCAGTACAAATTGTCGCGGTAAATTGAATAGTAAATTGGGATTTCGTGGCTCCATCCTGTAAATAGACAAACCTTGCTATTGCCAGAGCTAACAAAGCTGGCTCCACAACCTATAGGGATATTAAAATCATCTACACTTTGAAAATTGAGGGGAGTAATTGCACACTCAATTACTTCAAAATCCTTATCTCTCCTCGGATTGCACTTACCGATTAGTCTGTGCATCTTCTTTAACCTTCATTAAATCAATATTTGTGAAACTGGAGAAAGCATCTATGGCTTCTTGTGCTAACCCCATTCGTTGATTGCCCGGGTAAGGTAAATTGAATTCAAATTCCAACGCTTTTACTAATAGAATCAGTTCAATTTTTCTCGGACCTTCACATTTAATCCCGTGAGAAGAACCATTGGCGGCATAGTAAGTAACTTTATGAAAGTAGCGCTTGCCTTGGGCAATTAGTTCTTCTTCAGAGTGAAATTTCTGTACCTTGGGAACTTTAAGAATTTCGTTGATATAAAGTCCCGGTTCTGTGTCCAATAAAATTGCACCATCGGCGCGAGATGATGCGTTTAATCCGTTGTTAAATACACGGCTAGCAAGGTTGGAATCAGAAAGGGTGTGTAAATATAATTTTGCACCTTGAGAACAGATGGCATTAAATATCACCATCAGGTGTTCCCGGTCTTCGGCAAATGGAACGCTATTAAAAACGCTCGAACAAAATAGCGAATCTATTTGCGGTTTATTGGCAATCCAAGACAGGAATCTCCTTGCTATTAGCCTTGCCCCAACGACGCTGATTTGGTCGCTGTTAGGTTTCATGGCATAAGGTTCAAAAGGAATACAGGTAATACCCGCTGCCTGAAGTTTATTGGTATTATCTAGTCTTCCTGCGCCAAAATCTATACAGGTGGTTCCGTGTTCGGCGATAAAGCGGGCGCGATATTCTCCCTCAAGCTTTACCATGTGTTTTAACAGCCAAGCCTTACCTCCGTTGCGGGCTTCCTTGCCAAAAACCCATTGATAAAATCCAACTCCGAAAGTTGTCCGTTGAGCAGCTTGATTGCGGCGGCGGAAGAAAGAGTTGTAGCGGAGTTCTTCACCGAAAGCTCGTTGCAAGTCAAAGCTCATGGTGATTTTGTTGAGGAACAGTTGCATGGCCTCACTGTTGTCCGTAATCTTAACTGCCGAGTGAACAACACGCCCATAAGAAAGAGCCGCTAAAAGTCTAGGTCCTCCATTAATAATTTTGTTGTCAGCATTTAAAATAATCGGAATTTCCACGCCCAAATCGCAGAAAGTCTGAGCAAACAGAAAAGTCATGTTGCTAATTTCTGAGGGCTTAAGGTCTTCTTGGTAGTCGATTGGTTTGATGTCAAATTGCTTTAAACAAGGAAAAGGATCTGTGGCATCTGGTAGTGCTTGAAACTTTTCTAAATCTGAAAGTTCCATCGCCGCTTTCTTGCCAAAATCTGCTTTGGTAGCGTGGTCGTTAGTGCAAAGATTAAAAACTATGTTTATTCCTCGCTCTGTGGCTTCGTCGTACCCAGGCAAGTAAATCACAGGTACTTCGGTAAATCCAAGTTCTCGCGCTGCCCCAGTTCTTTGGTGTCCCGAATACAGCATTCCATCTTCACGGGCATAAACTGGCATCACGAATCCAAATTTTTTGAGCGACATCTTAATCCATTCAAATCGCTCTGGGTCGCGTTGTCTGGGGTTTTTTCCCCATGCTTCTAATTTGTCTAAAGATACTAATTTGATGTCAATCATTACCCTTTAATTAAGCGTAGTAAATTACGAATAAATTCGTTTGTTATTAAGGAATTACCTTTAAATAAAGGTTGCTTGAAACTCAAACCCGCCCCCGTCAGATATCCAACAGAATGTTTTTTATCTAACCACTCTCCTTTGGGCAAAACAGTAGTAGCAAAATCCCTAACAAATGACTTGTCAAAAGTCATAGGAATAATTGAGGTTGGCTGGCTAAATGCCCAATTTAATAGCTCTCTATCGTAGTAAGGCATTCGCACGTGAACCCCGTAGCTGCGGAAAGTAGAAGCAAACATTTTGAGCATTCCCCCGGTGGCTAAAGTTACGTTTCTCCGGGCGACGGACCAACGCTCTGATTCACTTTGTCCTTGGGTTACCTGCTTCAGGGCAGCTTTTACTAAAGTTCCCTTACCGTGAATATCATCATGTCCGTGTCCAACGAAGATACTTTGAATTCCTATCTCGTTGCACTTTCTGGCCATGAGCAGATTTCCCATTGCCATTCGCAGATTTGAGGTTTCTGTGTCCTCCAAACAAGCGATCGCTTCTTTGAGTAATTCCTCAGATTGTGAATTTTCTAGGACAATTGGAATTGGTTTTAATCCCCAACATTCTAGGCAAGCAGTAGCAGCAGTAATATCTAAATCGTTAGGACTTGTGCAGACAGTAAGCGGGTAAACTTCCACCCCTAATTTGTGCAGCGCCCAAGTAATCAGTAATGAGTCTAATCCTCCGCTTTGAGCTACAGCAACTCGATTACTTTGGGGACAAGTAGCAAGCCGACTAGCTACTGCATTCAAAATTAATTGGGTGTATGCTTCGTAGGCATCACTCACAGGATAATCAGCCTTAATTTTTGGAGTGAGGATATTATCAACAATCTGTGTGGTGATATAACCTGGCTCCCAAATTATCATCTCTCCGGCATTAACTTTTTTAGCAGGCGATGGTAACTTGAATTTCTGTTCTCCCCAATGCAATGAGTGAGGTTTTGCTGTGTAATAAAGTGGTGTTTCTCCAGGCGCAGAAACATATAAAACTGCTATTCCTCGCTCAGCTTCTACCAAAGAAAAAGGCCCATTTATAGGAAGAGTCCAGCCTTCATATTTAACAAAAAGTTGTGGTTTTATTTGTAAATCTGTTTGCTGAATTGGCCTACTTTTTAAATCGTATTTTCCTGATAGCCTCATTTTTAGTAGCCTAGATCGCTAAGTTGCTTAGAATTTAATTTAGCTACACCCTTGAGTCCGGCTTTTTTAGCTGCATCTCGCCTCTGCTTGACAGAACCATTAGGGCTTTTAGTTTTGCCCTTTTTTCCAGTTTTCTGTTTACCACTGCCGCCACCGCCTTTACCTCCACCACCTTTACCTCCACCGCCGCCACCACCGCCACCACCACCGCCTTTACAACAAATATTTTTACTTGCTATTAGTAGCTGGGATTTAAAAGTTCTTTTTCGCATAATTTTTTACTTTGGATACTTCCTAATAACTTGTTGTTAAAAATCAAAATTAGTGGTTGTTCGGCTATACCAGTGTCGGAATAAACAGTGCAAATCGGCATCGATATATTTACTTACTCCGAGTATCTAGAATTTATATTTTTAAAGCATTGATTAATTAAATAATTCTTCCGTTTACAATGGTAACTACAAAGCCTTAAAAATGGCTCACAGCAAAGCTTTGAGTTATTAAATATGTTGCAAATAATCAAAAATTATGCTAAAATAAAGATGTAGCAAAAAATCAATATAGGTGGAATAAATATGATGACATTGAATATCAAAGAAGTAAAGATTGGACAATATGAATGGGGGAAAGTATGGAGCAGAATGAATCGGCAGGGATACTCTATCTCCCAATTGGAAATGATTATTGCAGAGTGCAATATCGACAATCAATTGATAGCAGCTTCTTTGATATGGGCCTCATTATTACCCTCCGAGGAAGTATTTAAGCAAGCTGCCTCTTTAGCAGTAGCAAATGATTTGGAAGAATTGTGGGGAGCATTCCACTCAATCAGAACCCGCCAAGGATTCGTAGCGGTGGTATTAGCAATCGTTCATTACGAGCTATTAGTTGGGTTGGAAGATGGGGAATATTATCCTTGGATCGAGGTATTTGCCAAGGAGAAGGAATATTGGAGCCGCCACTCTGGACGGAAGCAGAATTAAGGAGTTGGGTGGAGAAATCCACCCCTATTTTTTAGGAGGTAAAAATGAATTTGATTCGAGGTTACAACTACGAAATTTTAACTTTAAATAAAGCAGTGATAGCAACTTTTAAGCATGTCAATATTAATTTTATCGGGGCGATAAGTTTAGTTTTCCAGTGTGAGGGTAAGGAGTTGCAAATAGACGTGAAATGCAAGCAAGTATCTACTACTCATTACGAACCTTGTTTACCCTACGAAATTAAGGAGATACAAAATGCTTCTAAATAAATATCCAAGCGCAATCGCTACCGTTCAATCTCAAATCCACGAACTTGACGTTAAAATTGAGCGCCTTCATCAAGTTATCAAACAGATTGAATGCCAAATTGATTCTGCAATAGCTTTTGATGAATCGCTCCGCAACGATGCACAACGCAAAGCCAAGCGGCAACAATTTTTAGAAAAGCACCAAAGCTATTGGGAGCTTTTAGAAGACATCTCTGATGCCAAGGCATGTCGGGAAATTAAGTTCATTGAACTCGGCAAACTTCGCGATGAATTTTCTGTGTTGAAGTTAGAAAAACAAGAAAGCATTGCTCGTATGGGGGTTTATTAATTAGTTAAATGTCCCAAGATTTTATGCAGACATCGTTATTCGACTTACAGCCTTCAGATAACGACACCGAAACTGAAAATTATCCTAGTTGGCTTTACCCAAGTAATTGGAAAACCCCTAGATGGAAAACAGCCATCAAGCGCCAGCAGTTATCTTTACCGTTGCGGAACGCACTAAATTCAAGTTTCCTGCCTTCCAAAGGCTCGTGGTTGGATTTTGGCTGCGGTCACAATTTGGATATGCCTAGATTGAGCGAACGCACTTCAGGACGCTATGAAGTTCATAGCTTTGACTCTTACTACTTACCTCAATTTCAAAAGTTAAATCGCTCGTATTCAATTGTTAGCTTGGTTTACGTTCTCAATGTAATTGAGGAGCCTGTAGAGCGCTGTAAGCTTTTGCAATTTAGTTGGGATTTATGTACTGAGGCAATGGTCGTAGCCGTGCGAGTAGATGGTTCTGGTCAAGACATAACTCGAATCGGAACTTTTCAAAAGTACTACGACCGCGATGAATTTTGGGATTTACTAATAGCTTATTGTCCTGGAGCTAAATTATTTGGCATTGGTGCAGGACACGCGATCGCCTGTAAGTAATTTTCTACGTTCATACTTTCAACCTGACTTACCAAGTACATTTTTTGGACTTGGTAATTGAGGATGAATTTTATATTTGTTGCACAAATTCTTTTTACTTCTGCGGTATTTGTATTAAAGAAAGATGTTGCAAATAATCAAAATAAGTGTTATAATATAAATGTGGCAAAAAATCAAAAGTATTTAGGATTAGAGGTATAAGATGGAATTACAACAAAGATATGATTGGACAAAAGAAAATAACTTGGAAGATGTATATCTGGCAGACTTAGATCCAATGGATGATTGGAAGATAGAGGATGCAGAGGTGGCGATCCAAGAATACCCTAAGAATATTGCCCTTATTCAAGATCAGATCCAAGAATTGAATATTGAAATTGTAGACCTACGCAATATCCTCAATAATATTGAAACAGAAGTTGATAAGGTAGTAGCTTTGGATATGAGCTTACAAAATGACGAGGAGCGCAAAGTTAAAAGAGATAGTCTCATAAAGCAGCATCCATATTACTGGAATCCAATGCGTGAGTATGTTGAATACCAGGAAGAAGTAAACAGACTATCAAGCCTATTAGAAAAGATTGAAAGTGAGTTGTCTGCGATAACAGTTAAATAGATTTATTAGGGTGGGATTATCAATTAACCTCGCCCTAATTATTTATTGTAATAACTTTTTTAATCAATTTAATATCCAACCTAATTTCTAAGATTTTTGGCATCGGTGCGGGACACGCGATCGCCTATAAGTAATTAACTTTTTTAAATTCTAATTTCCCTGAATCGCCAAGCTCATGTCTGCAATGAGTTTGGCGATTTGGGTGGAATTTATTTCGCCCAAATTGCCCAATAGTAAAAGGTTATTACCTTGGCCCATTTAGAAATTGGTTCTGCACCAGCAGAAGAACAATGTCAGCAAGTTGGCACTGAGAATTATGCTTCAAATGCTAAAAAAGAATGCAGAATTTATCGGGAATATTTAGAGCGATTATTTCCGATTCCTCAGCACTTAAAAAAGAGCGTTTCCTTCTACACGAAAGCTTGCCCTCATGACCTTGGAACCTATTATGAAGTGGCAATCGAATTCGATAGCGAAGTCGAAGCAGCTCTTAAATTCGCTTACAAAGTTGAGAGAAATAGTCCTTCTGAGTGGGATGAAATAGCCCGCAAAGAGTTGCATTCTTTGGGGCTACTGGCATGAGTAAATTGATTTTCGGGATAATTATTTGTCTGCTAGCTAATACTTCTATTAGTTTCGCACAAGACGCACCACAATCACCTACTCAATGTCGGGGATGTAGTCGTCGGGAGCCTGTCCAATTATTTACTAATTCGGCAGGTGTTCAACTACTTACTTACATTCAAGGTGAATCAGATGAGCAACCCCAACATTGAAAAGTGTATGGAAGTTCTTGAACTCTCTAACGATGGCAAGCAACTTTCACCGCGCCACTTGAGCCTCGTTCAAGCAACCATTGACGGAAATTTATCCGAACTCGGTCAGCAGGAATTAGACAGAATTTATGACCTACTAAAAGCTGATAATTACTGTGACTGGTTCTATGGCATCGAAAATCTGACTCAAAGCCATAGTGGACGCGTTTATTGGAAAGGTCAGCTTGTTGAGTGTTTCGGCTTTGATGATGACGATAGGGAAGAAGAAAAAGCATCAGCAGAGGAAGTGGCAGAACGTTGTAGATATCTAGAATCTATAAACGCCCCAATCTGCATGAAAAATGTTACCTGCGAACCGGAAAACATTCAGCCTACCCTTTAGCCTGCAAGCTTTTTAGCTAGTTTCATAGATTCAAATCCACCCTGTCCGCGGAAGTCCGCGGACAGTTTTCACCTACCCATTTTTAACGATGACTGAAGCTCAACCTTTGTTTGACATTGAAGCGCTGGCCGTTCAAAACCGTCGCAAGCAAGCCGAAAAGAAGCTGACCCCAGCGACACAGAAAATGTTGCTTTTGATGACTGAAATGGAGCTATCAAAAGAAGTCACAGCCGCTCTACTAGAATTAGCAGATTTAGAACTCGGACACATCCGCTATATCGCGGGGCCCGTCATCGTCCACCGCAGCGCTTGGATGGACTGCATACCCCCTTGGATATTCAAAGCGATCGCCATCGATCGCCTCAAACTAGTATTTGAAGAACACCGAAAAGGCGTTGTCGGTAGTTTAGCAACTCCAGCCGAGGTAGTGGCGGTAATGATGCCCGCCAGCTATGAAGCACCTATGGCAAGCCGCTGGACTGATGTTTATTTATGGGCGTGCAACGAAGCAATAGTAGCCCATAATCGGCTGCGTGATGGAGTCAAAGACACTTGGGAAATAATTGGCGGTCGTCCGATTCATTACAACAATATCAAAGATGATTACGAGCATTTGGCACGAGATATCCGCACCAGAGTTGTCGAACAAGCAAAAGAAAGAGGCTGGGCTAAGCGCACTAAATCTTTAGAACAAAAACAGGGCAAGCGTTCTACCAAAACTTCAGAAGGACAACTCAATCTTTTGGAATCTCCAATAGTAGAAGTTAACGAAGATGAAGCTGAAACACCACCGCCCTCTGGTGGAGTAATGCAAACTAATTTATTTGATTTGTTGAGTTAGTTCCATAGCTATGAAAATAACCAGAATACTTATCCAGGAAATTGAAAAAGACACTGTTTCATTTCAATTTCGCTCTGTCGATTTTGATGAAGAACGAGTGAGATGGCTAGTTGCTAACTGGAAACCTGAAGCCTTAGATCCTTTGGATATTTGGCTAACGCCAGAAGGAAGAAAATTTCTAATTGCTGGGCATCACCGATTAGAATCGATGATTCGTCGGGGGGACACTTCTGCGCCTTGCCGCGTCCACCAAATCAGCTTGCAAGAAGCGCAAATGATGGCGTTGATGTCGAATGCCAATAGGTTGCAGTACACCTCATTTGAGTATGCCCGCTGTGTAGATTTTCTAATTCAAAAATGCGGCAAAAACTATCTGCAAGCGGCTGAGACTTTGGCAATTAGTGAAGGGATGGCACGGAAGTATCATTCTTTAGTTCTGCTTTTAGGAACAGATTGGGAGGTGCAAACTGATAAATTAGATTTACTCTCGCGTGCTTTTGAAGTGGCAAATTTTGCTGAAAGTAATCCACTCACTCAAACGGAGATTCAATCATTATTCAAAATTACTGCCGAGCATGACTTGACAGCTAATCAAATCAGACAGCTGCTGCGGGACATCCGCCGCCAAAAAGATACTGATGCCAAAACCCAAGGAACTTTATTTGACCTTGCAACATTTGGCGATCGCACCGCTAAAGCTTTGAAGGAGCGAACTTTTCTAGATAATTGTGCAGCGCAAACTTGGTGGCTTTACGAGTTAGCTTCATCTGAACGGCACCACATTTTTCCAGATGAGATTAGAGAGCCGTTAATCAAAGATTTGCGGCGATTTTATGCCTATTGCATAGGTTCGAGCGAGTTAGAAGTAGTGCCAGTTCGAGCCACTAAAAAAGGCAGAGCAATCCCAGTTTCTTACGAGGATAAAAATGACTGAACGTAAATGGCATCCCCGCACTCGTCCCCAGGATGTGCGGGTCGGAAAACATTTTATGCTGAGTGACTTTCTCTATTCTCAAACCGCTGTCACTAGAGGTATTGCCAATTGTCCGAGTAGTTGGACTGGTGTAGAAGTTCGGGGATTAAAGGGGCTTTGCAAACATATACTCGACCCCGTAGTCGAAAATTTCGGCCCAGTTAGCGTCACGTTCGGATTTTGCTCGTTACAGCTTTGGAAACATTGGTATCCAAGTGTTGAAAATCCATTGGCACTCCACCTATTCCGCCCTCCCCAAGGGGGCATCGGTGGGGCTGCTGATATTCTTGTTCATTCACATGCAAATCCTCGTCCGGTGTTTAATTGGGTTCGCCAAAACTGCACCTACGACCGATTAATTATGTATCCTGGCAGTTCAATTATCTGCTGTGCTTGGTGCGAACTCAATCCCCGGTTCCACGCCAAAGAATGGATCTTTCCTAGCGAGTCTGGAAGCGCTCAATATGTAGATGCCGGCTGGGATGGGCCGCCGTCTCCCAAAAAAGGTTCAGGACCGGATTACGAACAAGGGAAGCTATTTTGGGTTCCCTCAATGTTGCGTGACTGTTCTTCAATGCTAGACTACGACGCCAATTTGATATCTTTCCTCTTACAAAATAAATAATTATGACCTCCAAAATTCGTGCTTTACAATGCGCCAATCCCAGGGTTGGCTTCACTTGTGCTGTTGATGTTCCAGAATCAAACAAAGTTGCAGGTTTCCTGACTCATATCAAAACCTCACATTGTGACGTGTGGCAAACTCATCACCTAGAAGAGTTTAAATCCATGACCCAAGCCGCCCGCTATTTAGTTGAGGAATATAGGAGAATGCGCTCCGATTCTCGTGTCCAACAACTAATTAAGTTGGAGTCGATTTTATGGTTCTACGGAGTCTGCAAGAATCAACGGTTTAATGTTAACAATTTGTCGGAGTTGCAGTTGATTTTAGCAACCACAATCTTAGACCAACGCAAGTATCTTCTTCATCCTGACATCCGCCACAGTTATTGGTTGCCAGCAAATAGCAAAAGCTATCAAATGCGGCTTTGGGATGTCGCTAACCCTTGGGTGAAACCTCTTTATTGGAGGTTTACGGCATCGGATGAAGTTAGCGCAAACCGCAATGAAAAAGCCATTGCCAGCAGGTTTATCGATACTTATAAAGCCGCTGTTTATTACCTTTACTACCAAATTTAGTTGGTATGAAAATGGCACGAAAACCTAGTAAAAAACAGAGGCACTGGGTTGAGGAATTTTGCAAGCAGCGACCCAAAAGCCGAATCATCAATATCAAGGATGCGACTTGCGGCTATTTCTACTACACGATCGCCTGGGATGAAGACCTGCCTGTATACGCACCTTCAAATGAGGAGGACGAGGAGTTGGATCTAGGCATGGGTTGGATAACGCACCAGCTATATGTCGAATTGACTCCAGCAGGGATTGACCGCTTGCGGCAACAGACAATTATGGATATTGTTTATCCCCACTGCCAACTCAATTGGCGGCGGTCGATGGTAACTGCCCAAACGGTATTGCCCATTCCTCAAGTATTGGAACTTCCGCCCGAACCAGTAAAGCGGACTACCTCCAAGCGACGGAAAAAGTCTAATTTGAACCTCACTCAACACCAATTGCCTATAGACCCTCTAGGGGAGGAAATTTTAGATATTAGACTGCGCCGAGGGGGCGAAGTCCAATCTCGGCAAGATTTACTCTCCCAAAAAGTACCTCATTACTCTTTGGAGATGGGAACTGTAATTCATCTCAATCAAGCTTTGATTGATTTACTCAAAGAAGTAAATGCAACTTCCAAAGAATGGGAATCTGCTGAAATGCTTTTGGGGGTAATTGGTGAAGCGGGCGTATTGCACTATATCAAACAGATTCCAGCTTGGCGCAAATATCACCGCATAGAAGTCGCGTTAACTGTTCCAGTTGTTACGAAGCCCCAACAACCACAAATTCAAACTCAATCAATTTAACAAAGGAATACGATGGAAAGATTAAACCAGTTTAATGCTATGCAAATAGCAGAATTTCTTGGCGGCCGTTTGTGCGAACAAAACAACGATTTCATCAGAATTTACGAGCAGGATTGGGGCGGTATTACCATTTATGAAAATGGTGGTGAGGTAAATGTTAGCTTTGAATATCTGCGGGGATTAGATATCGCTTTACCAGAAGGTATTCGGGCAACTGAATTTACTTTTGCATTTAGTATTCCCTATACTGGCTGCGATGAAGCAGAGTTTGCAGCACGGCTACTTTTTTACTTAAGAAAAGCACCCCAAGGAGTTGACTTAATAGATTATTTCAAGAATCAAGAGGAGGAAAAGACATCTACATCTGTATCCGTCACTCCAGTGGAAATTCTGGGAGTGCAGAAATTCAAATGTGATTGTACAAAATGGTTGGGTCAAAATTCCGTTTGGCGTATCTTTCTTAATGACAATTTTCAATTTGAAGTTTGGCATCAAAGCAAGACTTTATGCGGTACTTATAAAACCTTTGAAAGTGCTTTGAAAAAAGTGGGAATTACTCAAGCTTAGACGCATTTGCACAAAATCGATTAGCGAGTTAGAAGCAGGAAAATTTTCCTGCTTCTTTGGGCTATGCTGCAAACTTCGCCAAATCATCCCCAGCAATCACCGTACTGTAAAAAAGGTAATGGCTGTTAGCCAAGTAGCGGCGATCGCCTTTGACCGTAGACATAAATTCTCGATGGCCAGTGCGCGATCGTCCAACCAAACAACCAGCCGAAGCATTGTTGATGTTATTGGCTGGGTAATCGTAGCCCCAATGTTGGTTGACGCCAAAAATTCCTGTATCAAGCTTATCGCCAGTACGCTTGAAGTCTTTATTGAAGTCTCGACAAACAGTAACTGAGCCTACTTGCACTAGCGCTTCATGGGGTTCGGCATTTCCGTGGATTCCGACTGCCCAAGCTCTGTACTGCCCAAAGGCAATTCTAGCAGCACCGTCGGGGTTCATTGGATGGTAGGTGTAATAACTTCCCGGTTCCGAGGTTGCCTGCCACTGCCCAATGATTCTAGGAACGTCATCTATGACCTCGATAACCAAGCGCAAATCGTTGAATTCATTGGGGGTATCGTTGTTAAGAGTACCATCAGCATTCAAGCCCTCAATGTAAACTATGTTGTACTCGCTGCGGTTAGTAAAAATCCGATAATTCTTACTAAGCATATATTTAACAATCTGGCTTGCTAAATCTGTTCCTAGTTGCAACTGTGGTTGGAATTCTTCGGGCTTGGCTTCTAACAATTTTTGAGCAGTGACGGAGGAAATAAAATCAATTTCTCCTAAATTAGTTTTCCTTTGAAACTCTTGCAATGCCGTTGTAGAAAGCGGGCCAAATCTGCCATCGGCAGGAGGATCTAACAATCTAAGATTAATTAGCTGTGTTTGAATTTGAAGTGCTAAGTCTCGGTCTTGGGCGATCGCTTCAAAACCAACCTTGATTTCAGTATTCTGAAAGTCTTGAAGTTTCATTTTGAATATTGAAAAACGGAAAGTGACATGAGTAAAGAAAAAATACGAGCTTGTTGCAACTGCACCTACTGGACTGGTGGCGATGGAAAACAAAAGTTATTATGTGCCGTCGCACCTATTCCCCAACCTATCTCATTAGCAGTGCTGGAATTTAAAGATGGCAGAATAGCTTACACAGAAAACTTGTGCAAAGAATTCCTAATAAAAGGTACTACTTAATCGCGACAATGCCAGCAAAGTTAAACCATTTGAAGAAGACCCCAATCTTGGTAAACCCAGCTTCGGTAAGCATGGCAATATTGCTTTCTAAAGTCAGAGGAATCATGGTTCCACGCAAGGATTTAGCTTTGGAGTAAATTTCGTCAACGCTTAGTCCCATTCCTTCTTTACGCTGCCAATGCAACTGATTAAAAATCTCGCCCATTGTGCTATCAGTATCGGCAACTTTTTCGACTAGTAAAAATCCACCGCTGGGATTAAGACTGTGATAAATTTCTTGGCAAATATTTAGACGATGTTTGGGATGGATAAACTGCAAAGTATAAAGACTGCAAATCAAGTCTACTTCTTGAGGAAAATCATAGACTTCTATATCAGTTTTGATTAACTCTATTCCCTGAAACCCATTGAGAGACTTATTAGCTTCTTCCAGCATTGGGGATGAGTTATCAATCCCTACAATAGATATTTTTTTACCTACATGCCGCCGATAGATATCGCCAATTGTGCTTCCTGTAGCGCATCCTAAATCTAAAATAAGCGAGTTTTTTCTTACAAACCAATCAGATATTTCAGCGACAGCAACTTGGGTATCTAAATAATAAGGAACTGATTTAATAACATGAGAGTTAAATTTTGGGGCTACTTGGGCGTTAAATTCCCAACTGCCTGGAGCAGCGAAAACACCATCATCGACTTTTAAAGTTGTTAGGTTTGACATATTTTTTGAGATTTCTTGAACTTAAATTTATACTGCTGTTTGTTCTTTTTCTTGCTGTTCTTCGTTTTCCTCCTCAGCATTCGTCTGAATATTTAACATTTCGGCGATTACAGTCCCCAGTGCCGCTGGGCTATTTCCGTTGGGACTTAATAGGCTTAGCTTTTCTACCCAGGCTTCATAGGTAGAGACAGGTACGTGTTTGGAAAACATTCCAAACTGGACTTTGACTGTACTTTCCAGTTCTTCTTCTACTTCCTCATCGCTGCGGTTGCGTATTTCTTCAACTACAGAGTTATCACCAAAAGCAAGATTTTCAGCTTCGGTAATAGCGTTAGCAACAATTGCCTCAGTCTCTTGGCTGGTAAATCCTGTACCCACCAAGTCTTCGCCATCAAAAGTTGATAAAATCTCGGCTAATTTATCGTAATCCCAATCTCCCTTGATTTTATTAAGAGAAAGATTGAGAGCCATTTCTTGGTCGTAGGGTAAATCTACAAGTACTGCCGTTAAGTTTTTAAATCCAGCGTTTCGAGCAGCTTGAATTCTTTGATGTCCCCCGACTACTTGATTGTTTCTGGTATTAACAATTAGCGGTTCTACCAAGCCAAATTCTTTTAACGATTCCTCTAGCGCTCCCATCTGCGACTCTGGCATCCAGCGCGGATTTTTAGGATTCACCATTTCCTCAAGCTTGGCAATTGAGAAATCTTTATACTGTAAAGCCATGTTTTACCCTAAACCAATTAATTTAAAAAACCTTGCTCCAGCAGCGATATCATCTACTCCAACTTCTGCATACAACCTTTGGATGAGTGTTTCATATCCTTGTTTGGAGCAAGTGAAAAACACTTTTGCACTGCGAAACGCTACAAATTCAGATGTTCGTCTTGTACTAAAGCGTTCGGCAAAAGATTCAAAACTTTCTTCAAATGGTTCTTCGTAGTCCGACATGATTTCTACTAAATCGGATTCGCTAAAACCAGAAAAAGCTATCGCCTCGGAAGTAGATAATTCTGCCAAAACTTCTTCTAAGATTTGATAATCCCACTTTCCGTTGATGCGATTGAGGGCTAATCCTAATCTAGTTTCAGCTTTTGGATCTAAATCAACTACGTTGACTTCAATCTCCGTCAAGCCTTCTGCTTGTGCTGCTCTAATCCGTTGATGTCCGCCTACTATGTTGCCAGTTTGCTTGTTAAAAATAGGAGGCAATAACAAGCCAAACTGTTTAATACCGCTTCGTAAATCATTTAATTGTTTTGCGGTAATTGTTCTTGGGTTGTTTTTTGTAAGAGCGTTTGCGGCTCTTTCAATTGCCCAGGTTTCAACCACCATAGTATTCGGCAATAAAGAGTTTTTTTTCATCAAAGATAATGTTTAAAATAATAGGAGAATTAATGTTTAAATGCTTGCATGACAAAAAATCGAGAAGCGAAACCAAAGCAGTCAGGAGGCTTCCGTCCTGGTGCTGGGAGAAAGTTCAAAGGAGTTCCCACCGAGAAGATCCGGCTCAATAGGGATATGAGGGATAAGCTAAGAAACCATGTAGATTGGCTAGTTGAGACTGGAGGGAAATTTATCTCGCAACAAGAATATAGTTCAAACGTAATTCTGAAATACACCTCGGCTTGCTCTAATGATGAAAGCCTGCTAAAAGAAATAGCAGAGGATGTTGCGCCTTCTTATTCTCCGTGGGCAACCCTTACAATTACCCAAGAAGCTTACAACGAACTGACTAAATTAGTTCAAAAGATTGAGCCTCTAACACTTGTATATACCAATTTGTCTAATGTTTTTACAGTGATAATACTGAAAGAGATTAGGAAACAGAAAAAAGTAGTGTCTGCACCACGCTCCGAATCTTAGACTTAAGAAATACTACGTTTTTTCACTTAAATAAAAATGTTGCAAACAATCAAAATTTATGTTATGATCTAAATGTGGCAAGTATTCAAACTTGCTGTTAGAAAGGAGGATATGAAAGTTTTTCGACAAATAAATTCCAGTCAAACGGTTTGGAATTTCATGATATATGAAATCTTTCCTAGTAGATTTCATCTCACGATGATTGATTCAAACAATCATATTTTTTGGCATCGACATTGTTTTACGAGTTTTGAAAAAGCTAATAGGTTTTTTGAAAAAACCTGCTGCATGATTCGCAGTTACGATTGGCTTTGTGGTGCTGGTGATGCATTAGATTGGTACTTTTTTGACAAGTTCTTTCTTCTGGTTGCTGAAGACGCTATTTATAAGCATTGGGCGATCGAGATTATCGAATCTGTTGGTGAATTTCACTTACATCTGCACGATCCCTGTGGGGGGCAAGTGGAATTAGATCCAATAAGTATGGATGAGGCAACAAGTTCTGATGCGCTTTTAGCTTGCCAGTTTTATATTGATGGGATTGAGCTTTCAAGACATCCCTACCCCGGTCAACTTTCGCTATTTAATTCATCCGAGGTTTAATATGACTGTTACATCAGTTGAAGATTCGACGACAACTTTTACAGTTGGCGATACTGTAGAAATTTTGCGATTGCAAGATCCCAAAAATACTACCTATAACGGAACAGAAGTCCCCATAATTGGATTTAGCGCTAAAGGCTGGTTAAAGCTCAAATGTCATGACGGAAAAATTGTGACATTGAAGCCTGACTGGGTATCCCTCAAATATTCAGCCCCAGCGGGAACTGAGGCTGAAGAGGTTGCCGAGGATTCAGCAGTAACCGAGAATGAAGTTGATGTTCCCGATGACTCAGCGGTAACTGAGAATGAAACCGAGGACTCAACGCCAGAACCAGAAGTCTCCTATCAAGACAAAAGCACTGGTTACTTCAAATTTTCCTGCAATAGTACAGCTTTTGCCAAGGCACTAGCCCAGGTGAGGCGAGTTATCCGCCAACTATCGATTCATCCAATTCTCGCCAACGTCAAAATTACGGCTAATGCCCAGACCAAACGGATTGAGTTAATAGGATTCGATTTATCGTTGGGGGTAATTGTTGACTTTATCGCTATAGAAGTGCCTGTGGGCGGGAGCTACACGGTTACCGCCTCCATTCTTCACGACATCCTTTACCAGCTACCTGAAGGAACAATTACCCTAGAGCGTAACGAATCTTCGCCTAAAGCCAAGCTAACCACAGCTAATGGCATATTTGAAATTTCAGGCAAAGATGCCTATGACTATCCGGAATTGCCCATTCCCAAACAAAACCTCAAGAAGTTTAAATTGAGTGCCAAAGCGCTCAGAATCGGGTTAGGAAGTACTTTATATGCAGCATCTACCGATCCAACAAAATTAGTTTTGTGTGGAGCACACTTTGTTGTTAGCCCCGATCGCAAGTTACAAATAGCTACGACTGACGGACACCGATTGGCTTTATATAGTTGCGAACTCAACTTCGCGTCCGAAATTCAAACAGAGCAGCATTTAACAATTCCAGTTCGGACTTTACGCGAGGTCGAACGATACCTAACTAAAGACGAGTCGATAGTCGAGATTAATTACGAAGCTGGCGAGTCGGGTACTAGCGTAGTCCAAATTCATCTTGAAGAAGCAATTATTGTCGGGCGCGTCCTTGAAGGTGATTATCCTAAATACGACTCGCTAATTCCCAAGAAATTTGCGCGAGAAGTTTGGATAGAACGCCTACCTTTGATTGGTTCTGTCGGACGGGTTTCTGTACTGTCGGACGATAAAAACAATTTAATTAAGATGTCTGTCGAATCCAAGAAAATCATCTTATCTTCGGAACACGAAGAAGCCGGATCGGGAACTGAGGCAATCCCAGCACAACTATCTGGAGAGGACATCAAAATAGCTTTCAATGTCAAGTACATCACTGAGGCCTTGAAAAGCATTGGTACTCAAGAAGTAGCAATCAAAATCAATCAGAAGGCTACCCCAGTAATTGTCACGCCCCTCAATGGCTATGACATTGTGACATTGATTATGCCCGTGCAGATTCGAGAATAATTAGCGATCGCCATTTAGTCTCCCGGTTATATGCCGGGAGTTTTGCACCTATCTATGAACGACAGAATTATCAAAGCCGCCCTCATTGCATATTTGAAGACTGATTTAATAGACGAAGAAAGACACGAGGTGATAAAGGAGCTGGAGAGCAGGCAAGAAACTTCCAAGCATTTTTGGTCAGATTTGTTAAATCAAGATGAGGATTTAGCTTACCACTACTCAGATGTTTTAGATTGTCAAGGATCTGGATTCTACGAATCTTTACCAGAGTTTTGATACAACGACCGTATAACCTTCTTTCTTCAATGTTGGAATAGCTAAACAATCAGTTCCAGGAAAATTTTCCTGCAACTCCAGAACTTCAATTATGAATATGCAACTAAACTTGTTCGCCTCACATCGAGGTGATGAAAACTTGCTTGAGAGCGTGACGCCTCCCAAAAAGCCAGTCACGCAATCTGACTTAAATCTGGCACAACGGTTTCGAGAGATGGCTGATGCGATGCAAGTCTCCATTGACCAGAGGCTCAATCCCTCAATTTTAAGTGGCGATTTAACTGCCAGAAAACTAAGGGTTGGGCAAGCTATAGAACGCGAGGGAGAACAACTAGAGGAGGTTCAACAATGTCTGCGTCTCGTGGCTGCTGGCTTAGAAAACGGTTCTCTACCCCTAATCTTGACGCAAATTAAAACCCGTACTTTGGTCGAGCAAATTTACAAGGGGCATACATACCCTCAAGACCGACTGATGGCAGCAGGACTTACCCCCGAACGATTCCAGCTAGCCCGCAATGCTTTACTAGAGATGTTAAAAGCAAATCCTGTAGTCATTACCCCTGAGCGCCAAAAGCAACGCCAATTGCGACGATTGCAGCAGTGGGCGGCGGTATCGAATATTCCCGGTTATTTTCCTACACCACCTGATGTCATCAATTTGATGGTAGAAAAGCTCAAGCTCGCCCCAGGGATGAAAGTGCTAGAGCCTTCAGCAGGTTCGGGACACATTGCCGATGCTTTATCGAAGCTTGGTTGTGAGGTTGATTGCGTGGAAATTCAACCCGATTTAGCGCAGCTTTTGGGCTTGAAGGGATTTAAAGTTTATAGCCAAGATTTTTTGACCTTCCGCAGAACCTATTCCCGGATTGCAATGAACCCTGACTTTAAACGCAATGGAGATGCAATTCACATCCGCCATGCTTACGACCGCTGCCTGAGCGAAGGCGGCATTTTAGTGGCGATCGCATCTAGTGGAATATTTGACCGCTCTGGAAGGGTTGAATCCGATTTCCGCGATTGGTTTTACAGCGTCGGTGGTACTGCTAAATCTCTCCCAAACGACGCCTTTAAAAAGGGCGATCGCCCTACAGGAGTTTCTACCAAATTACTCACTTTACGTAAATGTGATGGATGAACCTGAATTAGCCAAATCTTATGAATTCTCCAACTGCCCAATAACTGTAAACTTGCAAATCTTCCCTGAAGATGGCTCCCCTGAAGGACGGCAGATTTTGATAGGTATTCGCAATCATCAAGATCCCCCTATTTTTAAAAGCCATCGCTTAAATGATTTTGCTGACATTCCACAATTACTTAATGAATTGTTCGTACAACTTCAAGCCGAATTGCCAGCAAGATTGGTTGCAGCAATTGAGCGCGAACAGCAGATAGAGCCTTTACCGAAAGATAAAGATTCTGCTGAGAAACCAAAAACTAAATCTCAAAAATTAAAGCCCAAACTCTTACTGCCAAATATAGAAGTGCAGCCACAGTCTGTAGAGTCAGACGTAGAGCAAACGACACTAAATCTTTTCGAGGAATAAAACCAATGGCAATTATTAAGGTTGACGGACAAGATATCAGAATTGATGATGCGATCGCTCAAAACGACCAAGATTTAAAAAAAGTGATTGTGCCATTTTATCCCCAGTTAGCTAATGCTGAAATTAAGCGGGAAACCACTGCTGAAGGTCTACTTATTGTGAGAATGATTAAGCAAGCAGGATTTAAAGGGAATGCTGTATTTGAGTCGCTAAAAAATGCACCTTCACAATTTAACCCGGCAATTGATTTAGCCTGGAGATGCAAGCAAGTATTTTTTACCAATTCTCCAGTCGAACTCAAAGACGTTATCGATTTACAGCCGCAGATTGAATCGGCATTGAGTTGTGGAAATAAAGAAAATAATGAAATCTGCCGCAGCCTAGATTTTTTGACCCATTGCCCAGGCGAAGCTAGTAATACCCCAATCGCAGGATTCTGATGTATTACGAATACACAACTAAGCTGCATCATTTAATCTTGCCTAACAATATAGGCGATGCAGTTTCTTTTCTCAATAGACTAGATTGGTTAATTAATCTGCACAAGATTTATCAGCATTTTTTCCCTGAAGAATACGCGGCAGATACTTGTGAATGGGCAGCAGACAGTAACTTAATCAATGACATAGTGAGCCAATGGGAACTCAATTTATTTCGGCTAATCGATTCTAATTTGTTTTCCTTGCCACAGACGATGTTAGATGGAGAGGAACCATATCAAATGATTCCTGTTTGGCCAATTTTCTCGGAGTGGTGGAATTCTGATGTAGAGGATTTACCAATATCCTTTCAATTGGTTCTATCCCTTTCGGGTAATATTGACCCGCCAGTCTTGATGGAAGGTATTTTCCGCGAATCAGAAAATGGAGAATTCGACCTAGAAAAACTCAAGGCTTTGTGCGAAAAAGTTGAATATCCTCTTTCAGTATTACCCGAAGTCGTAGAGGTATTAGATAACTTTACAAACAACGTTTGGCTCGATTCGACTATAGAGTATTATCCAGAGTTTGACTGGACTATCGAACAAATAGAAATGCTCAGAGACCATTGGCTAGAAGCTCACACAATTTGTTCTAAAATAGCTGATTTGGATGATTGGCTAGATGTTGCAGAAAATGTGCTCTTAGCCGTCAATATCTTTCAAGGAGGCTACCAGACTAATACCGAAACCTATAACTCACAGCCTTTACAAACGGTTCTAAGCCCTTATCTTGAGTAACTATGGACAACATAAAACCCGTACAATTTTTACCCGATTCGCTGTTTGAAAGTGCCGCTAATTACCTTGTAGAATCCTCAGCTAATTCGCCGCCAGCCTTAATATTTTTAGAAGGGCAATACGTGTTTCGCTGGTCACAAGCAGGGAAGATAAAAGCTAAATTAATTTCCAGTTCTTCGGTGCGGGCTGCCTTTGCCAACGAGCTAATTGACTCTGGTTGGTTGGGAGCTAGTATCGTGCGCTGCGGTGTTTGTAGAAAAGGTAACTGGAGCGTGCGCTTTGCGCCTCCTAGCAAGCTAAATTTGCTATTGCAATTAGCACAAGAGATTAAAGAAATTACCGTTCCCATGCCCGGGTTAGTATTTTTTGGAATTCATCAAACCTACTACATTTGGGCAATTAAGGAAGCTAGTTTTAGCCCGACATCAATCTTGTACCATGCGCCATTACCCAACGTTAGCAGTGATAGGGGCGGAGGACAAATCTGCTTTGGTGATAATCCACTACCAGTTGCAACTGGCAGCGGTATAGATAAAGCTTGGCAAATATTTTGCAATACCCCTTTTACAGATCATTTGATTAAAGGGAAGTCAGCCAATTACGGCAAAGACATTCGCTCATTGTTGTTAGCGCTATCTAATAGCAATAAAAATAAATATCCAAGTAAAGAATTGGTTTCTATTTATGGAGACCAAACCGCTGAGAGATTAATTAATAGGTTCATAAGATGAATTTAGTAAGTTACATAATCGCCACGACGCCCGATTTGCCACCAATAACTGCCCAATTGTACGAATACATTTTTGCTGCTAATGGCGTTTTTATTCGAGGAAAACGCTCTGGTATAGAAGTTATGTGTCCGATTGGTGAATGTGAGATTCGTGGTTTAGCTGAGATTGAGGCTTATTTACGGTGGGAAGGAAAACAAATTCCTTTTTATTTCCTAAACCAAATGCTCCTTGATGCCCAAAGCACCCGTAATGAAGTGCTTTGGTATCTGTGGCAAGAAACCGATTGGATAATATCTAAACCGGAACAATTAGCCTCGCCGCATTCGGTTACTCCTGTATATCACAGCCTTGTGAATACAGATTATGAAAAGGCAATGGTCGAGGTTCATTCGCATGGAGATATGCGCCCATTTTTTTCTCAACAAGATGATGCTGACGAGCAAGGTTTTCGGTTTTATGCGGTTTTGGGTTGTGTGAGGTCGCGCCCAGCAATTAGCATTCGCATTGGTTTAGCTGGCTATTTTTGTCCAATACCCGCGTACATGATTTTTGCAGATTTTGACAGTGATTTGATTGAGGATACTTATGAACGAAGTTATTGATACTTCTTTTTTAGAGTCCACTTCCTTGCTCGTTCCCAGCTGGGAGAAGATTGAATTTATGCTAGTGGGATGTGGTGGAACTGGAAGCCACTGTGCATATGCGATCGCTAGATTAATGTATGCGATTAATACTACTGGGAAAAAAGCTACTGCCACTTTTATTGACTTCGATACAGTAGAAGAGAAAAACATCGCTCGACAGCTTTTTTGTCAGGCAGATTTAGGCAGACCAAAGGCAGAAGTTTTAGCACATCGCTTGAGCCTGAGTTTGGCACTGGATATTGCTGCTATCAACAAACCTTTCAACGTGGAAATGATTGGTGAAAAAGCAAGTATGAGCTTGGTTGTTATTGTCGGTTGTGTTGACAATCCGAAGGCTAGATTTGACATTGCTCAATCACTGGAATTAAATGTTCCAGGACAAGCCCATCGGGTTCTATGGCTTGATGGAGGTAACCACGAACAATCGGGACAAGTACTATTAGGCAATATAGCTAGAAGTGAGAATTTGAAGTACGCCTTCCCCGAACATTTAGATTTTTGTGTAGGCTTACCCTCACCAGCTTTGATTCACCCCGAATTACTTTTACCTACTAAAAGCCATAAGAGTGAGAATTTAAGCTGTGCAGAATTAGCCCTAAAAAATACTCAGTCATTGTCAATTAATTTTCACGTTGCTGCGGAAATTAATGACTATTTAAGAGGCATAGCTTTTGGTGGATTGCGTAAATTTGCCACCTATTTTGATTTACCGACTGGTAGTTCTCGCTCGATTTACATTTCCAAAAGAAATATTTTGAAATAAGTTATTTCTTTATTTCCTCAGTAATTATAGTGAGGGAATATCATATAAATCGTGCCAAATTATTAGTAGCCTTTGGCACGATTTAAATAAGTTATGACAATAAATAAAGACTTACTAACTTCTGCCGACGATTCTCGAAATGCCGAAGAGAAGGTTTTAGAAGATTCTCAAAATATACAAAAGAAATATTCGGTTGAAGAAAGTCGTTGCCACCAGGGGATAACTTTATTTTTTGGTGCCAACAGAATTCACCTAGATCCTTTAGAAATATTATTCTTCTTTCTATTGGCATTGCCGATTGGCATCATGATTAGAGATGCACCAAACGCAACTTTTGAAGATGCCATGAAAGAAGTATTAACTGTGATTACTACAGCAACAGGAATTCGTAAATTTCCTACAGATAAAGCTTATCAGTATCTACTAAAAGTTTCTTTTGACCGCGACGACAAAGATGAATAATAATTTAAACCAGTGCTTGAGCAAGCCGCCCAATACCTTAATCAACTCGTCCTACAAATACTCCAAAGTTTGGGGATTATACGACCTAAAAAATATCGACCTCCAATCATCAAAAGCGAATATAAAAGCATCTTTTGCCGACTATTGTCCTTGGAAAGCAATACAGCAACAAACGTTGCTATCTGGCGGGCAATATTGCAATATACCCCTTATGACTTGTTATTTACCTGCGATAGACTCCAGCACTCCCCCACAAGAACTAAACAATTATCAAGAGTATCTGCGGGACTTACTCGGCAACAGTTATTACCCATTGGAGACTTCCTTTTTGCAAAGCATCCGTTTGCAACTCATCAAATTGCCATTAACCGTATCAGCCGCTATCCCGTTAACAATCAAATTAAAGTTGAGTGCTTGGGTTTGTGGCACTTGGATTTGGTGGGAGTCACGGGAATTGCTTGGAGTGCAGGCGATCGCTTTGCTGTGGCTGTTATCAAATCGCTAGCATTTGATTTACTTAAAAATCACATTGACGACCTTGACTGGACTGAGCGAATTGACACTCATGCCAGGAAGTGCATTGGCGATAATCATAATGCCATTGGGAAATTATTAATTTAACCAAATTCGAGTTTCATATATTTTGCTACCCACTCTAAGTCTTTGCTAGAGCGCAGAGCTTGTCTTTGAAGATAGGCACGGTAAAGGTTTTTTTGATTATCAGACGGGTTAGCACCAAAAATAGCACCTTGAGTAATGTCTGATGTAGGAGTAACACTATACTTTTGATTGAACAAAACGATTGCATTACCGGGCGGCAGTTCTTTTTTGAAAGACCGCTGGGCCGCTTCACGATAAAAAGCAATTCTGGTATCTAATTCAATATTTTCTGATGGTACTCGCGTCGGTGCTAATGCAACCATTGAATGGTTGTAGTTCGCTTTTTTGACTTTTTGGGGAAACAAATAGGAACAGTGCGGGCAACTCATAATTGACAAATGCAGTAATAGCCCACACCCTCCCTTTTCTCGGGGACAAGCTTTAATTGGTGCTGTACCTGGGGCGGATGCTTTATCTTTATCCAAGCTCACTTCCTGCTTGGAAGTAACAAACCCAAAACGATAAGCATTGCCAGCATAATCCAAGACGATGCAATATTCTTTGCCTGGATACTTCCTCGATCCTCTACCAATTTGCTGTCGATATTTAATCCTCGACATAGTGGGACGAGCTTCAATAATGCAACCAACTGAAGGCTCGTTAAATCCTTTTTCTAACACGTCAACGCTAATTAATATTTGTGGATCTAATTTGCCGCCTTTAGCAAACCCAGCGTAAATTGGGGGACGCATTTGGCTTTCTACTCTGCCATCAACGCAAACAGCATTGTACCCTTTAGCTTGAAATTTAGCTTGCAATCTGTCGGAATGCTCTAAAGAAACGGTATAAGCAATTGTTTTTTGAGAAGAAGCTTTTTGCTCCCACTCATCAACAATTTGTTCGCAGGCTTTATCTGTGTTGACGATGACGCCTAAATCATCGGTATCATAATCACCTTTAGATTTCCGAACTTGGCTCAAATCGAGCTTTGGAAATCCAAAATATAAAAAAGGACACAGCCGCCCCATTTCAATTAACTCTGCCATCTGCGGAGCTTGGACGAGGCAATCATAAATTTCCCCTAATCCCTCTTTGGGGTTTGTGCGGTAGGGAGTAGCTGTTAATCCAATTACCACAGACCCCATTTGCCAATAGTACTCAAGTACTTTACGCCAAGTTGGTGAATAACTAACATGAGCTTCGTCAGCAAACACGATTTCAGCTACAGGAAATTTGCGGTTGATTAAAGTATCAATGCCAGCAATTTGTAGCTTCTGGCTGCGGTCTTCCTTGCGACCAGCTTTAATGACACCACATTTTAAACCAAATTTATTAGCTGTTTTAATAGTCTGGTCAATCAGTGGTTCATCTGGTACTACAAACAGGCACGGCATTCCAGCTTTAACAGCATAAGTTATTAACTCAACTGCGATCGTTGTTTTTCCTGCACCTGTTTCAGCATAAATCAATATTCGCTTTTGCTCTTTTTTGATGAGACTTAAAACTTCATCGACAACTTGCTTTTGGTCATCGTAAAGTATAGGCTTTTTCGTTGATTGCATTTTGAAAAAACTTTGCTAATCAGTTTCCCCCCATCCTAAAAATTTGTTCAACTTGTCTGGATGAGCAAAATTACTGATTAATTATTCGATGAGAAAATCAAACTTGTCTGCCTAGTGCTGTTTGCAGTGCTTGAACTGCATTGTAAAAAATCAAAGCTTCGGAAGATGATAGCCCGTAACCAAAACTATAAAACGCGCAAATCAAGTTACAAACACTACTAACATTTTGACTGGCTGAGAAATTATAAGCAAAAATAAAATTCTCAATTGGAGATAAAGAATTTGTACTAAAACTAGTATCTGTGGCGACAGAACTGCCATTGTAGTATAAATTGCCATTGTTAGCGCCAACGGTGGAAACCATTAAATGTCCGGGATATACTACTCCGTTGGCGGAAACCACCATTTCACCAGCTCCCAAAGACCCATTAATGGAAGTAGAATTTTTAGTTAGTGCAAAAACTCCCCCGTTTAAGCTCCCCAAATACCTGATACTTGTACTTCCTCCACTACCAAGCACTGCCATGCTATTCCTTGAATATACGCTAAAGTGAGCATTCAAAGAAGTAGTGAGTTGATTCTTGGGGATGAACCCCGTCTTCAAATACTTTGTTCCAGAAGTATCCCCAGCTAATCCAGTACTTTCTGAGTAGTCACTAGATACAAACCCTACATTTGTAAGCGTAGATTGGATATTCGCGGGATACTTAAATTTGACAAATGCAGCATTGTAATCGCCTGCAAAAGTTCCTATTTCTGCATACTTGTCCCAAATATTATTAGCCTTTAAAGTATTGAGAAAAGTGCTATGAGCTTGCAGGCTATTACTCGAAATAGTACCCCCAGCAGCAAGTATTCTATTGTAAAAGTTTACTATTTCTGGGTTAGAGCTAGACTTAATAATTTTTCCAGAATTATTTAATAGAAGCTTCATTAGTTCAGGGCACTCTGTACTAGCATCTCATTTACTGGATAAATGCCTAATTCTTCTGCCCTAGATACTCCATCAATTTGAGATTGCCAATTAGGGTCTGGTTCGGTCTGCGCGAGTAAATTTATTAAATTAGTTTGGCTTGATAGCGAGATAAAGGTTTTAACCATTGCAAAATGAATTCCAATCTTTGGTCTATCGTTGTTGTTGACAGCAAGCTCGATTCTGTCAAGCAAACCTGGGTATTGAAAAGTTGCCAAACCTTCCGCAGGCGTTATCGCTTCAAATAAATTTTCCATGCTTAATTGTTTTGGCACTTGTCCCTGCGGTGCGGGATTACTAATTAAAGGTTTAGTATTCAATACACTTGCGATCGCCGGATAATTCTGTGCTGCAACTAAAGAAGCATATTGTCCAGATTGCAGCTCGGTTCTTAAGATATCTATGTCTGTCATGATGTGAAATAACTAAAAGTATAGTTTATCAAATTCGCTCCGCTCAAATTCAGTATTAGTGCTGAATTTGTATCTAATTGAAATTCTCTATTGGGGAAAAAGTTGAGAACCAATCCGTCTCCCTGATTGGGGCACAATATTCTTTCTTTGGTATTCGTCCCAGATTTAATAATTACTGTTGTTGCCGTGCTTGCCTCTAGCTGTACTTTTAGATAATTAATTTTGATTGATAGTCCCGTACCAGGAGCGTTAATCAAAGTGTTGTCACCGCTGGTACTAAGAGTGCCGCTGATTGTAGTGATACTCGGTCTAGCAAAAATAGCATAAATTGCCGATAGCCAACCAAATAACCCCACGCCACCTGTAGGCATAGTTACGCCAGTTATTGCAGCATTGCCAATCCTGTCGCGGATAGCAGTGGCAATTGCATCGTCAGTAGCAATATTTATAGGAACGGAATTAGCTGTGGTATTGGTTCCTAAAGCTGGAGTTTTGTTATCAATTGAAGTCAGCTTAATATTTGTAACTCCTTGCAGTGTTCCGGTTGCCGGATCGGAGTTGAGATTTGAAATGGCAACCGTCCAAGGGCCTATTTGTCTCGCCCCGATAGTTTCATCGGCTCTTTCAAGATTTCCAAGGGTGGGGGCAGAACTCAAGATTGTGCCAGCAGTCAAGTTAAGCCAAAGGAAAGTCGCACTGGGAGTACCGCTATTTGCATCTAATATCGCAACCCTAGATAGTAAGTCACCGACTGAGTAACCAGTACCAGAAGTGATAACGTCATAAAAGCCATCTATTACATCTTTGTCAACAGTTGATAGCGGTCTTAATCCTGCACCCGGCGTCGCAGCATTACCCGTTGCATCTGTAAACGAAACAGTTACAGTTCCTAATCCTTCATTAACGCTATCTCTGCGAACGTAAAAACTTCCTGAGTTATCAGTCCAGATACTAGTAGCTAAATCAATCGTAGCCTTGATAGCATCCCGAATTTGTACTAATGTTGCGTCTGTTGCTAGAGTTCCTGCGCTGCCAATATTAGCCGTTACCGTTCCAGTTACGGGTATTGAAGAATTGCTGATAGCGACAGTTCCAGTTACTTTGAGCGCATCGCTAATCAAAGTCAGAACGGGAATGCGATCGCTAAATAATTTCCAAATTGCCGAGAGCCAACCGAGCAACCCTAACCCACCCGCAGGCATTGAAGCCCCAGTAATCGCACTTCCAATACTATTAACAAAGACTCCATCTGTTGCTAAAGTTACAGGAACCGAATTAGCTGCTGTATTAGCACCCAAGGCAGGAATTTTTAAATTAATTGCACCTAAAGTTGTTTCGGTCGCTGCATTATTTGGCAAATTAATTGTCCAGCTTCCAACCTGCCGCACTCCAACATTTTCACTAGCTACTTCAACATTTGAATTTATGGGCGCAGAATTTAATATTGTGCCTAAACTTAGATTAATCCAAGTAACCGTAACAGAAGAAGTTCCAGCATTATTAACGTCGAGAATGGCAACTCTAGCTAGCAGGTCGCCAATCGAATAGCCCGTACCGGAAGCGGTTACATCGTAAAAAGCTGTTAGAACATCCTTATCGCTAGTTGCTAACGGTCTTAACCCTGCCCCCGGCGTTGCAGCATTACCCGCAGGGTCGGTAAAAGAGTAACTGATTGCACCAGTTCCTTCATTTACCAAATCTTTCCTAATATAAAAGGCTCCCGAATTATCGGTCCACAAAGTCGAGGCAATATTAATCTGGGCCCTGATGGCATCCCGAACCTGTTGAAGGGTTATTTCGGTTGCCAAGCTCCCAGAAGTTCCAATATTAGCTGTTATTGTGCCGGAAACTGGTTGCGTGACCCCACTGCCGTCAACTGGAATTCGCCCGGTAACTAAAGCTGGAATTCTTTGGGTGAGAAACAAATAGATGGCAGATAGCCACCCCCTACCACTCGTACCGCCAGCAGGCATAGAAGCACCAGTAATGTCGGTTCCTTCTTTAAGCCCATCACTGCTCACGGGAATTTTCCCACTAACTAACTGGGGAAGGCGAACGCTAATTAATACCCAAAGCGCACTGAGCCATCCCAGCCATCCCTGACCCCCTTGAGGCATTTGGGCGTCGTCAACTGGAGAACCTTGGATATTGTCATATATGTTTAATAAAGTCTCTTCAGTTGCTCCCTCGCTACCGTTCTGGTTCTGGTTGATGACGAGATTGCCGTTATCATCTACACTTACAGGTTTCCTTTTTCCAGAAGAAGTTATCCCTTCTAGTAAAACCATACTTCTCCTCGCTGTATGCCATATTCTTTTATAGTTGTAAAAAAAACTTTTTCAAATACGAAAATATAATTAGATGAGCGTTAATGTTTCTGCTAGAAGTACCCGAATACTTATTGGGGCAAAAGATTTCTCATCATGTTTTGTTTCATTTCAAGGCTCAGATTCACATCTCGACCAAAGCGGTTTGATTGCTTTTACTGGTTCCATAACCTTGGGGCGATCGCTAGGCTTTGATGAGTCGTTAGATGACCGAAAAAACTCTCGCTTTTTTCGCGGTCAGGTCATTACAATTGAGATTCAAGATAGTCAAGGGATATTTAGAAAACACCCTAGAGGTGCGCTCAGGATCATTTCACCCAAGTACAGCGATGACTCTCAAAGACTGACTATCGATGTCGGCGATTTAATTAGTCTCCTCAATTTTCGAGAACCGACAGACCCAAGTAAAATGGAAATCAAGTTAGGACAAAATACTACTGCCGGACAGATAATTCAAAGGTTATTATTAGCGGCTGGAATTACTGCTATCGGTGGTATTTTACCGAATACAATAATCAACTACCCAATTAATTTATCCGGCAGCTACTTAGCTAATGCTGGAAAAATTCTATATGCCAACAATCTATTTGGCTGGATAGATAAAAATGAAGTTTTTCAAATTCGACCTGCTAACATTGCGGCAGTTACACCCGCTGTTACTGTCATCATTGGTCGCGATGAAGTTTGGTACAAACGCCTCGATTCGGCTGAATCTCCCTGCGATATTGTCAAAGCTGTAGGCAGGTGTACGATTATTCGTCCTACTACTTTTCGCGATGATACTACAGAACAATATGGCGCAGCTACTCTTGTCGATAAAAGTGCTGGCTCTAATACGATTACTATTAAAAGTACTACCATCAAAGAAAATTGGCTTCCTGGACAGAAGCTTTTAATAACTACAACCACAACCAAGCAACCGATTGGATTAGTAATCCCCAAAGAACTATTAAATAGTAGCGGCTCAAAATTACAACTTATTAAGTCTGAAGTTAAAGTAGAAACTAGCTATTATGAACAAGATGCTGAAGGAAAGTTAAAAAAGAAAACTACTTTGACTAATGGGTTGTTAGCTCCTGCGATACTGGAGTTCGCCAAAATAAAAACTAATTACTTCTTTAATATTTTTTCTTTAACAGAATCTTATAAAGATTCATATTCTTATGAGTATGATGTCAAAGATAGACTCAGAAAAGTTGTTACTGAGGTTTCTGAAATTGCGGGAAACTTATTATCTGGCACTGAGGAAGATTGGTCTAAATGGATTTTCCCCCCAAACTTTTTAACTCAAGCAGAAAGTAAAACTGAGACTTGGGAAGAAACTAGCAAAGATATTTGGGAATACGAATACTATACTTACCAACCTCTAATTAAGGTAAAGCCGGACTTAGCCGAGGTCGGCAGCGAAACTGGTACTCAGGGGCCTACAAGCAATAAGTTGGATTTACTTTACGCCGATGGTTCCCGGCAAACCTCCAATTCCGGGCAGCTCGCGCCACCAGCCCCGGAAAGAGAACCAGCACCGTTTACCGCTGAAGAAGAAGATTTAGAAGAAAAAGTCACCTTCTTAATTCTGGGCGGCAACAGTAATCTTCGTCCCCGCGAACGAGTTTTTACGGTCGAGTGTTTGGCAAGCGTTACCAAGCCAGGACTCAAAAGAGGGGAAGTAACGGTATCTTTGGGTACGACTCAGGCAAACAATCAACTTAGAGCGATCGCGCAGCGCGAAGGAAGGTTGCAATGGGGGCGCTACAAAGGTCAGCAAATCGCTGTTGCTTTAAGCGATATTTGGTTTGATTACCACCCACTCTTTGAAATCAAATCAGTAGAAAAAGATGGCACACAGCAAGCTTTCTTAGCAGATGGATGCAGCTGGGTAGTCGGACAAACCCGCGTCTTGGTAAGTTGCGATGCTATTTGGCTGGGGAGTTGGCAAGCAACACCTAGTCTAGAGCCTTACGTTGCCCCGCCCTACTATGAAGTTCCTACCCTAGATTTCGGCTTGGGTATGGGCGCTAGCTTCAACAGTTATGCGTACCAACTTACTTCCACCCCCCACACCACTCAAGCTGGACTGGGATTAGCTAGCACTTGGCTGAGTATCAGCATTGAGCCGCCAACTTTAAGCTTGACCTGGAATACCGTAGATTGGGATTCTCTATCTGCACAAGCTTGGAACTCGATTGCGGCTGACGACAATTACACCCAAGACTGGGATGCCCTGGAGTGGGATGCCTTATCTGCACAAGTTTGGGATGCGATCGTTAATGGCAATCATTGGGAAACTCATAATTGGGAAGCTTTGGATAGTTCGAGATGGGACGCATTGAACAATCTTAGCTATTGGGAAATAGCGAACTGGGAATACTTGGATTGGGAAAATTTGGTCTAGTGACTGGTGACTGGGTGATTGTAATGACTGACAATTAATATATGACTTAAGCTATGACACAAGCAATCTTTACTAACGCCTGGATTTCACAAACAGCTAAAACGATGTTTCGCGGCGCTGCCCCGCCTGTATCAAATAAGTTTTATATCGGACTAGCACAGACAGATAGCCTAAGTAGAAATAGCCCTCTTGCTAGCTTTATTAGTAACGAGCTATCCAGTGCAGACTATACTAGACTCCAATTCAATTTGGCTGACGATGGCGGCTACAATACTAATACTAATCGTCACGAGTTTTCACCAGTCACAATTACATTTACACCCAGTACGACCACTTGGCAGTTTCAAACTGCTTTTCTATTAGCTAACGGGCATTCTGTTGCCAGTATGGGATTTAGTAGTAGCGATGTGAATTCAGCAACCAATCGTATTACTATTAGTAATCATCCCTGGACGAGCGGCGATCGCTTAGTTTTCACTGCCGACGACCTCGCTACTTTACCGACAGGAATCGATGCCGGAACAATTTATCAAGTCCTGTCGCCAACTACCAATGATTTTGCACTTGCTCTTGTCAATTCATCAGTTGCTATTGATATTCAAAATACTGGTTCTAGTACTTTTCGCGCTCGTTCTGCCAATGGAATAATTGCTACTTTTGCAATCGAACCTAGCTTGATTACTTTGTTGCCAGGACAACCTCACAGCTACCAAATCCCCATTGCACTTATGAATACAGGTTACGTTAACGGAAGCTAATGCAAGAAGAGGAACTTTTAAAGCAGCAAACTCAATTCAATCGCCTCCAATTTGAAAGCCGTTTAGCTGATACTAATACTAACGAATCTGTAGCAACCAAATATCTCGGCTACGACCCAGACCAGAGACTAGCTAAACTTCAAGATACTAACGGGAATGTTTTCTACGCAAAGGCTAATACCAATGGTTCAGTCGCTCGTGGACAAGATGTTAGACTGCGCCGAGGCTATGGGCTACCTGGTTATGATGCCATGCCTTGTTATAAAGCACCAATCCAACAGCCAATTACAAAAAAACCTATTCCACCGACTTACTACTTTGCTGCTTATACAGCAAGTTATGGATACTTTCTAGATACTTTCGGTGTCAGTTTTACAAAGCAAATTCAAGGCTCGGACGAAAAAATTATTGTTGACAATACTATAAGTTTTCAAAACAATGGCAGCTACAAATCCTTTACTTACTTTTCTTTCCAGCCATTCATCCCTCTACTAACACTAACTACCTTTGTAACACTAGGATTTATAGAGCTAAAAGAAAATCAAGCTATACAAAATGTCAAGCTGAAGTTAAAAATTAGTACCTCGTATTCTCTGACAAATCTTGATATTGCTTACTTCGTCAACAAAAGCAATGCCACGATAGTGGAATCAGTACCGTCTCCTCTCTACCTTTATTTGGGAAAAAACTCAACTAATATATTTAGCGTATACGGCGATGGTTCCTATGGCTCTAGAGAACTTGAGATTGAACTGACAGCCAATGATTTTAGTCCTTTAGAACTTGGAGAGCAACAAACAACTCTTATCCTTGGAGGCTATATTAGAGCGCAAGATTCTATTTTTTATGGTGGTGTAGGTCATGGGGCAATAGCTTCAATCTCACATCATCTAGAGATAAAAATAGAATCAGTGAATTCCAAAATCATGAATTTAAAGCGTAAACTCCTCCAAGAACAATGAACGAATTAGAACTTCTAAACCAAGCTAGTTTAGCAAACCGTACTACCTTTTATAACAGAACACTTCAAGCTCAAACATCTCGCGATCGCGCTCAGGAACAACAAGTTCAAATCATTAGTTACGACCCTAGTCTTGGAGGGTATAACGTAAAACATCCTAATGGAACGGTTGGTTTTGCCAAGGCAATTTCTAATAGTTCTAACTTACACAAAGGTGCTTATGTTAGCTTGGTGCAGCCTAGTGCAACCCAAACAGCAACCATCGACACAACCCCCAGATAACACCTACTAGAATGTCTCCACTCACCGGATATTTCATAGCAGATAAAGAAGCAATCAAAGCGCTTACGCCCAGTCAACGGGCAAACGGTTACACGCGCTCGACAACCGTCAATAATGATATTGAGTGGTACGGTTTTGTCGCGGCATCCACAGCGACACCAGATGATGATTTGGTACTGATGCCCAATGACAACCCAGCTAACGGCCGCTGGCATAAATACGCCGGCAATCGGGGGGGTGGCATCGGGGGAAAAATAATTTGTACTTCCCAGTGTTCGAGTGCCGCTGGTGGCAGTGGTAAAGCTTTCCAGTTCTACTCGCCTCAAGCTGGGCTACAAATGCTCATACTGCCAGGTTTCGACATCAGCATCCTAAACGTTAGCGACGCTATTAGGGTATACCGTTGGTCG
Source organism: Nostoc sp. (assembly GCA_036918135.1). Lineage (GTDB taxonomy): Bacteria > Cyanobacteriota > Cyanobacteriia > Cyanobacteriales > Nostocaceae > Nostoc. Next base: position 56,492 of record JBALDB010000009.1, read on the forward strand.
CAAGAACCCAATACCAATGGAACCGGACAAGAAGCCAACCCAATTATTCAGCTACCAAAAACCGGGGGCAAGTTCAGTGTCAATATCACCTCAACTTATCGCTGGATATCTGTGTACGCGAGAAATCCAAGCAATAACAATTGGCTAGACGGGACTTGCTTTACCGTGAGTGGTAACGTAATCAGCTTATTAGGGTACTCGTAATGAAGCTTATTTATACCATCTTAGAAGTAATGGTTTCAGTCGTTTGTGCCTTAGTGGTGGCGCTAATAATTATTCCTTTACATTTGATGTTTACACCTTTGGCTCGTCGTCAAAAACTACAAACAAGCGATCGCCCACTGGATAACGCCATAGATAACGGTATAACTCTAATCTTGGCAAGAATCGTCACCTTGCTACCAGATTACCTCACCTTACTAAAGAAGCTAGAAGTCGGCGTATTTTTCTTTTGCTGGCGATCGCACCGCGAAGCCAAAGCAATGCCAGCCCACCAAGCAAGACTCTGCGGAAGTTTGGCAGACACGTTAAAAGAGCAGGCACTCTCTGAATACAACCACGCTCAGGTTTTTTGTCAACTCACTGGTAGCAAGCTGAATATGTCTGGTGCGGGGTTAATGTCCCGCGAAGAAAAAGCAGCCTTTGACTGGGGTTGTGTCAACTGGGATTCTAGCGGTGAATCTTACCAAGTTGACGGCATGAGTACCCGATATCTAGCGGCGAAAATCTTTTTTGGCTTTCGTACTGCCAACTCTTACGATTGGTGCGATCGTCTTGCTTTCATGTATGTCTTAGAAGAACTTCAAGCGCTGTTCTATAAGCATCTTCTAAGATTTGTCGAGCCAGAAGTTAGAGAACAATTAGCTCTAATTGCAGAACACGAAGAAACCCATGCAATCAATCTTTCTGGTCTGCTATGGGGTATCAAAGGAGTTGGAGGGAGCGCAAAAGTAGTATTTTGGTGGCAAGTGCGGAAGTATTTAGCAATGACCTTGCTGCCGATTGATACAGCTATTTATTATTTATTAAAGTATTCCAAACTATGAAAATACCAAACTTAGTCGTGTATTTACTAATAGTTTTTTATTTCATCCAAACAATGATAGTGGGTGCATTTTGTTGCCTAATATTCTTCCCGCAACTTGGATTGAATTATCAAATTACTCAAAGGGTAATTTACCAAGAGCTAACAATTGTCCGTAAAGACATTTACATTGTACCAGCTATACCTGATAGGCAAGAAAAACGCGATCGCTTAAATGCCTAATTATAATAACCAGCTTCTACAATACTTTTATATTGCCGAACGGGCATCGGAATATTGCGAACCCAAAAGCCAAAGTCACCTTTGGAGGCATGTAAAACTGAGTGTAGGTAGTAGTAAATTTCTCGATTAGTAACTTTATCTATGAGACGGCAGCGCCTACCCCAAGTAGCAGAGCTGACAACTTCTGGACTAAGCAAAATAAGTTTACCTTCAACGACTTTTACAAAGTTTTCAGAACTAAGTATGATTGTTAAAAAGTATTGATTATCAGCAATTATTTCCACAGTTTATTTAACGATCGCGTCCAATACGATTCATAAAATCAATACATTCTTGTTGCAGCGCTTCTATTCTAAAATTGCAGTGTTCTTGTTCAAGATGGACACAAGAACACTGTTTGATTTCAATTAGCTTCTAGCCTTTCTGGATGTCTTTTATTCCAAATATCTAAAGTCACTTTCATCAAGGCATCTAGATGCTCGTCAGTTAAAGGATTAGTTCTATCTTCACAAGCCCATTTGACAACCGATGTTAATTCCTTTGGCGAGAGATACCGTATACCCTTGGCTATTTCCGCTGCTACGCTTGCTGAAGATTCACCAGTACTACTTGAGGAAGAGATACTCTCTGGTGACTCCGAGCGTAACTGAATAACGTTACTTGCACGCGACTCATCATTAGATGTTTGTAAGCTAAAACCGGGTAAGTCAGCGTTTGGGTCGAAGCCTTCGTTTCGCTCTTTTTCTTCTAAAAGCCCGCCATCACGAGTTTTACCCAATCCATATTGGCTGGCAGGATTTTGTGAGTTTTTCATTTGTTCAATTTTCAACCTGGCAGCTTCCGGATCTGCTGGTAGCAGATCGGATAAATACATATTATCGCTTTGCTTGCCTTCGCTTTCCTCATCAAATTGAATTACGGCAATGGATTTTTCTAAAGAAGTCACCGTTCCCAAAGCCCCAACGTGATGCGAAGCTCTAGTAGATACTTTTATTCTTTCTCCAAGGATGGGCTTCCACGTTTGTGGTCTTTGTTTTACCTCTGCATCCTGAATAAGCCAAGAGGCCGCTGTATATGCCGCATGAACCGATTTATTGTTTAACAATTGACGCAGCGTACAGGCATTTTCAGGTTCGGACTCCTGTAATGATTCGATAACACTCAGTACTTTATCAGCTTTTTGAAAGTTTTTGCCACTTCCTAAGCCAACACGAGTGGCCACAATATCTCTGACTTGTCCTCTGTCCGCTCCAGGAAAATTTTCCTGGTTTTCTAAAGCAGACCCTTTTCTTGATTTAGCTTTCTCGGATTCTATAGGTAGCCAGAATCTCGCCTCTTTGACTTTTTGTTCGACTGTTTTCTCCCGGACGGCGTTATCCAACAGAAGGGCTTCTAGAACAGCCTCCTCATCAGGAAACTCCCGTACCTCCACCATCAGGCGTTGAATGTTCTTTTTCTTGGCTGTCCTTAGTCGCCGATTACCGCCGACTACATCCCCGTTGGGAGCGACCAACAACGGTTTAATCCAACCACTGCTTTCAATCATTTCTTCAAGAGCAGTATCGTCCTCTTCTTCCCCATATATCCGGGAATTGATGGGGTGCGATCGCAAAGCGCAAACAGAGATTTCCTGAAAACCTAATGTTAATAAGGGCTTCATCTCTTGGATGTCTTCATCTGCCAGTTGCTCGGTACGATCCGGATTTGCATCTACAACATTTTCCTCGCTGGTACTCTCCTCAACATGGTGGAGGTATTCAAATAAGGGGAGTAACTTTTCTAAGGTGAAGCCGCTTTGTTCTGTTACAGTCCCGTTATCCCATATCACGGTCGCTTGCAGGAAGCCATCGGTAAAAGCATATTCAGTAATGCTGCCGAACTTGTCGCCTTTACTCACGCGATCGCCACGTGCTGGACACAAAGCCAATGCCTCTTCTTCGGTTTGGCAAGCGGGAGCAATCAGCCAGCCATCTGTAACTTCAAGGTTCAAGCCTTGGTTTGTAGCATATTTACGAGCATCAGCTATTAAATATTCTGCAATTTCAAACTGTGTAGCTGTTGCCGCCTGCACAAGTATATTTAATAACTTATCGACAGCAAGTGCGTTGATTTTCCTTGCAGCAATTGGCGGTTCTATTGACACCGATAATTGCTGCAAATACTCCAAAGATGAAAACGAATCAGCTTGATTTTCTGGTTGTCTAAGCCTTTGTTTTAGAGCTTCGATGCTCTGTTTGTTTTCAGGATAATGCTGTCTAATCCACTGGAGAGCTAGAACTAAAGTATTTTTATTGGCTCTAGCTAAAGATGCTTTGATATTAATCTCGGTATCAACATCATTAATTCCTGTGCTAGCACCAATAAGCCAGTCAAAATCCCATCGGTCAAAATCCTTAGCCAAATACCAGTCACTAGGAGAAATAAGAGAGTCATCGCTTACTTTTATCCAACCACGAGCTTGTAATTGACTGATTTTCTCTAGTCGGCGTCCATCAGTTTTCTCGTTCTTTTTCTTGGCAACCCAAACAATATCACCGACTTTAACAATTCCAGAATTAGCAACTTCATCTAACTCTAATAATCGTGGTTGTTCGGGAACTGGTATAGCTTTGCTCCAGGAAACAAAAACTGTTGGTTGATTTCCCTGATTTTTTTCGGTGACCTGACCAAGAAAATCTGAGTTTCGTTTGCTTACCCAATGTCCAACTGTCAGCTTTTCAAATGCCTCTAGATTAGCTATGCGATCGCCCAAAGAGCTTAGCTGTTTGTCTAAAGACTGTTTATCTTCAACAGAAAGGTTAACACTCGCTAAGGCTTTAGTTAACTCTTCTTTTTTGTTTTGCAAAACTTCTAAATCAGCAACCATTTTATTCTCCTTAATTAGTAACATGGGTAACAGTTAAAAACATGAAACTGTTATTTGACAGTTAACAATTGGTTTGTTTTATTGAAAACATGGCGTCAGTAAGTAAGACGTTTTTTATATAACCAATATAAAATTACAGTCCTTGCAAACTGGCTATTTATAAGGACTTTTCAAATTAAATAGCGAGTATATGTGTTGCAAAAAATGCAAGCCTAAAACAACACTTTGTACTTTTTGTAGCGTGAAAAAGATAGTGTATCTATCTAAGTAATTTTGTGCCATAATAGAGAGCGAAACACAAAAAAGAGGTGTTTGTGGCAAACACTTGTGGCAAATATTTCTTTTGAAAGTTTTGGTATCAAAGATTGATACTCAAAATCTATAAAATGCACTATTTCGTCTTGGCAGATGGGTAGTGCGTTAGCTTTTCAAAAAAGTAGTCTGTTCGTAGCAGGCTACTTTTTTCATGTAGATGCTGGATTGAAAGTACAAGCAGAATATTTAACTTTTTATTCTCCAAAGAACATAAAATAAAATGAATTACAGAACTTTAAAGTAAGTTCAAAATCATGCTGCCAATGCCTCAGCTGCTTGATTCAGGCGTTCTTTTAGTAATTCAAGGTCTTGTTTTATTTGTAGTTTGTAATACTCCAAATATTTCTTTAAACATTTATGAACTACCGTACTTTTAGTAAGTCCAGTTCTTGTCACCGCTTCCTGTAAAATATGTTTTGTGTGTTCATCGTATATATATAGTGTCGTTGCTTTAGTGCGCCCCTCCTTACAATTTCTTCGCTCTGATTGAAGGGAGTTAGCGAATTCTCTAATTGCCCTCCTTGCTATTTCTTCGATACTGAACCCCATTGCTGTAGCTGCAATTACAGCAGTACTCATCGTTATTGGGTCAGTGTTGTAACTTATAGACTCTTTGGATTTCATTGGATTTCATAATATCCAATTGCAACTTATAAGAGACATGCTAGCACTGTATTTTGTAAGTTGCAAGGTTGCCTTGACTCGTTCCAGTGACAAACTTTTCACTAGAGCGTATGGGCAATTTATACACGAGGACTGGATTAGAAAAATTAGCGCAAATAGTCAAAGCGGCGCGAGGTAGCGACTCTGTGCGAACTTTCGCTAAAAAGGCGGACATTAGCCACAGAACGGTTACGCGATTGGAGGAAGCAGATCTTAAAGAGCCAGAGATCACAACATTACAAAAGATTGCCCCTTTAACTGGCTATTCAAAAGAAGAATTAATAGCCATATTGGAATCGAAGCCGCTTAGCCCGCAGGTACGAGAGTATCGAACAGCCGAGGACGTGATACCAATAGTTAATCAGCTACCCGATCAACAAGCGGCAAGGGTAGCGCAACACATTATTGCTCGTTTAGCTCACCCCAAAGTGTCATTGAATGAGATTCCGGGCGAAGGAGTCTCGCTGCACATGGAATTGATGAGTCAGCGGCAGGTAGCCGATTTGCTCAGGGCGATCGCCGAGCGAATAGATATTGAGGAGTAGGCTGCAAAATTTGTTACGTTGTTAAATCTATTTTTGCAATGACGTAGTTTCAAGTTTTTTGCTGATGCCTTTGAGGTCTGCAAAACCTTTATCCCCCGGTTCAAATCCGGGTGTCGCCTTCAAATTAAAGTATAGCAAAATACCCGTGTTAAACTGATTCATTTCCCATTTATGTAACACCGAAAAAAGATGTATGGCAATCCTAAATTAATCATGAGAAAATACTATATACATGCATCTTCGGAAAATTAAATTTTTGGCAATTAACTGAGAATTCAAAGTAGTTCCAGTGTGCTAAATAACTTGGGCAAGTCTTTTTGAGAGACTTTACGTATACCCGTTTCGACTGCATCAACCCAGGAAACGCTTTTCCCCATCGTTGTAGCGAAAAATGCCCTAGACCAACCTTTTGCTTTTCTAGCTTCTCTGATCGCATTACCTGATATATGCTGAATATTGTTTGAACTTAGCTGCTTGGAGTCCACAGTTAAGCGTTCTTGTACTTCTGCTGATAGATGAAAACGCCATCTAGAATTTAGTATCTCACTCCAATAACCTATAGGTCTTTTAGTGCTTTTACTGCTTGCTAACCAAGCTGGACCTGTCTCAAGTTCTGCATCCCATTCGGCTTCTTTAACAACTTTCAGGTCAGTTTCAAAATCATCAGCCATTTGCCGTCTGAGTTGTCTGTCTTGCTCTGCTGTTGACACTTTATCTGCGCCGTAAGCAATCTCCATTAGAGTCTTGCCCATTACACAATCTTGAAATTCCGATTGCATTTGGAAGGTTAGCCAGACTAATATTCTAGCTGCACCAGCATTTTGTTTACCAATGCTAAACAGTTTTTGTACAGTTTTCTTAGTAATAATTCCAGTGTGGTAGTAGCATTTAGATTTGTTGAGAAAGTATTTTGTCCAGACTCCAGGTTGACCTATTACCTTTAAACCTACTAGCTTGCTATTGCCTGCTTTATCTGTTTCAAAATCTCGTATTATACTAATGTCCCAAATCTTTAAATCAGCAACGGTAAAAGCTCCTACTTTCCCCTGTTTATGCCATGCAATACAGGCTAGTACCTGAGCGGGTTGCCGTAATAAGTGGTACAAAATAGTCAATTTTTCATGCTTGCATAAGTCTCTGCGTTTGACAAGCCCAGTGTATTCAAGTAGTTGCCTGTCATCTATAATAAAATTTCCTGACCAAGGTTTTTCTAAGCTGGCTACTAAGGCACAATAAATTAGGTGAATAGCACACGCCCTTGGGTCAAATCGCTCTATAACAGCTAAAGCCGCCTCTTCAGCCAAAGTTTCTGGTTGTGGGGTTTCGGGATTATCTGTCACATAGTAAAAGATTTTTCCTTTTCCCTTTTCAACTTCTTTTTCGTAGCTGAAAGTATTACTTTTTTCAGCTTTCCATGACAGATTCATTTTTTGAGATAAGACTTCAGCAACTCCATGCAAAACTAGCGACAACGCAGCAACACTAGTCTTACCATCAGGAAACAAGGAAGCTTTTTTAAATTGTCGAGGTTTTGCTGGATGCTGTTGGTCATTTAAGAATAACTTCTGAGCATCTTTCTTAACTCTGCCTTGAAGAGGAACTTGTTTTTCTAATTGAGTAGTCGAGTCTTCTAGAAAATTTTTACCAAGAGTAGCATTAGTTCCATTTGGATTTGAATTACAGTCAATAGTAATTCTTGGTATCTGCTGAAATAAATGCAGAAGTTTACTATATAATATTTTTGCTAACTGTTTCATTTCTCTACAAATACGCTGGATATGTAGGTAATTACTAATTCGTAATTCGTGAGGCAGTCTGCATAAGAGGTGGTCTCCCCTATTATATAGGAACTGCCTATCTTCGTAGCTCTCTTCGGCGCAGGAGCGTCACCCGTTCGCTGTTAGGGACACGAGCAGTAAAAAGCCAATCCCCAGAACCATAGTGTTTAATAAAACCGAGTCCGGGTTTTGGCTGTATTGACCAAATCCTGTTGAGGGCATCTTGAAGTTGAGCGAAAACGCCAGAGGCTCCAAAAAGGAGAATCATAAGGTCGATTGCAGAAGCGATCGACCTTAAATAGTTTTATCTCGGCGGTCAACAATGATAACGGCAGGGTCTTCACTATTGTGCGTGTTATCAAAAATTGCTGTTTGTTGACCAACTCTTTGGTTTTTACCTGGGGAGGCATCGTAAATAATGAAATCCTCAATTCCTTGCCGTTTGAGAATTGCTTCCGCATACCTAATCTCAGTATCAGTGCGTATAAAAGTAGTCATGGTGACATAATCGGTAGTTCCCTGCTTGCCATTGGGGAGTCTGAATCCCCCCTGTCTTGAAAAGTTTCCTGCGGAGGGAAACCTTAGAGCAGAACTTTTCGCTAATTAATTCTAAATTATGAATTCTGGCTTCTAAATTATTCTTCAATAATATTTAGACATTTTTAGATGAGCTTTCCCTCAATCTATTGGAATAGTTTTTATCTTTCAAAATAATGACACAATAAATGGTTCAACTCAAACTAATTAGGCTAAAATAACAAGAAGATTTTACTGAAATGTAAGGTATTAACTAACATATTATCTGAACTAGAATTATGAATATGTAATGATTTTTTGAATCAAAGCCTTACATTTAGTGCTAGAAACTAGTCACAGCCAAGCTAGAAACTAGTCACAAAAATCATCAATAAATTTTGTTAGAATACAAGAGATAGATTTAAAAGTTAGAGTTACAATAGTCATAAAAACATCTTAAAGTAGTATTCTTTTGGCGTTTAACCATATTTCATTACTTCTTTCGATCGGCATCAATTTTCATTAAATTCAATCTTGCGACAGAAGCTTTATCTAAATTGAATTCAGTAAATTTTATTAAGTGAACAGCAGAATTTATAGGAGAAAGAATAATGCCACTCCAAAGAATAAGTGAGTTTGATACAGACTACCGTAATACTATAGAAGGTAACGATATCAAAGGAATGGGTGTCTATGTTCAGGGAACTGATGAAAAGATTGGCACAGTAAGTGATGCTGTATTAGACGAGCAAGGAGCATTCCGCTATTTAATTGTTGATTTAGGCTTTTGGATTTTTGACAAGAAAGTATTACTACCAGTAGGTAAAACCCGCATTGACTCTGTAGCAGACCGTGTATATGCCGTTGGTTTAACAAGAGAGCAAGCAGAAAATTTACCTGAATTTCACGAGCATACAGACCTTGATTATGACTATGAGGAACGAGTGCGTAGTGGATATCGCACTCCATTACAAGAAGACTCAGCACCTTTGGATGCAACATCTGCGGCTGTAGTAGGAGCGACAACTGAGCGTACTACTCCGAGTTACGATCGCAACTCCTACACCTACACACAAGATGCAGATTTATATGATGTCAGCGGTCACGAAGACCAAATTTTCAAACTCTACGAAGAAAGATTGGTTGCTAACAAGCAGCGCCGTAAAATTGGAGAAGTAGTAATTGGCAAGCACATTGAAACTGAAACTGCTAGAGTTGCTGTTCCAGTAGAAAAAGAGCGAGTCGTGATTGAGCGAGTTACTCCTGCTGAGGCAGGCAAAGTTGTCTCCCCTGATGCAACAGTTTTCCAAGCAGGTGAAGTTGCACATGTAGAACTCTACGAAGAAGTTGCTGATGTGCAAAAAGAAGCTTTTGTACGCGAAGAAGTCAGAGTACAGAAAGTGGTAGACCAAGAAATTGTTGAAGTTCAAGAGACTGTTCGACGTGAAGAGTTAGATGTTGATACTGATGGTAATCCAGTAGTCAAGAAAACTGACCGACTGTAGTCTAGACCACATTTGCAGCAGAATTCTAGAGACAAGTTGGAGCGGAGTGCTAAGTCTATTACGAGAAAACTTCCGCTTTGAACTTCAAACAGTCACAAGCTCAGAGGCACAAGGTTTTACGCTCCTACAGTGAAACGTGTATTGCAGATATTCAAGGAGGTTCAATTGAAAGTAATTCAACAGTTTCGGCAAATTTTAACAGCTTTAGTCTTGGTATTAGTACTAACAACGACTGCCGCCTGTAGTGCAGTCGTTCAAGCAAAACAACCGACTCAATTACCACCCGGAATCAGTCGTAATGGTGATTATGCTCTATTAGAGCGCGGTAACAGCGTACAAGGTCAAGATTTCGGTAACTGGGTTGTTAGTACAGCAAAGGGAATTGTCCAGGATGCTTATGTACGCGACAACAACAAATTAGGTGTTGTGATTACACCTCAAGTTCGTCCAACGGAAGTACGACCATTAGCAAAATCGCTACTTCAAGGTTTCCACAAGAATTTCCCCAATCAAGACTTAACGGTTTTGGTATACGCACCAGACAAAAAACTGATTTTGACGGGTCGGTATGATGTGCAATCAAATCAGATTGAGTATAAATAGTTACTCAATAATTTTGTTAAAGAATTGATTTCTGTTGACTGCAATTATAAAAGGAGACAATTAAGATGAGTAGCAGTGACAAATATAAACGCGAAGTACTCAACGAGTTGGCGCATGGTAACACAGAGTCTTTAGATGATGTTTCATCCGATGCAACTCAGGATTACCAAAACTTTGACGATTTTGCTCAACGTTCATCTCATAATGAACGCCGACAATTGTTTAGCCAGTCTTTCAACCATAACAGTATTCCACCTAGCCAACTGGAGCCAGAATTACAGAAAGCGATCGCTCAAATTAAGCCCAACGAACGCGATGATGTCGCACGGGCATTTTTCAAGCATTTAAAGCAAAGAGGTTTGGATGAGCGCCATTTAGAGCGAGATTTGGGACTTTCTACCCATAACGCTAACCGCATGAATGCCGATGATGTCAGCAAACTTGCATCTTTCGCTTATCACAATCATCCTGATATCTTTCAAGAAGTGATGGCTGAACAACCAGGGATTATTAAGTTTCTCAGTAATCCAGTGGTAGGAGCAGCTTTGGGAGCGATCGCAGCTAAGTGGTTTGGTGGTCGCAAATAAACCTTCATCGCTGGATTTAGATCCCCAACTTCTTGAAGAAGTCGGGGATCTGGCTAGCACCTTAGCTCTTTGTATTCCTGTTTTTACGAGGAAAATACTATGATTCAAAGTACGGTAATTGCTCTGAAATTATCTTCTTTACAGTTGGGATTAGCACAAATTCCAGTCACAGGTGAAGTTATCACTCCAGAAGAAGCATCAGTTGTTTTTTCTGGGCCGAAATTTTTGATAGCATTACTTGCTGGTGTATTGATGGCATTTGCCTTTCAATTACTATTAACAAACTTCTCGATAGCTGTCGGAATTTCAGCTCTAGGTGGTAGCTCAAGTTCTGATGAATCTGAAAGCTTGGGTAGTACGATTCGCAAAGTTGAAACAACTGCTGGTCTTTGGGCGCTTGTTACCGCAACCATAGCTTTATTCAGTGCTAGCTTTTTAGCAGTCAAACTCAGTTTAATTGAGAGTGCGCTTTTAGGAGCAATTATCGGTGTAGTCATCTGGTCTGCCTTTTTCACAGTCATCGCCTGGCTTGGTTCAAGCGCAGTCGGTTCCTTGATTGGTTCTGTTGCTAGTACCGTTACTAGTGGTATGCAAGGAATCATGGGTACAGCAGGCGCGGCTTTGGGTGCTAATGCTGCGAAAAACCAAATGGTTTCTACCGCAGAAGAAATTACTGCGGCCGTTCGTCGCGAACTCACATCAGGTTTTGACGCCGATAGTATCAAAAAAACGTTACAAAGTTCTTTATCTGCTGTACAGTCACCGCAGCTAGATACCAAACAAATCGGCTCTCAATTTGAGAAGCTGCTCAAAGAAGGAGACTTGCAAGCGATCGCTGATAGTGATTTGCTCAAAAATGTTAATCGCCAAACTTTTGTCGATTTAATTAGCTCTCGCACAGACTTCTCGAAAGAAGATATTAATGGAATTGCCGACCAATTACAAGGTGCTTGGAACCAAGTTGTAATAGGGCAAAATCCTACCGACCAAGTAATTAATTTACTGCAACAAGCCTCTCCTGAAGAATTGCAACCTGAAAAATTAGCTGAAAAAATTCAGCAATTGGCGACAATTGGGAGTGGAAATGGTAAACGCAGCAAGGGAATAGTCAAGCAAGTCGTTGAAGTTGGCTTAGGTGCAGCTTTACCTGCGGTGTTGAAGCAAGTAGACTTCTCCCAACTAGATGTAGAAAAAGTTAGACATCAGCTAGAGCAATTGACAGAAAAAGCTCAGGAAGTAGATGTCGATAAAATTACACAGCAGTTGCAACAACTTAAAGACCAAGCAACCCAAAAAGCAAGCCAGTTTGGTAGTTCTGTCGCTGAAAAATTGCCTGCACCTGAGAATAATACCATCAAGGCAGATATAGAAGAATACATTCTCAATTCTTTCCCTTGGCATTTCAACCAGATCACAATTAGTGATGAATTCAAAGAAGTCATTTATGACCCGAATGCTAACCCAGGAACTGTAAGACGGCAATTAGAGGAAATAACAACAGAGTATTTCGCCAACTTGCTTAAGCAACGGGGAGACATCAGCGAAGCAAGAGTCAAAGAAATTTCTGAGCAGTTGTCAAGTGTCCGCACGGAAGTTTTAGAAACTGTTAAGCAGGCGGATACAACAGAAAAATCGCAAAATCTCCGCACCCGTTTGGAAGATTACCTCCGTTCGACTGGAAAAGCAGAACTCAACCCAGAAGGTATTGAGCAAGACTTGACGAAGTTGCTGGAAGATCCAGAAGCGGGAATTGAAGATTTAACTCAAAGATTTTCGGAAATTGACCGCGATACTTTAGTTAAACTACTGGCTTCTCGTGAAGATATTAACGAAGAGGAAGCTAATAATATTGTTGGTCAATTTGAGCGCACTCGTGATAATGTTTTAAATCGCGCACAAGAACTTCAAGAGCAAGCAAAAGCGAAAGCTGACGAAGTACGGCAAAGAGTTGAAGATTATCTCCGAAATACTAACAAAGATGAACTCAATCCCGAAGGTATCAAGCGCGATTTTCAGACTTTGTTAGAAGACCCGCAAACAGGAATTTCCGCTTTAAGAGCCAGATTATCACAGTTTGACCGCGATACTTTGGTTCAATTACTCAGTCAGCGGCAAGATTTGAGTGAGGAGCAGGTCAATCAAACCATTGACCAATTGCTTACAGTCCGGGATAATGTTTTGCAAGCTCCACAAAGAGCTGCCGAGACAGCAAAACAGCAGTACGAAAAAACCACGAGTGCGATTAGTGAATATCTCCGCAATACAAACCTGGAAGAACTCAATCCTGAGGGTATTCAACAAGACTTGCAAAAATTACTGGCTGATCCCGAACAGGGGGCTGATGCTCTTAGACAGAGGCTTTCACAAGTAGACCGGGAAACTTTAGTCAAGCTGCTGACGCAACGGGGAGACTTGAGTGAGGAGCAAGTTAATCGTATCATTGACTCAACACAACAAGCCATCAATAACATTGTCAAAGTACCGCAACGCTTGGCGAACCGTGCTACTCAAAGAGCGCAGGAGTTTGAAGCTAACTTAGAAGACTATCTGCGTCACACCAATAAAGAAGAACTTAACCCGGATAGTATCAAGCGTGATTTGCAATTGTTGCTGTCTTCTCCTCGTGCTGGTGTGTCTTCTTTGAGTGAGCGTGTTTCTAAATTTGATCGCTCTACACTTGTGGCTTTGCTATCCCAGCGTGAGGATATCTCAGAAGAAGAAGCTAACCGAATTGTGGATCGAATCGATTCTGTGCGTAACTCGATTGTCGAACAATATCAGCAAATTCAGCAAAGGGTGCAATCAGCACTTGATGATGCTTTTGGCTCGATTCGCAATTACCTCAATTCACTGGAGCGTCCCGAACTCAATTATGAAAGTATCCAGCAAGATTTTGCGAAAGTGTTTGACGATCCGCAAGCTGGGTTTGAGGCTTTGCGCGATCGCCTATCTGCTTTCGACCGTGATACCCTAGTTGCTGTCCTCAGTTCCCGTGAAGATATTTCCGAAGCGCAAGCTAACAAGATTATCGACCAAGTTGAAAGCGCACGCTCTAATGTACTCCACCGAGCCGAACGCATTCAAAAAGAAACTCAAAAACGTCTCAATGCAATTAAAGAGCAAGCACAAAAGCAAGCAGTTGAAACCAAAAAAACTGTTGCCGGTGCTGCTTGGTGGTTATTTAACACAGCTTTTGTTTCTTTAGCGGCTTCAGCTATAGCTGGAGCTTTGGCTGTATCAGGTTTTGACCTTTTTGGTTAAAGGTTCTGTAAGTTCATAGTTAAGCCTCTCAAAAGAGAGGCTTTCTTATTAAGTGAGAATGCGCCTGTGATTTGTATTAAATGTCTGGTTGTTGCAACCATCGGGCGACCATACCTGCTAAAACTCCACCTAAAATGGGGAACACAATGAAAATCCAAAGGTCAGCCAATGCCCAACCGCGAGTAAAGACAGCTGTGGCTAGCGATCGCACGGGATTGACGCTGGCATTTGTTACAGGAATAAGGATAAGATGCGCCAAGGTCAGCCCTAAACCTATGGGGATGGGTGCAGACAACTTAAGAGCGCGAGAAGATGTGACGCTTAAGATCAGCAATACAAAGCCAAAGGTAACAATGAGTTCGGCTAATGCACAAGCCCACCAGCTATAGTTACCAGGAGAGTGAATTCCCACCCCATTAGAACCAAAGTTGGCTGTTGTAAACTCAGGCTTGCCCATGCAAATCAAAAACAGGATAGTAGTCCCCCAAATTCCGCCGAGAATCTGACTCCCGATATATGGCAAAACGTCTCGGTAAGAAAATTGCTTGGCTACCCAAAAACCAATTGTAACTGCGGGATTGATGTGACATCCGCTGATCGAACCAAAAGTATAGGCAGCAGTCAACAAACTTAAGCCAAAAGCGATCGCTACTCCAGTAACTCCAACCCAAGGTACTGTACCAGAGATTACCGCAGTACCAACGCCCATCAGAACTAACCAAGCTGTACCTAGAGTTTCCGCCAAACATCGTTTTGCTAACGAGTAACGATTCATAAGGGATGCCATAACTGGCTAGATATGATTGATATTTATACAGATTAACCGAATCAGCTAATTATCTCGACTTTTTTGAAATAGATTATCAATCGGTTCGACGAACTTTTGAATTATTTCATTAACCATCAATTTATTTTTTATCAGTGCAAACTCTGTATCCTAACGATTAGAAAAATAAACCTAAAACTCATTTTTATTTATTAATATTCATTTTTTCATCATTTAAAGAACTACAAAATAACTCAAACAGTTTTTCTATAGCCGTAGTCACACCTTTAGGACATTTTGAAAGGATGAATGCTTGGAAGAATATATGTTTTTACCTACTGCCTCCTACTATATAAACTTCATTTATTATAAAAATCATGAGCATTTTAAATAGACCTATTATGGTGCAATAGGCGCTGTTACTTCGAGCAACTCAAAAATTGATGACCCCTTGGTTGGGTCATTTTTTTGATCTACCAGAAGTTGTACATGAATTTAAGTTATTATAAAATTTACTAAATATTCGTATTTACTCATCAATGTTCAATTGATAATCTATAATTTCAACAGACAATCACAAATTTATTCTTGCAATCCAGCGAGTCTACTTTTTATTTACCTGCAACCAAATCTCTAAACTGATTAATAACCAAAGCTTAACACCATAACGTCCCCAAATATCGCCTTTATAATCTAACCAGTTCCGTAGTAGTGACTGATTAAAATAAGGTGCGGTTGCACTTTTTCTATTTAACAATAATTTCCTCGCTTCTTGTTGCCAATACTTGCGAAATCCTAACTGCACTGGTACCATCATCCCACTTTTAGGACGATGAATAATCACCTCTGGTAAAATATCGGCAACGGCTTGTTTGAGTACTGCTTTTTCTTCTACTCCTGAAAGTTTATATTCTGGAGGAATTTGCATACTCAAGTCAACAACTCGCTGGTCAAAAAGTGGCGAGCGCCCATGTAAACCTGCTGCTTGAGTTAAGTTATTTACTTTTGTCAAAATTTGGTCGGCTCCCTTATATTTAATATTCAGTGCCATTAATCTATTTAAGAAACTGGCATCAGAATTTAAATCAGCCGAAAATACAGATGATTCTGTTTTCACTGCTCTCCAAACTTCTGGTTTTAAAAGCTGCGGTAAGTCTAATGCACACTTTTGAAAAGCAATTAGATATGCTTGCACTGAATCTTGATTATTAATTGAACCATATAAACTATTAATTAGCATCGGTTGATTTTTCGGGCCGCCAAAACATGGATCGCCACCTTCACCATTCAAGATAACTTGCACATTTTCTCGCGCCATTCTTCCTACTAACAAATTTGGCACCGTCAGCGGATCGCCTATCGGATCGTCGAGATACGCCATTGTTTGGGGTAGGCGTTCCCACATATCTTTAAAAGTAATTTCCAGAATGTGGTGTTGAGTTTGGCAATGTTCGGCTACTAAACTAGAAAACTCTAACTCATTGGGACATTGGGCACCAAAATGAATCGAGTAAGTATGCACTGGTGCATGATGAAATTTTGCTGCTAAAGCGGTGATACTGCTAGAGTCTAAACCACCAGAAAGAAAAACACCAACAGGTGCATTTTGCGGTAAATATTCTCGAACAACTTGATTGAGCAGAGAACGCAAGCGATCGCCATGCCATATTAAAGATTCATTCTCCCCTGTAATCTGCTGTTGCAATTCCCAATAAGTATAAACTTTTTCTGAAGGCATTTGGACAACAGTTCCTGGCCGCACTTCTCGCACCTGTTGCCAAAGTGTGCGTTCTCCCGGTACAAAGGCGCAACAAAGATAATCACGCAGTGCCACTAAATCGACATCGCCTGAACGATAGGGTGCAAGCGATCGCATTTTTGGCGCGATGGCGCGAATTGCACCAGTACTAGTGTAATAGAGAGTCCGGCTACCAATGCGATCGCGTCCCAGCCATAATACTTGCTGTCGACGATCCCAAATTACTAACCCAAACATCCCCACCAACAATTTCAGACATTCACAACCAAACTTTTCCCAAAGTTCAGCAATCAATTGACAATTATTTTTAGAAAAACTACTTGCATCGACTTTCAATTTTTGCAGCAACTCCAGCCGATTACTTAACCACACATCTCCAACCACCACGAATTGTTCTGTAGAACTGAGTGCAAATTGTTCTGTAGTCAGTGCAGAAATCACGGCAAACTGGTCATCTTGCCAGATTACATCGGCTGTTAGAGTATTTAATCTTCCCCAAACTACATACCAGCTAGAGTGAACCTCTATAGATGAAATAGTAGATTTTTTGAAAATATTCAATAGCAAGTTATTGGCACTTCTCGCCACACTCCCCATCTCCCTCATCTCGCCCAGTCCCTAATCCTAGTCCTTTACCCCTCTAGCCTCAAACCTCTTTCCATCAGCATCTGAAGTTCGACATTCTCAACATTTGGTATCGCTTCTAACCGAGAAATTCCAGCGATCGCATCGGCAATATTACCCGATCGGGGACGCAACCAGGCGGCGTGGGGTGCATAGTCAAGACTTTGCTCTACCTGATAACCTGCTCTATCGATGGCCTGGCGCTGGGATTCCACATCAACGCCTTCAGCAAAGCGGATAAAAACCAATCCAGTTGGTACGGCGAGGGAACCGTTGGGTTCTAATGTATAAATCGGACTCAATGTATTTTTTTGCGAGCGCTTAGGTTCGCCAGAAAAAATTGCGATCGCTCCTTCATTGAGTTGTAAAATTGCTCCCTGAGCCACCGTGCTGGGTTGATTGTAATGTATTGCGTAGTACCCAGGCTGACGAGTGTAGGATACAGCAGAGGCATTGCTGCCAGCGCTAATTTGTTGGGGATACTCAGAAAAGTAATCTTTTTGGAATCTCACTTCAGCAATCAAGGGTAGAGAGTATATCGTCAGAAAATACTCAGCGGGAAAATAAATCATTTTTCTTAAGTTCTAATAATGTTATATCGTTTTTTACTGACATAAAATACAAATCTTTCGGATAACTGCACAAATGTATATGCCTACTAATAGTAAAGATTCGTAAATCACACCTAACTTTTAATCCCCTCTTTTCTGGAAAGAAGAATTCAAGACTTGTATGAACCTAGAGAGATTAAATTCTGTTTAAGCTATATATTTTGTGTACCCTAATCCAGATATAACACATGAAAATTGATGAGGGAGATGAGGGGAATAACCAATGCCTAAATTTCCCAAACCCAATGCCCAATATAGGAGATTAAATTATGGTTCAAGTTCGTTATGGTGGTGAAAATGGTCAACGGTATGAACTTGCAATTAGCGATCGACACATTGTAGTTCGTACCGAAAACCGCAGCACTCTGATTGGTGAAAGACCGTTTGAAGTCGCACCAGTCTCAGTTGCAGCTCGTAATATCCTTAATCAATTCGATTTAAAAACGCGGTTTCGCCAAGCGGGTGTAGAAATTCTCCAAGCGAAAGTTCCAACTCAGGCGGTTGCTTTGCGCGATCGCGCTAGAGCAATTCTCAATGAAGAACCTAAAATTGAATTTGCTGGACGTGTTCTTGTCGATCCCACATCCCAAGAACCTGTAATTTATACGGAAAACCTCTTCGTTAAGTTTGATAATCGCCAAGAATCAAGGGTGTGCGAGCAAGTTTTAGGGCGTTACAACTTAACAATAAAACGCCAACTTGAGTATGCCCGAAATGCTTATTTTGTCAGCGCCCCTGCAAATAGTGGTTTAGCCATCTTTGACATCGCCGAGAGACTCCTAAACGAGCAATCAGTTGAGTTATGCCATCCAGAACTAGTGCGTGAATTACGCCCACGTCAAGCTTTCCCACAGCAATGGCATCTCAAGCAAACAACAATTAATAGTAAAGTTATCAATGCCCATGCCAACGTTGAGGCAGCTTGGAAATTAAGCGATGGCACAGGAACGATTATTGCAATTATCGACGACGGTGTAGATCTCGATCATGAAGAATTCCGTTCCTCTGGGAAAATTGTTGCCCCGCGTGATGTCACACGTAAAACTAACGATCCCAGACCAGGAAACGATGATAACCACGGGACAGCCTGTGCAGGAGTAGCCTGTGCAAACGGCAACTTCGGTGCATCTGGTGTCGCGCCTAGTGCAAAACTGATGCCGATTCGTTTAGCTTCGGCATTGGGATCGCAGGAGGAAGCCGATGCTTTTGTTTGGGCGGTTCAAAACGGTGCTGATGTAATCTCTTGTAGCTGGGGGCCAGCAGATGGTGTTTGGTTTGAGCCAACCGATCCGCTACACAATCAGAAGGTGCCTTTGCCTGACTCTACAAGACTTGCCATCGACTATGCAATTAATAAAGGACGCAATGGCAAGGGTTGTGTAATTTTCTTCGCTGCTGGTAATGGTAACGAAAGCGTCGATAACGACGGCTACGCCAGCTACCAAAATGTGACTGCTGTGGCAGCTTGTAACGACTACGGTACAAGAAGCGCTTATAGCGACTATGGTCAAGCAGTCTGGTGCGCCTTTCCCAGCAATCATGGTTACAATTCTCAAACCCCTGGAATTTGGACAACCGATCGCTCTGGTGCTGTCGGCTATAACTCTGGTAATCTGAATTTGGGTGATACCCCAGGCCACTACACAAACTCATTCGGCGGCACTTCTAGCGCTGCTCCGGGCGCAGCTGGTGTAGCAGCCTTGATTCTTGCTAGCAATCCAAATCTGCGTTGGGATCAAGTCCGAGACATCATTAAACGCTCTTGCGATCGCATCGACCAACCTGGAGGTAAGTATGATGCTAACGGTCGCAGTCCTTTCTACGGTTACGGTCGGATGAATGCTCTCAAAGCTGTGGAACTGGCTAAGCCCAATCAACCATCACCCATCACCAGATTCCAAGCAGTCCAAGATGTGCCCATTAGCGACTTGCAAACATCAAAATTATCATTGGCGATCGCTAATACCAACCTTGTTAAATCCATCAAAGTTAGCGTAGACATCGAGCATACTTACATTGCTGACCTCGTAGTTACTCTTAACCCCCCAACCCAAACAGGTGTAGTGCCAATAATTCTCCACGATCGCCTCGGCGGATCTTCAGATAACATTAAAACAACCTATGACGAAGTGAACACCCCTAAACTTGCTGCCTTTAAAGGTAAAAGTCCCCAAGGAAGCTGGACGCTAGAAGTAGCAGATAAAGTTAACCTAGATACAGGAAAGATTTGCAGCTTCACCATCGAAATTGGATTTTAAACCAATACGCTTGGCTTAAGGATAATTCTAGGCTGGGTAGAGCGACAGCAAAACTCAACCTTTTATTTTTAGAGAAGCAAAACTAAAAATTTTACATATAGCAAGTGAATTAAAGGTTAGGACATCTTGAAAGCGTAGATGTTAAGAATAGTAATGTTTTACCTCCTGCCTCCTGCCTCCTGCCTTCTGCCTCCTGCTATAACTTTACAACTAGTAATTCAGTTGGAACACAGTGCAGCGAGTCGTTGGAATGCCGATGGTGCTGGACTATTTGCAAGGTGCTGGCGTATCATCTGGGCACACGCAGCCGGACTTAACAATGAGGTATCCACTTCAAGGTCATAGATTCCAGGGATGTGGACTTCACGTTGCCATAGCTCAACTGGACGTGGCACCGGGGAGTTGGCTTCACTTTCCACGTTCCACCCGGTGTTTTGTCGTCTTTCCATAATTATCTCAATGGGGCAGCGAACGCCTACAAACAAGACTGGCAATCCGTTTAAACGCCGAACACTATCGGTTAGAATGCCCCGCTTGATTGCGTATGCGTCATGGTGTCCGACATCAACCACGACATTTAGTCCCAAGCGGCTGTGGGCGGCGATGGATTCATACATGGCGCTGTATAGAATGGGAACGAGGTGTTCAATGTCCTGACGTTCTCCCCCTGGCCGCAGACCAATCCCAGGCAGGTATCGTGCGGGAGTCATTTGCATAAACCTATCGACACCCAAGTTCATCCATACCCCATCAAACGTCTTCTGGATCGCTGCGACAATGCTTGACTTCCCCGCTCGCGGAGTACCATTGAGGATGATAATCTGTCCTAGCTCTTGTGTCTGTCCCACGAGCGCTCCTCGTATCTTTTTCTAGTATATTTAATTGGCAGTAAGTCGGTGCAATAAAACCAAACTGTGTAAAGAAAAGTAAATAAGCCTCAAACTCTTTCTGCTCCTGCTAATATCTCCCAGCAAGAACTACCTTATCCCAACAATAATTATTTACGCCGATCTACTTAATCACAAAGGCGTCGTTTCACCCAATTAATTCAAGCAACTCTTAATAAATAGGCATCATATCAAGTTCGGCTAATTACGGCAGATATGGTTGGTGTTGTTGGTAATTGGTGATTGGGAAGAAGGGGAACAGGGGAAGAGTTAAACTGTATTTTTATTCCCCATTATCCATTACCCATTACCAACCCTCACAGGTATCATAAGTATTCAACCGGACATGATATCACAGCAATTAAAGGTGCGTTACCGCGTAGCGTAACGCACCCTACAAAACTACAAAACTTTTTAAACCACTTGTGTTTGTATCTTTGCGTCAGAGCGTCAATTAACTTTGGGTCACAGGCTCTTTCGCCAAAAACTTCTCTAATTCTGTCAGCGCATCTGCATCAACTTTAGTTTGCATTGGGCAGAACTTCGGGCCGCACATCGAGCAAAACTCGGCAGTTTTATAGATGTCTGCTGGCAGAGTTTCGTCATGATATTCCTTAGCTCTTTCCGGGTCGAGTGCTAATTCAAACTGACGGTTCCAATCGAAGTTGTAACGCGCTTGGGAAAGTTCATCGTCTCTATCCCTTGCACCAGGGCGATGTCTAGCAATATCCGCCGCGTGAGCTGCTATTTTGTAGGCAATCAACCCGTTCCGCACATCTTCGGCATTTGGTAATCCCAAATGTTCTTTCGGTGTCACATAGCACAACATTGCTGTACCGTACCATCCTGCCATCGCTGCCCCGATCGCTGAAGTAATATGGTCATAGCCAGGAGCAATGTCTGTTACCAATGGCCCTAACACATAGAAAGGTGCTTCAGAACACTCTTCCATCTGCTTGCGGACGTTAAATTCAATTTGATCCATTGGTACGTGTCCAGGCCCTTCTACCATCACCTGTACATTATCTTCCCAAGCTTTGCGAGTAAGCTGTCCCAAGGTTTTCAATTCAGCCAATTGTGCCGCATCTGAGGCATCATGGGTACAGCCAGGACGCAGGGAATCTCCTAAACTGAAGCAGACATCGTATCTTTTGAAAATCTCAATAATGTCCCGGAAGTGGGTATAAAGCGGGTTTTGTTTATGGTGATGTAGCATCCACCGTGCCAGAATACCGCCACCGCGAGAAACAATACCAGTGATGCGGCTTCTTACCAAAGGCAAATGTTCAATTAAAATCCCAGCATGGATGGTTTGGTAGTCTACCCCTTGCTGGGCGTGTTTTTCAATAATATGAAGAAAGTCATCAGCAGTCAGCTTTTCAATTGTGCCGTGGACACTTTCTAAAGCTTGGTAAACTGGCACTGTACCAATGGGAACTGGGGAAGCCTTAATAATAGCGGTACGAATTTCATCCAAATTCCCGCCACCTGTAGACAAGTCCATCACAGTATCAGCACCGTACTTCACCGCCAGATTTAGCTTATCCACTTCTTCCTGAAGATTGGAAGAGTTGGGTGATGCGCCGATATTAGCATTTACCTTACATTTAGAGGCGATGCCAATAGCCATTGGCTCTAGATTTGTGTGATTAATGTTAGCCGGAATAATCATTCGTCCCCGCGCTACTTCCTCACGAATGAGATCGGCCGGGAGATTTTCCCGGTGGGCGACGTAGTGCATTTCTTCAGTGATAACACCTTGGCGTGCATAATGCATTTGAGATACATTACTCTGCCCACGCCGCTTAGCAACCCATTCTGTTCGCATATTGAATTCCTCGATAAACAGCTTCCCTCCGCTGGTATTACCCAGACTCAGGTGTTAAGGGTGTGATCTCAGCCTGATAATGTAGGCACCCCTAGCATGGTTGTTGATTGTAGCACTTTACTTAAGGTCGCGAGGAAAGGTGTTAACAATTCCTGAGGTGAGCGATAATTTGTAATTGCGTTGGGGCGATCGCTATTAGAGGATAGGTCTAAGATTAACTTGTATCAGTAGATAACAGAGTTTAAAGAAGTTAAATTCACCAGATTGACTTTAATGACATATATCTCCCCAAAAACGCTGACATTTGAAGATTTTCTCTCCCAATACCGAGACAATCCCCGCTATGAACTAGCAGACGGAGAACTAATTGACATGGAACCAACTGGCCCTCACGAAACGGTGAGTGGCAAACTCGCAACCCAAATTGGGATCTACCTTGTTGCAGAACAACTCCCCTGGTTCATTCCTCGCACTTGTTTAATTTACCCGTTTGCGGATACAGCTACAGCTCGTCGTCCTGATCTCGTGGTTCTCGATGAAACCGTTCTCCACCGCGAACCCCTTTGGGAACGAGAACCCGTAATTACTCTTGGACGCTCAATTAAACTGGTTGTGGAAGTTGTTAGCACCAACTGGGAAACGGACTATGCCCGGAAAGTTGAAGAATATGCACTTTTAGGGATTCGGTGAATATTGGATTGTCGATTATCGAGGATTGGGTGGTGTGGCATTTATTGGTAAACCCAAACAACCTACGTTCACTGTTTGTCAACTAATTGAAGATACTTATACTCAACAACAATACCGACTAAACCAATCAATTAATTCACCGCTTTTGCCCCATCTTCAACTTCGCTTAGATGACGTTCTGCCTCGTTAAATATTAAGTGCAGAAAAAAATTTAGAAGCGTAGGAGCAAAGCGGTTTGTCGCTAGACATCGCCTCATTTACATTTATCACCAAAAGTGCGTAGGCGTAGCCTGGCGTAGGCATCGCCATTGGATTTTGGTAACCTTTATTATAAATCTCAAATATTAGGATATCAAGAATAGCTGTTGTTATAAAGCGATGGTTGTTTTGAGTGCGTGAATTACTTACATTAATTAGCAAACAGGCAGATTGAGAAATTAATTTGCCTGTTTTCTTCCCCAAAATATCAAAATCACAAAGCAAAAGCTTATTTGACTTGCGGAAAACACCAAAATCAGAAAGCAAACTGGGGTTTGAGAAAGCATTTTAATAAAATGAGAAAGTATCGCTGCAAGCCCCGATAGATATCTTCATCGCTATCAAAAATGCTTAATATCATGTCCGGTTAAATACTTATGATATCTGTGAGGGTTGGTAATGGGTAATGGGTAATGTGGAATAAAAATACAGTTTAACTCTTCCCTCTTCCCTAATTCCCAATGACCTATTACCAATTACCAGCAACACCAACATATTGTAAGTAATTAGCCGAACTTGATATAACACAACGACTTGGGTGTGTTTGAGATTTAGCATAAGTAAGTCGGCACAATAAAACCAAACTATGTGAAAAAAAATTAACTAGGCTAAAACCCTTTTCCCTCCTGCCTCCTGCCTCATCTCAACGATAAATTTTCCCACCTACCTACTTAGATAGCAGCGATCGCACCAGTACTTCGCTCTTAGGCATCCGCAAATCCATCAGTGCCACATTGGGCCAATCTTTGCGGAAAAGTTCTAACGCTTGTTGGCGATTGCAGGCATATCCATAACTAGTTAGGAAAAATACTTAAGTAAACGGCAATTTTGAAAACTCTATCTTTAGGGAGATGTTTATTTTATAATTTTTTATACTTTAAACTGAGATAACTACAATCAAATGAAAACAATTTCCGGACTTACATCAGATACATGGTGGTTATTGTTGAGCTTAAATAGAAGCAATGCCTATGACGGGCTGTTCGGTAACGCGCAGAATATAGCTGTGTCCCTAGTGCATCTGCACGAAAAACAGCATATATAAGCATAATTTCTGATATTTGAATAAAATTCTACTTTCGTGTAATTTGCTCAGATTTAAAATTAGAGTCACTGCAAAGCATTGCCTGCTATCGATCGGAACTTAAAAAACAACAGTAGCGTAGGGGAGTTTTTTGATTGAGTGAAGTGGCTCTCAAAAGTCACAAATTTAATGGATAATAACAGTTAGCTCTATTCCTGTCAACCTATGTAAAATTGTTGGCAAATTCTTCAGGCAGTGGGAACTAGGAACTGGGGGGACAAAAAGGAGAATAACTCCTAACTTCCAATTCCAATACTTCTAACTCTGCACTCTTGCAAAATAGAGAGTGCAAAGAGAAAAGCCAAGATTCTATGAGTCACTTTGACTTTTGCAACACAAGCGTATTTGATGGCTAAATCAATTGTTTCAAAAAAACGGCTCAGCAAACAGTTTATCCGCTGGTTGCTGGAAGAAGATAGACGAAAGCGGCAAGGGCGTTACCACAAGGAAGAATCACATCGCCAGCATCCTTGGTGGCAGGTAATGTGCTTGACTGGTGTAGATTATTTCTCGACCCTTGGCTATCAGCCTGGGATTGCAGCACTGGCTGCTGGCGCTCTTTCTCCTGTGGCGACGCTGATTCTAGTTTTGCTAACGCTGTTTGGCGCATTGCCCATCTATCGGCGCATTGCTGCCGAAAGCAATCATGGGGAAGGGTCGATCGCTATGTTAGAGCGTTTGCTCTCGTGGTGGCAAGGCAAATTACTTGTACTGTGCCTACTGGGGTTTGTGGCAACGGACTTTATTATCACAATTACGCTGTCGGCTGCTGATGCTACAGCCCATATTATCGAAAATCCCCTGGCTGCAAATTGGGTTCACAATCAGGCGATCGCTATTACTCTGATATTAATTGCATTACTAGGCGCAGTTTTCCTCAAAGGTTTTAAAGAAGCGATTGGGATTGCAGTGTTTTTAGTGGCAGTTTATCTGCTGTTAAACTTTATTGTGGTTGGCGTTGGTTTCTATCAAATCCTAACTCACCCACAAGCGCTCCCTAACTGGCAAGCTGCATTGTTTAGTCGCCATTCTAATCCTTTGATACTAGTTGGTGTATCTCTGCTCGTATTCCCCAAGTTAGCATTGGGATTGTCAGGTTTTGAAACTGGGGTCACAGTTATGCCCCTAGTCAAAGGTTGCAGCAGCGACACTTTCCACCATCCTAAAGCTAGGATTCAGAATACACGCAAGCTGCTTACAACCGCTGCTGTAATAATGAGCTTCTTTTTACTCACTACCAGTTTTATAACTACTCTACTAATTCCCGCCGCAGAATTTGCCCAAGGAGGTAAAGCCAACGGACGTGCCCTTGCTTATTTGGCACATCTGTATTTTGGTAATACCTTTGGTACAATTTACGATTTAAGCACTATTTCCATTTTGTGGTTTGCAGGTGCATCCGCAATGGCAGGGCTACTAAATATTGTGCCTCGTTACTTGCCACGCTATGGCATGGCACCGAATTGGGCACGAGTCAGCCGACCTTTAGTGTTAGTCTATACAGCGATCGCTTTTGTTGTCACAATTATCTTCCGAGCTAATGTGGAAGCTCAAGGTGGGGCTTACGCAACTGGGGTACTAGTGTTGATTACTTCAGCCGCCTTTGCTGTCACTTTATCAGCTCGCCGTCACAAAGAGAAGCGCGCAACTTTTGTCTTTGGAATTATTACAGTGTTATTTGTGTATACCACTGTTGTTAATATTATCGAAAGACCAGAAGGGATTCGGATTGCTGCATGTTTTATCGGTGCGATTATTTTCACTTCCCTAATTTCTCGCGTTTGGCGTTCAACTGAACTGCGAGTTGAGCGAATTGAGATTGATGATAATGCCCAACAGTTCATTGCTGAAGAAAGCCAAGGGGCAATACGAATAATTGCAAATCGGTTGAATACAGGCGATGTCCTAGAGTATTTTTTAAAAGAGAAAGAAGTGCGTGATGACAATCACATTCCACCCGACGATCCAATTCTGTTTCTAGAAATTAAGGTGTCAGATGCTTCGGAATTTGCTGAGGTGGTAAAAGTAAAAGGGCTACAAGTTGGCGATTACCGCATCTTACGTGCCGAAAGTGCAGCAGTACCGAATGCGATCGCAGCTTTACTATTGTATATTCGCGACCAAACAGGTAAGATTCCCCATGCTTACTTCGGCTGGGTCGAGGGAAACCCCATACAATACTTACTGCGTTTTATTTTATTTGGTGAAGGCGATATTGCTGTGATTACCCGTGAAGTCGTGCGTCGCGCTGAAAAAGATCCTGAAAGGCGTCCTGGTATCCATGTTGGGGGATGAGGAAAGACGCTCTAGCGCAGGGACAACAGAATTTGATATTGGCAGATAAAATTTTGCACTTTGACTATACTGATTCTGCTAATAGGGGGTCTGCATTCAATCACACCCCCCATTTTTCTCTCTCGTCGGCGTATTTAGTCTTAACTCCGAACTACTATCTATTTAAAAGCATCTTTGAGGCCTTCAACAGCGCGTTCAACAACATTTTTGGTATTGTCTATCGCTGTCTGTGTGCGATCTGCATCTTGGTCTGCTCTTTCCTGGATTCGAGCTGCATCTCTTTGCGCTTTGCGCCCAATAAAGCTACCATTATCTGTTGCGTCATCTACTTTATTGGCATTGGTCTTCGCTGTTTCCTTGAGCTTGTCTCGTGTTTCTTGAACGAAACCCTTGGTTCGTCCAGCATCTTCACTAGCTTTGCTTTTAGCATCGTCGAGATCTGCGGCTGCGATTAAGTTGGTTGTAGGACTAGCCATCGCTGAGTTGTTGACAAAAAATCCACCATGCCAGATAAAAGCGATCGCTGATACACAAAACAATCCTGTAGCTATCCAGCGTCCTAGAGTAGAGAGTCCTTTTGTAAAATAATTCAGTTTCATAGAACACAATGTCCATTTGCTTTAGCATTCTATATTTACTTCATCTGGTTTAAGTACTAAATCGCTCCCTAGATAGAGGTTTTCTTATCATAAGTTATTAAAAAAATTCGTTCTTCTAATAGATTGAAATAGTATTTAGTTAAGCCTAAAGTTGATAGTCAGATATTTCAACATTATGCTATATTTTGTTATTCATGAAAATTAAATAATTGAAGTTGAAATTCTAGCATCATATTCATATTTAATACTATAAATAAATGATTAAACTCTAATTTGCAAATTAGAGAGTAAAATTTTGGATAATTTGGCGTCAACTGAGAGTTTGTTCGCAAATATTTTCTAAGTGCGATCGCATTTGATTATTAAATAATACAGAATTTAAATAAATTTTGACTTTGGCTAATCCATCTTTTATTTAAATTCAAAGGTACGCAGAGATTAAAACAGAGCATCACTGTCGATTTTCAGCATTTTTTAAATATCCAACTCAATTGGATAGTTCAATTTTGAGGTAGCCGCAACCACTATTATTCCTTCGACACCCAGGTTTAATACCTCCGATTTTTCAGTTACTAATTCGCCTAATAGTGGAAAAATTAGAGGTACAGCTGTCTGTATGCAACGCTAATGATTAAGCTGATTGTTTGGATATTCATGATTTATAACTACAGACGATCCTGCTGTTGCTATTTCTTCTTGGGCTTGTATTTGCAGTAGTTCCGGTATTGTCACAAATCTATAACCTTGCGCCTTTAAACCGTCGATAATTTGCGGTAAAGCTTTGACAGTCCGAGAACGATTACCGCCACCATCGTGCATTAATACAATTGCCCCTGGTTTGGCATCTTTTAGCACGTTTTTGACCATTCTTGGTACTTGAGGCGAACGACGTTGAGCGTCTCCCGACTCTTCTGACCACATCATAACAGTATACCCGTGACTTTTAGCGTAGTCGGCTAATCCATTATTCAAAAAGCCACCAGGGGGACGAAACAGAGTAGTTTTCACTCCCGTAGTCTGAAAAATGATGTCTGCTGTACTATTTATTTCATTAGCCGCAGTAGCTACATCCATATGACGATACCAATGATGCCATGTATGGTTGCCAATTACTTCACCATCGGCTGCAACTTGCCTAGCAACCAGGGGAAAATATTTCACCATTTGCCCAATCATAAAAAACGTAGCTTTAATCTGATTTTTCTGTAAAATCTCCAATATTTGTGCTGTATTTTTAGGGCCTGGGCCATCATCAAAAGTGAGGGCGATAACTTTCTCATTTGCTTGAAGTTTCGCTTGATAAATCACTGTTCCCTGAAATTTATTTGGCACTTTATTTATTAGATTTGTTGCTAATGAAGCTTGTGTAGATGCAGTCATTGACTTCTGTTGACTTACTTTCTTACTGTCGCTTTTTGGCTGTTGAATTCCTAATAGATGATTAGGTTTGATTGCACCCAAAAGTAGACTGATAGCTAAACTACTAGCACCAGTAATCAATGTAATAATTAGCAATTTTAAAATTACGGATAATTTCTGATTGGACACATTAAATCTCCTCAAATTTGTGATTTTTCATTATACCCAATACTGTAATTAATGAGTGATAATCGCTAGTAACAGAGATTGATAGATGAAATTAACTTATATTTTTTACTTCTTCGCTTGTATAACTTGCAAACTACCACCTGCATACAAAGTTGGCTTACCCACCTCAAACCCAGTTTGTGCCAACAAACCAGGTAAATCAGTTTTTAACAATTCCCAAGCTGTTTGTGTCTCAAACAACAACAAAAATACTGATACCCCAGGCCAAAATATCGGATTTGTCGGGGCGTGAAAATCTACGAGTGTAAATACCCCTCCTGGCTTTAACACCCGATAAACCTGATGAATAATCTTTCGTAATTGCTGAGGTTGCATTTCGTGTAGTGCAATACTAGTATGCACCACATCAAACAGATTATCTGCAAATGGCATTTCTTCTGCAAAAGCTTCTACATATGAAGCTAATGGTACATTTTGCCGCGCTCGTTGCAAAGAAAAGGGTGAAGCATCCAGCCCTGTTACATTTTGTGAAAGTTTTACCAAAAATTGCGTTGCTTGACCACTGCCGCAACATAAATCTAGAATCTGAGTATCTGAGTCAATTGTTAAGCGTTGCAAAGCAAGTTGCCGAAAACGGGCTTCGCCACCTATACTCAAGGCTGCCAAACGAGAAATACTATCATAAAACCACTGATAGCGGTAACTCCAATCTCTTAAAATTGTTGCCATTGCATATTTCCTTGCTATTAAGCTTTATATTTAATAAAGATATATTGTTAACATTAGTAAAAAACCTGAAAAGATTGGGGGAAAGTAACTGCTATGGGTCGTGTAGGCGTCTTATTACTCAATCTCGGTGGCCCTGATAAGCTAGAGGATGTCGGGCCGTTTTTGTACAACCTATTTTCCGATCCGGAAATTATTCGCCTACCGTTTCGTTGGTTGCAAAAGCCCCTAGCCTGGTTTATTGCCACGCGGCGAACCAGAACATCTCAAGAAAACTATAAGCAAATCGGTGGTGGTTCACCACTGCGGCAAATTACGGAAGCCCAAGGAGAAGCCCTAAAAGAACAGTTGGGTTATTTGGGTCAAGAAGCCAAAATTTATGTGGGAATGCGTTATTGGCATCCGTATACAGAAGAGGCGATCGCACAACTCACCCAAGATAATGTAGAACACCTGGTAATCTTACCACTTTATCCCCAGTTTTCTATCAGTACCAGTGGTTCTAGCTTCCGGCTTTTAGAAAAGCTTTGGCAAGAAGATGCCAAACTTCAACGCATTGATTACACCGTAATTCCTTCCTGGTATAAACAACCAGGCTACCTCCAAGCAATAGCGGAACTTATAGCCCAAGAACTCGACCAATTTTCTAATCCTGACGAGGTTCATATCTTCTTCAGCGCTCACGGGGTTCCGAAAAGTTATGTTGAAGAAGCAGGCGACCCCTACCAACAAGAAATTGAGGAATGTACTGCCTTAATTATGCAGACCCTCAATCGACCCAATGTCCACACCTTGGCTTATCAAAGTCGCGTTGGCCCAGTAGAATGGCTGCAACCTTATACTGAAGATGCTCTTAAAGAACTAGCTGCCCAAGGCGTGAAAGATTTGGTAGTCGTGCCCATCAGTTTTGTCTCAGAACACATTGAGACATTACAAGAAATTGATATTGAGTATCGAGAAGTCGCAGAAGAAGCAGGAATTCATAACTTCCGTCGCGTACCTGCTCCCAATACCCATCCAGTATTTATTAATGCACTGGCGGAATTAGTAATTGATGCGCTTCAAAAACCCAGTTTCAAGTTGTCGCAAGCAGCCCAAATGAAAAAAATGGTGAAAATGTATCCCCAAGAGCGTTGGGAGTGGGGTCTAACTACTAGTGCTGAAGTCTGGAATGGTCGCATTGCTATGCTTGGCTTCATTGCCTTAATCATCGAGCTGATTACCGGTCACGGGGTATTGCATATGATTGGGATTTTGCAGTAAAGGGGACTGGGAGTATTGACTGGGACTGGGTACTGTGGACTAGGTACTGGCAAAGAGGTAGAGAAGCACAGGAGGCAAAGGGAGAATAATCCCTAATCCTTAATCCCCAGTCCCCAATCTCCGCCAATACCAGTCATACCACTGCTTGGCGCTACGAACTGCAAACCATAAAAGAATTAAAGCAATTAATCCTCCTTGCCAGGGAGCATCAAAGGCAAAAAGTACCAGAGCAATACATAAGGTATCTTGAAGAAACACTGCCCACAACGGTAAGCCGCGTAACCGATAGAACCAACCAACTTGAACTAGCTGGAGTACTAAAGCTAACAAACCCCCAATTAAGGCAATCAACCAGTTTGGTGTTGCTGTGGCAGAAGCTACTGCTAATCCCATAATTGCCCCTGCGAGGGGAGACATTAATAACTGAATCAGTTGTAGCAATCTTTGCCCCCATAGCTTTTTTGAGGCTAATAATTCAATTAACGACCAACTGGTAAGGCAGGCTAATAGTATTGGTTCAGAAATGTGAGATAAAATTGGAACTTGCGACCACAAGCTACTACCCTGCAACAATCCAATAATTAGCAAAGGTATGCCTATTCTTATTCCTGCTGCCGCAGAGGCAGAGAGTGTGGCTAGAATTTCAATCATCAAAGCACTCGCAGCACGAATAAATAACTAAGTATTTGTTATCTATACTACCCACTGATGGTGATAATTCTAGCAGCAAACTACAAGTATTCTTTTTTGGAGAATGGGGAGTGGGGAGAAGTCTGAGCGGAGGCTTCCTCCGTAGACGCTTTGCAGCTTGCCGTAGGCATCAGAACTTCTCCTATCAAAGACGCTACGCGAACGGAGGGTTCCCCCTGTTGTTCGCGCAGCGTCTCCGTCAGGAGAAGTAACTGGCTCTCAACAGTCAGTACTCCCAATGACCAATGAAACCTAAATACCTAGCCGTTGATAAATGTCTTCTAAATGGCGTAGGTGTTGTTGGGGGTCGAAACACACCTCTAGTTCCGCTGGAGACAATTTTTGAGTAACACGGGGGTCTTTGCTAATCAAGTCCTGGAAATTGCCTTGTGGCTTGTTCCAAGCAGCGTGAGCGCTTTCCTGAACGATCGCATAAGCTTCTTCGCGGCTCAATCCCTTGTCTATTAAGGCAAGTAGCACTTTTTGACTGAACACAACGCCGCCGTAGCAGTTCAGATTTCGTTCCATGTTCTCAGGATATACCAGCAGGTTTTTGACTAAGTCGGTGATTTCTAACAGCATAAAATGTGTCAAAGTGCAAGTGTCTGGCAAAATTACCCGTTCTACGGAACTGTGGGAAATATCCCGTTCGTGCCAAAGGGCGACGTTTTCTAAGGCTGCACCAGCATGGCTTCTCACAAGTCGCGCCATTCCTGTCAGCCGTTCCGAACGAATGGGATTGCGCTTGTGTGGCATAGCTGAGGAGCCTTTTTGACCTTTGGCGAAGAATTCTTCTACTTCTAGAACGTCTGTTTTTTGCAGATTGCGAATTTCTACAGCAAAACGTTCGATGGATGCCGCTAATAGCGCTAATTGTTGTACATAGTCGGCGTGGCGATCGCGGGAAATCACTTGTGTTGAGGCGGTATCCGGTTGCAGTCCGAGTTTTTGGCACGCGATCGCTTCTACACGCGGTTCAACATTTGCATAGGTGCCCACCGCACCAGAAATTTTACCCACAGCAATGGTTTGACGGAGAATTCTCAGGCGTTCTTGGTGTCGCAAGACTTCTGCCAACCACCCAGCTAGCTTGAAACCAAAAGTGATCGGTTCGGCGTGAATCCCATGCGATCGACCAATCATCACTGTATGACGATGTTCCTGTGCCTTTTGGCGAATCACACTAATCAAATCTTCCAGACGTTGCAATAACACATCTAAACTCGCAACCAATTGCAACCCTAAAGCTGTATCCAAGACATCGGAACTGGTTAGCCCCAAGTGAATATAGCGTCCGGCATCCCCAACATATTCATTGACATTTGTCAAGAAAGCAATCACATCGTGGCGAACTTCAGCTTCAATTTCTAGCACCCGCTTTGGGTCAAAATCTGCCTTTGCCTTAATTTCTTCAACCGCAGCAGACGGAATGAAACCTAATTCAGCTTGAGCCTCACAAACTGCGATTTCTACTTGCAGCCAGGTTTTTAACTTATAG
The DNA here is from genome assembly GCA_036918135.1 of Nostoc sp. Taxonomy (GTDB): domain Bacteria; phylum Cyanobacteriota; class Cyanobacteriia; order Cyanobacteriales; family Nostocaceae; genus Nostoc. The sequence continues at coordinate 89,782 of JBALDB010000009.1, forward strand.
GCTTCACTCCACAGATTACCCATTTCGGGCAGAGTATAACGCTCAATCACAATCTGGCACAGAATACAACCGTCATATTTTACAGTTTAATTAGCGTACATCGCTTTTTAACTCTACTTTTTGCCCAGCGATCGAATTAGATTTTGAGTCTGAGGTGATGATACTAATCCTACCATCAGCTTCCATATATGCCAACTTAACATCAGCTAAAAATTCCACACCTTGCTAACGTAATTTGCTCATCAATTCCTCTTCTGTAATTAACTCTCGTTGCAGATGTCGTTGAATCATCCGACCATTTTTTACCAACAATAGCGGTGGCGGATTCATAAAGCGTTGAAACTGGGGAATTTTGTAGCCTAACCACTTCAGCAAGTAGCTCCAAAAAATTACAGTTGCTACCAGAATAGCACCTTCAGTAATTGATGTATAATTACTGGCCATAGCATTTTGGGCAGCTTCAGCAAATAGTACAACTACCAATAAATCTGTAATTCCTAGAGTTCCTAGTTGCCGACTAGGAAGAAAGCGTAGCACTGAGAACAGCGCTAAGTAAACCAGCGACCCGCGTATAATCAATTCCAAGACGCTGATACTAGGAACAAAAATTGCTTGCCAATTGATAAAAAACAATTTGTTAATTAACATTAATTTTTCTGTTAATGCATTTAAATATAATTTTAAATATTAAAAGTATCTATATAACTTTGCAATTTTTGTTGAAAATTTTATAGTTTTTACTCAAATTTTAGGAATATATAATTTGTATATATTGTATTATTTTTATTATTTTATTTGTCAAAACTCTTAGTGCTTGAAAAAAGGAAAAACGCAATATTTTGATAAGATAAACCTCTCGCATCTAAAGCTGTTCCATTTTTTAGGTTATTTTTTATAAGAGTATCATATTGAATAACTTTTTGAATATTAGCCCATGCAATCAGAGGTGGTGTCAACAACCATTCTGTTGTCATATCATGTCTGGCTAATCACTTGTAATATGTCTGAAGTAAGTGCAACGAAGTGAAACGTACCACTTCGTGAAAGCAAGCTACACAAAGCGTCTCGTAAGAGAAGCAATCTACTTGGTCTTGTATGATTGCTTCAGTTCGTACCCTACAGGAATGCCAAGGGTAAACGCAATGACAAGTATGCCTCAGAACATGATATCAGTAGCATATTCGCTATTTAAGTGCGATCGCTCCAGTTACAATCCTAGCGTTTAATCAGTTTAGCTTGTGAATGTGAAATATAACAGTAAAATTTGTACTGTCATATTGAGGGAGCAATTTTGCAGCTTATCCGATTTTAGAGACCAATCAACTATATAGGAGTTAACTGAAGATTTATCTCCAGTTTTAAATAATTAATAATGCTGGGTTCTTCTTCTAGATTTCAAACGTTTTGGTTTGGAGAAATATCGGATTAAGCGACTCATTAATTTAGAAAAGGACTGTTTATTATTGTTATTTTGCTTTTTAGGAGCAGTACTATTGTTGTTCGTCCCTTGATTAGTAGAAGTTTTATTATTCATAGGTACGGCATTTTTTGTTGGGGTAATGCCGCTTCCATGCCTTCTGGCATAAACTTGGGTAAACTCCGCACCAAAGAAAAGAATCTGTGCTGCATAATTAACCCACGCTAGGATAATAACCAGTGAACCCGCAGCACCATAAGCTGAACCAAAACTGCCATTACCTAAATATTGTCCTAACAAAAACCTGCCAATGGAAAACAAAAATGAGGTAAGAATAGCTCCAATTAAAACATCACTCCAAGCAATTTTGACATCTGGTAAAACTTTAAAAATTAGTCCAAACAGAAATGTCGTGATGGCAAAAGAAATGAGAAAATTAAGAATTTTCCAGAGGAAATCGACACCTGGTATTAAGTTACTAAAATATGTTGATAATGCTGCTAATCCCGTACTAATTACCAGAGAAACTAAAAGTAAAAAGCCAATCCCTATTATCATTGCAAATGACAAAAAGCGTAAGCGAATAATGTTAGTTACGCCTTGTCCAGGTTTTGGTTTCACTTCCCAAATCGTGTTGAGAGAATCTTGTAACTCGGTAAATAAACCAGTAGCACCCAATAGCAAAACTACAACACTAATAATCGAAGCGATCGCTCCTGTCTGTGGTTTGTTAGCATTGTTAATAGCTGTTTGGATAAATTCTGCCCCACTTTTGCCGACTAAACCTTGAATTTGTCCAACGATTTGACCCCTTGCCGCCTCTTCTCCGAATGCTGCGCCTGCGATCGCAATTACAATAATTAGCAAAGGTGCAATAGAAAAAATCGTGTAATAAGCTAAGGCCGCCGCTAACCGAGAGGCTTTATCTTCACTCCATTCTTGAAACGTCTCTTGGAACAGTTGCCAAATTGCCTGCAAATTCATTGAGTCAGTCTCCTTGTAAGGGATGTTGCTTAGTCCCTGATATATTTGATACTGATTTGCTAATTAGCCACATCTTCCCAAGGGCGTTAGTGTCACCTCCTTTAGGAGGATTTTAATCAGAAAGAGAGCATAACTGAAATCATTGTAGTAATCAAATTATCAAGTCCAATCGTCCAAAACTAAATTCACTACTTGACAAAAATCACGGTTATTTCGTGTAACCAAAATTCCATTTTATGAAAGTGCGTAGGAATTCTTCTGTATCATTCATTTCCCAAGTACGCTTCAATTACAGCTGGGTTATTTCTAACTATAGAGGGTTCACCTAAGGCAATTAATTGTCCAAAATCTAAAACAGCAATGCGATCGCATAAACCCATCACCAAAGGTACATGATGTTCAATCAGGACTATTGTCAAATTAAACTGTTCTCGCAAACTACAAATAAATTCACTTAGTTGCTGCTTTTCGTTGGGGTTCATTCCCGCAGCAGGTTCATCGAGAAGTAAAATTTGCGGTTCTAGAGCTAAAGCACGGGCAATTTCTAAGCGACGTTGGTCACCATAGGCGAAGTTTTTAGCTTTTTCCTCAGCGCGATCGCTCAAGCCCACCATCTCCAATAATTGTAAAGCTTTTCGCCTGCTTTTTTTCTCTTCTCGACGCGCTAGTGGTAATCCCAAAACTCCTGTTAATACATTACTTTTATTACGCAAATGTCGGGCACTTACTACATTTTCTAAGGCAGATAATTCACCAAATAAACGAATATTTTGAAAAGTCCGAGCAATACCTAAACTCGCAATTTGATGCGGGCGTAGTCGGGAAATATTTGCGCCTTGATAGCGTAATTCTCCACTAGAAAGGGGAATAAAAGCTGTAATCAAATTAAATAGTGTTGTTTTCCCAGCACCGTTAGGGCCAATCAGTCCAAAAATCTCATGTTGATTGACTGTAAAAGATACATTATTCACCGCTACTAAACCTCCAAAGCGGCGAGTCAATGATTTGGCTTCTAAAATAATGTTATTTGTCATTGGGCTGCGGCTTTAATCAAATCGGCTGCTTTTTCACCAATCATAATTGTCAGTGTAATTATGTTTCCTATATCAGCCATCAGTCAGTAACTTCAAGTGGTTGTGTTTATTTCATGGAGTTCCTGAACTTGTTTGCTTTGATGTTTTAAAAATTAACTTCATTAATAGCTTTTTACACTTTTTTAAAATATCTGGCGTGACAAATCCTTGAGGAAAAAATATAGTCCCTAAAATTATTAAACAACCATAAATAATTAATCTTCCGTCGCGTAAAAATTGGGCTAACCAATTGGGTAAACCTGCTATATCAGCTATTCTTCGCAGAATAATTTCTAATAAAACCTTCAAAACAATAGCACCTACCACCGAACCTAAAAAAGTTCTAGAACCACCAATTAAAACAATAGTTAAATAGGTAATACTAGCATCAAAAGTACCTTGTCGAGCATTCCAGGTATTGAGAAAATGAGCGCTGATTACACCTACAATTCCAGCAAGAATTGCCCCAAGAGTAAACGCTAAAACTTTATAGTAAGTGGGGTTAATTCCCATTGCACTGGCAGCTAATTCGTCTTCGCGGATGGCAATAAATGCCCGACCTGTGCGAATGCGTTCTAAACGGTAAAATAATACCATACTAATTAATAGTAATGGCAGAGCAATCCATAAATATTCAAGTTGACTGGGGAATGGTTGAGGAATACCAAAAATCCCTACAGCACCGCCTGTAATATCTAGATTTAAGGATACAACTCGCAATACTTCTACAAAAGCAATAGTGGCGATCGCTAAATAAATTCCCCGCAATCTTAATGCCGGAATTCCTACTACTATAGCTAATATACCAGAAACTAAACCAGCAATTAACATTTCCAATAACAGTAATGGAATCGGAAATAAATTATTACTAGATGGAAAAACTTTTGTAGATAAAATTGCTGCGATATATCCACCTAAAGCATAAAATCCCGGACTAGCCAAAGACAATTGTCCAGCCATCAATGGTAAATAAAGCGATAATCCTAATAAAGCCTCCAATACCATGTAAACTATTGGTGATTCATAAGTAGAAAAAAATTCAGCCATTGTAAAATATTTTGATAAGCTTAATCAAGTTATCACTTTTCTCAATTTTTAAGCTGTTAATATTTGCTCTGCTGTCAGCGCCAGTTCAGGAAAAGTTTGCGACACAATTCGTTCGGAACCTTTAAAGTGTGTGCGTTGGTATTTACCCTGAGCATCTAGTAGAAAAACAAACACAGTCGCAACTTTAGGATTTCCTAAATACTCTCTTGAACCAATTGCCAAATAATCTACAATCCAATATTCTGTAATACCTAAGCGTTGATATTCATCTAATTTATCAATGTAGTCATCTTCCCAATTAGTTGATGTCACCTTTATAGCCAACTGGATAGGTTCTTCAAGTGCAGAATAAGCAGAACGATTTGAGCGCCATACATCTTTATCTATTACACTAACATCAGGCTTACGCCCTTGCTCTATTCCATTAGCAGTGATAGTTCTCAAAACTCCTGTGTTATTGACTACATAATTTAGGTTTAGTCGTCTAATTTCATCATTGAAACCAAACAATATAAAATTAGCGACATCATCATGATTTCTAGTTGCACGCACTTCTACAATTTCTCCATCCACAAGTTCATATAAACCTGACTCTGGACACTGTTCCAAAAAATCATCAAAAGTTAATTTTTGTTTGGTGTATGTTTTCATAGTGCTACGTCTTTTTAAACTTTCTGAATAAACCGACGACCTAGCAAACCTTGGGGTCTAACTAACAACATGATAAATAATATTCCATAGGCTACAGCGTCTTTATAACCGGAATATTCCGCCGGCACAAAAGCTTCAACTAATCCAATAACCAATCCTCCTAAAACTGCGCCGGGAATGCTACCCAAACCACCTAAGACAATTACTGCTAAACCCCTTAAACCAAAGGCAATGCCGAAATATGGCCCAGCAATACTAACACTAGAAGCGACTAAAGTTCCTGCTAATCCTGCTAAAAAACTGCTGATAAAGAATGTTAAGATAATAAAGCGATCGCTATTAATTCCTAATAAACTAGCAGTTGTGGCATCCTCGGCGATCGCTTGTATTGCTTTACCATATTTTGTCCGATTGATAAAATAGCTGAGAATTGCCACAATCGCTACTGATACAGCAAAAATTACTATCTGAACGGTGCGAATGGGAATTTCTTTGTCTTCAGTACCAAAGTTAATAGAAGGTGGTAAATTACCATAAGTATTTGCTGGGTAAGTGTAACTTTCCGCCCCCACTAAATACTGAATTAAATTTACAATCACCACTGCCACTCCCAAGCTAGAAACAACAGTTAGTAAAGGGTCAGATCCTTGACGCCGTAGAGGTTGAAAAGCAACCCGTTCCATCACTACCCCTACCAATCCCGCTAAGCTACTTCCTAAAATCAAAGCTATAGCAAATGGTAATTTTATCGGCAAGGCTGCATTAGCTAATAAGCCGTTAAATCCAAAGTTACCACCCATGAGTGTATAAGTGAAATATGCACCTAACGTAAAAATTGCCCCATGAGCTAAATTAATAATGCCTAAAATAGAATAAACCAAGGTATATCCTAAGGCAAAAATTGCATAAACACTGCCAATGGATAAACCATTTAATAATTGCTGTAAAAATAGACTGATATTCATCTAGCAACTATTTTAAAAATGTAAATTTACCTTGACTTCCGTCTTTTTCCATTTTAATTTGAGCTACATAGAAATCTTTTTGTATAACTTCACCCACTGGAGTAAAACCAATTTCACCCAGAGGTGTATTGTATGTTCCGCTAAGTATCTGTTTATTTAATTGAGTACGTAATTCTGGTAGTTGTAACTTATTAACTTTAGTGTTTTTATCTAAAGCTTGCAGTGCTTCGACATAAACTTGTACTGCTGCAAAAGCTTGGGCACTAAATTGAGGTGGTTCTTTTTTATATTCCTCAGTATAGGCTTTACGAAATGCCGTGTTAATTTCTCCTGGATATTCTGGACTATAAGCTTGAGCAATCAATACACCATCACAAAGTGCCTTACAAACTGGCAATATATTCGATGTATTTAAACCATTCCCACCAACAATTAAACCTTTATAACCCAATTCGCGCAATTGTCGCACCAAATTACCACCATCAGCAGCCAAACCAGAAATAATTACCAAATCTGGTTTGAGATTAATCGCATTAGTAGCTTGGCTTTGAAAATCTGTATCACTGGTTTGAAACTTTTGGACTGTTACTACTTCCAGTCCTTGATCCTTAACTGTTTGCTGGAAAATCTCCGTTTCTGACTTGCTAAATGCATCATTTTGAGCATAGAAAACTGCAACTTTCTTAATTTGGGGGTTTTGCTTGAGTGCAGCTTTCACTGAATTAGGAGCGACAACGGAAACTGGTGCAGAAACACGAGCCACATAATCACCAATTTCCGGAATATTTTTTGCAGTATTTGATGGGCCAATAATTGGTACTTTCGCACGGTCGGCAATCGGATCGGCACTAAAGGCTTGCTGTGATAAAGTTGGGCCAACAATCCCAATAACTTTATCTTTATTAATTAAAGTTTGAACAGCGTTAATTGCTCCTGCTTCATCACCACTAGTATCTTGAAACACTAATTTAATTGGAGTACCGTTGACTCCACCTTTAGCATTAAAATACTTCTCAGCAATTTTGACTCCAGCCACTTCTTCTTGACCCAATAATGCCACATTGCTAGTTTGGGCAACGGCAATACCGATGGGAATCGCACCTGATAATGTACCTGTGGTTGCTGCGGTGTTAGTTGCAGTGTTATTCGTAGTACTATCTGAACCGTTACTTGGAGAATTTGTCACAGTAGTAGTACCACCGCAGCCTGTGAGTAGTAAAGTACAACTTGATAATAATGCTGTTATCTTAGAGAAAGTTTTTTTCATCGTTAAATAATCATCTAGTTATTAGATAGTTTGCAAAAGCTAAAGGTAAAGGTTACAATCTGCGAACAAGATCGGGCAAATTTACACTTTTGCAAGAATTAGAGCAGAATTGGCAAGTAAAACAGGCTTGATGTCTAGCTACCAAAGCCAAGTTGTGTACCTCATCATGTTGAAATCTGCTGTATATTAAATCATTTTTATTTGACCATACAAAGACAAATATTCAAAGTGTTTGTAAATACAAATTATTATAGTAGGCAATGATTTTATCATTCCCAGGTTCAACCACCAAATGTGGTACTAATATTATGATGATTCTTTAATTATTCTGACTTCTGAATTCTTACAGACTATCAAGCTTTTTTTCATTACCAGAGAATTCTTTTGGCTGGTAGTGACGACAACCGTTACACGGCCCGTTAGGATTTACAGCACAGCGGATGTAGCCGGATCGGGCATTAAATTTGCAGCTGATGTCGCCAATCAGGTAACCCACCCCTTCTAAATAATAGCGATCGCCTTCAGCCGATCTGAAGTTTTGCGCTTCCCGCACTCGAGGAAAATTCATCGCTGCTTGCCTCATTCGTAAGCGCGATCGCGATCGGGTTTTGCGGATTACCCACAATGAAAATAGGGACGGTAAAAAACCAACGGCAATCACTAAAAGTGTCTTTAACACCTTCTTTTAACCCCTTTTGAGCGCTGATTCATCGTCCCTGAAGTTGCACTTTGATTTTACACAAGTGCAAATCTGGGGGCAGATGTGCCTTTTGCCACCAATTGTGGTTGCAATTAGCAATTGTCTTGTGGTAACTAGCAATTTTGAGAATATATTCCTTCTACCACTTCAATCAGCATAACTGTTACAACCTCAGAGGTGGGTTACCTTTAAATGGCGATCGCTTTAAGATTTGTTGACTAATATTTTTTGAAGAATCGTTTTGTGTTGGTATTAGCCCTATCCTTGTTTTTTCTATGTCGCTGCGATGCTAATCTTTTTTTGGTTTGCTGACGCAACTGCTGTGCTAGCAGTGCTGCTTCCCTTTCTGCTCGGAATAAATCAACTCTTCGTGTTGTCAAAATAAAAGACTGGTCTGATTTTTTTCTTACCCAAGGGACGCTAACTGCTAAATACTGACAGATATTTTTGCATGGTTTCGGCTTGATGAGTGGGTAACGTTTTTGAGTATTGAACGTGTTAGCGATCGCTTTCAACTCCAGTATCGCTGCTTCTAACTCTCCTGCCATCCGGTTGACGCGCTCAACTTGCGCGATTAAACGCTCCCGTTCGCTGATAATTTTTTCCTCTTGCAGTTGCAGTGGCACTATGGCAGTAGTTACAGGTGTCGGCTGTAACAGTGAAACATTGACTGGAATAGGCTGTTTGTAGCTGTCTGGGATTTTTTTCATACTACCTCAAGTAAGGCTAGCTGACTTGTAAGGCATTTTAGCACCAGTATAGTAAATTTGTACTATAATTTTTGAATATGAGGCTTAATCTGGAGAAGAAAACCAGTAATTATCTCCACCTCCAAAATGGAGAACCTTAGAGCTAGCCTATGCTAGTTCAAGTTGAAAAAGGTAAATTTAGGAATATTAGATAGAGTAGCCCAAAGTTCTTGCCAACAATTGTGAAAATTGAAATCCCCGACTTATTCAATAAGTCGGGGATCTAGGTAGTAATTTCTGTTTAAGGTCTTATATATTATGTTTAGTTAATTAAACCTAATAAAACCACGGATTCTCGGTATTGGGTTATACTATTTTGCATAAAATAATTGTACTATCTACAGATATATGTTGAGCTTCGTGGCTCAATGCAACACTTAATATCTTGTATAGGTTGGGTTTCACTTTGTACCCCTACGGGCAAGCAACAAGCCAACCTACGCACCTAATTTTCAATTAATTAAGCATTGCCACCTCGGTAATTAGCATCTAACCAACAGCGTGGTAAATCTTCACCAGAAGGAAAAACGAGATTTTCTTTTTTATAAGAATCAGGTTGCTGTTCTTCTTCACCTTGTTGTTCTCGTGCCTGAACAACATCATTATTAGGGTCGATTAATTCTTGAATTTCGAGAATTTTTACTAATTCGCCGCTGTCTTTAAGTTGTAAAAGCATACAATTAGCCTCAGTAAGTTTATATGAAAATTTATAGCGAGTCTCAATATCAACTCGCTCAAGTTACAGAATTTATTTGGAATTCTGACTTTTGAATTCTGTTTTTCTCAAATAGAATTTTGGTTTTAGCGATTAAATTTCGCGTTGAAATTTTTCCAAAATATCTACTAAGTTAACTTGGCATTGGACTGGGAGAAAATCAATTAAAGGAAGTTCGCGTTTGCCGCCGCCAATTTTTACTGAAATAGATGACAAAACTTGTGTAACTCGGTCTTCATTTACAGTATTGGAAGTAATTAAAGGATATAGTTGCTCAGCGACAAGTGTATGCAGTTTGGCATTAGATAAATAAAGATGCCATTTAGCAACGTCTATATAGACGTTTTCACCAATTTCAGCTGCTAGGGCTTCGAGTAGTTCTGCGGTGTTAGTTTTAGCCATAAAAATAACCCTAAATTGAGAAAGAGCGCGAAATTTCAGGCTTATTTGGATTATTGCTCAATTAATAAAGCTAATTCTACTGCCACAGGTTACAATCGCCCCAGTATCAGCAGTCCATCTTCAGGTGGATTTGGGTGGTGTTTCAGTGTAGTTGGCGATCGCAGCAATATAAATTAGATGTACCAACAATATTACTAGCCAACTCACAGTCAGCCAGGGCAGCCACTCCCAACTAGTGCCTTTGAAGTTGTGGAAGAACCACAATCCAGAATTAATAGTAGCAGCAATCGCTACATGCATGGCAAAATTCATCCGGTCATCTAATTTGCGGTACTCTGGGTCTTTGCGATCGGGTTTGCGAGGCCAACGAGGAGGCATAAATATTTGTTACAGATATTAAATACACCCTACTTATTCTAAGGTTTTTGGGAGTGCGATCGCTATTGGAGAGGTAGGGAGATGGGGGAGTGTGGGGTGTGTAGGGAGATGGGGGAGTGTGGGGTGTGTAGGGAGATGGGGGAGTGTGGGGAGAGAGGGAGGCAAGATTTCTTCCCCATCCTCCCACACCTCCTTTTCCTCCTACACCTCCTTTTCCTCCCACACCTGCATTTCTTCCGCTTCCTCCTGCACCTCCCCATCTCCCCATACATGAATCAACCTAGTGGATAGGTAAACCCAGTTGAAATCCAAAAACACTTGAAAGGTGTTGACTATCCTGCAAAAAAGCAAGATTTAATTCAACACGCTAAAAAGCAAGGAGCAGATCGGCAAATTATCTCTTTGTTAGAAAAAGTGCCAGAAGACAAAGAGTTTGAAAGTCCAACGGCTCTGAATAAAGCTTTAAGCGAGATAGTGTAGGTTATTGCTCTGACAGGGAATAATCTCCTGATTTCCCGCCACTTTTACTGATTAAGCGAATTGATTCTATTTGAATCGACTTTTCTAATGCTTTAGCCATATCGTATAAAGTTAAAGCTGCAACAGAAACGGCAGTTAGAGCCTCCATCTCTACGCCAGTTTCAGCTTTGGTTTTGACTGTGGCTTGAATTTCATAACCAGGTAGTTGGGGATCGGGAATTACCTCGATCGCAATTTTTTGTAAAGGTAAGGGATGACATAGAGGAATTAAAGCAGCTGTTTGCTTGGCTGCCATAATCCCAGCTAACCTCACAGTTCCCAATACATCACCTTTTGGAACATTTCCGGCTTGAATTGCGGCGAAGGTTGCTGGGAGCATCCGCACCTTGGCAGCGGCTACTGCTTGGCGCACAGTCGATACTTTGTCGGATACATCCACCATCTGTGCTTGTCCTTGGTAATCTAGATGGGTTAGGTTACCAGAATTAGATAGAAAATTATCTTGCGTCATTTAGTGAGAAAGTGTTAATATAGTTTCTTGTCAAGGGCGTGTAGCTCAGTGGACTAGAGCACGTGGCTACGGACCACGGTGTCGGGGGTTCGAATCCCTCCTCGCCCGTTTTGTAAAGTTATGAGCGACCACAATTAAAACTTTTAACCGTTAATTTGGGGAACTCGAAGAAATAAATTTTCCTGTTTCAAGTTGGTAACTGATGACTGACAACAGTGAAATATTTTTTATTTGTGAGTATCTTATAACTTATTCAAGGCGTAAGTATCTGGGGCACGACCCAAGGCAAAGCGCAAGGACTGAGATAAATCTTTGCTGGACTTGGTGAAGAAAATCATAAGTGCTACAAAAGTAATGGCAGCACCATAGCCAAACATACTGCGATAACCGACTTGTTCGGCAATAGAACCCAAAATAGGAGCAGCGATCGCAATCCCCAAGTCAAATCCAGTTACGCAGATAGCAAAAATTCGCCCCCGTTCTTGTGGCAGCGAACGGTCTGCCATCATAGTCACAATCATCGATATAACTGTACCACTACCACTACCTTCAAAAATCGCTGCTAGTAAAAAACTACTTACATTATTAGCCTGCCACAGTAGCAGCAATGCCAAAACATAACAAATTATACCAAAGGTGATAAACAAACCACGACCGAAGCGATCGCTTGCTTTACCAGCAAATACCCTGGTACTAAAACTAGAAATTGCCGCAATTGTAAAAAATAATCCACCATTAAAGTTTATCTGAGTTGATTTGATGAACAAAGACACAAAGGTATGTACAGTACCCACAGACAAACCAACCAGTAACATAATTAAAGTTGGCACTCTCACCCGTGGGCTGTTGAGAATTTGCCAAAATTTGTGATTATTGTCTGGAGTTCGCTCCTGCGTCTGTAGTGGTGGATTGGTGACTTGGACAATTGCCAACAGAGCCACAAAACCCAACTCAGCAGAAAATAAAAATAACACTCCATAAGTAGTTGTAGCTTGTAAAAACCCTCCCAAGGCAGGGCCAACTGCTAAACCAATGGGAGTTGCAAGGCTCATGTAACTAATGACTTCACCACGTTTTTCGGATGGAGCCAAATCTGCGATTAAAGCACTGTAACCAGTAGTAAAAGCAGCGAGACTAATGCCATGAAAAATCCGTACCAGGATCAACTGCCCAATGCCTTGGGTTGCTAAGTAACCAAAAGGTGCGATCGCAGCTACTATCGTACCAATCAACAAGACAAGTTTTCGACCACGTTCATCGGCCAATCGTCCCAACATCGGCCGAGTTAGCAATAAACCAACGGCAAAACTACCTGTTACAATTCCAATTTGTTGCTTAGTCGCGCCAACATACTCAAGATAAAGCGGTAGAGTTGGTAACAGCGAAGCCACACTCGACCAGAATAATAAACCTGCTGTGAATAGAATCAGCAGGTTGTACCGCAGTTCGGTGTCAAAGGCATTAAATACTTTCAAAGTAGATGCGATTGAATGAGTTTTTTGTCATTTGTCGTTTGTCCTTTGTCATTTATTGCTCGTAACTAATGACTAATGACTAATGACTATTGTTACTTTAGTTAACCTTTTTTGCTACCACCTCTCGCACACGATAGATAGGCCGTCCTTGGGATTCATGATATGTACGCATCAGCAACTCTGCTAAAAGACCAAAGCAAAACAACTGTACTCCAGTGACTAACAGCAGAACTGCCAAAATTAGCAAAGGGCGATTGCCAATCATCTCACCCAAAGCTAATTTGATGAACGTCAAATAAATGCCGATTAGCGTTCCCGAAACCATTGAAATCAAGCCCAACAACCCGAAAACATGCATTGGGCGGGTGAGGAACCTTTTCATAAACAAAATGGTTAATAAATCCATCAACACCCGAAATGTACGCCAAATCCCATACTTACTACGACCAAAGCGGCGAGGATGATGACGCACGGGTATTTCGGTAATTCTTGCTCCTTCGATGTACGCCAAAGTAGGTAAAAAGCGATGTAATTCTCCGTAGAGGTTCATATCTGCCAGTAGTTCTGCACGATAGGCTTTGAGAGAACAACCGTAGTCATGAATATTCACACCAGTAGTACGGCGAATTAGCCAATTGGCAATTTTGGAAGGAAGTAAGCGATTTATAGCACCATCTTGGCGTTTTTGTCGCCAACCACTTACCAAATCGTAACCTTCATCCAGCTTTGCTAATAACATCGGAATATCAGCTGGGTCATTTTGCAAATCAGCATCCAAAGAGACGATCGCTTTACCTAATGCATAATGAAATCCAGCAGCCATCGCCGCAGTTTGGCCGTAGTTGCGACGCAAAATCACAGCTTTTAAATTAGAACGTGCTTGCGCCTCTTGTTTAAGAAATTCCCCAGAACCATCTGTTGAACCATCATCCACACAAATGATTTCATAACTTATCTGACTCGAAGATAATGTAGATGCGATCGCTTCTAATAAAAGCGGCAAACTTTCCACTTCGTTATGTATCGGCACCACTACCGAAACATCTGGGACAATTGCCGAAATCGCCTCATTCAACCCTTGATAAACCAACCCACTCCTCATCTTCTTCTGCATCCTCAGTGTCTTGAGAGAAGTTCTCAACGGCCAAAGCCGCCGCTCTTAACTTCTGTTTGTGGTTCGTAACTCTTGATAACTCTACCAGCACCTCGCAGCTGCTGAAAATATGACTGACTAACTGCATCTCCCTGTTCCGAGAGAACATCAATCCCAATCCCATTGCGTCCCTGTTCTTTTCCAGAACTGTGGATGTAATAACCATCCGCTAAATAAAGTCCCACATGGGTTGCTTTTTGGCTTGTTCCAAAAAATACTAGATCGCCAGCTGCTAATTCTGCCATCGTAATTGGTTGGGTGAATCCTTCCTGTTGATAAGCATCTCTTGGTAACCAAACACCCACCGAAGCAAAAGCCGCTTGCATTAACCCAGAACAATCATAATTTGGTGCTACTGTACCACCCCAAAGATAATAATTTGATTGTTGCATCGCTTTTTGAGTAAAAGCGATAACCTCTACGAGTAGTTTTTTAATTTCAGATTCAGAAAATCTTGCAGCCTGATAAAGTACAGTAGCAGGTTGTAATAAACCCAAATCTGAAAAAGATGCCCATCCGGGATAGTCATCTTCACGCAAATACACCTCAACCGCCAAATCTCGATCGTTTGATGTTACCCATAAATGTCGCCCAGATGCGGCTTGAGTTGCTAAGCGCGTACACCCAGGAGAATCGTATAAGTTCAGGTTAGCTAGACACTGATACTCTGCTGATTTTAGATTTTGGATTTTGGATTTTAGATTAAAGGACATTATTGGAGAATGATTTTTTTTAATAAAGACGAACAACTCGAAAATCTTGGGTTAGGCATTTTAGACGCGACTTGGGGAGCATTTCCCAGTTTAGCTCGCAACCAAATTGCCTTGACTTGGGTTGTTTACGACCCACCTGTACCAGTAAATACTGGTGGTGCGCTGACTCCCGACGCTTTTTGGAATCACCCAGTTCGCGGTTTTTCTTATCGGGGTGTTGAGCGGATTTACCCTGCAAGTATAGTCAAGTTATTTTACTTGGTGGCAGTAAATGAATGGCTCGAAAAAGGTATGAGCCAAACTTCTAAGGAATTGGATCGAGCCTTGCGCGATATGATTGTAGATTCTAGTAATGATGCCACCAGCTTGGTTGTGGACATTCTCACTGGCACTACCTCAGGCCCAGAACTAGCATCAGCCCCTTTTGAAACCTGGAAATATCAACGTAATATCGTCAACCGCTATTACCAATCCTTGGGATGGCAAGAAATAGAGACGATTAACGTCTGTCAAAAAACTTGGGGTGATGGCCCCTATGGACGCGAACGGGCGTTTGTAGGAGAGTTACTAGAAAACCGTAATATGTTGACCACAAATGCGATCGCCAGATTACTGCATAGTATTGTCGGTGGGGTAGCAGTTTCCAGTGCGCGATCGCAAGCAATGATGGCTTTGCTCAAACGTAGCCTTAAAGATTTGTCCACTGACACCGAAGAAAATCAAATAACAGGTTTTTTAGGGGGTGGACTGACTCAAGATGCCCAAATTTGGTCAAAGGCAGGTTGGACAAGTCAAGTTCGCCATGATGTCGCGTATATTGAATTACCAAACCAGCGTCCCTACATTTTAGTAGTATTTACTGAAGGCAAAGCCCAAGCTAAGAACCGCGATATTTTGCCCTTCATTTCTAAACTAGTTGCACAAGCAATTAGTAATCTATAAAAGTGACTGGGAATTGGGGATTGGTTATTCCCTTGTGCTTTTGTTTTTTGTTTTCTTATTCCCATTCCCTAACCCTAATTAGAAATTTCATTTTTTAGTTTTAATATGTCTGTAGATAGATGCAATATTACGGGCATCGTCAATGCCACGATGATGTGTGCCTTTTAATTCTATTCCCAACTGATTGAGAGCTTGCGCCATACCAAATTTTTTAGACACGCCAAGGTATTTAGAAAATTCCTCTTTGATATTTATGTGTTCTGAACTAAAAGGATAAGGAAAATGATGAAACGCACAATCTTGAATAAATTGCTTTTTGTCGTAATTACCCCAAGAACAAAAAATATGATTGGGAAATAAATTAATCCATTCTTGAAAGCGAGAAATTGCTTCTAGAAATTTTGGTGCTTCATCAACATCTTGCTGCCGAATAGTAGTTAATTCTGTACAAAAAACTGTCAGTTGCGGATGTCTGGTAGGTTGGATAAATTGCTGAAACTCCGAATCAATTTCCCACGTTGTCCGATTGAGCATCACTGCACCGATTTCGATAATTTCCATTTCCTGACTGGAAATAGTTCCATTGTCAGAGCATGTAGCCTCTAAATCAACTATCAAATAATAGTGGTGTTTTTGAGCTTTCATATTAGATAATAAAAAACATTAATTAAGTATTAATAAATATTTCTACTAAATTTGGGCTTTAAATAGTTGTAACCTTATGTATTTATTATAATACAAAAATAGAACGCTTACAGTTTTTTCATCTATAGCAGGAGGCAGGAGGTAAAACATTACTATTCCTGACATGTAGGCTTTCAAGATGTCCTAACCTTTAATTCGCTTGCTATATTTGAAGCACAATTACCTGTAGAGTAGCACTGCTGTGTATCCTATTTAGCTTGATGGAAAAGGTTTAACCCAATTCAGTTGCATAGCGATATCAAGAGCGATCGCTGCTATTCCAAACCACAATATACTTTCTGCTGCCAATACTAAAAAAGGCCAAATCGTACTATGAGAATTCCACCCTAGTTCTATTTGGGTTAATCCGCGCACCAAGCCAAAAGCCAGCACACCACCGGCTTTGAGTTGAGGATTTTTATCTGAGCGGATAATATAGCGGTAAGTGACACCAAACAATAAACCAGTAAAAGTTGCAACAACAGCACTTACCCAAAAGTGCCAATTAACATCACTTTGCAGACTTTGGAGTATCTGAAAATACTTTGCCAGTACTAAAGTATTTAAAAGATTAGCGATCGCAAAACTAGAAAACAGAAAAAAACCTCCAATCATCCCAGCCTTGAGAGATTCTAGGCGTTCTGCCATTAATTGAGGATTTGAAATTATATTCACTATGTATAGAAATTAGAAATTGGTGATTGCCCAGTATGATGTAGCGTATTGGAATTTTATAATTAAATGCTGCTTTCATGTAGGAATTTTGATGATAAACTCAGTTCCCATACCTGGTTGAGAATTCACATCTAATACACCTTTGTGTTTCTCGACAATTATTTGATAGGCGATGGATAAGCCTAGTCCAGTGCCTTTCCCAACGGCTTTTGTGGTAAACAATGGTTCAAACAAGTGTTTTTTAACCCGTTCGGGAACACCCATTCCATTGTCAGCAATCCGAATTACAGCCAATTGTTCAGAATCTATTTCTGTTGCAATCTGAATCTGGGGTTTATTGCTCATTTCGCCTTGGATAATAGCTTCTTCAAGGGCATCAATTGCGTTTGCCAGAATGTTCATAAATACTTGATTCATCTCCCCGACATAGCAATTTATCAGTGGTAATGTTCCATAACTTTTAATAACTTCAATAGCAGGGCGATCGCCATTAGCCTTGAGGCGGTGTTGTAAAATCATCAATGTACTATCCAGTCCTAGATGCAAATTTGCAAGGATTTTTTCATCACTATCAGAGCGAGAGAAGCTACGGAGTGAATTGGATAGCTTTTGAATTCGTTCCGATCCTATCTGAAATGAACTTAAGATTTTTGCCAAATCTTCGAGAACGAATTTCAGATCCAATTCTTCGATCGCAGTAGTGATTTTAGCTGTTGGGTTGGGATACTCTTGTTCATACAGTAGGAGAAGCTTGGTAATTCCGGCAATATAATCGTTTAAAGGTGGAATATTGTTGGAAATAAAGCTAATGGGATTGTTCATTTCGTGGGCAATACCAGCGATTAACTCTCCCAGTGTTGATAGTTTCTCTTGCTGCATTAGTTTGACTTTGGCTTGTTGCAAAGCCTTGGTGCGATCGCTGACTTGTTGTTCCAAAGATTGAGTAAATTGTTTGAGTTGTAAATGCACGCGCACTCTAGCAATCACTTCCTCTTGGGCAAACGGTTTGGGGATATAGTCTACTGCACCCAGGGAAAATCCCTTAGTTTTGCTGTCGGTATCTGCTAAGGCTGTAGTAAAAATAATCGGAATGTTTTGGGTAACAGGATTGGCTTTCAGGCGACGACAAGTTTCAAATCCATCAATACCCGGCATTTGTACATCCAGCAAAATTAACTCTGGTTGATTGCGTTCAACTTGAGCGATCGCACTTTCTCCATCCATTGCAACACGGAAACGCAAACCCTCACTATTGAGGGCTTCACACAGGACAGATAAATTTGTTGGATTATCATCCACAATCAAAATAAATCCAGTATTTTGGTTCTTGTTCATGATGGATTAGAAAGTAAAATTCAATTCTAATTAATTGATACATTGTTCGATAAAAATTGCCAAACGTTTGAGTTGGAAATTACTAGCAAGTTGGACAATTTGCTGAGTAAAAGCGCCCAGATGTCTATCAGATACAGAAAGTTCTTCAACCAGTTCGATAATTTTTTGAATATCGCCGTCTTGTGCGAGTTCGAGTAACTGTTGTAAAACCTCCTTGGGAGGATAAATTATTTCATTTGGTTGCTCCAAACTATCTATCTGATTTTTTTTGTTTGTGTCTACTTGAGCGTCAAAAATCCATTCTAGTTGTAAAAATTGTCGTAGCATTTCTAGTAATGTTTCTGCTTCTACAGGTTTTGGTAGAAATGCATTTGCACCGACATCAATACTCTTGTGCTGGTCGGCTGCAAACACACTGGCTGACGAAGCGATAACAGCAATCTTTTGAAATTGCTCCGAGTAGCGCAAACGATTAATTAACTCAAATCCATCCAATATCGGCATTACTAGGTCAGTGATAATCAAATCTGGTTTGTGCGCTAGAGCCTGTTCCCATGCTTGGTAACCCTGACTAGCTTCTACAACAGTAAAGCCAACTGGCTCTAGTAAGTTTACAATTACTGCTCGGTTTTCCCATTTGTCATCTGCAATTAAAATCGTGCGCCTTTGTCCTTGATAACCAATAATTGTTCCTTGCTCAACTACTCTAGAAATCTTTGCCCAGTCTTTAGATTCTGGGAATTTTGCCTCAAACCAGAAAGTACTACCTTTGCCTAAAGTGCTTTGCACTTGAATTTGACCACCCATCAACAAAACAATTTTTTGACTAATTGCTAATCCCAAGCCTGTACCTTCAGATTGTCGTTTCTGATTTCCCACTTGCTCAAAGGGCTGGAAGATTTTCTCGGCTTGTTCGAGATTTATACCCGTACCGGTATCTAATACCTCAAAACGAATTTTGTAGTTAGTCTGTTCATTAGCATTTGCTTCTTCACCAGTAACCTGAACTTTGAAGGTGACACTGCCTTTTTCGGTAAATTTAATTGCATTACCAAGCAAGTTAATCAGTACTTGCCGCAAGCGTTTTTCATCAGCATAAATGCCTGTTGGTAAGTCAGGATCGAGTTCGACGTGAAAACTGATGACCTTTTGTTCTGCACGGATGCGGCAAATTTCAGTCACGCTATCGATAAAGGCAGGCAAGTAAAAATCAACAGGATACAATTCGAGTCTGCGAGCTTCGATTTTGGAGAGGTCGAGAACATCATTAATCAAGGTTAAAAGATGGGAACCACATTGATAAATGATGCTGACTCCTTTGCGTCCTTTCTCACTCAAAGACTCTGTGCGTTGGAGGATTTGTGTATAGCCCAGGATGCCATTCAGGGGTGTACGTAGTTCATGACTCATATTGGCCAAAAATTCACTCTTGGCTTGGCTGGAATTTTGAGCGACTTCTTCGGCTTGGCGTAGTTCTATCTCGATGCGTTTGCGTTCTACAATTTCACACGAAAGCGCTCGATTGATAGCTTCTAACTGGGCTGGACTCGGTAGCATCAGAGCTTGAGGCATCAGAGAAATTAACGCAAATGCCGTGTATATCGAAATAATTGCGGTTAGAGCTTTTAAACTACCTGCAATCCAATAGTCTGGATGCCAGAGCGTCCAAATATCCATTAAATGTCCAGTACCGCAGGCAATGATAAATGCACCAAATAATAGAAATACTCCATTAAAAGGAACGTCTTGGCGCTTGGAAATAAAGTAAATTAATAGAAAAGGAATAGAATAGTAGGCAAAAGCGATCGTCGCATCAGAAATAATATGCAGCCAAACTAATCCAGTTTTCCAGAGATAACAATGTCCGTGGGGAATAAAACCGTCAGAGTGGAAAGCGTAGTTGAAAAATGTCGGCATTGATACTAAAGGTTGGGGAATTTGAAATATACACTTATAACCCAGTATTCCCAAACCAGCAAGCCGAAAAGTGCGATCGCTATTATTTTTACCTTATTTTTTATAATTACTTAAAGTAGTAGCGTATCAATAAAAGCTCGTAGATTGTTTGCACTCGTTCACAAAACTTACAATATGATTGCTAAAAAAGTCTTAGCCTGCCCTTTCCCAGTATGATAAACATTAGAAACCTTTTGTAATTTTTTGAAAAGCGGGACTATGGAAATTTTGACACTGGGCTGGGTATCGCTGCTAGTCGTGTTCACTTGGTCAATTGCAATGGTAGTTTGGGGACGTAACGGACTATAGAGGTATGGTAGAAAGTCCATTCCTGAGTATTTTGGCTTTAGTTGCTATAGTGCTGCTGGTAGCGGTGACTGGTGGCATAGGCTATTTGACCTTGGCGGATTGGCGCGATCGCCGTCGTCGAGATGAAGAAAAACGTACCACTCGCACCACCACTCCCAAGCGGCGATAATTCCTTCGTGGCTGAAAAATATTTTTGTAGGGATACGATATTATCGTGTCCCTACATTTTTTATGCAGCATTCAAAGTAGATAATTGTTACCTTGGCAATAATTAAGGGAATTATGAGATGAACAACTTTTATGATTTAAAATTCCGCAGGGAATGGAAAACTCCTTTATTATTCAACCCATTGAACCAAATTCACAACAGCAAGAATCTGATTGTGATGTAACATTCTCCTCGCGTCAGAACGAGCAACAAAAAGCTTTGTCTGGAGTTATTGCCCGAATTCGTGAATCTTTAGATATAAACGCCATTTTTAAAATTACGGTTACTGAAGTCCGCCAGCTTTTGAAAAGCGATCGGGTCGGTGTGTTTCGTTTTTATCCTGATTTGGCGTGGGAAGGAGAATTTATCTATGAAGATGTGGGAATAAAATGGAGTTCGGCACTAACAGCCAAAATACGGGATCACTGCTTTGCCGAAGAGTTTGCGGAATTATATCAGCAAGGTCGAATTAAAGCAACAGTTGATATTTATCAAGCTAGTGCCAGTGATTGCTACATCCAGATTTTAGAAAGATTTCAAGTACGTGCCAATATAGTTGCTCCTTTGATTAAAGGTAAGGATTTATGGGGATTGTTGTGTATTCATCAGTGTAATAGTCCTCGGCAATGGGAAGCATCAGAAATTGAGTTTGTGCAACAGATTGCGGAACATCTAGGAGTAGCTCTACAGCAAGCAGATTACCTAGAGCAAGTGAAACTACAATCGGCACAACTAGCACAAGCAAAAGCTAAAGAAAAAGCAGCAGAATGGCAAAGAACTATAGCCATAACCATTGAGAAAATTCGTCAGTCCCTAGATTTGGAGAGCATTTTCCGCACCAGCACCGCAGAACTGAGGCAGCTGCTAAATGCTGACCGCGTGGGTATCTATCGCTTTAATCCAGATTGGAGCGGTGAATTTGTGTTTGAATCAGTGGCAGAGGGTTGGATTTCGCTGATAGATGAGCAATTCCGACGGCCAGAATTAAGCGAAAATATCAGCGAATGTAGCGCTAGAGATTTAGGTAAACCTCCAGTTGCAGATACTTACTTACAAGAAACAGCAGGTGGTCGTTTCAGCAGAAGCAAAGTATACCGTATTTGTAATGATATTTATAATGCAGGTTTTAGCGACTGCTACATTAAAATTTTAGAGATCTACCAAGCAAGAGCTTATGCGATCATTGCTATTTACCACGGTCAAAAGCTTTGGGGCTTACTAGCAGTTTACCAAAACGCTAGTAGCCGTGATTGGCAAGAAGATGAGGTCTACTTGCTCACCCAAGTTAGTACCCAGCTAGGTGTAGCTTTGCAGCAAGCAGAATTTTTACAACAAATGCAACTCCAAGCAGCACAGCTCGGCAAAGCTGCTGAAAGGCAAAGAGCTTTAGCGAATACTGTTGAAAAAATTCGTCAGTCACTTGACATTGAGGCTATTTTTAAAACTACTACTCAAGAAGTCCGACGGCTATTAGAAGTAGAAAGAGTGGCAATTTATCGGTTTTATCCTGACTGGAGTGGTGAATTTGTCGCTGATTCGATTGTTGATGGCTGGACGCCAGTGGTTAAGCCGCAGCCTGTGACGGAAACTGTTCTCGTGCAAGGAACACAAGCAGGTAAGTATGCACGTCATGAAGTTTTTGTACCTATTTCTCAGGGCGAGAAGCTTTGGGGATTGCTAGTAGCTTATCAAAACTCCCAACCGCGTTATTGGCAAGATGAAGAAGTCAACTTGCTGGCACAAGTTGGGGTTCAATTGGGGGTAGCATTACAGCAAGCTGAATCTTTGAGACAAGTGCAGGCGCAAGCCCAGAAATTGGCTAAAGCCACTGAAAGGGAGAAGGCCTTAGCCGCAACTGTGGAGAAAATTCGCCAATCTCTTGATATTGATACGATTTTTGCTACCAGTACAGAAGAAGTCCGACAGCTATTAGAAGTTGATAGAGTGACAATCTATCGATTCCAAGCTGATTGGAGTGGCGAATTTGTCGCTGAGTCTTTAGCCCAAGACTGGATACCAGTTAAAGAACTTGTAGGTGCAATCGCAGATGATGACTTGCAAAATACCCAAGGCGGAGACTTTGCTGATGGTAAAATTCTTGTCATTAAGGATATTTCCAAGGCTAATTATTCTACCTATCATATTCCCCTAATCGAGCTAATTGAGGCTAGGGCATATATGATTGTGCCGATTTTTCAGGGCGAGAAACTCTGGGGATTATTAGCAGCTTATCAAAATATTAAACCTCGTGATTGGCAAGAAGATGAAGTAGATTTGCTGATGCAGATTGGTACTCAGTTAGGTGTCGGACTTCAGCAAGCGGAATTACTCGAACAAACTCAACGTCAAAAAGAAGAACTCGCCCACACTCTCAAAGAATTACGGCAGACTCAAAGCCAGTTGATTCAAAGTGAAAAAATGGCAGGTTTAGGACAATTAGTTGCTGGTATAGCACATGAAATTAACAATCCAATTAGTTTCATTTACGGCAATATTTCTTATGTTACCGAACATGCCGAAAATTTATTGAAATTACTGCAACTCTACGATGGGCAGTATCCCGAACTAACAGAGGAAATTCAAAAGCAAGCAGCCGAACTAGATTTAGGTTTTATTGGCGATGACTTACCAAAAATTCTTACCTCAATGAGAATGGGTGCAGAGCGGATTTCTCAATTGGTGTTGTCCTTGAGAAGTTTTTCTCGACTGGATGAAGCCGAGATGAAACCCGTTAACTTGCATGAAGGTATTGATAGTACTTTGTTAATTTTACAACATCGACTGCAACCACAGACTAATTCTTTTGCGATAGAAGTAGTTAAAGAATATGGTGATTTACCTCCAGTAGTTTGTTATGCAGCACAGATGAATCAGGTATTTATGAATATTCTTAATAATGCGATCGATGCTTTGGAATACTCAGTAAATTATGGTCAAATAATTGATAATCCTAAAATATGGATTCGGACAAAAGTCCAAGAATGGAATACTATTCTCATTTGCATTGCAGACAATGGTTGTGGTATTCCAGAGATGCTGCGATCGCGCATTTTTGAACCTTTCTTTACTACTAAGCAACCTGGTCAAGGTACTGGTTTGGGGCTATCTATTAGCTATCAAATTATTGTAGAAAAACACGGCGGTAATATTAAGTGTGTTTCTGAACCTGGTAAAGGCTGTGAGTTGTGGATAGAAATTCCTATGGAACGAAGAGTTAGTTAATCAAAAAAAGCGTTAGCATCGGCGTAGCCTCTGTAGAGAAACCCAACTCCGGATCGGCTTGTAAAATACATATCTTATTGCTTATAAGTGCGCTAGCTATGTGGGATGAGGCTATGCCAACGCCTACACATGGTGGAAATTTGGCTGGCGGTACCTGCGATAAGCTACGCTAACGCACACTCTGAAATAACTGAAGTAATGTTAAAATTATATATTTATAAAGGAGAAGATGATGAGCAATCAATCTGTTCCTAAAAGCAGTAATCTATATGCACAAGATTATCAGTTGTGGTTAAAACACACTATTAATTTATTAAAAAATAAAAAATTTTTAGAATTAGAGTTAGAAAATTTAATTGAAGAAATTGAAAGCATAGGGAGAAGTGATAAAAATACTTTAAGGAGTAATCTTAGAATGCTTTTAATGCACCTCCTCAAATATAAATTTCAACCTCAAAACCGATCCAATAGCTGGTTATATACAATTTATGAACATCGTCAAAGATTACAAGAAGCTTTTTTAAATAGTCCTAGCTTAAAATCCTATTACACGGAAGTTTTTGATATCTGTTACCAACACGCTCGAAAAGAAGTATCTATTGAAACAGGACTTCCCCTGTCTATTTTTCCTCAAGACTATCCTTTTTCTGTTGATGAAACCTTAGATTTTGATTTTTTCCCAAATTAGTTATCATTGTCTTTTTTCTGTTAAACCAAGGAAAATTACTGAGGGATTTTGCCATTAGCCGATATACAATTCCTGATGGTTGACATTAATATTGCCAAAATATAACAAAGAGATAATCTCAGGAGTTAATCAAAATGAGTAAATTATCTGAATACCCAATGACTGATAAAACATTTCGTTGTGGTCATTGTGGTAATACAACTGTGATGCAAAAGATAGCTGTTAATCGATATACTCAGACTATTGACAAAGATATACCCGAACAATGTCACGTTGACTATGAATGGTATGTTTTAGTATGTTGCACTTGTAAAGAAGTGAATGTTATTGAGTATTCAATCTGGCCCGATCAGGAAAAAAATATAAATATACTGATGACGATGGATGTGATATCTATGAAATAGAACCTGACGAAAAGTATTTATATCCATCATCCAATGATTTTACACATTTAAAAGAAGCTTCAACAATACTTAAACGAACATATCAAGAAGCTTTAAATTGTTTTAAATTATGTTTATACACAGCAACTGTAATTATGTGTAGAAAAACAGTTGAATGTTTGTGTGTAATAGAATTGGAAATTAGAGAGCCTTACAAACTATCTGAGAAAATTCAAAAAATGCGAGATGACGGATGGATAGATGAAATGCTATACGATTGGGCAATAACTTTAAATCAATTTGGTAATGTTGCAGTACATCAGTACAAAACATTTAATAAAGACGAGGCTCAAGACATTTTAGATTTTACTTATGCTTTAGTTGAATACTGTATAGATTTTAAACTCAAATTTTACAAACTAAAAAATAATATAAAAATACAAAAAAGAAAATCTCACGAGTCTGGAGAGGAAGCTCAAATAAATACTTTAAGTGATTCAGAATTAGAATATCTAGATAAAATGTTAAGTGGTAGCAATAAGTTATTCCGTTATTATGCAGCCATAGCTTTAGCAAAAGCAAAAATAAAAGTTGAAAAAATAGTACCTGTTCTAATTGAAATTTATAAGGAAAATGAATTTCAACACATTAAAAATGATATTCCTAACTATTTAAAAAATCTTGGTTCAGTAGCAGTTTCAGAATTAATTAAATTACTTAAAGATTCTTCAAGTAATAAAAATATTCTGATTATGGCTGTCACTACTTTAGGAAACCTGGGATCTCAGGCACAACAAGCAATACCAGACCTTATTGATGCACTTGCAGATCCAGATATTAACATTCAAGCTACTAATGCTTTAATAAAACTAGGAAGTGGGGCTATTTCTTCTGTTATCAAGATATATGAGGAAAAGCTAAATTCTGTTGCTATCCCAGAATTGCCATAAGTTTTATCAAAAAACTTGCCTCGGAAGTATCACACTCCCAAGGCAAGCCACTCTCTAAATTCTTTACTTTGCGCTCTCTGCGCCTTTGCGGTTCATTTACAGTTGCTTCACTTCCGAAACTAACTTCGACACCATATCTTTCGCGCCACCAAAGAGCATCGTAGTTTTATTTTTGTAGAACAACTCATTATCTACACCAGCAAAACCCGTACTCATCCCGCGCTTAATCACAATTGTTTGCTTCGCCCGATCGACTTCCAAAATCGGCATACCATAAATCGGGCTATTGGCATCACTCCGCGCCGCTGGATTTACCACATCATTTGCCCCAATTACTAAAGCCACATCAGCTTGTTCAAATTGGGGATTAATATCATCCATGTCGTACAACTGCGTATAAGGCACATTGGCCTCAGCCAATAACACATTCATGTGCCCCGGCATTCTTCCAGCCACGGGGTGAATGGCATACTTGACATCTACGCCCATCCGTTCTAATTGATCTGACAATTCGCGGACGCTATGTTGTGCTTGGGCAACTGCCATCCCATAACCAGGTACAATTACCACAGAACGAGCATATCCCAACATCATCGCTCCTTCTTCGGGATCGATACTGCGGACAGTTTGATCTACCGCACTACCACCAGCAGCACCACCCCCGGCTGATGCTGTACCAAAAGCGCTGAATAGCACGCTGAAGAGGGAGCGGTTCATTGCTTTACACATAATTTCGGTCAGGATAATACCAGATGCTCCCACCAGTGCGCCAGCAATGATCAACATATTGTTCATCACCACGAACCCAGCGGCGGCGGCTGCTATACCTGACAAGGAGTTCAACAGCGAAATTACCACCGGCATATCGCCACCACCAATGGGGATGACGAACATCACACCCAGCACCAAGGAAACAGCAACTACTCCCAAGAATACTGGTAGGCTATCGGGTGTGATGATTAAATAAGCACTACCCGCTACGTAAGCAGCTAAAAGCAGAAGGTTAAATGGTTGCTGGAATGGAAATGTAATCGGGGAACCACTAATTAAACCTTGCAATTTCGCGAAGGCGAGAAAACTACCCGTGAAGGTAACACCACCGATTAACACATCCAGCAGCATGGAAATGTTCACATCTAGGGGTACAGGTGCGCCAGAATCCAATAACCGCCAGAATTCAGCAACGGCGACTAATGCTGAAGCCGCACCACCCAAACCGTTGAGTAAACCCACCATTTGGGGCATTTCTGTCATTTGAACTTTGTAGGCTGCGATCGCACCAATCCCCGATCCAATTGCCAAGCCTAACAAAATCATTTCATAGTTCAACACTTCGCGATCGAGCATTGTGGCCACAATTGCCAGCAACATCCCCACTGCTGCAATCACATTACCATTCCGCGCTGTCGCTGGCGAACCCAGCTTTTTCAAACCAAAAATGAATAAGGATGCAGCGACTAAATATGTCAGCTGAATGCCAGTTGGTAAAAAGTCGCTCACGCCTTAATCTCCTTTTTCTTGAACATAAGCAGCATTCTATCTGTGACGAGGAAACCGCCGATAACGTTGACAGTTGCCAGTACCACAGCAATTAAACCGAGAATTACTGACACACTTGTTTCTCTAGCACCAGAGGCCACTATTGCCCCAAGTACCGCAATGCCAGAAATTGCGTTTGAACCTGACATTAAAGGGGTATGTAGCGTAGGTGGTACTTTGTTGATGACTTCAAAGCCAATAAAAGATGCCAGAACAAACACAAACAAAGCAGCAAGTAATGCCTCTGTCATGAAATAAAACTCCTTTTAGGAATGGGTACTGGATACTGGGGATTGGGTACTGAGGATTGGTTATTGGTGTATTGGGTACTGAGAAAGTATTGCTAAGTAATCTATTTCCTAGTCCCCAGTAAAGAGTCCCTAGTCCCTAATCCCCAGT
Source organism: Nostoc sp. (assembly GCA_036918135.1). GTDB lineage: Bacteria > Cyanobacteriota > Cyanobacteriia > Cyanobacteriales > Nostocaceae > Nostoc. The sequence continues at coordinate 117,752 of JBALDB010000009.1, forward strand.
CCCTAACTAACCGCCGATTCTTGAGTATTCAAAGCTTGTAACGCGTCCCGCACTCGTTGATTGCGAATTTCACCTGCATGGGTAACGCAAGCTGCATCAACGATGTCGTCGCCAAAGTCCACTTGCAAAGCTTTCTCTTTGTTAATCAATAGTTGGATTAACGATGTCACATTCTTGGCATACAATTGGCTGGCGTGGACTGGCATCGAGGATGGTAAATTGATGGGGCCGATAATTGTCACGCCATTCCAGACAATATCTTTGCCAGGTTCGGTGCAGGCGCAGTTACCACCCTGTTCGGCAGCTAGATCTACAATTACTGAACCGGGTTTCATCTGTGCCACCATTTCTTCTGTCACGAGTCGTGGCGCTTGTTTCCCAGGTACTTGGGCAGTGGTAATCACCACATCGGCATTTTTGACGTGTTCGGCGACAACTTCTTGAGTACGTTGTTTGCTAACCTCAGAAATTTCTTTGGCGTAACCACCTGCGGCAACAGTTTCTTCTTCGAGTTTGACTTCGACGAATTTTGCGCCTAAGCTTTGCACTTCTTCTTTGACGGCAGGACGAATATCAAAGGCTTCTACCACTGCTCCCAAGCGTCTGGCGGTGGCGATCGCTTGCAATCCAGCTACACCAGCACCCATAATAAATACTTTGGCTGGGGCGATGGTGCCTGCGGCTGTTGTCAGCATTGGGAAATATTTCGGTAATGCAGCTGCGCCAATTAATACTGCTTTGTAACCTGCTAATGAAGCTTGTGAAGATAAAGCATCCATACTTTGCGCCCTAGTAGTACGGGGAATCATTTCCATACTTAAGGCTGTAACTTGGCGATTTGCCAATTGCTGCGCTACCACAGGATTTCCCAACGGATTCAGGAAACTGACTAATACAGCTCCTTCCTTTAATAAGTCAATTTCTGAGCGTCCATCTTCTCGCTCTTGGGGTGGACTGACTTTGAGCAGGATGTCTGCTTCGCTCCATAATTTGACAGAATCGTTGATTATTGTGGCTCCCGCTGCTTCATAGGCAGGATCGCTGAAAAACGATCGCTCTCCTGCACCCGATTCTACCCAAACTTCTAAACCTTGTTTTACCAATCTGGCAACGGTGTCAGGAATTAATGCCACACGACGTTCGCAAACTTCAATTTCTCTAGCAACTGCTATTCTCATGAAATCTCCTGAAGATAAATACTTATATGTCTGCCAACTAAGCGATCGCCCCAATTGGGGATATCTTGTACTTTGAGTACTGAGGCAGGAACATCAGCCATGACTTTTACTCGTAGATTGAACCTTGAATCTTTCCTCTCCCACTGTTAGCTCTTCAGGCAAAGCCTCACTTTGTTGTAATAGTTCTAAGCTAAGTTTCCCTTTGCTTATACTGTCCGCTTTGCCGCTTGCTGAGCCGAGATTTTCAGATATTTGCAAATAGGGTTAGTTTTGCACATATTATGTTGATTCCCAAATTTTGCATCTTTATCTTCAGATTATTTTCCGGATTGAGAAATTGGCTATTCTTTTCTTATAGAGCAATATTGACCAATTTTTTGAAGCTTGATAATTTTCAAATCAAATTTTAATAATTACGACTTTCATTTCAACTTATTTTAATCAATTTATCTCAAGTTAACTGGCGATCGCTAATTCCACGGCTCAATTTTTATAACAAAATTCTTAAATTTAGATACACTTATACATATTCGGAAACACAATCTCATCTCAACTGTGTTTTTATCCAGTTCCAAATTTGACCAATTTAGCAATCAAATCAAGACTCTGTAAGGATAATAAAGTAAATTGCTTCAACGTTAAATTTATTACTAAGTAAAGTTACTGTCAGCTATAACTCACAAAAATGGCACTTTTTTCGTTATTCAACGTCTATTGTCATGAAGTCAGTAGTAAAGTTTAGTAAAGAATAATAACACACAGTTATTTAAATCGCAGATTTATATTTTGGTGGAGGGAGCCTAACTATGCGACGTTTACTTTCTGCTTTAGCCGTGACTAGCTGTTTGCTGACTGGATTTCCAGCTTTGACTTGGGCGCAAGGCTTACCTGGATTTACGCTTTTTAGCGGTGTCAAAAGCGAAGATCAGTTGCCCTTCCGGTTAGATTTTGGAGGACAAACCAATGGTTGGGATCGTTATATATTGAGGATTCCAACTAAAAAAATGAAATTAGCAGTTGCTCAATTTGCCATTAGCTACCCTGACTATTACAAAGGAACTTTTGACCCCAAAAAAATTGAGGTACGGGTTAAAGGCAAAGCAGTTAAGCTTTCTGAAGTGAAGTGGGATAAAGAAGGTAGGCTAATTAATATTTTTCCCGAAGAACCTGTGCCAGCAGGTAGCAAAGTTGAGTTAGTGTTATCTAACGTCAAAAACCCCTCCTTTGGCGGAACGTATTATTTTAGCTGTCAAGTTCTTTCACCTGGCGATGTACCACTACTGCGCTACGTAGGAACCTGGATTTTGAGCATTAGTTAAGTCTGGAGAGTCGGAGATGGGGGAGTGTGGGGAGTGTGGGGAGATGAGGAGATGGGGGAGTGTGGGGAGATGGGGGAGTGTGGGGAGAGAGGGGGGCAAGATTTGTTCCCACACCTCCCACACCTGAATTTGTTTCCCATCCTCCCACACCTCCCACACCTCCCTATTTGCCCAATGCTCCATTCCCCATTTTCAATTCCCTGTTAAAGTGATAAAATTAGAGATTGTGAGTTTTTATAAAAATCACTTAACAGGAGAATAGTATGCAAAGAACGCTAGGCGGCACTTGCCGTAAGAGAAAAAGAACCTCTGGTTTTCGCGCTCGGATGCGGACACCAGATGGCAGAAACGTAATTAGGGCAAGAAGAAGAAAGGGGCGTCACCGTCTGAGCGTTTAGGGCATATCAAGCTAAAAGGTATCTGTGGCTTTGCCCAAAGCAAATCGGCTCAAATCCCGAAAAGATTTCCAGGCAGTTTTCCGGGAAGGAATTCGCCGTCATGGCTCTTACTTAACATTGAGAGCCTTAAAACCTCTATCTTCAATAAATCCTTCTTTGGACTGCGCCACCAAGACTACGCAAGCAACTGACTCTAAATATTTTGCCAGCACGCAAATTGGCATTTCCATTAGTACAAAAGTCAGCAAGAGAGCAGTGGTTCGTAACCGGATCAAACGGCAAATTACTGGTGCTTTGTATAACCTACTGCCCAAATTATTGCCAGGATGGCGGCTAGTGGTGGTTGTCAAACCCGCAGCAGCAGAATCGAAGTGCGTAAGCCCACAATTTCTGCAAGAATTAGAGCAGTTGTTGGCACAAGCCGAGGTGTTCGATGGGCATTCGTGAAGAAATTTATTATGAAGGTGGCCCCCATATTGGGGATCTAATTGTAAACCTACTAATTGGGCTAAGTGTGGTTGGCATACCCTTGACAGTCGGGGCAATTGTTAGAGCATTATGGTTGCGCTTCCGCATCACCGATCGCCGAGTTACTGTAACAGGAGGTTGGCAGGGACGCGATCGCACTGACGTAATTTACTCAGAAATTGTCAAAGTTGTCAAAGTCCCCCGTGGCATCGGTCTTTGGGGAGATATGGTACTAACTTTAAAAAACGGCAGTCGTCTCGAATTGCGTGCAATTCCCAATTTTCGGGAAGTATATGATTACATTAATGAAAAAATTGCGGCAAAAAATCCCCAATATAGCATTGCCACTAACAAGTAACGGCAAGGGACTGAGGAGATGGGAAGTGTGGGGAGTGTGGGGAGAGAGGGGGATGGGGGATGGGGGGGCAAGATTTCTTTCCCATCCTCCCACACCTCCAAAACCTCCCACACCTCCCAAACTCCCTGTTTGCCCCATGCCCCATGCCCAAAAATTAATTGTGCGGCTATCCGTAGCAAAGGATAGTCGCACATAAGTCATGATTTAGATAAATTAGATTCAATCAGTTTACAGTACCTCAGGTTAAATTCAGAATAATGGATTTTGGTATCGGCTTTCTCTCGAACAACGTGATGCTGCCAATCATAGATTTTTTCTATGGGATTATACCCAGCTATGGATTGGCGATCGTTGCTTTGACACTGATAGTCCGCTTCGCGCTCTATCCCCTGAGTGCTGGCTCAATTCGCAATATGCGGAAGATGCGAATTGTACAACCTCTGATGCAAAAGCGGATGGCAGAAATCAAAGAGCGCTATAAGGACGATCCGCAAAAGCAGCAAGAAGAAATGGTCAATGTCCAAAAAGAATTTGGCAATCCTTTGGCAGGCTGTTTTCCATTGCTAATACAAATGCCAGTCTTATTAGCGCTGTTCGCCACTTTGCGGGGTTCGCCTTTTGCAGGTGTGAACTACAGCGTTAACTTGCAAATCTTTCCTGCAGAACAAATCGAACAAATTCAACCGCAAGCCTTTGCCACTCCTCCTCAAAATATCTACATTGCTGATGGCGAACACGTTAAGGTAACTGCAATCCTTCCGGCTGGTAACAAATTAGCCGTGGGCGAACATACCAAAATACAATATCAAACTACTGAAGGCAAACCATTTCAGGTGGTCTTAGCAGAACACCCACAAAATCAGCTGATTCCTCAATGGAAAGTCACCAAAGGCGAAGATAAGGTTAAAATTGATACTCAGGGCAATTTAGAAGCCTTGCAGCCGGGAGAAGTGACCATTCAAGGAACAATTCCTGGACTAGCAGCTGATAAAGGCTTTTTATTTATTGATGCTTTAGGCAGAGTTGGCGCACAAGATCCAGATGGCACAATCCACTGGGATATCGTCGCCATGATTGTCTTTTTTGGAATCAGCCTTTATGTTAGCCAAATGCTTTCCGGGCAAAATTCCAGCGGTGGTAATCCGAACCAGGATACAGTTAACAAAATCACCCCAGTCATTTTTTCCGGGATGTTTTTGTTCTTTCCCCTACCAGCTGGGGTACTAATGTATATGGTGATTGGCAATATTTTCCAAACACTGCAAACCTATATTCTCTCCCGCGAACCGTTACCCGAAGAACTGCAAAAAATCGTAGCAGCTCAAGAAAAACAAGCAGCAGTCGCAGAACAAAAAGCATTACCTTTTGAGCCGCAAAGTCCTAAGAAAAAAGCTACAGGGGAAAGTCCTAAGAAAAAGGTTACAGAGGAAAGTCCTAAGAAAAAAGCTACAGAGGAAAGTCCTAAGAAAAAGGCTACAGGGGGTTCATGAGCAATATTCCCATGCAGCGAGGTCAGCAGTGGTTAAAAACACTGCTGGAACTCAGTGGGATATCTACTGAGATTCAGATTAATTTAGAAACCGCCCAAACTCCAGATGACGATTCGCTAGAAGTAGATAACTACTGGTTGACAATTGATGAAACGAATTTGACACCAGAACAAATCCAGGTATTAATTGGTGCTGATGGTTCTGTGCTAGATGCAATTCAGTATCTAGCAAATTCGGTTCTCAACTTGAGCCAATCCCACGAGGGACAAGCTTCTTACACTATTGAGTTGAATGGCTACCGTATAAAAAGACAAGCCGAAATTCGGGCATTAGCAGAAGCAGCAGCCGATGAAGTGCGCTTTTCTGGTAGAGAAGTGGAAATCAAATCCCTCAGCTCTGCGGAACGGCGTCAAGTTCATACTTTCTTAAAAGACTTTGAAGATTTAGAAACCTTCAGTCGTGGTAAAGAACCACATCGTCATTTGGTTGTGCGTCCGGCTGCTTTGGAATAAATTAGGAGTAGAGACGCGATCGATTGCGTCTGTACGAGAGAGACGCGATGAATTGCGTCTCTACAGGAGTTAGAAGTTAATTGACAACTACATAACCAGATAATTTCAAAATTTCTATTATCCCTAAAAGCTAAAATAAAAATGTATTATCAGCGATTTGGCTGATAATCAAAATAAATTTTCGTGAGGATGTCTCACAAATCCTATGGACGCAATTTATATTCCGCAGCTAACTAGAGCATCGGAGCGGACAGAGGAAGTTCAAGTTAAGGAATTTCTGCCTGGTCTGGAAACTTTGACACCAGTTCGCGGTCGTGTACGCGTGCAGCATCATGGCAATTACCTGCAAGTGTCAGGTCAGGCAGAAGCAATTATTACTTGTACCTGTAACCGCTGCTTGCAGCAATACAATCAGCGCTTAGGGATTGATACTAAGGAAATCATTTGGTTAGATGAAACTGCAAATCAGCTACAAGACTTGCCTTTAGAAAGGGAAGTGACTATGGAAGATTTAGTAGAAACTCTACCACCCGATGGTTATTTTTATCCCAGCGAATGGCTGTACGAGCAAATGTGTCTAGCAATACCTCAACGCCAGCTGTGCGATCGCAATTGCCCAGGTATTCCTGCAAGTAGTACTGTTGATAGTTCTGACAGTTCTGAAACTCCAGTTGATAACCGCTGGGCTTCTCTAGAAGCACTGAAAAAGCAACTTCCAGGGTAGATATTTAACGCGCCGTTTGCTGTACTACGGCGCAATTTAATTATCTATTTGTAAGTATGAATTGCCTAAAGCACCTAACGCAGTTGATAAACTCTATTCCTAATTAAAAAATCCTTTTTCGTGCAGCAAAGCACCAATTGTATCAGTACATTCTATAGTTAATTCCAATAACATGAATTTGCCAACGAAAAACAATGTTTACATCCAATTTTTAATAATTTTCTGGCAAGAGTCTATAAAAAAGTGAAAAATTGAGTAGTTTTAAGCACCCGATTATCCTGACAGGTGATTCAACTATACCCATCACAAAACAGCGCTCGCTCACCCTTGAGGAATATCTTAACATAGAGCGATCGCACCACCAACAGCCATGTACAGGTAGATGTTGTTTTTTTTAGTTGTTAGAGGTGATACAAACCTGAACAATGAGAGAAGGACTAATAACCACAGTTAGATATGAACTTCCGTGATGAGTTTAAACTACTGCTACGTGCCCGCTACCCTTTGATTTATATTCCCACTTACGAAGAGGAGCGAGTAGAAGCAGCTATCCGCGAAGAAGCAACCAACCAGGGTAATCGCCCAGTGTATACTTGGGATTTTGTCGATGGATACCAAGGAAACCCCAATGATGTTGGTTATGGGCGGCGTAATCCCCTGCAAGCTTTGGAATTCATTGAAAAATTATCGGCTTCCGCACCTGCGGTATTGATTTTACGAGATTATCATCGCTTTTTAGATGATGTAGCGATCGCCCGCAAACTTCGCAATCTGGCTCGACTGCTTAAGTCGCAACCCAAAAATATTGTATTGCTGTCGCCCCGCATTGCCATTCCTGACGATTTAAGCGAAGTGCTGACAGTCGTCGAGTTTCCCTTACCCAGCGCCCCAGAAATAAAAACTGAGGTGGAACGTTTACTGCAAAGTACTGGTAACTCGCTTTCGGGCAAATTTATAGATGACTTAGTGCGCTCTTGTCAAGGACTTTCGATGGAACGGATTCGGCGGGTTTTGGCAAGAGCGATCGCTAGCCACGGCGAATTGCAGCCAGAAGACGTAGATTTGGTTTTGGAAGAAAAGCGTCAAACTATCCGCCAAACCCAAATCCTGGACTTTTACCCCGCCACTGAGCAAATTTCTGATATTGGCGGACTCGATAACTTAAAAGACTGGCTGATTCGTCGGGGAGGCTCATTTACTCAGCGGGCGCGCCAGTACGGATTACCGCACCCTCGTGGTTTAATGTTGGTGGGTATTCAGGGAACTGGTAAATCGTTAACCGCAAAAGCGATCGCTCATCACTGGCATTTACCTTTGCTACGTTTGGATGTCGGGCGGTTATTTGGTGGTTTGGTGGGCGAATCAGAATCTCGCACTCGCCAAATGATTCAGGTAGCTGAAGCTCTCGCCCCCTGTATTTTATGGATTGATGAAATAGATAAAGCCTTTTCTGGACTTGGTAGTAAAGGTGATGCGGGCACAACTAGCCGCGTATTTGGCACATTTATTAACTGGCTAGCAGAAAAAACTTCACCCGTGTTTGTTGTTGCTACCGCCAACGATATCCAAGCCCTACCACCAGAAATGCTGCGTAAAGGGCGATTTGATGAAATTTTCTTTGTCGGTTTGCCTACCCAAGAAGAGAGAAAAGCTATTTTTAACGTTCATTTATCCCGACTACGCCCCCATAACTTAAAAAGTTACGACATCGACAGGTTAGCATACGAGACACCCGATTTTTCTGGAGCAGAAATTGAGCAAACTTTAATTGAAGCGATGCATATTGGATTTAGCCAAAACCGTGATTTTACTAAAGACGATATTTTAGAGGCTGCCAGTCAAATCATTCCCTTAGCACGAACTGCTGTAGAACAAATTCAGCAACTTCAAGAATGGGCTGCTGCGGGGAGAGCGCGTTTAGCATCGAAACACAGCCCTTTGAGCGATACCTTCGGTAAGCTACGCTAACGCATTCACTGACAGCTAGAATAATCGATTAGTCAACAGTTCAAGGTCAATAGTTAACGATCGATTATCATGGACTATTGATTCTGATACCAATGCCCTAAATTGCTTTTGTGCTTGTATAGCTGTAGTCACATAAGTTAGGAACAAGATGATAAGCGTGAATGCTAGAAATTGTAATAGTTTTACCTCGTGCCTCCTGCCGACGCTCTCTACAAGACGCTCTTGCTAGCTTGCTTCTCTGTAAGAGTACGCGGACACGGCTTAGCTGCGCTATCCTGCCTTCTGCCTCCTGCTATAGCTGTTGACTCTTAATCTTTGATAATCAGGTTTTAATTATGTTGTCTGGCTTGATAAAGTATATACTTGGGATTTTCTTGGCGCTTGCTGTGTTAGTAGGTGGCGGTGTTGCAGTTGCACTTTATTTCATGAATCGTACCGGCATAGCCCCTGCCAAACCGATTTTTTCCAATGATAGCCCCTCGGTGAAAGCCCAAGCTCCAAAAGCAACCCAGCCTGGAGGTAAACCTACCTCTACACCAGGGGCAACAACTCAATCATCTCCAAAACCAACCTCTACTCCTACCCCTACTGAATCTCCTAAGGCTACCCCATCCCCAAAACCATTGCCGTCAGGAGCTTACCGAGGGCGCGTAAGTTGGGCTGAAGGGTTGATTTTGCGGGCACAACCAAATCAAGATGCTGAACGAATTGGTGGCGTTGGTTTTAATCAAAAAATTATTATCTTGGAACAAAGTGAGGATAAAGCCTGGCAAAAAATCCGTTTGGAAAATACCGAACAAGAAGGTTGGGTGAAAGCAGGTAATACTGAAAAAACTAATGAACAATAGTTTAGAAAAACGCTGCCAACAGGACAATCACAATATCTATTGCAATCAGGAAAGCAATATCAAAAATTCATATGTCTTTACTCAAGATACTCATTTGGGTTGAGATTGCTTTCCTTAAAAATAAGAAGTATGTATCAAAGCATCAATCGGAAGTTCAATTATAAAAGTTGTTTCTTGTCCTTGAACAGAAATACAGTTGAGTTTACCACCATGTTTTTGAACGATAATTTGATAACTAATCGATAACCCTAATCCAGCTCCTTGTCCAACTGGTTTAGTTGTGAAAAAAGGATCGTATATCTTATGTTGTACATCCTTACTAATCCCATAACCATTATCAGAAATTTGAATACTGACCCAACCGACTTGATGAACGTCTGTTTTAATTCGGATCAAAGGTGTAAAGCTTGACTGTAATTTAATGTGATAATTAAGCTTTTCTTCCAAGACATCAATCGCATTGGTTAGAATGTTGAAAAATACTTGGTTCAATTCTTGGGGATAACAACTAATTAGAGGTAAATTCCCATATTCTTTAATTACAATAATTTGGGGTCGATTGCTTGATGAATAACTAATACGGTTCTGAAGAATCAGCAGTGTTGAATCAAGCCCTTCGTGGATGTCCACAGCTTTAAATTGTGCCTCATCTAAACGAGAAAAGTTACGCAGGGATTCCACAATATATTTAATCCGGTTGGCTCCAGTTTGCATTGATTCGAGTAGTTTAGGTAAATCTTTAATCAAAAATGGTAAATCAATAAATTCGATTTTAGCTTGAACTGCAAGTACTGGATTTGGATAATGTTCTTGATAGATATTGATTAATTCTAAAATTTCTCGCAGATAAATTTCTGTATGAAATAGGTTTCCATAAATGAAGTTAATTGGATTATTAATCTCATGAGCAACTCCTGCTACTATTTGTTCCAAAGACGACATTTTTTCTGCCTGAATAAATTGCAATTGAGCTTTTTGAAGTGCCAACATAGCTGTTTCTAATTCTTCAGACCGAGACTGAGCTAAACCAGCTAACGCTTCTTGGTTTTGTAAAGCTTGTTTGAGACATTCTGCGTTTTCTTTGAGATCGGCTGTTTTGACCAGCTGAACACTCAATTGTTCGTTGAAAAAAGATGTTATCAGCGTCCACCCCAGAAGGAGTGATGTGAATAAGCCGATAATCGCAGCCATCCAATAACTTGCAGTAGTGTTAACTGTTGAAAATTCGATTAATTCAACCATTGAAAAATGGGTAGCCATCATCCCTATGTAGTGCATTGATGGAATGGCAAAACCCATGATAACTGCACTGCCAATCCTTAAAAAACTCCCTGTTGCTGTATAATTAGTTCTCAGGCGAAACCCCACCCACAAACCAATCAGTGACATAAGTATGGCGATCGCAATCGAAAGTGCAACCACACTCAAGTCATAGGACATTGTGACTGGTAAGCGAATAGCAGCCATACCGATGTAGTGCATTGCACTAATCCCTATGCCCATCAGCAAGCTACCACTTAATAATCGCAAAATATTAAATTCTGGTTGGCTAACTAGGTGCAAGGCTAATCCAGAGGCAAAAATTGCAGGTAACACCGAAATCAAAACTATTAACCAGTTGTAGTTAATCGGAATCGGCAGACTGAAAGCCAGCATAGCAATAAAATGCATTGCCCAAATACCGATTCCCATGACAATTCCTCCCCCTAGCAACCACCACTGTCGTTGCTGCGATTTAGCATCTGTTACTCTTCTAGCTAAATCAAGTGTGGTGTAAGCCGTAAGCATAGCAATACCAACGGAAAATAAGACTAAGTGAATATCGTATATACCGTGAAGCATTAGGTTAAGTATTATCTACGATTTAATCAAGACTAGAGGTACTACTTGTCTGTATTGCTCATGCTATAAAACCCAAATGGATATAGCAAAAATTTTGTCAGGCAAATAGAAAAGAAGCCTCAAAAGCTTGACATTGATTATTATTCCCTTAGACAAGCTAGTGTTTCATATTCACTCTTTGAAGAAGGCAAAAGACAAGATTCCTCCCTATTGCCTTTTAGTGCAGATTTTGTGTAATTAATTGTGTTCTACTATTTATTAGCTCCCAGATTTATCTGCTAGGTAATGATTACGAATTACTATCAACTGGGGAATTAGTTGTAAATAAAAATATTAAAAATAAATGTAACACAGAGTAAATAGTATAATTATGTATACCCACAACCAAAAAAAGCAAGTGAAAACAGAGGTAGATGGCTATTTAACCGAGCTAGCCTCAGTCTTTGAGGTATCTAAAACCATCAAGGTTGTTCCTCTCGCACTTATTTTAAAATTTTGGAATTGGAAAAATTTATCTAGCCCTGTTGCAATGCGTCTTTTATCTGTAGCATTGACTATGGGGCTTGTAAGTATTGCTGGGCAAGTTTTAGCACTTCAGAAAATTGGAAGTAACGGTTCTCAAGTCAGCAATAGTCAAAGATGTTTAAAAAAGTTAGGTTACTTTAAAGGCCCGGTGACAGCCAAGTTTGCTACCTTGACTGAGAATGCTGTCATCAAATTTCAACAAGCCAACAGACTACCTGCGGATGGGGTTCTAGGTGCTAATACTCAAAGAGCGTTGCAAAGAGCGTGTCAGAGTAAAACCTCTAGTAAAAATATTAATCAAAATTCGCGCTCGCCAGTCAATCAATATCCTACTCTCTCTCAAGGCAAGACTGGTGCAGTCGTGACTAAGTTGCAACAGCGGTTGAAGCAGCGCGGTTACTTTAATGCTAATCCCACGGGAAATTTTGGGCGAATCACTAAAAATGCTGTGATTGCATTTCAGCGAAATTCTGGGATATCTGCCAATGGAATTGTCAATCGACAAACTTGGAACGCACTACTAGGTTCTTCTCAGACTCCAGCTAAATCGAGTCTTTCCACTCAACAAATTAGAGAACTGCAACAGCGTTTACGACAACTAGGCTACTTTAAAGCTAATCCTACTGGCAATACTGGCCCTGTTACCAAAGAAGCGATCGCCAAATTCCAACAAGCTTATAGACTACCCGTGAATGGCACAGCCAATACCCAAACTTTGGCAGCAGTACGTAGAGCCTCAAGTAGTGGATATCTTACTCAACAACCAACTAGAAATTATCTCACTGTTGGCGATCGTGGAGATAATATCAGATTAGTTCAAGAACGTTTGTCGCAGTTGGGTTTCTCTAATGCCAATCCTGATGGCTATTTCAGCGATTACACTAGAGAATCTGTAATGGCATTCCAGCAATCTTCTCGACTCAATTCTACTGGAAATGTAGATTGGCGAACTTGGGAAGCATTAGGATTGAATAACTCAACTGGAGATAATTCTGTTGAAACTAATCGCTATGTAGCACCTGTTAATAATAATTATTTATTGCCTGAGACTAACGGTAATATCTTAGCTACTAACAATCGTTATACAGTTATCGTCCCAGTTTTCAGTAATGATACTTTGATTAAAGTGCAACAATATATACCTCATGCTGTGACAGAGCAATCTAATCTGGGGGATTATGTGAATGCGGGAGCATTTAGCGATCGCGCCGAAGCCGAAAGGCTATCGAAAATGCTTCGCTCCTATGGTCTAGATGCAAGAGTCAAATACAATTGAAGAAGAATACAGAATTTAGAATTCATAATCATTTAATTATGATGTTTACGACGGGCTACGCCTACTAAGTCTTAATAATTTCTGATAGCTTTGTTTTTTATTTTGCAAAAGGCGTATTTTCATCAAAAATAATTGACTTGATTAATATCAGTGTGAATAAAGTCGTTACCTTTGAATAGCAAGGGCTGATTTGTAGATTTTGCCAAAGCGTAGGAAAAGCAATCTCCCATATTCAGCTTTGCTGGATGGCGACCCTTACCAAATTTCAAGAATGCTTCACTGGCTAACTGTGCTTGCTCTGCACTGAAAGATACGATCGTTATGGAGAGTGCTTGAATCAATAAATTCAACTTTTCTACACCCTGTTGACCATGTTTAGTACCCAAAACTATTGATGCTTCAACATAGCTTGGGGCAGAAAGTAGGCAATCTTCGCTTTCATCAATTAGTTGAATAAATATCAATTCTTCAGGTTCAGCATAAATAATTGCGAGGATAACTGAAGTATCAATAACCATTACTCTGGTATTCCAAACTCGTTATAGCCAATAATTTCATCGGGTGTTCTGCTATCAAGAGTTGGTAAATTCCTAATTTCATCACAGATATTGCGAACAACATTAATATCAATTTTTTTCGCTTTTATATTTTGGAAGGAAATAGGATGAAGTTGATATAATAGTTTTCCTTTTATTTCCATACCTGCAAGACTTGGAGGCATTTTTAGGTAGAGAAAACCGTTCTCATCTACACGGGCATCAACGTTGATTTCCTGCATTATTTTATGCTCTCAATTGAATTACCTGATTTATTTTAGTCTTTTATTAAATTGACAAACTCAACTGCGAACCTTGCTGAGTTTTATTCACCTCAATTCTGGCTTGGAAAGCTTCTTTGAGGTGGGGCATGTGGGTGACAGTGAGAATGCAAGCAAAATCAGAAGCGATGGCATTAATCGCTGCAACTAAGCGATCGCATCCTTCAGCATCCTGTGTGCCAAAACCCTCATCCACAATCAACAATTGCAACGCCGCCCCCGCCCGTTGTGCTAATAATTTCGCCAAGGCTAAACGGATAGCAAAGTTAATTCTAAAAGCTTCTCCACCAGAATAAGTTTCATAAGCCCGCGTTCCTCTGGAATCAGCGATTAAAATATCCAAGGTGTCTATCAACTTGGCATTTTTCTTAGTTGATTTACCATGACGCCCAGCTTTTTGAGTAATAAATTGTACATGAAATTGATTAGCACTCAACCGCGAAAGTAATTGATTTGTCTCAGCTTCCAGTTGAGGTAATACATTTTCAATCATTAATGTTTGAATACCATTTTTACCAAAGGCCTGCGCTAATTCCTGATAAACACGGTGTTCGTGCTTGCAAGATTGTAGTTGTTTGTATTGTTGTTCGTACTGAATTTGCAGCGCTTGGAGTTGATGCGCTAACTGCTCTAAACGCCCCAACTTGGCAATTTGTTCGTCGAGTTGGCGTCTGCGTATTGCTAGCTGCTGCTCTAGGGCATGAATTTGGGCAGATGGGTTGGCTGTCGCTTGTAGTTGCTCGATTATGCTTTCGATTTGGTTGGCAAGTTTTTGCCGCTCCATTATTCTGACGCCTCTAGAATCCTCTAATTCTTGTAATCTCGTCTGGAGTTGGGGATGATGCTGCTGGGCTGTTAAAAGTTGTTGATACAGCAAATGCCAAGATTGAGCTTTCTTCACAGCCATGCGGAGGTTATTGTGCAGTTCCAAACTATAGCCAATTTCAACAATCTGACGTTCCAAAGCCGCAATTTGTTTGGCAGATTCGGAATTAGTTTGTTCTTGGTGGATTCTAGCTTCTAATTCGGCAATAGTAGCTTGCAGTTGTGGTTTTCGGGCTGCTAGTTGCGCTTGTCGTTTAGTAGCATCTTTAATTTGGCTTTGTTTAATTTCTGCCCAGCGCCACCGCTCAACTTCACTGCGAGCTAAGGCGTGGTCTTGTTCATTATAATTAACTTGTTGCAGATATTGGTCTAACTTTTGCAGTTCGGCTTGTTTATCGGGAGCATAATCACCAGCTTGTAGCGATCGCTCTAAATGTTGCTTTTCAGTAGCAATTTGTTGTAATTGTTGTTGGACATCAGTTGTCGCTTCTAACTGGGCTGCCAATTGTCCCCGCTGTTCGCGTAAACCGTCATAAATTCCTAATTGTTGCGATATTTCTCGATATTCCTGCCTGAGTACTTGAATTTCCCGATCTGAAACAGCCATTTGTTCGCGCACTACCCAAAACTGTCCTTGAGTATCATCCATCTCAATTTGGGTTTTTTCTACCACACGGCTCCAATGATGTTCGTCTAAAGGACGTTCGCACAACGGACAAAGAGCATTGGGATTTTGGAGCATTTGTAGTTTTTGCTCTAATTCTCCCAGCAGTTTTTCATAATCGCGTTGATGAGCTTGGAGACGTTCAATAAAGTGACGCCTTTCTTGCCCTTTTTCCTGGACTCGTTGCAGATAAATCCGCTTTTTGTCCAGTTCCTCAATTTGGATTCCTACATCCATTACCGCTTGTTGTAGTTGCGGTTGGCGTCGTTGTTGGCGTTGTAATTGGTTTTCTGTATTTTGCAGTTGTTCGAGCCGCGCAACTAAACCAGCATGAGTCCGATCTAATTGGCTTTGTAAAGCTGCTCGTTGTTGCAACAATGGAGTCACCTGCATTTGCAATTGGTCTAAATGAGCCAAATGGTGACGTGCTGCACCCAGTTGTGACAAAGCAGCTTCTACTTCACCTGCTTTGGTGAGAGTTTGCTGAATTTCCCGTTCTTGTTGCTGCAAAGCTTCGATTTGGGCTTGAGCTTGTTGCAATTGCCGTTCAATTTCCTGAATTTGTTTGCTAAGCTGTTGTTGCTTTTGTTGGCGAGTTTGCTGGGCGCGAGTATATTCTTCAAATTTGGCAGCAAAAGCTTCTTCTTGAGATTGCAGACTTTGATATTGGGCGTATCCAGCTTTAATCTCAGCTTCTCGATCTAAGATTTTTTCTAAATCTGATAGCTGAGAGCCAACTGCTAACTGTTCTTGTTGCAGGCGATCGCAGTCTTGGTTAAGATTTTGATATTGCTGCTTGACAAAGCTCAGTTGTTGTTCCCAATTTTGGCGCTGATGCTGGACAACTTGCAAACTTTGTAATTGAATATTGTCAAAAGCTTGTACCTGTTGCAGTTGATTGAGTTCAGCTTCTAACTGCTCTCTTTGGGCTTCGGTTGTCTTTTGTTGTTGTAGCTGAATTTTAATCGCATCCAAAGAACGCTCTAATTCCTCCGCTCGTGCTTTGAGCTGACGAGAAGATTCCTTTGCCCGTTCTTCTAAATCATCATACTGATTGAGTTTCAACAACTCCGCTAAAATTTCTTTGCGTTCGCTAGGTCGTTTGAGCATGAATTCATCCGCTCGACCTTGACGTAAGTAGGCAGAATTAATGAAAGTATCATAATCGAGCTTAATATATTCTAAAATTGAATCTTGGGTTGCCCTTACCCCTTTGCCTGTGAGTGGGCGAAACCCAGAGGGCGTTTCTATTTGAAATTCCAGGACGCTACTAGCTCCCCGAATTCGCGTACGAATCACCCGATATGTTTGCTGGTTACTTTGGAAAATAAAATCAACCCGAACTTCTTTGGCACCAGAATAGATAACATCATCTTCAGCACTGGCGCGGCTTTCACCCCAAATTGCCCAAGTGATTGCTTCTAAAAGGGAGGATTTTCCTGCACCGTTGGAGCCAGAAATACAAGCCGTATGCAAACCGCGAAAATCTAAAGTTGCATCACGGTAACTGAGAAAGTTTTTGAGAATAAGTTGTACTGGGATCATTCACGCTATAGCGCCTACATCTACTTTTAATAATTAAGAGTACAGATGCACTGTTTGTTAGTTTAGCTATCTAGATATCAGGTTTCTAGTCTTGAAGATATCAATTTTACAAAAATTTACAATTTGATGAGTGAATTTTTCTTGTTGCCTAAAAAATTTTTGCTGTATTCAGAGAAAAATTAAACTGTCGTTCAGGCTCCCATTTATTTCCTGCTGTTGACTGGGAATCAAAAATTCACACAAGAGTTGTTCTCAGGATTGAGGGAAATGATTTCTGTTTATTATTTACATTTGAGCAGGAAATTAGCTAGGAATTTGCTTCGCCATATTTATCTAAAAAAAGTAGTAATCCTCAAATATTAAAATCCGCCAGCGCGAGTTTCATTTATGGTGCGACTATTAAACGCCAATAAATAATTTTGACTAATTGCGATGCCATTATTTGACCTATACCGAGGTATCACAATCGAATATTTGTACTGTCAGTAAATTCTGTTAAATCTAGAAATTGCAGGCGACTCTTTTCGTTGATGACTGCAAGTCTCAGATTCTTGTGATTAAGATCACACCACTTCAAAGCCATAAATAGCTAGTATCAAGCGAAGAAATATCTGGTACTCATTAAAAAGAAGAATTTTCTCACTGTTATTTTATAAGTATTATTTTATACTTATAAAATATATTTACTAAAGTTAACAGTTTTTATTCTTCACTAAGCCACGTAAAAAATGAGAAAAAGGTAAATAGTAATGCTCGAACTTTTACTAAAAAACCAATTAAGCGCTCCCAGAAAGCAAAATTTTAAAAATGAAATCTTGACTAGAGTTAAAGGTCGAAAACCAGAACTTTTAGATACAGAAATAAAATTTTATAAAACTGAATTACTCCCGTATTTTATTAAATTGAGTCAACATAATCCTGTTTTCAATATTACAGAGCAATTACGTCTTTTAGTAGGTGTTTGGACACCAATCTGGTCTACCATCTCCTTCCACGAGACTTTACCTAAAAGAATACAAGAGCAGTCTTTCCAAATTTTTCAACAGAATGGTTATTGTGCTAGCGTAGCTCGCTATATATTAGGAAAGGAATCCTTCTCTTATAGAGAATCGCCACTGAAATTACTAGCTTACGACTTCATGGTAGTGCAAAAGTATGAAGTTAAAAATGGTAAATGGTACATTCAAGATGTTGGAAAATTTCAAGCTTTTAAAAATCCGGAAATTCCTTTGACTTTAGAATCAGCCTCTGATTGGTTTACTAATGTATTTAATACTCAAGTAAAATCGTCTGTGTTAAAAGTAAATTTACCTAAAGCTCTCGAATTAGACAATCTAGATACAAATAATGCTGCTCAAAATCAAAAAACGTGTTTAGCAACTTCTTTAGTGTTTGAGCATTTATATATCGATAGTGACTGGAGACTTGTGAAAACTCAAACAGATGCCTCACAACTACCAAATTATACAATTGCTGTTAAAAGGTAATGAAGAAAAAAATTGTAGTCAATTGAAAAATTTTTGAGAAAGAATAAGGTGTGGGGTGTTAGGGGATTGGAAGAGGTCTATTAAACAGCGCCAGCAGCAATTTTAAATACCCATGTAAGAGATAGTTTATCTTTGAGTCGCACAGATAACCATTCCTTATGTCCGTTACTTATCTGTTGTTATTTGACTTGATTTTTATCTAATAGTCAATTCTCAGGTAATTGCCAAGAACGCCCTTGACAATAAACATAACCATTGGCAATGGAGATACCAAACATTTGTCGCATGATTCTGGTTGCTTCTTTCCTCTCTTCATCTGTCAAGCAATCCTGACCTTTGAAACCTGCTCGATAATGTCTAGGATTACCACCAGCTTCTATATAACGCTGCTTGCCAATTTCTAAAATTTCTTGGAACCTTGCATATTTTTGCTTTTGTTCTTCAGTCCAATTTGCCATAATTACAAGTCCCAAGTAGTCGGAACAATATCACCATTTTGTAAAATCATAGCAATCGGTAAGACAGGGCTGGGCGTATTTATATACCAATTGCCACTATCTTCATCATAAAACGTATTACCGAGTAAATCTAGGGTAGTCAGTGCGTTCATAATTAAGTATTGCGCTTCACTCGGTTCCATCAGGAATTACTCTACAAATTGACTTTAGCAATTCTAAAGGAAAGAGAAAGTATTTCCCAAGTCTTAGGCAATAAATCTATAGTAATCCGCTTTGATTTTGAACTTACTTACCTTACCAAGGGTAGGGAATAGTGACGAAGCTTTTCCAGTTGTATCTAACGGTAGAAAAAATCAAATAAGACTTCTATAGAATGAAAGTAATAGTTGGCAATGGCGTAAGTATGTGAACGTAAGCAATTAAACAAAGTTAGGAAACAACCAAACTAATTTGGCGTCATTAAGAGTATCTTGTCTCCTATTTATCAAGGCAGATTAACAGAACAAAAGCTTTGACGAGCGATATCTCTAATAACTACGCCAACACATATACTCCATGTCAAATAAATACTTTTGAGTTCGTAATATGCCAAAAGTCACGTTTAAGATTAGTCAGAAACAAACTCAGTGAGCCGGCGTCATTACACATATCACATAGATTAAGGTCAACTCACCTATGACTCGCATACATCGATGGAAATCTGGAACTGCTGCACTCATGGCAATGGCTGTTACCACCAGCGTCATTACCCCCATGATTACCTTCGCTCCTGCTAATGCACAATATACCGGGCAATATGGAAACGTTACCATTCCTGCTGGAGTGAATTTGCCTGTTACCTACGAAAAAGAAACAATCTCCATCGTTCCTGGGGAAAGTAAATCTATAACCTTGAGAATAGCAAATGACATTATCGACAGAAATAGAAATGTCTTAATTCCCGCAGGTACTAAAGTAATTGGACGCTTAGAGCCTGTTGATCTAGATGGTTATTCTAGAAATGATGATAACCAAGGAAAAGGCGTGCGGTTTGTAGCTCAAGAATTAGAATTTTCTAATCGTCGCCGTCAGTCGATTAATGCAACTTCTCGCACATACACCACAACTCAAAGGGTTTCACAAGGCCCTAACACAGGTCAAGTGTTAACTGATGCGGGTATTGGTGCAGGTGCTGGTCTTTTGGGTTCGCTAGTTACTGGTAATAGCAAAATTGATGATTTAAAACCTGTGATTGGTGCAGCCGCAGGTGCAGGTGCAAGTGTGCTGTTGCGGAAAAAACAAGTGAATGCTTTCGTTATCAGACCCGCACAAGATTTGAGGCTGACACTGAATTCTAACTTGATTCTATACCGTTAATAGGTTTAACTTTATTCAAGTGGTGAATTTAATCATCCCCTATAGGCGATCGCTACTTTAACTATAGTGGGCGATCGCCTTCATTTTTAACCTACAAACCATTCTATTTAACAGCAACTATTCTATCTCTGTATCGTCTTAATCAGTATCGATATTGATTAAAAATTTAATTGCGCTCTTGAAGGAGCTAAGAAAGTCCGTTTTATTGTATTCTTTATTCAAAAGAGTATTCCAGATTAGAGAATATCTTCATATTTTTGTTAATTAGTGGCGATCGAAGGAGGCTTTTGTTGTGGGAATTAAAAATTTCGGTCTAAAAGCATCTCTTGCAATTCCTGTGGTATTAATTATTTTGGCTGTGGGAGAAAGCATAAAAGTATCTTCAGTTAAGAATGTCTCTCAGGTATCCACTAACAAAGAAATGAGCTTATCTAGCCGCCAAGTAATCAGCATCAATACAACACCGAAAATATACTACGTTAGTGGTAATGGTAATGACAAGAACAGCGGACTTTCTGCTTCATCCGCCTTTAGGACAATTCAAAAGGCAGCAGACCTTACCAACCCTGGCGACACAGTATTGATTATGAACGGAGTCTACAAAAATTTAGCCAAAGATAAAAGTGTAGTCAGTATTAAACGTTCTGGAACTGCAAATGCATGGATTAAATATAAAGCATATCCCGGACATTTTCCTAAAATTCAGCATAATACATGGAACGGTATCCTGATATCTAGTGGAGCTTCATATATCGAGATCAATGGGCTGGAAGTTGTAGGAAACAATGCCAATATAACCCTTGATTATGCGATGAGTCAGAAGAATAATAAACAAAATCCACTGACGAGTGGTAACTGCATCAACGTTGACGGACGAACTAGTGGTCACGTTCATCACATTCGTGTTTTGAACAACAAAGTGCATGACTGTGGAGGAACAGGTATTTCAGCCATGCAATCTGACTATGTGACAGTAGATAATAACGTGGTCTTTAATAATGCTTGGTATGGTGTTTATGGTTCCAGTGGTATTTCAATGTTGAATAATTGGAATTCTGACAGCAACCAGGGATACAAGATGTATGTTACCAACAACAAGACCTACAACAATCGCATGTACATCCCTTGGATCAAAGTTGGAAAGATTACAGACGGTAATGGCATTATTATTGATAGTTCAAGAAATACTCAAAATAACTTAAATTTGAGTGCATATACAGGACGTACTTTAGTTAAAAATAATCTGACATATAATAATGGTGGTTCAGGCATTCATGCATTTTTAAGCGCTCATGTTGATATTGTCAATAATACAGCTATTTCAAATAATCAAAGTCCAGAAATTGATAATGGACAAATATTTGCTCATGGGTCATCTGATGTGAAAATTTTAAGAAATATTCTTTATGCTTATCCTGGTAAGCAGATTAATGATAACGGCAAAAATGACAATGTTGTTTACGATGACAATATATACATTAATGCTTCTAAGATAAATGTTAAAGGGCCTCATGATATTGTTGCAGACTCACAGTTTTTAAGTAAGCATCCCACTATAGAAAAGATAGCTAACGATTGGCAATCGCAGCAAGATAGACAAGATCGCTCAATACAAACTTTTGTAGAGCCTAAGTCGCTAAATTTTGCCTGTGAATCAGTAAATTATCCTTTAGAAGGCAAAGTTATTAAAGTGGGATGCTCTCCACTACTTTTGGCTCAAGCTAATTTTTCTGATGTTTCATCTAACTATTGGGCAGCACAATTTATTCAACAATTATCTCAACGAGGTGTAATTGCCGGATTTCCTGATGGCAGCTTCCGCCCTGAAGAACCGGTAACACGCGCTCAATTTGCCGCTATGATCGATAAAGCTTTTCCAAAAGCACAACAACGTTCGGCAATCAATTTTACTGATGTGCCTAGCAACTATTGGGCATACAGCGCCATTGAGCAAGCCTATAGCATTGGTTTCTTATCAGGATATCCTGGTAATCGCTTTCAACCTAACCAAGCTATTCCCCGCCAGCAGGTTTTGGTTTCTCTAGCTAACGGTCTGAAATATACTCCTAATAGCAATACCCAAAGCACTCTGCAATATTTCAACGATGCTTCTAGCATCGCTAGCTATGCCCGTAGCCCGATTGCCGCAGCAACAAACAAGCAAATTGTGGTGAATTATCCGAATGTGAAGTTGTTGAATCCAACTGCAAACGCCACTCGCGCCCAGGTAGCAGCTTTTATTTATCAGGCGTTGGTTAGTTCTAATCAAGCCTCACCAATTAACTCGCCCTATGTGGTGTCAAAACTCAGCAATTAAGTTGCTTTATGTCATGGTTGTCAGGTCTGTTACCCCAACACCTGTATGATAATCATGTCTGGTTGAATAATTATAATTAGGGACTGATAAATAGAAAATATTCAATTTTTCTTGTAGCGTGGACGAGACGCCCACCCCACGAAATTGAATAATTTATTTATTGGTAACCCCTTAGGACTTGTCTTCGTCTTTAGAGGATGTTTGAAAAGTTTTGGTCGAATATAATTCGCTACTACACAAGCGAAGTCAGCCTGCACGGACTAATTAAAAATCAAAGGTTTGAAACCCAGAATCGGTAGCTTTTGTCTGTATAGCCGCGATTTCTAATCGCCAGGGCTGGTATTATAGCAGAAGGCAGGAGGCTTTAGCGCGGAGGCAGGAGGTAAAACTATTGCTAACTCTAGCATTCACTCTTTCCAAGTGTCCTAAAGAGTGTGACTAAGGCTATAATTTAGACTTTTCAAACAACCTCTTAGACTTGCACAGAATTTCAAGAGCAGAGCGAATTTTAACTTGAATTTATCAATACAATTTTGTTATTAGATTTAACTTTATTCAAGTTGTAATTCTAATCATTCCCAAAGGCGATGGGAAGCATCCTATTTTTGCAGATTTACCAAGATAATAGATTGTCATTGCCAATGAAGTAAAGCGGAATGTAAACGAAGCCTACATTCCATTTAATTACGCTCGCAATGACAATATGTGTTTTTACACAGGGATGCTCCCAAGGCGATCGCCTTTATTTTTTAGCCGAAAAAATCTATTGTGGTGCAACTATTCTATCTCTATATCGTCTTACTAAGTATTGATAGTGGAAATACTTATTTAATAACCTGAATCGCTAAAAGCTTTAATTTATATAGGTTTAATTGAAGAACTAAACTTAAAATCTCTGGTACTTTGTTGGATTTGACTACGTTTAATCCAACCTACTGGGTGATTATATTATTACCTATTTCCTAGTTTTTTGATAGAAAATTTAAAATTTTAACTATCTATTACTTAAGTAATACTTTTTTCAAAAAAACAAATTTTTGGGAACCTCTAATTTCAACTTGTGTCTAATTAATTAACAGTAAATAATTAATTTAAATGGAGTAAAAAACTAATGTTTACTTTAAAGCGTTGGCAATCTGGAACAGCTGCATTCATGGCTTTGAGCGTCACAGTTGGAACTGTAGCACCCTTGATAACAGCTACACCTTCTTTTGCTCAAACTACTTTTTCTGATGTTTCATCTAATTATTGGGCAGCAGATTTTATTCAACAATTATCACAACGAGGTGTGATTGCCGGATTTCCTGATGGTAGTTTCCGTCCTGAAGAAGCAGTAACACGCGCTCAATTTGCTGCTATGGTCAACAAAGCTTTCCAAAAATCACAACAGCGATCGCCAATCAATTTTGCTGATGTGCCTAGCAACTATTGGGCATACAGCGCTATTGAGCAAGCTTATACTATTGGTTTCTTATCAGGATATCCTGGTAATCGCTTTGAACCTAACCAAGCTATTCCTCGCCAACAGGTTTTAGTTTCCCTCGCTAATGGTCTGGATTATACTGCTAGTGCTAATACCGAAAGCACTCTGCAATACTTCAACGATGCTTCCAACATTGCAAGCTATGCCCGTAGCCCCATCGCAGCAGCGACTGAGAAGCAAATCGTGGTCAACTATCCAAATGTGAAATTCCTCAATCCAACTGCAACCGCTACTCGCGCCCAAGTAGCAGCTTTTATTTACCAAGCATTGGTTAGTTCTAATCAAGCCTCAGCAATTAACTCACCCTACATCGTGGCTGTAGGGTCTACTACCCCAACACCTGTAGCTGTGACAATTCCCCAAGGCACTGCTATCCCCGTGAAGTATGACAAGGCAGAAAAAATTCTGGTGACAAAGGACGAAACAGCACCTTTGACACTGACAGTATCCCAAAATGTAGTTACACCAGAAGGATCTGTAGTGATTCCTGCTGGTAGTCAAGTTATCGGTCAACTCAAACCTGCTACAGGTGGTTCTCAATTCGTTGCTGAAAAACTAGTTTTGACCACAGGTCAAGAATATCAACTTAACGCTAGTTCTGAAGTGATTACCAAAACTCAAACCATCAAAAAGGGTATTAGTACTGGAGCAATCATCAAGGATACTGTATTAGGTGCAGGAGCGGCAGCTGCGGTATCTGGCGTCACTGGCGATCGCGCCATTGCCACAGAAGAAGTCTTGGGTGGTGCTGGCATTGGTGCATTAGTTGGTCTGTTCTTTGGTAAGAAGAGTGTTGATTTAATTGCAATTGACCCAAATACCGATTTACAAATGACAATCAATCAAAACTTGTTGGTTTCGCTCAGATAGTCATTAGTCATTAGTATTTACAAATGACTAATTCTCAACTTCCGGTAACCAAATAATAAACGTAGTTCCTGGTCTATTGGGTGAAGTTAAGTCAGAATTGATTGCAGGGCTGAAAACTTCGATTTCGCCCTGCATTTGTTCTATTAACTGTTTAGCGATCGCTAAGCCCAAACCTGTGCCGGGGATTTGGGTTTGCGCTTGTACGCCCCGGTAATGCCGTTCTCCAAGATGCTTTAAATCTTCAGGTGGAATGCCAGGGCCGTTGTCACTAATAACAATTCCTTGAAAATTAGTTTTTTGTTGCCCAGCCCGGATTAAAATTTTACCACCAGCAGGAGTGTATTTCAATGCATTATCGATGATGTTATTTAAGACTTCTCGTAATGCTTTGGTGTTGGCACGTACTAAGGGCAAATTTTGCTTAATTTCGGTTATTAATTTGAGTTTTCGTTCTTGTGCTATTGCTCTGGCTGATATTAATGATGGTTCTAAAATATCTGCCAGCGAACACTCAACTGCTTTATCTCCGGTTCCCGGCAATAATAAAGGCGGTTTAGCATCTTTTTGGACAGTTGCTTCTACAAATACTTCATTTTCCGGCAGATGTAGTGGTGCTAAATCTGCCTCTGTCAAGTCGATTACTTGCTCGAATTGTTGCAGTAATTCTTGCAGGCGATCGCTTTCCCGCACTATGCTATTTGCCACATCTCGATTAGTGTCTGCCGGTCGCAGTCGTTTTAATAAAAGTTTACCAAAAGTCCGCAACGCTGTTAATGGGTTACGAAACTGATGCAAGAGGTTATCTAACAAATCCTGCTGTTTTTCTTGGAGAATTTGTTGCTCGTGCAACTGTTGCTGTAACCATACACGTCGCTGATCTAAAATACAAGCGATCGCCAGTGTTTGGGCTATGTGTTGAATCTGACTTTGCTCGTGTTCGTTCCATTCCCGGTCTTCTCTACCAGTCACCAATAGGCCCATCATCACACCCTCATAGACCAGAGGTAAAACAATTTGGTTACCACTTAGAAGATATTCCTCTTGTAAATCAGGTTGAGACGCATCTGGTATCCCAGACTCCTGTGACGAGGTTGAAGATTCCGATCCTGCTGTCAGTAACCTTTGGTGATGGGGTAATACTAATGTATTTCCAATTTTAAGTTTCTTGGGTAGTGTGGTCTGGACAGTTTCCTCTGCTTGCGGTAATAATGCTGTTTCCGGGTAAATCATTACAGGAATTAGTTTTGCCTCACCAGAGGGAGTTTCTACCAATTCTTGTGTTAGGTACACAATACTTAAAGTTGCTCCCAACCCTTGGGTCAGCAGTGCTACTTGCTCTCGGCACAGAGCAAGAAAATCAGAACTGGCAGACATTAACATTTTTTAGCTCTTGCTCAAGATTACAGATTTTGAGGCATGATAAAGAGAGGATAATTAATTTTTACCTTATTCTTTTAATACAGCTTAACTAAAATCTTCTGAGTAATGTTTTGTACCAGGGAATTCTATCCTTAGAGAGTTTTGTTTTATCTATACTTCTAAATATATTAATTTTATGGGATCAAAAGTTAAAAAACTATTGATTTTTTGAACTAGAACTCCTATAATGACGACGGATTTTGTAGCTATCACTACAATCTATAGCTTGAAAGAGGAGGACAATAGATTGGCAAGGAGACGCAAAAGAAAAAGTCGTCGTCGCCAGGAAGGACGGCGGATTCTGGAACATGTGCCTCAATATAGCATCGAAAGTGGCGAAGAAAAACCTGTGACAGCAGCGAGAAGGTTCATTCAAGCTGAAGGTATTTTGCCACCTGCGTTGCTACTCGTAAAGCGAAACGAACACACCACAGACCGTTATTTCTGGGCAGAAAAGGGACTGTTTGGTGCCCAATACGTAGAGGAAAACCATTTCTTGTTTCCCAGCTTAAGGACTTTAGAGGCTCCTACAGGTCAAGAAGCTCTAGCTTTAACTGCTCGCTGAAACTATAAATGGTCATCTCACACACTTAATATCGCTCCTGACTATAATTAACTGGCAAAATTGCTAAGTTTATGCAAAATTTAATTTTTTTAGTTTGTAGGTGATTTGCCAGTCAACCTAGTTGAGGTAATTGGAAAGCCAAATTCTCTCAAACCACGCTAGCTTGTATGGCTTGGTAATGGTTTGTAAGATGATCGAGGGAGTGGGTATAGAGCCAAGCGTGGTAAAAAGCGCTAGTGAAGTTGCGTTCTTTATCGTAGTAGATTGTAAAGCAAGCTTTGTCAAAGAATTTAGATGAATAAATTTAAATTTTTTCCAAGGACATAAGTTATGGAAAAAACTGACAAAGTAACAGTCTTCATTTTCTCCTTACTACTTTCCATTGCTACAAGAGCAGGTCAGTCAAAAACGGAGCATCTCATAGTTAAGAAACGATCGTCAATACCAACAATTATTCACCAGCCTTTAACTGTAGAGTCCTCCGTAACTGGGTGAGTTCATCTCGATGGGCAACTACAGTTATCTTACTTGAGGAGGTTTGTTCGCTCTGAGTAGTTTCTACCTTGAGCAACACCTTCTCAAGTCTTCCAGATTTTTTCCAATAAAACAGACCGCTTAAAGGCGACAGCAGTACCACAGCCAGAACAAAGCTACTGAGGCTAGGAAAAAGTAGGTATACTACCAACGACAGACAAACAATACCAGTAGCTGCTAGCAAAGTAAGAAATATTGCTAAAAACCAACTAGGGCGAACATTACCTTCAAAAGTGACTGCGTTTTGTTCTCGATCTACCGCTGCCACTCGGTAAGACCGCGATTGAAAATACTCTTTTAATTGCAACATCAAAGCAGTTTCATCTTGCTCAGATACCAAGTGCGCTGTTTCTGTGCGGTCTTTAGTCGAAGCACGAATAAAGAAAAACAGCCCAACTGATAACAACAACGTTAACAGCAACGTAGATGGCAGAATAGCAGTATCCATGACTAATTGTTATTATTTGATTGGAGGAGACTTATTCATTATCAATTATTCGTTACTTTGTTCGCACGTTGATGTAGTCTTGCCAAAGAAAAGCTAAATCCTGCGCTTGAACTTGCCATTCTGGAGAAACTAGGTACATCCGCCTGGGGCGTCCCCGTCCTTCGAGTTTTTTCCAATATCCATTAATTGCCTTTTCGTCTTCCAGAAACTTAATTGCACCATAAAGTACAGTATCCGAAAGCCTATAGGTAGGATATTCAATTTCTAATCGTTGGATTAACTCAGTTCCGTAAGATTCGCCTTCTAACAAAATAGACAGTATGTAACAAAGTGCTAATTCCTGACAAAGGTAAGTTGGCGGAGGATTTTCAAAGAATTGATATACATCCTCAAGTTTCATAGTTAGTGAATGGCTAAAAAAGCGCCTTAGGGTAAGGTCTACAATTTTTGTAGTCAGTATATACTGCTACTCTCAAATGAGTAATATATATAAAGCTACTTAAGTCAGATTTCCAAAGCGAAAACACCAAATTATTACCCACACCTGTGAAAATTGTGGGAGTAGTTTGTGAGTTTTAAAGACAGGATAGTATACTCCTACTCAAACTAAATCAGGTATGTTGAGGAGGGAACAGACAGTGTTGAAGTCACTGTTTTGGTGTTAAGTGATGCCGAGCTTGCTAGAACTGCTTAAGCAATAAGATGCCATCCAAAAAATTTTACAAGTAAAATGCTATTTTGTCTGTACAACTTAATAAACACTTTGTTTTACAGTAATTTTCCAAAAGTAAATTTTAAAAATTTAAGCTAAAAAATATGTTTAGTTCAAAGTGCTACGCCTTTGGACATAGCTGGGCAGTAACTATTACTGATTTTCTAGACTTGAGATCCTCTAGTGCTATCTGGTAAATGTGATAATAAATTTATCAAAAACAGCCTAAGTGAGGAAAAACAAAACGAATACAGCACGAGATACTCTGACGCTTTCAAGAAACACAGTAAGTGAGGAAGAAAGTGTTTGTTCGATCCATAACTGATTGTAGTTAGTGTCAGTGAGTTGCTTTTAAAGAACTTTTTGCATCAAACTGTCATAGTATTCAGAGTATCCACACGGACAGTGCAGCCTTCACTATGAATGAAAAAACAATTTCTTCCTTTACTCCTTATCTTTCTTAAAAGCACCCAGCACATTGGTGATTCAACATGTCACAAACTCCCAATGCCTCGTCATCTTCCTCTAATCTCCGGGCAATTGCCCAAACCTTCCGCCTTGCAGGCTGGATTAGCTTTTGGATTCAGCTAGTGTTAGGTGTTATTTCTGGGATAATTGTGCTGCTGTTTGGCATCTTTAATCAAAGAGCTGGCAGTCCTAATAATAATCCTGGGACTGGCTTTGGCGTATTTTTAGCAGTTTGTGGACTGGTTATTTTAGGTGTGGGCATTTATTTAGCTTACCGCTACACCAGAATTGGCAAACAACTGGAATCTTCCAATCCCAGCAACCGCCCTCGCAAAAGCGAAACTGTGCAGATATTACGCTTAGGACTGTGGCTGAATTTAGGAGGAATACTGGTGACTCTTTTGGGAGCGCAGGCGATCGTTGGTACGCTAGTAGCAAGATCCATATCTCCCCAAGCGATAACTACCCAATTTTTTGATCCCACCCGAATTATTAGCGGTCTAGATATGCTTGTTGTACAGGCAAATACCAACACTGTATCAGCCCACTTTGCAGGACTTGTGGGGTCGCTTTGGTTACTTAATCGCATCAACAAAGCGTAGAAAAAGTAGTTAAAAGCAAAAGTATAGCTAAAAATCTATACTTCTTTTGACTGATTTTATGGGGTAATTTTCTCCTTTTATTGAAAGCTTAAATAGCAAATAATTTAAATGTATTTGTGTACTTTAGCAAAATTTTTAAAATGCAGTGTGAGTAATAACACGAGTTGCTTATATTAACATCTACCTAGAAGCTGATATTATAATTTTTATCAAATTTATTAATGGTCAACACCTACCACTGATATTTCTCACTTTCGGATTTAAGATTGCAATAGCTACCTTTATCTACCAATACTCCCCAGGCTGAAAATCAGAGAATTAACACTAAATTTGGATTTTAAATTTTTCTAGCCGTGGCAAGATTGGTAGGACAAAACTTTTATGTTTGCTTTTCTGCTCATGGCAAGGCAAAATCAGTATATGCTGGGGTGTTGGCAGGAAGACAATAGGCTAAAAACTGAGAAAAATCTGTGCTGGATATCAAGCAAATACGGGAAAATCCGCAATTAGTTCAAGAACGATTGAACAGTCGTAGTGGTAAATACGACATTGAACCGATATTACAGTTAGATCGGCAACAACGGCAACTAGAGGGAACGCGCAGTCAACTCCAAGCCCGTAGCAACGAAATTGGTAAAATTGTTGGGCAAAAGCTAAAATCTGGTATCGATGCTCAAGACCCGGAAATCCAAGCATTACGGGATGAAGGTAACTCTGTCAAAGCTAGATTGAGCGAACTAGAACCCCAAGAAAAAGACCTGAAAGCTGAAATTGCCCAGCTTCTTTTAGCACTTCCCAACTTACCAAGCGACTCTACACCGATTGGCAAGAGTGAGGAAGATAATGTAGAAGTGCGGCGTTGGGGTGATGAGTATATTCCCCAAAACCCGAATATTCTTCCTCATTGGGAAATAGGCGAAAAGCTAGGTATTATCAATGTTGAGCGAGCTGTAAAAATTGCCCAAAGCCGCTTTGTGACATTGATAGGTGCTGGCGCAGCACTGGAGAGGGCATTAATTCAATTTATGCTGAGTATCCATACTCAAGCTGGGTATGTGGAAGTTAGTCCACCGCTGTTGGTGAATACTGACTCTTTGACTGGGACTGGTCAGTTACCTAAGTTTGCTGAAGAAAGCTTTAAATGCGCTGATGACGACTTGTGGCTGATTCCTACAGCGGAAGTTCCACTTACTAACCTTTATCGGGGCGAAATTATCGCTGCGGAAGACTTGCCTATCTACAACTGTGCTTATACTCCCTGTTTTCGCCGGGAAGCTGGTAGTTATGGGCGAGATATGCGGGGTTTAATTCGTCTGCATCAATTTAACAAAGTGGAACTGGTGAAATTTGTTGAACCTAGCAGTTCTTTTGATGAACTAGAAAAATTAGTGGGGAATGCAGAAGCGATTTTACAGGCTTTGCAGTTGCCTTACCGAGTAGTAAATCTCAGTACTGGAGATTTGGGATTTTCTTCTACCAAAACCTATGATTTAGAGGTTTGGTTGCCTTCTTCTGGAAAATACCGCGAAATTTCCAGTTGTTCAAATTTTATCGACTTTCAGGCGCGACGGGCTGATATTCGTTTCAAAGAAGCGGGGAAGAAGGGCACTCAGTTTGTGCATACTCTCAACGGTTCGGGTTTGGCGGTAGGAAGGACGATGGCAGCAATTTTAGAGAATTATCAACAAGCCGATGGGACAGTAAGGATACCAGAAGCGCTGCAACCATACTTGGGGCGGGAAGTTTTGTAATTAGTCATTGGTCATTTGTTCTTTGTTAGCTAACAATCACAAATGCCCAATGCTGAATGCTCCATGCCCAATCCTTCATGCCCAATTAGAATGGAGATAACTATAGCTTAATATTTTCACTAATTTGCTCTATGTCAGTTTTAGCAGCGATCGCAGTCTTGGCTGTTCTGATCTTGGTACACGAACTGGGACATTTTGTTGCAGCACGTTCTCAAGGTATTCTCGTTAACCGCTTTTCTTTGGGTTTTGGCCCAGTCCTTTGGAAGTATCAAGGATCGCAAACTGAATATGCTGTCCGCGCTTTTCCTTTAGGCGGCTTTGTGGGCTTCCCGGATGATGACCCTGATAGCAATGTTCCGCCCAATGACCCGAATCTGCTGCGTAACCGTCCAATTTTAGATCGGGCGATTGTCATCAGTGCCGGAGTGATAGCAAATTTAATATTTGCGTACTTAGTATTAGCTCTGCAATTGGGTATTGTGGGTATTCCCAAGGAATTAAACTATCAACCTGGTGTCATTGTACAGCCTGTTAATCAAGAGTCTATTGCCTACCAAGCAGGGATTAGGGAAGGAGATATTATTGTGGCTGTTAACGGGAAGGAACTTCCTGCTTCTGATAAGTCAACAGCTTTGCTAACAAAAGAAATTCAAACTCATCCCAATCAGCAAATCGAACTCAAAATTCAGCGTCAAAATCAACAACAATCCCTGAAATTAACACCAAAACTGGGAGCTGATGCTAAAGGTGTAATTGGTGTGGCACTTAGTCCAAATGCTACAGCAGTTTATCGCCGTCCTAACAGTCCTTTTGAAATTTTTGGGATTGCTGCGAACAGGTTTCAACAATTATTTGTAGGAACACTCAGCGGTTTTGGGCAGTTGATTACTAACTTTCAACAAACTGTAGGACAAGTTTCTGGGCCAGTTAATATTGTCAAAATAGGCGCACAATTGGCTGCTGATAACAGCGCAAATCTCTTGTCTTTTGCAGCAATTATCAGTATTAATTTGGCTATTATTAACATTTTGCCTTTACCAGCTTTGGATGGAGGACAACTCGCCTTTCTGTTAATTGAAGGTGTGCGCGGTAAGCCTGTGCCTGCTCGGATTCAAGAAAGTGTGATGCAAACTGGTTTAATGCTACTCTTAGGACTAGGGATTTTTCTGATAGTCAAAGAAACTACCCAATTAACTAGTCAATTAGAGTGGGTACAAAAGTTACTCCAGTGAACGTGAGGTGAAAGTAGGAAGTGAGGAGTAGGGAAAAGCAAGTTTTATCTTTAAAGCAAAAGGCGGTAGAGATTCTCTCTCGCCTGAAGCGTCTTTACCCAGACGCTACTTGCTCTTTGAACTACTCAACACCAGTACAATTGTTGGTGGCAACGATTCTCTCGGCTCAATGTACTGATGAGCGAGTCAATAAAGTGACCCCAGCATTATTTAGTCGGTTTCCTGATGCAGCGAGTTTAGCGATCGCCGACTTAGGAGAATTAGAAAACTTAGTGCATTCCACAGGATTTTATCGTAATAAAGCCAAAAACATCCAAGCCGCCTGTCGAATGATTGTCACCGAGTTTGACTCTGTTGTTCCCAACCAAATGGAACAGTTGTTAAAGCTTCCAGGTGTGGCGCGGAAAACAGCAAATGTAGTCCTCGCTCACGCTTATAGTATTAATGCTGGGGTGACAGTAGATACTCACGTCAAGCGTCTGAGCGAGCGTTTGGGTTTAACCGTGCATAAAGATCCCGGTTTGATTGAGCAAGATTTAATGGGTTTATTGCCGCAATCAGATTGGGAGAATTGGTCAATTCGGCTGATTTATCACGGTCGCACTATTTGTAAAGCCCGCTCTCCCGCCTGCGTTGCTTGCGAACTTGCTGATTTATGTCCCGCTGCGAATAAGCCAGTAATTGTAGGGTAATCTTGGTTAGGGAGACGCGGGGGCCTTAAGAAAAAACTCCTCTTGTGTGTCCTTGCGTTTACTTGTATCTGGATGAATTTCAATTTAACAGACTAGTGGGGAATACAAGTAACCTAGAATTGAAAAGAAGACTGTAGAATGGAAAATGCTGTCTTTAAATAAATTAGAGAATATATGGCAAAAAAAAGCATGATTGAGCGCGAGAAAAAACGCGCCAAATTGGTAGAAAAATATGCTGACAAGCGGGAAGCTCTGTTAGAAGAGTTCAAAAGTGCAGAATCTCCCCTTGATAAGCTAGAAATCCATCGGCAAATTCAACAGCTACCCCGGAATAGTGCGCCCAGCCGCCGCCGTAACCGTTGCTGGTTGACTGGTCGTTCTAGAGGTGTTTACCGCGATTTTGGGCTGTCTCGAAATGTGCTACGGGAATGGGCGCATGAAGGTCTTTTGCCTGGAGTGGTTAAGTCTAGTTGGTAGTCATTGGTCATTAGTCATTAGTCATTGGTTAATGGCAAAGGACAAAGGACAAATGACAACTGACAAAAATTATTGACCACAACACTTATCAATTCCTAGACTTTCTAAGAGTAGATCGCTGACGGCGTTGGCGATCGCAAACTCTCCATAGAAACTATTAGAAAAATCATACGACTGCATCTCTGTGACAATGGCAATTACCAGAGAACCAAGGTCGTTTTCTCCTTCCATCCGTTGACGCACGAAAATCTGTGCAGCTCGTTGAGCAATCTTTTGGTTAACTGCTTCTGGGATAAATTCTTCATCCAGCCACCGCAGTAGACGTTCTCGCAACCATTCACCTTCGAGTTGCGGATTTTCAGGGCGTGGTAGGGTGATAGGTGGGATCGGTTCAGTCATTTTTTATTTTCAACGCAGAGTGGATCGTAGAGGAACGCAGAGAATGACTGCTAGTATCAAATTGCGTTTCTCTGATATTTTTTACATTTATGCAATATGATATCGCTGCCATTATTCAAGGTTATGCTCAAGGCTATTTTCTCATGGCTGATGAGTGCGATCGCCTCAATTGGTATGGAAGTCGCGAGCGGACTTTTATCCCCTTGGATGAGAGGTTTCGCTACCCCAAGTCTTTGGGGCGCGTTCTCAATCAAGAGCGTTTTAGTGTAGCGATTAATCAGGATTTTCCGGCTGTAGTCGCTGGCTGTGCTAATCGCGAAGTAACTTGGATTTCACCAGAACTGGAGAAGATTTACTGGCTACTTTACCAGACTGGTTACGCTTATAGTTTTGAAACTTGGCAAGGTGATGAACTAGCTGGGGGAATTTTGGGAATTGTTATTGGTGGTGCTTTCATTGGCGAGTCCATGTTTTACCGCATTCCCGATGGTTCAAAAGTGGCGATGGTCAAGTTGGTAGAAAGATTACGCCAGAGGAAATTTGTATTTTTCGATGCCCAAATGATGAATCCCCATTTGGAAAGGTTTGGCGCTTATCGAGTAGGGGATGAAGAATATCAAGGTTTACTTCAGCAAGCATTGCAGCGTCGCTGTACTTTAGTGTAGGCATATAAAGAAGCGAAATTTGTAGCTTTTTGGATGACACTGGATAAATCGTCTCAGAACGCTCCAAGATTATTTAACGTGATGTTCAACGGATACTATACTGACCTCACCCCCAGCCCCTCTGTTAAAAGGAGAGGGGAGTGAAAAGTTTAATTTTTCGTTATAGCAAGCGAATTAAAGGTTAAGACATCTTGAAAGCCTGGATGCTAGGAATAGTAATGTTTTACCTCCTGCCTCCAGCATAGCTGCCTTGTCTTCGACACGCTACGCGAACTGCCTCCTACCTCCAGCATAGCTGCCTCAAAACCAATGACTTTGTACTTCATCCAAACGAAAACTGCTGTAATAGTCAGTAAAAATATTTGCATAATATTACCCAAATTTTAATGCG
The DNA here is from genome assembly GCA_036918135.1 of Nostoc sp. Lineage (GTDB taxonomy): Bacteria > Cyanobacteriota > Cyanobacteriia > Cyanobacteriales > Nostocaceae > Nostoc. The sequence continues at coordinate 152,835 of JBALDB010000009.1, forward strand.
TTCTTTAAGTTATAGTTGGACGACATCTACCCACAATTCTTTCATCAAATTTTAATAATTGCACTATTATCAACAAAGCATATTCAATCAGAGCGTTTCTAAATATGCAACAAAACTGGTCACAAGAAAGTTATGTCAAAGCTATAAAAAAAGCAGCACAAGCACATCATGGTCAGAAAATCCCAGGGTCAGAAATACCTTACATTATTCATTTGAGTTTTGTGAGCATGGAAGTAATTGCTGCCTTAAATGTGGAAAAAGAACGTGATGGAAATCTAGCAATCCAATGTGCTATTTTGCATGATGTAATTGAAGATACAGCAACGACATTTGAGGAGATTCAAACTGAGTTTGGTGAATCAATCGCCAACGGTGTACTTGCATTGACTAAAGATAATTCCTTAGAAAAACATCTGCAAATGACAGATAGTTTGCGAAGGATTAGGAAGCAACCGCCAGAAATTTGGATGGTAAAGCTAGCTGATAGAATTAGTAACCTCCAAGCACCACCATATTATTGGAATCAAGAAAAAATCGTTCGATATCGAGAAGAAGGTATTCAGATTTATGAAGCTTTGAAAGATGCAAGTCAGTTTCTCGCATCGCGCTTGGCTAGTAAAATTGAAGACTACAAAGTATTTATTAAGTAAGAATATAGCAATACTGTAATACCAATTCTTTGTAAAGCTGCATAGAATTTTACCCCTCCCCAACCCTCCCCTTGGCAAGGGGAGGGTGCGCGCTAGCTAGCGCGGGTGGGGTATTTATATGCGTCTTCATATTAAATTGGGATAACTATAAAATAAATTTTTCGATATCACACCAACTGTGATATCTTTTTTATCTCACGCAGAGGCGCTTCAGAAGAGAACGCAAAGAAGCACTACCTGACAAAGGTATAAGTTATCCAAATAAACGCAGATTGTATATCAGGGAGTATTTCTAATAATAGATGACTTAGTAATTGAGAAAGAGATAATGGTCAAAGACTTAATTTTCCCTTGGCAATTACTGACTAGGAGATTGTTTGATGAAAACCAGAAAGTTAGGCAAACAAGGATTAGAAGTTTCAAATATTGGACTTGGTTGCATGGGAATGTCTGAGTTCTATAGTGGCCGTGATGAACAAGAAGCGATCGCCACAATTCATCGAGCATTAGAACTGGGAGTTAATTTTCTCGATACTGCTGATATGTATGGGCCTTTCACTAACGAGCAATTAGTAGGCAAAGCAATTAAAGACCGCCGCAAACAAGTAGTTTTAGCAACCAAATTTGGCAACGTCCGCACTGAAGATGGTGGTTGGAAAGGAATTAGCGGCAAACCAGAATATGTGCATCAAGCTTGCGATGCTTCCTTAAAACGTCTGGGAGTTGATGTGATTGACCTTTATTATCAACATCGGGTAGATCCAACTGTACCCATTGAAGATACTGTGGGGGCAATGGCAGAGTTAGTCCAGCAAGGAAAGGTGCGTTATTTAGGACTTTCGGAAGCTGCTCCGGCGACGATTCGACGCGCTGTAGCAGTTCACCCGATTTCGGCACTACAAACAGAATACTCTCTTTGGAGTCGAGAACCAGAGGATGAAATTTTACCTACTGTCCGGGAATTAGGAATTGGGTTTGTTCCCTATAGTCCATTAGGAAGAGGATTTTTATCCGGTGCAATTACTAGCCCTGACGACCTCGCACCTGATGACTATCGCAGAAATGCTCCGCGCTTTCAAGGTGAGAATTTCTCTAAAAATCTGCAATTAGTCGAGCAAGTTAAAACAATTGCCACTGAAAAAGGAGTAACTCCCAGTCAGCTTGCACTAGCATGGCTTTTGGCTCAAGGAGAAGACATTGTGCCAATTCCAGGAACAAAACGCCGTAATTATTTAGAGGAGAATATTGCAGCTACCGAAGTTACCCTGACCGAACAAGACTTGAATCAACTCGAAGCAGCTGCACCTAAAAATTTCGCAGCAGGCGATCGCTATTCTGACATGAGTAGTGTTAACCGTTGATTGATTTGAATGTTGGAGTATTTTTTAGATTCTGCTTTTCTTGTAAAGTGGGCGTCTCGCCCGCCCGTATCGAACTAAGATTAACAGGCTTACGCACTGACTACAATTTTACGTTATTACGAACGTACTCCTTCTCTTAGAGACGTTACGCGAACCCAGAAGCAAGCTAGCAAGAGCGTCTCTAAGAGTTGCTAAATAATCGCCAAAAACTCTGGGATTGCTTCCCTACACTACGTTCCGGTCGCAATGACATGCCTAAGTCCTAATTAAATTAAACAATAGTTGAGCCTGGTAGTTCTGTAACTGGTGATTTTCCCCAAGTTTCAATTTGGTTAAATGTATGTTGGCTCAAAGGATAAAATTTTCACATTCCAAACCTAGGACGGCTGGTAAAGGTACACGAAAGCTGTGGGATTTCGGTTGCAACTTGTTGGATGTCGAAGTTGGGGGAAGTGACATCGATTTTTTTGACAATTGTAAATCCCTCTGCTGCTATTGGCGGAAAGTCTTGTAGAGATTTATGCATGTTTTCAATCACTAAATCTGGAACTTGACGGATGCGTTGTTGGTTCCATAACTTGCAAGTTGCAATGGGAGTTTGCAAATACCACGCCATCCAAACAGGAAAAACAGCAACAGCAGATTTCAGCTTACTGAGCAAATCTATCCGCCATACACGCTTGGCATTGGTAGCATCATAGATAATGGAATCACCTTCAGCTAACGCATCCACAATTTCCGAGATTGCTTTTTCTTCAACCCAACTCCACTCACCCTGAATACTCGCATCACCATAGAGTTGTTGACGAATTGCATCAGTAGAGACAATGCGATAATTCCCCAGTTTTGCTAACTCGGCGGCGAAGGTAGATTTCCCGCTACCGGGGACACCAATGAGAAAGTGACAAATCATCAGCACTTCCAGGCTAAAAGTTCTTCTACTTTCACTTTTAGCTGTTATTTCTTTGTTGTCCAGGGTTTTCAAGCGAATGACGAAATAATTCGTAATTAGAATCAGGATTTTAGTGAAAAGGGTGGTTAAAAACAGCGTGTAAACACGTAAAACTTAATCTTTGTGGATTTCAAATTCTAAAGTTGGGGTTTGAGAAAGTAAAAGCTTATTTTACTTGCGGAAAACACCAAAATCAGAAAGCAAACTGGGGTTTGAGAAAGCCAAAGCTTATTTTACTTGCGGAAAACACCAAAATCAGAAAGCAAACTGGGGTTTGAGAAAGCCAAAGCTTATTTTACTTACTGAATATACTGAAATGAGAAAGTCAAATGGCATTTTGAGAAAGCATTTAAACATTTTGAGAAAGCAATTGCAGATTTTACTTATTAAATCTAGTCAAAGTATAAAGTTTAAATAAAGTTCTTAAAAATATTGCTGATAAATGCTAATTATTTTTTATATAAATACTTAATAAGTATAATATAATACTTAACTTGAGAATAACAAAGGCGATCGCCCTAATTGTTATGCCATCTGCCGAGCCATCAACTGAGCAAATAATCCTTCTTTAGTTGCCAACTCTTGAAAAGTTCCTTGTTGCACAACTCGCCCTGCTTGAAGTACGTAAATGCGGTGAGCATTGCGGATGGTACTAAGCCGATGAGCAATAATGATTTTAGTGACTTGCAATTTATCCAAGCTTTGACTAACTATCGCTTGGGTTATGTTATCGAGCGCACTAGTGGCTTCATCAAATAGTAAAATTTTAGGTTTGAGTGCTAAAGCTCGTGCAATCAATAGCCGTTGTCGTTGTCCACCAGAAATATTACTACCGCCTTCACTGACGACTGTGTGCATCCCCATTGGCATGGCAGCGATATCATCTGCTAAACCCGCCATTCGAGCCGCTTCCCAAGCCTCATCAATCGTCACAGCTGCACCACTAGTAATGTTATTAAAAATAGAAGCCGACATCAGCCGACTATTTTGCAGTACAACACCTAATTGACGGCGCACAGCATGGATATCCACAGAAGCTAAATCTTGTCCGTTGTAATAAACCTCGCCTGATTTGGGAGATTCAAACCCTAAAAGTAGTCTTAATAAAGTTGATTTCCCACTCCCAGAAGGGCCAACAATCGCAATGAATTCTCCAGCTTGAGCCTGAATACTAACGTTATCTAATACTAAAGGAGAATCATCACTGTAGCGAAAACTGACACGCTTTAGGGCTAATCTACCTGAAAGTTTTCCGGGATCTGCTTGGTTGAAGGTAATTTCTGGTTCTGCTAGGAGAATTGGTTTAGCTCGTTGCCACAAAGGCATGACTTGCAAGACTTCTACAAATGTATTGCTGAGGCTAGTTACTGCATGTATAAAAGTGCTAAAGGCAACATTAAATGCTAAGAAAGTGCCAATAGATAAGCTAGGTTCTCTCGATACATGGGACTGTTCAATTAAGCTAGCAGCAAACCAAAATAGAGCCGCAGTTGTTAAGGTAGGTAGTACTTTATTAATCACCGCAAGACTATCTTCAATACCTTGCCTACTGAGGATTGTTTTTAGTTGTTGGGTATATTGTTGACCCCAATAAGCAAAAGCACGAGTTTCAGCTTTAGCGACTTTGAGTTTAGCTACTCCATTAATCAACTGTACAACTACACCAAAGATTGTACCTTCATAGGTTAATCCTGAGCGAGCTTTACGGAGGATCGCAATCCCGAAGATGATAGTCACAGCAGTATTTATCAGTGCGACTGCACAAGCTAATAGAGCTAAATAAATATTGTAGTAGAACAATAATCCGAGATTGAGCAACGAAAACAAGCTAGAAAGGCTTGATTTTAAGATTGTATTACCCAATCTTTGGTGAATTTGACTAACAGCAGTAACTCTAGAATTTAAGTCACCAACTGAAAAAGAGCGGAAAAAAGAAAGCTTGAGATTGAGTAATCGATCCCAAACTGCTGCTTGAATAGAAGAGGTAGCAAAAGTTTCTAGCCTAATCGTAGCCAGCCCTTGAGTTAATTGAAACAACATTGCGCCTGCATCGGCGACCACTAATCCAAAAGCAACTTGACCCAGTAGAGCGCGATTTGCATCAGGGATAGCTTTGTCAATTAAAATAGCTGTAGCAAAAGGTGTGAGCATTCCTAAGGAACTAACTATAATTCCCGCCCATGAAATTACAATCAATTCTTTATAATGTCGTTGGAAAGCAAATAGAAGTAAATCTAGAGGTTTGAGATGTTTCTCACTAAAAGGTCGATAAAATATGTAAGCATTTGGAATTAGTGTTGTTGCTGTGCGAGCATCTACAAGGACAGAGGTTTGTTTACCAAGCGCATAAAGTTGATAACGGTTATCAGACGTTGGTAATAATGCCACTGGCAACTTGGTCTTTTCGGTATATGCTAATATCGGGCCGTAATCCTGTCGCCACCAGTTGTCTGGCAACTTAATTTGTCGCACTCGGATACACGAAGCGCGAGCTAAAGCCTCTACAGAGTCTTTGATTTCCTGAGAATCTTTAAAAATTGCTGGGGGACGAATTTCAATTCCTAAAGCTCTGCCTACAGCACCGGCCGCGACTAATAAAGCTTGCTGGCTTTCGGTTAGATAGAAATTTGTATTCAAAGTTGAGCGATTACTTACTTTGTCTGACCTTGGTTGCAGCACAGATGCCAATTGAGCTAATGTTTGTGTCATTAACTCACGTTCAAGGCGTTCCTTTGACTCTAATCTGAGTAATTCTGCATCTATTTTTTGTGTGGGATTTTTAATAGCATCTATCTCGGTTAAAGAAGTTGCAGAAATAGAGGAATCTTCAGCAAAATTAGTTTCTGCTATTGGAACAATATTAGATTCAAACTCCAAGTTTTGTTCGCTACGAATTAATTGCAAGTATGGCCCTTCAATTTGCTGTAATTGCTCATGAGTTCCTTGTTGAACTATCTTTCCACGTTCAATAACAATAATTTCATCGCAATCTCGAATAGTCGAAAGTCGGTGTGCAATAATTATGCAAGTGCAACCACGCGCTTGCAAATTCTGAGTGACTTGGCTTTCAGTCTTGGCATCTAAGGCACTGGTGGCTTCATCTAAAATCAGAATGCTGGGATGATTAACCAAGGCACGCGCAATTTCTAAGCGTTGTCGCTGACCACCACTGAGATTAGCTGCACCCTCTAACAGCGCTGCATTGTACTTTCCTGGTAGAGAAACAATCAAATCATGAATTTCAGCATCTTGGCAAGCCTGAACTAAATCTTCGTTGGGTATAGTACTGTCCCAAAGTGTCAAGTTATCTTTGACACTGCCAGCAAAGAAAAAGATTTCTTGGTTTACCGCAGAGATAGAATTAACTAATACTTGGCGCTCAATTTGTTCTTTTGGTTCACCGTCGAGGTAAATTTCTCCCTGCCAAGGTTGGTAAAGTCCACACAAAAGTTTGGCAATAGTAGATTTACCACAACCACTAGCACCAATAACAGCAACTTTTTGTCCTTTTTTGACACAGAGATTAAAATTCTCTATTATCGGTGGAGCTATTTGGTTATAGCCAAACGTGACATTGCGTAATTCAACATCCCCATTTAATTTCAACTTGGAGGTAGAGGATAAATCTTTCTTTTTTTTCTCTTTGCCTCTTTTTGGTTCTAACTGCGGGTCAATGGGGTTATTTAAAACATCATCAAGGCGATTAAGGTTGCCTTCCATCTCTTGCAGGTTACTTCCTAAGTGAACCAGATTATTCACAGGCTCAAGAAATCTTTGCATCATGCCTTGGAAAGCAACTAACATGCCGATGCTGATGGCTCCATCCATGACTCGCAAACCGCCGATCGCTAATATGAGCATAGATGCAATAGCTGATAGAAATGTTGGTAAAATTCCTAATATCTGGTTTGTTACTTCTAATTGCTGACGTATGTTGATAGCTTTGGTGTAGTTACCAGCCCAGCGAGAGAAAAAATCTGACTCTAATCCAGATGCTTTGAGCGTCTCTATACTTTGAAGACCAGAAATCGTTATCCCCTCGATTTTTCCATACTCTTGGATCATTTTAGTATTAGTATCCGTGCGATGACTGCTTACCCATTGCAAAGTAAGAAGGTTCGCCGTAACAAAGGCGATCGCAATTGAAGTTAGTAATACGTCGTATTGCAGCATTACTATTACATATATAAGTATAGAAGCTGCGGCGATCGCACTAGTAGCTAACTTCCCGGAAAGCAAGTTTGCTATACTATCGTTGAGTTGTATACGGCTACTGATTTCTCCTGCAAATCGCTGATCGTAAAAACTAATGCTTAGGCGTAAAATATGCCATAAAAATTTACTATTCATGCTGGCGGACAGCTTGACTTTTAACTGACGCAGAAATTGCAACTGTAACAGCGTCAAAAATCCATTGAGTCCGGCTGTGAAAATCATCCCTAAAATTAGCGGACGCAACCATTCATTTTTGCCGTCAACTAATACACTATCTATAAAAACTTGAGAAAATGCAGGTATGGCTAATCCGGGAATGACTTGTAAAAAACCTGCTAGTACAGAGTAAAGTATAACACCAACAGATCCTTGCAGACGCGACCATAAACTTGAAATCGTGCTAGGTTTGCGTCCGCCTTTTTGGAAATCTGAACCAGGTTCTAAAACCAGCACAATACCTGTGTAGGAGTCACTAAATTCTTTCCAAGAGACATTACGCCGTCCACTAGCAGGATCGTTGAGATAAACTCGTTCCTTGCTTAAACTTTCTACGACTAAGAAATGGTTCAAGTTCCAAAATACAATGCAAGGAAGTTTGAGATGCCACAGAGCAGTTAAGTTTTTCTTATAACCCTTAGTGTTGAGTCCATAGGTTTGGGCTGCCTTAAGAACGTTAGAAGCATTAACACCATCCCTTGACACTCCACAAGCTTGCCTAAGTTCCGTCAGTGGGACAATGCGACCATAGTACGCCAAAATAATTCCCAAAGCAGCCGCCCCACATTCTGCTACCTCCATTTGCAGTACAGTCGGAGTATGACACCGCTTGCTTTTACGTCCGATTATCCTCTGGAGATTTTGCCACCACATCATATTTAGTTAATGCCACTCCAAGATTTAAAAAGCGGTAGGACAAAAGAAATTGGGGCGCGTTCTTCCACGGTAACTTGTACAATGGTGGTGGTTCCAGGAGTGATTTGCAACTGCGGCCCTTGGGAGGAAGACCATTTGTAGCCGCTGAAAGTCGAAGGGTCTGATTGCAGTTGAGCAGCAACTTGGATTTGCGGTTCTTGTGACATCAAAGCTTGGACAAATTCTGCATTGCCTACGACACTTAATGCACTCTCTTTAGTTACAGGAAAGGCTGAAACATCGGTAACAGCGCCAATAATCCCACCAAAGCGTTCTCGTTGTACTGTACTTGGCGTGACTTGTACTTTCATTCCTGTTTGAATTTGCTTACCATTACCAACCGGAAAAAATGCCACACTCATTTTTTGAGATACTCGTTGTTGGGCAGCGATCGCTCCTATGGGTGTACCCTGCAAAACAACCTGTCCGGGTGTAGCCGAGATTTCTAAAACCCTTCCTGAGTAACTGCTTTTTATCAGGCTATCGTTCATCACTTGCACTGCCAATTGAGCAATATTACGCTGGACTTCTTGAATTTCTTTTTTGCGGTTAGTTACAGTTTCTAAGTCTTGTTGCTCTGAGAGTGCTTGTTGGCTATCTAGTCGCTTCAGTTGTGCTTGCAAATCTTTAATTGAGTTCAAATTCTCCAGGTATTGCCGTTGAGCATCTGCTTCTTTCACGTCTAATTGCTTGAGTTGCGATTCGGCTTCATTAATTTGGGTGAGAGCATTTAAGTAATCTTGCTGTGCTTGTAATACTGTATCACCAGCAATTGCTCCTTCTTGCAAAAGTTGCCGACGGTTGTTTAATCTTTGTTTAAAAGTCGGCAGTAGTTCCCGCAGTGCTTCGAGGCGTTGTTTTTGATTAGCGCGATCGCTCTCAATTGAGTCCAGCCCTTTATCTTTTAAAATTGGTGTTAGCTTTTGTACAGCTTGCAAGCTTTGCTGTAAAGTTTGGCGTTGCTGCCCAATAGCCTGTTTATCTATATTCTGACGTTGTTGTTGCAAAGAACTAGCTTCGCGATCCTGTGCTTGCAGTTGCTCTAATTTAGTGCGTAATAGTTGTAGCTGTTTTATTAGTTCGCTTTGGTCTAGTGTCGCCAGTACGTCTCCCCTGTTAACAAAGTCACCAACACTAACATTTACTGTTCGCAATTTTCCAGCAACTGGTGACTGAAATGACGTAACCGTACTGGGATAGACTATTATCCCAGCACCTGTCACCGTAATTGGAATTCGACCTAAGATACTCCAAAAAAGCCCCGCCGCTACTAATGAACCTACAGCAAATAGAGGTAGCCACTTTTGCAGCTTGACTATCTGCATGATTTGGTCTAATTCTTCTGGAGAAGAAGCACGTTCTAAAGCTTCTTTGCGGAACAAATAATTATGATTTTTAAGATTGTTCACTAATAGTAAATATTATAAGTATACTGATTACTAATTTGCTGTTATCAACACAAATCTGTCATAACCTAAGAAATAATTAGTTTAATTTGCTATTTACAAAAATTTCTGCTTTATCTAAATATAATTTAATGTTTTGGGGTTAGAATTTAGTTTTTTGTACGAGCAGTGAATGAATTGCAGGGGTTTAAAACTGCCACTAAAATTTGAATTTATAGTAGTAGGTCTGAATCCTTCACGACAAATGTTCTGACTCCTGACTTCTTCAATGTTAATCATATAATAATTCATCTAATTGTTTGCGATCGCAAATATTGCTTTACTTGTATTAATTTTTACAAAAATAACTGAAGTAAATAATCTGACATGAGCGCAAAATTCTTTACGTAGATAATCAAAAATCAACATTTTCGGGGTGTGTGAAGTTTTTTTTAAATACTAAATAAGAGTTTAATATAAATTTGCTTATTATTTAATAGCTATCAATTAACAAGCTACCATATAAAAACTTGATTATCAATATCTTATGTTAAATATATTACTTTTCTTACTTTTCTTACTTTACCCACTTTTCTAATACCGTTGTTGTAAACAAGAACTACATACTACATCTTTTATCCAGTAAAATTTGTGGTTTTTCATCACTCATTCAGCCCATTACTATAATACAAAAAAGTAGGAAAAGTAGGAAAAGTAGGAAAAGTAATAAGTTTTGGAAAATACCTATTTGGTCGTGAAAAAACCTGATATTATTCGTATAGAATCTGTGAGTAATTTGAAAAAAACTACAATGAGGACAGAAATGAGAACAGATATCAAAGTAAAAACAACAAACTTGCAAGAAGGGGAAATAATCATGAATCCTTTACCAGAACAACTCAACAATGAAGAATTTCTAGATGGTGAGCTATCAGAAGAAGACTTGAATATAATAGCAGCTGGATTGTCAGGGAATGTGGACTTAAAGATTAGTGGTTCTGGCGGGGTGGATGCAAAGTTAGGCCTTCACCGTTAAGACAGATACACCTCGTTTAAAGGCAAATATCTGATAAATTTAACTGCATCTGTCGTAGGGGTTTAGTATTGCTGAACTCCTACCGTTGACATCAAAGAACAATTAATAAAAGCTTGAAACAACCTATTTTTGTCAACCCATACCATAACTAATTTGTACAGTGTGTAAATCCTAAATATTAGCCCTTTCAAGGTGACTCGAAAAATCTCTGTTTTCTTATCTGCGCTTTCTGTAACTCTGTGTTTTTAAAGTAATTTATCGAACCACTGAAATGCAGAGAACACAGATAAAAGAGGTTAAAGAGAGATTTTTTAAATAATATTTTTATCCACCTTGAAAGGGCTAGTCCTAAATGTTATTGAAATCGCTAGGCATTTTATTACTTGTAGGTGCCTTATTGAGAATGCCTAACAAAGTATCAGAGTTTGGTGGTTAAAAATATCTGAAGTAATAGATTGCAACCTTCAATAAAGAACTGTAGGCAATAGTTTTTTGATGCATCTTTATCTGAAAACAGTATAACTACTAAAACTTTATTGGAGAAACAGGGGGAGAAGAAATCGGATATTTGTAATGGATGCAGGAATTGAGTAACTTAATTTTTGGATGTCTCTCATCATTACTTACACATGAGTACTATTGTCATCACAAGTAACGGTACATTAGGAGACAACTTGCCTTATATTGCACTTGGACAAGCCCTGAAAACTAGAGGGCATAAAGTACGCATGGTGGTAAATGAGGCAGTACATTCCTATGTTTTAAAAGCTGGGCTAGAAGCTGGTACTGCCCACCCAAGGATTGGCCCTGAAGAAGTGCGACATAATGCACAACTATGGAACCAATTGCCTTTAGTGAGAGCATCACCAGCGCTAGATAAAACAAAATCTGTGAAAAACAAGCATAGCATTATGCACGCTTGGAACCGTCTGTTTGAAGCATGTGATGATGCAGATATGTTAGTTTCTGATTTTGAGCAGGATACACTTGCAGGTGTAATAGCAGATACTTGTTCTCTTTGCTGGGTTCGCTCTTGTGTTGCTCCATTTTATCACTGCTCTGATAACCCAAAAATTAAACATCAACCTTATTACTATAGTTGGTGGCTAGATAATAAAAATTCAAACCGCTTTCTTTTGGCTGCCAGTCCTCATTTTTCCCAACTATCTCCAGAATATTCTCAAGTAAATCAAACAGGTTTCTGGTTTTATGAAGATTCAGATTGGAACGACGGCGAACCCAGCAAAGAGATTAGGGAATTTGTCGAGCAGCAACCCAAACCTTTAGTGCTTTCATATAGTAGTCAGCCTCTGGAAAATCCTCAAGAAATTGTGGAAATTCACGTCCGCGCTGCGGCTCAATTGGGTCGGCGAATTTTAATTCATCAAGGTTGGGCAGACTTTAACGAAAGTCATTTACCGTCAGACATTGACCGAGATAACGTCATGTTTGCAAATGGTTTTATCGCGCACGATTGGTTGTTTTCCCGTGCAGCTGCGGTAATAACTCATGGCGGAGTCGGGACATTAGCACGAGCATTGCGTAATGGCTGTCCTGTGCTGGTGGAACCCTTTGCCTTCGATCAATTTTTTAATGCTCTACAGGTGCAGAAATTAGGAGTCGCAGCGGCTATGAACTCACAGAAGCTGACAGCAGATAGAGTCGCTAATGTTTTAGATAAAAAAGTCTTGACACCTGATTATAAAAAACGGGCTGTTGAATTTGGTGAGACAATTAATGCCGAACAGGGTTTAATTACAGCCTGCGACTTAATTGAGAATTGGTTGTCAAGTTAGTGCTAAGAGGGTAATTTAGGTAATCAATTCATGCCAAATGTCAGCGTTATTATTCCCACTTACCAACGGGCGGATCTAATTTCAGAAACGATTGAGAGTGTGTTAGCACAAACATATACTGACTATGAAATTATCGTTGTCAATGATGGTTCCACAGACAATACTAAAGAAGTCTTAGCAGAATTTGGAGATTGGATTACTGTTATCCATCAAGAAAATCAAGGGCCTTCTGTCGCCCGAAATACAGGGATTATGGCTTCACAGGGACGATATATTGCTTTTATTGATGATGATGACTTATGGCTACCATATAAGTTGGAAAAACAAGTTTCTTGTTTTGAATCCAATCCAAATATTGGTTTAGTCTATGCAAATATAGTCTTTTTTAAGGGTAATCATGTGTCTGCCGATTTATGGCCAAGAAGAAGTCACCCCCCTAGTGTCCTACAGGATTGGATGTTGTTTGAACTTAATTTTATACCAATACTTTCTGTGATGGTTCGTCGAGAGTGTCTAGATGAGGTGGGTTTATTTGACCAAACGTTGAAATATTGTGAAGATTATGACTTGTGGCTGCGAATTATTGAAAAATTTCCTGTTCATTTCTTGAATAAGCCTGTAGGTTTTTATCGCTGGACTACAAACAGTTTGTCAAAAAATAAAGAGCAGATATTACTTAATGAAATACGTGTCAAAGAAAAAGCTTTCAGCCGCAACCTAAATCTCAAAAAGTTACCCCTCAAGCAACTTAACCAAGCTTTTTATAGTCAATACTTAAACCTCGCTTATTTTTATATTCATCATTATCAAAGTGAGAAAGCACGGCTCATTTTAAAGAAATATCAGCAAGCGCGTGGGATTGACAGCATTTACGAGTGGTTATGGCAGATTAGTTTCCCTGCCCTCAATTCATCACCTCATCTGTGATACAGAGGATTACAAGTTTATAAGGTAGTAGCAGTGAGTAAATCAGTTTTGCAGATGTTTGAGTCTGATTTTTCTGTTGACCAAGAATAGAGAACAAGGAGAATTATTATGTTAACACCGGAGCAAAAGCAGCAATTTGTCGAAAAGGGCTACGTTTTAATTAAAGGAGGCATCAAAAATCTCGACTTGCTTGCTCAAATGCGGGAGCAGACCTGGGAGCGTATAGGCTACGATCCTCATAACCCAGAAACATGGGTTGAGCCATACGTTGAGTTTGAGGGGACTGAAGCTCACTATTTTCCTGATATCGCACCGAGAGTGTGCAAGGCAATAGGAGAACTTGCCGGTGGACTAGATCGCGTTGACATCAAATCAATACAGTATTTGTGGAACCGTTTTGCTGTCAAGTACTCATACTACCCCGATTCGGATGAGTCGCAATCGCAACTGCCTGAGACTATGTGGCACCGAGACGGAGGTTATTTCTTAAACTTCTTAGACAGCCCGGAAACAGTGCTTGTGCCTTTAGTACTTGCCTCTGATATAGAATCGCACGGCGGCGCAACAATAATCTTACCTGAGAGCGTGTCGTTAATTGCACGCTTTTTAGCAGACCACCCTGAAGGCGTGTATGGGTGGCAGCACCTTAGTCCTTGCTATCCTATCTACGAAATAGCAGCCTCATGTAAGGAGTACGTTGAGTTGACTGGCAAGATGGGTGATGTCTACCTAATGCATGGATTTATGGTTCACGCTGGTGGCTACAACTACTCTGGAAAACCTGTGTATGTGATGAACTCGCACGTATCTCTGAAGGAACCGCTGAACTTAAATTCAAAAAATCCATCACTGCTGGAGCAGGCTACCCTGAGAGCGTTAGGTGTCTCCTCCTTCGATTTCAAACCTACAGCACCCCGAAAGAGATTTCCGCTCCCCAAGAGCGATTCTTTAAAAAGTGTATCTTAGCAACGAGATTGCTGCTGGGTCATTTTTTGACTTTCAGTAGTAGGTTGTTTTGCCCCTTGCAGAATTTCTCATCAAGCGCATGTCCACATAATTCATCTAAACCCAATCCCTTCCACTACCTACACATGAGTACTATAGTCATTACAACTTTCGGTACATTAGGAGACAATTTGCCTTATATTGCACTTGGACAAGCCCTGAAAACTAGAGGGCATAAAATACGCATGGTGGTAAATGAGGCGGTACATTCCTATGTTTTAAAAGCTGGACTAGAAGCTGTTACTAGCGGTCGTTTAAGGATGGGCCCAGAAGAACTACGACGTGATGCACAACTGTGGAACCAATTGCCTTCATTGAGGCAACAGTCGCCAGACAAAACAAAATTTGTCAAACCCAAGAATGACAGAATGGCTGCTAAAAACCGTCTATTAGAGGTATGTAATGATGCAGATATGTTAATTTCCTGTTTTGTGGAGGATTCACTTGCAGGTGAAATAGCAGATACTTATAGTATTCGCTGGGTTCGCTCTTGTGTGACTCCTTTTTATCAGTGCTTTTCTAACCCAGAAATTAAACATCAATCCTATTACCATAGTTCATGGATAGATAATACAAAATCAAAGCGCTTTCTTTTGGCTGCCAGTCCCCATTTTTCCCAACTATCTCCAGAATATTCTCAAGTACATCAAACAGGTTTCTGGTTTTATGAAGATTCAGATTCGAGGGGCAAACAACCCAGCAAAGAGATTAGGGAATTTGTCGAGCAACAACCCAAACCTTTAGTGCTTTCATATAGTAGTCAGCCTCTGGAAAATCCTCAAGAAATTGTAGAAGTTCACGTCCGGGCGGCGGCGAAATTAGGTCGGCGAATTTTAATTCATCAAGGCTGGGCAGACTTTAACGAAAGTCATTTACCATCAGACATTGACCGGAATAACGTTATGTTTGCAAACGGTTTTATCGCGCATGATTGGTTGTTTTCCCGTGCAGCTGCGGTGATAACTCATGGTGGAATTGGGACATTGGCCCGGTCGTTGCGTAATGGCTGTCCATTGCTGGTGGAACCCTTTGCCTTCGATCAATTTTTTAATGCTATACAAGTGCAGAAATTAGGAGTCGGGGCTGCGATGGACTCACAAAAGCTGACAGCGGATAGAGTTGCTAATGTTTTAGACAAAAAAGTATTGACACCTGATTATAAAAAACGGGCTATTGAACTTGGTGAGAAAATTAACGCTGAACAGGGTTTAATTACAGGGTGCTACTTAATAGAGAGTTGGTTGTAAGAGGATGTTTGAAGAAAAATATTAGGCGAATATAATTCGCTACTACACAAACGAAGTCTGCCTGCGCGGGCAAACGAAAGAAAGTAAGGAATTCATACAACAAGAAACGATTAAGAAAATCTAAGTGAAGTTAGAGAGATTGTGTTGCAAAAACTTGTCGAGGATAAAAATTCCGTAGCTGCTTCCACAAATAGGTAATCAATCCATGCCGAATGTTAGCGTCATTATTCCCACTTACCAACGGGCCGATTTAGTTTCAGAAACCATTGAGAGTGTGTTAGCACAAACATACACTGACTATGAAATTATCGTTGTCAATGACGGTTCCACAGACAATACTAGAGAAGTCTTAGCCCAATTCAAAGATAAAATTACTGTTATTTATCAAGACAATCAAGGATTACCCGCGGCTCGAAATACAGGGATTATGGCTTCGCAGGGACGGTATATTGCTTTCGTTGATGATGATGACCTATGGCTACCATATAAGCTAGAAAAACAGATTCCCTGTTTTGAATCCAATCCAAATATTGGTTTAGTCTATTCAAATATGGTTTTTTTTAAAGATAATCGCGTGCTTTCTTACAATATGTGGCCAAAAGGAAGTCACCCCCCTGGTGTCCTACAGGATTGGATGTTATTTATGGTTGATTATATACCAGTACCTACTGTAGTGGTTCGTCGAGAATGTCTAGATGAGGTGGGTTTGTTCGATCAGACATTAACTTCTTGTGAAGATTACGACTTATGGCTGCGAATTATTGAAAAATTTCCTGTTCATTTCTTGAATGAGCTTGTAGCTTTTTATCGCCTGTCTGCAAACAGTATGTCACAAAATAAAGAGCGGATGTTAGTTAATGAAATACGTGTCAGAGAAAAAGCTTTCAGCCGCAACCCAAATTTAAAGAAGTTAGACATCAATCTACTTTACCAAGTTTTTTATAGTCAATACTTAACCCTGGCTCATTTTTATATTCATCAATATCAAGGTGAGAAAGCACGGCTTGTTTTAAACAAATATCGACAATTTCGTGGTATTGACGGCATCTACGAGTGGTTGTGGCTGATTAGTTTCCCTGCCCTGAACTCATCATCCCATCTGTGACAAACTTCACAAAGTTATAAGCGGAGTTTGTAATAATCAATAATTTTTTCAAATGATAATTCTAGGTCACTGGAGAATAGAACTACAATGTTTAAAATATTTCTTTTGAAAACTTATCTAAATTACACACCTTTTACCGATCCAAAATCAATTATTTTTTTGTCTAAGAATAATATCTTTTTTACAGAAGATGAGAGAGATTGTGATATTTTTCTATCTGGTAGATTAGATTCGTATCTTGCTTCTTTTCTATTGAAATACGGAGCAAAAAAAAAATATTTAGTGTGGACACATGAACCAAGATATGATACTCACTTTCAAAATAAAGTTAAGACATTCATGACATCTGTAAATATTCACATCATGAATGTTTACACAAAGGATATCTATCAAAACAATTATAGTTGTCATTGCGCTCAGATTAATCAACGATTAGAACTATTAAATGAAAGTAACTTTCTAAACTTTAATCATAAAAAGATAGTTGCATTGATGACCTATAGAGATACTGATTTAAGTTTAAAAAAAGATGGCAGGGAACTCGACCTAATTAATTTAAGACAGAAAATAGCCTTAGAAGGCTTTGAGACTGGTACAGTAGACGTATATGGAAGGAAGTGGCCTCAGAAAATAGCTTTAGGAGAATCAAGAGCAAATGATTGGTCTAGCAGCAAAATGGGTATTCTCCAAAAATATCACTTTAATTTGTGCTTTGAAAATACCAATTTTGACTATTATTGCACAGAGAAAATTTGGGATAGTATTCGAGGAAGATGCTTACCGATATATTATGGTAAGGGAAATAAAATATACCAAGATTTCCCTATAAATAGCTTTCTAGACTACTCAGATTTTAATAATCCAAAAGAATTATTTTTATATATTAACAAAATAACAGTCAGTGAGTTCAGGGAGCGAATCAATCTTTGCATTGAAGCTTATAATACGGTCTATGAAAAGTTGCAAACTTATAATTTTAAAAAAGAAATGCTTCTAAAAATAGTTAATAAGATCGAAACAATTTCAGAAAACTAGTAGTCTGTCTCATTAATTTTGCTGGGTAATACGAGTTTATGATTAAATAGCAATGTAGGTATATCCGTAACCACAAGCTGACAGGCGATCGCCTTTAAAGGAAAAAGGGTGTATGAGCAAGAAGTATCAAATAAATCTGAGCGAATCACAGAGGCAAGAACTACTCAATCTAGTAAAAAAGGGTTCGGCAAAAGCCAGAGAAATTCGGCCCGCATACACATTATTAATGGCTGCGGATGGTAAGACTGATGAAATAATAGCAGAAATATTACACATATCAGTAGCAACAGTTAAGCGAACTCGTAAACAGTTCTGTAATGAAAATTTAGCAGCGACATTAACAGAGGAAAAGCGACCGGGAAAGCCACGTAAGTTAACTCCTTTTGCCGAAGCATATTTAATAGCAACAACTTGTAGTAATACACCTAATGATAGTACGCGTTTTACTTTAAAATGTTAGCAGATAAACTTGTGAGTCTTGAGATAGTTTTTCTAAAAATTATTTGTTTAATAAGCTTCAATTGGTTAAGTATAATCTTAAAAAGTGTATACTTTTATTATAGTTATATAAAAATATTTTACTCTTAATTAAATAAATAACCTATATGATGAAAGCTGTCAAAATTATACAAAAGTTACTTTTTTTAATGCAGCAAGAAATAAAACTCAATTACTTGTTGAAAGGACAAAAAGTTTTAATTAAATATTATTTAACAAACAGAGAATTATTTTCAGAAATTAATAATTTAATTTTAGGTTATGCTTTTAGCAAAAAATATAGCTGTGATTTCTTGATTGATGACAGTAAATCTTCTCTTTACTTTAGTTTAGGCTATACAAATTATTTTGATAAAAATACTTTAAATAAAGAACAATCAAGCTATAACTTGATTGTTAATATATGTCTGATAGGGAAAAATTACTATGTTGTGGGTGATTAGTTTCCCGGCTCTCAACTCATCACAGATGAAGTGATGAGTAAGCGAGCGGTCAATCCAAGAGCGATCGCTTGTTATTCGCAATATTATTAGACTTTTCAAACATCCTCTAAAAGAGTAAAAAGAATAAAGTTATGGATAATACTCAAGCAACCTTAGATTTAATTGAAGCAAAAACAATTTTAGATACTTTAGGAATTCATTTTTGGTTAACAGATGGTACGCTTTTGGGTTATTATCGAGAAAATGATTTTATCAAACACGATAAAGATATCGATCTCGCATTGTTTGCCAAAGATTACACTGAAGAAATTGTTGAATCCTTTGTCAAGCAAGGGTTTAAAGTTCAAATAAGGGGAACTCAAGCAGAAGGTTTATTGTTGTCAGTTAATAAACATCTCAACATCGATTTATTTTTTGCTTATGAAGAGAAAGATTATATATGGTATGCCTGCTGGACAAAGAAACATGAATTAGTTGAAAATTCAACGGAGGTAAAATATGAAATGGTTAAATATGCTTATCCCAAGACAAAATTTAAAAAAATTATATTTAAAGAACATGAGTTTAATGTTCCTGATGATGTGGAAAAATATTTAAGTTCGGTATATGGAAAATATTGGCAGATTCCAGATCCGAACTGGCATTATAGTTCAATAAAAAATCTCATTGATGCCCATTGGTTACAGCTACCAGAAATAGCACTAAAACGCAACTTGAACATAATTTACGATCTTTATACACAAGTTTTATCTAGCTTAGTTGAGCTATATAGAGGAAATCCTTTAGATCCAGATATATTGTCTGCATTGCAAAAAGCTAGAAAACAAAATGCTGATTTCTGGATGTGTATCCCACCTGAAGAAATCAAAATTATATACTCAGGACATATGAGAGTGTCTTATCACATTTTAAAGAATAGCGGTATTCAAAATGAAACCACCGCTACTAGTGAGCTGGATATTATATCTAAGATGCTAAACCAAGCACAAGAGCGCAACCTGGAGCAGAGCCAATATTTACTCGCAGCTTTGCTTTACTTTCGTCCTAACCAATTTAAATTGCAACGGCACAAGGATACCAATATAGTACGGCTAAGGCTTCCTCGCCCCAATCTCTGAAAATTTGCGCTGTTTATATACTTACTTCATTAAACCTGGTAGTTTTTAACAGGTAAGGATGAATTGTATTGATGCGATCGCAAATGGAAAAACTCAATTTTTAATTGACAAATATTAAGATTATAAAATGAAGGTAGACCAGAGTCAATTCAAAGTAATCATTTTGGCGGCTGGATATGGCAGGAGGATGCGTCCCCTCACCTACCAAACTCACAAAACCCTATTGCAGATTGGTGAGAAAACTGTTCTGCAAAGAATTATTGACGGGATACTTGAGTATCACCTCACTGATATTACTATTGTGACAGGTTATCGGGTTGCAGAGATAAAACAGCATCTCGAACAAAATTATCCCCATTTAGCTATTAACTACGTTCATAACGAAAGATATGGAGAAACAAACAATATTTACTCCTTATCTTTAGCTTTACAAAATTTGTGTATAGATAAGGATATTATCCTGATTGAATGTGATTTAATATTTGAACCTGCTATTATTGAGCATTTACTGAAATCGTCGTATAAGAATGTTGCTTTGGTCGATCGCTACAGAAGTGGTATGGATGGGACGGTAGTTACCATATCGAAACGAAAAATCATCACGAATGTTATTCCTCCCCATCTCCAAGACGTTGACTTTGATTTTCATGACAAATATAAAACTTTAAATATTTATCGTTTTTCTCAGGAATTCTGCAATCGTTCTTTTGGAAAAATACTCCAATACTATGCTCAAACCATTGATGATAATTGCTACTATGAACTGATTGTAGGATTAATTATTTACTTACAAAAAGAAGACATTTTTGTTGAAATTGTAGATGAGTCAGAAAAATGGGCTGAAATTGACGATCCTAACGATTTAAGAATTGCTCATTTTACCTTTAATAAATCTAAGCAAAAGGCTATTTTAGATAGTTCCTACGGAGGCTATTGGAACTATAATATTCTTGATTATTGCTTTATCCGCAATATGTATTTTCCTACCAGTTCTGTTTTATCTGAAATGAAAAACAACCTGGTATCTCTAGTTCAAAACTATGGTTCTACCCAAACTATCCTCAATCAGAAACTTGCTACCTATCTTTATTGTCAGGAGAAGAAGGTTACTGTTCTCAATGGTGTTTCCCAAGTCTATCCAATTATAGAACAATACTTAGCTGAATTTAGAGGCTTGCTTCCTAGTCCTACATTCGGTGAGTATAGTAGAATCTTTCCTAAAGCTATTACATACTCAGATCGAGTAGGAATAGATACTACAGAAATTCTTGAAAAAGCTCAAAACTGTGATTTTATTGTATTTGTCAATCCTAATAACCCTACTGGTTCTTTATTAGAAACAAAATGGATCTATAATTTTGCTGCTACTCATCCTGATAAAATAGTGATTTTAGACGAATCATTTATTTATTTCTCTGACCAAGAAAGTATTTTACCTTTACTGGAAAACGCTCCACTATCTAATGTAATTCTACTAGTAAGCTTAAGTAAAATACTAGGAGTACCAGGTATTCGCCTGGGTTATGTTTACACTGACAACCAAGCTTTTAATGGTTATCTCCACAATCACATACCCATTTGGAATATAAATTCCTTAGCTGAATACTTCTTAGAAATTATCTTGAAACATCAAGAAGCGATAAAAGCATCTTTCCAAAAAACTAAAGAAGACCGCGAACAATTTGCTAAGGAACTTAAGTCACTTCCTGGCGTTAAACAAGTTTACTCTAGTGGTGGAAATTTTTTACTGCTTTGTCTAGATTACGATTTAAGCTTGAAAGATAACTTAACCCAAAAATTATTGTCTACACATGGTATATATATTAAAGATGTGTCCAGTCGCTTTAATAGTAAAAAACTCTATTTAAGATTAGCTGTTAGAAATATTGCTGACAATGAGATTTTTCTCAAAGCTTTTCGAGAGGTGACAGCTAGTTTAAAATAAAATACAAGTATATTTGTAGACTAACAGCTAAATAATTATGAGAAACAATTGGCAAAAAATTTGGAATAATAGACAAATATCTTCAGCAGATAAACCTATCTTAGAACAGTTAATTGCCATTGATGGCTTTAGTTCACCATTTGGTCAGCTAAGTGAAACCGAAGCATGGATGGAGTATCTTGAACGCATAGTTACTAAGTTAAAAATTGAACTACAAGATTCTATCTTTGAAGTAGGCTGTGGTTCAGGAGCTTTTCTCTATCCCTTTTATCAAAAAAGACACAAAGTAGCAGGAATTGATTATGCCGAAAATCTAGTTAAAATTGCTTTATCAGCTATGCCTAAAGCTGATATTAAAGTTTGTGAAGCTATTGATATTCATGAACAAGAGCAATTTGATCTTGTAATTGCTAATGGTGTATTTTTATATTTTTACGATTATGATTATGCTGCCAAAGTTATTAAAATAATGATTAAATTAGCTAGAAAAAGCATTGGGATATTAGATATTCCTAATCTTTATAAAAAAGAAGAAGATATGAACAGAAGACGAGAAACAATTGGAGAAGAAGAATATAACAAGCAATATCAGTTTTTAGAACATTTATACTATGATAAAAATTATTTTTACCAACTTTTAGTTAATGAACCTGTTAATATAAAAATTGAAAATCAATATATTGCCAATTATGGTAATAATGCATATCGCTTTAATGTATTTATTTTCAAAAAGTAGCTGAAAAATGAGATTATCTAAAGAAGGATGTTTTGTCGCCTTCAATACAAATACAATAGCGTTTACTGTAAAGCCCAACAAATTCTAAACTTGAATAAATTGTTTTATTTAAGGAGTAGTGATTAATAAATTGACTACTACTTCCATATCGCTACCTAAACGGGAAGCTCACAAGAGTGAGAGGTGAATTAAATGTTCCAATGCACAGAGTTGGTGCTTCCAGCAGACAATGTCAGCCGGAAGAGTCCCCGCCCAATAAGCTTGCAACAGCCCAGGGCAAACGCATCTAAATATAGACAAAGTGGTAGGTAAGGCGTGCAAAAAGTAGTATCGGTAAACTAAATGAGGACTAAGGGAACGATTGCGCTTGTGGGGTTAAGCAATCGGACTGTCTGCAATATCTCCCTAACTGGCGCTTTCTCTTGCTCCATCTACTGAACATGATTCAGTAAGCGCTTGTGAATATACTTCGACGACTTGAGGGTGGCGGTAGCCTGTGCCAGTTGCGTAAGCCCCGATCTTAACGAAAATTAAGTTTGAATTCTCAGTAAAATTATCCAAACAAGAGAAGTCAGCACAGGGTAATCCGGATTTCTTCTGGTTGCAGCAAAGTCGATAATTGAGCGATTATATCATGTCCGGTTGAATACTTATGATATCTGTGAGGGTTGGTAATGGGTGATGGGTAATAGGTAATGGGGAATAAAAATACAGTTTAACTCTTGCTGTGTTCATTAATTACCAATCACCTATTACCAATTACCAACAACACCAACCATATCTGCCGTAATTAGCCGAACTTGATATTATTACTTCATTATTTAAAGTATCAATAAATACTTATGTTTATCTGATTCATTCGGCATTTATGCAACGCCCTTTTTTAGAGGTAAACATAAAGGTGTTCCTACCACCGGGTCTGGTACAATTCGACAAGCTAATTCAAATACCTGCTGCACCATTTCTTCTGTCATGACATCTGCTGGAGTTCCATGAGCCATAACAGCGCCATCACGTAAAGCTACTAGCTGATGAGCATAACGACACGCCTGATTGAGATCGTGCAACACCATGACAATTGTTCTTCCCTTAAGTTGATTCAAATCCCACAGCAACTCTAGCACCTCCACTTGATGAGCTAAATCTAAGAAAGTTGTCGGCTCATCCAATAGTAAAATCTGCGTATCTTGCGCTAAAGTCATGGCTATCCAAGCACGTTGCTTTTGTCCACCAGAAAGGGTATCTACAGCTCTATGGGCTAATTCACTGAGGTCTGTAGTTGTTAGTGCTTTGCAGACTTGACGTTCATCTTCAGATGTCCAAGATTGCAACCAACTTTTTTGATATGGATAACGACCAAGTGCAACCAAATCTCGCACAGTTATTCCTTCTGGTGCAACTGGCCCTTGAGGAAGAATACCGAGTTGTTGTGCAACTTTGGTCGTTGACTGTCGAAAAATATCAGCACCATTGAGATATACATTGCCAATATGGGGCTTGAGTAGTCTGGCTAAACCTCGCAGTAGAGTAGATTTACCACAACCATTGGGGCCAACTAAAGCAGTAATTTGTCCTGTGGAAATTAATAGGTTAAGACCAGATATAATTGGTTTGCCATCGTAAGCCAGGCTTAGATGTTGAGTTTTAAGGGTTATATTTTCCATAGGGCTTTGGGAGCGCAAGCTCAGGATATAAGTATTTAGTTTGTCTACGGTATGATTTCATTTGATGCAGTGCAAGCGATCGCCTAACACGGCAGTGTCTTGTTAAAATCGCTAGAGCGTTGAACTTTTGAGTTATCACATACTAAGCTTTTCCTTAAAAACTGCGATTGCCCTTTAGTGTAAATTTACCCTTTATGCCTTAACTAAGAACTAAGATTCCGCAGGTATGTGGGTGTAGCCTGTGGCAGGCATCGTAAATGCTGTATTTTTATAAATGACCTAAATGCTGCATTTTAGAATCATAAGAGCATTACCATTAACTCTGATATTCTGCATGAGTAATTATACTCACAATTTTGCCCTCCGCAGGTTATTTTGTCAAAATCTGAATTTTTATAAAACGGCTAAAACTCAGTGTATCCAAAGGTTTGTCTCTTTAAAGAATAAGGTATATATATAAATATACCATCCTAGTTGGTAAAGTTTTATGAAACTGTTTAAATGATTACATTTATCGCTATAAGTACATGATAAGTTTAACAGCAATTTCTAATACCTAGCCTTAAAAACGCTACTTAATACCTGCTAGCAAAACTTTTAACTTTCAAAAGTTTTTAGTATGTTTTTGCAATTATATTTAAATTGCAATTTTCGATGTGCTTGTATTTATTATTGAAAATCTTGTTAGATAGCTGCTGATAACAAAACATTTATTTAGTCCGTCTCGAATAAAAAAAGTCCTGCTGAACAAATCGCGATCGCTACCAATTTAAACTAATTTTAGTAACATGACACTTATCCTCCCACAGGCAGATTACTTAAAACTACTATACCAAGCAGAAATAATTCAGAATCATGATAGTTCAGATATTTTTGACATCACCAGGAAATATCAATTTGGTCAAGGGTATTGGCGACATATTCAGCTACGAGATAGCATATCTTTAGACATTTCCAATTATCAACAGCCAAAATCATTCATTTTAAAATGTCATGAGCGAAAGCATCCATTAGAATTTCTATTCTTTATTTTAATAGATAGCCAATTTAAAAATCTTGAGTTCAAGACAGGAGAATACTTTTTAAGTGGTAGTGGTATGGCATCTGAGTGCGCTGTATTCGAGCCATCAGCGCAGGTAGTCGAAGTAGCTATTCACATGCATCCAAATGTGTTTTATAGCTTTGCAGAAAATACATCTGGTAAACTCCCAAAAGAATTACAACATTTAATTAAACGTTGGGATCAACCAACTTATGAACGCTATGGAATTCAAACTCCTGCAATGCAAATAGCACTACAGCAAATTCTTCAATGTCCCTACCAAGGCTTTACTAAACAAATTTATCTTGAAGGTAAGGTTTGGGAACTGGTAGCAATGCTAGTCGAGCAAGAAATACAAATCAACCAAGGTTGCTTCCAGATTAATGGACTTAAGCCATCAGATATTGACCGCATCTATAATGTTAGGGAAATTGTGTTGAAACATCTAGACAACCCACCGTCTCTTATCGAATTAGCACGACAAGTTGGTTTAAATGATTGCACAATGAAGCAAGGCTTTAAGCAGATTTTTGGGACTACGGTGTTTGGCTATCTGCATCACTGCCGAATGGAACTAGCTTATAAGCTGCTTATTGAAAGAAATATGAATGTCACTGAAGTAGCCAGAACAGTAGGTTATGCTAGCTTACCTTCATTTAGTAATGCTTTTCGTAAAAAGTTTGGGATAAGTCCTAAGTCTTGTCACAGATAAAAATTCCGGATGGAATAAAAAAAATTCCGGCTCGAATAAGATGCAAACACTTAAAAGTTATATATTTTTACAATGATTAGGTTAGTATAAATATCTTTTACCAACTAAACTGGTAATATTATCTAAGAGCTATGGACTGAAAGGAAAATTATACTTAATTCTCAATTTCAAGACCTAGTATTTACTAAGTTGCGTGTATAAAAATGTTTATCAGACTACAATATCCTGCTGTTTGCTGGTTAATATCTATTGTTTCTTTAACTTTAGCTAATCCAGCATATTCTGAACAACCGTTAGTTAAAAAAACTTTAGTACGCTCAGGTGAAGTTTTTAAAGAAATTCAAACATTGAATCAGTTACAGCTTCCTAAAACTAATGCTTCATATTTATGGAGAGTACCCAGACAGAATGATTTTCCTGAACTTAGTCAAGCAACTACAGATGTGGTATTAGTTACGGATGTTCAGGTTAACTCTACTGATAAAGGGATAGAGTTAATTTTAGTCACAGCTAATTCTCAGAAATTACAAGTTTTACCGAAAACTGAGGGTAATTCCTATATTGCAGATATCCCTAATGCCAAGTTGCAACTAAGAAGTGGGGATTTTAGACAATCAAAGCCAGTAGCCGGAATTGGATTAATTACAGTTACAAATTTAGATGCGAACACCTTACGAGTAACGGTGACTGGGGAAATGGGTGCGCCTGCGGTGGAGTTGTTTGATAGTACAAAAGAAGGTTTAGTTTTTGGAGTGACTCCTAGTACTTCTACTGCTCAACAGCCAACAACAACACCAGAAAAGCCCATTGAGTTAAATGTGACTGCTCCACCAGATACAAATTATCGGGTACCAGATGCTAGTACTGCAACGAAAACAGATACACCATTGCGTGATATTCCTGCTTCAGTTCAGGTGATTCCTCAACAAGTTATCGAAGACCAACAACCGCGTAACTTAATTGGGATACTCTCAAATGCTGGCGTTGTCCAAAATAATTTTTCATCTCGAATTGCAGACACTTTTTCTATTCGAGGTTTTAGAGCCAGAAACGTTTATAGAAACGGTGTCAAAGACCGCTTTGCAGATGTTGCTGCTTTATCAAGTTCGCTGACAAATATAGATAGAGTAGAAGTTGTTAGAGGGCCAAACTCTGTAATTTATGGTCAAGTCAATCCAGGTGGGATCATTAATATAGTTACTAAAAAGCCTTTGAGTCAACCTTATTATGCCTTAGAGGTAAGGCGTGGTGCTTATGAACTTTTTGAACCTTCACTTGACCTTTCTGGGCCTGTGACAAAAGATGGCAGTCTGTCGTATCGTTTAAACACTTCTTACAGAACCACAGAAGACTTTACTGATTTTTATCATGAAAAGCGTTTTTTCGTTTCGCCTGTTGTTAATTGGCGTATCGGGAAAAATACAAATCTAACTTTTGATTCAGAATATGAAGACACACAGCAGTCGCTAGGTACTGGTTTGGAGCAGATTGCTAGTGCAACTATACTTCCTAACCCAAATGGCAAAATCCCTATTAACCGTTTTTTAGGGGAACCGACTGATTTCTTTAACCGCCAGCTTCATAGATATAATTACAATCTAGAACATCGCTTTAACGATAACTGGTCTATTAGTAATTCATTTCAAGCTGCATTTTTAACCCTTGATTTACGTGAAACATCTGTCACCAGTCTACTGGAAGCAGACAACCGCACTGTCGAAAGAGATCTGACTACTTTTCCAAAGCCAACAGAGTATGAAGCTTATACTTTAGATACTCATGTTATTGGTGATTTTAACACTGGTAATATAAAACATAAACTTTTGGTGGGGTTTGACTTGTTTAGACAAACCCGAAGAACTAGTGTACTTAGAACAGCTGCCGCCCCTCTTGATGTCTTTAACCCAGTGTATGGTCAACCACTAGGTGATACTCTTGGAGGAGTTGATGTCTTCTTTAGAGATGATGCTTTAGGCTTTTATCTTCAAGACCAAGTGACACTTGCCAATAACCTCAAATTGCTTGTGGGTGGACGTTATGACTTAGTAGAGAATGAGTTTGCTAATCGGATTGCTTCAACTTCAAGTGTCCAGTCTGATTCTGCCTTTAGTCCAAGAGTAGGCATCGTTTATCAACCCATAGCGCCTGTCTCACTCTACGCCAGCTACAGCCGCTCTTTTGAACAAGTAACGGGTGCAGATAAAAATGACAACCTTTTTAGACCACAGCTAGGTACTCAGTATGAAGTGGGCGTTAAGACTGATTTATTTGATAACAAACTTTCAGCAACACTTGCTTTATATGATCTGACACTAACTAACATTTTGACTACCGATCCTACCGATTCCGATTATAGTGTGCAAACAGGAGAACAAAGAAGTCGGGGAGTAGAACTGAGTGTCACCGGAGAGATTCTTCCCGGTTGGAATGTGATTGGCTTCTACGGTTATACAGATGCACGCATTACCAAAGACAATGATCTTCCAGTCGGGAATCGAGTAGAAGGAATACCACAGCATGTCGCTAGTTTGTGGACAACTTACACTTTTCCTGCTGGCTCTCTCAAAGGTTTTGGAGGTGGAATTGGCTTTAACTACGTTGGAGATCAAATGCCAGATAATTTGGATACATATACAGTCCCAAGCTACTTTCTCACTAATGCAGCTCTGTACTATCGTCAGAATAACTTTAGCATTGGACTCAACTTGAATAACATATTTAATGTTCGATATTATGAAGCAAGCTTTGACTATCTCCAAAGAATTATTCCTGGTCGTCCCTATACAGCAGAGTTATCAGTGAAGTGGGAATTTTAATGAGAACAACTCATTGGTTAGCCAAGTGTTTTGTCATATACCTGCCCCTTTCAGGGTTGCTTGCTATGGTAGTGTGGCTAAACGGTTGTTTCTTTTTTAATTACCCAAAAGTTAGTGATTCTAAGAGTATTTCTTCTTTAAGTCAGGTTCGAGTCGTTCAGCACTTTATGGGTAAGACAATAGTTCCTGCTTATCCTCAACGAGTTGTTGTGCTTAGTGGTAGTTGTTTAGAAAATGCTTTGGCGTTGGGGATCAAACCTATAGCTGCCTCAAAGTTATTTGTCTCACAATTGCAGCGATTAGTAGGCCCGCTATCAGGTATTGAAGATGTAGATTGGCTCTCTCCTAGTATCGAAAAAGTCTTGTTTCTCAAACCAGACCTAATTCTTGGTATGCATTTTCATCAAGATATTTATCCACTGTTATCACACATTGCACCCACTGTTTTGGCTCCTCCTGGAACCACTGGAGCTTGGAAAGAATCTTTTGCTTTCACAGCCAGTGTTCTGGGTAAAACTAAAATAGCCCAGCAGGTAATGGATAATTATTATGCACGTTTGACACGGTTTAAAGCAAAAATGGGCGATCGCCTGAACACAACTTTAGTCTCAGTTGCCGAATTGCGTACTGATGCACTTTGGCTGTGGGCGAAGGCAAGTTTTTCAGGAGTTATTCTCAAAGATGCGGGTGTTGCACGTCCTTACTCTCAAACTTTGGATAGTCAAGCAACCCTGAGTCTAGGGGGTGGCCCTGCTGCCTATGCTTTATCAGAGGAACTTTTGAGTGAGTTAGATGGGGATATTTTATTTCTAGTATCAGAAGACACACTGGGCAAAAGGGATTTACACCCAATACTTGAGCAACTCAAAGCAAAACCGTTGTGGTCAAAGTTGAAAGTTGTCCAACAGGAAAAAGTTCATGAGGTGGGGTTTTACTGGGTTCAGTCTGGCCCCCTTGCAGCCAATCGGATGATAGACGATTTGGAGCAATATTTAGTTAAACAACAATAAACTATTTGAAAGTTTTTTAAGAGGGATTATGTTGAACTTGAGTGCAATTAGGAATGCAACTATGCAAGAAATTCCTTATAAATGGATTGTGTTTGAAAACTTGCTTGACACTTCAGTACAATCTGAACTAGCAAATAGTTTTGCGACTACAAACTATAAAGAATATCATGCTAGAGACTTTGAGTTAGAAGAATACCCGGAATATACATATGATGACTACAGGTTTTTTGCACGCTGCATTCTGGATGAAAGTAAGTACAAAGGTCTACAAGATATCAGCGATTTGAGTCTTAATTGGCAAAAATTGATTGAAGAACTTCTCACTCCTGATTATCGAGAGGCGATGGAGCATCTCACTAATTTAAATTTGAAAAATCATTCACTAACAATTTATTTAACACGACATGATTTAGGATTCTGGAACCGTCCTCATACAGATATCCCCTATAAACATGTAACTCAACTTTTCTATTTCAATGAGGGATGGAACCCAGAGTGGGGAGGGTATTTTCAAGTTCTTAAAGATAATCAGACTACATCTGTAGTTAAAGAAGTTCCACCCTTGCCGCAATATTCAGTTGCTATTGTACGTTGCGATCGCTCTTGGCACATGGTCTCCCCTATTTCCTTGAATGCAACTCAACACCGTT
The DNA here is from genome assembly GCA_036918135.1 of Nostoc sp. GTDB lineage: Bacteria > Cyanobacteriota > Cyanobacteriia > Cyanobacteriales > Nostocaceae > Nostoc. The sequence continues at coordinate 183,095 of JBALDB010000009.1, forward strand.
TGCATCTAGCGACTACCTTTTGGCTGCCAGAGTCTTAGGTTTTTGTTGAGTTCATGGGTAGAATTTTGCTCAAATCTCCTTGGTCATTAATTATCAAATGAAGTTTAAATCCGTAGTACCAACCAACGGAATTTTTCACCATTTTACTAATCCTTTAAATACTTTATGTGCATGGGTACGGCAATTATGACAAACATTAATGGGAGTAAAATCAATAAAACTAATTACCGCAGGCACTAAAACTCCCACGAAATTGTGCCCAACACCGTTAACGGCGCACCGGGATAGATAGTATCTCTTCCCTGGCTACTTTCGTAATATTTTTCATCAAAAAGATTCTTGATATTGATTGCAGCCTTCCAATTATTGCGTTTGTAATAAAGTGCTGCATCCGTGCGGAAGTAGCTGGGTAACACAAAACTATTCTCCAAATCGCCCTGTCTATCGCCCACATAATACAGTCCCAATCCAAATCCCAAACCTTGCAAACTTCCCCGTTGGATTTCATAGGTTGTCCATAGGCTGGCAGTATTCTTAGCAACGCTTTCCAACAAATTCCCAACTGCATAATCATTGTCTTTGGTGATTTGGGCATCGGTATAAGCGTAAGAGGCAATAATTTTCCAACCAGTCAGAATTTCGCCAGCGATATCGAACTCAACGCCTCGACTACGTTGCTCTCCAACTTGAATGGAAAAATCAAGATTGTTGGGATCGGTGGTCAAGACGTTAGTTTTTGTAATCTGGTAAGCAGCCAGGGTTGCAGACAGTCGGTTACTCAAATCGGCTTTGACACCCACCTCGTATTGTGTACCTTGGGCAGGATCGAATGTAGAACCATTGACTGAAGTACCAATGTTAGGAACAAAAGAACTGCTGTAGCTCGCGTAGAGAGAAATTGCTGGTATCGGCTGGTAGACAAGACCAACCCGAGGGCTGAAGGCTTGGTCAGATTGACTGGTGCTAGTTGAGGCAAGTAAATTGTCACTTTTCTGCTCTGTAAAATCGAAACGCCCTCCGACTAGCAGCTTCAAATTATCCAGTAGGGTAATCTGATCTTGAAGATAAATCCCTAATCTATCAGTGCGATTTTGTCTATTAACAAAAGTTGTTAAAGGATCGGTAGGGACAACGGTGTTATTCACCGGACTAAAAATATCGATAGGTGACAAAATACCTCTGCTAAAAATCAGCGGACCTTCGCTTCGGTTTAGCTCTATTCCCAAAAGCGGTTGGTGGATAATTGACCCGGTTGCAAACTTTCCTATAACCTCTGTTTGGAGACTGTAGGTGTCAGTTTCAAATTTACCATTTGTAAAATTCCTATCCAAAAACCGATCGTCGATCAAGTCCCCTTGTTCTGCCCGGAAATCATTTACCTTGTTTATAGTAATGGAAAGGGCATTGCGAAGCTGCCAATTTTTACTAAACTGATGTTCTAATCTATAGCCAGCTCTGTAAGCTGTGGTTTTTGAATCATTTTCTCCTGGAACCCCTAAGAAGCGACTAATCGGAATTGGGGCAGGTCTGTTACCAATAGCGACGATGCCTCGATCGAATTGGGTATTATTGTTTAAATACTCAAAATCAAGGTTTAATGTTGTGTTGATACCGATTTTCCAGGTTAGAGATGGTGCGATGAAGATACGTTCGGTGTCAACAAAGTCACGAAAACTCCCGGAGTTTTGGTAAGCAACATTCAAGCGATATAACAGAGTTTTATCCGTATTCAGGGGACCAGAGATATCGAATGTGGGACGATAAAAACCGTAGCTTCCTGCGGTGAAGTCAGCAGCGTAATAAGGTTCACTCAGCGGTTGCTTTGTGACAAGGTTGATAATCCCACCCGGTTCAGCTTCACCGAAAAGGACTGAAGCTGGTCCCTTGAGTACCTCAACCCGTTCCAAGTTTGCTATTTCTGATAATGTGAAGAAGTCGCTATCGCGGAATCCATTTCTAAAATTTCCATCCTGCTCAAAACCACGAATGACATAGCGAGCAGCTCCTGTACCCCCATAGTTGCCTGCTTGTGTCACGCCACTGACGTTTTGCACTGCATCCTGTAGGCGCACTGCTTTTTGGTCTTGTAACACCTGTCGGGGCACTATTTGAATTGAGGCAGGAATGTCACGCACGGGTGTATCGGTTTTGGTGGCAGTAGAGGCATTTGGTACACGGTATCCATCCTGCTCGCCCGTCACCACTAACTCAATCGGTTCATTACCACTAGCTGATGGTTGAGTTGGTTGTGTCTGCAACCCTGGCTGCTGTAGTGGTTGTTGTGTTTGAGGTTGCTGCCCTTGTTGCGATCGAGGTGCAGTACTAACTACACTGAAGATCAAACCTTCGTTAGCACTGTCATACAACTTGACAATTGGTACACCCGCTTCACCCGTCACCGTAACTCGGATAGTCTTGGCATCAAAGTTAGTGACTGTTATTTCACGAAGACCCGTAATTGGTTTCTCTGAGCGGAATGTATATGCATCGCCACTAGGTAAACGCAATTGTGCGTTGGGAACGTCAATAATAAAGCTATTGCCAGTAGTGCGATTTAACAGTTGCAACTGTCGCCCACCAAAAGTTTGTAAAATTATTTCCACACCTTGGGGAGTGGGATTAGCTTTTACTCCTGTCACCTGCACTACTTCACCTTGATTCTGGAGGGAGTTGGTTGGTGTTGGTGACTGTACTAAATATTGAGCACTGCTGGTAGGACGTTCTATTTCACTAAAGAGAGGAATCTCTCTAATCGTTCTAGAATTGCCTAGTACTTTTGCGAACGCAGTTTTATTTTGTACTTCTTGAGAGAACACTTCAGCAGCTGCACTAATTGCAACCCACAACCAAACACAACTTGTAGCCAAAAGAATCTTTAATATTTGCCTTAACACCATTTCCACCCCTACTCCTACATCTTCACTTGCCACTACTTCTCAATAGACCTCTTGCAATCCCAAAATCAGGTATGTCATTCTGTTCGCGCAGCGTTCCCGCAGGGTACGAAACGCAGTGGAGAGAAGAATCTCACTAGATGTATCGCTCCGCTTAGTATGACAATTTAAGCATTTATGCAAGAGGTCTAATCTCACCCCAAAATTCTGCTTTTGGAACTGGAGTTGTTACACGACTGTACATTGTTTAACCTAATCTGAATATTACCAACTTAATGAGTATAGCTATAAATAAATTTTTGATATAAATCTTAAAAAGATATTCTTTGGGTTGCTGTTCTGACGCGAGTAACTCATTATTGGGTTACTCAAATTAAATACTGAAGCCGTTTTTAATTAAGAGCGCTTGGAAAAGTGTTATTTTTTTGTCCCAAGTCTTATGTCAGAGTATCTTTACCAAGTGGAAGATTTTTAACCAGTATTGTTGGTAATATTATCACAATACAATTTATATCTCTATCTTGAAAGGTAATGTCTACGACAAGCCCTTACGGTCTACGCTCTGTTTGAGGGAAAGTCTGGGGATGCGATCGCTCTATAGAATACATTTACAATCTCAAGCTACTTTCTCACCGATGCAGCTCTGTACTATCGCAATGATAACTTTAGCGTTGGACTCAATCTCAACAACATATGTGATGTTCGATATTATGAAGCAAGCTTTGACAATCTCCAAAGAATTATTCCTAGTCGTCTGTATACAGCAGAGTTATCAGTGAAGTGGGAATTTTAATGAGAACAACTCATTGGTTAGCCAAGTGTTTTGTCATATACCTGCCCCTTTCAGGGTTGCTTGCTATGGTAGTGTGGCTAAACGGTTGTTTCTTTTTTAATTACCCAAAAGTTAGTGATTCTAAGAGTATTTCTTCTTTAAGTCAGGTTCGAGTCGTTCAGCACTTTATGGGTAAGACAATAGTTCCTGCTTATCCTCAACGAGTTGTTGTGCTTAGTGGTAGTTGTTTAGAAAATGCTTTGGCGTTGGGGATCAAACCTATAGCTGCCTCAAAGTTATTTGTCTCACAATTGCAGCGATTAGTAGGCCCGCTATCAGGTATTGAAGATGTAGATTGGCTCTCTCCTAGTATCGAAAAAGTCTTGTTTCTCAAACCAGACCTAATTCTTGGTATGCATTTTCATCAAGATATTTATCCACTGTTATCACACATTGCACCCACTGTTTTGGCTCCTCCTGGAACCACTGGAGCTTGGAAAGAATCTTTTGCTTTCACAGCCAGTGTTCTGGGTAAAACTAAAATAGCCCAGCAGGTAATGGATAATTATTATGCACGTTTGACACGGTTTAAAGCAAAAATGGGCGATCGCCTGAACACAACTTTAGTCTCAGTTGCCGAATTGCGTACTGATGCACTTTGGCTGTGGGCGAAGGCAAGTTTTTCAGGAGTTATTCTCAAAGATGCGGGTGTTGCACGTCCTTACTCTCAAACTTTGGATAGTCAAGCAACCCTGAGTCTAGGGGGTGGCCCTGCTGCCTATGCTTTATCAGAGGAACTTTTGAGTGAGTTAGATGGGGATATTTTATTTCTAGTATCAGAAGACACACTGGGCAAAAGGGATTTATACCCAATACTTGAGCAACTCAAAGCAAAACCGTTGTGGTCAAAGTTGAAAGTCGTCCAACAGGAAAAAGTTCATGAGGTGGGGTTTTACTGGGTTCAGTTTGGCCCCCTTGCAGCCAATCGGATGATAGACGATTTGGAGCGATATTTAGTTAAACAGCAATAAACTATTTGAAAGTTTTTTAGGAGGGATTATGTTGAACTTAAGTGCAATGAGTAATGCAACTATGCAGTCAATTCCCTATAAATGGATTGTATTTGAAAACTTGCTTGACACTTCAGTACAATCTGAACTAGCAAATAGTTTTGCGACTACAAACTATAAAGAATATCATGCTAGAGACTTTGAGCCAGATGGATACCCAGAATATACATATGATGACTACAGGTTTTTTGCACGGTGTATTCTGGATGAAAGTAAGTACAAAGGTCTACAAGATATCAGCGATTTGAGTCTGAGTTGGCAAAAATTGATTGAACAACTTCTCACTCCTGATTATCGAGAGGCGATGGAGCATCTTACTAATTTGGATTTGAAAAACCATTCACTAACAATTTATTTAACACGACATGATTTAGGATTCTGGAACCGTCCTCATACAGATATCCCGCGTAAACATGTAACTCAACTCTTCTATTTCAATGAGGGATGGAACCCAGAGTGGGGAGGGTTTTTTCAAGTTCTTAAAGATAATCAGACTACTTCTGTAATTCAAGAAGTTCCACCATTGCCGCAATATTCGGTTGCTATTGTCCGTTGCGATCGCTCTTGGCACATGGTCTCCCCTATTTCCTTGAATGCAACTCAACACCGTTTGCATCTAGCGACTACCTTTTGGCTACCAGAGTCTTAGGTTATTGTTTAGCTTCTGGGGAGAATTTTGCTCAAAATACTAATACCTAGATCGCTTCATCGCCGCCGCCTTTGATACAGTAAATAGATAAAATAAGGCGCTCCTAAAGCAGCAGTCAGCAAACCACAGGGTAATTCCGTGGGAGAAAATAGAGTTCTACCCAAAAAATCTGCTGCTGCTACCAGTAGTCCTCCGCTCAAGGCGGCAACTGATAGTAAATTTTGATGTATTGAACCAACGAGTCTGCGTGCCAAATGAGGAGCCATTAATCCAACGAAGGCAATTGTACCTGCGATCGCCACACTTGACCCAGCCAGCGCTACACTCACTAACAATAATTTGCTTCTTTGCCATGTGACTCGGCTACCGAGTCCTTTAGCTACCAAGTCACCCAGTTGCAGAGTATCCAGTTCCCGCGCTAGCAGTAAAGCCAAGGGAACAAAGATAACTATCCAAGGTAGCAGTTGCCAGACTTGCTCCCAACTTTTACCAGCAACACTACCCGCCAACCAGACCAATGCTCTAGTAACGTCATTGATTTCGCCAAAAGTCAACATCAAGGTAGTGAAAGCTCCCATAATTGCTGCGAGTGCTACTCCCACCAACACTAAGCGCAGAGGTGATTTTTCTCCCGTACCAGCTAGTAAGTAAATTAAACAGCCCACAATAAAAGCACCGCTAAAGGCAGCAAAGGGCAAATACATAGTAGGTACAGCCGGAAAAAGTACGATTAAGGTAACAGATGCTAAAGCTGCACCTGCATCTACCCCAACAATACCAGGGTCAGCTAAAGGATTACGCGTCAATCCTTGTAAAATTGTACCAGCAATTGCTAAACCAACTCCTACCAACCAGGAGATTAACACTCTCGGTAAACGCAGAGTGACAACAACAAAGGGAGATTCTGGATCTTGAGTTGGCAAACCAACAACAGCTTTCACTATATCTGCCGGTGGTACAGGATAATCTCCTAAACTAAGACTCATCCCCAAGACTACAAGCGTGAGTAATAGCAGTAGTAACAATACTCTAGTTACAGGCTGGTTGCTGAGTATTGAATTTTGAATTTTAAATTTGGAATTTTGAGTTGTTATCATCCTCTTTTTAGCCGCCAACGCACTAAATACAACAAAAAGGGCGCTCCTAACAGTGCTGTCATCACGCCAACAGGCAATTCTTGGGGTCTAATTAACCAACGGGCTGCTAAATCTGCCCATACTAGTAAACCCGCACCAAACACAGCTGCACCAGGCAATACCCAACGATAATCAACACCCATGACTCCCCGCGCCAGATGCGGAACTACTAGACCCACAAAGCCGATAGGCCCTGCTAATGCGACAGCGCTTCCTGTCAAGATGACAATGCTCGATGCTGTTGCCAACTCGATCCAACCTGTTTGCTGACCTAAACCTGTAGCTACCGATTCTCCTAAACTGAGGACGTTGATTTGTCTACTCAAGGCAAAAGCTGTTAATAACCCGACTATCATCCAAGGCAGCACAGTCAAGAATAGATTGAAGTCTCGTCCGGCTAGGGAACCTGCTAGCCAGAAGCGGACTTCTTCTAAAGTGCGATCGCTTAAAATTAGTACACCTGTGGTAATTGAAGATAATAAAGCAGTTAAAGCTGCACCAGCAATAGTCAGATTCAATGGTGTTGAGCCTCCTTGTCCCAAAGAACCGAGGGAATAAACTGCTAAGGCTGCTATTAAGGCTCCGATAAATGCTACAAGAGTGATTAAGGCGGGTGTTGATGTACCCAAGCCAAAAACCACTGTCACTACTGCTAAAGCTGCACCTGCATTGATCCCCAAAATTCCTGGTGCGGCTAGGGGATTTTGAGTTAGTCCTTGCATTAACCCCCCAGCTATAGCCAAACTTGCACCAACCATACTTGCAATCAGTGTACGCGGTAGGCGCATCGAGCGGATAATTATATGCTCAGTGGAGTCATCATAGTTAGTGAATGCAGTGAGTATTTTGGCAATGGGAATGTCCGCTGCACCGTAAGAAATGCTGGCAAAAATACCCAATAGTACTACTAATATCCCGATGCCTAAACTGAAAATCCGAATGTAGTATTTTTCAGAGTGAGAAATATTTGTGTTCATGAATTTGTGACAAGAGTTAACTTCGTACCTCTGCTTTGGCTAAATTTTATGTATAATTACTAACTGATAACAATAACTGTGCCAATTTAAGAGAGTGAGTTAATATATGAACTTCCATTTTTCCAAAGCTAAGCAAAAATAATAGTCCTAAAAATTACTTCCAGGTTTCTCACAAGGTTTTTTTAGCGTACTTCACTAGGATAAAGGGTTTGAGAGTCCAAACTACTTTATAAGCTAAACGAGCTTATTTTATCAGTATTTTAGCCTTTTTTGTCTCTCTGCAACTTTAATATTACCAACTTAATAAGTAAAATAATAGAGAGATTTTTGATACAAATCTTAAAATAGTATTCTTTGGCTTGCTGCCGTGATGGGGAAAACTTATTATTGAACTACTCAAATTGAGTATTAATGATGTTTTTAATTAAAATCTTTGGGAAAGTGCTGTTAGGTTGCTAGGGCGAACGCATCATGTCAATAAAATTACTATATTATCAATAAGTCCCAAACTAATCTCATTAATGCTTCCATCATCCAGCCAAAACACCTGACCACGCGCTACTGCGTCACCTTCTCACCCTACACCTGCAACCAAGCGATCGCATCTTCTTGTGATTTCCATATCTTCCAGGGTGGTATAGGTTGGGACGGTTGAGGTTGTCCAATCCAAGCTTTCAAAGTGTCGGCGATTTCCTTGCCTGGATTGAAAAAGGTTTTATCAGACAGTTCTGGACATCTGCTTTTGCTGATTGTCAGGATTGAGATTCTTCAGGGATGAAAGCAAAGTAAATTTGCTCCCCTGAAGTCAAGCTGTCGCATTTTGGTAGAAAGCTTTCATCTGAGCTAACCAACAAGAGCGCGACTCATCCCAAGTGTAAAACATATGCCCACCTAGAAAATGTTTTACAGTCAAATTGGGGCGGATTTGAGGATCTAATTTCATCAAATCGGCTAGATGCTTTGAGGCAAAATAAGGAGTAACCAAATCGAACAATCCATGAGCAATGTACACTTGCATATAAGGGTTCAAAGCCATCCCCACGCGCAGATCGTCCACTGAGCCTAGAAAACCCTGCTTGAACTCGCCTTTGAGCTCGAATTTCCAAGCTTTGAATGTTTCCAAATTCAGCAGATGGTAAGACAAGTCGGTTTCAACACCTAACGTGTCCCGTAAGTGACTATTGATTGCCCCGCTAAACAAACGATCCAACCCATCAAGGGTGGGATCGCTGCCTTCGTAGTTCACGCGAGCGGGAAAGGGATCGATAGCCGTAATTGAGGCGTCGTACAGTCCTACAATTCGCTGTCGATCTCGCAACAGTTCCCTGGCAAAGACTTCAATGCCGATCCTTCCTGCAAGTCTTTCAACGAGTTCAAAGGGCAAGCCAATCAATCCTGCCATCTGCTCATAAGCAATTTGGCGCTCATCGGATGTCATGGCATCTCCCATTGCCAGAAGTGGAATTAAGGTTGTGCGAGCAAATTGTTCTGCTGCTGCTATGTGAGCTTGTAAATTGCCCTGCTCTGCTGCCCATTGGACGCGGTTATGATGAGCGGCACTAGCCGCAAACGAAGGAATCAAAGTTGCCCAAGCGGTGAGATTGTAATCGCTACCAGCCAGCAGACTGAACTCTAAAGCAGGAGAGATCGCAATAGCACCGCAAAGACCGACACCAAATTCCTGTTGCAGCTTGCGGGCTAACCTAGCAACCCGAAAACCACCGTAACTTTCTCCGGCAATAAAGATAGGTGAAAGCCACCGCTGATGACGAGAAAGAAATCGCCCAATGAATTCTCCCAGTGCTTTTAAGTCTCGCTCAACTTCCCAGAATTCTGTCTCCTTGGATTTGTCTGCTTCTTGGGAATTGGCTTTCTCAGTTTGTTTAGTATCCTTATCATCTTGAGGTAAACTACGGCTAAAGCCTGTGCCAATCGGGTCAATGAACACCAAATCTGTAAAGCTTAACCAACTTTCAACATTGTCCACTACCCGAACTGGAGGTTTGGGCAGACTACCATCAGCTCCGAAATAAACGCGCTTTGGCCCTAATGCTCCCATGTGCAGGTAAGCGGAAGCTGCTCCTGGGCCACCGTTGAAGACGAAAGTCAGCGGTCGTGGTGTAGCTTGTTCCACTTTGGCTAAATAAGCCACATGGAACATTTCCGCAACAGGTTTTTCATTCTCTAGCAAAGTTTGCCATTCTGCAAAAGCAGTGTAGCGAATTTGGCGATCCTCAAGCGATAGCGTTTGCTCAGTTACACTTGACTTGCGATTGACGGGTGAGTTAGGAGTATCAGGCATCTGGTAGTAGTTTGCCCTGCGGGCAATGCAGACTGGTAGTAATGTCAGACCATTTGGATAAGCTTATTGTGTTTTCAAAGTGAAATAATTTATTGAATGTTTCATTAGAGTTTGCAATTATTTGTATAAATTCGCTTCGGCTAATTAATTCTTATTAAAAATTAAGATGCGTTGGTCATGAGGTGATGGTTGAGATTGAGGAGAATGAACTGAAAAAGTTTGGAGTAAAGCGACTTGATTACCTAAAAAGCGTTATTTCATTGTTTTATGGACATTTACGACCTCATCCATTATTGGGGTTTTCAAATGAGCGATCGCTAAAACTGATTTTTCCTTGATGCTAGTTAAGCGAAGGTATGTAATGGATTCTTGTGGATTAAGTCCTGCCACAACAAATTTGTCCATTGGCAGTAAATCATTGCTACTGGGCAATGCTCCTGCTTGCTACTTTGAATAAAGTACGTGTTGTTGGATGAGCAAAATACAGCAGTTTTGATTTGCATTAAGTACAGAGTTAATGGTTTTGAGGCAGGAGGCAGAAGGCAGCTATGCTGGAGGGAAAAGAATAATTTCTATATTGAATTCTCCAGTTGTGTACCTCATTTATTTGCAAACTGCTGTAATTAATGACAACGCAACCAACTCCATATTTTTGGGACATAAAAAAAATTAGACCCAGCCCGAATGCAATTGATTTGTGGGTTTGTTGATACATATTTACGCCTGGATACAGCCGAAGATCAAGCTTTCCAAGCGACAATCAGTACAATGGGATTAACGCAGCAGGAGGAAGTTATGGAGATTGTTACTAGTTGGGGAGAAAAAGCTGCCCAAAAAACAAGACAAGAGATTGCATTGAATCTACTCAAAAGAGGAATGATTGTGCAAGAAATTGCACAAATCACGGGTTTAACTGTAGAGCAAGTTATTCAGCTACAAGCACAGTTAACTCAAGAGAATTAATAGGTAAGTGTAGATAAAGCTTTAGAGGTTGTTCTTAACCTGTTATGATGTTCTTGACAGTGACTCAAAGCAAATTATCACTAACCAGCATAACAAGCATGAAGCATCTGTCGGATTACAATTTCTTTGACCCAGAACTGCTTGTATGTCCTTATGAATTTTACAAGCTGGCTCAGGAGCAAGCACCAATTATGGAACTACCGAGTCCCAGGTCTGATGCCAAGCTCTTTCTCGTTACCAGTTACGACTTGGTAAGCGAAATTCTTAAAGATACAAAAGTATTCTCCAGCAATTTCTCTACTTTACTGGCTGGCAAAGGAGAACAAGATGATGAATTGCAGAAAATCTCTGCTCAAGGTTGGCCGCAGATAAACACTCTGCTCACAGCAGACCCACCAGAACACGAGCGATTCCGAGCGCTCGTAAATAAGGCGTTTAGCTCGTCGCGTGTGAACAAAATGCATGATTTGATTGAGCAGATTGTTGATGAACTTATTGACGATTTTATTGCCCAGAGCAAGTGTGAATTTGTCAGTGAGTTTGCCGTACCTTTGCCTGTCAAAGTAATTGCTCAACAATTAGGTGTACCACAAGCAGATCTGCCGAAGTTCAAGCGATGGTCTGATGCTTTTATTGCACGGCTAGGTCACTTACTTTCTAGAGAGCAGGAGATCGAGTGTGCTAAAGATGTTATTGCTTTCCAGCATTATTTCTATGATGTCATCGAATCACGCAAAAAACAGCCTCAAGATGATTTGATTACTGACTTGGTACAGGCAAAGGTGGCAGGAGAAAGAGCGCTCGATACGGTTGAACTGTTAAGTATAATTCAGCAAATACTAGTAGCAGGTAATGAAACAGTCACTAGTGCGCTGGCAACTGGGATGTTATTGCTGACAAACAATCAACAGCAGATTCCATTGCTACATACAGATCCTTCCTTGCTAGAAAATTTTGTGGAAGAAATTTTACGGATGGAAAGTCCGACGGCTGGAATGTGGCGAGTTGTAACGCAAGATACAAAAATCCAAGACGTCGATCTCAAAGCTGGGTCTTTAGTGATGATTCGCTTTGATGCTGCTAACCGCGACCCAATAAAATTTCAGCATGGTGAGCGTCTCGACGTGCGCCGCCATAATGCAAGTAATCACTTATCTTTTGGTCAGGGTATTCATTTTTGTTTAGGTGCTATGCTTGCTCGTAAGGAAATGCACATCGCTTATCAACGGTTACTGCTTCGGATGAAAAACATCTGCTTGGCACCAGAAGGATATCAATATTTACCTAACATACTCATGCGTACACTGAAGTACCTCTATATTGAGTTTGACAAAGTATAGCAGGAGGCAGGGGACAGGAGGTAAAAACCTTACTCTTACTGAGATTCACGCTAAGTACGGTACTGGTGCAAAGCCGGAGACGCTACGCCTCCGGTCAAGATGAAAGTCGCTTAGGGCTTAAAACTATAACTGGTCGCACAATTACCCTCAAAGGGGTTAAACCCGAAGGTATTGTTGGATGGCAACGAAAAATTTTTACCTGTATGGTGTTGTTGAACCAGCAACTGGAGATAGCTTTTTTTGGGAATTTTCTCCGGAGTGATGGTACTTGTTTTCAAGATTTTTTATACCTTTTTTCTGCTGCATATCCTGACGTGAGTTCGACGGAACTAAAAAATGGTAGGAGGTAGTGCAGGCAAATCTTTTGGGTAAATGTCAATCGAGGGTTTTTTAGGCAAATAGGTATA
>JBALDB010000010.1:0-57932 GCA_036918135.1 Nostoc sp.
GTCAAAAGGTTTACTTTGATGCATTCATTGACCTTGCTACTATCCACATCTGGATTAACAAAATATTATTAGTGGGATAGGTTCATTATCTGTTGGTTGATTTTGCAGCCCATTCTTCTTTTGGCTTAAACCCATATTCAAAAATTCCTTTTAAACCCTCAACTTCGCTTATTGAACTAAATCGTTCCTCCCAACGTCGTAGGGTATTTTCCAGTAGCGGCTGATTGAGTGAGTAAAGTTCGCTATTGTTTGCGCCGTTATGATAGGAAAAAGGATAAAAAAGCGTGTGATCCACAGAGAAGCAGAAATCTGGCTCTCCATACTCCAGACCACCACAAATCAACAACTCGCCAAGGAATCTCACCCAAGCTCGAATTGGCTGATGAGGGCATTCTTCAATGCGGACAAAGACCAGCAGCAGATCGACTTGCATCACTAGCTCTTCAATGGCAGCAGGATACTCGCGTATAGCTTTTAATACGTGTTCAATGTATTCTTCATAAGAGTTTCCTGGTTGCCACTCAAGCACCACTCCCTTAATGTCTGATTCGCTGCTTGGGCTAAAGAAGGCTTTCCAAACTCTTGCTAGCTCGTCATAAGCATCTATAGTTCCTATCGTGCTATCGATGTACCAAGCATTGACGAATTGAGTCGAGAGGGAAGTAAAATCGAATGGTAGAACTATACACCACCTGCCAGCACTTTTTTTACCCCCCCAAGTGTCATATAGAGGTACGATTGGATCTGCTGTTTTGTCAATTGATTGATTATGCATATTAATCTATTTATAATCTCTCAATTTTTATTAACAACGCTGCAACTCGGCTAACAAAACGACAATTTCATCAATTGCTTGGCGCACAACTGTCGCAGGTTGTTCCGATTGATTGACAATAATACTAAAAACTAACGGTTGATACTTAGGTGCATTGACATATCCAGACAGAGAAACTACACCTGTTAACGTACCTGTTTTAGCTTGCACAATACCCTCAGCTGGTGTGTTTTGGAAACGGTCTTTTAAGGTTCCACTTTTACCAGCTACAGGTAAAGATGCGCGATATATAGATGCTGCTGGCGTTCTTGCCATTCCCCGCAAAGTTTGTACAAAAGCTTCTGGTGTTACTAAGTCACGACGTGATAAACCAGAACCATCTACTAAAACATAATTTGCTGGATCGACTCCCAATTGAGTTAAACTCGCTTTCACAACTTCCAAACCTACATCAGTGCTAGTCTGATTTTTCATTCGCAGTTTTTTTGCAGATAATGCTCTTAATAATGCTTCAGCATAAAGATTATTACTATTCTGAAGAGTTTCCATCAATAATTCAGATAAAGGTGGTGACTCTACAAATGCTATTTCCTGTTGATTAATCCCACCAGATACTACTAATGTTTTTCCTAAAGGAATTTTTTCTTTTGCTAAAGCAGTACGGAAGCGTCGTAAAAAGTAATAATTAGGATCGACTACAGGTAAATCTAATGAGTAAGGTTCAGAATTTGCTGTTAATTGTCCTTGAATTCGCAATATTGTTCCCGATAACTCGCGGGTGACATTGATATAAATCGGTTGATTTTGGGCAATGGTTACTGACTGATTAATTGTCTGCCACTGTCTCGCTTCGTTAGGGTCGTCCCAGACTATTTGTAAAGGTTTACCTACAGCTTGAGGTACTAGTTTTAAACTAAAAATATTCTGATTAACAATAAAACTGTCTACTGGTGCGCCATAATCTGACTGTACATCTTCCCATTGCCAGGTGGGATTAACAATATCTCCTTGAATATAATTATCATCGGCGATTAACTCTTGAATTTGAGTAATACCTTTGTGTTTCAATTGTTGTGCTAATGCTTGCAGTTGAGTATCACTTAAACTAGGATCTCCCCTACCAACAACCCGTAAAACACCATTACTATTTTGATAAATAGAAGTACGAATCCGAAAATTAGCACCCAACTGTTGTAATGCAGCTGCTGTTGTTAGCAACTTCATGTTAGAGGCTGGAGTAAAGTATTTCTCAGCATCTCGATTGTAAAGAGTTAACCCCACTGACAAAGGTTGCACCAAAATTCCCCAACGCATCCGACTAAATAGAGGACGATTGATAACAGCATCTACAGCTGTTCTCAATTGACTAGAGCAAATTGATTTTGTAGTAGTTGTAGGTGCAGTAGGTGCAGTAGGTGCAGCTGGGGTTTGTGCTTTCCCAACTCTAGAACTAAATGCTATCTGGGTGGTCAAAAATATTAATAAAATAGTCAGTGGTTGATTGAAAGTCTTAAGTTTCACCTATACTCCTTATCCCAATGATAAATAATTTTACTTTGCCAGCAATTTTTTCCTCTTAAAGAAAAATATCTCAGTAAAGTTACTTAACTAGTATAAAGAAGATGTTTACAAATTTACAGCATTTTTCATGTATTTGAAGCACAATTTTCTGTATCGCTCCACGGCTAACTACACATCACCGGAAAATAGGTTAGAAATTTGCTTTGTGGTAGGTTGAGTTGAGCAAAGCGAAACCCAACATTTACGCGTTTGTTGGGTTGTGTTACACGCCAATACACCTTATTCTTGTTTTAAGAGGATACACACAAAAGTCAACGTTCTATCTGTAATTTAGACACAAAAACGCTAACCATTCCGCAGTTAATTAAAAATTTTTCGATAAAAAATTAACTTTTTGCTGTCTCTATTTCCTTTTTTATATAGACGAAGACGGCTTTTACTCAAAAGCAATCAACCTATATTCTCAAAGTGAATTATATCAGACTAATATTGCGATCGCTAATAGATACGAAACAGAATTTTATTTGTCAAACTCCAGATAATACTGACTTATTTTGACTTTCAAGGTAATTGAATATTCACAAATCCAATACCTATGCCTCATTTAGACTGAAACAGAGAATTATTTTAATAATTGATTAAGCAGACTAGTTATCGAATAAAATGTTCCAGCTTTTGACAACAAAGCTTTTTCTTGCCAATGAAACTTACATCACTAGTTTGGGAATAATAAATCGTGCTGGAGAAACATTTAAAAATAATTCCAGCACATTAGGTGTATTTTTTTTGGCGATTACAGGAGCAAATTCTTCATGAAAGTAAGTTTATCAGGGGCTAAGCTGGGTAGTGCGATTGTTAGCAGTAGTTTGGCCGCAGCAATTATTGGTTTGAGTAGTTCCAGTGCTTTTGCCGCTCAATTCATTACAATTAAAACCACTGGCACATTATCAGGAACTATCGAACTTCCCAGAAATAATCCTAATTTCAATAATAGTATTACTCGTATTGATACGGATGACACTGGAACTTATTACCGTAACTTAGGTACTAATAATAATCCTAATTATGTTCCTGTATACAAGTCAGACTATTTGCAGGTGGAAACGCGTTCTGATGGAAGTCTGCATTACTTCGTTGACTTTAAAGGCATTCCCTTTGTCTCCTTCGATGGTGTCCTCACATCGCCGATTCTCTCTAATGGTCAGTTGACTCCTTTTGTTTACCAAGGACAATTGCCAGGAACCACATTTCAAGGAGTAGTCCAAGATGAATTTAATTTTATCAAAGCTTTCTACACTGGGACTGTCACCGACCCAGACACCAAAAAGCAATATCAGGGCACTTTTGAAATAAATGGGTATGGAGAACGATATAGCGATCGCAATGGTGGTTTAACTCCGACAGTTTTTGATTTCCAGTCCGATATCCCTGGCTCACCAACTATAACATCTTTGACTTTGACTAACATTCCCTTGGTGAATTTGAGTATCAAAGTACCTATACCTGTAAATGAAACTTCTATCCCAGAACCCGCTAGCATTCTTGGAACTCTAATGTTAGCTGCTTTTGGTACGATCCTTAAAAGGAAAACGTTGACTGATGACTAATGAGTGATGAGTGTTAAGCCTCAACGAGCTAAAAAGGCGTCTTTCATCCCATCCTGAGAAAGAATGGGTTTTCCTGACGCCTTTTTACAAATTTTCTTAGCCGTTAAAAACGCGACTGCGCCACTTATTTAGACGGGCTTCGCCAACTGCGGCTAAGCGTCGAGCATCAGCAATTTGCTCTTGCAATGAGGTAATCTGTTTTGCTTGGGCGTCGGCCTGCTCCTGCAAAGATGCAGATTCATCTGCACTTTTAAAACTAGAAGACTGCGAACTAGTGGTAAATTGTGTTGTACCTATGCTGGCAAAGGGTCGTAACTCTGCTAGTTGTTGCTGTAAAGCTGCAATCTGGCTTTCTTGTTCTTGAATTTTTTGCCGCAAGCTTTGTTCGACTCCTTTACTAGCTGCAACAAATGTATTAACTCCAGCAGATTCCGGCTTGGGTTTGAATAGTTCAGCTAACAATGCACCAACGTCCGTAGATTTAAGTTTACCGTAAGGAGTGTTGGTAATTAGCGATCGCACTAATTGGGGTTTATTATTCGACGCTGGGTTCTTGTCGCTGCTGGAATTACTCCGTACTAGTTGCAGCATATTGGTAAATTCCAGTATTTTTTGACCAGTTTGAGTTTTGTAACCCCGGTAATATGGCACTATGTTGTCGCCAAAGGCATTTAAATACTCGTCGCTATCAAGATAAGAATCAATATCTGCTTCAAAACCCTGTTCGTCTAAAATGTTGCTGTGATATTTCATCTCGGAGTAGTCATCAGGAGCGCGACCCAATAGATGCTTGAAGTTTAATTCTATAGCACGGTAGCGGTAAACTTTATCAAAAAATCTGGAGCGATACAACTCTGATTTGGCAAGTTGACGCACGAACTCACGAACACTAATTATCCCTTGCTTGAGCTGTGATTCTGGGGCAATGAGGCGTTCACTTTCCATCACGTAAGCATTGCCCAAAACTTGCCGATAAACTCCCGCAATCACAATTTCGATCTCGTCAACTGAAGCACCAGACCACAGTTCAATGGTTTGTGTTTGGGAAAATGCTTGATACTGGCTTTGTCTAATTTCGTCATCTGAAAGGCTTGGCATAGTTTAATTATTGTGGGTAGGTGTGACTAATGGTTCAGACTTAAGGTTAAGGACGTTGGCAAGGAATCTATTGATATCCGTTGTAATACTTTGTTTGGGTTTTATAGCCCTGCTAAAACGGCACTATATCTTCGCCAAATCCAGCTTTGTATTCATTGCTATCGATTTCTAATTAAGATATAAGTTATCAAGTTTTGAGATATTTTTTAGTTACATTTTCTAACAAACTTAGACGGCTAACGGTTAATAACTAACAGCTAATCATCTATAAAAATTAGCAGCAAGATATTAACAGTTAGCCGTCAACCCTCTACAGGAGGAATTAAAAATTTAAGACTTATTGATTTTTGAACTTTTCATCAGAGCAGATTCCCAAGTCGAATCAAGCTAGCAAGAATTTTTCTTAACCACGCACATCAAATCTAGTGTAGAAACCGCCGTATTTTATCCAGTATTGTTTCAAGGTGTGATGAGGTGTATGTAAACTTGCTTTTGCTTGATATAGAATTACTTGGCGATGATCGCCCATCCAAATTTTATTAACGGGGTCAACAGATATTACTGTTCCTCCTAAAGAAGCAACGCATTCAGAAAACCTTTCAATCGTCGTATATTCTAATGTCTCGAAGATAAAAAAGTTACCCGAACAAATCAAGTGACGACTGCGAATCCAGCAGCGCATTTTTTTTTCAGCCTGTGGAGGTAACATTTTAGGTTTAATAAATTCCAGCTGAATTAACATAATGCACTCACCGCATCTAATTCATCAGCAAAACTTTCTCGTTTTTCAAAGCGTAAAGGCCCAGCAGTCGATCCCCATATTTGTTGATGGGTTTCAATATCCATGCCTTTATCCAAACTTATCCAAGTATGCTCGGTTATTTCTACTTCGCTAGCAAGATATGTTTGGTGACCGTTGCGAAGAATTAGGCATTGATTGCCTGCTTCCACACTACCGCGAAACATTTCACCTTCTCGGACAAAAACCATCGAACAGTGATAGCGCCGTTGAATGCTTTCTGGAGTGATGGTTTTGAGGATATCTAGTTCGCGAGCAGCACCTGCATAAAGTATAGGGTCTTTCAAGCTGTAATTTTCGATATAAATGCGATCGCCCCAATCTACTAATTTATGTACTCCCTGGCGATAGGGTGTCCATAAATCATGGTCATATGCTTGTTCAGAATAAAAACCAATGGCTGAAAAAAACTCAAATGGTAAAGGACGAAAAAAAATGTGAATGTGGGCGTAAAGTTGAGGATTTGCAAAAGATTGCTTTTGGTTGCTAAAATCTCCTGCCATCCAACAAGCTAAGGTGAGCAAATCGCTGGACTTGGTGCTAGAGTCACTGGGAGCTATTGTCATATTTAACCTCAGGAGTGACAAGACAAAACTAGTGCAAGAAGGCAAAGGGCAAAACAAAGAAGTTTTACTCTTAGGCTTTTTGCCTATTTTCAGATGATAGGTTTATTTTTGCCTTATTGTACTAAATGATTTCTTTAACAGCTATTAGTAAACAGTGTTATTGACTTAATTTTTTAACCTAATATTGCTAACTCGTTGAACTTGACAAAGACCGAATCTCTGAAGAAAAGGAAGCCGTTGTCACACCTTTACCATCGCTGGTTTTGATCAGCGATACGCGAAATCGCAGATTTGGGTTAGCAAACCAAATTCGCTCTTCGGCAGCAGCCAGGTCATACTCTGTCACTAAGGTAAAAATACCATCGTCACTCAGGTGGTACTTACCTACTGCTGGGATTATTTCGGCATATCCCTTTTCCCGCAGAAGCTTACCTGTAGAAGGATTTTCGACATCGGGAATTGGTACCAGCACGGTACTACCAGAGATTGGTTTATCGTCCCAATCTGATTCACCTTCCCAAGTCATCCGAAAGGGATGAGTGATACTGCCGAGGTCAGCATCATATAATTTACATATTTCTCGCACCGCTGGATCGTCATGAGATAGAGACTCAATATCGATGGTAGACAGCACTTCTTCAAAATGAGCGAATGCTAAATGATGACCGCTACGCTGCGATCGCCATCGTCCAATTGAAAGTTCAAAAAATTCAATAATTTTCATTACAAAAGCGATTTCAAAAAAACAGCTTATAATCCGATAAATCTTTTGGTTAAAGAGTTATTCTCTGACTCTATTTACTATTGATATACGATTTTCCTATCTTTAAATATATTCATTACCAAAATTGGCTCCCTATTGTTTAACTATTGCGGCTCCTGGATTTTGACTTCTGGATTGGAATATTTCTGTTCAATACCATAGAGACCCTACTAAATTACGAGTCTTAGTTGAATAAATCCACAATCCTAAAATGATAAAAATGTTTATTTTATTTTCAGTCGAACGTGGGACTTAAGAATTAGGGACTGGGTACTAGGTACTAGCGACTGGGGAAACAAGGAGAATAATCCATGCCCTGTTTGACCAATGCCCAATACCCTATACCTAATCCCTATTTTTTAAACAATCTCTGTGATACTAACAATCTTGCCACTAGTGCGATTGATCCGCTGAATTTGCGGTGTCATCTTGCTAGCAGGAACAATGTATTCTGTTGTAGCACGGCGGCGGGGATTATCAAATTTTCCACTTCCACCCTGAACGAGGATCTTAAATCTCTTTTCAGTACTACCAATCACAGAAGGTAGCTTAATTTTAATCGGGCTATTGGTTGCTACTGAGTACACCAACTGAGAAGACTTAATGGCACTTGAGGTTTCGGCTACACCGCGAACAATCCCAAAAATCCGGTTATAGCCGACTTGCTTTTGTCCTACTTGGCTACTGTTTCCCCGATAGTAGGGTACAATGTTTTCACCAAAGGTAGCCTCGTATTCAGGGCTATCGAGGTAGGAGTCGATCTCAGCATCATAACCGCTTTCAACGGTACGACGGATATGCTCAGAAACCTCTGTCTGCTCTAAGGGAGCGCGACCTAGCAGATGTTTAAAGTTGAGTTCAATGAACCGATAGGGAGCAGTGGTTTCAAAAAATCGAGTCCGGTAAATTTCGGACTTGGCAACAATTCGCACAAACTCACGGACGCTGATTTTGCGATCGCGCAATTGCGATTCCCCAATCACGAGGCGCTGACTTTCTAACAAGTGAGCGTTACCCAAAACTTGCTTATAGACGGCTCGAATCACTGCTTCCACTTCTTCAGTAGAGTTAGTTGGCCGTAGCTCTACTTGAGAGGAATTTATAACTATGCTTCCCATTTACGTGTTTCCCAAGCTTCGTTTGTGGTTAATTTTCTAGTTAACAGGAGTAATACTGGCAATTACACCGCCCTGCTTGTGAATCCGCTGATATTCTTCTGATAGCTGATTGTAGGGCACGAAATATACCTGGTTACTACGGCGAAACTTGGAAATGCGATTTACTGTATTCGCTTTGTAGCCAGTGACTTCAATCCGGTAAACTTTACCATCTTCACCCGCTCCTACACCTTGACGAGTGCGAGGAGTAGAGGTGGGATTGCGGAATGTCGCACCACTGCTGCCTGGTGAAACCACAGGGGTAGGTATGTTTTGAATCAGCAGACTATTTAATTTTGGCTGTTTGCCAGCTAAGTCACCTTTAAGACTGCTGCTAGCAGAACCACGTACCAATTGAAATAAGTGGGTAAACTGAACCAAACCTTGAATTGCTTCAGTTTTATAACCCCGAATATAAGGTACGGTATTTTCTCCAAAGGTTTCTTGATATTCGTCGCTGTCTATATAGGAATCAATCTCCGCTTCAAAGCCCTTTGTATCCAGAATCGTGCTGTGTGCCCGGGTTTCTTCTAGATCCAATGGCGCACGACCAAGTAGATGTCTAAAATTCAACTCAATCGCTCTATAGCGAGCAGTGTTATCAAAAAACCGCGAGCGGTAAAGCTCTGACTTTCCGACTTGACGCACAAACTCGCGAACGCTAATTTCACCCCGTTTGAGTTGGGATTCAGGAACGGTCAGCCGCTCGCTCTCCATTACATAAGCATTGCCCAAAACTTGCTTATAGACGGATCTAATTACGGTTTCAACTTCCTCATTAGAGCGACTTGGCCACAAATCGATCGGATCGGTATTCTCAAACGGAGCCACCCCTAATCGTGATGCTGGTCCGAAAGCCATTCAAACTATCTCCCAGTTAAAAACTAAATTTTATGAGAACATTGTGCAGCAGATGTTAAAAAACTTTACATTGCTTAACAAAATCAAAACCACTAAGTCTTTGAAAGTCTTATTAGCCATCGTTATTTAAGTTTTTTTGAGTTTTTTACATCGTTTGCCTTTACACATTTTGATACGATGCTGAAACGATATTTGTTAAAAATTGTTAAGTAAAATAACACTTTTGAGAAATTTAAGCTTTTTTTTAGTATTGAATTGATTATTAGGGTACAAGTAGTGGTAAATAAGTATGCAAAAGTATTAGTCGTAAGCTGCCCATAGCCTAGCAGTTAGAGAAAAAGGGTATGGCGATCGCATAAGGAATTCGGCTCGTCAGTGCTGATGTTGCATTTGATGCCTATTCATTTTACGGGTGGTGTAAAAGTACAAAGGATTTAACTTGCAAGTAATTTCTTAGTTAACTAAATTGTTCGTTTTTATTTGACTTTTAACACTACTGAATTTTAAAAGTAGCTAGTTGGGTGATTAAATGGTCAAAATACGGGGCAAGGATTTCTTGCTGACTTGCTTGGCAGCGTTTCAAGCTAGCAGCTTTGATACTTTTTAAGCCCAAAACCATCGCATCCAAAGGAACTTTTAATTCCTGATAAAGCAAATTCAGATAATGCAGTCCTGTGAGGCTGGTATATTCAGTGTGGCTACCTGCGATTCCATAGGTAATGCAGCGAAGAAAATGCCAAAAATCTCGCCAGCAAGCTTGGGCGCGTTCAGGCGGATAAAGACCTCCTCCAGGCTGGGTAATTTCCGGATAAGTCAGCAAAACCTGAACTCTTGCCTCATCAACGATTTCGGCTGCACGATCGCGTAACAATTGAGCAATAGGAATTAAGGCAGAATTATTAGGTGCGAAAGTTTCGAGCTGGAGTAAATCTTCGTCACTCAGATAGCGAAGACTATTATCGGCAGCCTGCAATATAGCGATTGCAGCTTGAGGATGGGACTGTTTCCACTCAGCAAAGCTGACAATTCTAGCTTTGGCTATTAATTGCTTAACAGTTTGGCTTAATTGAGTCATAGATAGGAAGCAGGGAGTATTCTCTATAATCTTCCTAGAAGGCGATCGCTATTTTTTGACATTTGTAAAATAAAGTAAAGAATAACCACTATTAAATGCACCTATGGAAATCGATAAAATTAAAACTCAACTGGAGAATCCAGATTTTCAGTATCGGTTGAAAGCGATCGCCGCACTCAAGGATTATGAATCAGAAGTTGCAGTTCCTCTGCTAACGAGTCTACTGCATGACTCGGAATTTTTAGTGCGTTCTTTTGTCGCTAGGGGTTTGGGTAACCAGCAATCAGCGGAATCTTTTGCAGCCTTGATGCAAATTATGAAATTCGACGATACCCCCAACGTGCGAGCTGAGGCAGCAAATTCGTTATCGTTATTTGGTAGAGTAGCAGTTTCTCATTTAGTTCTAGCATTTTATCAGGATGACCACTGGTTAGTACGGCGTAGTATTCTCGCAGCGCTTGCTGAAATGGATTGTCCCGAAGAATTATTTGATATCTGCGTTCACGGTTTAAAAGATGAAGATTTCACAGTTGAGGAATCAGCTGTTGATGGACTTGGGTTATTAGCTGATTCTAGCCAAAATGCTGCGGCGTTATCCCAACTACTAAGCTTAGTGAATGCTGAATCTTGGCGGATGCGCGTGCGAGTTGCCTATGCCCTCAAACGCTTTGACGCAGCCGAAGCAAAAGCAGCTCTAAACCAACTCAGACAGGATCGGGATCATCGAGTTGTCGGAGCTGCTTTAGAAGACTTGTTACCACAATAGCGAAGTGGGCGTGTTTGGGATTATTGTCAATAATCTTAATGATGCGATCGAACTAAACTCAACAATAGCTAATACCTTATTTTCCTGAAAATTTGAGCAAAATATCTAGGCAATTCGCCCAAGTCTGGAATAAAGTATCAACTCGCGGACTCGCTAACGCTGCGCTATCCTGTCTCCTGCTTTTCCAAGGGTTTAGGCTGTTGGGGTGTTTGAGTCATTGCCTGATATTATATCCGTTCAAATAACCGTCATTGCGATCGTAGGGAAGCAATCCCAAAAATCTTATGATTGCCTCGTTTGACTCGCTTCGGACATTTTAAAGTTGATTTAACTGACATGATATGACTATTTGTTGGGGTAGTAAGCAAACGTGATGTTCAAAATTGACGTTGCACTTAGACTCCACCCAACTTAGGGACTGACAAATAAAAAATATCCCACTGTTGACCATTAAGTGTCAACAGTCAACAGTCATCAGTCAGCAACTTGAAACGGGATAATTTATTTCTTGGAGTTCCCTTATGGATGGAGTTCTGCTAACTCCTGCTCACCCACTTAAACTTTCACGAGTTGTTTTGCGGGTGTAGGTGTTCCAAACATCGAGTTCTGATGCTGGACGGCTGTGAAGCATGACTATGGTAGCTTGTGTTAGTCCTTGGGCAAGAGTGAAATCTGCCCCAGCGATACTATGAAGATACTCCATCTCTGCGTTCCTCAGGTCAGTTGCTCGTAAATCTGTACCCCGCAAATCGGCTCCAGTTAATCGAGCATTCCGCAAACAAGCTCCTGTCAAATAAGCTTTACTCAAGTCAGCACCACTTAAAGCTGCACCTTCTAAATTGGCTCCAGTCAAGTCAGCACCGCTGAGGTAGGCTCCCCGTAAATTAGCCCCTTGCAAATCTGCATCGCGTAAAAAAGCTGTATTCAGATAAGCACCGTTGAGATTAGCACCTGGCCCCACTGCTCCCGAAGCTTTGTAATTATATTCTTGAGGCCATTTTGTTTGTGTATCATAACGCGCTACTTGGAGTTTAGCTCCCTGCAAATTTGCGCCACTGAGATTCGCTTGTTGAAGGTCAGCACGGTTTAAATAGGCTCCCTGCAAATTCGCTCCACTCAAATCGGCTCCATGCAGGTTAGCGCCTCGTAAATCGGCTCCACTGAGATTTGCATCACTCAAGACCATCTGACTGAGGTCGGCTCTTAGTAGCTTGGCTTGACTCAAATTAGCTTGTCTTAAATCAACTTCTCGCAGATTGAATTCGTTCAAATCTACTTTTTCTAAAGGAAGTCCTGCTTTTAGGGCTGTTAATATTTCTGGAGTTGGACTGGGACGTTCCTTGGTAATCAGGTGAATTTCACTATTTGTCATTAGGTAATTAAAGTAGAACTTTTGGAGTTATTCTACACTTTACCTAAATTCAGGATTCATCTTATTGCTTAGAAGCAAACAAGAGCCAATTACAGCAATAGAATATCTGAACCAAATATCAGAGGTTGAGAGAAAACTACTTTTGCCTCGTTAATTTACTTATTGAAAAAGTAGATAAAACTAACAATAGCAATTGGAATAATTCTTTAACTATAGGAACCAAAAAGGATACAATACAAATTATCATCTAGAAATTTTACATCAGTAAAAATAATTAATATATATATTACAAGTTATTACACAGGTAGAAGAAAATTAAATTATATGAAGAAAAATGAACTAAATTAAAATGCTGATGGTTATCGCTTATTGTCTTATCCCAACAAAAATTATTTATGCCGACTTAGTTACTATTTCTGCATAGTGCAAGAATGCAGATATTAATGCATAGGACTACAAAGAAGATTTTGCCAAAGGTACTGTTTTAAGAAACGAGGTTTCAAACTTTATGCACATAATACCACCCTTGTCAATGATTGACTTCTTCCATAAAAGTGAGGGGACATGGTTTACGGAACGTTCAGTTCATCACTTTGACTCAGCCGCAGATGAATCGGGTGAATCGAATTTAATTGTTACAGTCATAGAAAAAGACGATCCTAAAGTCCAAGAAGTCTGCAAAGCACAAGGAATAGAGCCTGATAAAGCAACTGGAGGTGCTAGCTTTGCATGGCAGGCTAACCTAGACACTAGGCCACCAAACACCGATAATGCTGCCATTTTGGTTGATATTCCCGATGATGAAACAAGGCTTTCTGGGAAATTAATCCGCAATCAAGGCTATGTAGAGAGTATTCCAGTTGTTAGTCGCTATCGATTTGCTGATGATGGAGTGCTGACGATTGACACCGATTATGATAATAACCAAGGTCAAGAACGTTGTTGGTTTGTGACTGATGATTTTCGTGTCAGGGTTAGTACCGTGCGAATGATGAACGGAGTCAACTTGATGACTTATTGTTCAGAGCGTCGTTGTGTTTCCCAACAAGTGTTGGAGCAAATGATTAGTCGGAACCATGCTAGGGAATAGAAAGTAGGGAGATGGGGAGATGAAGAGATAGGGAAGTGTGGGGAGATGAGGAGATGGGGGAGTGTGGGGAGAGAGGGGGGCAAGATTTCTTCCCCATCCTCCCACACCTCCCACACCTGCATTTGTTCCCTATCCTCCCATCCCTCCCACACCTCCCACACCTCCAAAACCTCCCACACCTACATTTGTTCCCCATCCTCCTACACCTCCTTTTCCTCTCACACTCGCTGTTTGCTCAATCCTTAATCCCCATTAAGGAATGTTGCTTTGTTTCTAAGAAATGAGACGTGTATGATTCACATCCTTTATTTTCATGCAAGGGTTAATGAGTCATGCTCTATGTATAAGCCTTTCCTGGAATTTTTAGAAAAAGAGCTATTTGAACGCTTTGATTTAGAAAGTAGGGCTATTCCACCTGGTTTAGAATTCAAAGTTAGCGATCGCGGCAGAAACCCAGCAACTATTCGTAGCTGGTGTCACCAATCTCAAGAGCTGCGGAAAATTCGCTATACATACATTGATGCTGGGGAAAGCGCCCAAATTTTTAACAGCGTGATTTATCCTAGCCATCACTACGATTTACCGCTATTAGGGATTGATTTTTTATCCTTTGGTAAAATTAAAAATCTGATCGTCCTTGACTTTCAGCCTTTGTTTCAGGATGAAGATTATCAGAAAAAATATATACTTCCGCTGAAATCTCTGCATGATAAATACCCAGATTTATCGCAAAACTTAGAAATGAAGTTTTACGATGCTAACCAATATTTTTCTAAATACCTGTTATTTGCCAAAACAGATGCTCAAACAGTAGCAACGAGAGTTTTTGCAGCGTTTCAGGATTATTTAAATTTGTATTGGCAAATGCTAGCAAACGCTCAACCACTCCAACAAAGAGAAGATATCCAGCGAATTGTTAAAGCTCAAAAAGACTATGACCAATATAGTGCAGAGCGCGACCCCGCATCTGGCCTATTTAGCAGTTACTTTGGTCATGAGTGGGCAGAACGCTTTCTCCACGAATTCTTATTTGAAGATGCTGTACCTTTAGCAGTCAGTGCAAGTAAAAGATGACCACAGGTGCAGGGGGCTTCAAGGGAGAATTCCTAATTGGAGTATCCCAAACGTCCCCAGCTTTGTTCTTAAATTCTTAACTTTGAACTCAGCACTCCTAATATCCAATGCCCAAAATTAATCTTTACTAGTTTCAAATTTTATACCTGATACTTAAAATGACACTTTATCAGCCATTTCTTGATTATGCGATCGCCTACATGCGATCGCGTTTGGATTTACAACCCTATCCTATCCCGATTGGGTTCGAGTCCAAGAGCGCTACTGTGGGCAAAGGAAAGAATCAGGAAGAGGTTGTCACCACAAGTTACGCCTTTCAAACCCCAAAACTGCGGCAAATTCGTGCAGCTCACGTACAGGGTGGCAATTCGCTGCAAGTACTCAATTTTGTGATTTTCCCCCACCTCAACTATGACTTGCCCTTTTTTGGAGCCGATTTGGTGACATTGCCAGGAGGACACCTGATTGCCTTGGATATGCAACCCCTATTTCGAGATGACCCAGCATATCAAGCAAAGTATACTCAACCAATCTTGCCCATTTTCCACGCTCATCAACAACATCTGACTTGGGGAGGAGATTTTCCCGAAGAAGCACGACCCTTTTTCTCTCCTGCTTTTTTGTGGACTCGTCCCCAAGAAACCGTTGTAGTAGAAACTCAGGTGTTTGCAGCTTTCAAAGACTATTTGAAAGCGTATCTGGATTTTGTCGAGCAGGCAGAAACTGTAACAGATTTACAAAATTTAGCAGCCATTGAGCAAGCCCAACTGCGCTACCTGCGATATCGGGCTGAAAAAGATCCAGCACGAGGCATGTTTAAGCGCTTCTATGGTGCTGAATGGACTGAAGAGTATATCCACGGCTTTTTATTTGACTTGGAGAGAAAATTAATAGCCGTTCGCTAGGGGGCACAGGAGCAGGCTGGCAGCAAAGCAGAGGGGCACAGAAGAAATTATCGCAAGTGTTTCCCTCTAACTTGAAACAGGGGTGTAAGGGTGTAGGGTGTAGGGGAAAATACATTTTTCTATCCTTGGTGGTGAAACTTGTTTCATCGGGACTGCTTCTTACACATGCCGTATTTAGCTAATGCCTCTATGTTCTGAGTAAATATACATATAAATATTAAGTTATGTAAAGGAAATTAAAAGACATCACAATAATTTTTAATAAAAAATGACCCAAGACCATTGTATAAAGGGGACTTGGAAGAAAAAACAACATTACAAGGTAAGTAGAATGCCTACTGACCAGGTTTTCAAATCCCTGATAGAAATATGAAGTTTTGTAAAAAAAAATTTAATTGGAAACCCAGAAAACATTAAACTTATACCTTGGATGTCTGTTATTGGTCTTGCCAATCTGGTCAGACAGTCTCAACTCAGACTTAAGGTAAAATACTTCTTAGTTTGAAGTCCGACGAGTCTGTTAATTAAGCAAATTTAGGAGATAAAAGCAATGGTATTAGATGCATTTGCCAAAGTAGTTTCCCAAGCTGATGCACGAGGTGAATATCTCAGCCAAGCTCAATTGGATGCCCTGACCGCCATCATTAAAGATGGTAACAAGCGTACGGATACCGTAAACCGGATTACCAGCAACTCCTCTGCGATTGTTGCTAACGCTGCTCGCGCTTTGTTTGCTGAACAACCCCAGTTGATTGCTCCTGGTGGTAATGCTTACACCAGCCGCAGAAATGCCGCTTGCTTGCGCGATATGGAAATCATCCTGCGCTATGTTACCTATGCAATCTTTGCTGGTGATGCCAGTGTACTCAATGACCGTTGTTTGAACGGTCTGCGTGAAACCTACTTGGCTCTAGGAACTCCTGGTGCTTCTGTAGCAGTTGGCGTTCAAAAAATGAAAGATGCTGCTCTAGCAATTGCTAATGACCCCAACGGGATCACTAGAGGTGATTGCAGCGCTTTGATGGCTGAAGTTGCAGGCTACTTCGATCAAGCTGCTGCTGCTGTAGCGTAATACCAGCTCGAAGCTATTAGCTGACAATTGTCAGTTGACAAAATAGATTTCAACAAAATTGTAAATAGGGAGATACTAAACCGATGAAAACACCTCTTACCGAAGCAGTTGCAGCTGCTGATTCTCAAGGACGCTTTCTCTCCAGTACAGAACTTCAAGTCGCTTTTGGTCGTTTTCGCCAAGCTCCTGCTAGCTTAGAAGCAGCAAAAAGCTTGACCGCTAACGCTCAACGTTTGACAGAAGGCGCAGCTCAAGCGGTGTACAACAAGTTTCCCTACACCACTCAACAGCAAGGCCCTAACTTTGCTTCTACCAATACTGGAAAAGCCAAGTGTGCGCGTGACATCGGCTACTACCTGCGGATTGTCACCTATTCCTTAGTTGTAGGCGGTACAGGTCCATTGGATGATTTCTTGATTTCCGGCTTAGCTGAAATCAACCGCACCTTCGACCTGTCCCCCAGCTGGTACGTTGAAGCTCTCAAGTACATCAAAGCTAACCACGGTTTAAGTGGCGATCCTGCTGTAGAAGCCAATTCTTACATTGATTACGCAATTAACACTCTGAGCTAGAGAGTGTATTTAGCCCGGAAAGGCAAACAAGCTCTGTTGGCTAGTAGCTAAGAGTTGGTTTACCTTTCTGGGCAGTTTTATTTTGAAAAACTGTTAAAAAACTAGAAAAAATTTTTCTAAAAAATTTTCAGTTTTGCAGCTAAAAAACTGAGGAGGTTTAAAAATGGCAGCTTTGGGGAAAGCAGCAAGGTTAGGGATTGCACCTATTGAAAACTCAGAACCAGCAGAACTACGTCCTGATAGAACAGAAGCGAATGTAGAAGTAATCATTCGAGCAGCTTACCGTCAAGTTTTAGGTAATGCGTACTTGCTAGAAGAACAGCGTCTGGTCACTGCTGAATCATTGTTACAGCAAGGTGTAATCTCAGTTCGAGGATTTGTGCTAGCCATTGCTCAATCAGAACTTTATCGTGATAAGTTTTTCTACTCCAACTCGCAAATTCGGTTTATCGAGTTGAATTATAAGCATTTATTGGGGCGTGCCCCAGAAGACGAGTCAGAAATTTCTTACCATGTTGAGCTTTACAACTCAGAAGGTTATGAAGCTGAAATTAACTCCTACATAGACTCAAGAGAATATCTTGAAAGCTTTGGCGAGAATATTGTGCCTTACTACCGAGGTTTCAAGAGTCAAGTAGGACAGAAAAACGTTGGCTATAGCCGATTGTTCCAACTGTATCGGGGTTATGCCAGCAGCGATCGCGCTCAAGGAAAAAAACAAGGACAGCTAACCTGGGAAGTCGCTAAGAATCTAGCCTCACCCATCTATCCAGCCTCTACAGGAGCCTTAACAGGCCTCTCCACTGGTGGTCGAGGAGAAACTTATCGAATCAGAGTTCTACAATCAGCTTCCCCGAACTCAGCTGTAGTGCGGCGGGCTACAACGGAATTGATCGTGCCCTACGAACAACTTTCGAGTAAACTACAGCAGCTCAATCGTAAGGGCAATAAAGTAGTGAGCATTACACCTGTATAAAAGGGAAATAGGTGAGTAGGAGCTAAGGAATTAGAAGTTAGGAGTTAGGAATTAAGAGTTAGAAGTTAGAAGTTTGAAATTCCTAACTCTAGCTTTATTC
The DNA here is from genome assembly GCA_036918135.1 of Nostoc sp. Lineage (GTDB taxonomy): Bacteria > Cyanobacteriota > Cyanobacteriia > Cyanobacteriales > Nostocaceae > Nostoc. Next base: position 18,150 of record JBALDB010000010.1, read on the forward strand.
TTAACTCTCAACTTTTAACTCCTAACTCCTAACTTTTCCCAATTATGAAGTACAAAAGGATAATTACCAATGGCTATTACAACAGCAGCGTCCCGTTTGGGAACAGAAGCTTTCAGTGATAACGCTCCTGTAGAATTGCGTCCAAATGCAACTAAAGAAGACATAGAAAGGGTAATATCTGCTGTCTATCGTCAGTTGTTGGGCAACGATTACTTAATGCAATCTGAGCGCCTCACAAGTGCTGAATCTATCCTACGTGATGGAAAGAATACAGTCCAAGAATTTGTACGTCAAGTAGCTAAATCAGAACTGTATAAATCGAAGTTTTTCTATAACAGTTTTCAGACTCGCGTTATTGAGTTGAACTACAAACACTTATTGGGTCGTGCGCCCTATGATGAGTCAGACGTAGTTTATCACTTAGACTTGTACCAAACCAAGGGGTATGAAGCTGACATTGATTCCTATATTGATTCACCAGAGTATCAAGCTAGCTTTGGTGAAAATATAGTTCCTTATTATCGCGGTTTTGAAACCCAAACAGGACAGAAAACTGTAGGATTTAGCCGGATATTCCAGCTTTATCGCGGTTATGCCAGTAGCGATCGCTCTCAACTCAAAGGCAATTCCTCTCGCTTAGCTGTCGAATTAGGTCGCAATGCCGCATCTACTATTGTTGCTCCTTCTAGTAGTAGTGCTTCTGGCTTTGCCTACGTTGCTCCTAGCAAAGGCGTTACCCCCAACAGTACTTTTGGTGGTGCGGGAACTTTTGGCAAAGAGGGCAGACTTTACCGCATTGAAGTCGCAGCCGTTTTTGGATCTGGATATCCTAGCACCCGTCGTGTCAATCAAGCTGTGGTCATTCCATACGAAGAACTATCTAGTTACTTCCAAAGAGTACTAAAGCAAGGTGGAAAAATAGCCAGCGTTAAACCTCTTTAGGGTCTATTAGTCATTAGTCAGTCATTGGTGATTAGTCATTGGTCATTAGTTTAAAACAAAAAACAAATGGCAAATGACAAAAAACTAATGACAATTTTAAATTTGGAATAAATTTATGTTAGGACAAATTACAGGTAGAACTAGTAACCGCTTCTTTCGGTATGAAGTAGTAGGTTTACGCCAAAGCGAAGAAACCCAAAAAGTAGACTATCCCATTCGTTCTAGCGCTACTGAGTTTATTACAGTGCCTGAGAACCGGATGAATCAAGAAATGCAGCGGATTAGTCGCTTAGGTGGCAAAATAGTCAGTATTCAGTTATTGAATGCTGAGACTAAAATAAGTAGCCCACAAAGCACTCCTTCTTCTGATGAATCTAAGTCCACAGCAAATTGAAGATTTATCACTAACGGCTGAGTTTGCCGAGGGTGAATCTTTAACAGTAGAGCAAGCGATCGCCAATCTCCAAGGTCAAGACTTAGGGCTGCGCTTTTATGCTGCCTGGTGGTTGGGTCGGTTTCGGGTGTGCGAACCAGCTGCGGTTACAGGATTAATCCAAGCCTTAGCGGATGAAGCCGACAGAACACCAGAAGGAGGATATCCTCTGCGACGGAACGCAGCTAGGGCTTTAGGAAAAATTGGCGATCGTCAGGCCGTTGTACCTTTGATTGCCTGTTTAGACTGCTTAGATTATTATGTGCGGGAAGCAGCAGCACAATCGTTAGAGATGCTAGGCGATGTTGATTGTATTCCCGCTCTCGGCGAGCTATTAAAAGCAGGCTTGGAGGGAGAACAGCTCAAATCAAAGCAGCCTGATTTGTCTCAACCCTACGACGCTATTTTAGAAGCTTTAGGAAGGTTGAAGGCAACTGAGTGCATCCCTTTGGTGAAGCCGTTTCTTGAGCATCCCATAGAGGTAGTGCAATATGCTGCCGCACGAGCTATGTATCAGTTAACTCAAGAACCAAGTTACGCACAACGATTGGTACAGGCTTTGGCTGGTGATAAATTACAACTGCGTCGAGCAGTATTAGCAGATTTGGGAGCAATTGGGTATCTACCCGCCGCCGAAGCCATAGCTGAGACTTTGGCGGAAAATAGCCTGAAACTAATTTCTCTTAAAGGATTACTAGAACATCAAGTTAACCATACAACAGCAAGCAGTTTATCAGCAGGTGCGATTAAAGTCATGAATTTGATGGACTCGCTGTTATAGTTTTAAGTTTGAGATAATTAGTTGTCATTAATACGTTAAAACCAAATGTTTACCAAATATCAACCCCCAACCCGACTGCAAAACAAGGGTTAGGGGTTTATGTATGAGGTCAGCTACGGAGAAGTTAAGCTACAATTGGCTGACCACCAATAACTCATGAAAAATTATTATGAATAACAGTGACCTTGCCCAAATATTGATTCGTGCTGTGGAAGAAGCGGATTCCTCAGAGCGGTTATTAGACGCAGTTCAAGAGTTAGCAGCAGCAGGTATAGAGGAATCTGTTCCGACTCTAATTGCAGCTTTGGGTTACAATAATCCGGGAGCGGCAGTGGCGGCGGTAGATGGATTGATTGCGATCGGAGAACCCGCAGTAGCGCCACTATTGAAACTCATTGATGATTACAACTATGGTGCTAGAGCCTGGGCAGTTCGTGCCTTAGCAGGAATTGGGGATTTACGGGCGCTAGATACTTTACTAGAGGCAGCAAAAACCGATTTTTCCTTGAGCGTGCGCCGCGCAGCAGCTAGGGGATTAGGCACATTGCGGTGGTATCAACTACCACCTGAGAAAGTGGAATCTGTCCAGACTCAGGTAATAGACGCACTACTATTAATTTCTGAAGATCCGGAGTGGGTGGTACGCTATGCAGCAGTTACGAGTTTAGAAACACTAGTAAAAGCGATGCCTGCGGCGGTAAACAACGCAATTACTTTACCCGATGGAGCCTCGCGGATTACACATCGACTTGAGCAAATGCTAAATACAGATGCAGACCTTGGAGTGCGTACCCGTGTAAAGTTTGCACAGCAAAAAATTCAGCAACAACAGCATCAAGAAGTATTTGCACTTAAAACAAAGCAAGAACAGTCTGAAGTGCCTCATCGTGGTGGTGGCAGACGTTAGGGACTCCGATTAAAAAAATATTCCATCGTCAGGGCAGGGGAGCAGAGGGGCAGGGGGCGGGGGGAGAGAAATACGATCGCTTGCCATTTTAATCGCATAGAATATAACTCTGGTTTTAGAAGTAAAAAGATAATTCCTAGAAATAAATTTTCTCGGTGGGTGACAACCGTTTTTTCTTTTTCTTTCTTTTGTCTTATTTGATGATGTTTAGACAGTGTTTATCAAAAACCATATCCCGAAGTCAAAGACTTGATTTCCTCTTGAATATTGCTACGAGCAAATGGTTCGGCGAATTCCAACATTAAAGGTGTAAAGTAAATTGACCGCTGTAAAAATCCTTCTAAAAATTGCCGCCGTCCTGCGATATATTCTGCTTCTGATACCCAGGCATATTCCTGGCGAATCGCATTAGAGTATTCTGGATAATCGACTGGATTAGTAGCCAAAACCGCTAAATCTGCATCCAATAAGACTTGGCTATCACAATCATCTGCCGCAGCTTGGTGTTTTTTAGTGTTCAGAATCAAACGGCTGACGGTAGCGATAGTACTTTCGGGAATGCCTAAATGACTCAGCAACTCAAAAGCATAGTCTGCACTTTTTTCTTCATTATCTTGAGCCTTAGTGTCATACACTACATCGTGAAACCAGCCAGCAAGTAGAACAGCAGCTAGGTTATTTGTGTAGCCATGTAAAATCTCAATTGTGGTCAGGACATAATGAATATGTTTGAGTGTATGGTAATAGCGACCAGGAGTAGAGTAAGCTGCAACCAAGCGATTAAAGGCTTTCTCAGCCGCTATTTGCTCAACGCCAAAGGGTTCGAGTGTGCGTTGCCAGTTAGAAAATAAGATATGCGTGAGGTTTTCTGTAAACATAAAGGTAGTATCCCCACTGTTAGTATGACTGAGCTAATCTCTTGTGCTGCAACATTTGTCCAATCGAGTAAAAAATAGATCAACAAAAGGATAACACTTGTAGGTAAGTAAATAGGGTATAGAACATTGGCAGTGAGGAGTTAGGAGTAGAGACGCGATTAACCCAAGTCTTTCCAGGAGTTAAAAGTTATTTTCGTTCTGCTTTCCTTTGTCTTCTCATCTCTCCAATATGGTGACAGCTAGATGAAAACGTCAAAATAGAAGACACAGGTTTTGTACAAAAAGCCTTGCCTTGATTAACGGAGTTTATTATCAGTGGTATTACAAGTACAGACAAACATCTACGAAGCTAAAACCCAAGAAATTGCTAAACAACTTCTAGCAGATGCACAGGAAAATCGTTCATTTTTTGCTTCGCTGCGCGATCAAATGCGCTGGGATGATAAATTACTAGCTTGGACGATGAGTAATCCTGGGTTGCGGGTGCAATTATTTCGGTTTATAGATACTCTACCTGCTTTGAATAGTAAATCGGAAATTGCCTCACATTTACAAGAATATTTAAGCGATCAGTCTGTAGAATTACCGACAGCTTTGAAGGGAATGCTAAACTTTGCTAACCCTGACTCTATGCCAGGACAAGTTGCTGCTACAACTGTTGGTACAGCGGTCGAAACTCTTGCTCATAAATATATCGCTGGTGAAAATATTAAACAAGTCATCAAAACAGTTGAACGGCTGCGAAAAGAGAAAATGGCTTTCACTATTGATTTACTTGGTGAAGCGGTAATTACTGAAGCCGAAGCGCAATCTTATCTAGAACGCTATTTAGAATTAATCCAACAATTGGTAGAAGTATCGAAGAATTGGACAATCATACCAGCGATTGATGAGGCAGATGGCGAACTGTTACCAAAAGTCCAGGTTTCTGTTAAATTAACCGCATTTTATTCGCAATTCGATCCATTAGATGCTAAAGGTAGTGAACAACGAGTTAGCGATCGCATTCGTATTCTCTTACGTCGTGCCAAAGAATTAGGCGCAGCTGTGCATTTTGATATGGAACAGTATGCTTATAAGGACATAACTCTCAGTATCTTGAAAAAACTGTTACTCGAAGAAGAGTTTCGACAACGCACAGATATTGGGATCACAATTCAAGCATATCTGCGTGATAGCGAGCAAGATGTTAAGAATATGATTTCTTGGTTAAAACAGCGCGGTTTTCCCCTGACAATTCGTTTGGTGAAAGGCGCATATTGGGATCAGGAAACAATTAAAGCAGCCCAAAAGCACTGGTCACAGCCAGTTTACAATGATAAAGCGGCAACTGATGCTAACTTTGAAACCATCACTCAGTTATTGCTAGAAAATCATCAATATGTGTATTCTGCCATTGGTAGCCATAATGTGCGATCGCACGCTCGTGCCATTGCTATAGCTGAAAGTTTAAATGTCCCCCGCCGTCGCTTTGAATTGCAAGTCCTCTACGGTATGGGTGATAAAGTTGCCAAGGCGTTGGTTGACAGGGGTTATCGGGTTAGAGTTTACTGTCCTTACGGTGAATTATTGCCTGGAATGGCATATTTGATTCGGCGGTTGTTGGAAAATACGGCTAATAGTTCTTTTTTACGCCAAAATCTCGAAAATCGGCCAATTGACGAATTGTTAGCACCACCAGTTGTTAAAGACGCAGAGAATGAAAATTTCCCCGTGTCCTCTTCCTTTGTTGGGGCGGCGGATACAGATTATGCAAAGGAGGAGGGAAGAAGGAAGGTGATGGAAGCTTTTGCAAGTGTTCGTGAAAATTTGGGTAGAACTTATCTACCGCTGATTGATGGAGAGTATGTTAATACGCCGGAATTTGTTGATTCTCTCAATCCTTCTAATTTCAGTGAGGTAGTTGGCAAAGTCGGGTTGATTAGCGTTGAACAAGCCGAACAGGCGATGCAAGCTGCTAAAGCGGCCTTTCCTAGTTGGAAGAAAACACCAGCTAAACAACGCGCTGATATTTTGCGGAAAGCGGGTGATTTGATGGAAGAACGCCGCACCCAACTTTCAGCTTGGATGGTTTTGGAAGTTGGGAAACCAGTTAAGGAAGCTGATGCAGAGGTTTCTGAAGCCATAGACTTTTGTCAGTATTATGCTGATGAAATTGAACGATTAGACGAAGGTGTTAATTATGACATACCTGGAGAGACTAATCGTTATATCTATCAGCCACGGGGAATTGCTGTGGTGATTTCTCCTTGGAATTTCCCCTTGGCGATCGCTTGTGGTATGACTGTTGCAGCTTTGGTTTCTGGCAATTGTACTCTCCTCAAACCTGCGGAAACATCTTCTGTGATTGCTGCAAAATTCACAGAAATCCTGGTAGATGCTGGTTTTCCTCAAGGTGTATTTCAATACGTACCAGGGAAGGGTTCCCAAGTTGGGGCTTATTTGGTAAATCATCCAGATACTCATGTAATTGCTTTTACGGGTTCTCAAGAAGTAGGATGTAGAATTTACGCGGATGCAGCAACGCTAAAACCCGGACAAAAGCACATGAAACGAGTGATTGCTGAAATGGGTGGTAAAAATGCAATTATTGTCGATGAAAGTGCTGATTTAGACCAAGCGGTTGTCGGGGTAGTGCAATCAGCATTCGGTTACAGCGGACAAAAATGTTCTGCTTGTTCGCGAGCGATCGTGTTGGAACCGATTTATGATGCTTTTGTGCAGCGCTTGGTGGAAGCGACAAAATCTCTGAACATTGGGGAAGCAGAGCTACTTAGTACGCAAGTCGGGCCAGTAATTGATGGCAATGCCCGCGATCGCATCCGCGAGTATATTGAGAAAGGTAAGGCAGAAGCACAACTAGCCTTGGAGTTACCAGCACCAGAACAAGGCTATTTTGTCGGCCCTGTGATTTTTAGTGAAGTATCGCCAGATGCAGTCATTTCTCAAGAAGAAATTTTTGGGCCTGTGCTGGCGGTAATTCGGGTGAAAGATTTTCAGGAAGCCTTAGCAGTCGCCAACGGGACTAACTATGCATTGACTGGAGGACTTTATTCTCGAACACCTTCGCACATTCAGCAGGCGCAGACAGAATTTGAAGTTGGGAATTTGTACATCAATCGCAATATCACAGGTGCTATTGTTGCACGACAACCCTTTGGTGGATTCAAACTTTCTGGAGTCGGTTCTAAAGCTGGAGGCCCTGATTACCTACTGCAATTCTTGGAACCACGCGCAGTCACAGAAAATATTCAGCGCCAAGGTTTTGCACCGATTGAAGGTGCAGATTAAAGTATAGAATTAGGTGGGGAAAACCCACCTTTTTTGATATACTAACTACAAAAACAGTTTGATGAGTAATTTAGTTATAAAACTTGCTGAATTACCTGAAGAATTTCCGGCGATCGCTGCAATTAGAAAGTCAGTTTTTCAGGAAGAACAAGGGGTAGATCCTGCTTTAGAGTTTGATGGCAAAGATGAAATCTCCGACCATTTAATAGCTTATTTAGATGATAAAGCAGTGGGTACTACCAGAATTAGATATTTAGATGAAAAAACTGTCAAGATAGAAAGGCTTTCTGTTTTATCTACAGTTAGAGGGCAAGGTATTGGTAAGAAAATTATGGAAAATGCACTCTTGTTTATAGCTAATAAAAATATTCGAGAAATTGTTGTTCATTCTCAAGAATATATCAAAGGTTTATATCTAAAACTGGGCTTTGTAGAAGAAGGCGAAATATTTCAAGAAGCTGGTATTCCCCATGTAAAAATGAGAAAAATTTTACACTTTCTCTAATTTAAGGTTTATAAATGGATTAACTTGTTAAAATTATTTTTAAAAAAATATAATTTAATGTAAGTAATGCGAGATGGTATTATAAGCATCTCGCATTTCTAATATTCTTATTTTTCTGTGACTAAAATTATGAAGCACTCATGCCGATTAAGCAATCACCTCAAAATTGTTCTTAGTTAGTGACACTCCACCAGATAGTTGGGCAAATTTTACCTGAGTAAACGCACCACCACTGCCATCTTGGTCAAAGTACAATGCACCTGTATTGTTATCATAGATAAATTGCTGAGCGATCGTGGTTGCAGATGTTCCCAGGGTAAACTGACTAGCTGAAAGCGAACCTATTGATAACCCCCCGCCAAAACCATCAGCCGATACCTGAATCCGTTCATTAGTGGAGTTGAAGTCATAAATACTATCAACACCTTCATTATAACTATTGAAAACAAAGGTATCAGTACCAGTCCCTCCATAGAGGGCATCATTACCATTCCCACCTTTGAGGGTATCATTCCCTTCGCCCCCTAAGAGTAGATTATCGGCTGTTGAAAAGCCAGTATTTAAGGTATCGTCGCCAGCACCACCATTGAGGGTGTTATTTCCTGAGGTACTATAGCCGAACACCTCGTAAGCCGGACCATTATCGGAGCCAAAGAGAGAATCATTACCATCGCCTCCCAAAAGTAGGTTGTCACCTATTGACAAACCAACATCCAAGGTATCGTTGCCAGCACCCCCGTTGAGGGTATTATTGCCAGAGGTGGTATAGATTTCGGTAAGGTCTGGAAAATCATAGTCGAAAAAGCCAGAAGCAACAAGATAATCATTGCCATTGTCCCCAGAGAGCAGGTTATCGCCTGTTGAGAAACTAGCACTTAAAGTATCACTACCAGTACCACCGTTGAGGGTGTTATTGCCAGATGAAAAACCAGAAAAATTGTATCCTGTCAAGTAGCCACCGATTAAAGAGCCAGAGATGGAGAGAGAATCATTGCCATCGCCCCCAGAGAGCAGATTATTACCTGTTGAATCGGAATTATCCGATAGAATATCGTCACCAGTACCACCAATGAGAGTATCACTCCCCGCACCGCCCCTCAAAACATCGTTACCACTCTTGCCATCGATTTTATCATTACCTCCTTGACCATTAATGACATCATCTGAGTTGTCAAAGCCGTTGACATTGTTGTTTAACTCGTTCAAGAAAGTGACTGTGTTCTTTTTGAAGACGGTACTTTGGTTGGAATTGGCATCGAAGACATCAAAGCTGTCCGTAATCCTAGTTTGTCCATAAAACAAAATATTGCCGACCTGGGCTAAATTGTCTAGATTTTCCAGGGCAAAGTTTTGCAAGACTACTTTGGGATTAAATATCCCTCTAAAGGTTATTTCTAAGTTGTTACCATTTTGAGTTAATTGCAGATTTCTTGCAGTTTGCTCAAATTCTGTAAATTGCAAAGTATCCAATGAGGCAATTACCGTTGCTGATGGGTTCGAGCCTTTACCAATGCCACTGAAATCAGTGATAGTGGTAATAGTGCTTACGTAACCGAGAACAAATTTATCCTTGCCGCCGCCACCAATTAAGATTTTATTGTTCTGACTGTCAAAGATCTCGTTTGATTGACTATAGAAGGTATCGTTACCACCGCCACCGTTAAGGGTGTTATTACCCAAAGCGGTAGAGGCAGAGAGAGTATCATCACCATCGCCTCCAAGGAGCAAATTATCGCCTGATGAATAGTCAATATTTAAGTAATCGTTACCAGCACCACCCTTGAGGGTGTTATTGGCAAACGTACTAGGATAGGAAAAGTAAGAGCCAGAGGCTAAGAGAGTGTCATTACCATCGCCTCCAAGGAGCAGGTTAGCGCCATCATTGCCTCCTGGAGACACGTTATCACCTGCTGTAATATTTAAGTAATCGTCACCAGCGCCACCGTTAAGGGTGTTATTGCCAAACAAAATATTAGGATAGTTCTCGTAAGAGCTAGAGTCCAACAGAGTATCATCATCATCGCCACCAATGAGACTATCACTCCCCACGCCACCAACGAGAGTATCATTCCCAGCATCGCCAATGAGAGTATCATTCCCAGCTTTACCGTTAATTGTGTCCGCGTCATAAGTGCCCACTAGGGTATCATTACCCTTAGTTCCATTGATATTTGCCATAGCTTTTACCTTCCTGAATGGATTTTTCAGTAGCTTTAAGTTCTAAACCTACTGTTAATACTGTTTTTAGACATAATGAACTCATATCAAGTTCGGCTAATTACTTACAATATGTTGGTGTTGCTGGTAATTGGTAATAGGTCATTGGGAATTGGGGAAGAGGGAAGAGTTAAACTGTATTTTTATTCCCCATTACCTATTACCCATTACCCGTTACCGACCCTCACAGATATCACAAGTATTCAACCGGACATGATATTACTGGGAGTTGACAATTTTGCGAATACTTTAAAGTCACCCTTAAGGGTTACCAATTCTTCCCAAAGATTCCCTCTGTTGACCAGCTTGGAAGTAACACTTATCCAACTATGTAGGACTATCTAAGTCTTAAGCACTTTCAAATTACTTAGCGTATGAATTCAGAAAAATAGGTTGTTTGAGGCTTTTGTGAACTATTTTTGATTCAGTAGCGTAGGCGTAGCCCAACCCAGGCATCGCTGTAAAAGCCTCAATAAATCAAGCTTGAATCCTTGAAATTCACACTAGCAGTTTGCCAAAGTAACTTAGTAGGGTAAAGGGTAAAAAGTAAAGGTTTTTAATCCCTTTCCTTTTTCGCCAACCTCACCCAACTAATTTTGGGTTTGCAGACTACTAGTTTTTTTTCAATGCATAAGTCTTACTGTCTTGAAAATATGGGTAAGCGTTCAGGGAAGACGCAAAATAATTTTCATGCCCTCGTTGTGAGCTATATGCCCGTGGGTATTTAGCTTGAAAATAGGGAACGTCTAAATAACTTTAATAATTAAGTACAGAATATTACTTAGATGTCTATACTTAAAAAGGCATCTTCGCATACTCTTCATATTTTTGAGCGATAAATATATGTAAAATTGCTTAGCTTTGTGTAATCTTTATATTTTTATATTAATGGCAGCGATGCTGAGTCGGACTACGCTTAATGAACGACCGAGATTGATAGCACGCTTAGTATTATTTTACAATGCTTCTTTGGGACTAAAAATATAAATGCGATCCTTTAAGACATAATCACAAGCGTGAATGCTAGGAATAGTAATAATTCTACTTCCTACCTTGTGACTTGAGAAAGGGTGTAGGGTGTAGGGGATATTTTTTTTCATACATGGCAGTGAAACTTGTTTCATCGGGACTGTCTCCTGCCTCCTGCTATATTTTCAGGAACGGCTGGGGAAGATGATGCATATATAAAATTTTCTCCTTTATCTGTCTAAAGTTCTGAATGTTGAAAGGGGACGCTTAGACTTGTGTGTTCATCTTCTAAATGTAATCGATTTGGTAGAAACAAAGTAAACTCGCTACCTTTTCCCAAAGTAGATGTAACAGTTACATCTCCACCATGCAAACGGGCTAATTTGCGTGTCAAAGCTAAACCCAAACCTGTGCCTTCGTACTGGCGATTTAACTGACTGTCAAGCTGTTTAAACGGTTCAAATAGAAATTCAAACTGACTTGAGTCAATACCAATTCCAGTATCTAAAACTATAAATTTCATTCCTTGCGGTAGTTTTTTGACTACCAGGGATACCCAACCAACTGAGGTAAATTTAACAGCATTGCTGAGCAGGTTAAGTAGCATTTGCTTGATGCGCCGTTCATCAGCAATGCAAGTATCCGCTTTGGGGCCAATTTCACATGTGAGTTGCAATCCCTTTTCTAAAGCGCGATCGCGTACTGTCGATATAGCATAATTGCATATCTCTGACACTGACAAAGGTAAAAGCAACAATTCTTCTTTGCCTGCTTCCACCTTAGATAAGTCTAAGATATCGTTAATCACCGTCAATAACTGTTCGCCACTACTATATATACAATCAATATATTCTTTTTGTTTTTCATTGAGAGAGCCAACTATTTCTTGTTGGAGCAATTGCGATAAGCCCATAATTGCATTCAGAGGTGTCCGTAGTTCATGGCTCATGGTTGCTAAAAATTCACTTTTTGCTCGACTGGCTGCTTGTGCTGCTTCTTGAGAAGCACGTAGTTTCGACTCGGTTTGCTTGCGTTCACTAATGTCCTCAATCATCGCAAGAAAAAACTCAGGTTGACCATTGCTATCCCGAATCATAGAAACAGAAATATGAGTCCAAACTAAGCTACCATCTTGATGCTGGCAGCGTCTTTCCATTTCAATACAATATTTATCTACAGGTTGTTTAACTTCGATCCTTGAATTTTTCTCTAAATTTATGCTTATTTCTGAGACCAGTTGTCTGTAAATTTCTAAATCGCCTTTTTGTGTACAAACGTAATTTGTAAAGCGTTTGCTGTATAACTCTTCTCGGCTATATCCTAAAATCTCGCACAGTGCAGCATTAGTATCGACTATCTGCGCTTTCATATCTATAAGCGCAATACCGATAGAAGAACACTCAAAAATCGCCCGAAATTGGGCCTCACTCTGCTGCAGTGCTTCCTGTGTGGTATTTCGCTGGCTTGCTTCTATAGCCAAGGTAACGAAATCTGCAATTGAACCGGCAAAAGTTTCTTCTTCCAAAGTCCATTGGCGAACTTTGCCTATGTGTTCGTGACAGACTACGCCCACTAAACGCCCTTCTAACCAAATTGGTGCATCCAGTAGTGATGTGATACCAAAAGTAGAAAGATAAGACTCTGATAATTCTTGAGTTCTGATATCATTTTTAGCATCATTTACAGCAATGCTACGTTCCTGTTCTAAAGCTTGAAAATAAGTAGGATAATTTATTTTTAAAAGCGAGCTACTAAAAGTATGCTCTTTGGTATTCACATCGTATAAATCGATGCATTCCATTTTTGAACGTTCTTGATTATATAACCACACCCCGACTCGCTCCACTAAGAGCGTCTGGGCAGCAGTTTCTGTGATTTCTCTTAAGGCCGCATTTAGATTACCTTGCTGAAATGTCTTGCTCCTTGCCAGTTGCACTAAGGTCTGGCTTTGTTTTCGCCGACTATCTTCTCTGATTTGTAAACCCTCTTGGGCTTCATTATACCCTGTGATATTTCTAGCCGCGGCCACCTGCATGAGTTGTCCTCAAGAAGAGATAATTTTGTCTGGCAGTTCTACGGGGAAAGTAGAACCGTCTTTGTATAACTAGAATTACTGCATAGGATTTTTCAGAACCGGAAAATATATTTATTTAAATAAAATCTTCTAATTCTGGAATGACAAGTTCCAGATTAGAATTTGCCAATCACTTTTACAAGTTCATAGCAGTCTTTGTTGCCTCAATGAATCATGATTGGCATTTAAAATTATTTAACTATCAAGTAGTATAGTATTTTTAAAAGTTGACTTGCACGGCTAATGTAATCATTACATCACTTAATTACCGTAATTGCTACCTCGATTCATTAAGATACCGCTGCTCTGCTTTGGATTCTTGGTTAGTCCTGACTACCAAAATATCCTTGAATTCGCCTACAGAAAGATATCTAATGACTTAAATTTTGCCAGAATTAAGTTAATATTAGCTGTTGCAAAGGTAGAGTGATGATAGATAGTAGTATAAGAATTGTTTCCTTAATTCCTAGTGGAACAGAGATTTTAGCGACATTAGGATTGGTTGATGCTATTGTAGGGCGATCGCACGAATGCGATTACCCGCCAGAAATCCAAAATCGGCCCATTTGTACCCAAGCACGTTTAGACTCCAATGCCTCCAGCAGCCAAATTCACGATGACGTAAATAATTTATTACAATCTGCTCTGAGTATCTATGAAATTAAAACAGATGTTTTAGAGCAGTTGCAGCCTACCCATATTCTCACTCAAGACCAGTGTGATGTATGTGCTGTCAGCTTTGATGAAGTCGAAAAGGCAGTTGCTACACTCCTTAAGAGCCAACCCCAGATTATTTCTTTACAACCTAACATTCTTGAGGATATTTGCACTGACATTGAAAGAGTTGGCAACATCTTCGGTGTAGACTCAGTAAAAGTCATAGAAAATTTAGAGGCTCGCATCAAAATTTGCAAACAAAAAATTCAAGGACTTGCTTTAAATGAACTGCCCACTGTCACCTGCATTGAGTGGTTCGATCCTTTGATGATTGCGGCGAATTGGATTCCGGAATTGGTTAACTTGGCAGGAGGGCAATCCCTATTTGGTGTCGCGGGTCAGCCTTCTCCTGTGCTACCGTGGGAAACACTAATAGCAAGTAATCCAGATATAATTGTTTTGATGCCTTGCGGCTTTGATTTAAATCGTACTCGCCAAGAAGCCCAGGTTTTAACTCAACTTCCACAATGGCAAAAACTACACGCCACTCAAACAGGTAGGGTCTACATTACTGATGGCAATTCTTACTTCAATCGTCCAGGGCCGCGACTGGTAGATTCTCTGGAAATTTTGGCAGAAATTTTACATCCAGAAATTTTTGAATACGGCTACAAAGGAACTGGTTGGGAACCTTTATAAAGAATTTAGAAATCACAATTTAGGAGCAAAGCAAGGAAAGCTCCTGAATCGTGAATTCTTCTTCAAGATATTTGTTCAGAATCAGATGATGGTTCATTGTTAAATAACAGTAGACGTGCAGCCAGAATCGCAAATCCCACAGCAGCGATCGCTTTAATCAAGCGTGTAGGTAACAATTCTGCTACTGCTCCTCCTGCTAATACTCCCAAAAAGCTTGTCAACAGTAGTGCTAATGCTGAACCAAAAAATACAGCACGCGGAGATTGACAACGCCCTGAAAGTGCGATCGCCGCTAGCTGACTTTTGTCACCTAATTCTGACAAAAAAACTGTAATAAAGCTCAATCCAAGAAGATGCCAATCCATATTATTAGGGGAAATGTAGGGGACACAGAGGAATAATTAATAATCGATAGTCAATGACTAATAACCAATAAATACATCCCAAAACAGCATTAGAGAAATCAACAACAACATCACGCCTGCTGATTTTTCTACAGTTTTTGGGCTGAGTCGGGTGGCTATCCAACCACCTAAAAGTACACCTAATAAACTGGTGGTTATGAGTGCAGCCGCAGATCCGAGAAATACTATCCACGGTGAATGAGATTCCGCACTCATTAACAAAGTAGATAGCTGAGTCTTATCTCCAATTTCTGCTAAAAAGATAGTTATAAAGGTTGTACCAAAAACTACTAGCGCTGATTTCTGCTTTTGAGGATTATCCGCAACTACAGGCTGAACTGGCAAGCAGCGAGCAGGGGTTAAGTTAAAATCATCGCTATCTTTGAGTTCTAGGTCTATCTCAGATGGAGATATGCCAGAAATGCCTAGAGGTGCAGAATGTAGTTTCACAGGCAATAGTTTTGTTGCTAGGTTGTTTTCATATTTCTATCATTTTCTCAGATTTTTATCATAAATTGCAACCCCAAACAAAAAATGAGCATTGGAGTGTCAAAAGCCAATAGCTTGATTAAACCAGAGTATTTCTAAACTGCGATCGCCGTATACTCCCTCTATTTGCTGACGACAGCAGTCAATGGCAAAATCATTGAGTTCTTCTGGTTCAATCCCATACATATCTTGAAAGACTTCTGATTCCACGCGACAAAAGCGCGGGCGATTTGGGTAGATGCGGCACTCTCGCGTAGTATGGTCAAAATTAATACACCATCCTCCTTCACCTACCATGCTAAGGTAAAGTTCTAGTTCTGGAGGCGAGAGATACTCATCCAAATCTGGACGCTCTGCTGGATCGAGATGACAGCAGGCTCCACATTGTTTTACACATTGCCAAGTTGACATTTGGGATTGGGGATTGGCGGCTGGGTACTGGGTATTATAGCGATTTTCGTTTGGCACGCTGTAGGCTAATACAGCTGTAGTACCCTACGAACGTCTGTATTTTACTCAATTAAGAACAGCTATAACGATTGGGTACTGGGTATTAGAAAATAGTATTTTTAATCTTATTCTTTAGTCCCTACTCTCTACTCACCCTTATCCTCAGGCGAGGCCCTAAGTCCCCTAATCCTCGATTCCTCATATTTTATGTTTTTTCTTATAATTTTGTTAAGTAAATTAAATCTTACAGCCTGCGGCCAGATATGATCGATTGCGGGTTTCTAACAAAGTATTGAATTTTTTAAACCAAATTAGGAGGAGAAAAGGAAAAATGTTTGACGCTGTGTCTGATTTATTTAACGCTTTTACCAGCATCAATTGGGAAGTTATTTTTCAATTACTGTCCGTGGCGCTAATCGTGATTGCTGGCCCAGCAGTAATCTTTGTGCTAGCATTTCGCAACGGTAACCTTTAAGAGTACTGAGTGCTGATTGAGAGTTAATAATTGAGTGTTAAGAGTGAGAAATCAAAATTTTCTTCTTAACTTATGCAGTAGAATTGGTGAGTTGAGGAGTGAAAAACTTTTTATAACTTCGCTAGCAGACAAATCCTTGTGTACTTCAGTCTGCTTGAAATCTGCTGTAACTCTTAACTACCTAACTCAGCACTCCGTACTGATAAAGCTTGAAGGGCTGCCTGGATAATACTGTCATATTGTGGTTGAGAAATATCAATTTCTTTGGCATCTTGACGATTGGTGCCAAGCAAACCGTTTACCTGTCCTGGTTGGATGGCCAAGATTTTGCCTTCAGGATTTTTAATTCTTAATTCTGCTGCTAAACCATTTTTATAGAAACCACAAGTATAGTGTCGCTGGTTGTATTCAAAAGTGGTGCTTGAGGAGGTAGGCGGCGAAACAAAAAATTGTTGAACTGGAATTGGCAATCTCACACCTACTAACTCTAGCTCGATGGTAGTGTTACCGTTAAAGTGATTCTCTCGCAGTTTATAAGCAACATCCACTCGTAATGGTAGGCGGAAGTAATCGCGCCAACGCCAAGCGATCGCTTTAATTTTATACTGTTGACCATCGACAGTTTGAGCAATTGTCAGTTTGATATGACCTTTGCCAACAATTTGCTGCTCAACTACTTGGACATTAGGTGTCCAAAAAATCGGATCGGGATTATCGATACCGCAAGGATGCAGAGCGTTAAGCTGTTGATAAAGCTGCTGATTGATTTGATTGAGGTTGACTTCGGCATCAATTTTCAGCAGAGGCTTGAGATGTTGGGGTTCAAGACATCCGTTGGCAAACTCAATCAAACGCGATCGCAACCCCTGCAAATTTTCTGCTGGTAAAGAAAATCCGCCGGCTGCTTTGTGTCCGCCAAATTTTCCTAATAAATCGTGGCAATATTCCAAAGCTGCAAATACATCAAACTCTGGAATTCCTCGTGCTGAACCGCGTGTGTGTTGCTCGTCTTCATACGTACCAATAAACACAGGGACGCCGTAGCGTTCCACCAAGCGAGAGGCGACGATACCGATAACCCCGTGATGCCAATTGGGTTGTACAACAACTAATATACGGTCTTGCTGTAGAGATGCCACAAATTCTGTCTCTACAAAAGCGATCGCTTCTTGTTCAATTTGCTCGCACATTTGCTGGCGAGAGGTGTTGACTTGTTCGCACTGCATTGCTCTTTCGAGTGCCACTCCCATATCATCTGTAGTTAGCAGTTCAATCACAGTCAGAGGATTACCAATTCGACCAATAGCATTAATTCGCGGCCCTAAACGAAACCCGATATCTTCAGGCTTCAGAGATTTGGGATTTGGGATTTGGGATTTGGGAACTTTATCCTCTGCCCCTTGCCCCCTGCTCCCTGCTCCCTCATCTCCTCTGGCTTGCACCCCAGCTACCTGAATTAACGCTTGGATTCCAGGTAAATTGGATTTGGGTAAATGCTGTAAACCGCGTTTCACCCAACGACGATTCACACCAGTTAAAGGAGCTAAATCTGCGATCGTTCCCAGTGTAAATAGTGCTAGCATCGGTCTAATTAAGCCTTGAGTCTCCCCTAACTGTTGTGCTAGAGACACTGCCAATATGTAGGCGACACCAACACCAGCAACACCCCGATAAGGTGAGGATTCTGCTATGAGTTTGGGGTTGAGGATAGCATTAGCTGGTGGTAGTTTTTGGGGAATGTCGTGGTGGTCGGTAATAATAACTGCAAGACCAAGTTCTCTAGCTCTAGCTATTGGTTCAAATGCAGAAATGCCATTATCTACAGTGAGAATTAGTCCCACACCTTCGCTGTGAAATTCTTCAACTATGCGCTTATTAATACCATAGCCTTCATGCATTCGACTGGGAATAGCATAATCTACTTGTGCGCCTAAAGTGCGGAGACTACGCAAAAGTAAAGCAGTGCTAGTCATGCCATCAGCATCATAGTCACCACAAATAGCGATTTTTGCTTGAGAGGCGATCGCATTTTGTAACAACTCCAAACTAATTGCTAAATCTGGGAATTCCTCCAACGGCGAAGGTAAGACTAAAGACTCTGGATTTAAAAATGCTTGTACCTGTTCTGGTATTTCTATACCCCGATTAATCAGCAATTGGCTGACAATCGGTGAAATGTTTGTTAAAACCGCCAGATTTTGGGCAAATTCTGGTTTTTGTGGATAAATCTGCCAGCGCTGATTGGGTAAGCGTCTGTGAGGCTTTGATACTTCAGATACAGCTCGGTCTAGCACAATAAAAGTTAGGAGTTTTTAGTTATGAGTGTTGAATTGAAAGTTGTTTCTTAACTCATAACTAATAACATTAATTTACTATCTAGAACACGTTTATCCTACCATCATCCATAATATACAACGAGCGATCGCCCGGAGAGCGCAAAGTCGGACGCAGTTCCAGCCGCAATGTGCCGAAGTTCGGTTTTGAGACAATTGCTTGTAGCGATAAACCCTTTTCGCTCCAAAATATTAAAGATGTATTTGGTTCTGTACCTTCTATTTCTTCTAAATTTAATTTTTGTCCTGGATTCAAAGATATGGCGTCAGTCCCGGAGGGTTTTTGGATTTTTATTAAATTGGGTGTGCTATTTACAACTTCAACCCGGATGTGTTGTCCAGGAGTAAACTGAATTGGACGCGGCCCACATTTAGACGCACATGTTCCCGCCAAGGTAACATCGGGGTTATTAATGGATGCTGTAAGAACACTAAATGCAATTAAAGCAAATGACAAAGGCTTAAACATAATACACAGTATAAGTACTTAACTAAAATTTTACTTCAGTCAAGTACTATCAAGCCTCAGCATATTTTCCAGAATGGTTATTTAAATCGAAGTGCAAGGGAATAATAGTTGCTCACAACTCAACTTAGCTTTTACCTTTCTCCTTCCACTGTGATGTCTCTTTAACCGAAACGTCCACTAATATAATCCTCAGCTTCTTTGGTTTGAGGAGAACTGAACATTTGCAGTGTCGGACTGAACTCAACTAATTTTCCCCGACGTTTGCCATGCTCGTCAATTTCTGTATTGAAGAAAGCCGTAAAATCTGCGACTCTAGATGCTTGCTGCATGTTATGAGTCACTATGATGATAGTGTATTGTTGCTTAAGTTCTAAGCACAATTCTTCTACTTGGCGGCTAGAAATTGGGTCAAGAGCAGAACATGGTTCATCCATTAATAATACATCTGGTTTCATAGCGATCGCTCTTGCGATGCAAAGCCGTTGCTGTTGTCCTCCAGATAATGCAGTTCCCTTTTCTTTGAGTTTGTCTTTGACTTCATCCCAGATAGCGGCGCGTCTGAGGGAATCTTCCACCAAGTCATCGATATTACCTTTATAACCGTTAGAACGGGGGCCAAAGGCAATGTTTTCGTATATTGACTTCGGAAAAGGATTAGGTCTTTGAAAAACCATTCCGACTTGGCGGCGTAATTTTACAGAATTGATTTTTGGGTCGTAAATATTGCGATCGCGATAATTCAGTCTCCCCTCTACCCTAGCTCCAGGAATTAAATCATTCATCCGATTGAAGCAACGTAGTAAAGTACTTTTACCACATCCTGAAGGCCCAATAAAAGCAATAATTTGTTTTTCTGGAATCTTTAAGTAAACATCTAAAAGTGCCAGAAATCCCCCGTAGTATACTTTTACTCCTTCAGCATTAAATACTGCATTTGCTGGTTCTATTGTGGTACTATCTTCTTGACTTCTTCTATTGCTGTAAGTCATTTTTTGCTTCTCCAAATTTTAGAAAAACTTTTAAACTCTAGTTGTATACCTACTGGGTATTGTTCAAATAATCAAGCTTATTAATTTGGAATTATTACCAATTATCTAATTTATTGCAAAGCGTTGCCTAATATAAATTGCTAGACCATTTAAAGCTAAAATTAAGAGTAATAATGCAATAATTGTGGCTGCTGCTGCACTAGCAAAACCTGGTTCTGGACGAGTGATGTAGCTATAAATTTGAATAGGTAAAGCCATAAATCTCTGGAATAAACCAGGATCGAAGGTAAGAAAACCCACAGCACCTACAACAATTAAAGACGCTGCATCACCAATAGCACGAGATACAGAGATAATTACCCCAGTTAGGATACCAGGAACAGCATAAGGTATGACATGATGGCTGATAGTTCGCCATTTGGTAACACCTAATCCGTAAGAAGCATTTCTTAGGGAATCTGGAACAGCGCGAATTGCTTCTCTAGCTGTCACAATAATTACTGGTAAAGATAATAATGATAAAGTCAATGCTCCAGAAATCAAAGCGGGGCCAAATCCAAGCAGATAATTAAAAACTCCTAAACCCAGTAATCCATAGACAATAGAAGGTACTCCCGCTAGATTGCTGATATTAATCTCAACAATCGCTGTCCACCAAGCTTTAGGTGCATACTCCTCTAGATATAAAGCTGCTCCTACACCAATTGGTACAGTCACGAAAATCACAACAAACCCTAAAAGAACACTGCTGATAATTGCAGGACGAATACCACCTTGGTCAGGAAAACGAGAAGGAGTTTCCGTAAGAAAGCCTGGTGATAAAAATCTGCCTAATCCGTCTCGCAAAATATCAAATAATAGCAACACTAAGATAAATAAACCAATCAGCAATCCTAACAAAAAAACTACTTCAAATACTTTCCCTAGTGTCTCCCTACTTTCAACATTATCGGTAAATTCTACCGCAGAATCTAGAGAATCATTTTGTTGATAATTTGTAGCCATATCTATTTAGTCGTATTTTTCTTTAAAGCGATTAGCAATCCAGTAACTAACAATATTCAAAGCAAGGGTAAGTAGAAACAGAACAGCACCTACAGCATACAATGTCTTGAAATTGAGACTACCACGTGGACTATCTCCACCAGAAATTTGTGCCATGTAAGCTGTCATTGTTTCTATTGATTCCGCAAAATTAACAGTTAACCTTGGTTGTTGTCCGGCAGCGATGAGAACAGTCATTGTTTCACCCACAGCTCGAGAAATACCCAAGATAATCGAGGCTATGATTCCAGAAAGTGCCGCTGGTAGAACTACTTTAAAAATAGTTTCTAGTTTAGTGATGCCTATAGCATAGGCTCCTTCTCGTAAAGAACGTGGAACTGCTCGGATAGCATCTAAGCTGATAGAACCAACCGTGGGAGTAATCATTATCCCCATCATTAACCCAGCACTCAAGGCATTAAAAATTTCTAGAGGGATAATATTCCGCAGTAATGGTGTTACGAATAACAGTGCAAAGTAGCCATAGACTACCGTTGGTACTCCTGCTAAAAGTTCTACTGCTGGACGTAAAATTGCTGCTACTTTGGGTTGAGCATACTCACTTAAATAAATAGCAGAAGATAAACCCAAAGGAATAGCAACTGCCATTGCAATAGCTGTAGTCAAGAAAGTGCCATTAATCAATGGCCAAACACCAAAATGTCTATCGGCAAATAAAGGTGTCCATTTAGTATCAAGAAAAAATTGGGCAAAGGAGACTTCTTGAAAAAAACCGAATGTCTCCTGAAAAATAATTATGACAATTCCAAAGGTAGTCAAAACCGAGACTAAAGCACAAGCAAATAAAATCGCCACAATAATCTTTTCTGAAATATCTTCAGATGCATTTTTCTCCAGTGACTCTCTGGATTGTAAATAAGGAGCGTCTTGAGAATTTGCATTTTGCATAAACAATTAACTTATCACTAAAATTAAACTACAATGACTGAAACTTTATTTAAATAAAGTTTGTAATTGGTTCACCTGGTTTTGCTTTTTTAAACTTTGTCCCAGTTTCACCAGTAACAAATTTTTGTTTGACTTTGAGGTAAGCTTCATCAGGTAATGCTACATAACCAACACTATCTACCCACTTCCAAGAATTTTCTAGATAAAAATCTACAAAATCTTTTACTGCTGGCTTAGTATCTAAAGATTTTTTACTGACATAGATAAACAGAGGACGAGACAAAGGTGTGTAGATATTTTTAATTACATTATCTACCGGAACCGGTTTTTCACATTTCCCTGTGGGACTTTCTACAGCAACTATATTGAGTTTATCTTGGTTTTGAATATAGTAAGATATCCCTACATAACCCAAGGCTGATACATCACCTGACACTCCTTGTACGAGAAGGTTTTGATTTTGAGTTGCAGTGTAGTCTGTACGACCATTTTTGGCTTTGCCAGTCACAGCTTGAGTCATATAATCGAATGTTCCCGTATCAGAAGATGGAGCATACAGCTTCAGCTTTTCGTTAGGAAACTTGGAATTAACTTGATTCCATCTCAATATTTTGCCGTCTGATTTGCCGCCCCAAATTTTACCCAGTTCCTTAATAGTTAGACATTTGGCAAAGTTATTTTGGCGATTAGCAATCACGGCGATGCCATCTAAAGCTATAGGCAACTCTACAAATTTAATATTCTTACTTTGGCATTTTTTGATTTCTTCATCTCTAATGGTGCGAGAAGCACCAGCTATATCAATATCGCCATTACAAAATTTACTGAAACCACCACCAGTACCGCTTGAGGCAACGCTTACTTTAGCTTCCGGCTTGACTTTACTGTATTCTTCTGCAACTGCTAAAGAAATAGGAAAACCTACAGCTGCACCATCAATACTCACCTGAGTTTTCTTTTCCTCATTCCTGCTACAAGCAGTAATACTGCTGGCAAAAATCATTAAAAATACCAGGAAAAAACTATCCTTAAATCTGCTACGAAAGCTCATAAATTATCAATTGAATAAACTGAGTGAAGAATTCCTTATGCTTAGCTATCTGCAAGTAGAGAATGCTACATGAAAAAATAGATATCATGCTTTGTTTACAGCTTGCATTTTGTCAAAAATTCCTCCCTGTCCAAAAAACTTTTTCTGGATAATATCCCAACCACCTAAATCTTGAGATGTGAATAAAGTTTTTATTGGCTGATATTGTGATGCTACTTCTTGGGCGACAGTGGGGTTAACAGGACGATATTGTAATTTTGCAAATTCTCGTTGAGCTTCTGTCGAGTAAAGGAAATCAACAAACGCTTGTGCAACTTCTCTTGTACCGTGCTTATCGACATTTTTATCAACTATGGCTACAGGATTATCAATGGAAATATTGACTTGGGGTATAACATAAGGCAACTTCGTACCAGTTCTTTGTGCCAAAATTACCTCATTTTCGTAGTTAATTAAGACATCTCCCTGACCTTTTTGGAAAAACAAATCGCTTGCTTCACGGGCATCTTTTGTCAGAATAGGGGTGTTTTTATAAACTTTGGTAACATAATTTAATGCTGTGGCTTCGTCACCTCCGGTTAGACTCACCGAACCCCAAAAAGTTAAGAATTCCCAGATAGCAATACCGGAAGTTTTTGGGTTAGCCGCAATCACTTTCACGCCATCTTTTGCCAAGTCGGCCCAAGTATTTATACCTTTTGGATTGCCTTCGCGCGTTACGATCGCAGCAACCGATTTACTGACAATACCATTTCTCGGAGATTTGATTTCCCAGCCTGACTTAATTAAACCTGCTTGCTGAATTTTATTTACATCGAGTGGAAGTGCCAAATGTACAATATCTGCTTCTTGCGAACCAGCAATTACAGCAGCCGTTTGAGCGCCAGAACCTCCATAACTTTGCTCAAATGTGACGTTTTGGTTGTGTTCTTGCTTCCACTTTTGCACAAATTTGGGAATTATCCGATCGTGAGCTGCTTTGGTAACAGAAAAGGAAACTAGCCTCAGCTTGACATCACTATTATTAGCCGAACTGCTTCCACAGGAAGCAACTGCCATACTCAAAAAAGCACCTATTAGCAACAAACTCACAAAGCTTGACAAACTACGTCCATTCAACCAACTTCTAATTCGGCGTTGGCACAAAAATTCTATCGCCTGCAAAGCTTTCTTGGCATAAATCTGCATTCCCTGGGTTAGGAATTGACTTACTTGTGTTTGTTGTTGCAACTTACTCATCAGAAATCACCCCTAAATCTACGGTATATCTAGTCAAATACCGTAATTAAAAAGATTATAGGGTATGTAGAACAATAATTTTCATTCGATCTGAATTTTTGTACTACAGCTATTTTTACAGCGTTTTGCAAGTACATGAGGTATACTCCTTCCCAACCCTGCCCTTAGGAGTGCGGATACCTGGATTTCTCACAAGAGTGTGGGGAGTGTGGGGGGAAAGAGGAGGTGTGGGAAGTGTGGGAAGTGTGGAGGGAAAGATTTCTTCCTCATCCTCCCACACTCGTTGAATTTCTCACTTGTGAGAAATCTAGGGGATAGGATATTTATGTACCTGACATTTAAATCTGCCGTAAGTAATAGAGTAGGTGCTACCGCGTATCGCATTGCTCAGAGGATTTTGCGTTCTGAGTTTGAGTAAGAAAAGGAAATTTGGCAGTGCGATCGCTCAAATAATTTATCTCCAATCAAGCTATTCACTACATTTAATTGATACAGTCAACTGCCAATAATTCGCAGCTTGTTTCATATTCATTGATAAAAGCTTGGGATTTCCCAAATCCAAAACATCTTTAGGAGTAACTGGAGTAATTCCCAGGCATTTGATAATTTCTGTAGCAATTGCTCTTGCTAATGGTGGCGGAACTGCATTTCCTACCTGCCTTGCACCATGCCACTTAGTAATATGAAAACGAAACCAATCAGGAAACCCATGTAAGCGTGCCATTTCCCGTACTGTAATGCAGCGAGGCTGAATATAATGAATAGGTCTTGGAGAAGTATGTGCGCCATGAGCAGCATCAGTTCCGGCTCTTAAAGTGTTGGCTATGCCTTTTTCTGCTAGTTTAAAAAAGTGAGAAATAGGTTCTTTTTTTCCCTGTTCTGTGAGTTGAAATCTCGCCCGTGAAATCTGGGAATGATTAGTTCTCATACTCGAAGTCAAAAGAGAAGGATTCCAATTTCTGCGATAGCCAAAATGCCAACTGCTATCATCTAAACATCTCATCTCTCGTGCATAATTACTTGGACTGCTCCATTTTTCTGTTTCGGTGCAATCACTAGATAATAACTCTTCAAATTCTTCTGCTTCTGGTAAATCTCCAAGGGCATCCCAACAAGAAGGAGTAACAGGTAAGATAGGATTGGCTAACGTCGGACAAACTAGTTTAGTAGATGGGGTAGGATACTCAGGCAAAACAAAACCTTTCTTTGTACCGATGAGAAATAATCTTTCTCGCCTTTGTGGTACTCCATAATCAGCAGCATTCAGGATTTTCCAAGGTAAACAGATTTGATAGCCATTTTTACTAAAAACTTTGATTAATTCAGACAAAAAAGATTTATGTTTTCCAACTGTCAAACCTTTAACATTTTCAAAAACAAAATAAGCAGGTTCTAACTCTAAAACAATTCTGATAAAATCTTTGATTAAAAAATTTCTGGGATCGTCTAATGCTCTACGACCTATATAAGAGTAACCTTGACAGGGTGAACCAGAAATTATAGTTTCGATATTTTGATTGCCAATTCCAGTTCTTTCTCGAATCTCTTTCCCCGATAATTCCGTTATCGAACAAGGTAATACTACGCAATTAGGGAAATTAAACTTATGAACGACTGCATGAATTGGATCGATTTCAACAGCAGCTTTCACATCAAAACCAGCTTGTTCAAATCCTAAACTCAGCCCTCCTGCACCAGCAAATAAATCTATTACTATTGGTCTTTTTAGCTGCTGTTTCATTTTTTTCTGGGCATGGGGAATGGGGTATTGGACATGGGGGGAGTGTGGGAGGAGTGGGAGAGTGTGGGAGGATGGGGAAGAAATCTTTCCCCCCTCTCTCCCCACACTCCCCACACTTCCCTATCTCCCCATTGCGCCTAATCCCCACTTCGTGGGGGCCCCGAGTTCCTCATCTCCCCATTCTCCGGTAACATTTGCAAAATTTCTTGAGCAGCCCGATCGCACACGCCAACTTCTCCCAAATCTCGCCGTATTTTTTGATAATCTGCCAAAGTTTGCTGTCTGCAACTGGGGTTGAGCAACAATTCCATCGCCGCTTGGATGATATTCTCTGATGTGGCTTGCTCTTGTAAAAATTCTGGCACAATTTGCTTCATCACTACTAAATTGGGTGGCGATGCAAAAGTTATGGAACCTTTGAGGATTTTACGACCTATCCAAGCAGTCAGGGGATTTAGGCGATAAACTACAACTTGCGGCACGTTTAACAAGGCAAGTTCTAAGTTGACGGTACCAGATTTGCTAATAGCTAAATCAGCAGCGGCAAAAACCTGCTTTTGTTGACCTGATACAACTGTAGCCTGCAAACCGTAACGCTCAATTGCCTCCTCAATTGGCTGTCTATAAATTTCTAGAGACAGGGGAATCCAAAAATGAACTTCGGGTAATTTAGCTTGAATCGTTTGGGCAGCTTGAAAAATTATCGGTAAAAGAGATTTTAATTCTTGGCGGCGAGAAGCGGGGAGTAGGGCGATCGCAATTTGTTCTGGCGCAATCCCCAGTATTGCACGCGCTGCTTGGCGAGTGGGAGCATCTTGCATCCGGTCAACTAAAGGATGCCCCACCCAACTAACTTCTGCCCCTTGCTTGCTATAGTAACGGGCTTCTTCGGGAAAAATTGCCAATAGTTTGTCTGTAAAACTGACAATTTGATTAGTATTTCGCAAACTTACTGAAAAAGCCCACTCTTGAGGAGCAATGTAATATACCACGGGTATTTGTGGTAAATTTTGTTCCATAAAAGTGCCGATTCGCAGATTTGGGCCTATGTAGTCAATCAACACTACCAAATCAGGTGGATTTTGTTTTAGGGAAGCGATCGCTCGTCGTTGCAGTTGGAGAGTCGGCAAAATATAAGGCAGTCCTTCTAGAATACCCACTGAGCCAATACTACTAGTATTGCCCAACAAAGTTGCCCCAGCCTCCAGCATTTTTTCGCCGCCCAGCGCCAAAATCTCTAATTTCAACCCCATCGCCACAGCTTGACGCTTCAGCGCTGTAATTAGTAGCGACCCTTGCAAATCGCCAGATACTTCCCCAGTGCTGATAAATATCCGCATTTGATAACTCAAGTGAGTAATTAAGAGTTAAGAGCCAGGAGTGAGTAGTTAAAAGTTAAGAGCCAGGAGTAAGTAGTTAAAAATTTTATTCATGACTACATAACTCAAAACTCCTGTAGAGACGCAATTAATCGCGTCTCTACCTCAGATGCGATTAATCGCATCTCTACCTCACTCACGATTCATCACTTATACCTTTTTTTACCTTTCCAGGAATCAAGCCACGCCTTCCTGGCATCTGAGAAAGTAACAAAAAGCGCCTGAGATGCTGTAACTCTTCAGTATCCCCTAACAATTCTAGTTGTTCCAAAGCATCCTTAAACGACAAGTCAGAGCGGTAAAGAATCCGGAAGGCTTTTTTGAGCATTTGTAAATCTGCCGCGTCCATACCAGACCGCTTGAGTCCCACAAGGTTGAGGGTTCGCACCCGTGCTGGATTACCTTCCACCAACATATATGGGGCTACATCCCGGTCAATACGTGCCATACCGCCCACCATTGCCTGTCTACCAATATGCACAAACTGATGGACACCTAAAACCCCACTCAGCCTAGCGCGTGACTCTATATGCACATGACCAGCCAAGGCCACAGAGTTGGCAATCACCACCTGGTCTTCAATCACGCAGTTATGAGCTACATGAGCATAAGCCATCAGTAGGTTACCATCACCAATGACTGTCGCTTCACCAGCACCAGTAGCGCGGTTAATGGTCACGTACTCACGAATCAAGTTGTTGTCACCAATTTTGACCCAGGTTGGTTCTCCCACAAACTTGAGATCCTGGGGTTCCATGCCGATCGCTGCTCCTGTAAAAATCTGATTTCGCGCCCCAATTTCACAAGGCCCCTCTAGCACCACATGAGCGCCAATAATTGTTTCAGGGCCGACTTTGACATGCGCTCCAATCACAGCATAGGCACCGACTTGCACTGTATGGTGGAGTTCCGATTTGGGATGAACTACAGCAGTTGGATGAATAAGCGTTTTCAAGGGTGAATCTCCAGAACTGTCTTAATAAACCAGCGCTCGTCGGAGGTTTTTCAGGCAGGGCTTTGCTCTAATTAATAGAGTTGTAGCGACTGCCGTTCCATTGAGGCGACTGGCGTTGCTGAGCGTGAGTGTTTGAGTGAACGAATGTGTGTTAGAGCAAGTTGAGTGCGTTCGTCTCGTCAGAGAGGGCGGCGAAAATCAAGAAATTATAAGATGCTATTGTGGATTCTTTCTTTAACTGTTATCCTTGTCAGGATTCAGTAGGGCAGTTCACGGCTATGCCTACACCACGAAAGCAAACTTTTAGTTAATAAGAGAAAACATCAATTCACCTTCACAAGCGAGTTGACCGTCAACTTCGGCAATACCTTGCATCTTACCGAAACGACGTTGTTTTACCCATAACAGTTCCACCCTCATTACTAGTTGATCCCCCGGTATAACTTGCCGGCGAAAGCGGACTTTATCGATACCAGCGAAAACGAACAGTCCACCTTCAGCCTGAGACATTTGAGTTAAGACAATGCCTCCGACCTGTGCCATTGCTTCCACAATTAGCACTCCTGGCATCAGTGGTCGTCCGGGAAAATGACCTTGGAAACAGGGTTCGTTAACTGTGACATTTTTAATGCCAACAGCTTTTTTATCTGGGATATAGTCAATGATTTTATCTATAAGTAAAAATGGGTAGCGGTGGGGTAGCAGTTGCTGAATTTCTTCAGATGTGAAAGTTGTTTTAATCTCAGATGTGATTTTAGTCTCATTTGTACCTTGTTGTTCGGTAGATGTAGGTGTGGTGCGATCGCTGCTATTCACTTGAGTAAGGATTGACATTAGCCGTGTAGTTGATTTTTAATCAGGTTATTTAGTAGGCGTACATTGAAACTCCGATCGATCTAGGATTTTCAGCTTTCAGATTTCATCCAAAATCTGTCTTTATAACTGACGCTTTTGCTAACGCTACACTACCAGCAAAAACTGCCGAGTCGTGACTTTTAGCAAAATCCCAAATTTAAAATTTCTTTTGCCAGTTGAATGTGTAAATTATGGCTGGCTTTATACGCTAAGAAATGAGCAACAGGAAAATTTCCTAGTAAACTTAAATCTCCTACTAAATCCAAGATTTTATGACGGACTGGCTCATTTGCAAATCTTAATGGTGGATTTACCCACCCCTCAGGCCCACAAACCAGTGCATTATCCAAACTACCACCTTTAATTAACCCTGTTTTCTGTAAGTGTTCAATTTGATGCAGTAACCCAAAAGTACGAGCTGGAGCAATTTTCGCAGCAAAGCTAGCAGAAGCATCTCCTAGTTCACCTGTTAGTGACCAACTATACCATTGGTTTCCAATGGCAGGCAGGTCAAAATCAATACCGTAACTAAAGCGAGTTTCGGGTGCTGGGAGGGCACATACAAAGGCATCTTCTTGATGAACCCATATTGGTTGTTTAATAGCTAAGGGTTCTCGGTTGTCAATCGGTTGTGATACTAAGCCAACTTGGGCTATATTCGCTGTCCATACCTTTGCCGAACCATCCAAAAGTGGCACTTCTGGCCCGTCAATTTCAATCCGAGCGTTATCTACACCCATACCCGAAAGCGCTGCCAACAAATGTTCTACTGTGCGAACATATACCTCACCCTTACCCAATTGGGTTGAGAGAACAGTGTAATTAACTGCTGCAACTTGGGCTGGAATTATTGGCATATCTGGTAAATCTACCCTAACAAAGTAGCGTCCACTACTGACTTGGCTTGGTAGTATCCGCACTTGTGTAGTCACACCACTATGCAGTCCCACTCCAGTTTGGGTGATTTTACCTGCTAGAGTGTGCTGTTGCATAGAGCAATCAATATATTTCGTTGAGTATTGTTCATAGTCTGTTTTGGTAAAACCCCTGAGATTCGCTGATAAATATTATTAATGCCTTTATCGGAACAGTATTGAGGTAAACGTCAAAATTAGCAAGCTAATTCCGAAAGAGAATTGTCATTCCTCAGTTGTCATTTGTCAGTTGTCCTTTGTTATTTACCAATAACTAATGACTAATAACCAATCACAAATTAAAACCTTTCGCCAATACCAAAATTAATTCGGCTATCACCGTCATCATTGATACCGTAGTCAATGCGAATTGGCCCTAAGGGAGACTGGACGCGAACCCCAACACCATAACCGTAGCCAGTGCCGTTTTTATTCAGTACTTCCGCTGGTCTGGTAGTGGTTCCCAAATCACTACCGATATCAAAAAATAGTGCGCCACTAACTACTGAAAAAACTGGAAACCGATACTCAACAGATGCTTGCACGTAACTACGTCCACTGCTTAATGCTCCTTCGTCATAACCTCGAACCGAGTTGCTACCGCCAAGGGTAAAGGCTTCGTAGGGAGGCAAGTCACCAAAAATAGTTCCTGCTTGCAGATTAAATGCTAGGGTTTGTGCCCCTTTGCTGAGGCGAATCAACTGCACGGGGAAATATTGACTGTAGCTTCCGCGTAATCTCGTAAGTAAAATATTACCCGATCCTATGGGTAGTGATTGATCGACCCCGAAGCGGAGATAAGAACCGCTAGTGGGTTGGAGAGGATTATTACGCAGATCGCGCTGTGTTCCCAGTTGTAACAGTAATAAATCGTCCTGACCTGTACCAGAGAAGCTCAATGGAACTTCTTCATTACTGATGCGATTACCATCATCGTCAAATAGCGCTCCTGTTCTTCTGATATTGCCATCAGCATCTTGAGTGGTAACTCGTTGATACTGTAGACCTGCGGAGGCAGTCCAAACTGAACTTTTGTAGGGATTGGAGGATAGGGGACGGGTAAAAGTGACACCACCACCTAGACGGACAACACGGGGGCGATCCTGAGCGTCTGTATCTGCAGGATTATCTGGATTAAATGTTCTTATATCTTGATCTTGCCCATCAAAAATCAGTGAAATGGAACTGCGGCGAAAAATATTAGTTGTGTAGGAAGTCCGGTAAGGATCTCCTGCAATCCAGGGATCGGTAAACCGTAGGTCAAACAGCAGTTCCCTTTCTCCCACCTGTATTTCTGCTCCCAGTTTTTGATTTCTGCCATTCAGGTTTTGCTGTTGATAGCTGACTGTACCAAAAAGTCCGCTAGCAGAACTAATCCCCGCCCCAGCAGCAATAGAACCGCTACTACGTTCAGCCACATTTACTACTACATCCACCTTACTGGGGTCAGTACCAGGGTCAAGGGAGACATTCACATCCTCAAATAGTCCTAGTCCATACACGCGCTGTAGGTCTTTTTGGACTGTATTGCGGTTGAATACCTGTCCTGGCTTTAATTCCAACTCTCGTGTAATGATGTAAGGCTGTGTCTTTCCGCGAATGGGTTGTCCTTTCTCGTCTGTTTCCTGACCATCTTTATTGCGGAACCGGACTCGAATGTTTTCTACTACCCCTTCTGCTACTTGCAAGGTAACAATTCCGTTTTCAGAGACTTGAGGCGCTCCAATTACATTGGCTAGTACGTAACCTTGGTCTTGATACCGCTTGTTTAACTGCTTGATCCCTTCCTGTAAATCACGCAAGTTCAGAATTTTACCATACTGGTCGCGAAATACTTCATCTACAGTGCTAGGTGGTAGTACCGAGGGAACACCAGTGCCAGGATTGGCTTGTACTTGTACCTTAGTCAGGACGGGGTTAGGCTGTACCACAAAGCTCACCCGTACTCCCAAGGGAGTGTCTTCTGGGGTTGCTTGGACATTCGAGAAGAAGCCAGTACCAAAGATGGCATTAATATCTTCTTGCAGTTGGCTGCGGGTTGTTGTTCGTCCAGGTTGAGTACGAATGACTCTATAAACTTGTTCTTCCAATTCTGGTGATAGTTGCCCAGCTTGCGACCTAACTACTACTTCCGACACCAGTACGCGGGGATCGGTGGCTTCTGGGGCTACGCCCGGTTGTGTATTTTCTGGAGTAGTGCTGGGGGCTGGGGCAGGTGTTCGTTGTTGATTATCTGGCAGGGGAATGTCGGGTGTATTTTCTGGAGTAGTGCTGGGGGCTGGGGCAGGTATTCGTTGTTGATTATCTGGGAATGGAATGTCGGGTGTATTTTCTGGAGTAGTGCTGGGGGCTGGAGCAGGTGTTCGTTGTTGATTATTTGGGAATGGAATGTCGGGAGTAGAAGATGGCTGTTGAGTATCTCCTGGAGTTGTGGGTAATAAAGGTTCTGTTGCAGGGGGATTACTATTTTCCGGGGCTGGAGTAGTCTCAGGAGTAGGGGAAGGCGTTGGTTGTTGAATATTTGGGAATGGGAGGTCTGGGGTTGGAGATGGCTGTTGAGTAGGGTTAGGATTTGTTTGAGGGGTTTGTGCCGTTGTTCGTGTTGTGGTTGGCACTCTCACCTCTGGCGTAGCGTAGACACGGAGCAGTGAGGGGGTCGCAGTCTTGGACGCCACATCCTCCACTTGGGGAGCCACCCCCGTGGCCGGGTTTCCCGACTTGAGGGGAGTGGCGTGAGACCCCAAGACCGGAGTGGCTCCGCTTCCTGTCGTTAGCGAAGCGGTAGTGACATTAGGAGCGTCACCTCCGAACCCCTTGGCGTACCCTCTCGTAGAGAAGGGCTTATCGTCAGACATCGCTGCTGTTTTTTTACCAGGGAAAACTGCGACAACACGGGACTGGAGATGCTCCGCTTTTGCAACCTCTGTGGGATTGGGTCGAGTTTGTAGACTATTACTAGAGTCACCCTGACCAGTGTCTTTTTCTGGCTGTTGATTGGTTTCTAGTGTCAAAACTTCTGTTGTCTGTTTTGAAG
This sequence comes from Nostoc sp., assembly GCA_036918135.1. GTDB lineage: Bacteria > Cyanobacteriota > Cyanobacteriia > Cyanobacteriales > Nostocaceae > Nostoc. The sequence goes on from JBALDB010000010.1 coordinate 51,233, forward strand.
TTTTGGCGGTTTGTGCATTCGCACTTGGTGAGCCGTACAAAGGCACTGTAATTGCCACTGCTGTCAGCAATACGGGAGATAAACGCATTTTACTTATGATTCCTCTTCACAACCACACCATCACAAATTAGTCATTAGTCATTAGTCATTGGTCATTGGTTTTTCTACAAATGACAAAGGACGTAGGACAAATGATAAATGACAATCCACACTTTAATTGATTTTTCCCCATTTTCCATTTAATTATTACTCTCTACTGCTTTTAGTACTCGCTGTAAAACCTCCTGGTAAGCATCCTCTACATTGCCTAAATCACGACGAAAGCGGTCTTTGTCCATTACCCGGCGATTTGAGTCTTGTTCTGCTGTATCCCACAAACGGCAGGTGTCGGGGCTAATTTCATCTGCCAAGAGCAACTGCTGTTGTGAGTCCAAACCAAATTCTAGTTTGAAGTCTACTAGAGTAATGTCGCACCGCTCCCAAAAGCCACCGAGAAACTCGTTGATTTGCAATGCTAGATGTGTAATTGCATCGACTTGTTCCGGCGTGGCTAGTTCTAGCAGGTACAGGCGATCGCGTGTCAACAAAGGATCTCCTAATGGATCGTTTTTGTAATAAAACTCTACCAAAGGCTGTTTCAGAATTGTACCCACTGGTAAGCCTGTTTGTTGACACAGACTGCCAGCAGCAATATTTCTAATCACTACTTCTAAGGGCAAAATCTTTACTGCTCTCACCCGCATCTGATTCGGGGCAGGGCTATCGATAAAGTGAGTCTTTATACCATTTGCCTCTAGTTGTTTAAAAAGCTGGCTGGAAATGCTACAATTAATTTCTCCTTTTCCTTGAATACTGCCACGCTTTTGCGCGTTAAACGCGGTGGCATCATCCTTAAAATCAGCCAACAAGACTCCCGGATCGTCCGTTGTATAAAGAATTTTCGCTTTCCCTTCGTATAGCTTGGAATTAACAAACATAGTGGTAGGTTAAGTTCTAGGCGATGGGCAATTTTTGTCCTTTGAGGCTTAACCATTTTATCTTTAGTTATTAACCATTAGCGATCGGGGATTGGAGACTGGGGACTAGTACCGCCGTGAAGTCAAAAGTCAAGGCTTCGGCTTCTCTACGAGACGCTACGCCCAGCCTTGCTTAAGAGCAGGGGTACGCTCAGCCTTGAAAGAGAGCGCAGTCAAAGGGTCAAAAGTCAAAAGTATTATGGAATGGGCTTTTTAGGGGTTTCAAATGGTTGCTCGTCTTGCGAAGTGACGCTCCTGTCTTGAAAAGTTCAGATCGGCGGAAGCCGCCGCTCCGACTTTTCGCTGCGTCGCTAACACTGCGCTAACTGATGCCTCCGGCAAGCTGCCCTCCGGGCGTCTACGGCGGGAACCGCCGCTCAGACTTTGTACTATTTATGCCGTGGCGTACTAGTAGTGTTGCAAGGGAAGTTTGCGGAGTTTAAAAGTATCAAAGTACGCTTCGAGAGCAACTTAGATTATGGATTGAAAGAAAAATCTCAAATCTAAAATTGCATGACTTCCTACTCCCTGGATTCAATCCTTGCCTACAAATATGAAAATATTTATAAAAGTCTAGTTTTTGGGTTAATAGTTAGCGGTCAGGAGCCGATTACTAAAGATTCACAACTCAATCTCTAACTTTTAACAGAAGACAATTGAATTTAGTAAGTAGTAAGTTTTTCATGTGTAATTTATGATTGAGAATTTACTTGTAATTATTTTTGCAAAGATAATTAGCTAGTATAAAAGTATATATTAATACTTAGTAAATAGGGGTTTTTAGCGAAGTTAATTAGAATCTGAATTTCATAAATTAAGATGAGATAAATTGACAATGGGAGGAAAGTTAAATATTCTCTCTAGTCACTTTGGTAGGGACTTTATTTGTAAAGTTTACGGTGGAAGTATTTCAAGCTTTATCCACTAGCTTCAATATCTGAATCGACCAATTTCCACATTAACGGTTGGAAATGGAGTTTAAAGATTCGGTTTCCCCAGTTTGATAAAAGAAAGATTGGGGTAGCTAGTGATTCAGCTTCTAAAATTCAAACAAAAGAGAATTTAATAAATGGAGAGAAAAATAGTGAATAAGGATGATTTTCTCTATCCTCGTGGCCGCTACTACGGTCAAGTCAAGCCAGAAAACTTAGTTTTTAACGCGAATCTACAGGAATTTGCCCAAAAAGTAAGCTACATTTGCAACTTAGAAACAGGTGGAAAACTGCCTCCAGATGAAGCTTACGACCAAATAAAGGATCTTTGGAAACAGTTGAAACGCTCAAAAAAAGAATTGAGAATCGGTGAAGATCCCTTTCAAAATAACGAGGACGTTGAAGGTTGAAAGAGGGACGAGCCAAATGTGGTTCGACTTCGGGGTAGTTGAATCTCGACTTCGCTCGATTTTTGCGTAGTCGAAACTCACTAATCGGGGTATAAGGAGCAGTCTTTCCCCTCTGCCCCTGTGCCCCCCTACCTCTTTCCATAGCCAATAACTACTTAGCAAGCGTTGTCCAAACACCATCCCAAGACTCTGGAGGTAGCGTTTGTAAGTAATTACAAGCACGTTCTAAATGGATATTCACAGCTTGGTCTTCGGGTTTGATGCGTTTAGCGGCTCCAAAACAAGCGATCGCTTGGGAAAAATTACGCGATAAATAAGCTGAGCGTCCAGTATGATAGTGAAACAAAAACTCTTGAGTGCTGGCATCTAAAGGAATACTGCGATCGCCAATTAGCTCGTATATATTCACTGCTTGGTGCTTGCCTTTGACTCGAATTCTATCTAACTGACGCACCCAAATGCGATCGCTGCAAAGTTTGTAAGTAAATTCACTTAAAATAATATCACAACCATATTCCTTAGTTACTGCTTCCAAGCGCGAACTCAAATTTACACCGTCACCAATTACGGTATAATCCATGCGCTTGCGAGAACCAATATTGCCCGAAACTACTTCTCCAGAACTAATGCCAATACCAATACGGATTTGTGGCTGTGCTTGGATAATTCGTCGCTGGTTAAATTCCTCTAAGCGTTGTCGCATATCTAACGCCGATTGTATAGCCCTCCAAGCATGATTTTCTGTCAGTGGTAGTGGCGCACCAAATACCGCCATTAAGGCATCACCAATAAATTTATCGAGAGTCCCTTCATAGTTAAAAACTGCCTCTACCATTGTTTCAAAATACTGATTCAGTAGCGATACCACTTCAGCCGCACCGATATTTTCCGTAAGTGTTGTATAGCCACGGATATCTGAAAATAAAATGGTTACTTCCTTGCGCTCGCTCACCATTAAGCCATCTTCCCCCAAAGCCATAACTTGTTCGGCTACATGGGGTGTCAAGTAACGGGACATGGCAGTTTTCATCCGTTTTTCCTGACTAATGTCTTCTAACACCACTAAACCACCCCGGACACTGCCTTCTGGGTTAGTCAAAGGATTAACAGTAAGATTGATACTGCGTTCTAATATTTGCACGCGAGCGGATGTAAGAAACTCAGATTTGGGAGTCAGGGGTTGATTCCAAGGAATAAAAATATCGGGATTATGGCGATCGCGTACTGCTAAACTTAAGTACTGAGTTTTGAGTGCCCAGTCCTGAGTTTCATTCAGCACTCGGCAATCAGCGCTTGTAACTTGATAAAGTCCTACTATCAAACTTTGCTCTGGTACATAATGTTTAGCTCCAGTTTTTAAACTATCTTCTAACCGCATTTGGAGATTTTCAATCGGCACAACTTCCCAAACTCGGCGACCAATCAAATTTTGTTCCCACAAAAGTTTGTTGCTTTTGGTATTAGCATCTCCTATAGGACAACCTAATAACTCTAATGCTGCATCGTTAATTGTGACGATTTTTCCTGCCATATCTGTAGAGATCACAGCATCAGAAAGACTTTGCAGAATGTCTTTTTGATACTGTTTTTCTAACAAGACATTTTCAAACAGCCGAGCATTTTCTAAAGCAATTCCTGCTTGGATATTAAAAGCCCGCATAAACTCTTCATCAGAGGCAGTAAAACTACTTTTTTGTTTATTAATTAATTGGGTGACGCCAATCAATTCATTTGCCGAATTAAAGACTGGCAAACACAAAATATTGCGAGTTACATATCCAGTTTTTCTATCTGTAGTCGGGTCAAAGCGGGGGTCTTTATAGGCATCAGGAATGTTTAGGGCTTCACCAGTAGAAGCTACATAGCCAGCAATGCCACGATTAGCAGGAATGCGAATTTCTATTAAATTTATGCCATCCACCGCTGCTACTTTTGTCCAGAGTTCGCTCATTTCTTTACGATATAAAAACAGCGTGCTGCGGTCTGCTTGCATTAAAATTCGAGCTTGCTCCATGACTATTTGTAAAGTTGCTTCTAAGTCCAGACTTTGCCCTAGTGTTTGAGTTGCCCGCAACAAAGCTGTTGCCCCTCTTTGATTGCGAGCGGCTACATAAAAAGATTGACAACTTTCTAGGATAATTCCAATAGAAGCAGCAAAATCTCGAAAACGTTCTTCATCATCATAATTAAATGGAATATTCCCAGTTTTATTTGCTAGTTGTACCACTGCCACAGTTTGGTTTTTACTACTAACAACTGGCATACATAAAATATTATGAATTTTATAGCCCATTTGTTTTTCTAGTTCGGGGCTAAATAAGGGGTGAGTATAAGTTTCAGATATATTTAGATATTGACCTGTACTAGCAACATAACCGGGAATTCCTACTGTGATGGGAGTACGAATTTCTAAGAATTTTTGAGTATTATCTTGGGGAACTTTTGACCAAAGTTGACCTTTGTCATGGTCAACTAAAAAAATAGCTGTGTGTTCTGCTTGGAGAATTTGACCAATTTTTAGCGTAATCGCTTCTAGGACTTTCTCCAACATCGTTTCTAGAGCTTCATTATTAATTAGTTCAATGGCTCTAAGAAATTGTTGAAACTCAGCAGTTATGAAGTCAAGTAAGCAAACAAATTCATTAACAGATAAATCTTTAACGCGACGCAGTAGGGCGTGAGTACGATTAACTTGAGTCAGTTCAGTTAATGTAGCCAAGACGCTGCCAGGGTTAGGGAGTGTCATGGGAATTTTAAATTTTAGATTTTAAATTTTAGATTTTAGATTTTGGGCATTGGGTATGGGGGGTGTGGGAGGTGTGGGAGGTGTGGGAGGATGGGCAAGAAATCTTTCTCCCCTCTCTCCCCACACTCCCCACACTTCCCTATCTCCTTATCTCCCCATCTCCTCATCTTCCCCATCTCCCCTATTTTGTCAATTGTTGAGAAAATGTGACCTTTTGATAGTAATCTTGTAGCTGGCAAGTAGCAGCTGCCCAACCCCAAGTTTCTGCTTCCCGGCGAGCATTTTGACGGATGATGTCTCGTTGTTGTTTCTGCTCTAAGAGGCGGACAGTAGCGGCCAATGCTCCTTGAACATCTGCTGTTGGTTCAAACAGATATCCATTAACTCCATCTGTCACAATATCAGGGATTCCTCCAGAACGGGCTGCTACCACCGGACAGCCAGCTGCCATTGCTTCTAGTAGTACCAAACCTAGTGTTTCAGTTCGAGAAGGAAAAATAAAGGCATCAGCACTGGCAAAGGCAGAACCTAACTCTTGTCCTATAAGATAGCCAACAAAATAAGTGTTTGTCCCAGCAAAGTGTTTTTCCAGTGCTTGGCGGTGCGGGCCATCCCCAACCAATGCTAATCGCGCTTCGGGAATTGCTTCTAAAATTGGTTTGATGCGCTCAATTTCTTTTTCAGCGGAAAGACGCCCAACGTAAAGTAGTAAGGGACTTTCTGGATGATTTTGTGAGAGACGCGATCGCATCTCTATACTAGCTAAATCGGGATGAAATAATTCCGTATCCACCCCACGCTGCCATAAATCTACCCGTTCAATACCGTGTGCTGACAGTTCCTCCATCATCGCTGTGGAGGTACACAAATTCAAAGCTGCTTGATTATGAGCGCCTTTAAGCAGTTCCCAAAGCAGTCCTTCTAGCATTCCTAAGCCGTAATGCTGAAGATACTGGGGTAAATGAGTATGATAAGACGCAACTAAGGGGATTTTGAGGATTTTGCTATAAAATATCCCAGATAAACCCAAAACTGCTGGATTCACCACATGAATAATATCTGGCTGAAACTTTTCTAAGGCATAACCAATGGCTGGGCGGGGAAGTGCCATTTTTAATTCTGGATACAATGGCAGAGGAAAGCCAGTAACGCCGTAAACTTTAGCGCCTTTATGTTCTGTGATGCCTCCCTCAGGGGCAATCACCAGCACTTGATTACCATTGCGTTGTAGATGGTCAACGGTGTGGCGCAGGCGCGTTACAATCCCGTCAACCTTGGGTAAAAAGGTTTCGGTGAACAGGGCAATTCTCATAAAAAACTATTCAGTCCAAGCAGATAATCCCAGCTTTTCTTACGTTTCGGTCTCAAAGACAGAGTAAACTATCTCCCGTGATGTAATCAATTCTGTTGTGGAATTCTCTATTCAAGAAATCACTAATCGTAAAGGCGAAATCGCTGAGGGCATTTTGCGCTTGCTGCCTGATTGGTTCGGTATTGAGTCAACGTGAGTTCGACGGAACTAAAAAATGGTAGGAGGTAGTGCAGGCAAATCTTTTGGGTAAATGTCAATCGAGGGTTTTTTAGGCAAATAGGTAT
>JBALDB010000011.1:0-296486 GCA_036918135.1 Nostoc sp.
CTGCCACGAACATTTGAGTCAACCTTGTCATCCTTGAGGAATTTGAGGATTTCAGGGATGTATTGAGCCGCCGCCTGCCCGAAGTTGCTCAATGCCTCTGCTGCACTGCCACGAACATTTGAGTCAACCTTGTCATCCTTGAGGAATTTGAGGATTTCAGGGATGTATTGAGCCGCCGCCTGCCCGAAGTTGCTCAATGCATAAGCCGCACTGCCACGAACATTTGAGTCAACCTTGTCATCCTTGAGGATGTTGGCAACTTTCTGTGCTATATCCTCCGGTTTCTTAACCACGGTTTTCAAGTCTTTTAGCTCATATGCAGCTAATTTGTCAAAAGCATATCCCTTCACTTTGTCGTATCTGTCGTCAAGGGCTGCTACTATACCGTTAATCTGCCAATCTTGGGGTTTGGGTTTGGGGGTTTCTTTGGCGCTAACCCAAGGTAGACAAAAAAGAAAAGAAAGGATGAAGGCTAAAGCATAAAGGATAAAGCGAGAAGGCTTGCTGCGGTAGCGGGGACTTGTGACCATGTTTGGAGCAAGGTGGCAGATTACACGAGATTATGAGTATAATAACAACCCTGCAATTCCTAATTCCTGATTAAGAATGCAATTTGGTATCAACAAGTGGTAGGCGATTCTCATTCACGAGTATCAAAGACTCGCTCACGAGTATTAAAGACTCTCGCGCGAGTATCAAAGACTCGTCCACGAGTATCAAAGACTCTCCCGCGAGTATTAAAGACTCTCCCGCGAGTATCAAAGACTCGTCCACGAGTATAAAAGACTCTCGCGCGAGTATAAAAGACTCGTCCACGAGTATCAAAGACTCTCGCGCGAGTATCAAAGACTCTCGCGCGAGTATTAAAGACTCGTCCACGAGTATCAAAGACTCATTTACCAGTTGACAAAATAAAAAGGGGAAAAGAAAAGGAATTAAATCTCTCTTTAACTTTTCCCCTTTGACTCTTCCGGTATCTTTGGCAAGATTTTCAGCCTATGAACCAGAGTTAGTTTTAGTAGGTTTATTTTTAATAGCCTTAAAACGATCGCCTAACTGTTCGGCAAGACTTTTTAACCCTGGAGTTTTCTTAGCAGCTGTCTTGACGTAATCATAAACTGTCAAACTGCTGCCCATTGCTTCGCTGCCGACTGCCATTAAGGTATCATCTACTTGTTCTGTCAGTTGTCGCAATCCAATCAAAAGTTCGGTAAGCGTTGCTGCAAGTTGATAATCCCGGACAAATTCATCGACATCAAAACTGGCTGGTAAAATGTCTCGGTTAGACTGGGCAGCAGTAAGGCTAGTGTTGACGAAAGCTAGGCTTTTATCGCCCATCTTAAATAACTTGCGTCGTTCTTCCACACTCAGGGTTACGAGAAAAGGCATCTTTGCTTGGATAGTCGCAAACGCTGCTTTAATTTCTCGGATATCTGCTGGGGTAAGGGAGCCTGTAATATTTTGGTAAGCCATTGGATATTTACCGTAATGAATCTGTTTGTTATGATTCCCACTCGTAAATGCGATCGCACAGGGTTGGGAGATGGGGAGACGCTCTGACGCAAAGAAAAACAAATGACTAATGACTAATGACCAATGACTAATACCCAAATTCTGTGACAATGGTTAAGAGTAAGCCGGAATAGTAAATCCAAGCTACTCATGAGCCATTCTCAAAACAGTTCTTTGTTAAGCAAACCCGTTCCATTTTCTTTTAATTGGTTATACGCTTTCTGGAAATTCTCTCGCCCGCACACGATTATTGGTACGAGTCTGAGTGTGCTGGGTTTGTATTTAATTGCCATTGCCGTTGGAGGAGAGGCGATGAATGGTGGAGGAGACGCGATGAATCGCGTCTCTACAAGTTCGCTACTATCTCTGTTGGGGGCGTGGATTTCTTGTTTGTGTGGCAATGTCTACATTGTGGGGCTGAATCAATTAGAAGATAGTGAAATTGACAAGATTAATAAGCCTCATTTACCCTTAGCTTCTGGGGAATTTTCCCGTAAAACTGGGCAATTAATTGTAGGAACTACTGGCATTTTGGCGCTAGTTGTGGCGTGGTTAACCGGGCCGTTTTTGTTTGGGATGGTGGCAATTAGTTTGATGATTGGTACTGCTTATTCTTTACCGCCAATTCGTTTGAAGCAGTTTCCCATTTGGGCAGCGCTGTGTATTTTTTCGGTACGCGGTATGATTGTAAATTTAGGATTGTATTTGCATTACAGTTGGGCATTCCAACAAAGTCAAGCAATTGTACCTGCGGTGTGGGTGTTGACGTTATTTATTTTGGTGTTTACGTTTGCGATCGCCATTTTTAAAGATATCCCAGATATGGAAGGCGATCGCCTTTACAATATCTCTACTTTCACTATCGAACTCGGCGCTAAAGCTGTATTTAATCTCGCTCTTTGGACGATAACTGTCTGCTATTTGGGCATAATTTTAGTTGGTGTGCTACGCCTGGCCTCGGTTAACCCTATATTTGTAGTAGTTACTCATTTAGGATTGCTCGTTTGGATGTGGTTGCGGAGTTTAACGGTAGACTTAGAAGATAAAAGTGCGATCGCTAAATTTTATCAATTTATCTGGAAACTCTTTTTTATCGAATATCTGATTTTTCCTATCGCCTGTCTTTTGGCTTAGACAATGTTAGAAACCTTGCCAATTAATTCTATTATCGCTGGCACCATAGTTGCTTTCAGTTTGGTAATCCTGGGATATTTCGCTTGGAAAACTTTGATTACCTCAGATTTATTTCAAAAAGGAATCAATCTCGCTCAATCAGATGATTACAAAGGTGCAGAAGCAGCTTTTCGCAAAGTTATTTCTCTCAATTCAACTAACGATATGGTGCGTTTATTTCTAGGAGATGTTTTAAACCACCAAGGTGAAGTAGAAGAAGCAAAAGAATTATTTTGCGAGGTAATTCGCCGCAGCCCGAAAAACCCTGATGCTTATTTGCGTTTAGCAAATGTTTTCATGCAACAGGAGAATCGAGATGAAGCCAAAAATAATCTCCTACAAGCTAAAGAATTATTGCAAAAACAACGCCAACCTGAAAAAGCTGCAAAAATCGCTAAACTTCTGGATAAGATGAATGCAAAATCATGATAATAAGAAGTCGAAATTCATAATTCAGAATTATCTACCCATGAAAGGAGAAAGTTTTATAATATTAGTATTTAATAGATAGTTTTTTGCCCATAATAGGCAAGATTTTAAAGCAATACTCAGATGCTTGCGGACTCGCTATCACCTAGTCGTGCTTCAATTGATTCTGACTTATGACTTCTGACTTCTGAATAATTCAAGGTCGAGTAATAAAAATGGTGAAAATAAATAATATATTAGCTACAGCCATTATCTGCTGGTGTTTGAGTGGTGTGAATACTGCTTTTGGTAAAGATGTTGGTGTTGTTTTAGCAAAAGTCGAAAACTCACCTCAAGCCGCAGTTCCTGAGAATAAAAAGGCAGTTAGTAACTTCGAGCAAGGAACCAATCTCTACAAACAAGGAGATTTAAAAGGAGCCGAAGCGGCTTTTCGCAAAGCAATTGAGCTAGAACCAAAGTTTATCCAAGCTTATATTGGTTTGGGAAATACTCTCAACGAACTGGGTAAACCACAAGAAGCGATCGCCCAATATCAAAAAGCCATCAGTCTCGATCCTAAATCTGCCAAAGCTCACTATTACTTAGGAAATTCTTTCTATGTTCAAAGCAATTTTCCAGAAGCGATCGCTGAATACAAACAAGCTATTAACCTCGATCCCCAAGACGCAGAAGCTCACTATTATTTAGGGAACGCTTTTTATGCTCAAGGAAAGTCGGCAGAAGCAATTGCAGAGTATACAACAGCGATTCGTCTCGAACCGAAAAATGCCGCAAGTTATAATGCCTTGGGAAATGTTTTTTACGCCCAAGGCAAACTAGAAGAAGCTATCCCCCAGTACAAACAAGCCATTAGCATCGATTCCCAAGATGCAGATGCTCACTATAACTTAGCAAGTGCTTTCTACGCTCAAGGCAAACTAGCGGAAGCAGTCGCCGACTATACCGAAGCAATTCGCCTCAATCCCAAACACGCACAAGCTTACACTGGTTTAGGGAATGCGATGGACGATCGAGGTAAGCCTCAAGAAGCGATCGCACATTACAAAAAAGCCATTAGCCTCGTACCCGATTATGCATACGCTTACTATAATTTGGCCATCACTCTGGGAAGAGAACAACAAATAGAAGAAGCGATCGTCAATTTCAAAAAAGCCAGAGAATTATTCCAAGCTGAGGAGAACAACGAGATGGTTGAGCAAATCGATCGGCTTATTCAAAAAATTAATACCCAAACGAATTGAAAAAAGAAGTTGGGAGTTAATAGTTAGAAATTATGATTTTTCCCATACTCTTATACCTCTATATCTTTTGTAACAAATGACAAATAATAAATGACAAATGACAAAGGCAAAGTCTACTTAGTAGGTGCTGGGCCTGGAGATGTTGCATACCTAACTGTAAAAGCTTACAATCTCTTGGCTATTGCTGAGGTGTTAGTCTACGATGCTTTGGTAGATGCTCAATTATTAGAGTGTGTACCACCTAATTGTTTAAAATTAGATGTTGGCAAACGCGGTGGTAAAGCTAGTACAAGCCAAGCAGAAATTAACAAGTTACTGGTAAAGTACTGCCAAGAAGGGAAACAAGTTGTACGCCTCAAATCAGGCGATCCCTTAATTTTTGGGCGCTGCACTTCGGAAATTGAAGCAATAATTGCATCCGGTTGTGATTTTGAACTAGTACCAGGAATTTCCTCAGCCCTTGCAGCACCGTTATTGGCAGGAATTCCCCTTACAGATCCGGTTTTAAGCCGTTGTTTTGCAGTGTTTACAGCTCACGAACCAGAGGCTTTAGACTGGGAGGCGCTATCGCGGTTAGAAACATTAGTAATTTTGATGGGAGGACAACATCTACCGGAAATTGTACATCAGCTGTTGCGATATGGGCGATCGCATTTAACACCCATAGCCATCATCCGTTGGGCAGGAACTCCTAAGCAACAAATTTGGACAGCACAACTGAACAATATTTGCGAACAAATCACCGGATTATCCCTTTCCCCAGCAGTAATTGTGATTGGCGAAGTTGTTGGGCTGTGCAAGTACTTGCAACCTGAGAATATATATAGAGAAAGTTACGCCAGTATTTCCACAGCCCAACCTATGTCAACCAACTTCCCCCTCTCTCCCTCATCCTCCTCATCTCCCTCATCTCCCTCATCTCCCCTCGCTGCTAAAACAATTTTGGTAACACGTTCAGTCGGACAGTCGAATCAATTTAGCAATCATCTGATGGGTTTAGGTGCAACTGTCATCGAAATGCCTACCTTAGAAATTTGCCCGCCTTCGAGTTGGGAAGATTTAGATAATGCGATCGCTAGTTTATCTGACTTTGACTGGTTAATTCTCACTTCTTGCAATGGCGTAGACTACTTTTTTACAAGACTAATTGCTCAAGGTAAAGATATCCGTGCTTTGGCTGGCGTGAAAATTGCTGTTGTTGGCGAAAAAACAGCCCAGAGTCTCAAACAATATTCTCTACAACCAGATTTTATTCCCCCCAACTTTGTTGCCGATTCTTTAGTAGAAAATTTCCCAGAAGAATTATATGGTAAAAAGGTTTTATTTCCCAGAGTTGAAAGTGGCGGCAGAGAAGTTTTGGTTAAAGAATTAACTGCCAAACGAGCTAAGGTAATAGAAGTTGCCGCATATCAATCTTGTTGTCCCATTAGTATCCCAACTGCGGCCAAATTAGCTCTCCAAAACCACAAAATAGATGTAATCACTTTTGCCAGTTCTAAAACTGTACAATTTTTCTGCCAACTTACTAACAACATATTTGAGAGTAACTTTCATACTAGTGAATTCTTAGATGGTGTTTGTATTGCCTCAATTGGACCTCAAACCTCCAAAACTTGTCATTCTTTATTCGGACGTGTAGATGTCGAAGCCCAAGAATATACTTTAGATGGTTTAACCGAAGCATTGATAATCTGGGCGACAAGTTCTTAGGTGAAGTGGGAGGATGAGGGGGATGTGGTTCGACTTCTCTACGAGACGCTACGCGTAGCTTGCTTCTCATAGGAGTACGCTCACCAACTGAGAGATAAGGAAACGCAAAGACGCGGGGAATAACCAATGACAAATGACTAATGACCAATGACAAAACGCATAATCGGCTTAACCGGAGGGATTGCTACAGGCAAAACTACTGTCACAAATTATTTAGCTAGCACTTATAATCTGCCGATTTTGGATGCAGATATTTATGCTAGAGAAGCAGTATCTTTAGGTTCGCCTATTCTTGGTGCGATCGCTCAACGTTACGGGCAACAAATTTTACTAGCTGATGGCAGCCTCAACCGCCAAAAGCTAGGTGAAATTATCTTTAATCATCAAGATGAGCGCAACTGGGTAGAGAATTTGATTCATCCTGATGTGCGCGATCGCTTTGTTAAAGCAATTACTCAATCTTCCTCACAAACACTGGTGTTAGTTGTGCCTCTTTTATTTGAGGCTGAAATGACTGATTTGGTTACGGAAATTTGGGTAGTACGTTGTTCCCAAGAACAACAACTACAAAGATTGATCCAACGAAACTATTTAAATAGAGAACAAGCACAAGCTCGGATCGATAGTCAATTATCTTTGACAGAAAAAGTGGCTCGTGCAGATGTCGTTTTAAATAACTCTTCTACTCTAGAAGTACTACTCAAACAGGTAGATGTAGCCCTAAAAACCTGACTATAAGCTAAAGCATATTTATCTTAAAAAAGACATATATACGACATTCTGAAGACATAATATTTTAGTAAATTAATCTTTACAACTTAAGTAAAAAATCTTCATATTTGAGCCAAAGTTGTTTAATAATTCGGTGATTTTACAGTTGAGACTGAGGTTAGTAGTACTATAAATTTAAATAGCTAGTAAACAAATAGTCGTTATCATCTCTGGTGTTGTACTAAATGCTCAAGATTGCAGTAAATAAAGTAATCAATATTACGCTCGGCAGAAAAATTTGAGATCGTATAAGTATTTGAGCAAGCCCTAATTAGACAAAAGTACAAGTTAAGGAAAGTAATCATTGCTAGCAATTAAGTTATCACAAAACTTAATTAATAATTAATAATTATCTGGGAACAAGATTTTTATCTTATTTTTTAACATCACAGTTATGAACTTAAGTTTGAGTTTTTTCAATAAGTTAGTTTTAGTTAACTCTCCAGCCAAAGAATTAAAAAAGAAGAATAAAATACACGATTACAGCCGACAAGTTTGGGGAAGTGACTACATATTTGAGCGAGTAAATGAAGAAACGATAGGCTACATGACTGGAGTAGGCAACGGGATTAAAGCTAGCGATCGCATTATTCTACGACAAGGCAGTGAATCTTATCAATATCAAATTGAGGAAATTGATTACTACTCCTATCCGTCTGATATGTGGGTAGCTTTACTCAAGCAAGTAGTTCGATAAATATAATTTTATAGCAATCATAAATGAAAAAGTAAAAATTCTCGTGATGGTGATCCTTTGTCACTTGTCCTTCGTCATTTGTAATTGCAAAGGATTTATTAAAAATAATCGATAGTTAAAGGTAGGTACCCTCATAGAGCATTTATCAAGTAAATATTAACTTTTTTAGGTGCGTTATAGCGCAGCGCAACGCACCATTTTTGTCACCTAATAATTTTTATATTTCTCCACCAACGACTACATCTCGAATTCGTAGACTTGGGCCACCACAACCTACTGATAAGCCATTTTGCCCTCCCTTACCACAACCACCAGATTCATCCCAATAAAAGTCATCACCAATTGCTTCTATATCGGCTAAAGTTTGAAATACATTTCCTGAAAGTGTTACATCCCGTACAGGTTCAGCAATTTTGCCGTTTCTAATCATCCACGCTTCCCCAGCACTGAAGGTGAACATTTCCCCGTTCGTCATTCCACCCAACCAATTGCGGGCATAAACTCCTTCTGTGATATCGGTAAATAAGTCTTCCACTGGTGTTTTACCCCGTTCAATCCAGGTATTTGTCATCCGCACAATTGGGGTAAAGTGATAGTCGAGACAGCGAGCATTACCCGTAGGCGTTTCCTCTAATTTGCCTGCGGTTTCACGAGAATGCAAACGTCCAACTAAAACTCCATCTTTAATTAATTGAGTAGTAGTGGCAGGAGTGCCTTCATCGTCATAAAAATAGCTACCACGATGTCCTTGTGGGGCAGCACCATCAAAAATTTGCAGTTCTTCTGGGCCAAACCGCCGTCCAATGGTCATGACTTCCAGCAAATCGGGGTTTTCATAAGCCATATCGGCTTCAGAAAGGTGTCCGAAGGCTTCGTGGACAAACAAACCTGTGAGAACTGGATCTATGACTACACTGTAAGTATTGCCTTTAACTGATGGCAGAGATAAAGCTGCAATCGCTCTTTGAGCTGCACTTTCGACTTGTCGATCCAAATGGGTTAAATCTTCGTAGGCTTTGCGAGAACCAGTAGTTTCCCTTCCAGTTTGTACAGTTTCGCCATTTTTGGCAGTGGCGGCAAAGCGCATTTCCATATCTACCCAAGATTGATCGATGAAAGTGCCTTCGGAGGTAGCGATGATTGCTCTTTGAGCGCTGTCTCCATAGCGCACTGAGGTAGTGGTAATCTGGCGATCGACGCTTTTGAGTAATTCGGTGTAGCGATCGCATAATTGTTTTTTTTGCGAAAGTGGAATTTTTCGAGGATCGGTACCGACAAGGGGCAGTTTACATACTACTTGCACTGGGTCAATGGGTGCGAGTAAAGTTTCTTCATCACCAACCATCCGCGCCGCAGCGATCGCTTCTTCTATACGATCCTTAATTGTAGAAAGTTGATTAAAGCAGCTCAACCCCCATCCACCCTTATAACAAGCGCGAATATGTCCACCAATCGAGATGCCTTCACTGAGGGTTTCTATCTTGTCGCCACGCAATAAGATATCAGTCCCTTCTGCTTCTTCAAGGCGAATCATTAAATAATCTACACGCTTTGAGTAATGGGCAATCAGATCGGAAAGCAAATTTTGGGCGTCAGCAAGTGTAGTCGGCATTTCCAAGTAGTAATAATGACGAACTGCATTTATTCTGCAATTATTTGGGGATTTATGCTAGTCAATATTGCAGTTGGCTCACGAATACATGAACTGATATCAATCTGCACACCTTAGCTGTAACTATCACTTTGGCAAAGTAGGGAGTGTGAAAACAATAGATAAATGCTTAGCTATAGCAGTTCTTGCTGGAGGCAGGAGGCAAAAGGCAGAAGGCAGTTCTTGCTGGAGGCAGGAGGCAGAAGGTAGGAGGTAAAACTATTACTGTCCTAAAATTCACGCTTGTCATTATGTCCTAAAGGGTGTGACTACAGCTATATATGAAAATAGTGTAAAATTTAGATAAACTTTGTGTATTTATACTTAATAATTTAGGTTTTTAGTAGAATATATGAGGTTGTTAATAAGATTTTTTAATTTAATACAGAATTTCCAGTGTCAATAAAATCCTAGCCAACACTGAATTTTTTACTAAGTTTAATGACTCTTAAATACTAAACAAAGCGTCTTCTTGAACAAGGAATGATTAGTATAAGGAAAAGTTTTGTGGGTTTGATGTAAACAGGTTTAAGTCAAAGGCAAATAACTAATGCAAAAGTATTATAAATTGGCAATTACGGCTGCTGTTGTTGGATTTGGATTAGGAACGCTGAATACAGCGCAAGCAGCAACTTTGAGTGTGAGTGCGTCAGACCAAGGTTGGTGGGCTGCTGAAGGCGGACTTAATGTAGGAAATTCTAACGACAATACCAACTACATAACTGGAAACATCCGCGCCACAGATTTGCGTGACTATTTTACATTCAATCTTGATAATGTAGCACAAGTCTCCTCAGCAACCCTGCAAATTCAACGATTTGTGGGTTCAGAAAGTGGAGTAAAGACTTTAGGTTTTTTCGATGTTTCAACACCTAATGATGTACTCTCTCAGAAAGAGAATAGTCCCAATGACGCTATTTATAACGATTTGGGAAGTGGTAAAAACTATGGAACTTTCAATGTCAGCAGTTCTGGCGATTCAAACGAGATTTTGAATTTTACTCTTAACTCCGACGCTATTGCAGATATTAACGCTAGAAGTGGGAAATTTTTCTCAATCGGAGGTGCGCTTCTAAGTAATATTGAACTTTCAGACGATTATCTGTTCTCGGAAAGTGGTGATGGTACGTTTGCAAAACTTGTGCTAAATGTCGATTCAGCCACAGTTCCAGAACCCGATGTCCTTAGCGGCGTAGCGATTGCTGGTGTTGCAGGTTTGTGGTTACGCAAACGAAAAGCGTCTTAAACTGTATCTAACTTTTCACAGAAAGTCTTAAGACCCTTGTCGATGCTAGGGTAGGGTGTAGGGGAAATCATGAAAGTCTTACCACACCCCTACACTCCTTGGATTTCTCGCTTGTGATAAATCCAGGCTGCCTTCTGCCTTCTGCCTCCTGCCTCCTGCTATAATTAGCGAGATTCTTCTATATTCTCTTGTTCCTCCATCGCCTCAGTTTTATTTTGTAGTGGCTTGACTACTCTGGCGATCGCTTCCTGAACAAAAGCTTTAATAAATTCATCTCTGCGATTGATTTGAAACTGTCGCTGTACAACTTCTGTCATCCCGCCATCACCCCAATCTTGATCGTGACGAAAATATTCAATAAAGCTTTTACCAGCAATTCGCGTTAAATAAGCTGCGGTAACACCTTGAATTGCTCTACCAATAATAAAGGTGGCAACATTGAGTTGCAAAGCTGTAGATAATAATTGAATCGCGCCTTTGACAATGCCCAAACTGGCAATAGTTTTTGCTAAAGAAAGGGCTAATTCTCGTCCCCTTTCCATATTCAATTCACAACCATATACTCGCCCAATTTCGACGACCATTTGAGCATTGACGGCGGCGGTTGCTAACAAATCTACCACTGGTACAGGAGTCACTGATACTACGCCAGCCCCAATCCATTGAAACCGTTCTACAATTTTGTCGGCTTGACGACGGCGTTGGCCATCAATGAGTTTTCGCGCTTCGTCACCCAATCGTAGAGATTGCAAAAGAATATTATCTGCTACCAAATCTTCACCTTCAGCGCGTAAAATCGCAGCCATGCGCCGCAGCAAAGGAACAATATCCGGTTCTGGCTGGAAGGTTTCGCCAGTTTCTAGTTGTGCTGATTGGGGATTAGCAGCGATCGCTACTACATCATTTGTAGCAATAAATCCTAGCACCCGCTGACGTAACCTGGCGAGGATGGCTTCTTTATCTTCATCTGTATATAAATCAGTTTTGTTGAGAACCAGGAGCGATCGCTTACCAATTTCTGCTAATCCCTTTAACGGCTCATATTCGGAGCGTCGTAAATCATTATCCACTACAAACAACAGTAAATCTGCTTCCGTCGCCAGTTCTCGCGCCATTTGTTCCCGTTCCGTCCCCGCCACACCTGCTTCTAAAATTCCCGGTGTATCTGTAATTAAAATCTTGCGTTCCAATCCCTTCAACCGCAAACAATAAGTTTCCCCAACTTGAGTTGTACCCATCGGTGCATCCACTTGACCGACCATGCGTCCCATGATGGCATTTACTAAGGAAGTTTTACCAGCACTCCCGGTACCAAATACCACCACTTGAATTTCACCTCGTGCTAGGTTGGCTTCAATCTCTCGCGATTTGCTTAATAAAGCTTGGCGTGCGACTTCATCTTGAATTTGGGCTACTTGTTGGCGCACAGCTTCCAGAGTCGTAGAAGCCGCATCAGACTTGCCGGCTGGGATTTGGGCTGGAGTCACACGAGAACGAGTGCGACGCGATCGCTTTTCCCCAGCCTGAAGCACTAGTACATAATAAACAAAAGCCGCAACCAACGCTCCGATCAGCACAATCAGCAGCAACAGCAGCAAATTGCCTAACAAAGGCGAATAGGACAATTGCCAATAAAGCCGTGATAGCGAATCAATTAGCCATAAAGCTAGCCCCAAAATGACAATTAGACCAACAATCAGCGTTACGATGCGTGACAGAGGCATGGCTGGCAAAGATTAGTAGATAAGAAGTAGGCACATGCTTTTAATCTTAATAGTTTCAGTATTTTTTACCAGAGTAGTAAGCAAATCAAAAGTTATAGCAGGAGGCAGGAGACAGGGGGCAGAAGGCAGGAGGCAGAAGGCAGTTCTTGCTGGAGGTAAAACTATTACTATTCCTAACATTCACACTTGTCATTTTGTCCTAAAGAGTGTGACTACGGCTATACGTAAGGCAAAAAAAGCAGGCTTGATTGTTGAGATTAAAGCATACATTGAGCAATTACGCACCAATGGAATTTATATCCGACTTAGCCTTATTGATGCAGTGCTACGGGATGTTGGGGAAATAGATTTTTGACCTTCTGAAGCTCAATTTTGACCTTCTGAGGCTCAACTTTCACCTTCTGAGGCTCAACTTTCACCTTCCGAGGCTCAACTTTCACCTTCCGAAGCTCAACTTTCACCTTCTGAGGCTCAATTTTGACCTTCTGATGCTCAACTTTCACCTTCTAAGGCTCAACATTGCCTTGTAATCCCATTGAGAAAAACCTTTGCAATACATGAATTGGTTGTAAGGGCGTACAGTTGTACATTGGTGTCAACTTAACGTAAAACTGAAAAATTCTAAATTCTGAATTCTCTTTTAACTTCCGCCTTGGGATGCTAGCTAGCCTTTGGAAGTTGATTTTTTCATAATAATTAGCAGCAAGTAAAAGCTTGTGTGTCAAAATTTCTTGGTGGACTTGCGAAAGTTCGCTGACATCAAAAAATTTCAAGCTAGCTTTGGCAGGCTTGTTGACAAAAAATGGAAAAAGAAACTTATGGGACTTTTCGATCAAATTCTCGGTGCTGTTACTAATCCCAATCAACAGGGCAGCTTAGGTCAACTAGGAAGTATTATTAACACTGTAAACCAACTGAGCGATCGTACTGGTGCTGACCCTTCTACCATCCAATCAGTTTTATCAATTGTTGGTAATCAAGTTCGTTCGACTTTACAACACAAGCAAGCCACAGATGGTAATGAAGCCGCACAAACTTTAGTGAATCAATATGCTGGTACTTCTCCTAACCCCCAAGCAGTCGATTCGCTATTTTCTCCTGGTATACAACAGCAGGTAGCTGAAATTGCTGCCCAGCGTACTGGGTTAGCTCCTGGTATGATTCAACAATTGCTGCCTTTAGCTGTACCTTTAGTACTAAATTTTTTGCAATCAGGTGCCAATACTCAAAATCCCCAAACTGGCGGTAATTCTGTACTAAATTCCTTCTTAGATGCTGACGGCGATGGTGATGTCGATATCGCCGACGCCCTGCAAATGGCCAGTCGTTACATCAGACAATAATACTTCTCCCCACTCCTCATCCCCCGGTTGGTGAGTTTCGACTTCGCTCAATTACCGCAAAGTCGAAACTCAACTACCGCAAAGTCAAACCACATCCCCCTACTCCCCACAATAAGCCGCTTGTCATTAGACATCGGCAAGTAGGCCTTGCGAGATTCTTAGCTAGGACATAGGCTGAAAAGAAGGGAAACTAATACGAATCAGACAGTCTATGGCAAAATTTTTTGACTGTATTACTGAGGAACTGCAAAACTTCATTGCTGCCCAACACCTTTTCTTTGTTGGCACTGCACCTTTGAGTCCTACAGGTCATGTTAACCTGTCTCCTAAAGGTTTGGATTGCTTTTGCATCCTCTCTCCCAACCGAGTAGGTTATATAGATCTTACAGGCAGTAGTAACGAAACGTCCGCCCATTTACAAGAAAATGGACGAATTACTTTTATGTTTTGCGCCTTTGAGGAACCTGCTTGTATCTTACGTCTTTATGGTCAAGGAAACACGATTTTACCGACTTCTCCAGACTGGAACTCACTGTACTCTCTATTTCCAGAAATACCTGGAACTCGTCAAATTATCGTCGCTGATATCCAAGAAGTACAGACTTCCTGTGGTTTTGGCGTACCACTCTATGAATATCGAGGTCAGCGCCAGACTCTAGTAAACTGGGCTAGTAAAAAGGGCGAACAGGGAGTTAGAGAATATCAACAGCAGAAAAATCTCGTCAGCCTTGATGGTTTATCGACTCCACTAAGTAAATTATTTGAAGTATCACAAAAGCAGGATTTTGAACAGGATTTATACCAAGTTGACTGAGATAATATTTACTTCAAAAGCAGTTATCCTGTTTAGAATTTGAGATTTGGGATTTATTTGGAAGCGTGAAAGAGTTACAGGGCAGGCTTTTGGTATGGCAATCACTATTCAAATTAGTATTACATAGCTGCTTTGATTCTCAATAATATTAACTTTGACAACTTGGTATAATAGCAGTTTATGAATTATTCTGTTTGTTCGCTCACAGCGAAAGATGAGCCTTTTCTATGGCAAATGCTTTACGAAGCAGCACATTTGGAAAAAGAAGGTAATTTGACAGTGCAGGATTTAATGAATCATCCTGACTTAGCAAAATATGTGAAAAATTAGGGACGTAAAGATGATAGTGGCTTTGTTGCCATTTTAGTAAGTAGTAATCAGCCAGTAGGAGCAGCATGGCTGCGTTTATTAACGGGTGAAAATAAAGGATATGGTTATATTAGCGATCGCACTCCTGAATTAGCGATCGCAATTCTCCCCGAATATCGAAATCAAGGCATAGGAACGCAGCTACTCAAGCATTTATTAGCAGCAGCAAAAACATCCTATCCATCAATATCTCTCAGCATTAGAGTGACAAATCCTGCCTTTGCTTTATATCAAAAATTAGGTTTTGCAGTCGTCCCTGGTAGTGAAACAATCAACCGAGTTGGTGGAATTTCTTTGAAGATGAAAATTGATTTTTTTAAAAAATATTAAACCTATAGGGTAGCACAGTTATCGTAGCTGAGAAAATAAATTTAGATATTTAAGATGTTTTTGCAATCAAAACGCTTGACTATTTAAACGACACAATCTCACCTGATTAATAATTTTTGCACCTATCTTTTGATAAAACTTAATTCCACGCTTGTTGGATACAGCTACAGTCCAATCAATTCTGCCACAACCCTTTTCTTGGGCTATTTTGCGCAAGCGTAGCATCAAAGCTTCACCAATTTTGTGATTTCGATATTCAGCTTTGACATATAAATCATCAAGCCAAATTCCAGGTTTGGCTAGAAAAGTTGAATAAATAAAATGATAGGTTGCCAAACCAATAGCTTTGCCATCAACCTCAGCTAAAATAACAAAAGCGAGGGGGTTTTCTCCAAATAAATCAACTTCTAGCTTTTGAGGAGTTGCTTCTACAGATTCAGGACAACCATCAAATTCGGCTTTCAAATAAATTAATTCCATAATCGCAGGAATATCTTGCTGGGTTGGCTGTCGAATTAAAATATTTGTACCTGGCATTTCATGTCAACTCGAATTGGGGAAGAATTTCTGTTTCATTTTTTGCTGCATTTATCCACTCTTGCATTGCACTTAATGCCAAAATTGCTGCTACATAATCTCTAGCAACAGTATCTAATTGCACATCATAAGCTACAAATCGTAAGACAACTGGAGCAAAAAATGCATCAGCAATTGTGAAGTTGCCAAACAAGAAATCACCAGTAGACCCAAATTTTTGACGTAATTCTTTCCAAATACTCGTAATGCGGTCAATATCTTGTTGTACGCCAGATGCTAAACCTTTGCCAGGGTATTTAGTTCGGCAATTCATTGGCATATTCTGACGCAAATTTTGAAAACCAGAGTGCATTTCCGCAGTGATAGAACGGGCAAATGTTCTTGCTGTTTTATCCTCTGGCCACCATTGCATCGGAAACGTTTCTGCTAGGTATTCACAAATAGCAAGAGAATCCCACACAGTTACCCTATCGTGTAATAGTACAGGGACTTTTCCTGAAGGAGAGTATTGCCGAGTTTTTGCTGAAGAATCCGAACCGTAAAGCGGAATCCGAATTTCATCGAATTCTAAACTAAATTGTTTCATCGCCAGCCAAGGACGAAGCGACCAAGATGAATAATTTTTATTGCCAATTACTAAAGTTAATTGTGTCATATTTTTAGTACCTGTAAAGTTGTTCAATCCACATAGACACGTCTACTTCCGAACCAGAAGCAAAAGATTTTCCGGTTACAGGGTCGTAAGCTTGCCAATAAATGTTACCGTGACGGTCAACCTTTTGTGTAACTTGTAATTTATTAGGATTTGCTAAGAGTTGATTGATAAATTTTTTCCAAATACTATACAGAGATTCCCAAAAGTTGGAGTTAACTTTTTTAGGGAATGAGGCGCTAGAATTTATTTTTATTTTTTCTAGTTGTAAGCATTTAATGTTATTGTTCATAAAATTATTCCTGAAAGCTCTATAAATAAAATAGTAGCAACGTCGCAGTTAGGAATCAAATCATGGCTTGTATAGGTTCTATAAATGTAATTTATAGATGGGAGAAATCATTAATCCAAGGTTTTTGTCACAATTAAATTAGGATGCGTATACCCTTGTTCTGATGAATTGCCCATGAAACTCTCCCAACTTCGAGCCATAGTTGCAGTCGCAGAACGTGGTAATTTTAGTGAGGCAGCTTTAGAATTGCAGCTTTCGCAGCCTGCAATTAGTCATGCGATCGCCACCTTAGAAGAAGAATTAGGCGTGCCTTTATTTGCCAGAGGTCGTCACGGTGCAGTGCTAACACCTGCTGGCGAGCGTATACTATATCATGCGCGTCAGGCAATGCAACATCTAGAGATGATGCAACACGAAGCAAACCTACATAAAGGTTTACATGGTGGACATGTGCGGATTGCGGCTTTTCGTAGCGTTGCTACTCATTTATTACCAAAAGCGATCGCTCAGTTTCACGAGCAATTCCCAGAAGTTGCTGTCACTATTATCGAGTGTGCTGCTTTCACGGATGTAGAACAATGTTTGCGTGACGGACGTACTGATATTGGTATTACCTGTCTACCAACTAGTAATGAGTTTGAGACTTGGGAAATTTTTCGGGATGAATATCTGGCTTTACTACCACCACAGAGCAAAATTAACAGGAAAGATATTACTTGGGAAGACATAGCAGCCTATCCACCTGTTTTGCTTCCTTGTACGCCCTGTGGACGTATTGTTCACAACCATCTCAAGAATTTAGCAATTCCCATAAGTACTGCTACCGATATTCAAGAAGATTCCACAGTTGTGAGTATGGTAAATCAAGGACTGAGAGCTGCTATTATGCCTCGTTTAGCAGCTGTACCTATTCCGCCAAAAGTTCAGGTATACAGTTTACCCGCACCGATTGAAAGAGTAATTGCAACTGCAATTTTATCTCATGGTTTGCAAGTACCTGCGGTATTTACATTTTTGGAGATGTTGAAAAAATTTGATTTTTATACTTTAGCTAAATTGACTTATTAATAAGAGTAAAGACGCGATTTATCGCGTTTGATGCTTTAATCGAAGCTAGTTTATAAACTAACTTTTAAACAAGTCTGCTTTTAACTTCTTGTGCCAAATTTTCTAGTAATACTTCTACTTGCTCGCCTGTTTTCAAATCTTTAAGGGAGGATTTCTGTGCTGCTGCTTCTTGAGAACCAATAATTACACAGAATTGAATTCCCTGTTTATCTGCTAACTGAAATTGTTTACCTAAAGGACGCTTATCAAAGTTAGTGATAACATTAATTCCCGCTTGACGCAGTTGTTGAGAAACTTTTAAATAAGTCGGCATTAAATCATCTTGTATATTTACTACCATCACCTGCGCTGGTGTTGCAGCTAAGGTACTCAGAATACCTGCTTTAAGCAATCGACTAATTAAGCGAGTCAAGCCAATAGAAATACCAACACCAGGCATCTTTTCACCTAAAAATACTCCGACTAATTCTTCATATCTACCGCCAGAACAAATGCTACCCAAGGCTTCATGTCCTAATAAAGTTGTTTCGTAAACTGTACCAGTATAATAATCAAGTCCACGGGCAATTGATAAATCAATACAAAAACGATTTTCAGCAACTCCCAGATTACGCACGCCTGTGATTACTGTTTCTAATTCACTAACTCCCAAGCTAAATTGCTCGCTTTCTGGCAGATTTGCTAGGTGTTTGAGCTTATCTAATACTTCATCGACTGAACCATGTATTTTAATAAATTCAATGATTTTTTTAGCTTGTTCTGGTGAAATCCCTTCTTTTTCTAAATCCTGTTTGACTTTATTTTCACCAATTTTTTCTAGAGTATCAACAATATTGATACAGGATTTAATTTGGTTTTCGGCAATCCCTAGTGATTTAAAAAAACCTGTAAGAACTTTGCGGTTATTGATGCGGATAATAAAATCACCGATATTAATTGCTTCAAATATTTCAGTAATAATTGCAGGCATTTGAGCATCATAAAGCAAGCTCAGTTCGCGACGAGCAACTACATCAATATCGCATTGGCGGAACTGACGAAAACGCCCATCTTTTGCCCGTTCCCCCCGAAAAACTACATCCATTTGATAGCGGGCAAAGGGAAAAGTTAACTCATTGAGGTGACGAGCAATATAAGCTGCTAATGGCACTGTTTGGTCAAACTTTAATGCCCTTGCTTCCGAACCAGTTTCGCCGGATTTATCTTTTTCGGCTTGGCGATTTGGTGGCAAGATGGGGTCAATTCCATAAATGATATTGTCGCCTTGGTTTCCTTTAGCTTGTAAGACTTCTAAACGTTCTACTGCTGGGGTTTCAATGGGCGTAAATCCATAGCTTTCAAAAACTCTACGGATAGTGTCTAGGAGATATAATTCTAAGCGCTTTTCGCTAGGCAGAAATTCTGGGAAACCGCTAGGAGTAGAAAAGTTTATTTTGTCACCTTTTGCCATACTTGATACTATTTTAGATTTGAGATTTTACGAAAAGTTTGAGCGGAGGTTTCCTGCCTAGACACTGGAGGGCAGCAAGACATAGGCTTTAAAACTTTTCAAGACTGATTTTGGATTGGGAATCATCATCGCTAAACCAACCCTGAATCATATTGTCGCAGTAGGGTGTGTTATGCCGTAGGCTAACGCACGATTTGAGATTTTCGGTGCGTTAGGACTTACGTCCATAACGCACCCTACCAAATTAAAGCTAAATTCTCAATTCTGAATTCTGCTCGATTGTTTTATTTTAGCCGTTGTTCTTGAATGAGGGTGCGTTGAAAAATTTGACCGTTTTTAAACCAATGCCAAGTTCGGGCACGATTGTTATTGTCTGGACTAATGTAAATCATTTCATATAAACTCATTTCTGGGTTTGTCTTATAAGCAAACCACAAAATCACAATAGAATCGTCGGCTTCCCAGGCTTTGCCTTCAATGCGATCGGTATCGAACCAAAGTTTATTATCTTTGTAGATTCCGGGAAATTCGTACTCTTCTTTTTTGCCATCAGCCCACTTGTAGCGGTTGATTTGGTAGTAGGGATGAGCGCCGTTTTCTGGAAATTGACAAGTTAAATGAGACTCGTAGCTGTCGAGAATTTTTCCTGTTGTATCAACTAATGTATAAGTGCCTACCCAATCTCCTTCATGACGGGTTAGCACGGGCATTCCTTCTTTAATATTAAACATCGCTATTCACCTTTTATTGTTCTAACATTTTAAAAAATCGAGTAAAGTAATCGGGAAAGGTCTTCGCTGTACAACCTGGGTCTTTAATTACAATTCCTGGAACTTTTAAGCCTGTGACAGCAAATGCCATTGCCATGCGATGATCGTGATAAGTTTCAATTGCTGCTGGGGTAATTGGGCTAGGTTCAATCTTCAGTCTATCGGCAAATTCTTCAACTTGAACTCCCAAGCGACGCAGTTCGGTCACTACGGCGTGAATGCGGTCGGTTTCTTTATAGCGAATATGTTCGACATTCCGAATGGTAACAGGTGAGGTGGCAAAGGGAGCGATCGCTCCTAATGTTTGCACCAAATCTGAGATATCATTCATATCAATATCGATACCCTGCAATTGCTCTGGGCCTGTGACTTCGGTGTAATCATCAGCTTCTCGAATTTGGCAACCCATTTGTTCTAAAACGTTGAGCCAAAGAATATCACCTTGACAAGATTGTTTGGTCAAATGTTTAACCCGCACTCGTCCACCAGTAACGGCAGCGGCGGCAAAAAAGTAAGAAGCATTCGACGCATCTGGTTCTATTGTGTATTGTCGAGGCTGGTAACGCTGGCCTGCTTGAATTTGAAATTGATTTTCACCGATTTGATTTACTTCCACGCCAAAATCAGCCATCAACCGACAAGTCATTTTCACGTAAGATTGAGAAACCAATGTCCCCTCAACTTCAACGATTGTGTCTTGTTGAGCATAAGGCGCAATCATCAGCAATGCCGAAAGTTGCTGACTTGTTTGGTTGGCTTTTAAACGAAAATGTCCCCCAAAAAATTGCCCACCGTAAATGGTGTAAGGCATAAAATCAGGGTTTCCTTGAAAGTTAACGGTTACTCCACTACTTTGCAGCACCTTTAGTAAGTCGCCCATCGGTCGTTCTCGCATTCGGGGAACACCATCTAAGCGATACTCGCCATTACCTAGTGCTACCAGCGCCGAAATAAACCTTGCTGCTGTACCTGCTAAGCCCACAAACAAATCTGCCTGCTTCGCGGGAATTTCGCCCCCTTTTCCTGCTACTTGAATTTGAGCCAGGTCAGGATTTAGGGTAATACGGATGCCTAATTGCTCTAAACATTTGGCAAAATAATTACTGTCTTCACTAAATAAGGCATTTTCTAAAATAGAGTCACCTTGGGCTAACGCAGCGACAAGTAATGCCCGATTAGTAATACTTTTAGAACCAGGAATCTCTACCGTGGCATCTATTAGGCGATTCAGAGCAGGGATTGCAATGGTATCCACTTTAAACCTCTGTGCAGGTGGTCAGCTACAACTTAATTATGTTCGCATATTATGGATGGGGAGTGGGCATTGGGGAAGGTTATCAAAAACGGCTTTAATCATCGCTGGCGCAAATTCTTTAGAAGATAAACTGGCAAAACCACTACCACGCGCTGCCATAACATCACTGTGGCCGCCAAAAATTAAGAGGGCTTGCGCGGCTAGTATCCTTTATTTAGATATCCTCTTTATCTTCGTTCGCCCGTTGCTCATATTCTGTAATAATGAATGGACTTGTATTCTGAACCAACAGACCTGTGTTGTGAACGAATGAACTTGTGTTGTGAACGAATGAACTTGTGTTGTGAACGAATGAACTTGTGTTGTGAACGAATAGACTTGTGTTGTGAACGAATGGACTTGTATTGTGAACAAATGGACTTGTGTTGTGAACTAAAACTATCAAAATTCTTCTAGGTGCTTTGATTATCATGGACGAAACTGTGGCAGAGGCGATCGCCTCTATTAAAACAGAAATTTTAAACAAGATGAGAATGCGATCGTTTTGCGATCGTCCCAATGTAGAGACGCGATTCATTGCCTCTTCTTCAATTAACAATAAATGCCACAATAATAGAAGTCACACACAAGTATTATGGCTACAGCCCAACGATTAACGTTTGAGCAATACCTAGAAATAGATGATGGCAGGGAAAACCGTTATGAACTTGTTGATGGGAGGCTAATAGAATTGCCGCCAGAGTCAGAACCAAATACGTCCCTTGCAAATTACCTGTTCCTAGTATTAGTTAATGCTGGAATGCCTTTTCGACGGGTACAGCCTCATGCTTGCGAACTTCAAGTACCAGTCCTTGAGACTGGCGATCCTGCAAATCGCTACCCTGATTTGGTACTCCTCCGGGAGGAACACTTAGAGCTAACCCGGAAGCGGTTGACTATTACTTTTGACGTTCTTCCACCGCACTTGGTGGTTGAAGTGGTGTCTCCAGGTCAAAGCAATCGGGATAGAGACTATGTGCGGAAGCGGAAACAATACGCAGCACGCGGTATTCAAGAATACTGGCTAATTGACCTAGAGGAGTTGGCGATCGCTATTTTACAATTGTCAGAAGGCAGTTATCGTGAGGCTGGCAGGTTTACCGGGAGTACGCAGATTAAATCTCCAGAACTGGAGC
Organism: Nostoc sp.; assembly: GCA_036918135.1. Classification (GTDB taxonomy): domain Bacteria; phylum Cyanobacteriota; class Cyanobacteriia; order Cyanobacteriales; family Nostocaceae; genus Nostoc. The sequence continues at coordinate 22,210 of JBALDB010000011.1, forward strand.
GCTTAGGTATTCAGCTACAAATAACAACTGAACAAATTTTTGATGTCGTTAAGTAGTTTGGTGAAATTCATGCTTCTGCAAAATGCCATAATCATGACAATCGAACATGATATCATATCATGTGCGGGAAATTATTTGTGATATGTCATTGCGAGTGGAACGAAGTGAAACGTTCGCGGAGCGTCTCGTAGAGAAGCAATCACAAGGTTTCTGCGATTGCTTCACTCCGTTTGCAATGACAACTGTTTAACTGGACGTGATATCACTCCCCATTGCCAAACCACCAAGGGTCATTACTTGCATTAGTTTTAATCAAAAATGCTTTTTTCCGCATGAACCGTTTTAGCGCCGCCGCACCCATGCGCGACCCTCCCAGACCGGAGAATTTGAAGGCATTTTTCTCTCCCTCGTGCATAATGGCGGTGAGTGCAGCATCGTTGATACTGATAGCACCTGCATCTATATGTTGGGCAACTTCTAAAGCTTCTGCTTCGGATTCAGCGAAGACAGCAGCACTCAGTCCATAAATTGAGTCGTTTGCCAGGGATACTGCTTCTTCAACTTTGGCAAAAGGCATAACTGGCATAATCGGGCCGAAAGTTTCTTCGGTCATCACTTTCATAGAATGATTGACCTGAGTCAGCACTGTGGGACGACACCACCAACCTCCTCCTAAGTCTTCAATGACACCGCCACAGTGAATTACTGCTCCTTTTTCCACTGCATCTAAGAGATGGTCGCTAATAATTGCTGCTTGTCTTTCGGCAATGATGGGGCCAATTTCTCCACTTTCAAGTGTGGGATAAGCTAATTCAAGGCGATGGGCTTTGGCTATTAGTAGATGGTAAAATTTTTCAAATATCGATTCGGCAACATAAATTCGCTCAATTGATAAGCATGATTGTCCGGCGTTGACGACGGAACCCCACAATATTGCTGAGGTTGCTAAATCTAAGTTGGCTGACTCTAAAACGATCGCTGGATCTTTTCCGCCTAATTCTAAAAAAGTGGGAATAAATTGTTTAGCAGCTGCCTGGGCTACTTTTCGTCCTGTTGCAACGCTACCTGTAAAACATACTAAATCTACATTCTCGATTAAAGCAGCTCCGGTTTCCCCTGCTCCTTCAACAAAAGTTAAGACATCGCGCAATTTGGGCACGGCGTTGAGTGCTGTAACTAACGGTGCTACGAAGCGGGGAGCAATTTCGCTGGGTTTGACAATCGCTGCACAACCCGCCAACAATGCGGGAATGGTATCAATAGTAGAGAGTAATAGCGGAAAATTCCACGGGCTAATCACCCCAACTAAAGGATAGGGTACAGATGCTTGTTGTAAGGCGATAAAGGGAATTGCTGTATTTTTTGAAGATTCTTGCAGCAATTCCGGTGCTAACTTACACCAGCGGTCAATACTAGAAAGGAAGGAATCGATTTCTAATACTGAAGTTGATAGTCTGCCCGTATCATTTACCAAAGCTTCCGTTAAGCGATCGCGTCCTGATGATATAGTTTCTTTCCACTGTTGTAAAGCTTCAATTCTTCCTTCTATACCCAATTGCTGCCAATGAACCTGCGCCCGACGCGTGCGCTTACATTGCTGTACTAGCAGCCTGGGAGGCGGCGGGATAATTACGTAGTCAAATTTGCCTGTTCGGGGGTTGCGGACTTCTATTGGTTTTGTCATTTGTCATTTGTCATTGGTCATTTGTCATTTGTCATTGGTTGTTCCCCGCGTCAGAGCATCTCCCCCAGTCCCTAGTTCCAGTCCCCAATTCAAATTATCCCCAATTTCGCTAACCGTTCGATGGTGGCTTGCTGGGTTTGCAGGAAGTGTTTGCGGTCTACTTCTTTTTCCAGCATAGTATTAGCGGGGTAAAAGTGTGACAGTCGATAACTTTCGGCGTAGAGTTCAAATCGTTGGCGTGCGAGTAAATTATTTAACCCTGGTCGGCGGCGATCGCGGCGTAATGCTGCTAGATCAATCTCCGCAAATGCTGCCATGCTCTCGCCTGTATCTGTTTGGACTATAACCATTCCTCGATGGTCGATGATTTTTGAGCCTCCATCAACAGAAGCAATGGGGATAGCAATATTAGCGATACCTGCGGTGTTAGCTGATACGACATACGCTAGATTTTCCACGGCACGAGTAATTTTGGCAGCGTCTTTGGGTGTGAGATTTTTGTTATACACTTCGGAAGTGGAATGCAGAAAAATCTCTGCTCCTCGCATCGCTAGACATCGCGCTACTTCTGGATACAAAATTTCTTCTGATGCTAAAGCTGCTAAATTACCAATGTCAGTTTTGGCAACGGGGAAAACTCCCTCTAAACCATAGCAGTCGAGATATTTATCCCAAACGTCATGAGGGGTAGGGGCAAATAACGAATTCAGCCGCCGATAGCGCAAGACAATCGAGCCAGAAGGGTCAAGTACAAAGCAGGTTTGAAAGTATAATCCAGGAAAGTTGGGGTCAACTTCGTAGGCATTACCAGCTAAAAAGATTTTATGCTTTTGGGCAATTTTTCCCAGTGCTTCATACTCAGCACCAGCCATTTCCACACAAGCTTTTTCTGCCCATCCTGCTAGAGTATCTCCCATCGGAAAACCCGTGAGAAAATATTCTGGCAGCACAATTAAACGACAATCAGAGCCAATGAAAGCAATACTAGCTGCAATTTGTTGTCCTAAGCGATTGATAGAGTTTTGTATCAGCGCTTGCGCTGCTTGGCGATCGCTTGCTTGGTTGACTGCGTGACAGGTAACTTGTAGTGCTAAGGCACGGTATGATTCTGGATTAGTCATTAGTCATTGGTCATTGGTTATTGGTCATTGGTCATTGGTCATTGGTTATTGGTCATTGGTCATTGGTCATTGGTCAATAGTAAAAAGTAAATATTTGGTTGACTCTAAACAAAGAACTAATAACTAATGACTAATAACAAATGACAAATGACAAAGGACTAATGACTAATGACTAATTTTACGATCGCCACCCCAGAGCGCTCGTACTAGTTTATCTGTTAATGGGGTGCCAAAGAGTTGAGCAGCAAATTTATTACCTGGGTCGCGTTCAGCAGATATACGGCGTAATAATAAGTCACGAGTAGCTAAAGCTGACCGTGCATCTTCTGAGACGCGTTCAGCTGCGTCTACCCAAGTTAGCCAGCGTTCTAGTGTTTCGTGTGCGAGTGTACGAGTTATTTCTAGGGTTTCAGAAGTAGGTACGGCGGTGTAGCACAGACTTACAGGAGATTGAAATAAGCGAACATAGACGCTTTTGCTAATAAATAACTTCAGCCGCGGATCTTCTTGCAACTTCAAAAATGTTTGGTTAACTGGTTCGTAGTAGCGATCGAGATATGCTAAATCAGTTAAAAGCTCAGTCCGAGCAATGTAATCTATATAAAATAAAATATTTCCATCTGGAAGGGTGCCAAACTCAAACGCCAAATGTGGAACATGGATATGGGACGCTAACCAAACGGTGAGGCGCATGGTGCTAAAGTTAGATTTTTCCGGGTTTCCTAACCATGAATGCACTAACCAATCAATTTCTTTTCCTGAAAATGCGCTCAGGGAACCGTTGATATTACCATCAAGGCTGCTGTATTGCTGTAAATCTTCCACTGAAGGATCTAGATTTAACTCAAAACGAGCCTGCAATTTTTGGTAAAGTTCCTTTGTAATCTCCCACAACTGCTCAAAAACAGCTTTATTATTTAGATTGGTTGGTTGCTGAGTCATGGTTGGAGTTTGTTGGTTTTATATATAGAAAGTTTAAACTGCTTGTTATTGAAACTGACTCAATAACCAGGCTGCAACTTGAGATTGCTTCATTTCACGACTACGACGTAAAGCTTCTTCTAAAGTTGCAATTGTCATTCCAGGAAATACTTGAGATTCCTGAATACGTTTGCTACCTTGGTCTGCCATAGAATATGCAATAAATTGAGCATTTTGCACATCTACTACCCAATATTCACTAACGCCCAATTCTTCATAAAGCGACCGCTTTGTACCTAAATCATCCAGCAAAGATGTTTTCGCAATCTCAATTATTAAATCTGGTGCAGGGTAGCGAGCGAGGTTGACAATTCCTGTACCAGTTGGGATACTTTGGGCACGTTCTCTGAGGTAATAAGCAACATCGGGCTGACAGTCTTGAACTCCAGTTTTCCGAAAAGTGGTGGTGTCTAAACCTGTGGCTGGTATTCTTTTAAGTGCTGCAAATAAAGTTACCGCAAAAATAATTACAACATGGTTTTGACCGTGGTCGAAACTAACTGGTGCCATCTCCAGCCTCATGTGTCCTTTGTAGTAGTAACTCTTCGCCTTTTCGTTGAGCAAGTTAGCGATCGCTTCTTCATACTCTTGCCAAGAAGCACAAATCCATGTATCTGTCAATTGGGTTTGTAACTGACTCATTGCTTAATCCCGCCAAAATGAAAACTTTTGTTTCTTGGCAAAGTCAATAGATGCACTTGCAATTTTATGTGTTTGCGATTGTCTGTTGTAAATTGTTTCCCCACTTGAGCTTGTTAACTTCCAGAATAATATACGCTGTACGCTATACGCTTATGTTGCTGTATTCTCAAAAGGGGGATGCTTTTACTTGAATTTATTACTTTATGTCTTCTGGCCAAAAACTACGGCAATTACTAGCGCGTCCAGAAATTATTGTGATTCCTGGGGTTTATGATTGTTTGGGAGCGAAGTTAGCCGAACAACAAGGTTTTGCAGTCGTGGCTAGCAGTGGTTTTGGAATTGCGGCTTCTGTTTTGGGTTTGCCAGATTACGGTTTTCTCACGGCTACGGAAATGCTTTATAGTGTGGGGCGGATTGCTCAATCAATTAATATTCCCTTGATTGCTGATTTGGATACAGGTTATGGTAACGCCTTAAATGTAATTCGCACAATTAAAGATGCCGTACAGTTGGGCGTTGCTGGGGTGCTATTGGAAGACCAGGAATGGCCGAAAAAGTGCGGACATTTTGAAGGGAAGCGAGTTATTTCCCAAGCCGAACATGTGGGAAAAATTCGCGCCGCAGTAGAAGCGCGTGGCGATAGCGGTTTAGTAATTATTGCGCGCACTGATGCGCGTGCGCCGTTGGGTTTAGCAGAAGCGATCGCTCGCGGTCGAGCTTACATTGCCGCTGGAGCAGATATACTGTTTGTGGAAGCTCCCCAATCTGTTGAAGAGTTAAAGGCGATCGCTACTGCTTTTCCCGATGTGCCACTAGTGGCTAATATTGTTGAAGGTGGTAAAACTCCAGAAATTTCCACAGATGAATTACAAAAGTTAGGCTTCAAAATTGCATTTTTTCCTCTCACAGCTTTATTAGCTGTCACTCAAGTAATGAATACTTGTTTTCAGCATCTCAAAGAACAAGGAACCACAGCTAATTTACCCAACTTAGTTAACTTTAAAGATTTTCAAGAACTCGTCGGCGTTCCTAAATATTTGCAAATGGAACAAGATTTTAAATCATAAACTAACTTTGTTTTCCTATAATCACTTTCGGTAACAGTTTACAAAAGTAGATATTGGATGGAGAGCATCCCACTTTTTTTACATGTCATTGCCAGCGAAGCGACGTAACTTTACACGGTATATAGAAAAGCCAGATATAACTACAGTAATTTTTGAGGTATCATAATTACAAATTCTGTCTCTTTCCCAGGGACAGAATTACATTCGAGTTGACCATTATGACTTTCGACAATAATTTGATAGCTAATAGACAGTCCTAAACCCGTACCTTTGCCGACTGGTTTGGTAGTAAAAAATGGGTTAAATATTTGTTGTGTTAGTTCTTGTTCTATTCCTGTACCGTTGTCAATAATCCGAATTGAAACCCAGTTATCTATCAAGTTTGTACAAATTTTTATTGTAGGAGTAAAGCTGGAAAGAGAAAGGCTAGATTCTAAAGAAATACTATCTAATTTTTGCTCTAAAGCATCAATAGCATTTGAAATAATATTCATCAATACTTGATTGAGTTTACCTGCATAACACTCAACTAATGGCAGAGAGCTATATTCTTTGACAACTGTAATTTCTGGCAAAGTTGGTTGAGGTTGTAGCCGATTTTTCAGAATCATTAAGGTACTATCGATACCTTCATTAATATCAACCTTTTTAATTTCTGCTTCATCTAATCGGGAAAATGTACGTAAAGAGCGAACAATATCGCTGATACGTTGAGTTCCATTTTCCATAGAATACAAAATTTCAATGAAGTCTCTTTTGATAAAATCTAAATCGATTGCTTCGATTTTTTTGACTATAGATGGAGACGGATTGGGGTAAAAGTTTTGATAACACTGTAATAGCTCTAAAATATCATGAGCATATTGAGCAGCATAGGTAATATTTCCGTGAATAAAATTTACAGGATTATTGATTTCATGAGCAATACCAGCTACTAAAACGCCTAAAGCAGACATCTTTTCTGATTCTACTAATTTGCTTTGCATAGCTTGGAGTTTTTTTAAAGTTTGTTCTAAATCTCGACTTTGCTCTTGTGAAATTTTTTGTGATTCCCGAAGTTCGTGAATCACTTTGAGAAATAATGCTTCTTTTTTCTCGTTAGTTTCTTCTAAGGCAAGTCTTAAGCTTTCAGAACGCTCTAATTTCCTTTGTAAAATGCGGTTGGCTTTTTCTAATTCCTTAATTTTCTGCTCTGAAGTTGATTGCACAATCATTTAATGCATTCCTATTAGAAGAGTGACGAAGGTTTCATGATGCAATTTAGTTTCACTTCCATAATTCAATGGTGAAATTTCGCCATGAGTGTAAAAGCCACAACCTGGAATTGCTGTTGTTAAGCATTCTTGAGCAATCTGATACTCTTCTATGGTGCGTGTGCCTAGCAGTTGCCGACGTGCTGCACAAGAAAAAAATAAAGCTGCGTCTGGTTTTGTGCCTGGATAATTTTTTAAAGCATTTGTAATAGAGGTTTTTGCAGCGCTTAGAATTTCATCTCGGCTAGCTTGAGCTATTTGTACAAAAGCATTTCTAGGTATTTCTCCTAAAAAAGTGATACTGCCAGTTTGAACATCATAAACACTAGGCGCACGCATATAAAATTCTTCTGCTTCTGATTCAAATATTGCCAAAGGATACTCGCCAGAAGGAGGCAAACCACCTAAATAGTGATGATAAAAATCTAATGCTGGTTTACCATTAATTTCATAGAGAATATTTTTATCTACTTTAGTAACTTGGCTTTTTTGCCCTAAAGGATGCCAACCACTAGCCACACCTTGAGAAAATAAAAAGTTTCCTGAAAAAATTAGAATAGGAACAGCATCAGTCAGCACTTCAGTTTGAAAGAATTGATATGTTTTTTGGAATTTCCATTGATCCGCAGTCAGCCCACCAAAAATAGGAATATTATTTCCTAATGCTAGTTTTAAGCCCTTTACAATTAATACTCCATCAACAGTTAAACTTTCAGGTACAGTCAAGCACAATTGAGATAAATGTTGGTTTTTTATTTTTAATTTTGCTTGTTCAACTGCTTGTTTAGTTGCTGAATTTGGGTCTTTTGATAATTCTCTACCCAAGCCTGCATAAATTTCTATTTCATCAGAATTAAATAGCATTAAAGCTATTGAGTCTTGCTGAAATTCTAGCACTGAAGAAATTTCTGCATCGGTTGTGCCACCAATTAATTCAATTCCTGGGAATGCCTGCACAATTTCTTGCAAAATGAGTGTATAATCAAAATCAATTGCTGCAAACAAAATCCCAGCTTGAGGAAGTTTCTCTCCTAAGCTGTTGTGGCATTGTTCTATAACTTCAGTAATTGCTGATAAAGAATCTGGGTCGTTACTATGGCCAACTACTACATTTAACATATTTATCCCATATCTTTTGGACTCTAGGCTTATTATTCCCAAAAACTAAACTGCTTTATTAAAAGCAACGATAAACTTTTTGTAAACAGGTAGGTGGGGTTCTGATTTTTCAAGGAATGTAGAAAAAGGAAGATGGTTTGTGACTCGATAGCAGGCGCAATCCAAAACTCATGCTAATGTGAAGGTAGTTCAAATGTAACTCTTCATGACTCCAAGCATAAGCAAACTGAAAAGTTACCACTGCAACCAGTGGTACACTACACTCATCAAGTTATACATATTTATGTTCTGTGGCTGTAAACGTCATGATGTTTGCTTAGTTAATTACTTGATTATTTAATTATGGATGATTTTCCTTTACCTGAGAATTACTAATAGAAAATCCTCGACGCGTAGGTTTAATACTAGCTAACTCCACCTGAAAAGTTACCTTATCTCTCATTTCCCCACTTCTTGCTTCCAAAGTCCAATTACCAGGATACAAATTCCAAAACAAAGAATTAGCCGAGTTTGTATTTAACTTTTCTCCATTCAACCACCATTCCACAAACGTAGATTGATTTCCTGCTAATTTAAATTCTAATTTTTGCTGTCCTGCTTCACCTGGATACAGTAAAAATAAGTCGCCATTATGGGGAGATAAAATTCTCAAATTATTAGAGATTAAATGCGCTCGCTGTTGTTTTGCTAACCACTCATCATACTCTGGCGGCAAATTAAATTGATTTTCAGCTTCGTAATTATTTTTATCTTCTGGATAGAAATATTCTTGCACCACTGAGGTACAATCTGATGTTGGTCGTAATCCAGAAATTGCACAAACAGGTAGTTGGATTAAACCTGCTGGAGGCGAAAAAGCTGCTGGTTCTTGATGTTCGTGCAGATGTAACATAATTCGATTCCACAGAGGTGCTGCACCTGTAACACCTGAAACCTGACGCATCGGTTCGCCATTAAAATTACCTACCCAAGTAGCGACGGTGTAATCTGTTGTAAAGCCAACTGTCCAAGTATCGCGAAAATTAGAAGAAGTGCCAGTTTTAACAGCAGCCGGGAAGGGTAAACTTAACACCGAGTCTACACCAAAAGCGGTAGCACGAGCATGATTGTCACTTAATATATTGGTGATTAATTGCCAAATTGTCTGGTTAGCCAGTGGTGAGTATGTAGAGACGCGATTAATCGCGTCTGTACGGATGCGATTCATCGTGTCTGTAGGCAGTGGGGAATTGGAAAATCTGGTTATTAGAGGGGTAGCATCTCCTTGACGTGCTATGGTTAGGTAGGCACGGGCTAGCTCCCACAGACTGACTTCGCCACTACCTAGAGTCAAACCTAAACCATAAAATTCTGGAGTTTGATTGAGGTGTTCAAACCCCAGTTCATGTAGACGTTGTAAAAAAGTTTCCACACCTACTTTTTCTAACACGCGCACTGCGGGTACATTTAGAGAATTTGCTAAAGCGATTCGTACCCGCACAGGGCCGAGAAATTTTTCAGTATAATCAGTTGGGCTATAAAGTTTTGCACCAGGAATGGCATAATGGGCGGGTACGTCTGCCAAGATAGTATTTGGGCGAATTAAATTTTTTTCTAAAGCGAGTTCATAGACAAAAGGCTTGAGGGTAGAACCTGGTTGACGTAGCGCCTGTACTCCATCATTGCGTCCGAGTTTGGCTTGATTAAAATAATCGGGTGAACCAACGTAAGCCAAAACTTCCCCAGTGTGGTTATCAATTACCAATGCAGCTGCATCGTGGACATTATTAGCAGCCAGAGAAGAAATTACTTGCTGTACCTGTGCTTCGACAAATTGCTGTAAAGGACGGTTTATAGTTGTGCGGATGGAAGAATTTTCTAGATGCGGGGTTTGTGGTGTTTGCGTTTTATCAAACTGATTTGCTAACCAAAATAAAAAGTGTGGTGCGGCGATAATTCCCTGTTGGCGAGATTGAAAGACAACTTTTTCGCTGGATGTTCGTGCTGCGTTCGCCTCACTGATATATCCTTCTTGTACCATACGGTTGAGGACATATTTTTGTCGTTGCTTAAGTCGTTCCCAATGTTCGTAAGGGTTAAAGTAAGTGGGATTATTAGGAATAGCAGCTAATAAACTAGCTTGGGCAAGATTTAAATCACTCGCTGGAATGGAAAAATAAGTCCGCGCCGCAGCTTCCACACCATATATATTCCCTCCCATTGGCAGCCGATTGATATATGCAGTGAGAATTTCATCTTTATTCATCCCCGCTACTAACCGCCAAGCTAGCCAAATTTCTTGCATTTTACCTGAGGGACTACGCAAGACAGGATTTAACATCCGCGCCAACTGCATAGTAATTGTAGAAGCACCAGAAACAATTTGTTTGGCGTGAATAGCTTCTTTAATAGCGCGGACAATTGCTTTCATATCCAACGCGCCATGATGGTAAAAGCTACCATCTTCAGCAGCTAAAATTGCCTGGATAAACTGCGGCGAAACTTGATTTAGCCCAACTACTGATGTATGCTCTTGGTCGCGAGTCAGCAACGTACCTAATGGTAAATTATTGCGATCGCTAAATTCCATTGCCAATTGATTTTGGGCGATATCTGCGGCACGAATCGGGGCAAAATAAGGTAGTAGGCGCACCACCAGACAGATTAGCAGCACAGCCAGGATAATCTTACTGCTGTGGTTGATTTTGATTAGCGATCGTAAAATTCGTTTCATCAGTAGTTAAGAAAACTTACCTTAATTCTGACGCACCCATTACATCTGTATCGGGAAATATGTCAAACACTTAATAATTAAGTTTTAATTAATTACCAGATAGAAATTAATATTTGCAAAATTTAAATACTTCTTAATAGTTAAGAATTGTAGTTATTTCTGGGAACAATCATACTGAATTAGTTATCTATATAAAGAAATATATAATTCTTTATCAACCCTAAAACTCTCCTCTGAATTACTCTCTGCGCCTCTGCGTCTCTGCGTGATTTTTTCAACCGTAGAAACAAGATAGACTCAGAGAAAAAACCAGAGATTATGAATTACTAAAAATATGATTATCAGAACTTTCATCCAGTGTCTTCTTCTCCTTACACTTTTACTAGGAATATCAGGGTGTAACTTTTTTGGTATCACCTCAACCAAAGAACAACTCCCAACAGTCTCCCCACTCACCCCACCAAAACTACCAGACTGGATTGAACAAATAAGTCCTATTGGAGATGCTAAACCCCTCAACCAAATCCGTATCCGCTTTAAAGAAGCCTTAATTCCAGTTGAAAGTCTAGACAGTCCAGAACAGCAGAAATTATTAGAAAAATTTGCACTTTGGCCGCCTTTACCTGGGCAATTTCGCTTTTTAACACCGCGTATGGTGGGATTTCAAGCTGAGAAAGCATTACCAAAAGCCACACGATTACAAGTTACCTTGAAAGCAGGTTTAGCAGATTTAAGAAATCATCGATTAGATAAAGATTTAGCTTGGACATTCAATACTGAATCTATTAACTTAACTAATTTACCCGGCGTTAATCCCATCGAAAAAGCTGACGCTGAACCTATTGACTTACAACAAAAGTTACAATTTACTTCCAATGTAAAATTAGATTTAGCTTCTGTACAAGAACATTTACAATTAACTCCAGAAGGCAAAAATCAGGGTGTACGTTTCCAAGTCGAATTAAATAAAGAAGAAAAACCATCCAAAGATGAAGAACCTTTAGAAAAATTTGACCCTTCCGCACGCAATTGGATTTATAACCTTACTCCACAACAAAATCTCGAAAAAGCAACCCGTTATCGCTTAGTATTTTCTCCTGGAATACTTCCTGCTTATGGCAATTTAGCAACAAATAAAGAATTTGCCACTAAGGTAGCAACTTATTCGCCTTTAGCATTTAAGCAAATTAACTTTTACGGACAGCCAGATGCAGCTGGAACCTATGGAAGATTTATTAAAGGTAGTCCCCAATTAGAATTTAATAACGTCTTAGTAGCAGATTCTGCAAAAGAAAATATTACCATTAATCCAGCACCAAAAGCTATTGCCAGAATTCTGCAAGTAAACGATGAAGATAAAATTATCGGTATCAATCCTTATGCACTAGAACCAGCCAAGACTTATACAATTACTATTAATGGAAATCTTAAAGATAAATTTGGACAGACTTTAGGTAAACCTATCACAATCAAATACGAGACTGGAGATGTAGCCGGAGATATTTGGATACCATCTGATTTAAATATTTTCCCAGCAGGTAAAAACTTACAGTTAAATATTAGTACGGTAAATTTGCCAGAATCGAAATATAAAGCAGCTTATCGAGTAGTTAAACCAACAGATTTAGTTTATTTTAACTATAGTAATGATTTATTACCAAAACCTTCCGAGTGGCAAAGTTTCAAAGTATCGTCTAAGAAAAATCAATCAGTTGACGTTGCTGTTCCTTTGCGAGAAAAAATAAATGCTGCTACAGGAATGTTAGCTTATGGAGTGCAAGCCCGCACGAATAAATATCAGGACAATGGTAAGGAATTGTGGCGGGAACCTACGACTTATGGCATGGTTGAATTGACGAATTTGGGCATATTTACTCAGTGGTTTCCTGAGTCAGGCTTAATTCGTGTCAATCATCTTACAGATGGTTCGTCAGTGAAAGCGGCTAGTATTGAAATTTATCAATCAAAATTACAAGCAAAATCGCGTCCTGAACCTGTACCATGTGCAACCGGAAAAACTGATAAAAATGGTACTTTTATAGTTAATCACGAACAATTACAGCAATGTAACTCAGAAAATCAAAGTTCTGTAAAATCACCACAAGTATTAGTAATTGCCCGTGAAAATCAAGATTGGGCATTTGCAAGAACCGAAGAATATAGCGGCGTTTATGGCTACGGGATTGATGCGGGTTGGCAAGATAATAAGCCAGAATCACGCGGGGTAATTTTCTCTGATAGACAGTTATATCAACCAGGTGAAAAAGCTTGGTTGACTGGTTTTGCCGATTATTTACAAAATGGTGTAATTCAGCAAGATAAAAATGCTGCTTATCAATTAACTCTCCTCAACACCGATGGACAAAAGACTAATTTAGGCACGCAAACTACAAATGAGTTTGGTACATTTTCTCTAGAATTACCCATCCCAAAAACTCAACATTTAGGCTATTATACAATCCAGGCAAAAGCGAAGAATGGGCAAGAAATTTCTGGTGAATTTCGAGTAGCTGAGTTTAAACCACCCAATTTTAAAGTTGAACTCAATTTAGATAAAGAATTCGCTTTGATTGATGAGAAAGTTGATATTAAAGCTAGCAGCAATTATTTATTTGGCGCACCTGTAGAGGGTGGAGAAGCGAAATACTTTATCACTCGCCAACAAGCTAATTTTATTCCCAAAGGTTGGGAAGAATTTACTTTTGGTAGGCAATGGTTTTGGCCAGAAGAATCTCCAACTGTATCTAGTGATGTGTTGCAAACTAATGCCCAACTAGATGCTAATGGTAAAAGTAGTCAAACGGTAACTATAGCGAAGGATTTACCATATCCTATGACTTACCAAGTAGATGTACAAGTTGCAGATGTTTCTAATTTATCTGTCGCCAATTCTCAAACTTTTACAGCTTTACCAAGTAATCGCCTGATAGGCTTAAAAAGCAATTTTATCGCTGATGCTGGTAAAGCTTTTCCCATTGAAGCGATTGTTACTGACCCTACAGGAAAACCGATAACAGGTCAACGACTGCGACTAGAATTACAACAGATAAAATACAGCAGCGTCACACAATTAGTTGAAGGTAGTCAAACGCCAAAAAATCAAGTTGAATATAAAACAGTCCAACAAGCAGAAATTACATCTGCGAGTAGTCCGCAATCAGTAAATTTAACACCTCCCGAATCTGGTTCATACCGAATTAGAGCTAATTTTAGCGATGACAAAGGCGAAATCTGCGCCACAGATTTACAAATTTGGGCAACTGGAGAAAATCCAGTATTTTGGGGTTCGAGAGAAAAAGATGTTTTAGAAGTTAAGCTGGATAAAAAAGAGTTTAAACCTGGTGAAACTGCTACTGCATTAATTCAATCTCCCTATCAAGATGCAGAATTATACTTTGCTGTTATCAAAGACAAACCTCTTTATCAGCAAATTACCAAAGTTCAGGGAAGCGCACCACAAATTAAATTCCAAGTTACGCCAGAAATGCTGCCAAATGCAGCCATCGAAGCTGTATTAGTCAGGCAAGGTAAACCGATTAACCAAGTAGAAGCAGGAAGTTTAGATAATTTGGTGAAAATTGGTTTTACGCCTTTTAAAGTTAACTTGGAAGATAAGTATTTAAAACTACAAGTTAAGCCATTACAAGCATCATTAGAACCTGGTGCCCAGGAAACAGTACAACTAGAATTAAAGGACAATCAAGGAAATCCCGCCCAAGGACAATTTACAGTCATGGTGGTGAATGAAGCGGTGTTACAACTTTCTGGTTATCGTCCGCCGAATTTGGTAGATACAGTTTATGCAGAACAGCCGATTTCTACCCGTTTTAGCGATAATCGACCAGATGTCATCTTACAACCACAAGATGTGGCGAAACCCAAAGGTTGGGGTTATGGCGGTGGTTTTTCAACAGGTGCAGCAAATACTCGCACTCGCACGGATTTTCAAGCCTTAGCTTACTATAACGGTTCTGTCCTTACCGATGCTAATGGTAATGCACAGGTAACCTTTAAATTACCGGATGACTTAACTACATGGCGAGTGATGGCTGTCGCCACGGATGGAAATCTGCGTTTTGGTAATGGCGATGCGACGTTTATCAGCACTAAACCACTGTTAACTAATGCCATCTTGCCACAGTTTGCCCGTCCAGGCGATCGCATTCTCGCTGGTTTATCTGTCACCAACAACACTGGGAACACAGGAAATCTCTCAATTAATGGCGAACTTGGCGGTACGGTTAAATTCGCCGACAAAAACCCCACAACTGCTGCTTTACAAACCAAAGCTGAATCTGCAACTCACGCTTATCGCTTTCCAATGGTGGCGGATAGCGTCGGAGTCGGGAAAGTTCGCTTTACCACTCAGCTAAATAATACAGCCGCGGATGCTTTTGAAGTACCTTTAGAAATTAAGCCAATTGAAATTACCGAACAAGTTGTGGAAACTGGTGTAACTGCAAAACAAATAAAAATTCCCTTGAATGTTGATAAAAATACCTTCCCTGACGCAGGAGGTTTAGATATTCAATTGGCGAGTACTTTAATTCCCGAAATTAAAGCACCAGCAAAGCAGGTTTTAGAAGATAATGATTTACCTTTTGCAGAACCAGCGGCGAGTCAGTTAATAATTGCTGCTAATCTGCAAACTATTGCCCAAAAGTATGGTCAAATATTTGCAGATTTTAATCCCAGCCAACAAGCAAATCAAGCAATTGAACAATTACAAAAACTGCAAATCGCCGATGGTGGTTTCGCTGCTTTTCCAGGACAAGAAAAATCTGACCCTTGGGTTTCTGCATATACGGCTGAATCTCTGGTAAAAGCAAATCAGGCGTTTCCTAATTTAGTTGATTCTGCAATGCTGTCTCGTCTAAAAACTTATTTACAAAAAGTTCTAGCCAACCCCGGAGAATACGATTTTTGTAAACAACTACTATGTAAAAGACAACTGCAACTGAATGCTTTAATTGCTTTTGCAGAATTAGGTGAAAAACGCAATACCTTCCTGGGAGATATTTACGAACAGCACAATAATTTTGATTTAGTCACTCAAATTAAACTAGCGCGATATTTATCTCAATTTCCAGAATGGCAAGACGAATCTCAACAATTAGCAAACAAACTGCAACAGAATATCTATGAAACTGGCCGCACAGCAGTTGTAAGTTTACCATCTAGTTGGGGATGGATGAGTTCGTCTACGGCAACGCAGGCAGAAGCTTTACGTTTATTTATTGCCAAACAAACTAAACCCGAAGTCATAGATAAGTTATTCCAAAGTCTTCTGGCACTGCGACGGAATGGGACATGGCAAACTAACTATAATAATGCCCAAGCATTAACAGCTTTGGTAGATTATAGCCAACTACAACCCACACCACCGAATTTTGTTGCCACAGTACAATTAGCTGGGAAAAAGTTAGGAGAAAATCGCTTTCAAGGCTACAAAAATCTTAGCTTACAGCTGAATGTACCGATGAATCAATTACCTCGTGGGCGTCACGATTTAACACTACAAAAATCAGGTAATGGCAGTTTACATTATCTGGTTGCTTATAATTATCGCTTGCAAGGAAATCAACCAGGCAGGTTTAATGGGTTACGCATAACGCGAGAAGTTAGTCAAGTAAATGAAGAAAAAGTTTTACAAAAAACAGGGCTTTATGCTTTGGATAAACCCTTGACTTTAGCCCCTGGACAAGTGTTTGATATTGGTTTAGAAATCATCGCCGATCGCCCCGTAGACCATATAGTAATTAAAGACCCGCTACCAGCAGGTTTTGAAGCGGTAGATGCGAGTTTTCAAACTGCTACGGCTGCATTACAAGCAAAAGCCGATAGCTGGGAACTTGGGTTTAGGAATATTTATCGCGATCGCATTATCGCCTACGCCGACCATCTGGAACCAGGAGTTTATAGCCTGCATTATTTAGTCCGTTCTGTAACACCTGGGACATATTCTTGGCCTGGTGCCCAAGTTCACCTGCAATATGCACCAGAAGAATTTGGGCGTACTGCTGAGTCTACATTAATATTAGAGGAAAATAAGTAATAATTGTCGCGATCGCAATTGTTGTTGAATTCAGCAAACCTTATTTTTAATTGTGGAAAAATGAGTCAGATTCACCAGTTGCATAAACAAGCAATGGATTTGGCCGAAGCAGCTTTCACTGTTAAACTCAGAGGTAACCTAGAGCAAGCCAATCAGCTATCTCAACAAGCCTTTGAGAAAGAATCTCAAGCAGCTGGACTGATTGCTAATCAACTTGATGCCGAACCGACTCGTTCAGTTTTACATCGCAGTGCTGCAACTCTGGCAATTGACTGTGGTGAATTTCAAGCAGCAGAACGTTTGATTGCGATCGCATTATCAGGAAATCCACCTCAAGAAATTGCTGAAGAATTAAAAGATTTATTCATTAAAATAAATTTACACCCATATTTAGAACGTCACGGCTTACTTTTAATGAAAAAAAGTTGATGAATCTGACGGTACGATAAACTGTCACCCCACCACCAATAAAAACAGTAAGTATACATCCGGATTTCATATGATTGGAGTAAAGCCGCCAAATTTGTTGTAGAAATCGATTTTTTACTAAATGAAAAAGCTAGTGCCAGCAAGAGATAAATATAGCTGTAGTCACACCCGTTAGGACAAAATGACAAGTGTGAATGCTAGGAATAGTAATAGTTTTACCTCCTGCCCCCTGCCTCCTGCTATATATCAATTACCCTTTGACTTTTAATAGTAGTCTAGTCTCATTAGCGGCTGATTGCATTGCATTCTCAGGAGTCATGCGATTTGTGAGTGCAGCACTCAAATAACGTTGCAAAATATCTGATGCTTGAGCATATTGGGCAATGGACGGACGTAAAACGCTTTTATCGGCTATCTTGAGTATTTGAGGATAATGAGGATATTTGCTGACAACTTGTGGGTCTGTAAACAGCGAACGTTGGCTTGGTACAAAACCCGATTTAAAAATAAATTCGCGCTGTGTTTCTTCACTGGTAAAGAATTGAATTGCTTTCCAAGCTTCTTGAGGATGTTTTGAAGATTTGCTAATTCCTAAACCAAAACCACCTAAACACGCTGCTGGACTGTTGCCAGGAGTAGCAACCATTGGTTTCATGGCTATTTTATCTTTTACAGGGGAGTCATCAGCATTGGCTAAAGGCCAAACATAAGGCCAACTTCGTAAAAATGCTGCTTGACCGCTTTGAAATATGCGTCTTGTATCTTCTTCAATATATGTTGTGACTCCGGGTGGAGAAATTCCTTGTTCAATAGTATCTTTGAGAAAAGCGATCGCTTTTAATGTCTCAAGTCTATCTAACCCTACTTCTAAATTATTAGGATTCATCCAAAATCCACCGAAACCTTGCAAGACTTCCAAAAACATGGCAACTAGTCCTTCAGACTGGCGACCTTGCCAAAGGTAACCCCACTTAACTTTTCTTTGCTCTTGTAATGACTGAGATATTCTCAGTAAATCTGCGAATGTTTCTGGTGGTTGAAAACCTGCTTGTTCGAGCAAGTCTTTGCGGTAGTAGAGAACTCCAGCAGTAGCATACATCGGAATTCTGTAGAGTTTACCTTCGTAACGTCCGGCTTCTATGTGTGCAGGAAAAAATTTTGCTAACTCTTCTTTTGGTAAGCGATCGCTTAAATCTAACAACCAGCCAGCAGCAGCAAACTTAGGCGTCCAAATGACATCCATCAATACCATGTCATAGGGAGAATCTCCTAAGATATATGCTGAAGTCAGCAG
Source organism: Nostoc sp. (assembly GCA_036918135.1). Lineage (GTDB taxonomy): Bacteria > Cyanobacteriota > Cyanobacteriia > Cyanobacteriales > Nostocaceae > Nostoc. Next base: position 40,568 of record JBALDB010000011.1, read on the forward strand.
GTCTTCTTGTAAATTTGATGTACTCGGCCCTTCAATAATATTGATATGAATGCCCGGATTTGTTGCTTCAAAGTCCTTGATAATGCTTTCCTTCCAAAGTTCGCCATCACTAGCATTCATCATCAGATTCAAGACTACTAGTTCTTCTGATATGGCTGGCGGCGTGGAAAGCAAAAAGATGCCCAATACAATAGCAAAAAATATTCCTACACGCCATTTGAGTTGTTGGAAGATTTTATGCTGTTGTTTTGTTTGTTTGATGTGAGACATTTTTAGCAAAACATCTTTATTATCAAATTTGTACTTCTAGATTCTTGATTCTTAAATTATAGCTACTCCCAGTAACCCCAAAAATCTTGATGTGTGACATTACAACTAAGTTGGTTTTGAGCAATCATCTGTTGTTTTTTTTGCAACCAGGTGTTTAGCTCATGCTCTAAAGTTGCTTCTTCCAGAATCTCTGGAATTGATTCTTCCATAAACCTTAACATGAACTGAAGAAAGACAGCATCGCTGCTACTAATTTCCCACGGACTTTCTCCTTGTATTACCTTCATATCGATACGTTTCATTACCTCCTCCATAGAACCACCGCAGTCAGGCCCCATCCCCCTGCCGAAGTCTTGAGAGCGCTGCATGTGCTGATTGTAGTATCCTATAAAGGAAGAATCACCCTCATTTTGAGGAATAAAATTTGTGCCAGTATAGTTAACAGTCGCTAGCAGCGGCAATTGGTACTTTTTTAAACATTCCAGTAATGTTTGAAATTGCTTTTCGCTAAATAAATCGAACACTGCATTGGCGACAGCTAAATCTAAAGTATTTAAGTCTATGAGATTCTCCAGATCCAAAATAGAGCCGACAATTCTGTGGATAGTAATTTTATAGACTTCATTTTTTAAGACTAATATTGAGTCTTGCAATTGTGACTCATATCCATTTTCCTGTGCCCAGACGATTAGCCTATCAAAGGCGATTTCTAAATGTTCTTGATTTTGTTCGACCAAAAACCACTCCTGATCCTGGAAAATCTTACTCAGGTAGTAGCGACAGTTAGCACCCGTACCAGCTCCTAAATCAACGATTTTAAGGCTTTTGCGCTTTTTCAGGTATTGTTGGCAGCTTGCTTCCACAGTTAAGTTACGCCCCTTGGCATCATAGGGAATACGCAATTCTAGCCATTCGGCAAATTTATCATTTTTATTCATTGGACTTCTTGCAAAGAAAAGAATTTTGGTTTTTAAAGAAAAAATTTCCACAAAAGCAGATAAAATGCTTGCTGAATTTTAGCAACCATTAAATCAAGATTTAGAATTATTTATTGAAATAAAAGTACACTAGGTAAACTATCCGCCATTAACACTTTTCAGGGTAAAGTAACGGGTAGTTTACACGGTATCGAGAGTTAGCAGAGAACGTGCATATACATCACCAGAGTTTGCATCGACAGGCAAGCTTTTGAGTTGAGCGGCCATTTCCTGAGAATTAAACCAATTAGCTGACTGCAATTGATAGGATTCGCCGAACTTTGCAGGTTTCCAGTTGAATTCATAAGGCCCCAAAGAATTCAATTGTTCAATGCAAGCTAGAGCAATGTTTATTGCACTCGGAGTGTATTCAAACGAAAGGGCACGAATAGGTTGCGACAAGCCACGCAGAACTTCGAGTTCGTGACCCTCAACATCAATCTTGCAAAAAGCTGGCTTACCATACTGGGCGATGAGGCTATCAATGGTTGTTACCGAAACAGACACGGTTGTATCCCAGCGCACATGAGCAAAAGAGTCAACCTGTTGGACAGCTTGCATCCAGTCACGGGAGAGGGTGGTTACAGTTGGGGTACGTTGGCTCACCAATAAGTCTTGCGTCCCAGGAACTAAGCCAACAGCTTGTTCGACAAGGGTAATCTGAGAATTATTGCCGTACCAGCGTTTCAAAAGTTGCATACACTGAGGTTGAGGCTCGATGCCAATAACGCGGGCACCAAGACGAGACAAGGCAAGAAGATGATTGCCAACATGGGAACCAATGTCAAAACAAAGGTCGCCTGGTTGGACAAACAGTGAATAAAAGCCGGATAACTGACGGATGCGAAAGGGAATACCGTAGTACATTATTAATGAGCGAAGAATCCCCATTTGCTGCGATAAAGATGACATGTTAATTGTTTCCTGCTGATGATTCAGTAGTTTTAGTGATTGAGGAAATATTAAGATTTTTAGTAACTAGTATGTAAATACTTGTAAAAAATCTCGATAAGTTTGCTCCCAAGTGTTAAAGGATAGGTTTGCGGTACGATTCAAAGCTTCTTTGCCTAACCGATCGAGTTGATTGGGATCTGTAAGCAATTTTTTGAGTGCCATAAAAAATTGTTCCTGCTTGCCTAACTCAATCAGTATCCCATTGACTCCATCCTCAATCCAGTCAGCAATTGCTCCAGTTGCATAAGCTAATACTGGTAGCCCGTTAGTAACTGCTTCTGCTGTGGACATAGAATAACTTTCATAGGTAGATGCGGAGATATAAAGGTCAGATTCAGACAACAACTCCAACATAGTTTTTTGAGGAACGCGGCCGTGAACAATTACAGCATCTTGTAGTTGGGCACGCTCGATCAACGCCAGAGTTTTGTCTTTGTATGCTTGTTCTTCGCAGTCACCAATTAAATGCAGCCTAAAATTCTTTGTTTCCATCTGGGCTAACATTTCTACTAATTCAAGTTGGCCTTTGCGTCGATAGAAGGTTCCTATGCTAATTAGAGTTATCTGCTCTTGCGATCGCTCTTTAAGATTATGCAGGTAAAGCGCCCGATCGATACCTGGTGATGCTACTACGATTTTGTCTGTTTCGATGCCACCACTTAAGATATAATTCCGCAATTGGAAACTAGGAACGATAATACCCTTCATAGCCTTTAACCACTGGGCTTCATCACTCCAGAGCGCTTTCTTTTCCTGAGCCGAGAAGTAGGTATTCAATGACTCAAGATGGTGAAGCATCAAGTAAGTTCGTTGAGCATAGGAAAGAAATTCGTTTAAGGAAGCATTGAATTCAGGAATTGTCAAGTAGAGCGCGTCAATCACAAGGATGCAATCAGAGGGCAAAGCACTCAATTGTTGAAGCAGCCCAGAAACAGATCCATCTAAGGGATAAAAAAAATTCTCTCCTTTGCCTTCCTGCTCCAAGCGCTTGACAATTTCTACATTGTAGAGTGAGCCTCCTGAGGTGAAACTTAGTTTCGGCTGAATAAAATAGATCGTATTTGAGTTCATACCTCTGCTTCGTAGCTTCCCCAAGCGATATGGCTTTCCTCCAGGGTGATTTTCAGAGAGCCTTTGAAAAAAGAACTTACTTGTTTGCTAATTTGTTGGTGGATATAATAACCCATGTATTCTGTCGTTGTATTTATCCCCTTAAATTGTTCGAGAGTATCTAGATTTTGGTAATTTAACGGTTCTAGAACTTCTTTGAGAATTGCGATCGCCTGACCGATATCAATCACTAAGCCATCTTTATCCAATGATGGTACTTTAAATTCAGCTGTGATTATAAAGGTTGCTCCGTGCAGCTTTTGAGCGGGGCCAAAAATTTCCCCTTGGAAGCTATGGGCAATCATGAGGTGGTCTTTTACTGCAACAGAAAACATGATTTTTAATACTCAACTAACGGCGAAACTGGCTGCACTTGACGCTGATATAACAGTGACATAAATTCGGGCAAGTCTTGAAAAGAAATCACAGGCTCTAGGAGAATATCTACGGCTGCATCTGCAAGCAATTGCAAAACCCGTTCTTTACGCTGGCGATAGTCAATTAAGTTTCGCATGGGTTTGGCGATCGCCGAAACTTGAGAAGCGATAATTTGTTTGCGCTGGTAATGAAACGAACCACCCAATTGCAAGGAAACTGATTGCGTTCCGTACCAACTCAGTTCGATACAGCGACCTTCAAAAGTCAGCGCATCAATCGCACTCTGAAGTCCAGAAGCAGAAGCGCTGGTATGAAAGACGATATTGTAATTGTCTTTTTGATAGTCGGTTGCTAAACGAGAATTTTGCAGCCAAGGTAGTTGTTCTAGGTATTGAATTCGCTGCTTATCCTGTTCTAAAAAGTCTGCCTCAATACCATACTCTTTGCTGAGAACAAAGCTAATCAGAATACCGACAATACCTGCACCAACTATTAAAATACGAGCGTCCTGACTAACTTCGGCATCCCAAACTGCATTCAGGGCTGTTTCCGTGTTGGGAATTAAAGTTGCCCGCTTACTAGGTAACCAATCTGGCAATTCTAATGCATCAGAACTCTCCACCACGACTCTCGATTGGTGGGGATGCATGACAAAAAATCGTTTACCCTGATTGGAGGCTGCATCAGCTTGACCGACAAGACTGTAACCGTACTTTAAAGGTAAGGCAAAACTACCTTCCATATACCAACAGCGCATTGTTTCCCAACACTCTTCGGGGACTTTTGCTAGACCTATCAGGCGTTCTGTCCCCGGACTAATCCCACTGTATAGCGTTTCCAAAAACAGAGGCTCTTTAGGCAACGGCGTGACTGAGGTTTCTCTAATTTCACCAACGCTTGGAGAGACTAGCCAGTAGGCGTAAGCTTGAGAATTTGTAGACATCTTTAACCAGCAGCCTCAACGAGCAAATTAAATGCGTGACTCCTTATCTAGAAGCAATTCCACTAGAATTTCTCCATCAAGATCGAAGTGTTTCATTTGAAAGCGCAGTCCTTGGTCGATGGAGTCTATAACTGGAAGGGTGAAACTCGACCGTCCCGAACCCAAAATCAAAGGAGAAAAATGGAGATGCAGTAACTCTATGCAATCAGCTTGCAAGAAATAGGATACGGTTTGTCCTCCACCTTCCAAAAAAATACTAGAAATGCCATTTTCGTACAAAACGTTTAAAATCTCCGAGGGAGCCAAAACTGTATTTTTTTGAGAACCTGTTTTGGGAGAAATCGGAATCTCCAAAATTTTGTCTTTGACTGCTTGTGGTACGACTCGATGCTGCTTTCCTTGAGGATATAAGACAATAACTTTTTCATGGACTGCCATCATCTGCAAATCATCCAGCTTCAAATCGCTTTCTCCTTCAATAATCACTGGAGTTGGATGCTTGCCAGCTACTAAACGAACCGTTAGTTTAGGGTTGTCGAGTGTTGCAGTGAGTGCGCCTACCATAACGGCATCATGAAGGGCACGCAAACGATGAGCATGTTTCAAGTTAGCCTCATTGCTAAGCCATTGAGAGTTGCCATTGATTGCTGCAATTCTGCCGTCTAGAGATTGTGCCAAGTGAGCCATCAGAAATGGACGCTTTTCTAGATAAGCTGCTCGTTGAGAGATTAAGAGCCTGACATATAAAGAAAAAGTTTGCCATCCATTGCTGAGCCACATTCCTTTAAAACATTGGGCATCTTGCACAAAATCGGTCTTTAAAGGCGAGCCGCTTTTGAATACAATGGCAGATTCTACTTGAGAAAATAGTTGATTAGCAAAATTTAAGTTTTCACAAAAATCATTTGCCAAATCGATGATAATCAAGAAATCACTTTCTGGAATCTGCGGTATCTTTTCGCTAGAAAGTTTTTGGAAACTCCACGGACTTTGAGCATTTCCAAAAAAAGCCCAATACTCATTCTTTTGAGGAGCTTCATTTTTCATTGTCTGTTTGCATTCCAGCAATGCCGACCAGATATCATCTAAATGATCGTCAATTTTGAAGGCATTTCTGGCTATAGATTGCCGATTTTTGAATTCCAGAAGATGCCCCAGCTTCTTAGTTTTAGTTGTCAAATAATTAAAATTGTAGTCATTGGGTTCAATGGCTAAAGGAATTCGTTCGACTACCTCAATCCCGTAGTTTTGCAAACGAGCAATTTTGCGAGGATTATTAGTAATCAAGCGAATTTCCTTTACACCTAAATCCTTGAGGATTTGCGCCGCCATACTGTAGTCTCGGAGGTCAGCAGAGAATCCCAAACGTTCATTTGCTTCTACTGTATCCAGTCCCAAATCTTGCAAAGAATAGGCTCTCACCTTATTCAACAAACCAATGCCTCTTCCCTCTTGTGGCAAATAAATTATCACTCCTTGACCTGCGGTTTCAATCATCCTCAGTGCCGTTTGCAACTGGCCTCCACAATCACAACGTAGAGAACCTAAAGCATCGCCAGTTAAACATTCGGAGTGTATTCTTACCATTACCGGGTTATCGAAGTTTTCTACTTCTCCCTTAATGATGGCGATATTCTCTGAATCGTCCAGAGTATTACGATAGCCATATATTTTGAATGTACCAAACTCACTAGGTAACTTGGCGATCGCTACAGTTTCTGTAAAAGCCATTTCAGTAATCGTTGTTTTCTTGCTCATAAGTTTCTGACAATCTTTTCAATCTTTTCTTACTCTCAAGTAGACATTAAACGTTCTCAAGATTTAAATCTTAACTCTAAATCTCAACCAAATTTACTCGCTCTTTACCAAGCAAATCGCAAAGTATCGATGAGTATCCAAGTATATTATAAAAAACAATTAATATTAAACATAAATTAATTCGGCTTTAAATTTTGAAACAGTTTTAAACTTAAATTCTTGAATAAATTTATTACTTTGATTTATCTCGATCTGAGTGTAGAACATTTATATTGAGTATTTTACTGATTGACAAAATATATTCTCTTTAATATTTAACGGATAGTCTTTGACACTTGCCAAACGAAGCTGCCAATTTTAAATCTCCTCACAGCTTACGTCGTCAGTGTCAATAAAAATGTCTGAAAACCCCTGATGATTATCTTGAGTGTTAGCAAAAAACAGGCAAACAACATCTGTACTTAGTCAAAGTATCATGAAACAGCTACAAATGAAATCTTTAAAGATTAAGAAATGTATAGTTACTCAGTGCAGAATCATCCGAACTCAGCAAGACTTACAGCCAGGTAACGGAAAATCAAACCACATATCAGGCAGAAGACGCCTAAGAATAAGAGTTTCAGAAAGTTATTGTCTAAATACTATAAGTAAGTCAGTGTGGAAAAACAAAACTATATAAAAATAAATAAATAAATATGCATAATGCATATATCAAGATGATAAACAATATATCTGAGGTCTGTTTTAAAAGCATTTCTGACTCATAAGTTGAGATAAAATTCTTTTGAACTTAAGAACTAGGAAAAACAAAGTACAACCAAGAGAACATAGCATTTAAAAAAAATACCTCAAAAAAGAAGCATGTATATCATTACTAAAAAGTTCAAGTCATCAATCATTTGTCAATAAGTACTAGTGCTTAAAATTTTGTATTCTTTTGTACCTTTTGTCTTTTTACTTTTACCTTCTTGTAATATTGTGTTTGTAAATACTTTCTAACAGATATTTGTGCAGACAAAGTTAATTACATCTGTAAGCCCTGACTGAGTTTTCAAATTAGTAAAAATAAAAGGTTTATCGCCGCGCATTTTTTTAGCATCTCGTTCCATAACAGTTAAATCTGCACCGACATAAGGTGCAAGGTCGATTTTGTTAATCACCAACAAATCAGACTTAGTAATACCAGGTCCACCCTTACGAGGAATTTTATCACCAGCTGCAACATCGATAACATAAATCGTTAAATCTACCAATTCTGGACTAAAGGTAGCAGCCAAATTATCACCGCCACTTTCCAAAAATACCAAATCCAAATCCGTAAAACGTTCTTCCAACTGTTCAATTGCTGCTAAATTCATAGAAGCATCTTCGCGGATAGCAGTATGAGGACAACCGCCAGTCTCTACACCTAAAATGCGATCGCTTGCTAAGGCTTGAGAACGCACTAAAAATTGAGCATCTTCTTGAGTATAAATATCATTCGTCACCACTGCAAGCTGATACTGCTCGCGCAATTTCTTGCACAAAGCATCCACCAAAGCCGTTTTCCCGGAACCAACGGGGCCAGCAACACCTACTCTAAATGCGTTCTTTGTCATTTGTCATTTGTCATTTGTCATTAGTCATTGGGCAAACAGGCAGTGTGGGAGGATGGGGAACAAATTCAGGTGTGGGAGGTTTTGGAGGTGTGGGAGGATGGGGAAGAAATCTTTCCCCCCTCTCTCCCCACACTCCCCCATCTGGTCAGCTCCCCACACTCCCCACACTCCCCCATCTGGTCATCTTTCCCCCCCTCTCTCCCCACACTCCCCACACTTCCCACACCTTTTCATCTCCCCATCTCCCCATCTAACTCCTAAATAACCTTGTATACTGCGTTTGATGCTGCATACTCGCTAGGGATAAACCCCAACTCCAACAGCTCAGTTGTTCATCTTCCAAGGTGAGAATTTCCAATACTGTAGTACTAATTAATAATTGCAAATCTAGTAATAACTGCTGTCCTGCTGTTTGTCCCAAGGGGATAAGTTTGACGCCAGCTGTAATTAAATTACTTGCCCAACTATGGAGATATGCTAATAATCCGGCTTTGATATTAATTTGCCAATGAGCAAGGGCAATGCCAAAAGCGATCGCATAATTGCAAGGATTACCTACAACCTTGGTTATAGGTTCAATCTGCGGTTCTAATTTACCAAGTAATTGGACGAGCGATCGCCCCATTTGCCAACTAGAGGCGCGTAATTCTTCTGTTTCCCTAGCAGCAGATAACCACAGATTCCAAGAGCATAAAGACTCGACATCGCCCATTTTTGTAGATTTCTCAGCTCGTACCATTATCGCCGCCTCTAGCCGAATTGCCCCGTAAATCAATTGTGCTTCTAACCAATGTTTGAGAGCTGCCTGATTAGCGATCGTACCATTTTCCACCAATGTTTCCAAGCCTTCAGAATAACTATATGCTCCTACAGGCAAAGCAGGGCTAGCTAACTGTAAAATATGCAAAAAATGGCTATCAGTGAGCGTGATGGTGTTGTCCATAAGCTCCCAATTCTGGTTGAAATGGTAAAATTTCTTCTTTAACTTCCAATCCCAGTTGTTCCAACATCGTGCGTAGAACTGAATCTGAAGACAAGCGTAAATAAGTTGGGGTAATTTCTACAGGTACATGGCGATTTCCCAAATGATATGCTGCCTTTAGTAATAAAAGCCGTGTTTCGGCAAAGGCGGTCATCACTAGTTCTGGTTTAGCAGTAATTCTAATTAAACTATTATAGGTTTCTTCTTGGAGGATATCGCCATCGTGTAAGACAGTTCCTCTGGGTAAATGCAAAAATACAACTTTTCCATCTTCCGTTTCAAAGCGATGACGACTGCGGGTACGTTCTTGTGCTGTTAGCCCCAGAGTTAAGGTGACTACTGCATCGTAATTAGCTGGTTTGAGTTGGGTAAATGTCAGCATAAAAGTTTCGCCCGATCTAAAACCATCGACTCATGAAATGAGAAAAAACACAAGGGCACAAGGGACTGGGGAAGATGAGGAAAATAATACTATTCCTAAAAATCTTTACAAGACATAAATCTAAGGTAGGGGTGTACGTCTGTACGCCCCTACATATCTATCTATATCAGGTATTTTGTGAAATGGTATGAGGGAGATTTAGAACTTGAAATATTAACCTCAAATACTCGTTAATCCAGTTCAAATACTCAAAATCCTTCTCATCTCCTTCCTTTGAATTAAACGAATTAGAGTAATATAGCAACGGTGGTGTTATTCCATCAAAATGATACCGTAATTTTGTCTAGATTTAGAATCCTATTACCCTGCTAATAGGAGATTATTTTTCAAAGGAGTTTGCTGCAATGTCCACAACACCGACTACTCGATTAATTTTAGAGACTTTACTTCCCCATCTGAAGGTAGCAGCAGCCTATGCCCGTTTTCTGCAACCAAAAATTGCTGCACTTCCGGCTAAAGAACAAGGAAAAAACTTTTTTGCGGCTGCACTTACTGATGCAGATGTGGCAATTCAAAATATGGTAGAAGTAGTACTGCTGGGCAGTTTTCCAGAGATTCGCTTTTTTGGCGAAGAGTATGAAAGTTCTAGAAATACTAAGTATTTTCGTGCTACTGAACTTGGTTTGCAAGGTGATTATTTAGTTACACTTGACCCCATTGATGGCACGAAGTTTTACATGGATGGGCATTCTAATTACCAAATTATTCTTAGTATTCTAAATGCAGATAATTTTGAGGCAGTAGTGGCAATTTCTCCTGGAGAAAATGTTTATTTTTATGCTTTTAGAGGTGAAGGTACTTTTAAAGGAACGCTGGAAATGAATTTAGAAGCCTGCACTCCTTTGGAGATTACATCGCCCAAACCTGCTATTTTGTTGGGATGGGGAATGAATGCGATCGCACCTCTACTAAAAGAACGCTATCAAGTAATCGATATTGCCACTGATTATTCTAGTGAGATTCAAATTCCCAATCTCAATGGTATTCTTAGTGGTGATTTGAGTGGAGCAGTAATCAGAGCAGGCAAATTTATTGATGGTGCTGCACTGGCTTTTTTGGCAAAAGAAGCTGGCTATCTTGTCACTACTCTGGACGGTTCGACTTTACCGCCACTGTATACTTGTAAAAACTATAGCCTCCCAGGATTAATTGTAGCTGCGTCAAAATCCGTTCATCAAGATTTGCTGTCAGCGACGCAAAGCTTACTTGTTTGAAGGCGTATCCTATCACCTTTGATGGAGAAAAAGTGAAAAAGAAAAATTAAAAATTGATACTTAATTCTACTTGATTTTGCTTTTCAACTTTGGCTTTGTTTGTTCTGTGAGTCAGTTAAAAATTCTTGAGTGCAATTGACAAATTATTCTATTTCTGCAATTAACTTAATCACACCTTAATGCTCCTGCTGGAGAGCTTGTTGTTCTAGTTTTTCAACTGCTAGGTACATAGCTGTGGCTCCAGTATTGACACTAGCACCTTTGAGGTAATGAGCTTCTCGGACAATTTGCCCAAAATCATCAAGTGCGATCGCACTTTTTATCAGCTCTAAACGAGGTTTAATATCTCGAATTAAGAGTTGCAAGAGATTTAATTCAAATTGTGTGTCATTATCTGATACTTGATGCAGATATTCCCAATTGATTCTTTAGTCAACTAACTCGTTGTTTGTAGTGGAAACTGTCTGCTCATATTCGGCTACTACCTGTTGTGAAAGGATGATATCTGTCCAATGTTCTAGGATGCTTGCCAATTTTTCTTTCAACACTGGTTTACTTAGATAATCATCCATTCCCGCATTGAGACACTTTTGTTTGTCTTCTTTCATCGCATTAGCTGTCATCGCAATTACCACAGGCCGACGATGACTGGCAAAAGCATTCTCTTGCCAATGATGAATTTCTTTCGTAGTTTCTAAACCATCCAGAATTGGCATGTGGCAATCCATTAAAATTAAATCGTAAGGAATTTTTTCTAATATCTGTAAAACTTCCTTACCATTGGCAACGACATCAGCTTTATACCCTAAAGTTTCGAGTTGTTTTAGGGTTACTTTCTGATTTACCAAATTATCTTCGGCTAGCAAAATTTTCAACTTAGATTGATTAGAGGAGTTAGGAGCTAACGACTGAAAATTAAATGAAGTGGGAATACTTGAATTTCTACTTTGCAATTCAATAGTCGGTTGTTCTAATTGAGGGGTAATTTCTAAAATATTGAGCATCAAATCCAGAAGCCGAGAGGCCTTAATGGGTTTGACTAAATAAGCAGTAAATCCAATTTTTAGAGCTTCCTGTACTTGATTTCGTTGATTAGTTGAGGCGAGGATAATTAAAGGTATCTCAGCAAATGCAGAATTGGCTTTAATTTGTTCTCCTAATTTGATGCCATCTGTTTCGGGCATTAGCATATCAATTAAGGCGATATCATAAAGATTTCCTTGCTCATAAGCTTTCTCAATCGCTTTGAGTGCAGCTGCTGCACTGTTAGCTCGATCTATCTGCATTCCCCAAGCGGTAGCTTGATGGTGGATGGTTTTGCAACTAATAGAGTTGTCATCTACTACTAAGGCGCGGCGATTGATTAAAAATGGGCGATTGCCTGACCTGAAAACAGGCTCCACTTGCTTGGCGAAAGGCACTTCAAACCAAAATTTAGATCCCCTGTCGATTTGACTTTCCACCCCAATTACTCCTCCCATCAAAGTCACTAGTTGTTTACAGATGGCTAATCCCAAGCCTGTACCACCATACTTACGAGTGGTAGAACCATCGACTTGGGTAAATGGCATAAAGAGTCTAAGTTGGTCTTCAGGACTAATACCAAGACCCGTGTCTGTAATCGAAAAGTAAACGGTGACTGTAGTGGAGGAAAGGGAACGTAATTGTGCTTCCACTACTACTTCGCCAGCACTAGTAAACTTGATAGCATTACTAATTAGGTTCATGAGAATTTGCCGCAGTCTTCCAGCATCTCCTTGGAGGTGAATGGGGAGATTACGCTCAATCAGGGCAGCAATTTCTAATCCCTTATTATGGGCTGAGGGAGCTAATAATTCCAGAACTTCTTCAACACAGGTAGATAAGTTAAAATCTAGAGTTTCCAAAGCCATCTCTCCTGCTTCCAGCTTCGAGAGATCCAAAATTTCGTTGATTAAAGTCAATAAAGCTTCTCCACTAATGCGAATTGTTTCAATAAAATCTCGTTGTTCTGGGTCTAAGGGAGTATCTAAGGCTAAACTAGTCATTCCCAATACGGCATTCATGGGAGTACGAATTTCATGACTCATATTCGCCAAAAAGGCACTTTTGGTCTGAGAAGCTAATTCAGCTTGGTAACGAGCAATTTCAAGTTCTTGTCGTTGACGAGTTTCTGCTGCTAATAGTTGGGCTTGGGTTAAGGCAATACCTACTTGGTCGGCTATTTCCCGCAAAAGATGAGTTTCAAAGCTAGACCATTGGTGGGAATGGGCGCACTGATGGACTATGAGCAAACCGCGAAGTTCTTCTTTGACCAGAATTGGCACAACTAAATTGACTTTCACCCCAAACTGTTGCATTAATTGCAGCTGACTTTGTTGGACTTCCAGCAAATCCAAATTAGCCAATCCCATAATTCGTCCTTGACGGTACTGCTGTAGATAGTATTGTTGTAGGTATTCGGCTTGAAAGTAGGGGGTAATAATGTTTTGCTCCTTAATTGCTGGTAAGCCAGAAACTACTGCTTCAATAACAGCAGTTGTAGACTCATCTGGTAAGAGCTGATAGATTAATACTCGGTCAGTTTGGAGAATTTTTTGCACCTCCTTGACAGTGATTTCCAGAATTTCTTCGATTTGCAAAGACTGGCGAATTTTCAAGGTGATTTCCGTAAAAAGTTGCGATCGCAAGTTTTGGCGTTGTAATTCCTCTTCAGCCTGTTTACGTTGGATAAATTGCCCGACTTGCTCGCCAATAAAATTCATCGTTTTTGCCAATTCTGCGTCAGGTTGTTGGATTTGACGATTAAAGCAGGTAATGACGCCAAGAATATTGTTACCAGTGCGGAGGGGAAAACCGAAAGCTGCATGTAGTCCTACTTGAGGGGCGATTTTCAAGCTCGGAAAATTCAAATCTTTAACGATATCAGCAATCCAGACAGGTTCAGAACTAGCCCAAACACGGCCAGGTAGTCCAATTCCTAAAGCAAAAGTCGTTTGCCGCTTCAATGCTGCAAACTCTTGCACCTCAAGGGATGGTTTGTGCCAGATATCGAAAAAACGCAGCACATTTGCTTCCCGGTCTACCATCCAAATTTCGCCCAAATCCCATGCCAAACTTTCACAGATTCCTTGGAGAATTTGAGGCATCGCTTCCTTGATTGTGGTAGAATCTGCTAAAACGCGGGTTGCAGCGTATTGTGCAGTTAAATGTCGTTCGGCTCGTTTGCGCTCAGTGATATCAATACCTGTGCTAACAATGTACTCTACTGAACCGTCGTAGTCTTTTAAGATGGTATTCGACCAGGCAATTAGTCGCCGACTACCATCCTTGATTACCCAATAGTTTTCGTATTCATGAAAGCTCTTACCAGCTCGCAATTGCTCAAAAACTGCTTTGACTGACTCTACTTCTTCAGAAAGTAACAACAAATTCCAGAAATACCTACCTCTTACCTCATCGAAGGAGTAACCTGTTGTTTGCTCACAAGCTTGATTAAAACGAACGATTTGCCCTTGGGAGTTGGTAACTAGTACTAAGGCGCTGGCTGTATCCAGGACTGTTGAAATAAAGTTGCGTTCTTGGTTTAAAGTTTCTTCTGTTCTTTTGCGCTCACCAACCTCATGATAAATCGAGTAGTAGATTACACCAAGAATTAAAAAACTTAGAAAAATGGCGATCGCAATTGTTATAGTTGTTTTTCGCGTCCAAGCTTTTGTTGCTTGTGATAGTTGCTGACGCTGCTCTGTTTCCTGATTCTCTATCTGATTGCTCACCTTGCGGATATCATCCATCAGATTTTGACTATCATTTGTCGCTAGTACCTGCGAGGTCGCCTCTAATCCCTTGTTTTGGCGCAAGTCGATAGTCTGTTTTAGTTGAGTAAACTTAGCCGAGATCAGAACTTCAAGCGTTGCAAGCTGTTTTTGTTCGTTTGGTTGACCTGCGGCTAAATTCTTTAGTGTTGTAATTTCTCGGTCGACGTTATTAAGTGCTACTTGATACGCTTTTAAATAAATTTCTTTTCCAGTGAGGATGTAACCACGTTGGACACTTTCGGCATCCTTTGTCTGTGACAGTAGTTTTTCTAAACTGTTGATTTTTTTATTAATGTTTTTTATTATACTCTGATTATAATTAGATACTCTTGTATTTTGATAAGAAACTGCGCCAATCACAACTAAAAGTATCGACGCCAAGCCAAAACCTGCCACAATCTTTTTGAAAAATTTCTGGCGTAGTTTCTTTGATTGTTTGCTTTTATTAGTCACAAGCACTAAACTTGCTAAGTTGCGATGCAATTCCAGTTGCTTGATAACTTGACGGGCTAAAGTTCGTAATGCTTCTATCTGATCTGAAGTCAGCGTTCGTGGTACATAGTCAATTACGCAAAGTGTTCCCAATGAATATCCCTCAGCATTAGTTAGAGGTACACCAGCATAAAACCGGATTTTTGGATCGGAAGTCACTAATGGATTTGCGGCAAACCGTTCGTCCTTCGTGGCATCAGGTACAACAAGAACATCAGGTTGTAAAATAGCATGGGCACAGAGCGCCTGGTCTCGATGTGTTTCTGGGATATTCAAACCAACTTTTGACTTAAACCACTGGCGATTTGTATCAACTAAGCTAATTAAGGCAATAGGAGTTTGGCAAATATACGAGGCTAAACGAGTGAGGTCGTCAAAGGCGGCTTCAGGTGGCGTATCGAGGATTTTATACTCCAAAAGTGTTTCGATTCTCTGTGCTTCGCGATCGGGTAATGGTGCTTTCATCCTTAAGCCTTATCTACAGGGGACTGGGAACTTGAGAATAGGGACTGGGGACTAGGAAATAAATATTTAGGAATACTTTGTCAGTACCCAATACCTAGTACTCAGTACCCAATACTCAATTCACTCAACAAACTACTTTAATTAATGACAATAGTTGAGTTAAAAGCGTTAGCGTAATTTCACTGAGTTCAACCTTAGTCACAAATTGGTCAAATGATTAAGTCGTTGTTGTATTTTTTGTGGGCTGGTTTATTTGAAATCACGGGTGGTTACTTAATCTGGTTATGGTTGCGTGAAGCTAAGCCATTCTGGTGGGGAATATTGGGTGGAATTGCTTTAGCTGTCTATGGGGTTATTGCAACTCTTCAACCAGCAAATTTTGGCAGAGTGTATGCAGCTTATGGTGGTGTTTTTATTGCAATGGCAATGCTTTGGGGTTGGAAGGTAGACGGTGTAATTCCAGACCGCTACGACCTAATTGGATCTGGTTTAGCTTTAGTAAGTGTATTAATTATCATGTTTGCACCCAGAGCTTAAGTAAGATTACTAAATTATTGCTGACACAAAACGACAAGGGGAAGAGGGATTAACCCCTTATCCCCTTGTCCTGTTGGATGACCAAGCCCCAAAGGGGCGGGTGTAGGGTGTATGTAGGGTGTAGGGGGAAGAGGACTCTAGCCCCAAAGAAAAAGGATATAAGCCCCTTCTTTCAAGAATGGAAAAAGAAAAAATGTATTTCGAGACATGTAGTGCGTAGAAATACGACGTCCTTGTTTGAAACCCCTACTTTCAAGTATGGGGTTCCCTACACCCCACACCCTACCCCTTACACCCTTTCATCGATAAACTTTATGATGATTGATTTTCAAAATACGATAACCGCAGACAAAATTCCCAAGTTTTCTTAGCAACTACGGACTGACATGTAACTATACGGTTTACAAATTCTTGAAATACTGATTAAACTCTCACAAACTCAAATAGATAATTATACTTTTGTTAACATTTCAAAAAAAAGAAAGTAGAGTAGCTTTGAAGACAAAATAGAGTATCAAACAGTACTGAAATATATTAAAGTAATACAAATTTGTTGGTGCTTAGGAACAAAAAGAAGTGTTGAAGAAAGTTGTCATGATTGGGGCTATCACCCTACTAATTTCGGGAGGGCCGCTGATGGGCAATGCTTTTGCCCAAACACCAGCAGCTGCTCCCCCTGCTGCTGATAGTGGAGACACAGCATTCATGCTGATTTCTGCAGCACTCGTGCTGCTAATGACACCAGGGTTAGCATTCTTCTATGGTGGATTCGTACGATCGCGCAATATCCTAAATACATTGATGATGAGCTTTGTACTAATGGCGATCGTCGGAGTTACCTGGGTTCTCTGGGGTTATAGTCTTGCATTTGCGCCGGGTTTACCATTTATCGGTGGATTGCAGTGGTTTGGGTTGAATGGTGTCGGGCTAGAGACAACCGATTATCTCAAAGGCTCAAACCCGGCGGAAGTTGTTTCTTATGCAACAACGATTCCCCACCAAGCATACATGATTTACCAAGCCATGTTTGCCATTATCACCCCAGCCTTAATTTCTGGAGCGATCGTTGAGCGGATAAGTTTTCGCGCCTATTCGCTGTTTGTACTGCTGTGGTCAACCTTTGTTTACGCTCCCCTAGCCCACATGGTATGGGCCAAAGGTGGATTTTTAGGTTTGGCTGGTGGTTTGGGTGCCCTCGACTTTGCAGGCGGTACCGTAGTTCACATTAGTTCTGGTGTTTCTGCTTTAGTAGCAGCGCTCGTCCTTAGGCCTCGGAAAACCCATCCCGATCGCCTGAGTCCGCCCCATAACGTTCCTTTCATTTTACTGGGTGCTGGCTTGCTGTGGTTTGGCTGGTTCGGCTTCAACGCTGGCAGTGCCCTATCCGTTGCTAGTGGAACTTCTGGTAATTTGTCAACAAATGTGGCAACAACAGCCTTTGTCGCTACTAATACGGCGACGGCAGGGGCAGCTTTAATGTGGCTAATTTTGGAAACAGTTTTACGCGGTAAACCAACTGCTGTGGGAGCAGCTACAGGAGCCGTTGCTGGTTTGGTGGGTGTAACTCCCGCCGCCGGATTTGTTACCCCATTATCAGCGCTTTTAATTGGTTTTATCACCGCCTTTGTCTGCTTCTATGCAATTAGTTTTAAGCACAAGCTACTCATTGATGATGCTTTAGACACGTATCCGGTGCATGGCGTTGGTGGGACTGTGGGGGCGATTTTAACAGCAATATTTGCCACTACTCAAGTCAACTCAGCAGGGAAAGAGGGAGTGCTACGTGGTAATTTGGGTGAATTAGGAGTTCAACTAGTAGCAATTATCGTTGCTTATCTAATAGCAGCAGTTGGTACCTGGATTATTCTGAAAATTATCGATGCTACAGTCGGGTTACGAGTCAACGAGGAACAAGAATTGCAAGGTTTGGATATCAACGAACACGGCGAAGAAGGTTACAATTCTGAGTTTGGCGGCGATCGTCCTATTCAGTAATGAATGGTGAGTTAGGAGCCTCGCGGAGACGTTAGGAGTAGAGACGCGATTAACCCTTGTCTGTACAAAAGTTAGAAATTATCCTCTCTGCTCCCCTGGTTACTAAGCGAAGTCGAAGTATGCTCCTCATTCCCTATTTTCATTAAGTGTGGTTTTTGAGTGCTAGCGTTAAAATCTGATTCAAAATAATTGGTAAATTTCGCTAGTCGTGTCTACTTCTTTTAAAACCTTTCCTACCTGGGCATTTATCTCGCTGTTAACCAACGGCATACTATTGTTGGCGGTCATTCTGCTAATTTGGCAACAGCAGAGATTGACCGCTTTTTTTGGGGGGGTTATAACGTCCCCACAGCAAATCAACCTCAACAACTCGCGTCCAGCTGTTACACCTGATTTAGGTCGCCGTCACCAACTAACTTACCAACAGTGGGTAGACATTCTTAAACAAGAGGCTAAGGTAGCCGCAGATCGGCGTCCTTTGCACTTAACTATACTGGCGGGAGATTCTCTAAGTTTGTGGTTTCCGACTGAGTTATTACCTGAAGGGAAAAATTGGCTCAATCAAGGAATTTCTGGCGAAACCACCAAGGGACTTTTAAAAAGATTGAATATATTTGAGCGCACCCAGCCGGAGGTGATTTTTGTGATGATTGGGATTAATGACCTAATTCGCGGGACGAACGACAAGGTTATTTTAAATAATTACCAAGAAATTATCAGTTACCTGCAAAAGACACATCCCACCACCGAAATAGTTGTCCAGTCAATTTTGCCGCATAGTGCCCAGGAAGTAACTTGGCAAGGACGAGATAAACTTTTGGCTATTAATAATAGTCGTATCCACCGATTGAATCAGCAACTACAAGCCATATCTGCCAAAAAAGGTGTGAAATTTCTCGATTTGTACCCCTTGTTTACCAACACCCAAGGTAATCTTCGCCAGGAATTTACTACCGATGGCTTACACTTAAATCGTGAAGGCTATATAGTTTGGCGTTCGGCATTGCAGATTTATAGCGATATGGAATTAAAACCCCAACATCAACGTGCTTCGGGCAGCGAAAAACACAAGAAGTAATATGTTTGAATAGAAGTCTGTATAAATCGTGTCTTGGCACGAGAGAATAAAAAATAGTGGTTTAAGTAGACAAGTCTAATGGATACAAAAGCTTTTAAGCGCACGCTCCAACATTCGGAAAATTACAATCGCAAGGGGTTTGGTCATCAAGCAGAAGTTACTACCCAGTTGCAGTCTGAGTATCAAAGTAACTTGATTCAGGAAATTCGCGATCGCAATTACACTCTGCAACGGGGTGATGTCACCATCCGACTAGCGCAAGCCTTTGGCTTTTGTTGGGGTGTAGAACGTGCTGTAGCTATGGCCTATGAAACCCGTCAGCACTTCCCTACAGAACGTATCTGGATTACTAACGAGATTATTCACAACCCTTCTGTCAATCAGCGGATGCAGGAGATGGAGGTAAAATTTATCCCCGTTGAAGCAAATCAAAAAGACTTTTCTGTTGTTGATATTGGTGATGTTGTCATATTACCTGCTTTTGGGGCTAGCGTTCAAGAGATGCAGATACTCCACGAAAAAAGCTGCAAAATTGTTGATACAACTTGCCCTTGGGTATCTAAAGTTTGGAATACAGTAGAAAAGCACAAAAAAGTTGATTATACTTCAATTATTCACGGTAAATATAAACACGAAGAAACGGTTGCAACGAGTTCCTTTGCTGGTAAGTATTTAATTATCTTGAATTTATCAGAAGCAGAATATGTTGCTAATTATATTATCAACGGTGGGAATCGTGAAGAATTTTTGCAAAAATTTGCCAAAGCATGTTCGCCAGGATTTGACCCCGATCGCGATTTAGGAAAAGTTGGTATTGCTAATCAAACTACCATGCTTAAAGGTGAAACCGAGCGAATCGGTAAGCTTTTTGAGCGTACTATGTTGCAGAAGTATGGCCCTACCGAATTAACTCAGCATTTCCAAAGCTTCAATACTATTTGTGATGCCACCCAAGAACGGCAAGATGCAATGTTGGAATTAGTGGAAGATAATTTAGATTTAATAGTAGTAATTGGCGGTTTTAATTCTTCAAATACTACTCAATTGCAACAAATTGCTTTTGAGAGGGGAATTCCTTCTTATCACATTGATAGCGTTCAACGCTTGAAATCAGCAAATTCAATTGAACATCGGTTATTAAATGGACAATTAACCATTACAGAAAACTGGTTACCAAATGGAGAAATTATTGTGGGAATTACTTCTGGTGCTTCCACCCCAGATAAGGTAGTAGAAGATGTGATTGAAAAGATTTTTGCATTGAAAGCAACAGCAAGTCTGGTGTAAAAAGGACTGGTAATTGGGGATTGGTTGAGAAAAACTCTTCCCTAGTCGCCAGTTTCTCATCTGTACAAATTTCTGAGAAACTCAAAAAAATGACTATTTATGAGCAAATTGGCAAAAGCTATGATTTGACTCGTTGTGCTGACCCTGAAATTGCTAAACGATTAGCTATTAAACTTCAGATAAAATCAGATTCCTCATATTTAGATGTGGCATGTGGCACAGGAAATTATACACTAGCTTTAGCAAAACAGGCTGGTATTTGGCATGGACTAGACCAATCAAAAAAGATGATTAATGCTGCTATTAATAAGAGTAATGCTATAGCTTGGCAAGTTGGAGAAGCAGAGGCATTACCTTATCATAATTGCAGTTTTTCTGGTGTCTTATGCACGCTAGCAATACATCATTTTGCTGCATTAACTTCAGCATTTCAAGAAATTTATCGTGTTTTAAGGGCTGGTTGTTTCGTATTATTTACTGCTACACCAGAGCAAATGAGTAAATATTGGTTAGTTGAATATTTTCCAGAAGCTATATATAAATCTGCTGAACAGATGCCAAGTTTTGAAAGGATCAAAGAATCTCTGAAAGAAGCAGGTTTTAAATCAGTAGATATCGAACTTTATTATATTTCAGAAAGTTTGCAAGACCTATTTTTATATAGTGGAAAACATCGTCCAGAAATATATTTAGATGAAAATGTGCGTTCTGGAATTTCTACCTTTGCTTTGCTAGCTTCGGCGAAAGAAATTGCAGCCGGATGTGAAAAGCTAGCAGCAGATATTCATACAGGACGTATCACAGAGATTGTCAAAAAATATGAAAGCGACCAAGGAGATTACTTATTTGTAATTGCTGAGAAAGTATTAATCATGAATTAGCATGACAAAAAAATGGCTTTCTATCGTCGGTATTGGGGAAGATGGGTTACAGGGGTTAAGCGCGATCGCTCTTTCTTTAATTGCTCAAGCTAAAGTAATTGTGGGAGGCGATCGCCATTTAGCAATGCTGCCTTTAGATGACCAACGTGAGAAAATAGTCTGGACATCTCCTATCGGTAATTCTGTAGAGCAAATCATCAAGCGTCGCGGTGAGTCAATTTGCGTACTTGCCAGCGGCGATCCTATGTGTTACGGCATTGGTGTCACCTTAGGGCGGCGAATTCCCATTTCCGAAATGACGATTATTCCCGCACCTTCAGCCTTCAGCCTCGCCTGTGCCAGGGTGGGATGGTCTTTAACTGAGGTAGAAACCTTGAGTTTGAATGGTCGTCCATCCTCCCTGCTCCAATCTTACATTTATCCAGGAGCTAAGCTGTTAATTTTAAGCGAAGGGAAGGACACACCCGCCATTGTTAGCGAAATTTTGACAAATCGCGGCTATGGTGGCAGCAAAATCACCGTCTTGGAGCGTATGGGCGGCATTCATGAAAGAATTATCGAAGGTACGGCTGCATCGTGGAGTCAAATTGAAGTTGCAGCTTTGAATGCGATCGCAGTTAATTGTATTGCCGATGCTGGGGTTATCCCTTTGCCAAGATTACCAGGATTACCAGATAACGCCTACCACCACGATGGACAGTTAACCAAGTGTGAAGTTAGAGCAATCACTCTTGCAGCTTTGGCACTGACACCTGGACAACTGTTATGGGATGTGGGCGCGGGTTGCGGTTCAATTTCTATTGAATGGATGCGGAGCCATCCTCGGTGTCGGGCAATGGCGATCGAGCAAAATTCCTCTAGACTACTATATATTGCTGATAATGCCGCTACTCTCGGTACTCCAAATCTGCAAATCATTGCAGGTAAAGCGCCCGATGCCCTAAAAGATTTGCCGACACCGGATGCCATTTTTATTGGTGGTGGGGTAACAGCAACCGGACTTTTTGATGTTTGCTGGGAAGCACTGCGGCCGGGGGGACGTTTGGTGGCAAATGTGGTGACGGTGGAAGGCGAGCAAACTTTATTTCAATGGCACGAACGAGTCGGTGGCGATTTAACTCGTATTGCCATTCAGCGAGCGGAACCTATTGGTAAATTTTTGGGCTGGCGAGGAATGACACCTGTGACGCAATGGATAGCTGTAAAGTCTAATTAGGATTAATGATACAAAAGTGTATGGGGCATTTTGGGAAGTGTAAATGCAGTCATGTGAAAGGCTCCCAATAGCTTGTGTTACAATTTAATTGCTTGTAAAGCAAAAATATTGAACAATAGAGAGAAAAACATTATCGCAATCCAAAAGCAACAAATTAACTCGCAAATCAAGTCCCCTCAAGTGTTCCTAATCGACCATGAGAATAACAATCGCGGTCTGACCGACACACGTGAGGCTCTACAGCTAGCCCAGAGCGTAGAACTTGACTTAGTTGTAGTCTCCGAAGGCAAAGAAGCTCCCGTAGCGAAGATCCTCAACTATGGCAAGTTTCAGTATCAAAAGAAAAAGCGTCAGACACAGAGTGCTAGACCAACAGTAAAAGAAGTCCGGCTGCGTCCTAACGTGGGAGCGGCTGATTACAATTTACGCATCCAGCAAGCGGTTGGTTGGTTAAGTAAAGGCGACTCAGTGAAGTTTGTTATTCGTTTACGAGGTCGCGAAAATCAATATCGCGAACAAGCTGGAGAAATGCTAGAGCGGATTGTAAATGCTCTGAGCGAAGTAGGTAAAGTCCATACCCTTGATAAACGCTCATTGGTTGCTCAACTAGTTCCAGCCTAAATTATATTTTCCAAAGATATCTTAAATTCTGTGGTGCGCTTCGGCTTTTGGCTTGAGCGCACCACAGCTTTTTGGGGAGAAGCGATCCTTTATGAGACTCCTACCGCCTGAAGGGGTGAGATTCATCAAACAATTGTGGAAGGTACTGCTGCATCTTAGAGTAAAACTGAAGTTGCAGCTTTGAATGCGATCGCAGTTGATTGTATTGCCGATGCTGAGGTTATCTCTTTACCAAGATTACCAGGATTATCAAATAACTCCTACCACGATTGACAGTTAACCAAGCGTGAAGTTAGAGGAATCACTTTTGCAGTTTTGACACTGACACCGCGACAATTGTTGTGGGATAGTCGGCATGGGTTGCGGTTCA
Organism: Nostoc sp.; assembly: GCA_036918135.1. Classification (GTDB taxonomy): domain Bacteria; phylum Cyanobacteriota; class Cyanobacteriia; order Cyanobacteriales; family Nostocaceae; genus Nostoc. The sequence continues at coordinate 63,933 of JBALDB010000011.1, forward strand.
ATTTCTATTGAATGGATGCAAACTCATCCCCAATGTCAGCTGGTGGCGAGGAATGGCGGGGGTGACGCAATGGGTAGTTGTAAAATAACAAGATTGTGGTCTAAATACATGAAAACTATTGAATTTAAAATTGAAATTTCTATTCAGAATTAAATGTGAAATGTGATTACGAGCAAAACGGAGTCAAGTGTACCACTTCCCTGCGGGACGCTACGCGAACGTGGAAGCAAGCTACGCAAAGCGTCTCGTAGAGAACTAGTCGCAAATATTTTATCTTACGTTTTTCAATGTAGACCTACTTACTATCAAACTTAGATTGAAGATGTACTATGAATAAAGTACAAAGTGAATAATTAGTTACTAATGAATAATGATAAATCTAGAAAAGATTAGAAATCGAGAACAACGAACAGCATGGATTTTCTTACTACCTGCATTGTTATTGTTGTTACTCGTCTTTGGCTACCCAATAGCTCGTGCTTTTTGGTTAAGTTTCTTTACTGAAAATTTAGGAACAAAGCTATTCCCTATCTTTTCTGGTTTTAATAACTACATACGCATGGTAGGAGATGGTCGTTTTTGGCAGAGTTTTGGGACGACGATAGTATTCACTATATCAACAGTATTTCTTGAGTTATTACTCGGATTAGCTATTGCTTTGGTATTGAATAAGCAGTTTTTTGGCAGAGATGTAGTGCGTACAATTGCAATTTTACCTTGGGCATTGCCTACTGCCCTTATTGGTCTTGCTTGGGCTTGGATTTTTAACGATCAGTTTGGAGTTGTCAATGATATTCTGCTACAGCTAGGCTTGATTAAAGCTGGAATTAACTGGTTAGGAGATCCTCTACTAGCTATGATAGCCATAATTGTTGCAGATGTATGGAAAACAACTCCATTTATTAGTGTCTTGCTATTAGCTGGTTTACAATCTATTTCTCCCGATTTGTATGAAGCTCATATGATTGATGGCGCTACACCTTGGCAAAGTTTCTACAAAGTTACCTTACCTTTACTAATGCCACAAATCCTGATCGCTGTATTATTTAGATTTGCTCAGGCTTTTGGAATTTTTGATTTGATTGCTGTGATGACCGGGGGAGGGCCGGGTGGTGCAACAGAGGTAGTAGCATTGTATATCTACTCCACCATTATGCGCTATTTAGACATTGGGTATGGAGCAACATTAGTTATTTGTACTTTTATATTACTAACTGTGACGGTTGCTATTGTTAGTTTTTTACTTAAAAAATTTCAAATTAATACTTTTGAATAACTGCAAACTTAGCCGCTAATAATATTTAAATTATCAAATTTATTTAACAATTAATCATAAAATTTGGCGTTGCTGAATCACAATATTAAATTTAAAAATCAATTTTTCTCAATTCTTACTCTCTGCGACTGAGTAGCTGGAGTGTGACATTAATTGATATTGCCACTCAGCAATGCCTAAAATTTTAACTAAAAATTCTAAATTTTGAGTCACCAAAGTTAAGAGCTTCGGTGACTCAGTACTATTTGAGTTAGCCTCTAAAACGTGAAAGTCGTTCTTAGCGTACCGATAATTGCATCATCGTTAGCGCTGTTTTGACCAGGAGAGGTCAACCAAATCACGCCAGGGGTAATTGAGATATTATCTGAGACGCGATATCTATAGAAGCCTTCAAAGTGATAAGGCAGATCGTTACCAACAAAGCCTGGTCGATTACGGGAATAAGGTTCTACACCAGCAAAAACACCCAGTACGTTACCTTTTTTACCGAAGTCAGGTAAAGCTACTCCAGCACCGTAACTCCAAGCTTCATAATCATCATCTGCACCGAAGCCTGTGACATCATGATAAGAAATGAAGCCACTAATTGACAATTTGTCACTAGGTCTGAAAGCTGCTTCTACACCATAAGAATTACTGGAAGATGCGTTTAGGGCAGTTAGGGTGTTAGCTTGACCCGTACCTACAAAGCGGTTAGTGCTACCCAAACCACCACCTAGATCGAATAAATTACCGCCTCCAGCACCATGATACCCGTGAACGTAGGTAGCAGCGATCGCTAAGCTATCGCCAATACTAAAGTTCAACTGTCCTAAAGCAGCATAGTTACCCTCGAACAAACCTGCATTTAGCCCAGGCTCATTAGCATTTGACGCCAAGTAGCCTACAGTGAGCGAACTTGGTCTCAAAATGCTACCACCCTTACCAAAGGGTAAAGTTACTGCTGCGCCGGCACCACCACCTATGCGATAGATGGGACTTTCAGAAGCAAAGGAAGATAAGGCTCCATTACCACCATCGTAGTCCTCAAAGTAAGGGTTATTAGTGGCAACATAATCGCTGTGAATACCTCCGGTGGCCGCAAAGTAAACTTGGGCCGGGCCTATGGGTACGTAATACGCTAGCCAGTCTATAGCCACACTGTTGCTACCAGTGCTGCCGATTTGAAAAGTTTGTACGCCTTCGGCAGTATCGATGGGCAAACCAGCATCATCCACTTGTGTAAAGGGTACTATATTTCCAGCTGCAAGACGTGTGTGCAGGACATCTCTACCCGTGAAGCTGGTTTGCAAGTCTAAACGTACCCTATCTTGGAAGACGGTATTGTTAGCATCACCAGTGTTACCGCCAAATATATCAGTAACCGCAAAAATACCTTCACCCACCAATTTTGTGGTAGTGGAAAACTGATTTGCTTCTAATTCAGCAGTACGTGCTTCTAAAGCATCTACTCGACCACGCAGAGTTGCTAACTCAGCTGAAAATTCTTCTTGCAAACGTTGGAGGGTTGCCAAATCCTGCTTCGTCACCAAGTCAGCGGTTGCTGTGGCAATCAGTTCATTAACCCGATCTAAACAAGCGTTTAAACCTGCGGCAAACTCATAACGAGTCATTGCTCGGTTACCACGGTAAGTGCCATTAGGGTATCCTGCAATACAACCGTAGCGTTCAACCAGGGATTGCAAAGCTTGGAATGCCCAGTCAGTTGGCTGTACGTCAGAAAACTGAGAAACTGATGTAACTTGAGACTGTGAATTTCGCTTCTTGCCTTCGTTGCTGTAGCGGTTAACCTGTTCTAAGACTTTATTATCATCATTATCATCAATTTTTGCTTGGGCAACCAAAAATCGATCGCCAGTTGGTTGCTCTGTTTTGAGCGATAGTGAAGCGCCAATAGCTTTTGGTGCTTCTGTCTGAACAGCTTTTGCTTTTGCATCTTTAAAAGAGCTTACTACTTCTGTAGCGATCGCCCTAGCGGAAACTAACACCGTCACTCCCAAAACTACTGGACTTAGTACCAGAGTTTTCCACAATAAATGAGACATTTTTTATTTTCCTTTCCCAAAAAAGACCTAAAATCGGTGGGTTCAAGAAAAAGAGAATAAGCAATTATTCTACTTGTTGAAAATCTTATCAGATTGGAGTCAACTAAAGCTATATCTGTGAGACTTTTGAAGGATGAAGAATCGTAAAGCTTGGTAGAAGATGGCTTGTTTGATAAATCAAGCGTTGTCAGAATTTAGCACCCTGGAGTCAGAAGTCAGAATTTAGGATGATTAGTTTGTTGATTCATCATCATGTTCTCGTGAATTCTGATGCCAAGCCACAAAGCGTCTCCAGCTTGGCTGTTGAATTGTAAAAAAGTCTTTGTTCTAGTATCTTGCTAGATTATAAATTAAACAACTCTATCAAGATTTGTAGTCAGAGCAATTAAATGCTTCTTTGGTTAGAGCAATAGAAGGATGCACTGCACATTTCAGATAAGAATTGTTATTAAAAAAATGACACTTTTTACAGGGATGCTGCTGTACAGGTTTGATGTTTACTATTTCCTCTTTATCTTCTATTATATTTTGTGGGGGATCTTCTAGTGCTTTGCAGAAACATGAAACAAGATAAACAACGATTACCCAAGCAATCATGAAGCAAACGTGAGCTAAAAACACTGCTACAAAGGAAATATCTCCGTCCCGTACTTTTGTGTGATTATATGTTGTTTCAATCGGTTTAACTTCAATCAAGGTAGACTGATGAAGACTCTTATGGTTAAATAAATTTTGAATCATTTGAATTGAGAGATTGCTTGTTTGTTGGTTGAGCTGACAATAAGCAATTGTTGAGTGAATAGTAAAGAGAATGAATTTTTAGAGAGTGACTTTGAGAGCAAGAACTATCATCGGATGAATTGCGATCGCTAAGATGTAATCTCCAGCACAAATAATAGAATTCTCCATTGTTGATATGACTTGATTTTTCTTAAAATTACCAAAACAATATATTTAGTTAATAACTAAGCTTGAGTTAAATAAATATTATATTAAATTCTATTTGTAGAACTTAAAACACCAAATAGGCTAGACTTAAAGCTTTTTAAGACATATTTTTATTTAACTCTAATAATATTGTCCAACAATTTCTCCCAAAGTATATCTATCTAAAATATATTTTGAAAGTATATTGATTAGATTAAAATAAACAAGATATATATTTATTGATTAGTTAAAAAGGTATATATTTAGAGATATAGCCGTACTTACATAGATGAGGACATAATGACAAGCGTGAATACTAGCAACAGTAATAGTTTTACCTCCTATCTCCTGTCTCCTGCTATATATTTTTGCTATATAAATTTAATTTTTACCAATAAAAACAACCCCAATTTACCTAATAAATCGGGGTTGTAAGGCTTGAATAAATAGCTTTTTTTAGCCAATTTTTATATTTCTATCCATTGATTTTATCCAAAGCTAAATTTAACTTCAATACATTAACTCCAGGCTCACCAAAGATGCCGAGAAAGCGAGCGTCGGTGTTTTGAGCAATTAAAGTTTCTAGTTGATTCGGTTGAACTCCCCGCGCTTTGGCTACTCGTGCAATTTGCGCTTTGGCGGCTTCGGGGGTGATGTGGGGGTCGAGGCTGGAACCAGAGGTGTAGACTAAATCGGCAGTCGGCTGTACGCCTGCTGTTTTCAGACGATTCAAGTCACCCTCAACTTTTTTGGTGGGGTCTGGGTCATCTTTTCCTTTAATGCGTTCTAGTAAGGCGGGATTACTGGGAGCTAAGTTACTAGCACCGGAAACTCCGGTTAGTAAAACTCCTGCATCGTCTTTTTTGGGATCGGCGGTGCTGTAGCTGGTGGTGCTGGGACGGCTGTTAAAATAGCGATCGCTACTAAAAGGTTGACCAATCAAGGCAGAACCGACAACTTGACCTGTACTATTTGTCAGTAGACTACCATTAGCTTGAAAGGGAAACACAATCTGTCCAATGGCAATCATCAAAAAAGGATAAATAATCGCTCCTATTACCCAGAGTACCAAGGTTGAACGAATAGCTCTGCTGGCTTCGCGTGCAAAACTCATTAGAATTTCTCCGGTACAAACATCACAAAAAATAAATAAATAGAAAGTCCTACTGTCACTAGTCCTAACAGTCCCACTCCCCAAGCTTGACTGCGCGTTAGTTGTTCGCTTGTGGCAGCATAAACTACAGGTGCAACTATTAAGTTGAAGCACATTGCTAAAAATAAATACAGTGGCAGCTTTTGTTTACGCCATTGACACCAGATTTCAGTTATTGCTTCTGATACTTGGGATACAGAGATAGTGGGTTGTAGATGAAAGAATTTCATAAATAAATTAAGACAAGGGCAAAATTATATCTATCAGTTTGATGGCAATGAAAGGAGCAATGATACCACCAACGCCGTAAATAAAGATGTTGCGGCGTAGCAATTGGTCTGCCGACAGAGGCAAGAACTTCACACCTTTAAGTGCTAAAGGAATTAGTGCCGGAATAATCAAGGCGTTGTAAATTAGTGCCGAGACGATCGCAGATTGAGCGCTTTTGAGTCCCATAATATTAAGTGCGCCGATTCCAGCCGCAGCAAAGATAGTCGGAATAATCGCAAAATATTTGGCGATATCGTTGGCAATGGAGAATGTTGTCAATGCTCCACGAGTAATCAGCAGTTGTTTACCAATAGTTACTAAATCAATCAACTTGGTGGGGTCAGAATCTAAGTCCACCATGTTAGCAGCTTCTTTAGCAGCTTGTGTCCCAGAGTTCATCGCCAAACCCACGTTTGCTTGAGCTAAAGCAGGTGCATCATTAGTGCCATCCCCAGTCATTGCCACCAGTTTACCCTGGGATTGTTCGGAGCGAATCACTTCAATTTTGTCTTCTGGAGTTGCTTCGGCGATAAAATCATCAACTCCAGCTTCTTCAGCAATCACCGACGCCGTAATCCGATTATCGCCTGTGAGCATGACGGTACGAACACCCATCCGGCGGAGTTGGTCAAACCGTTCCTGCAAACCCGGTTTGACAATATCTTTGAGGTAAATTACACCATAAATTTTGTCATCCTGGCAAACAGCTAAGGGTGTACCCCCTAACCGGGAAACTCGCTCATTAGCTGCATCTATATCATCGGGAATGTAACCGCCACGAGAACGGACAAATCCTTTAATGGCATCCACCGCACCCTTGCGAACTTGTTTGCCATCGGGTAAATTTGTCCCACTCATGCGGGTTTTGGCGGAAAATTCCACACCTTCGGCTTTATCAAGATTAAAAACTACCGCAGCCTGGGATGTTTCTGCTAATGCCACAATTGACTTACCCTCTGGGGTATCGTCAAATAAGCTAGCAGCTAAGGAAACTTGGGCCACATCTGCGATTGAATGATTATCCAGGGGAATAAACTCATCAGCCATCCGGTTACCTAAGGTGATTGTCCCTGTCTTATCTAGCACCAAAGTGTTGATATCGCCACAAGCTTCTACTGCTCGACCAGAGGTAGCAATGACGTTAAATTGAGCAACCCTGTCCATTCCAGCAATACCGATCGCACTGAGCAAACCACCAATAGTTGTGGGAATCAAAGCTACCAGTAATGAAATTAAAATCGCAACGCTAGCACCCGCACGCAAATTATTTCCCGCTTCAGTTCCAAATACGCTACTGATAAAATTGGCGATATAGCTGACAAATGGTGGCATTGTCGCCACTACAATTAAGAACACCTGTGTCAGCACTGCTAGCAATACTGTCAAGGCAATCTCATTGGGAGTTTTGCTGCGTTCTGCTCCTTCCACCAGTGAGATCATGCGGTCAATAAAGCCTTGACCGGGATCGGCAGTAATCTTAATCGTCAACTCATCGGAAAGTAGACGCGTACCTCCTGTGACCGAACTAGCTATATCTGTACCTGGTTGCTTCAATACAGGCGCAGATTCCCCAGTAATCGCAGACTCATCTACTGAGCCAATACCTTTAATTACCTCGCCATCGGCGGGAATCAAATTATTGGCAATCACCTTTACTAAATCGCCCCGCCGCAGTTCCGTAGAATTGACTTTTTCAATGGAACCATCAGGGAGGATTTTATTAGCGATTGTATCCGATCGCGTTGTTCTTAGTGAATCAGCTTGAGCTTTGCCACGTCCTTCAGCTACAGCTTCCGCAAAGTTGGCAAAAACGAGTGTGAAAAACAAAATAAAGGTAATCAACCCATTTAACAAGCGTTGTTGGTTGACATTTGCCTCGACTGTACTAAACAAATTTGGGTTTAGGGTCACTAAAAATGTGACAATTGTCCCCACCCAAACAACAAACATAACAGGGTTTTTCACAGTAATTCGCGGGTCGAGCTTGACAAATGACTCACGAATTGCTCTTTGGTAAATTCCCCGCATATCTGCCTTGGGGGTATGCTTACGCGAGTCACGAGTTCCCGATGGCACGTGGGGCGAATGAGAATTAGTAGTACTTGGCATAGATTAAATTATGGAAATAGGGGATTGGGCGTCCGGCAGAAGTCTTTAAACTGAATTAATGGAGTTCTGAGGTTCATTAATGAGTATCAAAGACTCATTAATGGAGTTCCGAGGTGGATTAATGAATATAAAAGACTCATTAATGGAGTTCTGAGGTGGATTAATGAATATAAAAGACTCATTAATGGAGTTCTGAGGTGGATTAATGAGTATCAAAGACTCATTAATGGAGTTCCGAGGTGGATTAATGAATATAAAAGACTCATTAATGGAGTTCTGAGGTGGATTAATGAGTATCAAAGACTCATTAATGGAGTTCTGAGGTGGATTAACGAGTTTCTATAATTTTTTTGTTCTCCATCTCCCATCTCCCCACCTCTCCACTCCTACCCAATACCTTTGGCAATAAAAAAGGCTTCACCAATGGGGCCTAATGCTAATACTGGGAAGAATGTAAGTGCGCCTAGAATTAAAATCACACCTGCGGTAACCCCTGTAAATAATCCGGTATCAGTTCGCAATGTCCCAGTGGTGTAGGGAACAGCTTGTTTGCGAGACATGCTATCTGCTAAGAACAGTAAACCTAGCACAGGAATATAGCGTCCTGCCAGTAAACTAAAGCAGGTACTCAAGTTCCACCACAGTGCAGTTGCAGTGGTTTTTGTGCCTGTAGCTATTGCTAACGGCGAAGGTTGGGAATCGCCTAAGCCTTCAAACCCAGAACCATTGTTAGCAGCAGCGGAGGCGTATTCGTAGATAACTTGAGCAAAGCCGTGGAAACCAGGATTGCTAATTCCTGATAGTTGGTCGGGAAATGCTAAGGCGATACCTGCGGGAATCATAATAGCAATGGGGTGAACTAACAAAATCAAGAAACTAGCCAGTACAACTTCCCGCTTCTCAATTTTGCGTCCGAGAAATTCTGGTGTGCGTCCCACCATTAATCCTGTAGCGAATACTGCCAGAATCAAGTAAGCAAATAGGTAAGCGGTTCCTGTACCCTGTCCACCCCAGATAATTTGCAAAAACATGTTGGAAAGGGTAATAAAACCGCCGTTGGGCATGAAGGAGTCGTGTAAACTGTTGACAGCACCGCACATTGTACCGGTTGTACTGACCGCGAATAGCACAGATTGCGCCCAACCAAATCGGACTTCTTTACCCTCTAAATTCGGCTGCTGACTTCCCAACAATGCATTCACAGCTGGATTGCCGTTATATTCGCCAATGGCTGTAACGATAATAAATGCTACATAAAGCACGCCCACCATACCATAAACTAACCAAGCTTGCTTAGTGTTGTTAGCAAACAAGCCATAGGTGTAGATTAAGGAAGTGGGAATCGAAAGCATGGCGACAATTTGAATTAAGTTACTCAATCCGTTGGGATTTTCAAAGGGGTGTGCTGAGTTGATGGCGAAAAAGCCGCCGCCGTTTTCACCTAATTGCTTGATAATTTCAAAATGGGCAACAGGGCCGCGAGCGATCGCCTGACTAATGTTAGGATTTTCCAAAGTAGGAAACACCGCAACACCCGCCAGTGTTTCTGGCACACCAGCCGCCATCAAAACAATCCCACCCACAATACAAATAGGCAGCAAAATTCGTATAATCGAGCGAATTAAGTCTACATAAAAGTTGCCTAATGGTCTACCAGTTAATCCTCGAATAAAGGCAATTCCTACAGCCAAACCAGTCGCCGCTGAGGTAAACATGTGATAACCAAGTCCCCAGATTTGGCTGGCATAACTCATGTAAGTCTCACCAGAATAATGCTGCTGGTTGGTGTTAGTAATAAAGGAAATAGTAGTATGCAGTACTGTATCCCAAGTTGGCGCATTTATCTTAGTTGGGTTGAATGGCAGCCATCTTTGATTGATGATAATTAAGAAAATCAGCAACCCCATTGCAACATTGCTATACAAGATTGCCCGCCCATACTGCCAACCCGTCATATTTTCTTTAGCTTTAACGCCAACCAAGGAATAAAGCACTCGCTCAACTGGATTTAAAATTGGGTCGAGAAAAGTACTTCGTTCTAGGTAGACACGCGCCATATAGCGCCCAAAAAATGGAGTAATTGCTACTACAATTAGTAGCGTGAATATAATTTGAATCCATCCTTCTAGCATTGGATTATTCCAACTCCGGCATTAATTATGTTGAGATAACTATTCGATATCTTTTTGCAAAAAACAAAAAATACAGAAGAATTAATTACTGATTTATCAATATGTACTTTTCAAGTCAATCATGAGGCTTTTTTTTGGGAAAAACAAGGTATAAATTTATATTTAAACTTTGATATATGAGTAATATAGTTTTTCATAAATATAAATTTGTAGAGTGTTTATTTTGATATATACCTGTAAATATATAAATCCTAAATTATCTGTAAAAACTGAGATACCCGACTTCTTTGAGAGGTAATCTACCAGTAGACGGCTTTCCACGAGATAATAACAAAGCCTTGCCAGATGACTATCTATTATCAATGTCCTTTGATAACCTGTGCAAACTACTTTCCGAAAAACATCCCCTCAATTTTGCTAGTTGGGTTTTGGGTATACCCTTCGGGTTCGCCAGTCGCCTGCGGAGGGAAACCCTCCCGCAGCGCTGGACTCACCGCAAACTTCTGTGAAAGTCCTCAAAACCGAATTAAGCATTGAACCGATTCGTGCAGATTATGTTACGTTTTTACAACTACAAGAACGTATTCTCCACCTGGAATTTCAAACCAAACTAGAATCTACACCACCGCTACCCCTGCGGATGCTCAATTACTGGGTACGCTTGTATCGTTTGTATCGTCTACCCGTAACGCAAGTTGTGAGGACGGCAAGCAGAGGCGCGATCGCTCATTGTTCGTCAACTTACTCGACTGTTGGGAGAATTACCCAAAGAGGTGTTAGAACGGATTGAAACTCTCTCCTTAGAACAATTAGAAAATCTTGGAGAAGCTTTGTTAGATTTTCAGGCGATGCCTACGGCGGTAAACTACGCAGATTTAGAAGCCTGGTTTAGTGCATTAGACTAGCACAAGGATCGTTATTAAAACTCCATTGAGATGAAAAGAATAGAAGTTGAACAAAGAACTATTTTGATTGGTTTGGCTGGTAGCCACGGCTATGGTTTAAATCGTCCGAATTCAGACTTTGATTATCGAGGAGTATTTATTGCACCCAAAAGGTACTATTTGGGATTCGATCGCATAGAACAAAAAGATACTGGTTGGGATGAACCAGGAATATTTCAATTTTTAGATAATAACAAAGACACAGTTATATATGAATTAAAAAAAATCCTCCAGCTATTATCGGGAGCCAACCCCAATGTTTTAGAATTGCTGTGGTTAAATAACTATCCTTTTCTAACTCCAGTAGGAGAACATTTAATTAATCATAAACAATTATTTTTGAGCAAAAAGGTAAAGCATACTTATACTGGTTATGCCTTTGCTCAAATCAAAAAAATGGAAACTCATCGCAAGTGGTTATTAAAACCACCGCAAAAAAAACCAATACCATCTGACTTTGGCATAGAAGACGAAGCAGCGCTAACTAAAGAGGAACTAAATGCTTTTTTGGAATATCTTTATAACTTAATCAGAGGTCGGATTGAGTTTTTGGAAGAAGCTGAGCAATTATACAAATTACTGACAGCAGATATTGATTTTAAAGGAGTATTAAAACAATATACTTTACCTGATAATACTTTAGAATATACCCAAAAGCTAACTAATAGCCGTAAAGATTTTATCCGCCTGCTTCAGAAAAGTCAAAGTTATCAAACAGCCTTTAGAGAATGGAAGGCTTACTTATCTTGGCAGGAAAATAGAAATCCGGCTAGAGCAGAAATGGAAATTAAGTCTGGTTTTGACCTCAAACACGGGATGCACTGCATTAGATTGTTACGCAGTGGATTAGAAATATTGCGTCAAGGAGAGGTAATTGTAGATAGGAGAATAGCTGGTGATGCTGATGATTTAAAAGCTATCCTCAAAGGGGAATATTCCTATGAGCAGGTAATGAAAATGGCAGAAGATTTAGTTGCTGAAATGGAAATAGTCTACGAACAATCTACCCTACCCCATAAACCTGATTTAGAGCAAATTAATGAATTGTGTATGGAATTAGTAGAAATGCAAAATTGGTAAGTCAGTCATTTGTCATTTGTCATTTGTAAAGGACAGAGGACAACTGACAAATGACTAATTAAAGAGTGTAAATTAAGTCAGCAAACCCATAAAGGCTAATAATCAGCAATAGTAATGCTGTGACTTGAGTAATTCGTGTCTGCGGTGAGGGAGCGATCGCTTCTCGCACTAAGATAGAAATAGATGCCCCAACTACTAAGCTCAAACCTAAGATTAAATATGGTCTGTCAGGTAAAATACTCGCTATTGCTAGCATAGCGATCGCCAAAAACAGCATCAATAATTCTACAAACCGGGGTGGGTTGTATTGGCTAGATAAAATAAAGCTGTTGAACCAAAAATACCAAAATCTCATAGTTTAGTATTCAGTGTTAAATGCTGAGTACAGACGCGATTAATCGCGTCTGTTATCTGTTATCAGAATTCTCCCTCATCTTTTTCCTAACTCCTAACCTCTAGCTCCTAACTTCTGACCCGTGCCATTTTTTTGTGCAGTCTCATCTTCTGGAAGTTCGACGCCGAAGACGCGGCTAAAAGCTTTGGCGACTTTGTAGCCAGAATCAATCGATTCTAACGGGTCTTTCCGGAGTCTGTGACGCAAACACAGCGTAATTACGCGGCGGATATCATCAACTGTGACTTCAGTGCGTCCTTCAAATGCCGTTAAGGCTTTGGCGGCACGGTTACTGACAATGTCACCACGTAAACCATCTACATCCAGTTCTGAGCAGACTTCAGAAATTTTTACCCGCAGATCGTACTCAATTTTTACTTCTGGTAACAACTGCTGGGCATTGACAATTTGCTGTTGTAGTGATTCTTGCTGAGGTTTGTGGTTTTCCAGAAATACTGGCGGATTTTCGTCAAATTCCGCCCGTTGTTCTACGATTTGGACTCGTAAAGCTGGTTCTTTGACTGTATGAATTTCTGCGTGCATCCCAAAGCGATCGAGTAATTGGGGACGCAGTTCGCCTTCTTCTGGGTTTCCTGAACCAACAAGTACAAAACGTGCTGGGTGACGAATTGAAATGCCTTCCCGTTCTACAGTGTTCCAACCACTGGCTGCAGAATCGAGTAGCACGTCTACAAGGTGGTCATCTAGTAAGTTGACTTCATCTACATAAAGAATGCCTCGGTTAGCCTTTGCCAGTAATCCGGGTTCAAAAGCTTTGACACCCTCAGATAAAGCTTTTTCAATGTCGATTGTGCCGCAAACCCGGTCTTCTGTGGCTCCTAACGGCAGGTCTACCATTTGGACTTTTTTGTGAGTTACTGGAATTTCTGCCCCTTGTTCTAGCAGTTGGCGGACTTCATCGCTCATCAAGTCGGGGTCGCTAGGATCGCTACTAAACGGGTCATTGGCAACCACAGAGATTTCTGGCAGCAGATCGGCCAGCGCCCGGATAGTTGTGGATTTACCAGTACCGCGATCGCCCATGATCATTACACCACCAATTTTGGGGTCAATCACGTTCAACAGCAGCGCCAGTTTCATTTCTTCCTGGCCGACAATTGCCGTAAAAGGAAATACCACACGACGCGCACTTGCCGTAGATTGAGCAGTTGGACTCACTAAATTACCTAACAATATTTTTCTGATTACAGTTCTTTATTGTGACACAGCTGGGGACTGGGGAATAGGGACTGGGGACTAGTGACTGAATTCTACCCAATCCCCAATATCCAGTACCCAATTCCCAGTCTCCAGGCACTAATAACTACTCGCTGCGTCAATTCTCTTAATTTCTCTAAGTTTGATTTAGTTTTTCTGGTGCAAAAGTTCCATCTACAGCGAACGAACAACTACCAATTCATCAATTTTGTAGTAAGTATAAATGCTTGTACACTATATGACTAGTAGATTGAATTACAAAAGCAAGCAATGGCGTGTGTGGGTAGCTAATGCATCATTCAGACCTATGAAATCAACTTTTTTTGTTCAAAACTGGCGACGAAAACTAATAAAATCTCTTTTTCCACTCCTGATTTTAATATCATTTATTACAGTTTTGTTAGTAGACAGCTTCACTCCTGCGATCGCACAGCTACCGCGTCAGGAAATTCGCGGGGTTTGGATGACAAACAATGATTTTGACACCTTGAAGAATCGTGACAAAGTGCAAGAGGCGATGAATCAGCTGCGGCGGCTGAACTTCAACACAATTTATCCTGTGGTTTGGAATTCTGGCTATGTGATGTATCCTAGTGCCACAGCACAACGTGCAGGCATTCAACCTTTTGTCTTGCGAGGTTCAGATGGACATGATATTCTTGCTGACCTGATTAACCAAGCTCATCACAAGGGACTCTTAGCAATTCCCTGGTTTGAATTTGGATTTATGGCTCCCCCAACCTCGGAACTAGCGCTTAATTATCCAGATTGGTTTACACAAAAACGCGATGGTAGCCAAACTTCCATCAGTGCAGCTGGTGAGGTAATGTGGCTCAATCCCTTCTATCCACAAGTGCAACAGTTCATCACCAACCTCGTGCTAGAAGTTGTTACTCAGTATGATGCCGATGGCATTCAGTTTGACGACCACATGAGTTTGCCCCGCGAATTTGGCTACGATCGCTATACAGTTGCCTTGTATGCCCAAGAAACCAACAACAATCCCCCGGCTAATCCTGAAGATCCGGAATGGGTAAAGTGGCGGGCAGATAAAATTACCGCCTTCATGGTACAACTTAACCAAGCGGTAAAGCAGAGAAAACCCCAGGCGATTTTCTCTGTTGCTCCTAATTACTACGACTTTGCTTACAAGTTTCACCTCCAAGACTGGCTTAGTTGGATACGGCAAAATATTGTAGACGAGTTAATTGTGCAAATATATCGTCCAAATCTGCAAAGTTTTATCGCAAATATTTCCCGCTCAGAAATTCAAGAAGCCCAACAAACCATTCCTACTGGAGTTGGGATTATGACAGGGTTACGCAATAACCCAGTTCCCATACAACAAATTAGGTCTCAAGTACGGGCTGCTCAAGAACGGGGTCTAGGTGTAACCTTCTTTTATTATGAAAGTCTTTGGAACTATGCACCTGAACCCTTAAACGAACGCCAAGCAGCATTTGAAAACCTTTTTCCATCTCCTGCACTCCGCGCCAGAGTTGAATAATTTTTTTACTGAGATTTAGCACATCTCATTAATATTAGATTGGCAATATTAATGAGATGTGAGTTTGATAGATTCTGAAGAACTCCACTTCCATTCCTCTCCCCGAAACGGGAAGAGGCTTTAAATTTTCCCCCTTCTCTAGTAGAGAAGGGGGTTATATGATGTCCGGGTAATTAACCATAATACCCAAAACCTCACCCTGCAAAAGCTATGCTTTAGCTTTCCTAAGAGGCTGCTCTTAAGGGGTTGGGGGTGGGGGTTGTTTTATTATGGGTAATTTATTATGAATATCAAAGACTCATGCACGAAGCTGAAAAACTCATTCACGAGTTACAAACACTTGTAAGTGAATCTTAAATACTCATCGACGAGTTACAAAGACTGATTTTTGAGCAAAATATCCTCGTTGACGAGCAAAATATCCTCATTAATCGGCAAAATATCCTCGTTGACGAGCAAAATATCCTCATTAATCAGCAAAATATCCTCGTTGACGGGCAAAATATCCTCATTAACCGGCAAAATATTCTCGTTCACGAATATCAAAGACTCATTAACGCAGTTCCGAGCCTCATTAATGAGTATTAAAGACTCATTAACGACTCAACCTCAGTATTGGTAATAATAAATTCTTCTTAAAATTCCGTAAAAATTATTATTGCTGATGTAGTGTCATACAACATAGGAGCTTGGTTTGATATCTTGCAGCATTCTCAATGACCACCTTTGTTTGCCTGTAACTCGAAGTTCCAGGCTAATAGCTAAAGTCCACTTCAGTAGACTAAAAATCTAAATCTGGAAAGAATTTAGTCATGTTTAAGAAGACTTTCGCTATGAGCAGTATGTTTTTAACCTATGACAGTTGTTGTAATTAGTGCAAAATATCAGTGGTTGCGAAATTCTCCGGCGAATCAGGGGCATTACATATAATTTTCGTTGACAGGTGAACCTCAGTATGGCAAAAACGCCTCAACGTTTCCTTAAAAAAATCCGAGAAGCGAAAGAGAAACAGCTAAAAGAATTAGATTTAAGCAATCCTTGGAGTACTGATAATAAGGAAAAATTAACACAGACTCCTGCTGAGGTGTTTGAACTAGAATGGTTGGAGGTTTTGAATTTAAGCGGCAACCAATTAACGACACTGCCAGAAGCGCTCGCTTGCCTGGAACAACTTACCACCCTGGATTTAAGCGGCAATCAATTAACGACACTGCCAGAAGTCATTACCCGCCTGCAACAAATCACCACCCTAAATTTAAGCGGCAACCAATTAACGACACTGCCAGAAGCCATTACCCGCCTGCAACAACTCACTTCCCTGAATTTAAGCTTCAACCAATTAACAACACTGCCAGAAGCGATCGCCCGCCTCCAACACCTTACCTCCCTGTTTTTAAGCGGCAACCAATTAACGACACTGCCAGAAGCGATTGCCCACCTGGAACAACTCACTGCCTTGTTTTTAAGAGGCAACAAATTAACGACGCTACCAGAAGCGATCGCCTGCCTGCAACACCTTACTTCCCTGGATTTAAGCGACAACAAATTAACGACACTGCCAGAAGCCATTACCCGCCTTCAACACCTTACTTCCCTGGATTTAAGCGACAACCAATTAACGACACTGCCAGAAGCCATTACCCGCCTGCAACACCTTACCTCCCTAGATTTAAGCGACAACAAATTGAGGACGCTGCCTGAAGCCGTCACCCGTTTGCCACAACTCACCTCCCTCAATTTAAGCCACAACCAAATAACGACACTGCCAGAAGCTATCACCCGTTTGCCACAACTCACCTCCCTGTTGTTAAGCCGCAATGGATTAACGACGCTGCCAGAAGTTGTCACCCGTCTGCAACACCTTACTGCCCTGTTTTTAAGAGGTAACAAATTAACGACACTTCCAGAAGCCATTACCCGCCTGCAACACCTCACCCTCCTAATTTTAAGCAGTAATAAATTAACGACACTTCCAGAAGCCATTACCCGCCTGCAACACCTCACTAACCTCGAATTAAGCGATAACCAAATAACGACGCTGCCAGAAGCGATCGCCCGCCTGCAACAACTCACTTCCCTGGATTTAAGCCACAACCAATTAACGACACTGCCAGAAGTAATCGCCCGCCTGCAACAACTCACTTCCCTGGATTTAAGGGACAACCAATTAACGACACTGCCAGAAGCGATCGCCTGCCTGCAACAACTCACTTCCCTGTATTTAGACTACAACCTCATCGAAAAGCCACCGCCAGAAATTGTTAAACAAGGTATTAAGGCAATTAGGGATTATTTTCGCCAACTGCAAGTAGAAGGCACAGATTATCTATACGAGGCAAAGTTATTAATTGTTGGCGAAGGAGGAGCAGGGAAGACAACACTGGCAAAGAAAATTGAAGACCAAAATTATCAACTTCGAGAGGAGGACTCTACAAAGGGAATTGAGGTTATCCAGTGGGGTTTCCCAATGGATAATGGGCGAGAATTTCAAGTCAACATTTGGGACTTTGGGGGGCAAGAGATTTACCATGCTACTCACCAGTTTTTCCTCACCAAGCGTTCACTCTACGTTTTAGTAGCAGATACTCGCAAGGAAGACACGGATTTTTATTACTGGTTGAATGTAGTAGAACTGTTGAGCGATAACAGTCCGTTGCTAATCATCAAAAATGAGAAACAAAACCGCCACCGCGAAATTAATGAACTCCAGTTACGGGGTCAGTTTACTAATTTGAAGGAGACTTTACCAACAAACCTTGCTGACAACAGAGGTTTAGAACAAGTTTTAGAACAAATCAAGCATTACGTTAAAAATCTACCTCATATTGGCAGTCCGCTCCCAAAAACCTGGATTAGAGTCCGGGAAGCTTTGGAGAGTGACGCACGCAATTACATTAGCTTGGATGAATACCTGAGCATCTGCGAACAAAATGGGTTCACCCAAAGAAATGACAAGTTGCAGTTGAGTGTTTATCTGCACGATTTGGGAGTATGCTTGCACTTTCAGGAAGACGCACTTTTGAACAAGACCGTCATCCTCAAGCCAAAGTGGGGAACTGATGCAGTCTACAAAGTGCTGGATAATGAAAAGGTGATTCGCAACCTGGGCAGTTTCACACGGTCTGACTTGGCAAACATCTGGTGTGAAGACGAATACGCCACGATGCATGATGAACTATTGCGCTTGATGATCAACTTCAAACTGTGCTACGAAATTCCTAGAAGCCAAGGAAAATATATTGCCCCACAACTGCTATCTGCTAATCAACCTCCCTATAACTGGGATGAAACCAACAACCTGATTCTGCGTTACACCTACGAGTTCATGCCCAAGGGGATCATCAGCCAATTCATCGTCGCCATCCATGAGTTGATAAATGAACAACAATGTGTCTGGAAAAGCGGTGTTGTTCTCAGCAAAGACCAGACGAAGGCAGAGGTAATTGAATATTACGGCAAGCGGGAGATTAAGATTCGAGTCTCAGGTCGTCACAAAAGAGATTTAATGACTATAGTTACACATGAACTCGATAAAATTCATGATTCATATAAACGACTGAAGTACAACAAGTTAATTCCCTGTAATTGTATCACTTGCAAAGATAACCAAGAGCCACACTTTTATATATTTGATGAGTTACGGCAGTTTATAGCCGATAAGCAAGACCAAATTCAATGCCGCAAGAAACCCTATCAAATGGTAAATGTCTTCGGGCTAATTGATGACGTGATGGATAAACAGCAATTTCAGGAGGAAGAAATCAAACGAGGAGGAGATAATTATTATATAAACGCCGAACAAGTTCAAATTCAAAAAGGTAATAATCTAATGTCTAATCAATCTCAACAGGAAGAACATTCCAAGCCAGAAGACATTAAACTTCCTTTTGCTTTTCGCAATGGCATGTTCTATTTATTTGTATTTGTAGTTGTATTTTGTCTAATTGCATTTTTTGGTGGTTCGCTACCATTTCATTATCTAGCTTTAACAATTATTAGTACAGCAATATTTATCGTCTTAATAGGCGTTCTGCAACTCCGCCAAGATAACCGCCTCTCAGAAAAATCTTTTGTAGATTTGACAAAAATGGTACTGGAACAGTTGCCTTTAATTGGCAATATTCTTAAGCAGTTTCAAGGCAACAAATGAAACTACAGGCGAATATAATTCGCGGCAAAATAAACAAAGCTCAAAGTAATTTTGTCTTCTGAATTCTGAATTATTATTTACTCTTCTCGATTCTTCTCCTGAAGAAGCGATCGCCAATCTTCAATTGCTTTTTCTGTCCATAGCCAATTTTTAGCTAATTTATCTACCTGAAAATTCACGCGATCGGACTTCATCACCATTTGTCGCAACTTGATCGCTTCATTCACATATTGTGGTTGTTTGGCACTAGATTGACCAAGTGCAGATTTATACAGTCCCAAAGCTAAACCAGCATAAGAAGTTAAAGCATCCTGAGGTACTGGTGTCTTTATAGATGCTGTGGTGGAAGCTGTATTCTGCGGTTTGAGAGCTAAATTTAAAGCCTTAAACCAAGAATCATTAGCTCGATTCAGATTACCTTCTGCGTAGTAAGCAAATCCTAAAGCGTTATTATACAAAAGCGAATCTGGTTTGGCTTTGGCAGCAGTTTCCCAGTAACGACGAGCATCATCAACGCTATAGTTATTGTCTCCAGTTTGGATTGATTGCCATGCTAATCGCCCTTTTAAAAAGTTGACAGATGGATCGTCAGCTTGCTTGTTTGTAACTAGTTTCAAAGCAGTTTCAGCCGCAGCAAAAGCACCACGATTGAGTAATTCTTCCACAGCAAACAATCCACCTTGTAAATCACCTTGGCTCAATTTTTCAGTAGCGCTGGCGGTGACAATTCCAGTTGGTGCTGTTTCTAAATCGATATTCGGTTGCTTTTGGATGGGTAAAGACTCGGTGGGAATTGCTGGTATCCTCGACAGAGTTGCCTGGGGTCGATTTTGCCACCAATTTAAACCGATGGCAATTGCGATCGCACTGATTCCGACAATCCCAACAATCGGCCATAGCTTCCGCCGCTGAGTACGATTTCTAGATGGAGGTGAGCTAGAGTGCGATCGCGAATCAGAATTTTCCCGATGTCTTTCTAGGTTCCCAACAGTTTCAGCAGGCGGTGTTGAGACTTCTCCCCACAAATCTGCTTCCTCTGTTGAGGAAGTTATTTCTTCTGAAACCTGCCTATTCGGAAGACTATTTTCCTGAATTTGTTGCTCGATTTCCGTCGAGGCTTTTTGCTCATCCAGCCGCCGAAACAAATCTGAAACCATCGCCGAATCTTCTGCATAGCTTGGGTCATCATACTCAATTTCATCAACAAGATCGCCCCAAGTATCTTCGCCTAGCCAATCCAACCCAGAAGACTCACGCGCCATATCAGCAGGAATCATTTCCTCAATTCCTAAACCCATCTCGGTATCGTCTGCCATACCAGCATACATAGTACTGGGAATTGCCCCCAAAGGCGAACTATACTGGTTGAGCAACTCGCGACTTTCAGCTAAGCCAGTTTCCGAGCTCAAAAAACCGTCAAATTCCGGCTGAAGATACAAAATTGGTAATGCCCAGTACATTTGGTGAGAACCATAGGCAGAAATTAATCCTTGGCGCACCCGACCGACGCATAAATCTACTGGATATCCCTGACTCAAGTTGCGGTAAAATAATTGCGTGAGTGTCAGTGCCACTTCATCAGGAATACGCTCTGACATTGCCAAAACACTGGCAATTCCTCGTTTGACAAGACTTTCTGCCAGGTTGCGTTCGCCTATATCTCCAGCAGCTCCAAACGCAGCTGTATACGCTCCTAAGCAGGAATTAAACACTGCCATCTGGATGTTATTGTTGACGAGCAAACCTGCTAAATCGTCTCCAGTGAGAATTTCCGTTAACCCAGTTCTGCGACTGGCAAGATAAATTTCTCCCCCATTTGCGCCTAAGTTACTATGACCAGAGTAGTGGAGAACGTGGTATCTGCCTTGCTCTAAAGCTTGGGTCAGTTCTTCCCGTCCTGGTTGGTCTAAAACAGTCAGTTCAATTTCTGGGAGATGATTGCTACTTTCGGCCAATCGTGGTATAGAACGCCTAAGTTCCGCTTGAAGTTTGATAGCTTCGTGTTTGAGTAGGTCGAGTCGGACTTGATCTAAAGGTGAAGCAATTACCATCAATACTTTTACACCACTTTCTTCTAATGGTGTGGGCATATTTGGCGATCGCAAACGAGAAGCGCCCAAAATTCCACTTTGGAAGCGAGAAAAAGCCACATAAGGCCCAGTGGCTAGGGGGCGATCGCCTGCGTGCATCACTTCCCAAGGCAAACGAGCTAACCTCGTGTCTTTCAGCCCCAAGCGTAAGCGGAGTACTTGTTGGTGGTTCTGGGCAATACCTTGGGCAGTAATCCAGCTATCTCTGAGAGTGCCTTGAAATAGTGCATTATATAATTGTTGACCCAACGCCACCAAGTTAACAGAGTTTCTGGCAATATCACTTTCTCGCCCACTAGAGGCGAATGCATCTCCCTGTAACACGGACTTCAACGGGTCATTCATCAAATGCCCAGCAGCCATCAACCAATCAGCTACAGGCCAACTCACCAATTCTTCTGCCAATGGCACCCCAGGCGCGACTTGTTCCGTCCGCACCAAGTAGTCGTTTTGCCCTACTGGGGTTACGGATATATGGAATTCCTGGGTCACAGCTTCTCCTGTTCGCCTCCTAAATTCGGTTTGAAACGCGAAAGTTTCAAGTCGATTTTTTGCTCCCTCTGATAACTTAGATGCATCCCACCCCTGAATGTTTCTGATTTTTAATTGTTCTGCTTTTTGTGCCTTTACAACTTTATCCGGATCGGATTACTTGGGTCTAGAACACTTTATTGGTAGATGCACCTTGATCTTCAACTCCCCTAGTTGGCTAACACCCGCTGGGGGTTTTTTTATTTTGGCAAACAACAGTAACCTACGATCTAGCAATCTGAAATGATTTGTCAAAAAAATCTCTTGGCTTCCCATCACCACTAAGTTCACAATTCAAATACAGTTGCTATATCAAGTTTGTGTAAATACTTATAGTGAAGGCTGATACCCAGACACCACGACACTCGGCACGGGCAGTTTTGAATTATAAGTAATTAAACGAACTTGAGATAACGCAGACATTCTCTATTAGAAGAAAATAGTGCTTAACTTGAAAATACTTGATTGGCAGATGGATGAGCCTCAGTCTTTAACTCCCCTAATTCAGTTATTATCCACTATGACAGCACGGCAAAAGCATAGACTAACATCTAAATTAATAAGACTTGGGACTTAAGCCTCCGATCTCAAAGGTAGGAAAACTTGTGCCATCTACTAATTTTTTAACACAAAACAACAATTAACTTTCTCCCAAATCTATCCGGAGCATAGTGGTTAAACCTAGAACATTTAATTGGTAGATGCACCCTGATAACTAGCTCCCCTGGTCGGCTAATAGCTACTGGGGGTTTTTTTTACTCATCACACACCTGTTTTTCAGACACCCACTAATACTGCAAGGCGGAATTCAAACTTCAAAATCGATACAGCATAAGCATTTCATTGATTTTAAATTGGTTATTTGTTTCCGCCGTGCTGTACTAGTCATTTAATAATTGGTAGGTTTGAACTGATAACTAACCCCTCTGATTGGCTAACACCTGTTGAGAATTTTTTTTCTGGTGAACAAACAGCAATAACCTCAACTTGTGCATAATTTATCCGGTGGATAGCCATTAACTTGAGAAAAAATAATTGGTAGATGCACCCTGATAACTCAACTCCCCTGATTGGCTAATACCCACTTGGGGTTTTTTCTAATTGGGATCGCCATCAACTCTAATTTTGAGCATTTTTTCCGGAAATACTGGCTGCCCCTAGAAAACATTAGTTGGTAGATGCACCCTGATAACTCACTCCCCTAGTAGGTTAACACCAACTGGGGTTTTTTTATTTTAAAAAATAACTGACCTTTGTACAAATTTATCCGGAGTATGGTGTTTAACCTTAGAACATTTAATTGGTAGATGCACCCTGATAACTAACTCCCCTGGTTGGGCTAACACCCACTGGGGGTTTTTTTGCTCTAGAAGCGTAGCAGCTTGTCGTTAAACATCTACCAGTCTCCACGATCTGCCCACATAGCTAGAATACACCTTATTACTACTGCTGGTAGAGCTTGAATATTTCCTGATTGCCAGCATAGAGCAAAACCTAGTCACTCAATCCCTGAACCGCTTTGCTTTTATTGTCGGCTAGAAACGCGACTCTAAAATGATTGCTATGATATTTAATCACATTCTTAAGTTTTTTTCTAGATTCCTACTTTCTGGTTCTTGGACTGCTGCTTTCTCAAAAACTGGGTATGGGGCAAACAGGGAGTACTGAGTTAGGAGCCTCGCTAAAGACGTTTGCGTTGCTTTGGTTAGGAGTTATTATCCTGGATTTCTCACTAGTGAGAACTCCAAGGAGTATGGGAGGTGTGGGAGGAAAAGCAAGTGTGGAACCAGAGGGAAGAAAAGCAGGTGTGGGAAGATGGGGAAGAAATCTTTCCCCCCACACTCCCCACACTTCCCACACTCCCGATACTCTTGTGAGAAATTGAGAATTATCTTCCCTGCTCCCTCCCTTATCTCCTCTTTGCTTTTTGTTGACATTAATAACATGCTATATGGTATATTTCATGGCGTTATGCTAGGATATCTAGCCTAAAACCAAAGAGTTGCCAACCGATGAGTTTAGCTGTAATTAAGTTCTCTTCAGAAGAGTGCGGCATCTGCCACAAAATGTCTTTTTATGACAAAAAGGTGACTGAGGAACTGGGTTTAGAATTTATCGATGTGAAAATGCAGGATACTGCTGCTTACCGCAAGTATCGTAAGATTTTATTAACTCAGTATCCCGATAAATCAGAAATGGGATGGCCTACTTACATCGTTTGTGATTCTCCAGAAGGAGAATTTCAGATTGTGGGTGAGGTAAAAGGAGGTCATCCCAAAGGTGAATTTAGAACCCGTCTCCAACAGGTTCTCGATTCTACTACTAGTCAGAATTAATTACTTCAAAAGATTTAACCTCTAGGACAGGGCCGATCATGGCAGTTGTCATGATATCTTCACGTACCTGTCCTTTAACTTTTGCTTTTTGTCCGGCTTTGAGTAAGTCTTTATCAGCCCCTTTGAGGATTTCGTAAGTAACGCCCTCTTCTGTAACTAACGCCCATGCGCCTGGGCCAATATCACGGCGTTGAATTGTACCTGTAAGTGTAATGCTCATAAATAGTACTGAGTGCTGAGTAGGGGTGGGCAGTGGGGACTAGGGACACTTCGGGTGAGCTTCAGTGCATCACTGGGGACTAGGGATTAGCAAAGTAATTTTTCCAATCCCCAGTCCCCAATACCCAGTACCCAATCCCTATTTATGCTGTTTTTTCTTCGTTTTGCAATGCTAAACGAGCAAGTCCATAACAAAGTATGCCGTTGGTCATGAGGAATAGACGTGCTAAGTAAACATTTCCGAATCCCCAAACTGCCGGGTCGTAAATAGCACTTACTGTCAAGCAGGCTGCTACTCCTAGTGTTGAACCAATGGCAAACCATTTCAAACTAGGATGTCCTAACAGTAATGCCATTAAGACAATTGGAATCAATACGCTGGCAAACACGGGATTTAATGCACCAGTTCCCTGGAGGGTATTACCGAGTTCCGGAATTGAACTGCCCAAAACCCTGAAAGGCCACTGGGGAAGGTCAAAAATATAGATTCCTTTAAGGAAGAATAACCCTGAACTGCCAGCAATTAAACCACTAAATAAAGACCAACTCCAAGTAAAGGGGAAGTAAACCCGTAGAAACCAAGCTAGCAAATAGGAACCAACTACCATTAAAATCTTAGGTAACAGTGCTATTGCACCACCATCAATCCAAAAGCCGGGATTTAGATAGCCGTTATCCCGTAACCAACGGAAGAAATCTTGAAAACTGATTTGCCCTTGAACAGCTAGTTTGACTGCTGCTTCTGCATTGAGTTGTCCAGCACCATAATAATTCAAACCATCATCTTGGATAACTCGTGCTGACTGTTTAAGGACTTTTAAAACTTCATCTGGTTCTTTAATACCAGTAGCTTTGATTAATGCCGCAACACCAGCAACGTGCGGGGAAGCCATGCTTGTACCTTGGAAGCCAAGAAATACGCCCTGGCCGTTTTCATCGATAGTTTCTTGGAGAATCTTACCAGCTTCACTACCACCAGGAGCAGAGATATCTACCCCTGCACCAAAGTTAGAATATGGTGCTTTTTCGCCGTCTGGGCCGATTGCAGAAACACCAATCACGTGGGGATAGCGGGCTGGATAGCTTGCCCCATTGGCGCTTTCATTGCCAGCTGCGGCAACGATGACTACACCTTTTCTATGGGCATAGTCGATCGCATCTTTCATCAATTTGCTTTCACCACCACCACCCAAGCTCATATTAATTACATTTGCGCCTTTCTCAGCAGCAAATTTAATTGCTTCGGCAATATCGGCAACAGTACCGCCACCGTATGAATTCAGTACCTTTAGCGGCATTAGACTAGCTTCATAAGCTATTCCAGCTACGCCATATTTATTATTTGTAGCTTGGGCAATGGTTCCAGCAACGTGAGTGCCGTGACCGTTATCGTCATCAGCTTGTTCTCGGTCGTTAACAAAATCATAGCCTTTGACGAATTTGGTTTCATACAAGTCGCGCACCTTGGTAATCCCAGTGTCAATTACCGCAACGGTGATGCCGCTGCCTTTGGTTTGACTCCATGCGCCTTCAATCCCGATTTTGTGCAAGTTCCACTGCTTGCTGTAATATTGGTCATTGGGGCCAGTTAATGAAACACTAACCTCATCATTTTCTTGGGGTCGCAAAAATTCTCCTAGCCAAGCGGGTTGACCTGGTTGTGGAATCTTTCTGTAGATATAATTTGGCTCTATAAATTCTGTAGTTTGGGCAAACTGAGATTTTTTCAGTTCTTGGAGTCGCTGGCGATCGCCCTTGATAATATACACATTATCCTTCGCCGAAAACTTGTTGTCTAATTGGGGTGTAACATTATATTGTTTGGCGAGCGCTTGTAAATTCTGTTCCACCACAGTTGATGGAATATCTTCCCGAAAATCAAGCAAAATCGTCTCAAACTCACCTTTAGCTGCCAATCCCTGGAAATTCAGGAAACCAAATATGGCAGCTCCTAGCCCAATGACAAACAAGCACAATAATATAAGCTTTCTCATATTAACTCATCACCGCTTTTTGCCAGTTTGCTCACTACCATAACTTATCTACGTCCCTTATTGGTGGATTTGGCACTTTAGTTTACCTTCACTTCATTACCCAGGACAGTTGAAACGATGGAACATGGTCTTTTGTGGCTACCTCTGTTAGGAATGTTTTTTTGGCTAGCTTGGCAAGGCTCAAAGGAGTATCAAAAAGTTGAAGCCTATCGTGTCTGGGCTGAGCAATTTGAACGGGCTAAGTACGATATTTATTCGGTATTGGGTCAAAAAGGTAACTCTATAACCTGGGGTAAACCTACACCTCAAGGCCCAATTAAACTTGAAACATTTTCTTTAGTTGATGTTAAAGAAATATCTCTTTTGATAGATGGAAAAGCAGTAAATGTTGATGTATCATCTGATAAAGGTAGTTCTATAGAATTAGAATTTGTATTTTTCCAATCAGCCGACTCAGTTCGCGTTCCGTTTACAGAAATCCCTTTGGCAGCGGAATGGGGAAAGTATTTGCATTCAGCGTTAGCAAGTTTGCGATCGCAAAACCAGTAGCGATATCAACTTAGGCTAATTATGTAATAGATATCATCAAACTCAAGTCAGAATTTCTAATTTAGAATTGGTGAATATGATTCCAACTCCTAAGTTCTCAATTGATTAATTATTCCTCACAAATAAATTGAGCTTGTTACAATTAAATTAATACTTCTGTAACTGAAGCAATGAATTCAAACGTAATCGGTGGAAACCTAGAAGCTTGCTGCACTTCTCCCATGACTGGGTTCTACCGCGACGGCTTTTGTCGTACAGGTGGTCAAGATTTCGGGTCGCACGTTATCTGTGCCGAACTAACATCAGAATTCCTTGAGTTTACCAAATCGCGCGGGAATGACCTGAGTACACCTGTTCCAGAATATAATTTTCCTGGACTCCAACCTGGCGACCGATGGTGTTTGTGTGCTTCTCGCTGGCAAGAAGCTCTCGATGCTGGCGTTGCTCCTCCAGTAATCCTTTCTGCAACCCATCCTAGAGCTTTAGAAGTAGTTTCCTTAGACGAACTCAGAAAACATGCCCTAAGTTCTTCTTGATTAGGCATTGAGCGTGCCCAGTGCTGAATTAGAAGTAAGAGTTATTCTTCCCTCTGCCCCACTCCCAACTACCTCAGTGATACTTCCAGAGGTAGTTTCAATATATTAACAACCATACCGATTAATTTAGTAGGGTCGATTGGTTTAGATAGATGCTGTTGAAATCCGGCTGCAAGTGCTTGTAAGCGATCTTCTTCTCTGGTGTATGCAGTTAAAGCGATCGCCGGAATGCCTCCGCCTTTTTCTGGTTCTAAAGAACGCAGTTTACGAATCAGCGTATAACCATCTTGCTCTGACATCCCGATGTCACTAATTAGGATATCTGGTTTTGCTTGTTCGACTACTGCTAGTGCTTCATCCACTGAGGCGACGGCAGTGGCAACCGCCCCATAGTCCTCAAACATAAAACTGAGAAAGTTACGGGTATCTGCTTCATCATCTACAACTAAAACCTTTAATCCAGCAAGAGGAGTAGAAACTCCAGGGGAGGGAATTTCTGCTAGTTCTGTAGTGGGTATATTATCGTTATTATCTTGTAGCAATGGCAGTCTCACAGTAAAGGTTGCCCCTTGTTCTGTACCTGGACTTTCGGCACAGATGGTGCCTTTGTGCAGTTCTACTAAATGACGGACAATCGCTAATCCTAGTCCTAGTCCATTGTGCGATCGGGTTGTGGTGCTGTCTGCTTGCCGGAAACGTTCAAATACTTTCGGTAAAAACTCTGCACTGATGCCAATACCGGTATCAATGACTTGAATTTGGGCGTATTGGAATTTAAGATTTGCAATTTGGGATTCGGAATTAATACTTTCGTCAATATTTGAAGAGTTGAAATTTTTGCTCTCAGATTTCCTTCCCAAATCCTCAATCGAAAATCCAAAATAGGTAGACAGGCTGACTTCTACCTTACCACCTTTATGGGTAAACTTAATAGCGTTAGTTAGTAGATTCCAAACAACTTGCTGTAAACGGGCTGGGTCGCCATATACTGACCCTATTGAAGTATCCAAAGCGGTCTTTAATTGAATTTCTTTAGCTTCTGCCAAGGGACGCACTGCCTCTAAGGCTGCCTCCATCACTGAAATTAGATTCACTGCACATATATTTAATCGCAACTGACCGCGAATAATCCGCGATACATCCAAGATGTCCTCAATTAATTGCATTTGAGATGTAGCGTTGCGTTCGATCGCTTCCAAGGCGCGGGAAGTGGCTTTTTCATCAAGTTTCTTCGACCGCAGGATTTTTGACCAGCCAAGCATGGAAGTTAGGGGTGTGCGGAGTTCGTGGGAGAGAACAGCGAGAAATTCATCTTTCATGCGATTTGCTGCTTCTGCTTCCTGTCTTGCCGTTTGTTCTCGAATTACTTGAGCGCGGACTTCTTCTGCTTGCTTGCGTTCAGTAATATCTTCCAGGGTACCTACATACCCCAATAATTCCCCTTGACCGGAAAGCATCGGTGATGAGCGTACCTGAACCCAAAGAACATTGCCATGAGCAGTTTGAAAACGAAATTCTTGGGAGTAGTCGCGACCTTGATTAATGTAGGTAGACCAACTAGTAACTGCTCGTTCTCTATCCTCAGGATGAACAGATTCCAGCCATCTATTTTCTAAACTTTCTGCCGCTTTCATGCCACAGATTGTCTGATAACGCGGATTCGTATACCTACAGCGCCCTTCTGTATCAATTTCAAAAATGCCAACTGGCGAGCAGGTACTCAGAGAACGAAATCTCTCTTCACTTTGCCGCAGTTCGGCATTAACTGCTACTAGTTGCGCTGCTTGTTGCTTGACGGCTTCTGTTTTTTTAAATAGTTCTACGAATACTGTGACTTTAGAAGTTAGGATATTGGGATCTATAGGTTTGAGCAAATAATCTACTGCACCCAAGGCATAACCTTTAAACAGCATTTGGTCACTGGTGCTGAAGGCGGTAAGAAAGATTATTGGGGTGTGACGCGATCGCCCACGATTACGAATCAAAGTAGCAGTTTCAAAGCCATCCATTCCTGGCATTTGCACATCCAACAAAATCACTGCAAAGTCCTGATGCAGCAGACACCTTAAAGCTTCTTCCCCAGAAGTAGCTCTAACCAGATTTTCACCCAGTTTTTCTAGGATTGCCTCTAGTGCAAGTAAATTTTCCAGCTTATCATCTACTAGGAGGATGTTTACTTTGGGTTCCATCTGCATGGGTTCATTTCCGTGATTAGTAACAAAGCTTGACCATTTGGTCAGCAATGTCTGAGAGTGTCAAAATCCAGTCTACTGCAACAGCAGAAATTGCTGCCTCTGGCATAATACAGCTCTCAGCTGTAGCGGGTTTTTGTACAATAGTGGTTCCTCCCCGCGCTTTTATCTT
Organism: Nostoc sp.; assembly: GCA_036918135.1. Taxonomy (GTDB): domain Bacteria; phylum Cyanobacteriota; class Cyanobacteriia; order Cyanobacteriales; family Nostocaceae; genus Nostoc. The sequence goes on from JBALDB010000011.1 coordinate 93,757, forward strand.
TTTTAACCCTTGCATACCATCGTGGTTTGCTCCCGTCAATATTATACCAATAACTTGCTCGCCATAAATATCCGCTGCCGACTCAAACAACACATCGATTGATGGTCGGGCATAGGAAACAGGCTCATCAATTGAGAGGGCAAAGTAACCTGGTTCAACGAGCAAGTGATAATCTGCTGGAGCTAGGTAGACATGTCTTGGTAGTATTTCGTCTTTGTCTTCCACTTCTCGAATCGGCAAGAAAATTGATTCTTGTAATAATTGCTGGAGTGCATTATTCGACTCTTTGTGACGGTGTTGCACGATCGCGATCGGTACTGAAAAATCTGTTGGTAATTTTTCTAAGATAATTTTTAGTGCTGATAATCCACCTAATGAAGTACCAATTACTACAATTTGAAATGACATTAATTTAGCCCTCATACCCACTGAATGTTGTCATTGGGCATGGGGTATGGGGTATGGGGCAAACAGGGAGTGTGGGAGGAGTAAGGTGGTGGGGTGAAAATTCTCTCCCCATTGCCCATCTCCTGTTTGGTGAGTTTCGACTACGCAGTAGTTGAATCTCGACTTCGCTCGATTTTTGCAAAGTCGAAACTCAACTACCGCCAAATCAACCACATCTCCTTCATCTTCCCCATTCCTCATTCCCTACTCCCTAATCCCTACTTTTCCCCAAACTACTGAAGATTATATATTTTTGTTATTTTCTTTACAAATAAATATTTTATAAATGTGAAATACTTGACATCAAATTATTGTTTTTAGTTTTAATAATGTTTTAATTATGCAAACTTAAATACAGTAAAAAATATTTTTTTTGCTAACTAACTAAGTTTAAAACTTTAATATTTTATTTTTTGACAATTCATAAAAATTTACTTAAGCTAAAAGATAGGTTAAGTAAATCAATGAATAACAGCAATTATGTTTAGCTCCATCAACAATTGCTGTTGTAGACTATCAGCATGAGGAAAGGAATCGCAAGAACCATTATTGTTTATAGACATTCACCAGATTTGACTACAAAAGGCTAAGACACAATCGAGGATATTGCACCGCGCAAATATTAAATCATTAAACAGTTATTAAAATTTTCCTAAGCGACTGATAACTAATAACTGTTGAACAGATTTACGTAATTTATGAATGGATACTTTTAGTGAGATTAGTGAGTATCTATAGAACTTTGAAGTTTGATTGAGTGCGGTAAATATATCCAGGAGAATACAATGCTTGAGAATTTTACATCTTTAAATGACCACAATTTGCCGTATCCAGATACGATTCATCCAATCTTTGTCCACTTTGTAATTGCGATGGTATTGTTTTCCTTTTTGTGCGATGTAATTGGCTACTTTACTGGTAAAACTCGGCTTTTTGAGGTGAGTTGGTGGAATATGTCTGTTGCCACAATCGCCATCTTCATCGCCATCATTTTTGGTCAGTTTGAAGCTGGTTTAGCACACCCTTACAGCCTAGCTAAATCAGTGCTGAATTTGCATACATTGATTGGTTGGTCGCTTTCGGGAATTATCGCTGGAATTACAGCTTGGCGCTATGTTATTCGTACCCGAAACCCCCAAAAAGTACCGATTTACTATCTAGGAGCCGGACTAATTTTAATCTTGATAGTTGGCTTGCAGGTATATCTCGGAGACCAACTTGTTTGGGTGTATGGACTGCATACAGTACCAGTTGTAGAAGCAGTAAAGGATGGTTTATTGCCATGAACTTAGAATTGATTGACCAACTGAAAGCACAACTAGGTGCAAACGGACTACCTTACACAATTCCCATTCATCCTAACTTAGTCCATCTGACACTGGGTTTATTCATCATTGGCATCACCTTTGATATCGTTGGTGTTTTCTTCCCCTTTCAAAAATGGGTCTTCAAATATTTAGCAATTACTGTGGAACGCGACAACTTCTTTGATGTTGGCTGGTACAACATGTTTGCATCTAGCATCATTACATTTTTTACAGTAGGAGCAGGTTTTTACGAAATGCTGTTAGCAGCACCACCAGCAAATGTGAAAAGTGCCTGGGGATTGCAGGCAATGGAAACGATGCTTTGGCATGGTTTAGGTGGTGTGTTCTTGTTAGCAATGATGGTTGTCATGACCGTCTGGAGAGGATGGCAGCGCTTCGTTTGGAGCAAACAAGAATATAGACAGACAGACAGACAAGTGCAATGGAGTTATCTGTTCGCAGGCGTAGCAGTCATATTAGTGATGTACGTCCACGGCACACTGGGAGCGCAAATGGCTACTGAGTTTGGCATACACAATACAGCAGGTAGGTTGTTGCGACTAGGCCAAGACCTCAATACAACACTTAAATAGGTCATTTGTCCTTCGTCCTTCGTCATTAGTCATTTGTCCTTTGCCCAATGACCAATGACCAATGACCACTGACCAATGACCACTAACCAATGACCACTGACCAATGACCACTGATTATGAAAATCCAGAAGATTTTAAATATTTTGACCCTGTTTACAGGTGCGATCGCAGTAAGTGCGACTAGTCTGTGGATAGGTAAGCAGGCTTACTCTTGGCTTCCCCCACAAGCAGCAGCTGAATCTCGACTAATTGATGATTTGATTAGTTTCTTAGTAACCCTTGGTGCCTTCATCTTCTTGGGAGTAACGAGTACTCTGATGTATTCCGTGATTTTCCATCGGGCAGTTAAGGATGACTTTACCGATGGCCCTCCAATTGAAGGCAATATCACCTTGGAAGTTGTCTGGACGGCAATCCCAATTCTATTAGTGTTTTGGATTGCAGGTTACAGCTACCAAGTTTATGAGCAAATGGGAATTCAAGGCCCAAGCCAACTAGTTCACCTGCATAATCCGTTGGGAATGGAATCAGCTTATGCAGCAGCAAAAGACTCACCTGCTAAGGCTTTAACTGAACCCGTCGAGAAAATCGATGTCCTAGCTAAACAATGGGCTTGGGTATTTCATTATCCAGAAACAGATGTCACTAGTAGTGAATTGCATTTGCCGAGCGATCGCCGGGTGCGTTTAGCGCTAAACTCACAAGATGTTCTTCACGGCTTTTATATACCTGCATTTCGCCTCAAGCAGGATATTATTCCCAACCATACCATTGACTTTGAATTTACTCCCATCCGTCCTGGTCAATATCGATTGACCGATTCCCAATATAGCGGTACATATTTTGCAACCATGCAGGCAAATGTGGTTGTCGAATCTCCTGAAGATTACCACCAATGGCTGTCCCAAGCCGCAACTCAAAAGCCATCCCCAGCCAAGAATCAAGCAGCTTCTGAGTATGCTCAAACATCCAATCAATCAGTCCAAACTGGTTGGACTACAATTGCCCCTGCTGCACCGACTCTCGTCAATTCTCCTGGTTGAAAAAATTAAACAACCACTTTCTCACCATCTCCCCATTTTCTGTATTTATTAACACGAAAGTAACTCATGACTAATGTTCCTATTGACGGCATCAGTATCGCCAGTGAGAACTCTCACCATGAATCGAATGGTGACTGGAAGCGATACTTTAGCTTTAGCACCGACCATAAAGTTATTGGTATCCAGTATCTCGTAACCTCATTCTTCTTCTTTCTCATCGCCGGTATCTTTGCAATGGTGATTCGGGGAGAACTGATTACACCCGAATCAGATTTAGTCGATCGCACAGTCTACAATGGCATGTTTACCATGCACGGCACCATAATGCTGTTTTTGTGGACATTCCCCTCACTGGTTGGTTTTGCTAACTATCTAGTGCCATTGATGATTGGAGCGCGAGATATGGCATTTCCCCGCCTCAATGCCGTTGCCTTTTGGATGGTGCCGGTAGTGGGGATTCTGTTGATGAGTAGTTTCTTTGTTCCTGGCGGCCCAGCCCAAGCAGGCTGGTGGGCTTACCCTCCGGTGAGTCTCCAGAATCCCACCGGTAACTTAATTAACGGACAAGTTCTCTGGTTATTAGCAGTCGCAATATCTGGCGTCTCCTCAATTATGGGGGCAGTCAACTTTGTTACCACCATCGTCAAGATGCGCGCGCCAGGGATGACCTTTTTCCGAATGCCGATGTTTGTCTGGGGAGTATTCAGCGCCCAGATTATCCAACTATTTGGACTACCTGCACTAACAGCAGGTGCAGTAATGTTACTGCTCGACCTCACAGCTGGTACTAGCTTTTTCGATCCCAGTAGGGGAGGTAATCCAGTGATGTTCCAACATTACTTCTGGTTCTACTCCCACCCAGCCGTTTACGTGATTGTTCTGCCTGTATTTGCGATTTTCTCGGAAATCTTTCCAGTTTATTCCCGTAAACCTCTGTTTGGCTACAAAGTAGTTGCTGTTTCATCAATCTTGATTGCAGTAGTCAGCGGTATTGTTTGGGTACACCACATGTACGTCAGCGGTACACCAGGCTGGATGCGGTTGATTTTCATGCTGACAACAATGTGTGTATCTGTACCTACTGGAATTAAGGTATTTGCTTGGGTAGCGACCATCTGGGGAGGTAAACTACGACTGCATACACCGATGCTGTTCGCTCTAGGTGCATTGATTATGTTTGTTTTTGCTGGCATCACAGGCATTATGCTTTCCTCTGTGCCGGTCGATGTCCACGTTAACAATACCTACTTTGTAGTGGGACACTTCCACTACGTCCTCTATGGCACCGTGACGATGGGTTTATATGCTGCTATTTACCACTGGTTCCCCAAAATGACTGGGCGGATGTACTCCGAAGGCTGGGGTAAATTGCACTTCTGGTTAGCCTTCATCGGCACCAACCTTAACTTTTTGCCCATGCACCCTTTAGGACTCCAAGGAATGCTGCGCCGAGTTGCCTCCTACGCCCCAGAGTATGCATTCTGGAATATCATCGCTAGTATCGGCGGATTTCTCTTGGGAATGTCCACCTTGCCTTTCATTTTCAACATGGTAATTTCTTGGATGCAAGGCGAAAAAGCACCTGATAACCCTTGGCGGGCAATTGGACTAGAGTGGTTAGTTTCTTCACCGCCCCCGGTAGAAAACTTTGAAGAAATTCCTATCATCATCTCTGAACCTTACGGCTACGGCAAATCTGAACCCTTAACAACAAACCTCCCAGAATAACCTTAGGGAAGACGCAGAAGCCCTCCGCATACCTCTGCGCTTCCCTTCGCGTGACGGCAGTCGCTACAACGGGGAGCCACTCCGTTGGACGGGTTCCCCGGCTTGAAGGAAGTGGCGTGGGAACCCCCGCAACGCGCTGCCTCCCCTTTGCGTTTCAAATTCACCCCTCAAAAACCAAACTCTACCAATGGACAGTTATATCAATTCCCATGAATTACACCAGACACACGCAGAACATAGCCACGATGAAGAAGGCAACAAAATGTTTGGATTCATTGTGTTCTTACTGTCTGAGAGCGTAATTTTTCTCAGTTTTTTTGCAGGATATATTATCTACAAAACAACAACTCCTAACTGGCTACCTGTCGGTGTTTCTGGACTAGAAGTAAAAGAACCAGCAATCAACACAGTAGTTCTTGTTGCCAGTAGCTTTGTGATTTTCTTAGCAGAACGCGCCCTTCAACGCCATGACTTAATGAAATTTCGCCTGTTTCTTTTGGCAACAATGGCGATGGGAACTTACTTTTTAGTTGGACAAGCAATTGAATGGAATAGCCTCGCCTTTGGGTTCACTTCAGGGGTATTCGGTGGGACGTTCTATTTACTTACAGGTTTCCACGGTTTGCATGTTTTAACTGGTATTCTGTTGCAGTTAATTATCTTAGTACGCTCTTTTATCCCTGGTAACTACGATTCAGGTCACTTCGGTGTTAATGCAACCTCGCTGTTTTGGCATTTCGTCGATGTTATCTGGATTATTTTGTTTATCCTCATCTATGTCTGGCAATAAATATTGATGAGGATATCTTGTGTATAAGTCCCTACCGCTAATTCGTTTCTTAATTAGGAAGAAGGAATTGGCGGATGGGGAGAATCACGGCAAATTACTATATCTGTACAAAAAATTAAATCTAATAAAGTTACAAAAGTTGCTATTTTCAGAAAAACAAACAATCTCACAAAAAGCTTGACAGTACTATTTTTTATCCAAATTTAAATAATACAAATTATCTCAATTTTGTATTAAAAAAGGGGCAATATAAATATCCCTTTTTTGATAATTTTACAATAAATTAGTCAACAGCGATTATGACATCTGATGATTTGATTATGGCATGTACTTGTTTGCCTTCAGCAAGTTTCAGATTTTCTGCCGATGATTTGGTAATAATAGCAGTTACCTCTACTCCTGGTGCTACTTCTACGGTAACTTCTGTATTTACAGAGCCAATAACAACGTTTTTTACAGTTCCTTTGAGAGCATTCCGCGCGCTAACTTGCATTTTTTAAATTTTTTGATATTTATAACTACATAAAAATAATAACAAGTAGTTCAATCGATTTATCCAGCTATAGATAGAAAATACATGAATTTTTACTATTTTTTAAAATAGCAAATATACACCTTTTTTCCCAAATTATTTGGTAATGATTTTTGATAAGTAAACTTATATGGTAAAAGACTCAAACATAGTTTACTGAATATAGTAAACAATTTTTGCGATCGCCCAATCCTAAACAGTATATATTTTTACCAATTTATTTGGTTTTTTTGGTGCCAAGTTGGTAAATTATTAATTGACTAGGAAAAAATGCTTGAGAGACGGCAAATGAATAATAAAAGAATTTCGACTTTTGTGAGTTGGGTATTTATCTCGTTCTTACTTATCGTCGGCTGTAGTCAAACTACAACTACACCTAATTTATCCTCAACTACTAGTCCAGCAGTCCAAACAGCAAATTTGACGATATCAGCAGCTGCTAGCCTCAAAGATGCAATGGACGAAATCAAGCCTCTTTACAGCAAAGAAAAGCCAAACATTACATTGAGCTATAACTTTGGTTCGTCTGGTGCTTTACAACAACAGATTGAACAGGGTGCGGGAGTTGACGTTTTCATCTCAGCTGCAACTAAACAGATAGATGCTTTACAGAAAAAAGGTTTGTTAGTTGATGGAACTCGCAAGGACTTGCTAAAAAATCAAGTGGTGTTGATAATACCCCAAAATTCCACCACAGGTGTAGCTGATTTTCAAAGCTTAACTTCACCACGAATTAAAAAAATTGCTTTAGGCGAACCTAAAAGTGTCCCTGCTGGACAATATGCTCAACAAGTTTTAACTTCATTAAAAATTATTGACCCAGTTAAAAGCAAAGCCGTCTATGCTAAAGACGTTCGTCAAGCTCTCAATTATGTAGAATCAGGCAATGCTGATGCTGGAATTGTCTACCTTTCTGATGCTAAAAGTACGCCAAAAGTCAAAATTGTAGCAACTGCATCTGAAAAAACTCATTCTCCTGTCGTCTATCCGATTGCAGTTCTCAAGAGCAGTAAAAATGTGAATGCTGCTAAGGATTTTGAAGAATTTTTATCAGGCAATGAAGCCAAGACAGTGTTTGAAAAACAGGGATTTACGGTAGCTGGTAGTTAATAGTAAAAAACTTCAACAGGGCTAATTAAGTATTTAACACATTACTCAAACTAGCCCTAATAAACAGCGTTCCGAACCAAAAAACTATGCCACTAAATTTATTACTCCTGTGAATATAATTTAAAACTTTATTTCTTGCATTACCTCTAAAAATTCCCCAATTAAGTTATGGTTTCTTAACAAATAGGAAAAGCTTGTGTATTACCAATAAATTTGGTATTGTAGTTTTAAATTATTTTTGTGAAATTCACATAGGTAATTTCCTAAAGGAATTTTTTTAGAAAATTCTCAACCGGACACCAAGTATTTATGAATTGCCTCACTTGTAATTTGAAGCGAGGTAATAGATTGTCGTGGAATTTGTACTAATTGGAGTGAGGTTTGATGAAATCATCTCAAAAGCTGGGATTTATTATTTCTGAAATCACTAGCGCTTTTATGAGTACAGTTGTGGTTACTAATACTCATATTCTTAAGGCAGAAGCTACTCCTAAAGAACCACCATAAAATTTAGTAGTCAACGGAACCTTTACGGCAGATCCACTTGTAAGTCCTTACGATCGCACTAGGAATAATCCTTTCATTTCTGGATGGTTGAATAGCATTGCGACTGATGTTTTTGCTACTATTTATCTAGAAAATTATACAGTCGATGATACTGAAAACTATTCTTTAAGTGTGCGGCTTGCTCCACGTTACAACCATAACGGGCCTATTTTTACTTACATCTCACAGAAACTCAAGACTATACCCGGTCAGAAATACGAACTGAGTTACTATCTAGCAAACGCAGATGACGAGCCAAATGAAAATGTATTTCAAACTTATGTAGGTGGAAAATTAATCGACCAAAAAGTCAATGTTGGCTTTCAAAATTTCACCAAATATACCTACTATTTTGTAGCCAAATCACGAACCACAGAATTAAAGTTTGCTAGCAAGCAGCGCTCTTACTGGTACAACCTAGATAATGTGAGCGTTGTTCCTGTAGATAAATTCTCAAAAAATGAAATATCTAAGCCAGAACCAAAGGAAATAGCTTTAGGGCCATTAATGTCCCCGGTGCCTATTCTACCTATGTGTATGGCATCAATAATCAAGGGGATATTGTGGGATTTTTCTACGATGGCACGAAAAGACGTGGTTTTATAGCTCGTAAAAATCCTACGGTCACACTCAATAAAGTTGTCTTGGCAGACCCAAAGAATTATGCTAAGTAGGTCGGTGTGAATATTTATCGTAGGTATGAGGCAAAAGGCAGGAGGTAGAAGGCACGAGAAAAGAGGGTTTAAGCCTATTTAATTTTTCTTACATAGTTTTATTTTTCTACACTGTTCTACTTAAATGAGAAGTAAGGTATGAGAGCAAGCCTGCTGAGCGAGGAACCGATCGAGTCACAGCAATAAAACGGGCAGAGGGTTAGCCTCTTACAAATTACAATCCAGTATGCTCGCGAGCTAAACGGCTCAAGAACATTGAAATAGTCCGATTTTCATTCGTGTGAATCAGATTCTTACTTTGACATGGGGAATTACCTTTGCATTGAGTGCGTTAGGCAGTTGGTTGCTGCCACTCAACGCCTATACGGTGCTGCACCTTGCCCTGCTTGCGATCGCCATCTTGATGACGGTGCGTTTCCCCAGTTGGTATCGCGATCTGGCAGTAAAAAATAGGACGCCAGAGTTATAGTTAACAGCTAACAGTCAATAGCCAATACAAAAAGATGTGCTTTCCTAAATGCAACGGCAGCTTAAAACTCTGAGTGCGATCGCTGTTAGCATAGCTTTAGCAGAAGCTTGTGAGAGGTTGTCAGAAAACTCAGCAAGTATACTCAAAACCTGTCTCTAAACTTCTGTTAGTGAAATTATTTAATTAACATACTATGAATTGGAGTGCTGCATTACCAACTTTTTTTATTACCTTAAGAGAAGGTGTAGAAGCTGCTTTAGTTGTGGGAATTGTTTTTGCCTGTTTGCAACAAGCTCAACAACAAAAATTGTATCGTTGGGTTTATTTAGGAGTTATTAGCGGGATTTTTGCGAGTTTTGTATTTGGTTTGCTAATTTATTTAGGGATACAAGGATTACAGACATCTGAGCAACTATACGCACCTGTTTTTAAGCAACTTTTTGAAGTTGGATTAGGACTAATTGCGATCGCCATGCTCAGTTGGATGTTGATTTGGATGACACGACAAGCCCGATTTCTCAAAGCTGAGATTGAAGGTTCTGTCAAAAATGCCTTGGGCGGAAGTGATAGCGCAGGCTGGGCAATTTTTAGCTTAATTTTTATTGCTGTGTTTCGTGAAGGTTTAGAAACAGCTTTGTTTATCGTCGCTAAGTTTCAAGAAGGTTTGACACCCGTTTTAGGTGCAATGGGAGGATTAGCGATCGCATTTCTCATCGGGATGCTGTTATTTAAATGGAGCATTCGGATCGATTTAAGTCGATTTTTCCAGGTGATGGGTGTGTTTTTGCTGCTGATTGTCTCTGGGTTGGTAATTTCTGCCCTACGCCATCTTGATGCTGCGGCGATCGCTTTTAGCCAAATTAACCCCGAAGTTTTGGGCGTTTGCGGACAAGGAAATACATCTTGTCTTTTAGGCCCCCAAGTTTGGGATTTATCAACCAGTTTACCTGACCGTCAGTTTCCTGGTATTTTGCTAAAAACTTTATTTGGCTATACTCAAAAACTGTATTTAGTTCAAGCTGTCGGTTATCTGCTTTTTTGGATAACTGTTGGCGGTCTTTATTTCCGCAGTCTCAGCCAACCGAAACAATTAATTACTAATTCGTAATTATATAAAAATGCAGTTCAGTTCAGCATTTATTCCTTTTTTTTTGCTTAGGCGATTTCTTAAAAATTGACTTATATAAAGAATTTTAACCTTAACTGAACTGTATTAAATTCTATTGCAATTCCCAGTTTGGCGAGGTGCAAAACCAATATTTTTAAACGCAGAGTAACACAGAGTCAAGCGCAGAGGTACGCAAAGGTTTAGCCAAATTTATTAGCAATTTACTAACTAACTGAGCAGATTAGTAAATATTATATAATTCAATTACGAATTACAAATTACGAATTACGAATTATTTTGCCTGATGTCCTTGATACTTATTCCTCCTTTTGTACAACAAATCAACAACGAAATTGCTCGTCAGGCTGGCGTTGATTTGTTTGTACTACGCCTTGATGTCATGCACCCGTGGGTTAATGGCAATAAGTGGTTTAAGTTGAAATATAATCTTTTGGAAGCTGAGCAAAAAAATTTCACGAGGCTGCTGACGTTTGGCGGCACTTATTCTAACCACATCTATGCAACCGCCGCGGCCGGGAATCTTTTGGGATTTCAGACCATTGGCGTTATTCGTGGCGAAGAAAATTTACCGCTCAATCCAACCCTGAGTTTCGCTCTACAGCAGGGTATGGAGCTTGTGTACCTCTCGCGCCAGATGTATCGACAACGCAACACAGTGGCGCTAAATGAATATCTGCAACAGCGTTTCGGCGAGGTGTTTATCATTCCTGAAGGTGGTAATAATTTAAACGGTGTGCGCGGTTGCACAGAGATAATTAGTCAAGCGATGCCTACGGCTGGCTACGCCTACGCATTTGATTATATTTGCGTAGCCTGCGGTACGGCTACAACACTGGCTGGAATTGTGCTTTCGTTGCATCAAGGACAAAAAGCGATCGCTTTTCCTGTCTTGAAAGGTGCTTTTCTCAAACAGGAAATTGAAAATCTATTGACAAATTACCTCGCTTCTGGTTTAACGACTCCATATAGTTCTCCCGCAGCTTGGGAATTAATGTGTGATTATCACTTCGGCGGCTATGCAAAGGTGAATCAGGAGTTACTACAATTCAGTCAGGAATTTAGCTCGGCGCACGGCGTACCTCTCGATTACGTATATACTGCAAAAATGTTTTATGGAGTAATGGATCTATTGCAGCAAGGATTTTTTGGTAAAGGCAAAAGTTTGCTGCTGGTACACACAGGTGGCTTACAGGGTAATGTTGGTATGGAACAAAGGTTGCAGAAAATTTGTTAAATCTAAGTGTTTCCATAATTCCATTTCTAAGAATAGAAGTGACCAAACAGTGGCTTAATCTCAAGTGGATTACCCTCGTTCGCCTTACCCCGTCGCAGAAGAATATAAAAAACTTAATAAATTGGTCATTTTCATCAAAAGACTTTTGCAAAAGGTAAAAAGATATAGATAAAAATTAAAAATAGTATTACATAATTTAATACACTAGCATTAAGGCTAAAACTCTTTCTCAAAGTCTATTTTTTGCATAAGCCACAGAGGCATATAGAAGCCAGTGTATCTTTGCGGTTCCATACTTGAAGTAACTAGCAGGGCACAGAGAGAATAAACTGATGCTTAAGTACCTAACGCAAAATTTTAGAAAAAATGTAAAAAAATCTCAAAAAGTTGCTTTACTTTATTGCTACGCCGATAATATGTGGACTGACAATCGGCAATTTGACCTCAAAATGCTCATAATTGACGCTGCTAAAACCAGCCTTTTCTAAGGCTATCCAAGTTTCTCGATTTGGATGACAATTATCACCTAACCTTTTCCAAATCGGACTAATTGTATTTTGCACTTTTCGCAAGAAACTTCCTTGAGGTGCAGCGATGTGTTCAATAAATAATAAGCGTCCACCTGGTTTGAGTACTCTTAAAATTGCCTGTAATGTATAGTTGATATTTGGCACTGAGCATAAAACTAAAGTAGTCACAACTGTATCTATACTATTATCTTCAAAATCTAGCCATTCAACATTACCAATGCGGAGGTCGATATTTAAACCGAGTTTTTTTGCTTGTTTTTGGAGATAGGAATGCATTTGGAGATTTGGCTCGATTCCGATTAATTCAATATTTTGAGGATAGTAAGGTAAGTTAGAACCATTTCGGGGACTAATTTCTAATACTTTCCCTTGGAGATTAGCAAAAAGAGAGCGTTTGCGATCGCCTAGAACTCTCTCATAAGTATTGCTTTGTTGAGCTATCATCCCAGCAAAAAGTTTTTTACCTAAATTGGCATAAATTTGATTTGGTAATTCTCTAGAAATTTGGTTTACATTCATTATCCACTTCCTATTTTTGAGACTATAAATTTGTGTATCAATTAACTATTTACAGCCTCAAGATATAATATTTATTTTTCTAACACTTCACCCATCTGACTCACCTGATTGGGTGATTTTCATCAATTTAGATATATATGACTTGCTATAGCAATCTGATTTTATTTTTCTAAAAATTTCAGTAGGGTGCGTCAGCCTCTGACATAACGCACCAAAACCTTCGCACTATTCAATCATGTAGTTTTTTAGTTGGAATTCCTAAACCAAATTGGATCATGCATGAAGGTTCGCTTGTTCTTGCAACCAAGGATCTACAGGTTGTCCATCTTTGCGGCGTAATTCAATCTCTACTACCATCACTTGTTTGGAACCAGGAGGCGCAGGTTTTTGATGGAAAATAATGTCATAATCTGATGGATTGTGTTGGCGTTCTTTCAACCAATCCTGTACTTTGGTTGTGGCAAATAATGATTGTCCTTGCTCAAACATCCGGGTAATCTGCATTTGCAATGTATAGGGATTTATGCGACCCATTTTCTACCGCCTTTGTAAATAAATTTTAGGCAAAGTAATCTGCTTGTTTTATCTAATCTGATGTTAATTTAACGATGGCAAGATGGCTACTCACTCTCAAGAAGTATCTCCACTACATCTGTGGTAAAAGTCTTTTTCCAGTTTTACTCATAAGTAGATAATGTAAAAAATTAGTTCTTCCAATAGACGTAGTTACTGAGATACAAGCTATCACACGATGAACTCAACGCCTAAGCTTTAGTATATTTCACCAGATTACTACTTAATTTTGTTATAGATTGGAGAGAGGCACGCCGCTTCAAGAACTGACCAAGAGATTGAGATGGTTGTTATGAAGACCAAAAATCAAGCTATTTTCGCTTTATTTGTAAAAAGCGCTATTATCTTTTTACCTTTACTACTACCTGCTAGTATTGCCAGTGGACAATCTGCACCATCATCTAAACCAGCAATAACTCCTGCTGTGGTGTTATCAAATCAGGAACGAGAAGAATTAACGCGATTACGAGCGGAAAAGGAAGTTCAATCTGATTTAAAGAGAGCTTTTAGCCGTACAACTATTTTAATTAATATCTGGCTATTTATATTAAGTTTATTTCCGTTGGCGATTATTGCTTCACTTTGGCTATTACGACGAGCTATCATCCGTGAAGTTGTTGATAGAGCGATGCAACAAATAGATGGAGTAGAAAAATTACAAAATCAGCTAATTACTGTGAAGCAAGATGCACAAAATATTATTCAAGAAACCAATAAAATAAATTATGAATTACAAGAGGAAACTGCTGCTCTCAAACAAAAAATTAAACATCAAGCAGAAAATTTATCTTTTGCGACATCTGATATAGATTTAGCTAAAACAGAGATATTAAATAAATTAGAAGCTGAAATCAAAAACTCTCAAGAAAATATTGAATCTTTAAAGTCGAAATTTACTTCTAAGTTAGATAACTTAGAGTTGGAAACTCAACAACAAAGAGATTTAGCACTGCAAAATATCACAAAACTAGCATCTAGTTTATCCAAAGAATTGTCTAATTTAAAGTTGAGCGTACAACAACAGAAAGAATTAGCCATTACTGATTTAGAACTATCAAGGTCTGAATTCACATCTCAACTTTCTGGATGGCAATCTGATACTCAACAGCAAAAAGATATGATTTTTGAAAGTTTAATCAAATTGCAGTCAGAATTTGCTTCTCAACTATCTCAGTTAGAAATAGATGCTCAACAGCAAAGAAATTTGACGTCTGAAAAATTAGATAATCAATTTCAAACTCAATTATCTGAATTACAAGCAGAAGCTCAAGAGCAAAAAAAGAAAATTATTGATAATTTAACAGTTTTACAATCAGAATTTGCTGCTGAATTATCTCAATTAAAAGTAGACGCTCAAAAATCTCAAGAGTTAATTGTTGAAAATTTAGAAAAATCTGGTTATGAGTTTACTTCGCAATTTTCAGAATTGCAATTGAATGCCCAACAACAAAAGATTCTCATTTTAGAGAAGTTAGAGAAATTAGAAACAGAGTTTGTCTCTCAACTATCTGAGTTACAAATGGATGCCCAACAAAGAAAAGATATTATTCTTCGGGAATTGATTGAGATGACATCTGCATCGATTCCAGAAAATGTGAATTCTGAAGTTGAAGAAACAAAACAAGAACAGCTACAACAGCCGGAATTCACTGCTGAAGAGTATGTAAAACAGGGAGATGTGCTGTTTTCTGAAAGACGTTATGAAGATGCGATCGCCACTTACAATCAAGCAGTTAAAATTCAATCTAATGACCCTGTGATTTGGTTAAAACGCGGCTTAACTCTCGCAAGATTAAAACGCTACAAAGATGCGATCGCCTCCTACGACCGAGCAATTCAGATTCAACCAGAATATCATCAAGCTTGGTGCGATCGCGGTGTTGCTTTTGGTAATTTACAACAGCATCAGCAAGCTTTTACATCATTTGATAAAGCTACACAAATTAAACCTGACGATGCAATTGCTTGGTTGAATCGCGGTCTTTCCCTAATAGCATTAGAACAATATGAAGAAGCAATCCCATCTTTGGAAAAAGCTCTGGAATTTCAACCAAATTCTCCCAAAATCTGGGATAAACACGGTTATACTTTAGTTAGACTCGGACGCGATGAGGAAGCGATCGCTAGTTTTAACAAAGCATTAGAAATTAAGCCAGATTATGCTAGTGCCTATTACAACAAAGCAGCCTGTTACGCACTCCAAAGACAAGTTGAACTATCTCTAGAAACCCTGCAACAAGCAATTGAACTTAATCCCAGATACAAACAAGAAGCAGCAACCGACCTAGATTTTGATGATATTGCTAGCGATGAGCGCTTTCGGCAATTAATTGCACAATCCAATACAATTGCGGAGTCATAATTGAGAATTCAGAAGTAATACAGCAGTTTTCATTTGCATGAAGTACAAAGTTACGGGTTTTGAGGCAGTTCTTGCTGGGGGCAGGAGGTAGAAACTCATTATCTCTCATGAATCAGTCCTGGATTTTGTACCTCACTTACTTGCAATCTGCTGTATCAAGTTCGGCTAATTACTTACAATATGGTTGGTCTTTCTGGTAATTGGGAAAAAGGTAATTGAGAATTGAAGTTTACCCATTACCCAGTTGCGCCCTCGCGCAGCCGAAGCGTTACCCATTACCCACTCCCCATTCTCCACTCTTTACTTCCTGCTCTCCAGACATCGCTTTGAGTTTAGACGTGAAAGACTCAGAGCGATCGCTTTTTTCTGGGGTAAATTGCCCTATTGGCGGACGAATAGGCGCAGGTGGTAGCAGTTTTGGCCGTTGATCGGAGACTGGAGATGCACTTTCTGGTGAATTTTGCCTTTGGCTAACAGCAGGCGGTAACTCAAGCGTTGCCAAAGAAGCTGAGTCACCAGCAGGGGTAAGTTTGAGAGGGCTTTTATTCTCCCTAGCTTCCTGCTTATCTTCTTCACCTAAAGATGTCTTTTGTTCGTAACCTTTTAGTTGTAGAGTTGTAGTACTACTTTTTTGATGACCATTGCTAACTTTTCCAGGTGGTAATTGAGGCTTCGTTACTTGCTCTAAAGTCGGGTTTTTCTTGGCTGGCGGTAGGGCTGGCGCAGCTGATGAGGTTAGGCTTTGAGGAAACTTGCTACAAATCATCCGTTCAAATTCCATATTGAAATGATATGTAGCCTGTTCCCGGCGCTGCCAAAATACTAAGATTTGCTGCACAGAAACCGCTTTATAACGACCTTGATACAGTGCTTCAATCACTGCCAAGTGTAGCCAATTGAGCGGGTATTCTGCTTGCCAACGTTCAACTAGCTCATTGGCAGTATACCCACTGAGATCAAAACTGTAGTGAATTAATAACGCGATCGCCAAATTGGCAGAAGTGTCTGGAAGTGGTGTTAACATGCGGCAGTTAGCTTTTGGCAATAGGTTTAAAATTTTTCACCCATCGCATATAGCCTATCGTGCTTTTAACTACATGGTTTTTCCCAGAGTTTTCAAGTCAATAGGCAGTGTTTCCTATTCTACTTGCCAAATTTTCAGATGCAAGTGTCTATAGAGTGATTTTATAGTTATTGTTATTACTAACAGACTTCCAGTTAAAAAATATCCCATCTTTGGGGCGCAAGGCTTAGCGCCCCTAATAGCTGTGTGTCCCTACCGTGCATTGTATCCATCCAAGCTTACAAATCCCCCACTAAATCGCTGATAACTGTTCACTGTTCGCCGATTTAATTGCAGATGCCCGCCCAATGGCGACTAAAGCCTGATAAACCATCGCTACAACTTCAGCGCATGTTGCCGCACGTAATGGTGCAAGCAGTTTCGAGTCTGGGTAGTTGACAATTATTCTTTGATGTGTCGCAGTAGCAACAGCTTTTTGGGCATATTCGGGAATGGTATGACGATCGCTATACACTTCTAAATCGTTATCAGCCTGTGGTAGTCCCAGTCCGTTAACTAAAGAGACAATCACCTGTAGGCGTTGCACATTTTGAGCGGGACGGAAAGTGCGATCGCTAAAGCCGCCAACAAAGCCACCCTTAGCCGCAATTTGGATAGCATCATACGCCCAAAAATCCTGAGTTACATCCGTAAAATCCTGTGCTGAACGTTTAGCAGTCGGTTGAAAAGCAACCGCCACTAAAGCCGCATACTGAGCGCGAGTCATTAGTTTATCTGGCTCATAGTTACCACCGACAAAACCGTGAATTAAATCCATACTCAGCAATGCCTGAATAAAGGGGTCTGCCCAATGGTCATCTAATTGAAGAGAGGCGATAACGCTCTGAGGCTCTGACGCGCCGACTGTTTGTAATAAATTCCCCACCTCCTCTTTCCCTGGGAGCAATTCCACCAAGCCCCTAATAAGAGCAGGATTTAACTGATTACCTACAGAAACAAGCTTTTGTGTAGTCAAATTCTGTAAATCAAATTCACCATTATCACGAAAAATATTGTCACCGGGATCGTCGCTACTACCTAAATCAGGGACTGCATTGCCATTGACCAACAAACCTCCTTGGGTATTTTTAATAATGAGATTTTGACGCAGCATAGGACGGGCGTTGCGAGAAAGTGCGATCGCCGTGCGATTTTCTGATAGTTTATTATTGGCGATCGCAGCAGCCGCAAAATCACTAATTACTATCCCCAAAGGGTTTCTTTGAAATACATTCCCTAACACTTCTCCCTGGCTATGACCTGCCATTACTAACCCGCTGGCAGTATTTTGCACAAATACATTATCCAAAATAGTTGGTTTAGCAGTACCAGTGGCAAATACACCTTCCCGCCCACAGTTACTTAAAGTATTGTTGGCTAAAGTAGGTGCAGCCGATTCAATCCAAATACCAGTACCTTTTGTCGAGGAATTGCTAACAGTTATACCTACAACACTAGCATTTTCTAACAACAGCAGCGCGATATTTTGCATTCCGAAGCTGTCACTTTTATACTCGCCACCCCCAGAAATTACAATCCCCGCTCCTTTGTTAGCTTCATTACCTACCACCTTCACTCCTCCACGGATAACTAGAGGAAATACCTCGCCACTAGCGACGCTGTAAGTCCCAGATCCTAAATGAACGATCGTCGGGATTTTGGTTACTTTTAAAGCACGGGTGAAGCTTTTAAACGGACTTAACCGGGAACCAATATTAGTATCATTCCCTGTCATCGGGTTGACATAGAGTGTGAGAACAAGGGTAGAGTTCACCATTGATGATTGAGAGTCAGTTGTTTTAATTATGACAATCATAAATAACACGACTTCTAGCAAACTTTGTGAAAGTAGTATCTCTGTATGTAGAAAATGTATCCGCTTTACCCTTTCTTTCAAGCAGATAACGTCTACACAAAAGTTATAGACTCTCATGCAACATTCCAAGTTCTCATCTTGGCGTTCTGAGTTTACAAGCTCAAAGTTTCAAGTAACTATGCAGTTCTCGTTTGGATGAAATACGCTTCAAGTAATAACTGTTACAGAACATGAGTTCAACAAACTTCACCTCCCGTGCAAAGGCTAGGCTGGTATAAACTAAGTCTGTTGAGCGATTATGCCAATACATCGCCCTGCAATTTGATTGCATCGCTCTGCAATACGAATGCATCGACCTGCAATTTGATTGCATTGACCTGTAATTTAATTGCATCGACCTGCAATACGAATGTATCGACCTGCAATGCGATTGCATCGACCTGCAATGCGATTGCATCGACCTGCAATTCAATACCCGTAAAAAGTTCGCTTAAATTGGTATAAGTATTGTGGTAACATCACTAGGAATCAAACCGTACAACAGAACGTAGTATATGATTAGTTTACGCTTACCCTCTCTTCACTACTTGCGTACATTTGCGATCGCACTCTCTTTGTTGACTGCTCAAGATTTAGCAGTTGCCCAGCAACCACCATCGTTTGATGGTGATTTTGAAAACGGTTTAGGTAGCGGCTTTCGGGTTGAATCTTGTTGTTCTCATTCATTCTCTACAGTACCTACAATTACTCGGCATGGGAGTTACGGAGCCAGATTTGAGCTTAGAAGAACCGATCCTGATGTAGCAACAAGTAGAAGAGTGGAAGCAAAAACAACTTTTCCTTTGCAGCAAGAAATGTGGTTTAACCTTAATTATTTGTTTCCACAAGACTACACACCTGAGAATTCTAGTGAAATTATCGCCCAGTGGCACGATCTTCCTGATAAAGGGGAGGCTTGGCAAATGCCATCGCTTAATTTATGGGTTTCAAATAACAAAATTCATCTTACAAATCGATGGCAGCTGAAAAAAATTGGCGATCAAAACAAATTTGATGGTCAATTAAGCTATGATTTAGGAGATATCAAGCGTAATCGTTGGACAAATATTGTTGTTCATATTAAATGGGCACTTGATAATACCGGATTAATTGAAGTATGGCGGGATGGTTTTAAGAAGGTTAATCAAGTAGGTCCTAATCGCTATAATGACGATCTCTATCCTTATCTAAAATTTGGGATTTATAAATTCGATTGGAAAACCAAACCTCAAGCTTCAACGTTGAATACTCGAGTACTTTATATTGATGATGTTCGAGTTGGTTTTAAAGACTCAAATTATGCTAAGATGAGTACCGTCGGTACTTTCTACATAAAGGATTTCTTCACTTCAACAATAGATCCGTTTGAGGTAATAACAGGAGGGGCATGGCTTCGCCGTTTAGAACGTTACGATCTTGCATCGCCTGTACAATCAAACGGCTCGGTGACTACTAACCTCACTCTTCATCAAAAAACTGTTCCTACTAATTTCAATTTAAAGGTAGATGCTCAAGTTAACTCCCCTAGTAGTACAGGAGATTATTCGATAGTCTTTAATTATAAAGATTTAAATAATTTTTCTT
The DNA here is from genome assembly GCA_036918135.1 of Nostoc sp. GTDB lineage: Bacteria > Cyanobacteriota > Cyanobacteriia > Cyanobacteriales > Nostocaceae > Nostoc. The sequence goes on from JBALDB010000011.1 coordinate 113,845, forward strand.
ATATAAATTTTAGTTTAGTTAATCGTAGAGGGTCTAATGGAATATTTACTGTGAAAAATGGAGCTTTGACAACGCTTGCAGTATTTACTTCACCAATACAGGCTGGCCAATGGGATCATCTTGAGCTTAAACAAGTTGGCTCTACGATTGATGTGTGGAAGAATAGTAAGTTAATCGGACAAGCAACAACTAATGTGCCAATATCGGGACGTGTAGGGTTTAGTAGTTCTGGAAGTAATGTATCATTTGATAATTTATTAGTGTATGAACTTCCAGAATAAAATTTGCTTATTGGGCTTGAATAGTTGCTTTTAAAGTTGCTATTCAAGAACAATACTCCGGATAATTTTTAGTTGAGGAAATCGACAAAAAAGCTATCGAACCATTAAGGTGTTGTTATAACAAACAAGCACAGGCTCGATAGCTACATAGAAAATTGTACAAAGCTTACTAATCAAAATGGAGATTTCCTGCAAACCGCAGATGAAAGCATTAGAGTATTCAACCAATAGGTAACTCAGCAGATAAGGCATCATCCATTAATGCTCTGATAACTTTTCTAGCGAGCGGTTGTAAACAGGTAACAGAGAATAAAGGCTTAAAGTCTCCCTTGCGATCCCAAGTAGAAACGCTAGAAGCAACCTTAGAAGCTATGGGTAGTCCAACACCACAACAGTCAGCACTACTCAAGGTGACGATGGAAGGAAGAAAGTTAGAGTATCCAGCACGGTACAGTCAAAAAAAACTATTTGAACTCTACCGGGTTAAATGGCATTTAGATACAGCTTTAGAAATCCTGGGAATGCCCTAAACCTTAATTACATAGCTAGAAAAGTACAGCGTTACACCGCTACAACTGATTGATATTTAGCAAAGATTTTTGTCAATAGAATTAGAGCGATCGCCATTCCAAAACTCTAAATTTATACACTGCAAATATTACCAAAAATCAGATTGATTTTAATAATCAATGTTTGCAAAATATAAATTATCCTCCCCGCAAGTGAGAGTCCATTCCACATACAATAAAATCATAATTATTCAAGTGTAAGTAGCCAAAATGACTGAAGAACAAAATCGTATCAATCGTATGGAAGACCAACTTATTGATATGCGTCTAGCAGTCAGCGCCCTTTTGGAAACTGTGACGCAGCATCAACGTAACTTTGAGACTATACAGCGTAATTTTGAGACTATGCAGCGGAACTTTGATACTATTTTCACTGAAATTAGAGACATCCGTACTGATATGCAAGAAATGCGAGTTGATATGCAAGAAATGCGAGTTGATATGTTGCAAATGCAATCAGAAGTTAGGGGATTACAAACAGAAAATCGCCGCATTCTTGATATTTTACAAAATCGCAATTCTGAAGATGATTCCTTGGCATAATAATAGAGACGTTGCATTGCAACGCCTCTGGATGAACTGTTAATTAAACTGTTCGATAATTCCGCCACCTAACACTTTTTCTCCGTCATACCACACCGCAGCTTGTCCGGGTGTGATGCTGAATTGAGGTTCATCAAACACCAAACGCACGCGGGAGTTTTCCAGAGGAATCACCGTCACTGGTGTAGGTGTGGAACGATAGCGAATTTGCACTTCGGCATGAATTGGGGTAGATGGTTCGGCGATAGAAACCCAATTTACTCGCCCCACACTACATTCTGGCTGAGTTACCAAAGTGCGATCGCCAACAACAACTCGATTATTCACTGCATCTAATTCAATCACATATAGCGGCTGGGAAGCAGCAATTCCCAAGCCTTTGCGCTGTCCAATTGTGTAGTGATGCACACCATCATGCTGTCCCAAAACTTTGCCAGTGGTATCCACAATATCGCCTGTTTTGGGAGCTAAATATTTATCCAAAAATGCGCGCATAGAACCGTTACTTTCTACTAAGCATAAGTCTTGACTTTCTGGTTTATCAGCAGTTTTTAAACCGTATTCAGCAGCAATCCGACGGGTATCAGTTTTTTCCAGTTCCCCTAAAGGAAAGATACTTGCCTCTAGTAAATCTTGAGATAAATCATAAAGAAAATAAGACTGGTCTTTGTTGCGGTCAACAGCTCGTAATAACTGATAACGCCCAGTAGCTTCGTCATAGTTAATTCGGGCATAATGACCAGTGGCAATGCGATCGCATCCCAAATGTTCGCGGGCATATTGCACCATTGGGCCAAACTTTACCGTTTTATTGCACTGAGAGCAAGGCAAAGGCGTGATCCCAGCACTGTAACCAGTCACCAAGAAATCGACAATATTTGTTTGGAAGACATCCCGAATATCCACAACCTCATGGGGAATGCCCAGTTGTTCGCAGATAATAGCCGCGTCGATCGTGCCTTCAGAGCAACATTGACCTTTGCCTTTCATCAGCCAAAGAGTCATACCAATTACTTCATAGCCCTGATGGTTCAGGATAGCAGCGGCGGTGGAACTGTCAACACCACCAGAAAGACCAACGACGACTTTTTTCATACAAACCCAACACGGTAGTTGCGTAGTTGTCCAATTGTAGCACAGACTCTTCAAAGCCTTGCTAGTAAAGCATTTCAGTTGAGCAACAACCAAATAGAGAGTTGCTACTCGCTTGCTCATCTAAGATTAGTAACAGATGTATTGTTGAGAACCTAAATGAGGTAAGTTATCACTAACGCTATATAGTTGCTACAACAGCAAACCAATTAGTTCCTGACGGCAATTGCTTAAAAATATTTAGATTACTTTCTAACTAATATGTCTAGTAAAATACCAAGTCAATTTATTCGATTTCAGGTCTTCTCTTTATTGATGGGAGGATATTTGGTGCTGCTTGCCGACTCAACCCCAGTACAAGCACAAATTTCCAACAGCAACCTGCAACTGGCTCAACAACAAGTTGAAACTTTACCGCCACCAGTTATCTTTGGTCAAGAATCACCGCAGTTACCGCCGGCAGAACCAGCACAAACTTATCAACCCGATCCGAATCAACCCTCTCAACCAGCACAGGTTTTTCAGCCCTCTCAACCAGCACAAACTTATCAAACCGAGCAGAACTTTCAGCCTTCTCAACCACCACAGTTGAGTCAATATAACCAAAACTTTGAACGCTACTTAGTTTATGTTGATGCTAATGATTACCAAACCTTACAAGAAATACGTCAGCTTGAACCCAGTGCTTATATTCGAGAATACCAAGGACGTAATGTAATTCAATCTGGAGTTTTTAGCACAGCATCTAACGCCCAACAAAGGGTTTATGAACTACAGTCACGAGGCATTAATAGCGCACGAATTATCAGCTTTGCTAACGGACAAGAAATAGCCGCTTTTGATAGAGGTAATAGAGATTTTATTGGCGATCGCAATAATAGAAATGTTGCCAAAGTCTCTAGATATTACGTCGTTATTCCCACTACTTCCGAAAACTTACCTGCGCTTGGCGCTCAAATTAGACAGAATTTAGCCCGATTCAGCCAAGATTTAGGACGATCTGGCGGAGTCCTCGAAAGGACGCAACCACGAGGCCCACACGTAGCAGTAGGGCCTTTCGCTGACCGAGTACAAGCACAAGAATGGAACAAATATCTGCGAAATACAGGATACCGTAATGCCAGAGTTTATTATGGAAAGTGAAGAAGTTTGTCATTTGTCATTTGCAGTAAAATAAAATTCATCAACTCCCCACTCAGCACTCAGCACTCAGCACTGATGTCAGATAGGCAAGAACAAATTTCACAAGTGGTAGTAACTGCTGAGCAAATGCGCGATATTGAAGCGCGAATCTTTGCGGCAGGAATGCCTGTAGTAGCTTTGATGGAAAAGGTGGCGGGATTAATTGCCCGTCGCATTCAAAATATTTACCCAAACCCCGAACAAAAGCAAGATACCCCCTCACCCTCCTCAAATCTCCGTGTCGGCATTCTCGTCGGCCCCGGTCATAATGGGGGAGATGCTCTGGTAGTAGCGCGTGAATTACATTTTCATGGTTATGAAATTTGGATTTATTCTCCTTTCTCTAAGCTCAAGGAATTAACTTCCCAACACTTGCAGTATGCTCAGAGTTTGGGCATTCCAGTTTATCAACAGATTGAGCAATTGCCAGATTCGGATTTATTGATTGATGGATTGTTTGGATTCGGTTTAGAAAAAAACCTCACCGATCCCATCGCCTCTGCAATCAATCGGCTAAATGAATTGTCTGTGCCAATTTTGAGTATCGATTTACCTTCGGGGTTGCACACTGACACAGGCGAAGTATTGGGAACTGCGATTCGCGCTACTCACACGTTTTGCTTGGGTGTATGGAAATTGGCTTTTTTGCAAGACCAGGCGCTAGAATATCTCGGCAAAGCTGAATTAATCGATTTTGATATTCCTTTGGCTGATGTGCAAGCTGTTATCAAAGATGCACCCAGAATTAAACGCATTACACCAGCAACGGCACTTTCAACTCTACCTTTACCCCGTCCATCAGTTACCCACAAATATAAAGAAGGACATTTACTGCTGATTTGTGGTTCGCGGCGCTATGCAGGTGGAGCAATTTTAAGTGGTTTGGGTGCGCGGGGTAGTGGTGTGGGGATGCTTTCGGTTGCTGTACCAGAATCGCTGAAATCTCTTTTGGTGTCCCATTTGCCAGAAGCGCTGATTGTCGGTTGTCCAGAAACAGAAACCGGAGCGATTGCCCAATTGCAACTACCTGCAAAAACAAATCTCAGTTCCTTTAGTGCGATCGCTTGTGGCCCTGGTTTAACAACAGATGCCACTCCAATTGTACAAGAGGTAATAGAAAGCGATGTTCCTTTGGTTCTCGATGCCGATGGTTTAAATATACTCGCCCAAATCGGAACTATCCCCACTTTAGAAAAACGCCAAGCACTAACCATACTTACACCCCACGCAGGTGAATTCCAGCGATTATTTCCACAGGTCGTTGATGCAAAACACCATCGGGTTAAAGCAGTACGAGAAGCAGCAGCGCAAAGTAGGGCAGTAATATTGTTAAAAGGTGCAAGAACTGCCATAGCCAACCCCCAAGGTGAAGTTTGGATTGTTGGAGAAAGCACACCAGCCCTAGCGCGTGGCGGTAGTGGAGACGTGTTAACTGGACTACTAGGCGGATTGCTCGCACAAGCGGCAAGTAAGCAAATTCCAGTAGAAGATATTGCTGCAACTGCTGCTTGGTGGCATTCCCAAGCGGGTATTTTAGCAGCCCAAGAGCGTACCGAATTAGGTGTAGATGCGTTTACATTGACACAATATTTAATAAAATGTCTCAGTAATTATTACCGCTTTTAAATTAGGCGATCGCCTTGTTTGAAGTTTGAGACTGAGAATTAGAGACTAGATTTTCTTGATGACTATAACTGTTAACTATGCCGTGAAGATGGATCGGGTTGATTTGAATAAGTACTCAAGCATATAGTTATATTCTTAAAATGCTTAATTACTTTTTAATATCAGTAGATTTAATAAGTTAAAATGTATATTGTTTTTAACTTAATTATAATTCATTTATTTATAAGTAGATAGATATGATTAAATCTAAAATGTTATTGCGAGCGAAGCAAAGCAATCCCAGAGAGCTTGTGATTGCTTCGCTTCGCTCGCAATGACAGAACGTATTATATTTATTTATGTCTATCAACTTAACAACTATCATTCATTTTGTAGCAAAAGCTATTGGATACTTGGCAAAATAATTTATTAGCTCAACATTAGCTCAACAATATCACTAAATTGTAGTGTAACTAATGTTATACTTACTTTGCAGTACAAAATATATTTTCTTAATCATTGACTAAAGACAAAATCCCCATATAAAAAATAGCTATAACTTTTGATAATTGACTTTTAATTAAAGTTCTTTCGGCAGAAGGAGGTAAATTAAGTATAAAAATGTTTAGCTTATTGATAAGGAAATGTAAATTAAATTTTTGAGGTATCAAATGGTTCTTTACAAATTAGAAGATTTTGAACCTAACTATCGTGATAGCTTTGAAGGTCGTGATATTAAAGGACTTGGGGTCTATACACAAGGAACTGATGAAAAAGTTGGCACTGTCAACGATGTTTTAGTTGATGAAGAAGGGCATTTCCGCTATCTAGTTGTTGACTTAGGCTTTTGGATTTTTGGTAAAAAAGTACTACTACCAATTGGTCGTGCCCATATTGATTATAATAGCGATCGCGTCTATACCATTGGTTTAACTAGAGAACAAGCAGAAGATTTACCTGAGTTCGATGAACGCCAAGCGCTTGACTACGACTACGAAGAACGCGTGCGCGGAGTGTATCGTCGCCCGGAAAACTATACCCGCTCCGTAGAAGCGTCAGCACCACTAGATACAACTCCTGTAGATGCAAGCTATACAACTCCTGTAGATGCAAGCTATACAACTCCTGTAGATACAAGCTATACAACTCCTAATTACAACCGTGATAGTTACACATACGAAAATGAGCCTTCTTTATACAATATAAATGACCAAAACAATCAAACTTTAAGATTGTATGAAGAAAGACTAATTGCCAGTAAACAACGCCGCAAAACTGGTGAAGTAACAATCGGTAAACGTGTTGAAACTGACACTGCACGAATTGCAGTACCAATAGAAAAAGAGCGAGTTGTAATTGAGCGTGTAACTCCTGCTGATGCAGGTACACCTGTTTCTGCACGTGAGGCAGACTTCCAAGAAGGTGATGTTGCTCGCGTGGAACTCTATGAAGAAACTCCTGATATTCGCAAAGAAGCAGTTTTGCGCGAAGAGGTCAGAGTTAGAAAAGTGGTAGACCAAGAAACAGTTGAAGCTCAAGAGACTGTGCGTCGTGAAGAGTTAGAAGTGAATGCTCCTAATCTTCCGGTTGAAGAACGCTAACTAATTCGTAATATTTGCCTTCGCAGATTCGGCACGCTCCGGAATAGGGACTAGGGATTAAGATTAAAAATATTATTTCTCAGTCTCTAGTCTCTTTTACAACAAAGCAGTTGACAAATTTCGCATATTGAATAGCTAACCGATGGCAAACAACATTGGGCGAACGAACTCAAATACTCGCACTCACACCTTATTGGCAAACTTAAAAAATAAGGTGAATAATTTTGTTGTGTTCGATAGTCAAGGTGAGTTAGTAGGGAAGGTTCAGGATTTAATTGTAGATGCTAATCATCGGCTAAATTTAGTTATCTCTAACCAGGTGAATCAACAAATTACAGAATCGGGTCACCATTTAGCCCAGAAACATGCTTCCTTATTCCAAGTGCAGAGCCAGAGAATCAAAAAAATTGACAACCCAACTAAATCTGTTTTTATAGACCTAGACCAATCACAAATAGAATATATGCCTGAATATATAGAAGAAACACCAGGCGAGCGCAAACTCTCACAACTATCAGAAAACTCAACTAAACAACTAGCTTTTAATCAAACTACAAATAACTCTATTGAACCAATAAATTTAGAAGACGTTAGTGAAGAAAAGATTATTCGTTTACTAGAAGAACGATTAGTTGTTGAAAGCAGGAAGCGGAGAATTGGTGAAGTAATTGTTCGCAAAGAAATTGAAACCCGGATGGTACAAGTTCCTGTCCGGCGCGAGAAATTAATTATCGAACAAGTCAGCCCCGAACTCAAGCAACTCGCAGAAATTGACTTAAGTCAAGGAGAAATTTCTGGACTTGAGTTGAGTGAAGTAGAAGTAGAAAGACTTGAAGTTACACATCTTAATAACGGTTTAACAGTTAGTGGTGAATTTACTTCACCTAAAATTGCTAGTTTATTACTAAATGCGATCGCCCTAGAGCAGAATCACGGATCTAAACGGGTACGAGTCACAATAACCGTTGAAGATGAATCACATCAGAAAAAGTATCAGGAGTGGTTTGACCGCTGTTCTAAAGGTCAGCAAATAAAATCCGAAAAATAAGTTTCTAGCAGATAAATCATTAGGGTGAGCATTGCACGCCCTATTTTTTTGTAAATAATTTAAGTAGGGTACGTGAGATTAAAGATATAAACCACTCTACTTATTAAACAGAATTATCAAGCATTGTTAGGTTTTTTTGGCAGAGTTTCTGGTAATCAGAAGATTATAATTAACAAAGCTACAAATGCGATCGCACCGGAAACTATAATCCAAATCCAAAAGAAATCTGCTGTGCTAACAAGCTAGTGACTGGGCCGAGTACAAAGCCTAATCCCATTACTGCTCCATAAATTCCAAAGCCTTGAGCAAGCTTTTCGGGAATGGTAATATCTGAAATAATCGCTTGAGCTACCGAAGTATTTCCGCCGACGATCCCATCTAAAAGTCGAGCGAGAAAAAGAATTACTGCTGTTGTAGTACTTCCAGCTATCAAGTTAGCGATGCCTGCGGAGGTCACTGAGCTTTGTCGTACCCCTACTCTTAAGCAAGCTAGCAAGAGCATCTCGTAGAGAAGTGCAAGCTTCGCTAACGCAGTTTTGCCAAACTGACGACCGCTAAAGATTTGCGTTCAAAGCGATCTGATAGTTTACCAATCACCGGGGTCGTAAAAAACTGAGCTATAGAGGAAATCGAAAATAACAAACTCGTCTGAAAATCGCTCAGGCCAAATTGTTTGCCATAAAGATAGATAATGAGAATTAAAACTGTAAAACTGAGGGAATTAATAAAGGCAATTAGAGCGCTAATCCAGAAATTTCGATTCATCACTAGCAAGTTGTGACTTTGCAACTAGACTTTACTTTTCAACCCTAGTCATACTATCTACTTGTCGTTCTTTTGGCTACCCCAGATGAAATTTCCAGTGAAGCGACTTTTACGCAAGCAGCAACGACGTTTGCTTCCACGTATTCACATTCAAGTTCGAGATGGAAAGTTTGAGATTATGGGTATGGGTGTGTGGTATTCCTACTGGCGCGAACCCTACCATCTGCTGCTAACAATTCCCTGGACTGGCTTTTTAATACTGATTTTTTTGTTCTATGTAACTATTAATGCTTTGTTCGCCCTATTTTACTTGGTAGGAGGAGATTGCATCGCCAACGCCCGACCCGGCTCTTTTTTAGATGTTTTTTTCTTTAGCGTCCAAACCCTAGCATCCATCGGCTACGGTGCGATGTATCCTAAAACAACTTATGCCAATATCATTGTTACCATTGAAGCGATGATCGGTTTAGTTGGAATTGCTTTGATGACCGGACTTGCATTTGCCCGATTCTCTCGACCGACTGCCCGTGTGATATTTAGCCGTGTAGCGGTAATTACAGCTCATGATGCCAAACCGACTTTGATGTTTCGCACCGCTAATCAGCGCCGCAACATGATTTTGGAAGCGCAGATGCGAGTATATTTAATGCGCGATGAAATCACAGCAGAAGGTCTGTTTATGCGTCGAATCTATGATTTGCAACTGCTGCGGAACCAAACACCTAGCTTTTCCTTAAGCTGGTCAGTGGTACATGTAATTGATGAATTTAGTCCTTTATATGGGATGACAGCAGAATCGCTAATCCAGACAAATTCTACGCTGATGATTTCTTTGAGTGGCATTGATGAAACAGTTGCACAGATCGTCAATGCCCGTCATAGTTATAGTGCTAAGGAAATTTTGTGGAACAATCGCTTTGTCGATATCTTCCACGAAACACCCGATGGACATCGTTACATCGACTATAATTGCTTTCACGATGTCTTGCCTTTAGATGAAATCAGGTAAAAATTCAGAATTGAGAAGATTTTAATACCCAAGCTTAAGTAAGTCGGCGCTAATATTTCAAGCTATATTAAGAAACTTAAATCTAGGGTGGGTTACTGCTGAGGGTAGGGCATCATCAACAATTCCACGTGCGTCCTACTTGTACGTAAATTTATTGGGATGTAGCACTCTTTTTACTTTTTCAACTGGAAGTCTCATTAATTGGTGGTTGTGAGGGCTTAACCACAACCCGACCATTTTCAACCACAGTAGAATTTTTACCAGTATTCTGACTGTATTTAGCTGGCACGTCCCGGCACTGCTTTTGGTGGGAAATATTTTGCTCCTGTTGTCGATCCAGGACAACAACACAAGAGGAACAGCAAGGGAAAGACATAAAAAGTATTTTGATCTCTATAATCTATTATCGCCCTATTAAATACCGTTTGGCTAAAGAATTTACTGCTGATAGCGATTTGAACTGGGTAGAATACAGATGATTGTAGGGAGGCACAGTTGTGCGTGCTTACAATGCTTGTTTGACAGGGGTTAGACAGTGAGTTTTTCTAATGAAAAAATTTTGGCGATACCTGGGTTTAAGTTTTGTATCTACGTTTTTGACTGCTACTCCGGGATTAGCAGCCGATCGCATTAGCTTTTATTACCCTCCCTTCGGTGAATTCTCTTTGTCTGTGGAATCGCTGGAAACTTTTGCCAAAGAAGGCAAAATCGACCGAGACTTTTCCTTTTATGCCAGCCGCGCCACTCCCGAACAACTCGCCCAACTGCGGGAGCTACTCCAGCAGCGCTTCAATATCAGTCCCACCTTAGTATCTCAGGTTACCTATTCACCTATAGGTGAAGAGGTGATACAACGTATAGGAGAATTACTCCAAACTGAATCTCGACAAAATGGTTTCTATGCCATACGTGGAGCTTTGATTATAGCTGCTGCCGATCCACAAGGCTTAACAGTTGTAAATTTCCTGCGGAGATTTCCCAGCGATACTATCAGGCTGAATTATACAGAGGGACTAAGCATAGTCGATAACTTGTCACAACTGTTGAAAAAAAAGGATGAAGTTGTAGCTTATCTGCAAAAAGAAGCGACCGCAGCCGCAGCCAATTCAACCGTTGATTTTTCACAACTGCCAGATTTGCGATCGCCAGGAAAATTTCCTTGGCAGAAAAAAACCCTGGAACTAAATGACTATTCTCGCAATCGCCGTCTCCCAGTAGATATTTATTTACCTGAAGGTAATTCACAAACTCAAGCAAAACCCCCGTATCCGTTAATTGTAATTTCTCATGGTCTGGCTTCCGATCGCTCTAGCTTTGCTTACCTAGCTCAACATCTGACATCTTATGGTTTTGCCGTTGCGGTACTGGAACACCCTGGTAGTAATGCCGAACGCTTTCAGCTATACTTTGCAGGTTTGGCAGGGCCACCAGACCCAGCAGAATTTATCAACCGACCTTTGGATATTAAGTTTTTACTCAATGAACTTGAGCGTTTGGACAAATCCGATCCCTCCCTCCAGGGAAAACTTAATTTTCAGCAAATTGGGGCGATCGGTCAGTCCTTTGGTGGTTATACTGTTTTAACTCTTGCAGGAGCAACGATTAACTTTAACCAACTCTACCGAGACTGTAATCCTAACAATTCATACTTTAATTTGTCGCTGTTGTTGCAGTGTCAAGCAATTAAGTTATCTCCAAAAAATTACCAACTCAAAGACGATCGCATCAAGGCGATTATGGCGATTAATCCCATTGATAGCTCAATTTTGGGTCAAGGGAGCATCAGTCAAATCAAAATTCCCGTAATGTTGGTAGCTGGTAGCCAAGATATTTTTGCCCCACCTGTATTTGAGCAAATTCGTCCTTTCACCTGGCTGACTGACTCCAATAAATACCTCGCTTTAATCGAAAATGCTACCCACTTTTCAGCGATTGCCGAACCTACTCCTGGGAATAGTGTATTACCTGTACCGCCTGCTTTGATAGGCCCCAATCCTGCTCCTGTTTATTCCTATCTCAACGCCTTAAGCGTAGCTTTTTTAGAAACCGATCTCCTCAACCACCCCGAATACCGCTCCTATTTGCAGCCATCTTACGCTCAATTTATTAGTCAAGAGTCTTTAAAGCTCAGTCTTTTACAGTCCTTGACACAAAATCAATTCAGTCAAGTTTGGAATGGGGTAATTCCTGAGTCAGTCAGACCTTCAAATCCTCAACCTACTCCTACACCACCTTAGTTATACTGCTAGTAATATCATGTCCGGTTGAATACTTATGATATCTGTGAGGGTTGGTAATGGGTAATGGGTAATAGGTAATGGGTGATGGGTAATGGGTAAACCTTCTTTTTCCCAATTCCCAATTCCCTTTTTCCCAATTACCAATTCCCAATTCCCAATGCCTACAAATCTGTTAGCAGCCTTGCTTTTCGCAGAACAAATGTCAGTACAGTTTCTTTTTTAGAAATGATATCAGCTGTAACTTCCATCCCTGGTTGAATGGGATAAGATTTACCATCCCTGTTTAAATAAAGTTTCTCTGCCTCAATAGTCACCTCATAGTAAGGCGCAACTGGATTGCCGTTAGCTTGAGATGTAATGGCGTCAGCGGTTATGGCTCTAACAGCACCTTTGAGGATGCCATAATCTGGGTAGGGATAGGCAGAAAGCCGCATTAGTACTTGTCCCTCTGGACATTTTGTTACTTGTACGACTTTACACATCTTGACTTTGCTAATATCAGAAGCGGCAACTCGGGCTTTAATCACAAGAGGGGCCGTACTCGGAGCAATTTGAGCGATCGGATCTCCAGCACGAACAACTTGCCCAGGATTTCTTAATTCCAGTTTCAGGATAGTACCTGCTTCTGAAGTCCGAATTATAGTTTTTTGTAGTTCCGCGAACAGTTGTCTAAGTTCTTGTTGAGCGTTGCTAATTTGGTTTTGAGTTTCAACTTGACGCCTGATGATTTCTTCTTTCTCTTTGTGCAATTGAGCAAGGGTAGACTCACCCTTTGTTGATTCTTGGGCAATGCGTTCTTGTGCGATCGCCACAGTAGCATCACTGGGGTTTAGTCCCGCCTTTGCGTGTTCGAGTCTAGCAACAGCAGCTTTCAAAGCTTGTTCTTTTTCTTTAATTTGGAGAACGGCTATCGCTCCGGTATTTCCCAACTGCCGATATCGCTTCATCTCCTCCTGAGCTAATTCAACAGCGGCTTCTGCTTCTTTGACATCGGACTGAGTAGTGATTTGCCGATCTCGATAGTCTCTTTGGTTGCGACTTAAGTCAGCTTTTGCCGATGCGATCGCCTGTCGCATCGCATTAGTCTCTGCGCTGATTTGACCTTGTAGCGCTTTGAGTTGTGCATCGATTTGCAAGCGTTCTAACTGACTCTGGCGGATATTTCCGAGTATTTGATTTTTTTTACTTTGTAATTGGGAGTTGTCGATCAGGGCGATCCTATCTCCCCTTTTCACAACTTGATTTTCTTTAACCTTAATGCTTATAACTGTTCCCTCAGTTGCTGCTTGCACTAACCGGATTTCTCCGGTTGGACGCACAGTACCATCCGCTTTCACTACTATATTGTATTGAATGACACTTGCAACGCTGAAGGCAACGCCAACAGCTCCAATTAAAAATAGTCCTCCCAGCTTTGTCCAACTGCTAATTGGCGGAAGATATTCATCGCTTTCAACTAGGCGGAGAAAGTCTGGTTGGGGGTCAATAAGCATGAGCGCTAAAAAATATTTTCGTTATACAAATAATTTCGCTAAAAAAATCTTGCTAGCTTTCGCTGGATAACCAAGACTTAGGCTGAATGTATCGTTATCAACAACACAAATCACATACATCTTAGTCTAAACAACAACTAACGCATTTTAATCTACATACTAAATCTTTATAATTACCTTCTAAACTTTTATCCTTTCTTTAATTTATTGGTAAAAATTTGTATTATTAAAAAAGCTTTTTTCAGAAAAATAAATAATTAACAAACCTAAGCGCTTTTATATAAACATATCTTATGTCCATATATACTACAAGTGTATAAACTCGATAAATCTTATCAGATTTTTACGTAATTTTTTCTAGATGAAAGACAGAATTTACATATTTAAGTTCTCTCAATTTACTTCAAACAGTTTGTATAAAAAACTCTATTTTTTGAGGAATTTTCGATGAAAATTCCTATTTTATCAGTATTTATAGGTAATAAATTATATCTATTTTCTTCTAATTAACAACATCATCAGGTTGTTCTACAGTCGAAGACATAATAATGTCTACAATTTTTTTTAATATAATAAATTATGAAAAAAGTATAAATAACAACTAAATAATATTTCTCTGGAGAGAGTTTTATACATATTTCTTAAATAGCAGTTGCTTGACGAGACCAACTGCGACCGTATAATACATTTAGCAACACAAAGAAGTTATGAAATATACTCTTTTTATATTTATTACTTTGATGTGATGTGACTTTAATACCCAACAATCAATTCAGAACTCAAGCTATGCAAAGCACATTGTTTACAACATTAAGCCCTTCTGAAGAAGCTAATCTGTCTGGTGGTAATAATCCTACTCCTCCTCCTCCTCCTCCTAAGGGTCCTAAGGGTCCTAAGGGTCCTAAGGGTCCTAAGGGTGGTGGTCCTGTTCTGATTAAGATTGGAGATGTTAGTGCCGATGGTGGCGATTCCACTATTACACTGGGAAAGAAGGCTGACACCGGTGATATTACATCTACTGGTGGAGCTGGTGGGACAATCTCTATTCTTAGTTAATAGGTCAGCTTATGAGATTTAGTAGAAGAAAAAGAATAAACGTCAAGACGCGTTTTAGCGAGTCTTGACTGCGATCGAACGTCTTCAATTAACTACCATATTAGAAGTAGGCTAAGTTAATTCTGGACGTGTCTTAACAATGCTACTCGACTTAATTGTAGTTAAGTCGTCAGCTGTTTCTTCGATCACAGTTACTGTAACATACGTTTATTCCTACCCTCTACTTTTCTTCAACAAACTTAATAAAGTTCTATTGGCGGTTGTTAGTAGGCAACCGTCGATAGAACTCTAATATCCTGCTCATTTTTGAGTAGTCAATACCCATTTTCATACCTGCTAACTGTCGTTATCTCTAAGTCAAAATAGCTTTGTAAAAAGTTTAAAACTGATAATTAGCAACTTAGGTTAACTATGAAAAGCACGCAAACATCTCCAATGTTTATCTCACTAACTGAAACCGAAGAAGCAAGGCTGTCTGGTGGTAAAAATATTATAAGAAGAGGAAAACCTGGAAAAGTAATTGTCAAAGGAGACCAACTAACTCCAGAATTATTTGAAAGTACAGAAGGATTTGTTGACGTACTATCACTAGACGACCTATCACTAGACGACCTATCACTAGACGACCTATCATTAGACGACCTATTTGAACTATAAAGTATATAGGAATGATGTAGTACTCAAATTTGATTTTGAGAAAACTCAGTATAATTCAAACAGCCTTTTTTATCCTTGCCTCTTGCATACTAAGCCAAGTAAGTTCTCCAAATCAAAGCAGATTTCTATAGTATAAATAAGCTGTTGGCGTTGCTGATTTTAAGTATGATTTCTGTAGAGGCAATTCCTGAATTGCCTTTATAAGCAGGGTAATAAATTGCATGGAGAGCAAATTTATACTGAATTTCAGCAACGCCAAACTGTTGGTCAAAATTTTAACCACGCAGGGATAAAACCCTGCTATTTTTTTGGGTTTGGTCACGATGTTATTGGGTACTAGAGTGTGAAATGAAATACCAAGTTGTTGCACAACATAGTGAAGAAGATTGTGGAGCTGCTTGTCTTGCTTCCGTTGCCAAACATTATCGACGTAACTTTACACTAAATCGCATCCGGGAAGCAGTAGGCACCGGGCAATTAGGAACAACATTATTGGGATTGAGGCGGGGAGCCGAGGCGCTTGGTTTTAATGCACGTTCGGTTAGAGCATCAAATGAAATTTTAGACAAGATGAGTCAAGCGCCACTACCAGCAATCATTCACTGGAAAGGCTACCATTGGGTTGTTTTGTATGGTCAAAAAGGCAATAAATATATAGTTGCCGACCCAGCCTTTGACATCCGTTATGTCTCTAAAAAAGAGTTAATAGAAGCTTGGTCAGATAAAGTGATGCTCTTGCTAGAGCCAGATTCGGTTCGCTTTTATGCTCAACCTGATGATAAAATAGACGGGTTTGGGCGCTTTTTACGACGTGTATTGCCTTATGGAAGCATTATATTCGAGGCTTTTCTGTGCGCTTTAATTATCGGTCTGCTTTCGTTAACTTCTCCGATCCTGCTGCAAATTCTAACAGATGATGTACTAGTTCGGGGAGACACCCAGCTTCTTGCTGCTGTGATTATTGCCGTTGTGGTGATGAATCTTGTCTCAAGTAGTCTGCAATTAGTTCAATCTAACCTGATTGCCAATTTTGCCCAACGGCTTGAGTTAGGGCTAGTTCTGGAATTTGCCAGGACAATCTTGCGCTTACCTCTGAATTACTATGAATCACGTCGCAGTGGCGAGATTGTCAGCAGATTACAAGATATTCAACAAATTAATCAGCTAGTTTCTCAAGTAGTTGTCAGTCTACCTAGCCAATTGTTTATTGCAGTCGTTTCTTTAGGTTTCATGCTGTTCTATAGCTGGAAACTCACCTTCACTGCCTTCGTTATTGCTATTGTTATGAGTTTATCTACCATTGTTTTCCTGCCTGCACTTCAACAGAAAGTTAGAAGTGTATTGGTCTTAGACGCGGAAAATCAGGGTATTCTCGTTGAAAGCTTTAAAGGAGCGCTGACACTTAAAACTACTAACGCTGCTCCTCAATTTTGGGAAGAATTCCAGAATCGATTTGGTCGATTATCAAACCAAACATTCCGCACAATTCAGATTGGAATTATTAACAATATCTTTTCTGGATTAGTTTATGCTATTGGCAGCGTTAGTTTGATTGGTTTCGGCAGCATCCTAGTTATTGGTAAGGAACTCAGTATCGGTCAACTGCTGGCATTTAACGGCATGAATGGTAATTTTTTAGCATTCATTGGTACTACGATCGCATTTATAGATGAATTTACTCGTGTCAAAACTGCGACGCAGCGCTTAACAGAAGTTATCGATTCTACACCGGAAAACCAAGGTGATACGAATAAACCTTTTGCTAAAATTCCTAGTAATGCTGATATTATTTGTACAAATCTCAACTTTCACTACCCCGGTAGGTTAGAGTTACTGGAAAATTTCTCTCTAACTATTCCTGGTGGTAAAGTTATTGCCTTGATTGGTACATCCGGCTGTGGTAAAAGTTCTCTCGCTAAACTGATAGCCGGATTATATTCACCTAATTCTGGTAACATTCGTATTGGTATTTATAATCTACAAGACCTAGCTCTTGATTGTTTGCGGCAACAAGTCGCTCTCGTTCCTCAAGATGCTCATTTTTGGAGTCGCTCAATTATTCAAAACTTCCGCTTAGGTTCTCCCCACGTTACCTTTGAGCAAATTGTCAATGCTTGCCAAATTGCTGAGGCAGACGATTTTATTAGTAAACTACCTGAAAAATATCAAACTGTATTAGGTGAATTTGGCTCAAATATTTCTGGTGGACAACGCCAAAGATTGGCTATAGCAAGAGCTATCGTTAACGATCCACCAGTTCTGATTTTAGATGAATCAACTGCTGGACTCGATCCAGTTAGTGAAGCTCAAGTTTTAAATCAGCTGTTGTTTCATCGCCAAGGCAAAACCACAATCCTGATTAGCCACCGTCCTAGAGTAATTGCTCGTGCTGATTGGATTATGCTACTCAATCAAGGCAAGTTACAAATTCAGGGAACTGTTGAAGATTTGCTTGCTCAACCAGGAAACCATTTAGACTTTTTAACCCCTTAATTACTCATACTTTTAAATAAGTGGGTAAGAATAAATCAAACTATGTTAAAGGTGAAATTAATTAAGTGGCTTTTAGTAAGGGTTTCAATCATTTAAATAGTAACTAAGTAAGTCGGCATAATAAAACCAAACTATAGCAGGAGGCAGGATAGCGCAGCGTTAGCGAGTCCGCGTACTCTTACAGAGAAGCAAGCTACGCGCAGCGTCTCGTAGAGAGCGTCGGCAGGAGACAGCTATGCTGGAGGTAAAAACCTTACTATTCCTGAGATTCACGCTTATCATTATGTCCTAATCTACCTGGCAACTGCTATATGTGAGAAAAATTAACTAGGCTAAAATCCTCTTCGTTCTAGCAAGAACTGCCTTAGGGACTTCCAATTAAAAAAATAATCAATCGTTGTGTAGGCAGGGGGGCAGGAGGCAGGGAGCAGGGGGAGAAAGAAAACTATTATCTAAATAAATTGGTTAATTTATTCTCTGGAAGTCCCTTATCTTAATGATAAATATTCACGCCGACCTATTTATCACTAGGCAAGTCTCAAGCATTTGTTTGATAAACTCAACGCTCAAACAAAACAAATTACTATTTTTTTATAAGTTTTAGCAGATAAATATGCTGTTGTAATTTGCATTAAAGATAATAATTTAACTCTCTTTTATTATTTTAAAAAATAGAAATCAAAAACCTTGATGTAAATTAATTATGTAAATATACTGATATATTTTTATGAAATAGCTGATATACCTAAGTATTACAACAATAGCCAAAAGCCTATATGTCTTTTTTGTTTCTTCTCTATGGCTTAAGTATTATAATTTTCCCAAACCAGGCTTAATTGTCAGCAAATTAAGATATTTCTGTGCAGTTATTTATAAAAACTTATTTAAAAAAATTTTTCTATATATATGCTTGGTGTTAAGAAGTATTAAGAAATACTTATTAAAAAATGTTGCAATAGCTTGATTTAATTGCTAACGTGTGTATGACAGCGATGCTGATGAACGCTCGGATCTAGGAGAAATAAAATCTATGAGCATACCCATTCAGCCAAGTGTGTTAGGCTTTGACGGGTTAAAAACGAGAAATTTCTGCCTCATATAGACAACTATGAGGGATTGCAGATTAACCAAGAAATATCTCGTTACTAAAGGCTTAGTTTCAGTTTGATTTGAATTGTGATTGATTATTTGTCTTACTTTGTGCCGACAAGTAAGTAGCTCTTGCTTGTGTGTATCGGCAATAACGAAGAGTTCGGTAAGACTTAAATTTTAGAGGATAAAACCAATGGAGATTCAAGGTAAAGTTGCCCTAATTACAGGGGCTTCGCGGGGAATTGGACGAGCGATCGCCCTGGAATTAGCGCAACAAGGCATCAAGCGGATGATATTGATAGCACGGGATCGCCGCAAGTTAGTGGAAGTAGCTAACGAAATCGAGGCTATGGGTACAGAAGCTGCGATCGTGGCCTTAGATTTGACGCAGACAATAGAAGTACATATCGCTGTTGCCCAACTATGGCGCAATTACGGACAGATTCACCTGTTAGTTAATTGTGCGGGAGTCGCATACCAAAGCTCATTTTTACAATCTAAAATGCTTCAAGTTCAAGAAGAACTCTCTGTAAACTTGTTAGGAATGTACAACCTTACTAGTTTGATTGCTCGACGTATGGCCAGCCAAAGACAAGGGACAATTGTCAATGTATCGAGCCTGATGGGGAAAGTGGCTGCACCAACGATGGCGACATACTCAGCAACCAAGTTTGCCATCTTAGGATTTACCCAAGCCTTGCGCCAAGAACTAGCCGAACACAATATCCGCGTCATTGCATTACTGCCATCCCTGACAGACACAGACATGGTGCGCGACTTAAAATTATTTCGCTGGGTGATCCCCATGACTCCCCAGCAAGTGGCTAAAGCACTCGTTACCGGAATGCAGACTGATTCATCAGAAATCTTAGTCGGATGGCAAAGTCATTTAGCCGTGTTGTGTCAACGCCTTGCCCCTTGGTTGTTAGAGCTAATTTTACGAATAACAACACCGCCAGCACCAAAAAGACAACGGCTGATTGAAAAACTTATCCCTTCCCGTAGCGTCTCGTAGAGAAGGGGAGACACCGAAGGCGATCGCTAACTTAACACTCCTGAACAAACTTCTCCGAAATCTTCAGTTGTTTGGCTTTACCCTTGTGCAAAAAAGTAAGGCTCACAGTGCCAAGAAATGCTAATAAGCTGAAAGTAGAAGTAGATTCAGGAACAGACTTGGGATTCTCAATTTTAATAACTTGTCCTTCTCCTGGGCGATCGCCTCGGTTTGTCACGTAAATAGCATCATCAGCACCAATAGTCAAAGCAGTAGGGGACTCTAATCCATTGCCACTAAGAATAGTTGTGCGAGTCCCATCCCTGGCTATTTTAATTACAGAACCATCTAGATTACCTTTCCAGAGTGACTGATTAGCGTATTGCAAAGCATATAAATTACCCTGACTATCAAAATCTAAGTCAGTAAGTTGAGTAAAGCCATCAGCATAGACTGTTGGTTGACCATCAGCACCAATTCGGTAGATTTTGGCCTCACCTTCTGGAAAAGGAAAACCAGCTAATTCGCTAATATAATAAGCACCATCTGGGCCTTTAACAACATTTGTGGGTACTGCTTGAATTTCAAATGGCGA
Organism: Nostoc sp.; assembly: GCA_036918135.1. Lineage (GTDB taxonomy): Bacteria > Cyanobacteriota > Cyanobacteriia > Cyanobacteriales > Nostocaceae > Nostoc. Next base: position 134,160 of record JBALDB010000011.1, read on the forward strand.
TGACGATGGCCCAGTGGGAAAAATTGGATTAGTTAATGTTTGTCGGGGAATTGTGGCGATCGCTTTCAAATTACTTCCATCAGTCCCTACACTGAGTAACTCATTTGCACCAGTATCAACTGCAACAATCTTATTTCCATCTAAAAGAAGAGAGAAGGGATTGCTAATTAGATCGCCTCCATCAGGATTATTTGCAAGTTCATAATTAGCTAAATCAGCCACACTAGTCCAGGAATTTGTATTAAAATTAGCAGTAATGATTTTTCCTAAATCAGTGTTACCTAATGTGGCGCGAAATGTGGGATCAGAAGCATACCCAACTGCAATATAAGGCTTGCCACTGGCATCAAATTTTATATCATGAGGCCCAGCAGTATCAGTACCATCTGGTAATGCTAAAGAAGGAAGTCCCGTAAGTACACGTTCTTGCGTACCATTTGCAATTTTTGTCACAGCACCAGTTGTGCCATAACATAAAGATTGACCTGCGGCACTTGGTGAAGGAACACAAGCTCCATTTCCGCCTGTTCCTGCCTCTGTGACGTAGAGGCTGCGGTCAGGGCCAAAACTTAAACCCCGTGGACTATCAAGATCGTCGGCAATTACTGAAAATGATGCCGCCTCTGCTGCTTTTATTCCCGAAAAAGTAGCAATACAAACACTCAAAAATGTAATTCCAAATTGTTTTAGTTTCATTAGACCCGTCCTAAAATAAAATTTACATTAATAAAGATAGAGTAGTTTGAGATTTTTTAATTGGTTAATATTTATACCAATTTTCTCAAATCTGGCAACAGATTCAAACCTAAAAATTTGTCGTTAGGATAAGGCAAAATAGCGCAGCGTTAGAAGTTTGCGTACTCTTACAGAGAAGCAAGCTAGCAAGAGCGTCGGCACAGGAGAGAGGGTTATAGCCTCGTTTATCTTTCTTTATATAATTTAGTTTTATGATGCCAACTTACATTAAATGAAATCTGAATTTGTTAATTTCGAGTTGTATCATACCATTTTCAAAAATTTTTGCAACATAATGAATTATCTGTAGTGGTGTACAGATGTACGCCTATAGCAACAAAATTAAATAGGATTGCTGTATATATTCCAACATGTTTTATATAAGTAGGATATCTAAACTGTTGAATTACACAGATATTGCAGGACTACAAGGCGATCGCAGTTTGCATCAATAGATAAAGTTGTAGATCAGAAATTGCTGCGGGATCGCATAATTAGACATACCCTGTTTCGGAGCAATCAGAAATGCTTTCCTTCCCCACAACCCTGACTCCTTTGCCCGAAATCATTGATGGCTTGCCGAATATTTCTGGTTGGGAAACAGAGGTTCTCTCTGTAGTTAACCACGAACAACCAGTATTTTTACCAACAACAAATATTAAGTTAGATGACGTAAATGCTGTATTTGCGATCGCTTTACACATGCACCAGCCCACAATCCCTGCTGGCTATGGTGGTACATTCATCAGCAATCTGCAATACATGTTTGAACATTCCAATGAAGGCGATAACCATAATGCAGGGCCTTTTGCTTATTGTTACAGCCGCATGGGAGAATTTATTCCTGAACTTGTAAATCAAGGTTGTAATCCCCGTGTAATGTTGGATTACTCAGGTAATCTTCTGTGGGGACTCAGGCAAATGGGACGCAGTGATATTCTTGATAATTTGAAACGCATCACTTGCGATTCTACCTATCAACCTTATGTAGAATGGCTGGGTACAATGTGGAGCCATGCTGTTGTTCCTTCCACTCCCATCGCAGACATTAAATTACATATAATTGCATGGCAACATCACTTTGCAGCAATTTTTGGTTGGGAAGCATTAGCGCGAGTCAAGGGATTTTCACCTCCAGAAATGCACCTACCAAATCACCCTGATATCCTCTTTGAATTTGTGAAAGCGCTCAAAGAATGTGGATATCGCTGGCTACTCGTTCAAGAACATTCTGTAGAAACAATTAGCGGTGAATCTCTCAGCTACAAACATTTACCACATCGTCTGATTGCTCGTAATTCCCAAGGCGAAACAATTAGTATTACGGCTTTAATTAAAACTCAAGGTTCGGATACTAAATTAGTCGCTCAAATGCAGCCTTATTATGAAGCAAAAACCTTATCAAAACAACAACTAGGAAGCATATTTGTGCCACCGATAGTTAGTCAAATTGGAGATGGTGAAAATGGTGGCGTGATGATGAATGAATTTCCTAGCGCTTTCAAACAAGCTTGGTGGGATATGGTAAATCATGGGGGAGGAAAATCAGGTGTTGTGGGGATGTGTGGTACAGAGTATTTAGAATTAATCCAAGCTGCTGGATGCAAACCCGAAGACTATCCAACTTGCCAACCGATTGGACAGCATCAGATTTGGGAGCGAGTTCCACCAGAAAATTGCCAACCTGAGGCTGTAGAGAACGCCATTCAAGAATTAAAACAAATCAACCATAATTTTCACATGGATGGAGGCTCATGGACAAATCATATTAGTTGGGTGAAAGGGTATGAAAATGTCTTGTCTCCCATGTATGAATTAAGTAGTTTATTCCACCAAAAATTTGATAGGTTACAACAAAATGAGTTAGCAGAACCTGTTACTAAACAAGCTGAATATCGTAACGTTCTTCTACATAACCTTTTGCTAGAAACTAGTTGTTTTCGTTATTGGGGACAAGGTGCTTGGACTAATTATGCAGAAGAAATTTATCAACGAGGTAAAAGCTTGTTGTCAAAGACATTTTAGATAATTTCATGAGTGCTGAGTGCAGAGTGACTAAGAGGTGAAACGGGGGGATAGAAATAAAGTTTAGTTCTTTACTCAGCACTCGTTACTAAGTACTAAATACTGATACTCGGCGGTAATATTTCAATGCAAATACTTGATAGATGAGTGTACAAGATAAAACTAAACGTATTCAAATAAATTTAGATTTATCGCCAGAACTTTATCAGATAATAAGTGATTTGGCACAACAGATGAATGAAGATAATGCTGAAGTGTTGCTAAAAGCAATCGTACTTTTAGAAGTAGTAGTAGAAGCCAAGCAAAAAGGCAAACATATCTGGATTGCAGACGAAAATCAAAACCTGGAAACTGAAATTACTGGTATCTAAATAGCATGACAGATATAAAAAATTTATCAAAAATCATTGCTACTAAAGGTAACAAGCCGCTGATTATATCAATAGTGAATTCACAGATACAAGAAGATGCAGAACTTGAGCGCCAGCTACGAGAACTCAAGTTTAAACAAGAACTTAGGAAAGATTGGATTTTATTTATTGTTAGGGATGTAGTATTTTTTTCTACTACGATTATTTTTATTTTTGCTGTTAGCAGTTATTCGCTTTTTACCCAGATTACAGCTAGTTTTAGGTAAACGAACTACATTAGGTTTCATCTTTACCTACAAATTAGATTCTCAGTAAAGTTGCGTAATTAATTTTACAGACGACGAAGCCAACTTGCTACAAGTAAACTCATTGTCATATCCAGAAAAACTTTGCTGGATATAACAACTATTTGGATTGGTAAATTTGCTGAGATAAATGCCATCAAAATAGTTGAAATTCTTTTGTGCAAGTTTTATGGATTGAAATTTATGAGTACTATTGGAGTTTTCATATTTTCTGTAGCTTTAGTTGCCATTGTTGCTCTGATTCTAATTAATGGCTACAACGATTTAGTAAAGTATCGCAATCGCTACAAAAATGCTTACTCTCAAATCGATGTTCAGTTACAGCGCCGCTATGATTTAATTCCTAATTTGGTGGAAACTGCCAAGGGATATATGAAACATGAGCGAGAAACTTTAGAAGCTGTGATTGCAGCTCGAAATTCTGCGATTGATGCTAACAGTCGCGCCGTACAAAATCCTGGCGATCCCCAAGCGATGCAACAATTGGGTAATGCAGAAGCAGCGCTGACGGGTGCGTTAAGTCGCTTGATGGTACTTTCAGAATCTTATCCAGAATTGAAAGCCGATCGCACTATGAGTCAAGTGATGGAAGAACTATCTTCTACTGAAAACCGGATTGCTTTCGCCCGTCAAGCTTTTAATGATGCGGTGACACTTTACAATACCAAAAGTGAATCTTTTCCCAGCAACCTTGTAGCAAATACTTTTAATTTTACTGTTGCAGAATTGCTTCTTGAAGCAACTCCGGAAGTGAGAAATGCTCCCCGCGTGTCTTTTTAGGTGTCTATGAATTTCTTTGAACATCAGGATCGGGCACGCCAAAATACGCAACAATTAATCGGGCTGTTTTCTTTATCCATCGCAGTCATGATTGTGGCGATTTACATTGCTACTTTATTTCTGTTTCGCATGGCTCCTCGTATTTGGTGGCATTCAGGATTATTTCTCTATGTGGCGGGAATTACAATAATTGCGATCGCTTTAGGAAGTCTTTATAAAATTGCCTATCTCCGTGAAGGAGGAAGTGTAATTGCCCAGGAGTTGGGCGGGAGACTCCTACTACCAGAAACCGCCGACGAACAAGGACGACAATTATTAAATATTGTAGAGGAAATGGCGATCGCTTCTGGTATTTCTGTGCCAGAAGTTTATCTTCTCGACAGAGAAACCAGCATTAATGCTTTTGCTGCAGGGTTTACGCCCAATGATGCTGTAATTGGAGTTACCCGTGGAACTTTACAGCACCTGAACCGGGACGAACTACAAGGAGTCATCGGCCATGAATTCAGTCATATTCTCAATGGTGATATGGGGCTGAATTTGCGTTTAGTAGGATTGCTGCATGGGATTTTGTTCATTTTTTTAACTGGCGAGTTATTGTTGCGGCTTCGTGCTGGTTCCCGCGAAGATAAGGGTTTGCCTTTATGGGCTTTTGGTTTAGCACTGATGGCAATTGGCGGTATCGGCTTATTTTGCGGACGTTTGATTAAAGCCGCAGTTTCTCGCCAACGAGAATTTCTTGCTGATGCCTCAGCTGTACAGTTCACTCGCAACCCCAATGGACTTACTGGAGTCTTCCAAAAACTCCAACAGATGGATTCACGTTTGATTTCGCCGGGTGCAGAAGCCGCCAGTCACATGTTTTTTGGCAATGCGCTCAATCCTTATTTTTGGGACAGCATGTTTTCTACCCACCCACCTTTAGCAGAACGTATCCGCCGCATTGGGGGTGTGAACGTTAGTAATTTACGTCCTATCCGCAATCACACCCGTTCCCAGAAGTCTCTAACAATGGGCTTTGCTAGTGCTGCCAACGCCACCCCAGAACAAGTAGTCAATCAAGTGGGAACCGTTGCACCAGAGCATTTTGCCCACGCTCAAGCACTGTTGTCGCAGTTGCCAGAATCCCTACGCTTGGCTGTGCGACAGCAGGAAAGTGCAATGGCGATCGCTTTTGCGCTAGCGTTAGATACGGAAAATAGCGAAATCCAAAAACGTCAAATTGCTTGGTTAGGCGAAGTGCAGCCTGGTGATTTAGTAGAAAAAACCCTGGAATTGAGTAGCGAAATTAGCCAGTTAGATCCCAGCATTCGCTTACCACTTGTAGATTTGACAGTACCCGCATTGCGTCAAAATTCCCCTAAAGAATGCCAAAGGCTCTGCAAATGCGTCCACGGTTTAGTGAAAGCCAAGGGCAGTTTATCACTGTGGGATTTTGTGTTGCAGTTAATACTATGGCATCGTCTCCAACCTTGTATCAATCCTACAGCGGTGACAACTGTAGAATTCACCACCATCGAACAGATTTGGCCAGATAGCATATTAATACTATCGGCACTCGCACGCCTTGGCCATTCCCAACCCGATGCCATCGCCTATGCTTTTCGTTCTGGAGTTTTTCGACTTCCCAAAGCCGGAGAACAAGAAAAACCAGACACACCAGTTGCTTGTAATTTTTCTGATATTAAGAAAAGTATCGAACGCCTTCAGCTTGCCAGTCCCAAACTCAAGCAAGCTATTATTGATGCCTGTGCCCACACAGTACTCTTGGATAACAAAGTTACTCCAACAGAAGCAGATTTATTAAGAGCGATCGCCATCACATTAGACTGTCCCATCCCGCCATTTTTAAATCCTCAACGTGGCGTTTCAAAACAGAAACAATCTTCTCCAAAGGTTAGTTAAAGCACAATTTATTTCTTTAGTTATCTGCTAAAAGAGTATCATATTGTACAATAAAATCCTGAGTTATCTATAAGTATTAATTTACTTAAAAACTTTGGACAAAATACCTATTTATTTAGCATTTTAGAAATTTGATTGCTATAGTAGATCTCAGCGCTTTTCAGGTAATTGAACTACACTACTCCCCATTACCTCTGTTATTTGTGGTTTAAATACCTGAAAACTGCTGTAAATAACTATTCGGCAAGGATTTTAAAACTGTGCGGGATGATTTACAGGACTTGGAAATTAGTCAGAATGAACTGCAAAAGCTGACAAGTTTACCTGTCAATGAAAAACTTTTAATTATTACTAATATTTTCCTAAAGTTCGGAAAGATATATATACAAAAAATTAAGGGTTCCGAAGGAGCAACAGTCATCTTTATTGGATTTTCTACATTTATTTTTAGCTATATTTTACTAGATTTAGTTTTGAAGATATTTGTTTCGTGGCTAACAATTCCATCCTGGATATTCTTGATTATCTTAGGTTTTTGGTTTGGCGGAATGACGCAAACTATCTTATATATGTTATGGAAAAGTAGAAATAAATTTGTCAAATTAAATATGACTAATTCTCTAAAAATTTTGTTAAATGATGTTAATAGATATAATGCTGTTATTAGAGCAATAGATATTAATGACCAAATAGAAGAAGCCGGTAATCCAGAAGTGGTTATAAAGGAAAGAGAAAGTGTGGTTGCAGCGCTTAAACTCACAAAGGCTGACCTTGTTCGCGCTTTGAAGACGGAAAGGATTTTGAGGGAGAATAAGAACTTTATCCTCAGTAATACAGAACTATTTGCTAACAATTTAGCAACCTTAGCAGCGATGCAAGTACACGAACAGGCTACGGAGCATGGAAGATTACTCAATGAAGCATTACAAATTGCACTCGACGTACAGCACGAAATGAAAAAATTACAGAGTCAGCGTTAAAAACAAGCTAGTAGGGTGTGTTACTACTAAGAGTAGGAGACGCTGTTGCGGGCTAAAGCGCAAATATGCTTAATGGCTTTTCCATAATCCTTCCCAGGACTGCGATCCCCGGTCTAACATAAATAATATTAATGAAGCGATCGCTTATCCACATGGACTGGAAAGAAGTTAGAGGTAACTGGGTAATCATCCCCCAAAATCCCATAGGTATCATCCATTTTTTAGGAGGTGCTTTCGTCGCGACTGCACCCCACCTGACTTATCGCTGGCTATTAGAACAACTGGCAAGTAAAGGTTACGTTGTAATTGCTACACCTTTCGTCAATACCTTGGATCATACTGCGATCGCCAAATCCGTGCTGCTCGACTTTGACCGCACTCTCGAACGCCTACATGATTCTGGGGCATTACGCAAGCTTTACTTCCCAATTTACGGCATTGGACACAGTATGGGCTGTAAACTTCATTTATTAATTGGTAGCCTCTTTAAAGTTGAACGTGCAGGTAATATTTTAATATCCTTCAACAACTACGCTGCTAAAGAAGCTATTCCTCTAGTAGAACAATTCAATTATACTTTTGCGATCGAGTTTACCCCCTCGCCATTAGAAACTAATAGACTTGTCCAAGAGCAATACAATATCCGGCGTAATTTATTAATAAAATTTAGCAATGATACCATTGACCAATCGGCAGCTTTAAGCAAAATCTTGCAAGAACGCTTTGCTGAGATGGTGACAGCACAAACTTTAACAGGAACTCACACAACGCCTCTAGGGCAAGACATCAAATGGCAAACTGGAGTATCTTTCACTCCCTTTGATGCTTTAGGGCAATGGTTTAAGCAAGAAGCATACCGTGACTTAAATCAGCTAAAAAACACTATTCTCTTGTGGCTGAATCCGCTTGCACCTCCATAATCTTTTGTGAGTGTCAAAAAGTTATGAATTCGACGGATAACTCAAAATATGTTAGTAGTATTAGTGTAATAATACTACTAACATATTATTTAATTTTTCTCATAATATTACCTATCTTTTAATTTACGTTTTTAGCGATGGCAGTCGCGGATTTTAGAGAATAAAAACACCGTAGTGCCTGTTTTTTAGAGTCAGTTAAAAAATCTAGGTATTCTTTGAGTTTAAAGAAAGTACTCTATATTATATTTTATTTTTCTATATTTATAGTAAACAAATTATTAATTAGTAGTTTCTGTAAATTCTATGTATCAAATACTAATAATTGATGACGACTATTCAATAAAAATACTCCTAAAAAGGATGTTGGAAAAACAGGGGTATGAGGTAATTGCTGCTAGTAGTGGCGAGGAAGGAATAGAAAAAGCGCTGGCTCACCATCCAGCACTGATTATTTGTGATTGGATTATGCCAGGGTTGAATGGTTTGGAAGTCTGTCACCGCATTAAAACAGACCCAAAATTCTCCACTACATTCTTTATTTTATTAACATCCTTAGATTCCGTTGCCGATTGCGTTAAAGGACTAGATGCTGGTGCTGATGATTTTATCTCCAAACCTATTGAGCATAATGAATTACAAGCACGGGTAAGAGCAGGATTACGCCTGCATCAATTGAGTAGAGATTTACAGACTCAAAAATTGCTTTTAGAATCAGAAATGTCAGAAGCCGCAGAATATGTGCGATCGCTCCTGCCTTTCCCGATGATTGAACCCTTAAACATTAATTTTCGATTCATTCCCTCAAGACAACTTGGTGGTGACTGTTTCGATTATTACTGGCTTGATACTAATTATTTGGCAATTTATTTGTTAGATACTGCTGGACACGGACTTAAAGCTACTCTTCCTTCTGTTTCAGTGATGAATTTGCTTCGTTCCCGGGCCCTCAAAAGTCTGAATTACTATCAACCGAGTGATGTCTTAAAAGCTTTGAATGATACTTTTCAGATGAATTATCAAAACGACAAATACTTTACGATCTGGTACGGAGTTTATAACCGACTCAATCGCCAGTTAATTTATGCTAGCGCAGGTCATCCACCAGCTATTTTAATCACCGGCGCATCTCCCAGAAAAGCTGAAGTTAAGCTTTTGAAAACTCCCGGTATGCCAGTTGGAATGTTTCCAGAAGCAAAATATATTGATGGGTTTTGCAATGTTGAAAAATTCAGTAGTCTTTATATTTTTAGTGATGGTGCTTATGAAATCGCTAAATCAGATGGTACACTTTGGAGTTTAGATGCTTTTATTCAGCTACTAGTTAGCTTACAAAATTCTGTTGACAGCCAACTCGAACAGGTACTAAGTTATTTAATAGCCCTCAACTCCAAAGATGGTTTTGATGATGATTTATCTATATTACAAATGAAATTTGATTAATCAAGTTTTGGAGAGTAAAATCCGATTAAATGCTTCTTGGCTGGGAAATATTTCAAATATTTTATCCATATTAGTCAGCTCAAATAATATTCTAACTTGCTCATTAATAGAACAAATAACAAGTTGAATATCTGCCGCCCTCAATGTTTTGAAAGCTAATACTAAAGCTCCTAAACCTGAACTATCCATAAAAGTTACATCTTGAAAATCAAGTAAGACAATTTTGACACCAAGCTCAAGAATTTTAGTAATACTTTGTCTAAATTCTTGTGAAGTTGTGGCGTTGAGATTTCCACTAAGTTTAATAACTTTGACTTGCTCTTTCATAATTATTTCATGCTGAGTTGTGTAAATGTTGTTCTGATTTTGCTATTATATACCGTTAAAATAAAATTTTAAAATGCTGAAAATAGAATTCTATTTCGTTCGATTGTTCATTATTTGGAATTCATAGCTCAGACTTCGATAAATATTTACTATTGATTCTTGATTAATGAAAAGCTACGCTCGCTTTTGTAATTTATCAAACAATATTATCAAAATTATTTAAATTAACATCATTTATATAGCAATCCTATTTGAGTTATGAAATTAGCAATGGAGGCAGGTAAGAGAAAATAAGCACTCCGATCAAAGATTTTTCATCAATGATTTAAGATTGCTATAATTAAGATAATTATACAATAAATATATCTCATTAATTGTTGAGTTATTTTATACAACTTCTGTTTATCTTTTTAAAAAATAACAATTGTTTAATATTGTTTATTATCTTTAGGCTACCTATAAAGATAGCTTTATATATAAAATAATATCTATTTATGTATGTTTATATACTTAAACTATAAAGTTTATTAATTAAATCTTAAAGTTTTAGTTAAAGCTCTACTAAAGTGGAACCTATTAATTAAATCTTTTCAAGTATCTAGTTAATTATTTAGTTTTGAATTAGAGGAATAGTAATCATAAATTCAGCCCCGCTTCCTAGCTGCGAAATACATTCCAACCTACCACCATGTTTTTGTGAAATAATTTGATAGCTAATAGACAACCCCATACCAGTACCTTTACCAATAGGCTTAGTACTAAAGAAGGGATCAAAAAGTCGCTGTTTCACTTCTTTCGGTATTCCTAATCCATTATCAGCAATACTAATCATTACTTGATTTGGTTCTAGTAGTTGAGTACGAATCCGAATCTGGGGAGAAGTCATTTGTCCTTGGTTACTTGTCATTTTTGATTCCTTTGATGCTAAAATGACAAATGACTCTTCAATTGCATCAATCGCATTTACTAAAATATTCATAAATACCTGATTTAGTTGCCCAGCATAACACTCTACCAAAGGTAAGTTATCGTATTCTTTAATAACTTGAATGGCAGGGCGGTCAGGTCTATCCTTAATACGATGTTCTAGAATCATTAGAGTACTATCGATTCCCTGATGAATATCTACCTCTTTCATATCAGCTTCATCCATGCGGGAGAAATTGCGTAAAGATAAAACAATCTCTCGAATTCGCTGTGCCCCAATTTGCATCGAGTTGAGCAGTTTAGGCAAGTCTTGGATCGCAAACTCTAGGTCTATCTCTGCTGCTAATTCTTCAAGTTGAAGTATTGGATGAGGATACAGTTGTTGGTAGAGTTGTACAAATCGTATTAAGTCTTGGATGTAATCGTTAGCGTGAGTGAGATTCCCGTAAATGAAGTTAACAGGATTATTGATTTCATGGGCAACACCTGCCACCAATTGTCCTAAACTAGACATCTTCTCACTTTGGACAAGCTGCATTTGAGTTTGCTGGAGTTCATTGAGGGCTTTTTCTAAGTCTTGTGCCTGCTGCTTTAACTGAGTTTCTGCCCGGATACGCTCAGTGATCTGAAGTGTTGTTCCTACCAATCGATAAATTCTACCTTCACTGTCTTTGAGTGGATTAATCGTAGTTAGCGACCAAGTTTCTTCACCTTGAAAAGTCAGACATTCTTCGTAGGTAATAGGTCTACCTAATTCCACACAACTTATATATCTCTGACGAACTGTTGCCCCGCCCACTGCACCAAGCACATCTTCTGGTGTTTTACCAATTACCTCTGTACTGCTTAGACGACTAGCACGTTCTGTAGCTAGGTTCCAACCTGTGAAGCGAAAGTCACCATCTTCTTGAACATCTACTACAAATATCAGATGTTCAGAGCCATTATAGACAGTCTGGAGAAATTGCTCTTTCTGTTGCAGTTGGGCTTGCTGTCGTTGGTATTCGACAATCTTAGCCTGTAGTGCCTCGTTCTTTGTTAACAGTTCTTTAGTTCGCTCTTGTACCTGTCTTTCCAGTTCTGCATCAGCTTGCTGGAGTGTCTGTTGATGTCTGGCACAGTAGCTAGCTTCTGATAGCTGATTGCAGGACTCATTTATTTCGTTGTCCTTTTGCATACCTAAGTCCTGTTCGTAACTGAAGTTTAGACGCACCTTCGCTCTCAAAGAAGTTCTTTGATAGCGAAAGTGCTGTTTTAGTATTCCCTATGTCTGTTATTTTTCAACAGACAATACTAAAAGTGAGAAGTTGTGATTTATAACTTCTTACTCTTCCCACCCCTGCCATACTCCCAATCCTTTTTACACAGGACTGACTTTAGCTCTATAAAGCAGCTTGTCACCTTGAAAGTAACCAGTGTAACGCACCTTCACTATTTCTCCAGATTGTGCGGTTCCCTCCATCAATTGGTGCAGTTGGGGATCGTAGGGTACTTCTGCTCCCACAGATGCGATCGCTTCTACTCCCCACCCTTGTAAAAGTTTTTCTAAAGGTTTGGCTACCAACGGCACTATTTTGACTGCTGCTAGCTGGGGATTTTCCTGAGCCTTTTGTGCTGCTGTCGGCCATTGCAACAACAAAGACTCCAGCAGTTGTAAAGTTGACTGCTGGAGTTCTTGTAGTAATGTTTCTCGCTGCTGTTCTATTTGAAGTTGCAAGCGATCGTACTCTATTTTTAAATTTGCAATTTCTTGTAATAATTCTTGATTATTTGCTGCCGTATCTTGTAATAATTCTACACTTGAAAAAGTTGTAATTAATTCACTCAATGATATCTGTAGCACTGGCGACAGCTTCAGCAGCACATCTAACCGCATCTGCTCTAGCCTTCCTTGGCGTAACCGCAAAAGTTGATGCTTAGAGACACCAGCAGTACGACTCAGAGCTTTAAAACTAGAAATACCCACTCGCTGCATTAAATTTTGTAACTTTTGGGTGAAATCAATATTGGGCATGGGGTATGGGAGATTGGGAGTGTGGGAGATTGGGAGTGTGGGAGGTTTTAGAGGTGTGGGAGGATGGAGAAGAAATCTTTCCCCCCTCTCTCCCCACACTCCCCCATCCCCCTCATCTCCCTATTTCCCTTGCTCTTCCATCTTCCCATGCCCTATTCCCTATGCCCCATACCCTATTCCTATTCTTCCAGCAAACTTCTCAACATCCAAGCTGTCTTTTCGTGTACTTGCATCCGCTGAGTCAATAAATCAGCGGTAGGTTCGTCGTTAACTTCGTCCACTACGGGGAAAACAGACCGTGCAGTTCTGACTACGGCTTCTTGTCCCTCCACTAGTAACCCGATCATTTCCACAGCTTTAGGAACTCCGGGAGTTTCTGGGATCGAACTTAATTTGGCATATTCGCTGTAGGTTCCTGGTGCAGGATAGCCAAGCGCTCTAATTCTCTCGGCAATTAAATCAACTGCTAACGCTAATTCTGTATACTGGGTCTCAAACATCAGGTGCAGCGTTTGGAACATCGGCCCAGTCACATTCCAATGGAAATTATGAGTTTTCAGATACAGTGTGTAGGTGTCAGCCAATAACCGAGATAATCCCTCGGCGATTTTTGCCCTACTCGCATCGTCAATGCCGATATTTAAGTTTTTAACTGTTACTTGTGATGACATAATTTTCTCCTAATTAGGTTATATGTAATTGGGGACTGGGAATTGGAGACTAAGGATTGACCAAACAGGGCATGGGGCAAATAGTGAGTGTAGGAAGGGTACGAGGGATAGGAAGCTTTTTTATCATCTCCCGACACTCCTTAGTGTCTATGCCAAGTGCATCTTCAAAACGCTACGGGGTGCTTTACGGACTCTGGCTAAAACGGTTTCTTTGCCTAAACGCTGGCAAGCTTCATACCGATGACAACCAGAAAAGCCATAATATTGTCCATCTACTTCTAAAACATCTATCGGTTCTTGCTGCCCAATCTCCGCAATCGATTCCATTAAAGCTTGTACTTTATTTGGATCGTTTACACGGGGCAACGGGCGTCTAATCTGATTTAATGGAATTTCTTGGACTTTAACCATAAGGAGTTTATCGACTAGTTCTGTTTTATGCCTCTAGATAAATCATAATCGTTATGACTTTATTTTGCAACTAACCGGAATTTGGATTTGGGGCAAAACTGATAATGGTATTACTTGGAGCACTCATGCGACAAAAAGACCGTGCTACAAAACAATTGGAAAATCAGATCCAACGCTACATTCAGGGTCACAATCGGGTAGCGATAAAATTTTCCTTTTGGCGTTTTTCCTATACTGTGGTGGCGACATTTAGCCTATTGGGACTAACTGCGGCATCGGGGCCTGAGAGCAACGTCCAAGATGTAGAACTAAAAATTGGGATTGTACAGCGATTTGGTGTCCAACCCACAGCCAAGCTGCAACTGGAACCGACAAAGGGCGATCGCTTAAAGTTAAAATTTCAAACGGGTAACAAGCAGCAAGTAGTAGTTACCAATAAGCCTGTGAAGCTGGAAACAGTTATGCAAGCTTTATCCCAGCCAGCAGTTGAAGAAGTGGTAGTTTTGGGTACATATCGCAGCTTTGAAACTGCCGAAGACAGTGCGAAAAAATGGCGTTCTCAGGGAATGGAGGTGGAAATAGCTCAGCCAGAACGCTGGCAAGTTTGGGCGAAACGGGATGTTTACAGCACTCCTTTACTACGACGCTTGTTATTGCAGAACATCCAAGCTGCTACTCAACAAAAAGTATATCTTGATACTAAAACGTTGAAACAAGTACCGCGAGTAAGTTGGGTGGTGGATGGTAAGCGCTACAGTCCGAATGAGTTGGAAGTTAGCACTGATAAAAACTTGATTCGGGTGAATAAAACTGACAAACCAGAAAATGCTCGTCTGTATGTAGGACGGCTCAATTTACAACCAAATGCTTACGGGACATATACTTTAGTTAACAAAGTGCCCTTAGAAACTTATTTGCGTGGGGTTGTGCCTTATGAAATAGGTACTGATGCACCAACAGCAGCGCTAGAAGCCCAAGCAATTCTTGCTCGCACTTATGCCTTGAGAAATTTACGTAGGTTTGCCGCAGATAACTACCAGTTGTGTGCTGATACACACTGCCAAGTTTATTATGGGTTGAATGGAGCAGCTACGAAAACAGACCAAGCGATCGCTGCAACCAGAGGTAGGGTATTAACTTATAAAAACGAATTAGTAGACGCCTTATATTCTTCCACCACTGGTGGTGTTACCGCCTCCTTCAGCGATGTCTGGAATGGTGAGGATCGTCCTTATCTGCGCCCTGTAATTGATGCTGCTACAAATCTTTGGAACTTGTCGAAGCAAAGTTTAGCTGATGAAAAGAACTTCCAAAAGTTTATTAATATGCAACAAGGTTTTAATGAAAGTAAGTGGGATATGTTCCGTTGGCGCAAGGAAACCCGTTTAGAGGATATTATTAAGGATTTACAGAAATTTTTACAAGTAAAGAACAGTCCTTATGCCAAATTTAAGACAATCCAGGCGATGGCAATAGTCAAACGAAGCCAGAGTGGACGTATCCTCGAACTCGCAGTCAAAACTGATAACAGCACCTTTATTCTCCATAAAGACGAAGTTCGCAGCGCTTTTGCTGCTCCAGTAAGTACACTTTTTTACATAGAACCCTTAAACAAAGGCAAATCAGAACTATGGGGATACGCCTTCATTGGTGGTGGATTAGGACATGGAGTCGGTTTGAGTCAAACTGGGGCTCAAAATTTAGCTAAACTTGGTTGGTCTAATCAAAAAATTCTCCAATTTTACTATCCTGGGACTGAAATTAAAATTCTCAGTAAAGAGATTAAACGTTAAAGCCAATTAGCATGGCAATTTTAGTTACGATGAAAAATAATCGAGTTGTTAGTTCGCTATAAATTCTCGCAAATCTTTTCGCATTTCTTTCGTCTTCTTGCCAAATTAAGATGCTGCCGATAATGAAAGAATTAAATTTAGATTTGCATATATTTTTTATCAAGGTAGATATTTCCCAATACCTTTCGGTTAAGGGGGAAGGGTAACAGGAAAAGGGTAAAGAAAAACCTTTAACCCAAACCCAGTAACCTTTTCCCAAAACCCAATTCCAAGTTAGAAATGCACAAAGCGAATAGTATTGAGATACTTCCTATTTTTAAACTATTCCTAAAAGGAAATTCTACCTTTTTTTATAGTCAGAGAAAAATAGATCCTTTGTTTCTTAAAGAAACTATTTACTCAGTAATATTAAATTTTTCAATATCATTAATATTTGAATATACTTAGAGGCAAATTTTCTCAAATTCGTAGTATACAAGCTTTTGTAACGGTAAAATTATTTTTTTGGAGGTACCTATCCCAGGCAAGTTAGAGTTGAAAAGCAAGAAAAGTAAGTTAAACAACCAATCTTTTTTAGCAATTTATGCCTTTGATTTTTACAACTATAAGGAGTAGAATCTCCTAGCAAAAATTTTAGAAGCCACAAAATAAAGTATGCAAAAAATTGCAGACTGGATTCAACTGGAGAACTTGCAGTTGTTCGGGAGCAGGGCAAATTGCAAATATCTAAGAGAATAAAACTTGATAAACATTTTGACAAAGCAGGAACATAGTAAATTGAATGTTCCTGCTTTGTTATAGAGTTAGGCTTTTTGTCAAACTATCATGATAAAGGATACATATCATGAGGAGAATACTTCTCCTAAATCAGTTGGTTGTATTATTTCAACATCATTAACTCTTGCAAGAGATTTTTTGTTGAGAGGCCTAATTTTTAGTAGAGTTCTTCTTCTTTGTGAGTTTCGATTGTCACATCAGAGGTTGGGTAAGCAACACAGGTTAATACATATCCAGCTTGTATCTGATCGTCATCTAAGAATGACTGGTCACCTTGATCGACGGTACCTGATGTGAGTTTACCTGCACAGGTTGAGCAAGCACCAGCGCGGCAAGAGTAGGGTAAGTCAAGACCAGCTTCTTCAGCAGCGTCTAAAATGTATTCATCATCAGGAACGTCAATTGTTTTGTTCAGCCCTTCGGCTTCGTTGATAAGTGTGACTTTAAAAGTTGCCATTGGAAAATCCTCTCTTTTGGAAACGGCAGTATAAGTTATGCTAAAGCAAAAGTTACGGCTATTATTATGGTGTTAGCCGAACTTTCATATTTGCTTTAATTCTGATACTACGAGAAAAATTAAACGATGTAACTGTAAATTCACCCCGATTAGTAATGAAATTTAGTTACTTCTTAGAAATAAGTTTTAGTTATGTACTGATTGGTGTAGTTGGCATAAATTTTTACCGCTCACAACTTTTCAAACAGCCTCTTAGTGCCATTCACTCATGAATAACGAATCCCACTACTACAAGCCTCAGAGAATCAAAAACAGAACTAGTGAAGATCGTGTATAATTCAGAAGCAGCTTTGGAAAAAGCAAAAGTGCGTGTAGGTTTGGTAGGTACTGGATATGCAGCAAAGTTTCGCGCTGAGGCATTGCTGAATGATGAGCGAATGCGGGAAGCGGATGCTGGGCGCTCGCACTTAGTCGCAGTTGTTGGTCATACAAAAGAAAAAACCCAAACCTTTGCCCAAGAGTACGAAATTGAAGCGTTGAGTTCTTGGCAACAGCTAGTAGAGCGCCAAGATATAGATTTAGTGGTGATTTCCACTGTAAATCGAGATCATGGTGCGATCGCTCGTGCAGCACTTAGGAATGGCAAACATGTGATTGTTGAGTATCCACTTTCGTTGGATGTGGTAGAAGCTGAGGAACTCATAGCCTTAGCCAAAGCACAACAAAAACTCCTGCACGTCGAACACATAGAACTTTTGGGTGGTTTGCATCAAGCTTTGAAACAAAACTTAGCCAAAATTGGTGAAGTGTTTTATGTCCGCTACAGCACCATCAATCCCCAGAATCCTGCACCCCGGAAATGGACTTATAATCATCAGCTTTTCGGCTTTCCGTTAATTGGTGCCTTATCGCGCATACATCGTCTTACCGATTTGTTTGGTAAAGTATCTACTGTTAACTGTCACCAGCGATATTGGGAAACAGAATTAGAATACTATCAAAGCTGTTTATGCACAAGTCAACTCTGCTTTACTAGTGGACTTTTAGCCCAAGTAATATATGGCAAAGGTGAAACTATTTGGCAGTCAGAACGCAAGTTTGAAGTTCACGGTGAAAAGGGTGGTTTAATTTTTGATGGCGACACAGGATTTTTCATCCAACCAGGGGAAACAACACCTATAGAAGTTGCCCCTCGTCGGGGTCTGTTTGTCAAAGACACAATTATGGTCTTAGACCATCTTTTTAATGGCACTCCTTTGTACGTTACCCCAGAGGAGAGCTTCTATACTCTAAAGGTCGCTGATGCTGCCCAAAAAGCTGCACAGACAGGGTCAACTATATTTATGAAAGATACTTAAGATAAAAGTTAATGAAAACTGAACTAATTGTTATTTTATCGCAACGAGAATTAGACAAAATGCGTCAAGCTGGACGCTTAGCGGCCAAACTTTTACAGCATTTAGAACCGATGGTAAAACCAGGGGTTAGCACTCTGGAAATCAATGATGAAGCTGAACGTTGGACACAAGCGCATGGAGCAAAAAGCGCACCTCTTGGTTATAAAGGTTATCCCAAATCAATTTGCACTAGTGTAAATGAGGTAATCTGTCACGGCATTCCTAATGCCAAGCAAATCCTCAAGGAAGGTGACATTATTAATATTGATGTCACCCCGATTATTGAAGGTTACCACGGCGATACATCGAAGACATTCTTTGCCGGTACCCCATCACCAAAAGCGAAAAAGTTGGTGGAAGTGACACAAAAGTGTTTGCATTTGGGCATTGCTGAAGTGAAACCAGGGGCACGCATTGGTGACATTGGTGCAGCCATTCAAGAGTATGCTGAAGCGCAAGGCTTTTCTGTGGTGCGAGATTTTGTGGGACACGGGATCGGTAATATTTTTCACACTGCGCCGGATATTCCCCACTATGGCACACGCGGGAAGGGCAAGCGCCTCAGACCAGGGATGGTTTTTACCATCGAGCCAATGATTAACGAAGGGACTTATGAAGTTGAGGTTCTGGGCGATAAGTGGACTGCCGTAACGCGCGATCGCAAGCTTTCTGCCCAATTTGAGCATACCTTAGCTGTGACTGAAGATGGCGTTGAAATTCTCACTCTACCTGAAGGCGAGAATTACTGGGGTGTATAACAACTGAGTAGATTGGTATTGGTAATTGGTAATTACCCATTACCTATATCCCTACTCATTTAGATGAAAAAGGCTGTAATTCATCGTTAAAACACTTGACAAAAGTGCAGTTTTATTAATTATACGGATGTAGCGCTTCTGCCTTTGCAAGAGAAAGCGAACGAGACGTAAAAAATTCAAGAAGACAGAGGCAATTCCCATAAATTGGCAAGCTTACACGTCACCTAAGGTCTGTGTAGTTAGTTCACTGATTCTATTTATTGGGCGCAAAATCACGCAGAAGATAGAGGTATTGGGCAACTTAATTTTATTATCTTTATTAGTAAGTTGAAGAGATTTTAAATAAGGAATATCGCTATTATTACTCAACTATCAAAGGATGTTGTCATCCAGACGAACGATTCAAGCATTGCTGTTGCTCTAGTACGTGCTAGGGAAATTGCTGATTATTGTGCAGCTAATGCGACTAACATAGATATCAATGGTGCTTTTCCCGAACGGGAGTTTGAGCTAATTGCTGAGGCTGGGTTATTGGCCGCACCCTTGGCTCAAGAATTAGGCGGGTGGGGCGCAGGATTTGATGCTAATGTTACCTACGAGGTGCTGATGCTCCTCAAGCAGATGGGACGGGGTAACCTAGCGGTTGGTCGAATTTATGAAGGGCACGTCAATGCACTACAACTGATTCAGACCTTTGGTAGTAGAGAACAAATTGCCGCCTATGCACGTGATGCCCGCGATCGCCACAGAATCTTTGGAGTTTGGAATGCAGAAGCAGCTGATGGTGTAAAAGTTATCCCTCTAGAGAACGATCGCTATCAGTTACAAGGTTCTAAAACTTTTTGTACTGGTGCGGGCTATTTGGAACGTCCTTTTGTGAACGGAGCATTGCCCGATGGTAGTTGGCAGATGTGCATTGTGCCAATGGATCGAGTGCAGACAGTTAGCGATCCAAGTTGGTGGCAACCTTCTGGAATGCGAGCAACTGCAAGCTTTAAAGTAGATTTTAGCGGTGTGGAGTTAGAGCAGAGTGCATTAATCGGTCAGCCAAATGACTACTATCGACAGCCGTGGTTGTCTGCTGGAGTGATTCGGTTTGCTGCGGTGCAACTGGGTGGGGCAGAAGCACTATTTGACCTGACTCGTCAATATCTCCAGGAGTTGAAATATACAAACGACCCATACCAAAAAGAACGGCTTGGGAAAATGGCGATCGCCATTGAAAGTGGAAATCTCTGGCTGCGGGGAGCCGCCGATAGGGTAGCAGCGTATGCGCCTGTGTTTGGTGGCGCTCCTACAGTTTCCAACCCCCAAGCAGACCAACTCGTCGCCTATGCAAACATGGTGAGGACGACAATCGAACAAATTTGCATCGATATTATGCAGCTGTGCGAACGTTCAGTTGGGACGCGAGGCTTACTACCACCAAATCCAATGGAACGCATCATTCGAGATTTAACTTTATATCTACGACAACCTGCTTTTGATGCGGCCTTGGCAAATGTTGGACAATATGTCTTGCATCAAAGTGACCCTGCATCTTTGCTGTGGGATAATGAATAAACTCGGTGTTACCTCCCCGCTAACCAATCCCAGCGTTTTGCCCTGGCGTCCAATTGAGTCAATCGCTTGTAGTCCGGTACTAGTCGTAGCACCTCATCCTGATGATGAGACCTTGGGTTGTGGAGGTGCGATGGCTCTATTGCGTTCCTTAAATTGTGACGTGCAAGTTTTAGTCATTAGTGACGGTACGCTTTCACACCCTAATTCTCTGAAATATGCCGCACCTGCACTGCTAGCTCTGCGGGAAAGCGAAACACTATTGGCGTTGAAATTGCTCGGTGTGGAGGTTAATGCTATCAGCTTTTATAGAATGCAAGACGGGTCAATTACAGCACAGTATAAAAGCGCAGTAGCCAGTTGTCGTGCTTATCTAACAAAAATTGCCCCACAAATTATCTTTTTACCGTGGCGGTACGACCCTCATCCAGACCACCGAGCGACCTGGAAATTAATTCACACGGCGTTAGAAAACTCAGGTCTATCGCCCCGATTGATTGAGTATCCGATTTGGGACTGGGACTTAGAGCAAAGAGGGAGTTTACCAGAATCTCTGGAGGTGACAACCTGGCGGTTGAATATTGGCGCAGTAGTGGAGTTGAAACAGCAAGCGATCGCTGCTTATCGCTCCCAAACTACAGACTTAATTGACGACGATCCACAAGGCTTTCGCCTCACTGCCGAAATGTTAGCGAATTTCACTTATCCTTGGGAAGTTTATATAGAGGAAAACCGATGAACCCATTACAATCCGATTCCCTACCACCCAGCTACTTCGATAAAATGTACGGTGAAAACATCGATCCGTGGAGATTTGAGACAAGCGAATACGAAGCTAACAAATATGCTGCCACAATCGCAGCTTTGCCCAAAGAGCGCTATCAGTCTGCCTTTGAAATTGGTGGTTCCATTGGCGTTTTAACTGAGAAACTGCAAAAGCGTTGTGACTCACTGCTCTCGATTGATGTGTCAAAACTAGCGCAGAATAGAGCAATAGAGCGCTGTAAGCATCTCTCTAACGTTAAATTCGAGATTATGCGTGTCCCAGAGCAATATCCCAATCAAATGTTTGATTTGACCCTAGTCTCGGAAGTTGGCTATTACTTGAGCTGGGAAGACCTGAAAAAATCCCAACAGTGCATTCTAGAACACCTGGAACCAGGAGGACATTTACTTTTAGTTCATTGGACACTCTATGCCCGTGATTATCCTCTAAGTGGGGATGAAGTTCACGACTCGTTTTTTGAGTTGACCCCAGATAAACTGCGGCATTTAAAAGGTCAACGGGAGGAAGAATATCGACTCGATCTATTCGAGCGAGTCTAAAAAGGAACTGGGGATTGGGTAAGAGCGCAAAAAATTACGTCCAAGGCTATTACCCACAAATAAATTTTGAAATGTATTCCTAATCCCCTATCTTTTAACCTCGACGCAAGTTTTCAAGACGTAGGCGTAAGTCTTGAATTGCTTGCCTAATCTCTACACTTGGCCAGCGCTCAAGCCAAATTCTTTGTTTGTGCTGGCGCTGTTCAACTTGTTCAAACAACTGACCAAAAGTATAAGGTTGCGTTAATTTTTGCACAAGCCATTGGGATGAAACTCCCAACATATCTGCCAAGGGGACGACTCTGCTATGAGTTGGTTGATAGCCATTAAGAATGCACCACCACATTACTCGTAGTTGGCGACGTGTAGTAAAACGAGTTTCAATAGCAGCCGCTGACTCCACTAAAAATGATTGCTGTCGCCGTCCCATTTTTGCCCACTCACTCAACTGGTTCGCCAAACCAACGTTAGTCCGTCCAGTTTGTCTTGCCGAAGTTACTACTTTCACTAACGGACTATGGCGAAAACGAGCGTTGACTCGCATCAAAGCATGATAAAATGCTACATCTTCAGGAGTCCGCACAGGTGGTAAGCCTCCTGCCAGTGCATACATTTGTGCCGTCACTGCCAGACTTGCCCCATAGTGTTGATAGTGCCGAGGAAAACCGTCATCAGGGTCAGGGTCAATGTAACTTTCTAATTCTGCAATTAAGTAGCGGTAGCCTACTTCGCGGAGAAAGCAAGCTCTAGCGTAGGGGTCTAGACGAGAGCGCTCAAGGCGATCGGTGAGAATTCGCCCTCCTACAGCATCAGCACCGCAAGCAATTTCGTACAGGATTGCAGCGAGCCAAGTTGGGCTAACTATTGAATCACCATCGGTTGAAGCAATTATTCCTCGCCTGCGTCCCAAACTGTACAAGCGGTGGTATGCCTCATCCATCAAAATTTGGCGCACTCGACCAATGTAAGCTTCTTCTGGAGGCAGAGTTTTTTCAACTACGTGCAGTGCTAACTGTGGATGTTGTTGAGCAAATTCTCTGGCGATCGCCGCTGAATTATCGCTGCAATTATTCGCTAACAAAATTATTTCATAGCGTTTGGGATCTAGAGCCTGTCCTTTGAGATCGACTTGATGGATGAAAGCAGTAAGGGTTGCTGCCAACGTCTGCGCTTCATTGCGGACTGGAATAATTACGCAGACTTCACAATGCTGTGACGGCGGTGTTTGGACTAAAGCTTGGGAAAAGTCCTTATACACTGGTGTAGCCGGAAAGTCAGCAATTACTTGCAAGCGCTTACTTTCCATAACAACCGTTTTTCCCTCTACAGGAAAACAGACAGAGTATGTTCATTCAACACTTAATAATAATTAAAAATTGTAATCTATTTTGAAAATTTTCTCATTTTATTTCAATCTCTCTAGAGCATGATTAATACTGATTAAAACTCTATCAACAGATGTAATAGAAAACTATTTCCAGCTTTTTTATTAGGATCAATCATTAATTAGGTAAGCTAAAATCACATTATGTCCTGTCGATAACTTGTTGTTAACGCTGATGCTCTGATAATCTGACGCAAAAATACGGAATATTTTAATAATAAGTGATTAAGCTGAATTGATATTATTACTTAACTGGTTGGAAGCAAATCAAACAGCATAAAAAATTTAGTCAATGTGCTAAATAAAACTATTGTTCTGATGATTATTTAACTATTGTGACTTGGAGAATTCTGCGGCTTTGGCTGACTTTGCTCCTAATTTGTTAGCCGATATAGCAGTCCTAAATCAGAAAGTGAAATCTTGCTACCTAAGCTGTTAACTGTTGAGAGCTGATGACAATCGCTTTAAGTCGGGAAACCCACCCACGGCGCTGTCTCCCCAACTCATTGGCTCCTGTTAACTGTCAACTGTTAACAGCAAGCTGATATTTTTCACTTTCTCTGCAAAGATTGCTATAACTAACGCCCTAGCTTATTAGGAATACTTTCACAACCACCGGGAATAGTATTTCTGGTTTTTTCGCCACCCCAAGCACAACAGTAGTGACGTGCAGACTCAGACATCCGTTGGACGTTAGTGAAATCGGCTTTTTCCACCACAGCGCCAGTATGTTCGCCTGTTTGATAATTTGGTGGTTCAGTACGACTGCGGGGTGATGCTTTATCTACTACTCCGTAGAATAGACGAACTCCGTTAAAGTCAGCACCACTGAGATTGGCATCATATAAAATAGTGCGGGAAAGGTTGGCTTTGACTAAGTCACAGTGCGCCAGATTAGCGCGGACAAGATTAGCTTCGCTCAAGTCAGTCCAACGCAAATCAGTCCCGGAAAGGTCTGCTGCTGCGAGTATTACGCCTAAATCGATCACACGCACACCTTCTAATCGGTCTTCGGCGTAACCACCCAGACCATCGAGAATGGCTCTACCTAATCGACGATCGCGTTTTAGGGGTGATAGCAACTTGGAACGTGAGAGAAAGCGAAGAATTTTCGCTTTTCCACTGCTATCAACACTACTTAGAATTGCCGCAGTGCGTCCTTCAGCGATCGCTCTTTCTTGAGGCCAATCTTCTAATAATCCTTCTTCATCTAATACTAAGTCGGAAACACCTTGAAAATAAGAATCAATTGTTTGCTGCTGGGTGATAATATTTTGCTGAACGGTCAGCAGATTTTGCTGAATTGTCAAGTCTTTAGAAATAACGTATTGTCGCCAAGCTACGTAAACGGCAATGATGGCGATCAGAATTTGTCCTAAAGCGGCAAACCAATCTGCTAAAGTTCCGGCAATATCCCAGCTAATTTGGCGTCCTAAAACAAGTAGGCGATCGTGTATACCTGTAAACTCGATCAAGCCGATGATGGCTATTATTAATCCCAAAAAGCCAACAAACAATGTCCGTTCTTGCGGTGAAAACCACTCCTCAAAAACTTCTATCAACCAAGGCAATAATATTGCTAGGGATAACACCAAAGTCACCAGTGTTCCGATCAGACCAACGATCCAGTTATTGAGAATTATTCCGCTCAAAGTGGTAGCGATCGCTAGGAAGATCAGCAGCAATGCTCTGGGCTTGACTGTGAATTGCTTGGCAATGGATTGTTTGAAGTCAGAAC
Organism: Nostoc sp.; assembly: GCA_036918135.1. GTDB lineage: Bacteria > Cyanobacteriota > Cyanobacteriia > Cyanobacteriales > Nostocaceae > Nostoc. The sequence continues at coordinate 159,161 of JBALDB010000011.1, forward strand.
GAGCTTGTTTGAGAGCTGTTGTATTTTGCGAAGATTGCAAAGACGAAATAGTCGATAGGGCTTGTTGTGTTGCTAGTGCTTCTGAGGTGAGATGATTTTCAGTTGTACCATCATCAAAGTCATCTGGCTGCAAGTCGTGTTCTGGGATAGGTTCTGGGGTTGGTAGATTTGAGGAATTGGATTCAATCGTCATGTCTTCTATTTTGCCCCAGTTGATTCAGTTCAACATCTGTTTTATCAGAAATTGCCTGCACTTCTAGTCAGCGGTGTCAAATTTCCATTCGATTGCAAAATTGAATTGCGATCGCTCCACCATTAACTTAGTAAATAAATTGACAATACTGACTTTCTTGCTCGTGCTAGCAGCTGCTATTGACTCTTAATAAATGTACACATAACAAGTAGCTCGGTGTAAATATTTATGGTTGGGATGAGGCAGGAGGCAGGTGGTCACTGAGCGTAGTCGTTGGCGCAGCCTCTCGTAGAGAAGTAAGGCAGTGTTTCGACTACGCTCAACAACCAGGCAGGAGGTAAGAGAGTTTAAGCTAATTTAATTTTTCTTAACATAGTTTTGTTTTTTTACACCGTTCTACTTATTCAATTTTAATTCGATGCCTATTAGTTTCATATTTAGAACTGCTACCAATTCATAATAGGAATTAATATCAGTTCTATATTTAGGAATTTACCAGCTGTCGGAAACGTTCCTGAATTTCCTGAATCGAAAATAATGCTTCAAAGTTCAACCCAGCTGACTGGTACAACTCTCCTCCCCCTTGGTGTCGATCTATCAATGCAATTACCTGATTAACGGTATAACCTGCTGCTTGAAGACGCTCAACTGCTTTGAGAGCAGATTGCCCAGTTGTGACCACATCTTCTAAAACTACTATCTTTGCACCTTCTGGTAAATTGGGGCCTTCTATATAAGCTCTTGTTCCATACCCCTTGGCTTCTTTGCGAATAATCAGCGCTGGTATCGGTCGATTTTCATAAACCGAAACTACGCTCACTGCTGTAACAATTGGATCGGCACCCATTGTTAAACCTGCTACAGCTTGCGTATCTTCAGGTAGCAAAGGAAACAATAACCGTCCAACTGCCAAAGCTCCTTGGGGGTGGAGTGTTACCTGCATCTTATTTACGTAATAAGAACTACGTAGCCCAGAAGCAAGAACAAAATCACCCTCTTGATAAGCCAGTTGAGAAAATAAGTCTAAGAGCTTGTAGCGTAAGTTAGTCAAATCAGGAGTGGTTGCCCAAATATTTGAGTCAGTAAGAGTTTCAGTAGGATACGTCATTACAAAACATTAAAAGTTGTGCTACACCAAAGGTTGAACCGATCGGAGTTCTGAAATTAAGCATAAATTAAGATTCGCCAAAAATTTGAGGAGTAAGGAACGTGGGTATAAAATTAAAAACCTTTGGTGGTTTATTAATACTGCTTGCTGCTGGTATTGGTTTTCCCTCTGTTGTAGCCGCTCAAACACAAACACCCAAGAGTCAAACTACAAATGATGTATTTGAACGGGCATTTTTTCAACACGATCGCAATTTTTATGAAAATGGCAGCCTCAAGCGTCAACTAGACTCATTCTTCGGATCTGGTTCGAGTTTTGGTGGTTCTTTTCCAGAAAATGAAATAGCCCGCGATGCTGAGTTGGTTAATACTTTATATCATGATGTCCTGACTCAGCAAGCAGGCAACGATCCATATATTCGCACTCCTGATTTACCAAATCCTTATGACACATCGCTAATGATGTCTCCTCGCTTGAATGCCAACAAGCTCAAAGTTGGAACTGAATTCAAGTTTTAAATACCACCTTGATAAGACTGAGAATGGGGAATCTAGGAAGGATGGAGTAGTAGGGTGAAATTATCTCCCCATCTTCCCATCTCCTGATGCCCCATATCCCTGTATTTTTTTAATAATTTAGTGCGCCCTGCTGGAATCGAACCAGCCTGAAGGCGAATTATGAGTTCGCTGCCTCCCCAATCGGCCAAAGGCGCTTATTTTGTTGGGTTTAGAGTTGCTATGAGCCAATTACTTAAACCCTGAAGTTAACTTTCTTTGCTAATTTTAGACTGAGGTATACTACCTTTGCCATCTTAATTTCAGCAAACCCTCTGATTTTAGCACAAATTTCTTGCCTGTGAATACTCGACAATAGTTTCCTAGATTTTTATACTACATAATCTAATCATGAAATAGTGCAAACTAATATTGGTTAAGTTGCTTTAAGGATTGAGGTGTAAAGCTTGATTCTTCTTAAAAACCAGCATTTTTGTGCGTTAGCTTGTCAGCAATGAAAATAAATTCTACTGTACTTCTTACTTTGACCTTGTTATTCCTGATGTTGGGAGCAGGTTCTGTAAGCGCGTTTTTGGGGTTTGAATTGGGAAGTTCAGCACTTAAAGGCGTTACTACACCAGATGGGCGTCCCACAACTAAATTTGCCAGCACTAAAACAAATAATTCCCAACAGGGAGGGATAGCGTTATTAAAAGAGCAAGACATCCTGAAAATTGTTAAGGCGCGAATTGAGGGCAAGACCAAGGCTGCCAAATCCCAAAAGCTAGAGGAAGATGATGAAGAAACTAATACTAGCAAGCAAAAGCCAGAGGAAAAACCTCCACAAGTGGTTGAAGAAAAACCGCAGCCAGGTTTTCCAGTGGTTGCTCAGAGTGAAGGCGTAACCATGTCTGTGCAATCTGCCCGTTACTCTGGTGGGGATTTGCTCCTGAAAGTAAAAATGCAGAACAAAGGTAAGGATTCTGTGCGCTTCTTGTATAGTTTTTTAGATGTTACCGATGATAAAGGACGAACCTTGAGCGCTAGTACAGAAGGTTTACCCACAGAATTGCCTGCCAATGGCCCAACATTTTCAGGTACAGTAAGTATTCCCACAGCTTTACTTGATGATGTTAAGAAAATATCACTTGCTTTGACTGATTATCCTGCTCAAGAATTAAAACTAGAGGCGTCGAATATTCCTGTAGAAAGGTAGAAGGGGTGTTGGGGACTGAGGACTAGGGACTGAGAAATTCTTTTCTACTACCCAATACCCAGTCCCCAGTCCCCTTAAATGGAGGACGTGAATTTTACACGAGCTTTGGCAGTGAGTGGTTTTTCTAATTTAATTTGGACAGATGCAGGGCTGCGATTGTTGTCAGTTTTACTGCTGATTGCCATAAATGCCTTTTTTGTGACGGCAGAATTTTCGATGGTGAGCGTGCGGCGATCGCGTATTCACCAGCTAGTTAAGGCTGGGGATGTGCCAGCGCTTGCAGTAGAAATGCTTCAACGCAGTATTGACCGACTGCTATCTACCACCCAGTTAGGTATTACTCTCTCTAGTTTGGCTCTGGGATGGATTGGAGAAAGTACAATTGTTGTGCTGGTGAATGCATGGTTAAAATCCTGGCCTCTACCCAGTGGGATGACTACCTTCATTGCCCATTCTTTATCAATTCCCATCGCCTTTTTCTTAATTGCCTATTTGCAAATTGTTTTAGGAGAATTATGTCCTAAATCATTAGCAATGCTGTATTCAGAACAGCTAGCTCGATTTTTAGGGCCTTCGATCAAAGCGATCGTGCGTTTTTTTAGCCCCTTCATTTGGATTCTCAACCAATCAACTCGTTGCTTATTGCGAATTTTTAGCATCCAATACACAGGTCAAGGCTGGAAGCCGCCTATCACCCCGGAAGAATTACAAGTGATTATCTCTACAGAATGGGGGTCTACAGGTTTACAACGTGCAGAGCGAGAACTGCTAAATAATGTTTTTGAGTTTGGAGATGTGATGGCTCATGCTGTAATGATCCCCCGCACCAGCATTGTGGCGCTGCCAAAAGATGCTACCTTCGAGACATTACTCAAGGAAATGGCTACTACTGGTTACTCTCGCTATCCCGTCATTGGTGGGTCTTTGGACGATGTTCGCGGCATTGTTTATTTTAAAGATTTGGCACAACCTTTAGCTGTAGGAAAGCTAACTTTAGAGACACAGATCCAACCTTGGATGCGTCCCGCTCGGTTTGTTCCAGAACACACGCCCTTGAGTGAACTATTGCCGATGATGCAGCAAGAGAAACCAGCTATGGTCATGGTAGTCAATGAATTTGGCGGTACTGTAGGACTGGTGACCATCAAAGATGTGATTGCCGAAATCATTGGCGACGCTAGCGAACCTGAAAACAACGACGATTTGCTAATTCAAATGTTGGATGAGCAGAAATTTTTGGTGCAAGCACAAATCAACCTCGAAGACCTCAACGAGGTTTTAGATCTCGATTTACCCTTGACAAGAGAATACCAAACACTGGGAGGTTTTTTGCTGTATCAATTACAGAAAATTCCTGTCAAAGGTGAAACCTTTTATTATCAAAATCTCGAATTCACTGTGATGTCAGTTATTGGGCCACGGCTGCATCAAATTCAACTGCGACGTTTAGAAGAGTTAGGAGTTAGGAATAACTCATAACTCAAGAAGCATACGTTAGCGGATCGACGAGTCCCAATTCGGCAAAAGCTGCTAGCCGCAAACGACAAGAATCACACACACCGCAGGCGACATCACCACCAGCATAGCAAGACCAAGTTAGTTCCCAAGGAACTCCCAATTGGTTACCTAGTTGAATGATTTCAGTTTTTTTTAGATTAATCAGGGGTGGAACAATCTCAATTGGTTGTCCCTCACGTCCTTGTTTAGTTCCCAGCCGAAAAACTTCTTGCATGGCTTGGATATAATCGGGGCGACAGTCAGGATATCCTGAGTAATCTAAGGCATTGACGCCGATATAGACACGCTCAGCTGCGATCGCTTCGGCGTAACTCAGGGCAAAGCTTAAAAATATTGTATTACGAGCCGGAACATAAGTAACAGGAATATTTTGAGCCATTTGATCCAGGGTACGCTCCTGAGGTAAATCAATAGTATCGTCTGTAAGTGCCGAACCACCCCATTGTCGTAAATCAAAATTAACCACCTGATGTTTTACGATCCCAGCTTTTTGAGCAATCAGGACGGCTGAGTGTAACTCTCGTCGGTGTCGCTGCCGATAATCAAAAGAAATAGCATAACATTCACAACCATCTTCTATCTTCGCTTTGTACAAAATTGTGGAAGAGTCCAATCCCCCAGATAACAAAATTACGGCTTTCATATCGCTTGTAAATTTTGGATTTCAAATTGCCAAAGACACTCTTAACTTCTGTGAGTGATTGGGAACACCTTTGCACCCTAGATATTCCAACAAACAATCCATACCAGTTTCTCTTAAAAAGCGGTGTGATGTCTTCTCTTGTGTGCTAGAGACTACACCAATGAGACGCTCTTGCTAGCTTACTTCTTTGCAGGAGTATGACAAGACACGAACTGTCTACGATAGATGCTGCAAATAATCATCCAAAAATCGTTTCCGGTAATCAGTGGTAGTAATTCTCAATACCATTTTTTATCAAAAAAAGCATAAGTATTACTCGTCTATTATTTTGTAATTTTAATACTCTCAATTGGATATCGAGCTACTAATTAATTGTCTAACTGCAACCTTAAGGAAAATCCAAGCACAAGAAACTGACCCTTAGAATTTTCCAGAATTTATACTTAATTCTTACCGAATATTCTAAAGTTAATAAAAAGACACACATTTTTTTCTATAAAATGCAAAATGCAAACCAAAGCCGAAGTATCCATACAAAAGATAGCTGGATTACGGGAACCGATCGCAAACTTTGAAATTCTTCATAAACATAGCCTCTATGTTACCATCTGGATGGTTTTAGACGGATCGTAACTGGCTTTTTTTGTATAAACGCCAACGGCCGTAGCGTCTCTAAATTTGGTGGTTGAGGAGAGAATAATAGTGCAAAATAGCATGTCACTGGCAGAACCGAATCCATATACACAGCGCAACCAGCCACGACCAATCCGCATAGGCGTGATTGGGGTGGGTAACATGGGACAACACCACGCTCGCGTCTTGAGTTCAATGAAAGATGTTGAACTAGTCGGCGTGGCAGATATTAACGTCGAACGAGGGTTAGAAACTGCCAGCAAGTACAAAGTGCGTTTTTTTGAAGACTACTGTGACTTGCTACCCCTGGTGGAAGCAGTTTGTATTGCTGTTCCCACCCGTTTGCATTACGCCGTGGGCATTAGCTGTTTGTTAGCGGGAATTCATGTTTTAATTGAAAAACCGATCGCAGCCAGTATTTCTGAAGCAGAATCCCTAGTAAATGCTGCTGCTGAGTCTCAATGTATCCTCCAAGTAGGTCATATCGAGCGCTTCAATCCAGCATTTAGGGAACTTAGCCAAGTGCTAAAAACAGAAGAATTACTGGCATTAGAAGCCCACCGCATGAGTCCTTACTCAGATCGAGCAAACGATGTTTCGGTTGTCCTGGATTTAATGATTCATGACATTGATTTACTTCTAGAATTAGCAGCTTCCCCAGTGACCAAACTGACCGCTAGCGGTAGCCGTGCCCTAGATTCCGGTTATTTAGATTACGTAACTGCCACTTTGGGCTTTGCTAATGGTATAGTCGCTACCCTTACTGCCAGTAAAGTCACTCACCGCAAAATTCGCCGGATTGTTGCCCACTGCAAAAATTCATTTACTGAGGCAGATTTTCTCAAGAATGAAATTTTGATCCACCGACAAACAAATCCTAACTCTCTTACCGACCATCGACAACTACTTTACAGGCAGGATGGCGTGATTGAAAAAGTCTACACTAGCAATGTTCAACCTCTGAGTGCAGAATTAGAACATTTTGTCAACTGCGTACACGGTGGCAATCAACCCTCAGTAGGTGGCGAACAAGCTCTCAAAGCCTTGAGATTGGCCAGTTTAATTGAGCAGATGGCACTGGAAGAAAGAGTTTGGAATCCTTTAGACTGGCAATCGGAACCAAGAGTACAATCATTGACGCCGACAGTCTAGAACCAGAGGAGCTTCAGGTGCTTCCGGGGCAGGATAAAAGAGGAGCAGCGAAGCACAGAAGTACAGGGCAGGGAGGCTTCAGGGGAGAATAAACTCTTAACTCCTCATCAGAGCAAAGCTTTCCTGGCTTTGCTCCTAACTCAGCACTCCTAATGTCCCAATACCTAATTTTCAGAACAGAACCCTAAAGTATATTTTTAAATTTGTCATAAAATCTTTCGATCCTCCCTAGCCCTTTTAAAAAGCAAGCTAAAGAGGATCTAATTAATTAGAAAACAAAACCTAGCTTCTATATCTCTAATTCTGTTATTAGTTGCAAGACTAATTTTTAGTGTAACTGAGTTATGTTGACTCTAATGAGGACAGATAGTTACAGCAGTTTGCCAGTAAGTAGGTAAGTGCGGTACAAAACCCAAAACTCAAAATTAAATATACAGAGTTTTGTGGCTTTTGCCTCCTGGCTCAAAACCTCTAACATTGTACTTCATACTAAACAAAATTGCTCTAAATTTTGAGAAAGCTAATGTTGAATTTAGTAAAAAAATAAGTACAGTAATTTTTAGGGATCGACTCAATGCTTGAATGGATAACTAATACTATCAACTCTTTGGGCTATTGGGGAATCGCCCTACTGATGTTTCTAGAAAACCTCTTTCCCCCTATTCCTTCAGAATTGATTATGCCACTGGCTGGATTTACGGCAAGTCCATATCAACCAGGAGGGGCAAAGCTCAATTTGATTGGTGTGTTTTTTGCAGGACTTTTGGGTTCTGTATTAGGGGCACTTATTTGGTACTATCCAGGTAAGTTTTTGGGCGAAAAGCGTTTGAAAGCTTGGGCTGACAAATATGGGAAATGGCTGGCTATATCTAGTAAAGATATTACTAAGGCTAAAAGCTGGTTTGACCGACAAGGTAGCAAAGCAGTATTGATTGGTCGTCTTGTACCAGGAATCCGTACTTTGATTTCTGTTCCGGCAGGAATCGGCAATATGCACTTGTTGCCATTTGTGTTTTATACAACCTTAGGTAGCGCAGCTTGGGTGGGTTTGCTAACATACTCAGGATATATATTGGGTAGTCAGTATGAACTTGTGGATAAGTATCTTGCTCCTGTGTCCAAAATTGTGCTTGGGGGTTTGGTTTTAGCATTTGTTTTCTGGATATTCAAGCAGCAACTCAGGCGCACCAGAAGATAAACAGAGGTACTTTTGGTTTGAAAGCAGTGAAAGCAGGGGTTACATCTGGCCAAAATTCGCCTACACTATGCCAAATAATACTAGATGTGCAATTGCCAGAATTAATTTTTGGCGTATTTCTAGCTACACTTGACGCAACCTAGAATTTCTGGTTGCTCGCATTTTTGTAAGATGAGCATGACAACTTTTTACAGTTAAGTTAGAACTAGGAGCTTTCATGACAGACCAACCTTCCGCCGCCACCCCCATTAATGCCGCTGCCATACCCATGAATAGAGTATCGGCATCGACTCCCATAAATGCTGTTAATCCTGCAAAGCCAGCGACAACTTCAGGCAAAACCATTCTCAGTGTTGATTTAGGTAGAACTTCTACAAAGACTTGTGTGAGTCGCGAACCCGGTAGTGTAGTGTTTGTACCTGCCAACGTCAAGCAGATGTCAATAGAACAGGTACGCGGTGGTGTATTTGAAGCCCGCGCTACTGACCCTTTGATGGATTTGTGGCTGGAATATCAAGGCAATGGATATGCTGTAGGTCAGTTAGCAGCAGATTTTGGAGCGAATTTAGGAGTAGGGCAATCTAAGGTAGAGGCTGCACTGATAAAAGTGCTAGCAAGTGCTGGCTACTTCAAACTCAAAGACGATATTTCAGTTGTCTTGGGTCTGCCTTTTCTTTCTTTAGAGCAATTTGAAAAGGAAAAAGCACAGTTAATCAGCCAAGTAGGTGGCCCTCATGTGTTAAACTTCCGAGGCGAATCTGTGTCCTTGAACGTCAATAAGGTTTGGGTGATGCCAGAAGGCTACGGCAGCTTACTATGGTCTGAAGCTCAACCGAAGAAAAGCCCCGGCAGTCCCGATTTTACAAAAATATCGGTAGCGATCGTTGATATCGGGCATCAAACTGTCGATCTTTTGATGGTAGATAACTTCCGCTTTGCCAGAGGTGCTTCTAAGAGTGAAGACTTCGGGATGAATAAGTTTTATGAATTGGTGGCTGCCGAAATTGAGGGAGCGGATAGTCAATCTCTAGCCTTAATTTCTGCTGTTAACAAACCCAAGGGCGAACGCTTTTACCGTCCAAAAGGCGCTAGCAAGCCAACCAACCTAGACGATTTTCTGCCGAATCTCACAGAAATGTTTTCCCGGGAAATTTGCAGCCGTGTGCTAGCCTGGTTGCCAGAACGCGTCACCGATGTGATTCTCACTGGTGGGGGCGGTGAATTTTTCTGGGAAGATGTTCAACGTCTGCTCAAAGAAGCAAAGATTAATGCTCATTTATCTGCACCTTCCCGGCAGGCGAATGCTTTAGGGCAGTATATTTATGGAGAGGCGCAATTGTCCGCCGTTCGCGCTGCTAGGGCTTAAAACTAATGTTCCAATGGTCAAAAAAGGTAGTTAAATCCGTCACGTTCAACCCAGGGCTTGCTGATGAAAGCTTATTAGCACAAGTGGAAAGTTATTTGGAGAAACAACCCGACAAAACTTTCAGTGACCTATGTAAAGAAGCCCTGTGGCAATCCTTGTGTGTACCGGAATCTGTACGACCTGCTCCAAAAACAGCAGCAACAACACCGATTGAACAACAAATCGGGGAGCTGCAACGTCAAGTAGCTGGCCTTGAGGAACGTTTTTTTGTCAAGGGATCTAATCGTTTGGAGGCGATGGAACACCACCTACTACAACTTTCTCAACAAGTTGCACAACTGGCACTCATAGTCAATGAGCGATCGCTAATTCAGTCTCCAACTCCAGTAGAAGTAGTAAATAATACTTCTTATACTGTTCCTGCCCCTCCTCAAGAGGTTGACCCTGTAATCAGTCGCCTTAGTCAGTTTCTCGACGATTTTTAAGAAAAAATCAAGTTTTTGAGCAGTTTTTGCTCCTGTCATTAATCCTTAATAGTAAAGACTATTAAGGATTATTAATATTTATTCATATATTTTAAAAATTAGATTTATAGCAGAAAGCCGCTTTGGGTTTTTGCAATTAATTAAGTTTAGTAAAAAAGCGATCGCACATACATTTTTTGTGGGCGATCGGCACCTTAGGTGAAATAGCAACAAGCCTCTAGCCTACCCAAAGGAAGGTGCTGGGATGAATTGCGCGTGAGTTGACGACAGTCCTCTCACCAATGTGCAATAGTAGATAGCTCAGAACAGGCTAAAGAGTGACTTAAGGAGTATAAAAAGCAGAAAAAATATTACTCAGGTAAGAAAAAACCTATACCTTTAAAAACTATTATCAACAGTAACTGTATTAAGTCATGATTATTAAGTTGAAAATGACTGAGTAGACAATTGGCGATCGCTTGTTGAAATTCAGTCACACAGCGGACTTAGTATTTTGGGATGATATCTAGTAGGTAATATAAAAATGGTTTTACCTCTGTTGATAAACACTTGCGATCCAAAAGCAGAAGAAGGAGCAGGAGATGCACGTGCAGCTTATAGATTACATCAGGGACTACTTAAGTTAGGAATTAATTCCCAGATGTTAGTCCAAGATAAGAAAATTGACGATCCAACTGTAATCGCTTACCCCAAAAAATTAGGCCAAATAATATCGAAAGTTCGTCCTTCTTTGGATGCTTTACCGCTAAAACTTTATGGTCATAGCAAACGCAATCCTATATATATGCGCTTACAGTGGCTCCCCAATAATCTTACCTCGCAGATTGCTACTCTTAATCCAGATATTATTAATCTCCATTGGATATGTGACGGATTTGTGCCAATTGAAGCTCTGGCAAGGTTTAATAAACCTATTGTTTGGACATTCCATGATTTGTGGGCATTCACTGGGGGATGCTGCTATAGCAAAGAGTGCGATGGCTATACAAAATCCTGTGGAAATTGTCCTCTACTCGGTACTAACCAAGCTTCTGATTTATCGAGTTGGGTTTGGAGGCGCAAAGCTAAAGCATGGCAAAATCTCAAACTGACGATTGTCACCCCCAGCAAGTGGCTTGCTGAATGTGCTCAGTCGAGTTCACTATTTCAAAATAGTCAGATCAAAGTTATTCCCAACGGGTTAGATACTGGTATATATAAACCAATTGAGCGTCAAACTGCAAGAAACTTACTTAATCTACCGCAAAATAAGCAACTGCTTTTATTCGGAGCAATCAGCCCAACTAGCAATCAGAGGAAAGGATTCCATTTGCTACAACCAGCGTTACAAAAGTTAAACCAAGCTAGGTGGAAAGACAAGATAGAACTGATTGTTTTCGGTACATCTCAACCTGAAAATCCAACTGAGCTTGGTTTTCAAACTCACTACTTAGGTAGATTGAACGATGATATATCACTGGCAGTAGTCTATTCAGCGGCAGATGTTTTTGTAGCACCTTCTATTCAAGAGAACTTGGCAAACACTGTGATAGAGGCAATCGCCTGTGGGATACCATGCGTTAGCTTCAACATTGGCGGTATGCCCGACATAATTGAGCATCAAAAAAATGGCTATTTAGCTCAACCTTATCAAATTGAAGATTTGGCTCAAGGAATTGCTTGGGTAATAGAGAACAACGAGCGACATCAAAAGCTCTGTGAGCGCGCTCGTGAGCAAGCCGAACAAAAATTTAATTTGGAACTAATTACACGTTCTTACTTGTCTGTGTATGAAGAAGCACGCACACAATTTAGTTCAGCTATAGGGACTTAACGACCTTGAGAGCGAACGTCCTTGCCGTCAAGAGCCTTGAGTCACTGCACATCTATCTAACTCTACATCCAGAAATTCGCTCACTTGTATGTTGAAACAGCCAAATATTTCTACTAGATGTTAATACTATATTCTTTTTTTACTTTATACACTGTATAAATGCTAGAATCCTCAGGTAGACAGTTAGGATATCTAGATGGCAGTTGTAGCTAACTCAATCAAGTTTGGTACAGACGGCTGGCGGGGCGTAATTGGAGATGAGTTCACCTTTGAACGCCTAGCCCTAGTCGCGCCAGTCGCTGCAAAAGTACTATATAATACATACCATTCTACGGTGGGTAGCCGGATAATAATTGTCGGTTACGATCGCCGATTTATGGCGGAAGATTTTGCTCGTGCTGTCGCCGATGCTGTCACCGCTGTCGGATTTGATGTTTTACTCAGTGAAACCTATGCCCCAACCCCAGCTTTTAGTTGGGCAGCAAAACAACTCAATGCCTTAGGGGCACTAGTAATTACAGCCAGTCATAATCCAGGTACATATTTAGGATTAAAAGTCAAGGGTTATTTTGGCGGCTCGGTGTCGCCAGAAGTCACAAAGGAGATAGAAGCACTGTTACCCGAAGGAGTACCATCCGCAGCAACCCCAGGCAAGCAAGAGAAATTCAATCCTTGGCCGAGTTACACCCAAGCACTAGAACGTAAAGTTGATATTGCCAAGATTAGAGAAGCGATCGCCTCTGGTAAACTGACGGTATTTGCCGATGTCATGCATGGCGCTGCGGCTGGCGGATTGGCAAAACTATTAGGGGATAAGGTTAAAGAAATCAACAGCGAACGCGATCCCCTGTTCGGTGGCGGTGCGCCGGAACCCTTACCAAAATACCTTTCCAAACTATTTGAAATTATCAAAACTCACCGAGAAACAAATAAATCAAGTTTATCTGTAGGATTAGTATTTGATGGAGACTGCGATCGGATCGCGGCTGTAAACGGGGAAGCCAACTTCTTGAGTTCTCAAGTGTTAATTCCGATATTAATCGACCATTTAACCCTGCGGCGAGGCTTTAAGGGTGAAATAGTCAAAACTGTCAGTGGTTCTGACTTGATGCCCCTTGTGGCAGCACTACATAACCTGTCAGTATTTGAGACAGCAGTTGGTTATAAATACATTGCTGACAGAATGTTAGCAGCAGAAGTTTTATTGGGTGGCGAAGAGTCGGGAGGAATTGGCTATGGCAGTCATATTCCCGAACGTGATGCCCTGCTGTCAGCATTGTATGTCCTAGAGGCGATTGTAGAATCAGGTTTGGATTTGGGTGAATATTATCGCCACTTACAGCAACAGACAGGATTTAACTCAGCATACGATCGCATTGATTTACCCTTAGCCAGTATGGAAGTGCGATCGCGTCTTTTACAACAACTGCAAACCACACCCTTAACAGAAATTGCTGGAAAAGCAGTGATTGATTGCCAGACAATTGACGGCTACAAATACCGTCTTGCTGACAAAAGCTGGTTAATGATTCGCTTTAGCGGAACTGAGCCAGTTTTACGCCTTTACTGTGAAGCCCCAACCCTTGAGCAAGTGCATCAAACTCTTGCTTGGGCAAAACAGTGGGCGGAGTAAAATTAGTTATTAGTCATTTGTCTTTTGTCCTTTGTCCTTGGTAAATGACCAATGACTAAATGACTAATGACCAATGACCAATGACTAACAACTAATGACCAAATTACTCGTAGTAGCTACAGGAAATCCAGGTAAGTTGCGGGAAATGCAAGCTTACTTGACAAATTCTGGTTGGGAATTAACCCTCAAACCTGAAGAATTAGATATTGAAGAGACGGGCGAAACTTTTGCCGCTAACGCTTGTCTAAAAGCATCACAAATTGCTAAAGCTACAGGAAACTGGGCAATTGCTGATGATTCGGGCTTGGAAGTAGATGCCTTAAATGGCGCACCAGGTGTCTATTCGGCACGCTACGCCAAAACTGACTCAGAACGCATTGCTAGGGTATTGAGGGAATTAGGCAACGAGGTAAATCGCCAAGCTCAATTTGTTTGTGCAGTAGCCATCGCTCGTCCTGATGGGGCGATAACATTACAATCTGAAGGTATTTGTCGTGGCGAAATTCTTCATGCACCTCGTGGTGATGGTGGATTTGGCTATGACCCAATTTTTTATGTGCAAGAGTTGCAATTGACCTTTGCCGAAATGACACCAGAGTTAAAGGGGTCAATCAGCCATCGAGGCAAGGCTTTTGCTGCTTTACTTCCTCAACTATACACATTGTCTAGTCCTGAGTCCTGAGTCAGGGAGAAGATAATTCGATTATTAATGATTTTAAGTTAATTGAACAAGACTTGGGACTTAGAGAGAAAGATGCATTCAAAATCCAACAAAAAACTATTGCTAAACGTGAAGCAGGATTTTTAATATCTTTGGCTACTAGCATTTTTGAGAAGCTTGAATTTGACCAATATTTTATTAAAAGTAAAGGTATATCTCCTCCGTATGTAGCTTATAAATTCAAGCAACCTAGAGAAACCAATGAATTTTATCAACTTGTTTTACTTCAGCGAAATGATGGTCTAGATATTTATATTCTTAAAGAGATTTTGAATATTGGTTTATTAAAAATAAAGTCTTGGGAATATGACGAATTTACAGAAGAAGCAGAGGCTTTTACAAAAGGTGTTTTTTGGATATTACCTAGTAAAATTGATATCTTTTTAGATTCACTTCACCCTGTGTACGCAGATTTATTTAAAGGTAAAGTACAAGGTGATTGTTCGCTGAATCGAGTTTACGAGGATGAATATAGAAATGCAGAATACACTGAGCCTAAATTTTCCTTAGTTGAATTTCCCTTTGAGATAATGAGTAACAGAAGAGATAGCTATTTGGTAGTTAGTGACAATGAACTTTTTACCAATACTTGGAAAATATCTATTAGATATCGCGAAGTACTAAAAGAGGTTATTGATTATTTATTCCAGCAAATGACAATACAAGGTTTATTACAGCCACTTTCCAGTCCTATTGGTAACACTGAAAATCCACCTATGAGTAGTAGTTGAACGAATAATGTATGCCAAGGAATCTCATTGAAGCCCAACCCTGTAATCAGATTGCATAGCATTAGTATGTGAAAATATAAACCATAAAAGAGAAAGCGCAACTAAGTAAAAAACTTTCGTTGGTATTTATTACTTTTTTATATCTATTTCAAAGTCAATAAAAGGCGTTGCTGATTTAAGAAATGAAAAACTATCTCAAAGTTAACATTTTCGGTATCTTTCATCCTACTTTCAGCAAGCCCCACCATACTGCCATTAAGTACTCAGTATTGAGTACTTAAACCGCTTCTGTGTTCTTTTCGCCGGTGCGAATCCGAATCACTTGCTCAACAGGGGAGATGAAGATTTTACCATCACCTATTTCACCAGTGCGGGCAGCGGCGATAATTTTGTCCACCACCATATCAACCTGATTGTCGTCAACCACGATTTCCACTTTGAGTTTTTGGAGAAACTCAACAGTGTATTCGGAACCGCGATAGCGTTCAGTTTGACCTTTCTGGCGTCCAAACCCCCGGACTTCAGAAACTGTCATGCCAACAATGCCAGCGTTAACCAAGGCAATTTTCACTTCATCAAGCTTAAATGGGCGGATAATAGCTTCTACTTTTTTCATTTCTTTGACTTGTGAGTTGTACTAGCTTCGTTTATCTATCTAACCAGATCTATTGTCTGAAACTGTAACTAGTAGCGCCTTTGCTAAAACATATGTAATAATTGCCACTTTTTCAAATTGTAGATGCTTGGTGTGAGTGCTTTTGAAGCCATAAACAGCCTAGATGAAGTAATTCGATAATCTTGAACTCGTAACATGCAGAAATTGCTGTCAAACTAGCATTTTTTTTATGTGGTTTTTGTGACCTGAAAATAGATAAATTTTGCTATTGAGTAGATCCGCTTAAATGTTCAAAACAGCGATGAAAGACAAATTTGACTAGACCTACGAAGGTTGCTGCTGATTGTGGGAGTGTTAACTAACGTTTTTGATGTTCAAACAAAGGACGCACAATTAAATACCCAGCAGTGAAGGCAGTAAGCATAATTAACAAGATGGTAATAATTAACCACCAGCCGCTAACTTCCTTGGCATCTGGCTTAGTAGTAGAATAATAACTTACTTCTTGTTCTTCTATAAAAACTGGTTGTGGTATCGAAAAATTCTCGATTACAGGTGTAGAAAACTCCTGGCGTCTTTTTTGAGGTGGACGCGGACGAGAAACCTGTTGAGGTGGAGGCGCTTGTGTTACTTGCTGCTTGGCGGCGCTTTTAACTTTGCCAGAAGCTTGGGAAACCTGCTGTTCAGTAAAAATTGCATAGGAATCTACAAAATTTTGCAAGTGTGAAAAAGACTCAACGACTTTGGTAATTTCTTGGCGTAGTAGTTGATTTTCTTGTACTAATTGCTGATTTTTCGTGGTAAGTGCATCTAGCCTTGCTTGAGTTGCTTGCAACTCCATTGACAATTCCCGGTATACAGATAGTGGTACAGAGGGAGGGTACGCTTGACTAGTCTGTGTTGACGAATTCCTGTGAACAGAACCTGTGGTTGTTCGCATTGGGGCTTGGTATTAATAAAAATCAAAGTGATTAGATTGTACAGAGATGCTAACAGAGATAGTCAGCCCTGAAACTATGCCCAAGAATAATAGAAAAATGCCGAGACGGCAAAGATTTTTTATTGGAGACTGGGTATTAGGTAATAGGTATTGGGAATTGGATATTAGAAAGTTCCTAGTCCTTAGCCTTCAGTTCCCATAATGGAAAGAAATGTCCCACAGGCCCTTGTCCTTCGCCAATATCTAGGGCGTAAGTCAATGCGGTAGTTACATACTCCTTTGCCTGTTGCACTGCCTGCCACAAATTCTTTCCCTTTGCCAGATTAGCAGCGATCGCAGCTGATAGCGTACAACCAGTACCGTGGGTATTCGTTGTCTCTACTTGCTTTGTAGTTAGAACCTCCAACTTTTCCCCATCAAACCAAATATCAACACCACACAAATCACCTTGCATACCTCCACCCTTGACTAAAACAGCCTTTGTCCGTAAAGTCTTGTAAATAATTTCAGCAGCGGTTTGCATATCCTTTAAGGAATGAATTTGTAAACCGCTCAAAATTTGGGCTTCGTAGCGATTAGGCGTGATAATAGCTGCTTTGGGGATAAGGGCATGGCACAGAGTCTTCACGGCATCATCATCAATCAATTGTGCCCCACTACGTGACACCATTACTGGATCTACTACTAGATTATCAATTTGTAAAGCTTCTACTTGCTGGGCGACAGCAAAGATAATTTCCTGATTCAGCAACATTCCCGTTTTGGCAGCTTGTACGCCAATATCTTCAACCACTGCCTGAATTTGCGCCACAACCGCTTCTGTTGGCATGGCATCAACCCTCATTACTCCGAGAGTGTTTTGTGCGGTGACGCAAGTTATAGCGCTAGTACCGTGGACACAGTGAAAGGCAAAGGTGCGTAAATCAGCTTGAATTCCTGCACCGCCACCACTATCTGAACCAGCAATGGTTAAAGCAATAGGTATCTTGGATATAATTTCAGCATTCATATAACGAATTTAACTTACTGGAATCCAGTAGCAGCAATGGGTAAAGTAATCTGGAATATCATTTGATTAAATTCTATCCAGTGCAAGGCGATCGCTCGGAGCGAGTTAAATTTTCTACTAACTCGATCAAATCCTTGCACAAAGCGCTTTTTACTTCCATGTTTGACTGCAAGTTAACAGGACTCCATCAGATACTTTCCATAAATTTCTTTCATTTGTTGTAAAAAATCTTACAAAAATCTGAGTATTTACTGATATCAATCACTGTTTGTGAAGGTTAGTCTAAATTGAGTTCACAAAACTTGCTTACACGGATTAAAACAGGTTTGACTAAGTTGTTAGATTAATCCCTTTATCTTAAGGGATGACCTGCTAAAGTTTGAAACAATCAGCTTTGACCACTGTAATTTTAAGTCCCCGGTTATCAGCTAGAGGTGCGCTTTCCCATGCCGTGGCAACTTTTGACCTCAGACAACGGATAAAGTTCAGAGAAATTATATACCAAATACGATCGCCGTATTGAAATAAGGCATCAGCGATCGCAGTGCAGATCCGATTTGATTCGACTCCAAAGTGAGCGATTCATTTAGACATCCTCTAATCGTCCGATTACTCCCAACAACATCCTGACGATTGACGGTATCGACATCCCTGGTTTAACCATCAACGGTTAACAGGAGAAAAAATTTTCAGTTTGACAACAGCGCTTCTACCACCGACGCAATTTGAAGTTGCGATCGGACAACTGTGACTGTGCTCAATACTCTAACACTAACTACTTAGCAAAGAACTGAGTCGCTAAGAGTCTACTACCAATTCCCTTACACATATTCGGAGTTAATCTATGGCTGGCAAAGTATACTACGTTTCTGGAACAGGTAACGATAGCAATAATGGCTTGAAAGAAACAAGCGCGTTTCGCACCCTCCAAAAAGCCGCAGACTTAGTAAAAGCAGGCGACACGGTATACGTGATGAATGGTACTTACGAGCAAAGTAAATACCCTAATAACCCAGTCCTTGGTATCAATCAAAAACACGGCACCTCCTCAGCACCAATCACATTCGCGGCATATCCTGGTCACAATCCTCTGATCAAATCAACGAATTTCCAAGCCATCAACATTGTCGGCTCCTCCTACATAGTAATTGAAGGTCTGACGATGGTCGGTGCCAACGACCAAATAACATTGAAGTATGCACAGTCTGAAGAATCAAACAAACTTAATCCCTTAACCAATGGAGCAGGGATTTATATCCAGCCAGATAAACAAAATAATATTTCTCACCACATAGTAGTTCGGAACAACACTATTTCTAAATTTGGAAGTGCTGGAATTGGATCGAAAGAAGCTGATTATCTGACGATTGAAGGCAATACTGTTTCTGAAACATCCTGGTATAGTCCTTGGGGAACAAGTGGTATTAGTACTCTCAATAACCATAACTTAGATAACAATACTACTGACTATAAAATAATCATTCGGAATAATACAGTTTACGACAATTACACTTACATTCCTTGGTGGGAAAGTGAGAGCGGAAAAGCCACTGAAGGTCATGGCATTATGATTGATTCCGCTGATAGCTTGGGATTAGACGGAAAAGCTTATACCGGAAAAACATTAATTGCCAACAATACTTCTTACAACAATGGTGGCGCTGGTATCCAGGTATTTAAAAGTTCCAATGTCGATGTAGTCAACAACACGACTTACCAAAACTCACAACATCCCGATCTCCAAGATGCTGGTGAGATTTTGATTAGTGGTCCATCTACAAATGTAAACGTTGTAAATAACATTATGTATGCCAAAGATAATGGCCAATCATATGTTGTAGGTGGCTCAGCTAAAAACATCAAAGCCGACCACAATTTGATTTACAACACTAATAAGTACAACAAAACAGGAACTAATTTGATTCTGGGTAAAGATCCGCAATTTGTTGATGCTGCAACTCATAATTTTGCACTTAAACCAGGAAGTGTTGCGATTGATGGTGGTTCCAATGCCTTCAATAAAATAACTGGGAATACTCCCCATGATGGCGACGGTAATGGCATCGCAGTGATTGATATTGGTGCATACGAAGCTCCAATCACTAAAATTCTCACTCCGGAAATTCAAGTTCTTGATGGCAAAGTTGACATTACAGATGGAAGTACAACTGCCATTAACTTTGGTGACGCCATTGTTGGCAATACTCTGACCAAAACCTTTACGATTCAGAATATCGGTGCAGCTGCACTCAATCTGAGTAATCTTAAACTCCCCGACGGATTTAGTTTAGTAGGAACTCTCCCCACTAGTGTGGCTGTGAATGCTTCCACCAACATTACAGTGGCACTCAATACTACGACACCTGGCACTTATGCTGGCAGTCTGATTTTAAGCAACAATGATAGCAATGAAAGCCCCTTTGACTTTGCCATTAGTGGCACAGTTAAACCTGTTCCCACTCCGGAAATTCAAGTTCTTAATGGCAAAGTTGACATTGCAGATGGAAGTACAACTGCCATCAACTTTGGTAAGACCACTGCTGGCAATACTCTGACCAAAACCTTTACGATTAAAAATATCGGTACAGCTGCACTTAATCTAAGTAATCTTAAACTCCCCGACGGATTTAGTTTAGTGGGAACTCTCCCCACTAGTGTGGCTGCTAATGCTTCTACCAACATCACAGTGGCACTCAACACCACTACACCTGGCAGTTATGGTGGCAGTCTGATTTTAAGCAACAATGATAGCAATGAAAGCCCCTTTGACTTTGCGATTAGTGGCACAGTTAAACCCGCTCCCACTCCGGAAATTCAAGTTCTTAATGGCAAAGTTAACATTGCAGATGGAAGTACAACTGCCATCAACTTTGGTGAGGCTATTGTTGGCAATACTCTGAGCAAAACCTTTACGATTAAAAATACCGGTACAGCTGCACTTAATCTAAGTAATCTTAAACTCCCCGACGGATTTAGTTTAGTGGGAACTCTCCCCACTAGTGTGGCTGCCAATGCTTCCACCAACATCACAGTGGCACTTAATACTACGACACCTGGCAGTTATGGTGGCAGTCTGATTTTAAGCAACAATGATAGCAATGAAAGCGCCTTTGACTTTGCGATTGGTGGCACAGTTAAACCCGCTCCCACTCCGGAAATTCAAGTTCTTAATGGCAAAGTTGACATTGCAGATGGAAGTACAACTGCCATCAACTTTGGTGAGGCTATTGTTGGCAATACTCTGAGCAAAACCTTTACGATTAAAAATACCGGTACAGCTGCACTTAATCTAAGTAATCTTAAACTCCCCGACGGATTTAGTTTAGTGGGAACTCTCCCCACTAGTGTGGCTGCCAATGCTTCCACCAACATCACAGTGGCACTTAATACTACGACACCTGGCAGTTATGGTGGCAGTCTGATTTTAAGCAACAATGATAGCAATGAAAGCGCCTTTGACTTTGCGATTGGTGGCACAGTTAAACCCGCTCCCACTCCAGAAATTCAAGTTCTTGATGGTACAGTTGATATTGCAGATGGCATGACCACCATTGACTTTGGCAACACCACTGTCGGTAAGACTCTGACCGAAACCTTTACGATTCAGAATATCGGTACAGCTGCACTCAATCTGAGTAATCTTGAGCTTCCCGATGGATTTAGTTTAGTGGGAACTTTGCCGACTAGTGTGGCTGTGAATGCTTCCACCAACATTACAGTGGCACTCAATACCGCTACACCTGGTACTTATGGTGGCAGTCTGATTTTAAGCAACAATGATAGCAACGAAAGCCCCTTTGACTTTGTCATTACTGGCACAGTTAAAGGTACTTCCACTCCGGAAATTCAGGTTCTCAATGGCACTGAGGGTTCTGAATATTTAAAAGGCAATGCCTCAGCTAACAAAATTTATGGTTTTGGAGGTAAAGACACCATTGTAGGTAATCTTGGAAATGACCAACTTTGGGGAGGTGATGGACAGGATACTCTCTGGGGACAAGATGGTGATGACCTACTCTACGGCGATAGTGGCAATGACCAGCTGCGGGGTGATAATGGTAATGATACCCTATTTGGTGGTATCGGCGATGACCTGCTCTACGGTCGTGCGGGTGACGACTGGCTTTACGGCGGTAAAGGCAACGATGCACTCACCGGGGGTTATGGTACTGATACTTTTGTGTTGGCTTTGGGTGAGGGCACTGACTCCATTCTTGACTTTGAAGTAGATAAAGATAAGATTGCCCTCTCAGGAGGTCTCAAGTTTGGTCAATTACTGATACAGCAAAAAGGAAGTCAAGCCTTGATTGTAGATAGTTCTGAGAATCAAGTGTTAGCAAAGTTGGATAATGTGAATGCAAGTGTACTCTTGGCTCAGTCTTCTACGACTTTTATGACTATTTAGTTCTTTTTAATAACCAAGTGTTTTAAAGCAAATGTAAGACAATAATTAGACTAAGAAGGTTTAGTATTAACCAGAAGAGGACAAGAGGAGGGATTTATTAAAGGTTGTCCCTTGTCCTCTTGTCTTTTCGATGACCAACTAAATTCTTTAATGGATTCTCTACATCCGATCCTTGCTAACCCGGATTTCTCTTTCGTGAGAAATCCGGGTTACTTGACAATCATATAGGCAACCAAATGGACTAACTGTTGTTTAGTTCCATTAACGAAATTTTCTCGTTAGAATAAAGCCATTTTTCAAAATTGCCTTTACAGCGCGGCCATTCTTTATCTGTCATGGCGAACCAATCGGTATCTCTGTTTTTTCCACGAACAAACATATGTTGTCGAAAACGACCTTCATAAATGAATCCCATCCTTGCAGCAGTAGTCCGGCTTGTATGGTTAAGTGAATCGCATTTCCATTCAACTCTACGGTAAGAATGGCGCTCGAAAAGATGTTGAAGTAATAAAAACTGTGATTCTGTATTGACTTTACTTTTGTGGACTGCGGGAGTAAACCATACATGACCGATTTCAGCACGACCATGATTGGGGGCGATCGCCAGTAATGCTACAATTCCCACCTGAGTGTTTGCTGAGTTCTCAAAGACTGTCCAAGTCAGAGGATCGGATTTATCTGCTAAGTTTGTTTCCAGCCAGTCTTTCATTGTCCAAGGGCTATCAAATGGGCCGTAAAATAGATAATTCCATACGGCTTCTTTTTCAGGACTGCCGTGTGAAGCTGCGTATAAAACATCTATATCTCTTTCTGGAATCAGGGGACTGAGTGTGACAAATTGACCATTGATTTGAAAAAAATCAGGTCGCTGCCAAGTTCGATTTTGCATGATTTTATGATTTTTTTTATACACAGATAATAGAATTCGTCATTTGTCATTATAAAAACAACTGATACACTCTACTTTTCATCACCCATACCCTGGTCATTACCTGAGTAATCCAGTCAGTGTTTGCTTTGAAAAACAAATTGTTAAATCTTAACTAAAAAGAGTTTTCCAATTGAATTGGAGTGTAGCCCGTGGATGAATAAATGATAAAATACCCCACCAAATTTTCAATTCAGTAGTGCTTTTATACAGTGGTATTAATCCTAACTAATTTATTCTGACTTCTGTATTCTTTTTCAACGTTTAATTCCCTTAAAACGTTCTTGTGCCGCCTGAAAAGCTTCTTGCATTACCAACTGAATTCTCTGGGGATCTGGTTTTTTACCTCCCATTAAATCACCAAAGTAAACGCAGGCTGCTTCCCCTAATGCCCAGGTATAGGCAGCTGCCCAAGATGCTGCGATCGCACTGCCAAAAACTGGTATAAATTTGACTAATTCCCGTCCGATGGCCTGTGCCAGAAAACCACCAGCGATTGTACTCACAACACCCCCCGCTTGGGATGGAGTAAGTGTTTGTCCATATAATTTTCCTAAAAGACCCACCATCGAAACTTGCAGGGAAGTTAGCACTGGCATTGTAGCAAGTGGTAATGGCACAGCGGCGAGAGTTGCAGACATAATTGCAAAAGGCAAAATGTAACGGCGTGCTGTATCACGGTAAAGGTTGCCAATTTGCTTACCAACTTCTTCTCGATCCAATAATTGATAAATCGCCTGGGCTTCTGCTTGGGGGAGTAGTTCTGCAAGCCTATCTCTTAGGGCTTCTAACCCATAAAATACCGGGTTATAGCCATCTTCTTCTAGGGTAAAGTCAATGAGTACAGAGCGATCGTATAGTCCGGCAAAAGTCTCTTCTATCTCAGCAAATGCACGGCTGACTTGCTCAAAGTCTGGCGGATAGGCAGGATGATCGACGATATCGGCTGGATAAAGCTCATGCAGGCAGGTAACCGCTAGCAAACAGGGAATATTTGGATACTGCTGGCGCAGCTGTTGAGCAATTTGTCGTAGGGTGTCAGTTGCAAAATCATTGATTTTGACGGTCAAAAGTAAGATTCTGGCAGAACGAGTGTCCTGTTGCAAATCCCCAACTAACTCTTGAATTACTCCTTTTGTATCCTGTTTGACATCTCCCAATCCCACAGTATCAGTAAAAATCAGTAATGGCAGGTCATTGGAAGGATAGGCATAACGTTGGGTGTGCTGGGTGTGGGGACGAAATCCCTGACCAACAATTTCGGCAGAAACTCCCGTTAGTCCCCGCACGATTGAGCTTTTACCTGCTTGTGGCTTACCAATTAACAGGGCTTGTGTAGTTGGCAGTTCGGCTCGAACTTTGTCTAGAATGTCTGCAACTTGCGCCTCACTTACACTAAACCAATCAACAACTGTCTGTGCCAGTTGTTCTAGGGGTAAGAGTTGCGTCAAACCTGTTGTTGCTTTGTTCCAGACGCCAGCAATGCGATTTTGCCAGGAATTACCGACCGAATTGTTTGTCCCAGTATCGGTAAGTTCACTCAATTGCTCAGAGTCAGGATCGCGTTGCTTACTCATTCCCATGAAAACGGTAGATAGAATTTAAGTCCTGTCTATATTCATCCTACTGTTAAACTCGGTTGAGCTTGGGTTAATTTCCTCATCCTCAAGTTTAGTTTAGGGACTTCCAATTGAAGAATTCAGGAGCAAAGCCACAGACGCTTTGCCAAGGCGTTAGAATCAATCACAGGGAGATTCTAAACTCCCCATTCAAATCTATGATTTGCCGGGGATTTTAAACTCCTCTATCCATCCGCCAGTCGGACTCAAATTCATGCTGAATTCTAACGCCTGAATTCTGTTTTAATCAAAAAACAACTGACAAATAATAAATTAGCAGCCAAAAATATTTTATTCAGATTGCAGTAAACCTATAATCGCACAGTTGACCGCAACATAATCACTTTACGACTATCTACGATACTGGTAACAAAACCGCGATCGTTTAGCTTTTGTAATGTGTTATACGCTTCACTTTGATTGGTAGTATAAACTGCCAATAAGTAGGGGCGTTGTCCGTAAGAAACAAAACCGACATTACCTCCCACCACTTGCTGGACGCTATTTGCTAGTTCTGGGCGATTGTAATAATCTACCAGTACAGCAAAACCCTCTCCTAAGGCTTGAGGGTTATAATTAACTGTCTGCTGCTGAGATGGTTGTGATTGTACAATATCTGGTGCTGTTGGTCGAGTAGTAATGATAGCAGACAAACCAACAATATTACTGACATACCTTGCCCATCGGTTGGCATCGTCAATTTTGTTAAAGCCTCCAATACGCGTCACAGTTTCATTGAGATATTGACAGGTGATAGTCTTGAGTTTAGGCGGTAAGGCACTACGTAACTGCTTTTGATTATCTGCCGTAGGACTGACTACTAATAAAAGATACTCACCTGCATTTGGTGGTTGACAATTAGGAATGGTTTGTTGGGCAAAGCCAGAACTCATGCCACCAATTAATGCTGCGTAAGCGAAGCTCGTCGTAGCGAAAAGTCGGAGCGGCGGCTTCCGCCGATCTGAACTTTTTAAGACAGACATCGCTAATCCTAAAACACTTGGTATCTGAAATCTCAGCACAAAAGTTACTATAGATAAATTATGGTGTCATAAAAGATTTTATAAACAAAAATAAGGAGTGGCGAGTAGGAAATAGGAACTGGGGACTGGGAAAGTGTTTCTCAACAAATATTTAATTCTTAATCTCCAGTACCTAATCCCCAATTTTTAAGATACGGTAGCTAAAGATGCCAATGCATCTGGTATTGTCTCACAAGGAGCTTGGAATTCTCCTGCGATGACGTACTCTAAACGTAATTTTAACCAAGTAATAAATTGGGGATTAGTGGAAATAATAGCTACTGCTGGTTGAGGACACTTCGCTTTTAACTCTGCCAGCTGAGGCGCTTCTAAGAAAGCTGGTTGCTTAACCAACCAAAAATCAATTTGTTTTTCTTGTTCGTGGTAATGACGGGTGCGTTCTTTGAGAACTTCGTCTATCGGTTCTTCTTCCAGAAGAAAGCGTTGACTGGCCAAAACGTAATAGTATGTTTGCATTTTCATCCTTTGCTTACTATGTGAAGAATTTCAGGGCACAGTGCAGCACTCTGTACCCTGATAAATTAACTTTGGCGGAATTTCTTGAACCAAGAACTGAACGGACAAGCACTTCCTTGTTTGTCTGCACCCGCTTGTTTGCCACCAGATGTTAGCTTGCTTAAGAACAGACTGTTGTCAAAGTAGTGTTCTAAGGAAATAATCTTTAAGTCATCGGTAACTTTTGCAATGCTCATGCCGATAATTTCTACCGTCTCTCCAGTAGGTGCATAGTCTTTGTATTGTCCATTAAAATGTCCCCAATGCCGCCACTTAAATGTTACATTCGGTGGCCCTGAGAAAACTTCCAGCACTTCCCAAGGAAATCCTTTGGGAAATGTTCTGTGGAAGACTTTTGCGGATGATTCAAAGCTTTCTTCTGAAGCCTTGTAGTGTTCTGAATCAGCCATAAATAGATTGTAAGTACCTTGGGCTGATAAATCTGCTGCTGTGTAGTCTACTCCACCATTGCTACTGACACGAAACTTATCATTCACAATAGATAACCACTGCTGCGGGTTAGCTTTAAAGGATACTTCCATCTCGAAGGTTCGCACCAAGTTTTCGACAATCGCTTCCAGTGTACCTTCAAGGTGATTACACGTACTTTCTTGAGCTAAATTCTCTTTTGAGCGAGAATAATCCGGTGGTGTCTGATAGCGCCACACGGTATCAGTGCTTTCTGCTATTACCCGATCTCGATCCTGTACCCAAAGTGGTAGGTTGTTAAACTGTGTTGCGCTCATAGAAGTTTTTGCTGAAGATTTTTTCTAGATTTCGCAGTTCCAACCCCTCTTGTTACGATTGGGTAGTGTGGACACTTCTCTACGAGAGGCTGCGCTAACGGCAAGCTCAGTGCATCGCTGAGTACTGGGGATTGGATACTCAAGATTGGGCATTCAGAAAACTTTTCTTTAGTCCCTAGTCCTCAGTCCCCAGTCGCCATTCCCTAGTCCCTAGTCCCCATTCCCTCTAATGGCTTTTTTCATCTCACGGACTGCTCGTTCTATACCTACTAAGGCTGCCCGACTGATGATGGTGTGACCAATGTTTAGTTCTTCCATACCTGGAAGCGCAGCAACTGGATAGACGTTCCAGTAGGTTAGTCCATGACCAGCGTTGACTCGCAAGCCTGCTTGAATCGCTTGTTCGCACCCTTTAGCTAATACGGCTAATTCTCGATGGCGATTTGTTTCGTCCTTAGCCTCAGCATATTGTCCGGTGTGCAATTCAATAAATTTAGCTTGCACCTTGACAGATGCTTCAATTTGTGCGCGTTCGGCGTCGATAAATAAACTAACTGGAATGCCAGCGCTTTGCAATTTATCAACTATCTCACCTATTCTAGCAATTTGCCCCACAATATCTAGTCCGCCTTCTGTTGTGACTTCTTCACGTTTTTCGGGGACTAAAGTTACATAATCTGGTTTTATATCGAGAGCGATCGCTAACATTTCATCTGTAGCGGCCATTTCTAAATTTAAGTGAGTTCTCACTGTTTGTCTTAAGATTCGCACATCCCGATCTTGGATATGTCGGCGATCTTCTCGCAGATGCACCGTAATTCCATCTGCACCTCCTAATTCTGCCAGTACTGCCGCCGCTACTGGGTCTGGTTCCACCGTCCGCCGTGCTTGCCTGATGGTAGCAATGTGGTCAATGTTAACGCCAAGTGTAGACACCCCAAAATTCTCCCAATCCACAGTCCTCAGAACTTGATTTTACCGGAAATATCAGGAGTTTGGCTTGAGAGTTAGATATACCACACACGTTAAGCGAACTCCAAGATATAAATTATCCCGTTTGAAGTTGCTGACTGATGACTGTTGAGTGTTGAGCGTGAACAGTGGTTTTTATTTGTTAGTCCCTAACAGCAATCGGTTATCAAATCGAGCGAGCAATATTTTTAGTCCCTTTGAATCAAGTACATAGTAGGGCAGCACAGCTATGGTAACCTACGAATCATCTGTACTCTATTCAATCGCAAACCGTTATAAAAAACAAAAGCAAGGTCGCAAATGCCTTGCTTTTGTTTCATTTCACTCTACTACACTAAACCTACGTCCCTCACCAAGTCTTCTCTTCATACCTCAGGCACAGCTAAGTGTTAAATCTGACTGTTAAACTCAATACACAATCTCACAGTAAGTAACATTTGTTTATTTTTCATTCATAATCGAGCCATTTTGTAAAGTAGCCAAACTCCTACTTCAGTAGGGGGACTGACTGATCGAGGAATCAGGTAAATTAAGATAAGTAAAGAAAACGTTTTGAATTCAATGACAGCTTTAAGCTTAGAAGAAATTTCTACTCAGTTAGAAAGTCCAAATTTGCGCGATCGCATGTTAGCCCTTGCTAATCTGCGTCACGTTCCTGCTGAAGATGCAGTACCTTTGATAAAAAAAGTACTAGACGACGAATCTTTGCAACTGCGATCGATGGCAATATTTGCCCTTGGAGTCAAGTCTACGCCAGAATCTTTTCCAATTTTAGTGAGAATTCTCGAAGCTGACCCAGATTACGGTATTCGTGCTGATGCAGCTGGTGCTTTAGGATATCTGGGTGATGCCAGAGCTTTTGAGGTACTTTCACGGGCATTTTATGAAGATACTGATTGGTTAGTACGCTTTAGTGCAGCCGTGTCTCTAGGTAATATTAAAGACCCTCGTGCCCATCAAGTTCTACTGCAAGCCCTCGATAGCAAAGAAATAGTATTGCAAGAAGCTGCAATCTCTGCACTTGGAGAAATTAAAGACATTGAATCTGTCGATAGTATTTTACGG
This sequence comes from Nostoc sp., assembly GCA_036918135.1. GTDB lineage: Bacteria > Cyanobacteriota > Cyanobacteriia > Cyanobacteriales > Nostocaceae > Nostoc. The sequence continues at coordinate 187,903 of JBALDB010000011.1, forward strand.
TTTGCCCAATCTGATGATTGGTTAATTAGGCAGCGTCTAGCAGAAGCTTTAGGCAATCTTCCCACTCCCAAGAGCGTCTCAGCTTTAAAATACCTGGAAAAAGACAATCATTTTAACGTCGCTGAGGCAGCAAGAATTAGTCTCAAGAGGCTTGAGGAAATAGGCAATCAAGCTTAATATTAAAGCCTCCTACTAGCTTTTAATAATAATTAAGTGGGAATTTTTGCATTTTGATGCAGGGTAATTTCATTCATGAATATTGAAGAGTTTTTTGAGTTAAGTGCTGGGAAATGGTTTTCCCATCGTACTATTCATTATTTAGCTTTGAATCAATCTGAACATGGCAAGTCAGAGATTGTGATTGAGGCACTGCCAGCAGATCATCCAGAAGTGAGTAAATTGTGTCAACAGTACGAAATTAATTCTAGTTCTGCCTCTTGTGGTCTTAAAGTCACCTGGAACGGCACAACAGAACGCGAGCAAGTAAAACATAGCGGTTCAACTGTATTAGTTTCAATACCTGACGCCGATAATCCAGACCAAGGCAAGTTACTTAGACAAATAGTTGATACAGATAAAACTCCAGTTCCCGGACGCTATCAGATAGACAGTGATGGTGCTTTGACTCTAACTATAGAAGATGAAACCATGAAATCTGAGGAGCGTCTGTGGTTTGCTAGCCCCAATTTACGAATGCGAGTGAATGTCTTGAAGCGTTCTGCTGGGTTTAGTATCACTTCCTTCACTTCTGAGATTCGTTTGGGTGGCTTTCCACCTGCGGCGAAGGCGAACGAGGCGGCTAGTTCAGTTTCGAGTTAATTTGAAGACAAAATATTCCCCCTTTTGTTCGGGGGAATTACATTTAACATTTTGGATTAAAACATCACTCAAAAATCATAAATTTGAGCGTGTCCTATTTGATTTAAAAAAATTTGTGGTGTACAGATATTATCTCCTATTTGCAAAAATCTTTGCAACAAATGAATCGGCTGTAGAAGTATATACCTGTACATCCCTACTCAATATATCTGTCGCATTCTTATTTCAAATTAGAATGACTTTTAAATAAGTCTGGTATCTAAATTTCCATGAATACTTGAGGATTGCTGTGTAGTTAATTTCATAGTTGAGAAAAAGAAAATTTAAACATTTTTGTTAACCTGTAGCGAGACTCTTTAGATTTGTAAAAAGTTGGCGATCGCCTGGGGTAATGGCAGTATAATAACAACCAACAAACCCATTGCTAGCAATCCCCAAACATCACGTCCATTATCCAATTCAGTGACATCATTCAGGGCAGGTTCATCAATCAATGGCATGAATAATAAGATAATTGCCCACAACAAAAATTCTTCTTGAACTAAAGAAAGTAATAGTAAGAGTATACGAGCAATTTGACCAATTACAATTGCGGTTCGTTGTCCAAACATCGCATGGACAATGTGACCTCCATCTAGTTGTCCTACAGGCATTAAATTTAAAGCAGTGACAACTAATCCGATAAAACCGGCTACTGCTACTGGATGTAAGTCAAGAGCCGATTTTGCTGTTAATTCACTACCTAAAGCTAACTTCGAGAGTAGCGCTAATAAAATAGAATATTTGGGATTAAGGGCATCAGGATTTAGAAGTCGGGTTTTTTCTGTCAAGGGAATCACATCAGAATGAGCCAATCCCCAAATTAGTACTGGCAAGGTGACGATAAAGCCGGCAATTGGCCCAGCAATACTAATGTCAAATAAGGCTTTGCGGTTGGGAATTGGACTACGCATTTGAATGAATGCGCCAAAAGTTCCCAAAAAGAAAGGCACAGGAATAAAGTAAGGCAATGTCGAGCGAATTTTGTAGAATTTAGCTATTAAATAATGTCCAAGTTCATGAGTGCCTAAAATCGCCATTAGTCCTAGAGCATAGGGCAATCCCTTGAGTAGGATATCTGGATTAGATATAACTTTGAGCAAAGATTTTATTTCCCAGATTCGTGGGAGAGAAACATCAGCAATTTCCACTCCCACTATAGTAGTAGTTATAAAAGTAGCGAATAGCAATAAAAGTGCTAAACCTGGGCGAGTTAACTGTTGTTGGTCGCGTCGTGGTGTATTTGTCTGTTTCGCGGCTTGAGTGTTCGGAACTAGTACAAAGAAAGGTTTGCCATTGAAACCTTCTTGAAAGATTAATAGGAAGCGATCGCCAAATTGTGCTTCAATATTACTCTTAATCTGCTGATAAGCGTTGCTAGCTTTGGTTCGCAACTGACCGCGACAAATCACCGCTTGTGGTCGATACTCAATATTTTGGACGTAATATACAGACCAAGGAAAACAATTTCGCAGTTGAGTTTCTTCCCTTGGTTCAATGGGACGTACTGTTGTTTCTACGGGAGGCTGGATAATTGGCTGTGATTCTGGGGCTTGGGTTTGGGCTTCGGTCTGTGTATCTGTTGGTACTCGACGCCCCCATTGAAACAATATCCAGTAGAACACTATGGAGATAAATAAAGACCACATAAACAATCCTACTGGCGGAGGTTGTTTCGCCCCGTACATCAGCATCCATCCAATCAACAGCAATGCTGGTGTCATTAAAACCAACCACAACAACCATACTGGCGTCCGGGTGATCTGAGCGACGCTATGCTGCACCATTAGATAAGTAGCTAGCCCCAGTAGGAGGAGAAACAAAAACCAAAATTCCATATTATCTTCAGTATTTTTGACAAAACGCCCTGCCAGTAGCTTTAGCACCATCGCCTTAACACTAGGCAGACCTCAAACCCCAATCTTTTTAACAATGGTTACCAGTGCTAGTTAAAGTTTAAGTTTCAATCCTTGAGAATTTTTACACTATAACCAGATTATCCACAACTCCTCAGTTTCGGTTCTTTATATTATGTCTCCTTTACCTCAACAACCAAGTCGCACAACAAACCCACCACGGGCTGTGTTTGTTGACGAAATTCCTAGCAAAGATTCTCTGGGAAGGAATTTCGCACAAGAGAGCATTTTTGCTTTTCCACCCAATCGAGACACATTAGGGGGAACCTCTTATTTTATTGTAAGAAATGAAAGCAACATCCTCATAGACTGCCCTACCCTAGACCAAACAAATCAAGATTTTTTAACAGCGCATGGCGGCGTGGATTGGTTATTTCTCACGCATCGAGGTGCTATTGGTAAGACCCCCGAAATTCAGCAAATTTTTGGTTGCAAAGTCCTGATTCAAGAACAAGAAGCTTATTTATTACCAGGCTTAACCGTAACTACTTTTAGCCAAGAATTTACTGTTGATGCAGAAATACAAGTGATTTGGACACCAGGTCATTCTCCTGGCTCATCTTGCCTATACTACAGCCAACTTGGAGGCATACTGTTTTCTGGTCGCCATTTAGTCCCCAACCAGCAAGGTAAACCAGTACCATTACGGACAGCCAAAACTTTCCACTGGCCGCGACAAATTAACAGTCTTCGATTGTTACTAGAACGTTTTACACCAGAAACTCTCCAGTACATTTGTCCTGGAGCAAATATAGGCTTTCTTAGAGGCAAGCGGTTCATAGCTCAAGCTTATCAGCACCTTGCCTGTGTTGATTTACAAGTTTTGTTGCAGATAGAGCCTCTACTTTAGAGGCGCAAATTCCTGAATTTTAAATTGAGAGACTGCTGCTTCAATAAAGTTTGGACTTACGCAAACACTCCCAATGTCATTGCGACCGAAACGTAGTGTAGGGAAGCAATCCCAGAGTTTTTGGCGATTACTTCTCTACGAGACGCTCCGCGAACGCAACTCTTAGAGACGCTCTTGCTAGCTTGCTTCTGGGTTCGCGTAGCGTTCCGTAGGAAAGGAGTACGCTCGTAATGACGTAAAATCGTAGTCAGTGCGTAAGTCCTGAAAGTTAGAAGCGGGTCATTATATTACATTAAATCTAAAAGCAACTTTGATAACTGATGACTCGTTAACCTGGAACTGCTGGGTAACATAGGAACTTAATCCAATCTCAGTAATCAGTTCTTCTTTTGTTTTAGTCAGTTGTGGTGTGTTCGTCTCATCTTCGCGAAGCAGGGAGGCAAAATAACCGCCCCAAGCCGCATCAGCATGAATGGTAAATTCTAGTCCTTGGGAGCGCAATTCTTCTCGCAGGTCAAGAACATCCTTGAGAGGGTCAGTTGCACTTTCTTCGGTGCTTCCCATGACACAAACGACTGTATAAACTGGTCTACGCTGGGCTAGGCAATCTTGAAGAATCTTTTTAACTTCAGTGATACTCATCCTGGCATCTTCATCCACAGGAACGTCAATCAAATTTGACGCTCCAATTCCTAGCAAAGCGGCTGCTTTGGGAAATGAGTAGTGCTTGGTGGCTGGTACTAAGAACACAGGTAAAGAGTTGATGTCGCTCAAAAAGCGGCGTGAAAACTCTGCCATTCCCAGGTTTTGTAGTGAATACTTAGATAATACTTTTGTTAGGGTTTCGCTCTTAATCTGATACTCTTGATAAAGACGAATCGGCAACGCTAGAATGTCATCGCCTTTGAGGTTGAGCATTGACCAAGTGTCTAGTTTAATCAGCGGTTTTGACTCGCCAGTGGGTAGGGAAATTTCGATGTCTTTGGCAGCTGAAAGTAAAGCTTCATTTTGCAAAGCTGCTTGCAAGGCAAGAGGATAGAATTTTAGGTTTCTGGCTGACCAAATCGCTTCAATGTTAGCAACAGTTCCCCCACAGGTAATATGTCCCCAAGGACGAATAGCCCCTTTTTCGATTTCTGCCTCATTCGGTATGGTATACCCCAGCATCCGGCAAAGGTCATCTCCTACCAATATTTCCAAAAGCGTTGTTGCAGTTGACCCTTCAAAAGCTACATTGTTGGGGTTGTACAGCATTGCTGCAAAGTAGCCAAGGATAGATGGCATTGTCATATCCCAATTCATGTGTCCTTGATAGCGCATACTAAAGAATGGTACGGACTTCTTCAGAAACGCTAGCAACGAGCGGTAACTTTCCTTAAGAGTATCAATTGCCTCTACATATTCAGGCTGTCGCTTAATTTGTTCGGTGACGTAAGTTGGATCTCCAGGATGAAAGTTTCGCCGCCAAAATGTGTGGTCACGAATTGCTTCTACAATTAAACTCTCAAGTACATCAGCATTTTCTGCTTTTACTCCTAAAAACCATGCCTCAAGCGAGCGAGTTACCAAACCTTCAAGTCCGGGCATTTCTCCAAAATTAGAGAGTTTGCCAAGTTGATTATTTTTACCCATACCATTGTTTTGAGATGTAAATTGGCTTGTCATGCTTTAACCTGTACTAAAGATAATAATTCCGCCACTTTGACGTTCTGCATCGTAATTAGCTGATGAATCGAGTTACTATATAGATGTTTGAGGTTCGCTACTCTCCGCCTCATGTTTAGTTGGTCGCGCGATCGCTTCGGCAAAAGCTTGATAGACATTGACTGGAATAGTTTATACTCGACAATCCTCACGACAAATTGGATAAGCAAATCCTTGTAATGTTATTTGTAATTCATAAAGCCGTTGCTACCATCGTTGTTGTGAATGAGCATCTTCACTACTATTTGTGATCTGACAAGCAACTTGGAAAGCTTCAGCCATTAGAGTGCGCTGTGCAGCATCAAGCGTTGGTTTCGGTTGTAAGTTAAAGGTAATTATGGTGAAAGTGTGAATTATAAGTTATCGCTTTGGACAGTGATAGTTGCGTTGGACTTCGCTAGAGGTTCAATTGCTTCGGTGGTGCTGTATTTGAGGTATCGTACAACCTCTTCATAAATTTGGCTGCTGACGCGATCGCCCCGACGACCGTTTTCTAGCCTGATATCATCAACAAAGAAATTCAGGTTGAACTGAACGTAAGTTATTGCGTCACTATTCTCGATTCCTTTAATTAAAACTTGTGGCTCCTGCCACTTTTGTCGGGGTTCTTTAAACCGTTCTCGTAACCATCGGTTCAGTTCCATTACATAGTCATCTAACCGTGTTTCTTCACTTTGAGGATTAGAAATTTTTTGGTATAAACGCTGCACTCTCCGCTTTAACAAATTGATTTTGCGTTCCCATTCTTCAGTAATAATGCTGCTATCATTATCTAAAAGATGAAAATCCCTAATATAAATGCGATACCAATTTCGGATTAATTCAATCAAACTGTCTTGAGAACGATTTTCTTTAAGTGTAAAAACTGAACGATTGCGGTAGATTTCGGGAACAACTTCTAAACCGAGCGCGCTTAAAATTTCTCGATACTCTTGTTGCACATTCTTAATCTCATCCTCGGTCATGCCACCTTTTTCAGCAAACTGCAAGGTGACGACAAGTGCCTCAAGTGCAGGTGTAATTTCTTCCAATTTAAAATTCACTTCCTGTTCGGCAAGCAGACGCAATTTACCAATCTTTTGTTGGTTTTCTAATCCTTCTAACTGATAGTAGCGGTCAATCTGTGCTAATTTCTGGTCAATGTCGCCTAAAGTATCGGAATGAGCCTGGATAACTTCTACCATCACGTACTTTACTTCTTCAACATTCAGCGCGATCGGCAGTTTCATGTCGGTAGAGTAATGATAGTACGAGGTCGGACGGCTGAGATTTGTAATGTTTTGACTTTGCAGTGTGCTATTGGGGATATAAATATCACAATGCTTAGATGGTATATACAGTTGAGTTACTCGCACGCCAATTTTTCGCAGCATAGCAATGGAGCCATTGTCCAGCAGTAACACATCGCCAAACTGAAAGGGAGTATCAATCAGTAATACAACTCCACTAAAAAAGTTAGCTAAAATTCCCTGAGCTGCAAAGCCAATTACAAAAGTTGCTCCACCCAAAGCCACCCAAATTCCTGTTAGATCCACACCAAAGGATTTCAGTACAAAAACAGTGGTTAGCGTGAAAACGATGACGGGAACAACTGCTTCTAGCAGGGGCAAAAGCACATCATCCCACATCGATTCAGTTTCTTGGGTATACCCCCGCAGGTAGTAAATGAAAACCTGAGTAAAGAGTTGAACGAGCCAGTAACTAATGGCAATAATTAAACCAGCTGCCAATAAATTTTCAATACCGTCAATCAGCTTCACGGAGGGCAACTGATGGAAGGTATATTTAAGAATGCCTAAAATAAAAACCGCTAAAGCCGGATACCCAGATACATTCAGCGTCACCAGAGCGATATCTCGTTCAAATTTACGAAAGATTGAACGCAGAATATAAAATAAAATGATGTAAAGGAGTATTGTACCGGCGATCGTCAGCACTAAGCTACTCAGAAAAAAACTCCAGGTATTGGCTTGAAATGGTAAAAGTTCTTTGAGCATTGTTTTTAAGTCCATTTACCAACGATGTTTGGCAAATACAGCATTGGCTTTGACTATATGCAGTGGTGCAAAAATGGGTGTAAACTCTACTGAATGTCTACTTTGAGTCCGGGTAGCAGTTTCTCCAAGTTCTTCAAGGATTTGCCTTGCCAAGGCATATTATTTGACCCCAGCACGACTAACTGAACGCCTTTCTTCTTCCGCACACTCAGCACAAATTTGGACAACATACTAATGCCAGAACTATTTAGAAATCCCAGATTTCTTAGATTCAAAGTCATCGTATTTGGCCCGGTATCTAACACTTTATTTAAGAGATCGGCAATCGAAGCGTACTCCGCAGGCCCACCTAAACTGAGTTCCCCTTGGAAGTGAACCGTTGAAGTGTCAGGTTCAACGTGTACTGTGTAGTCCTCGCCTTTAACGTCTTGCATTGCAACCATGTTAGATTCCCCTGAGCAATAATTGGAACATCATTATTAAGAACGAACTCTAGATTGACTTGAAATGGTAAAAGTTTTTTCAGCATTGTTTTTAAGTCCATTTACCAACAATGTATGACAAGGACAGCATTAGTTTTGACTGTGTGCAGTGATGAAAAGATGGGTGTAAACCTTACTGAATGTCTACTTTGAGTCCAGGTAGCAGTTTCTTCAAGTTATTCAGAGATTTGCCTTGCCAAGGCATATCATTTGACCCCAGCACGACTAACTGAACGCCTTCTTTCTTCTGCATACTCAGCACAAATTTGTAAAACATACTAATGCCAGAACTATTTACAAATTCCAGATTTCTCAAATCTAAAGTCATCGTATTTGGCTTGGTATCTACCACTTTATTTAAGAGAGCGGTAATCGGAGCGTACTCTGGAGGCCCACTTAAACAAAGTTCCCCTTGGAAGTGAACTGTTGAAGTGTCAGGTTCAACGTGTACGGTGTAGTCCTCGCCTTTAACATCTTGCATTGCAACCATGTTGGGTTATCTTGATTAACAATTGGAACATCATTATTAAGAACAAACTCTAGATTGGCAAAAGTGCCATTGCCGTGACCGTGGTAATATTCGGCTGTTCTTGAACCACATCGAACTTCCAGCCTAGTCGTGCAGAGTAGTCATTGATCATGGTTAAAAACCCCAAACCGGATGCTTCACTATTTTCCTCTGCACTTTTTTCAACTTGCTGGATATAGAGATCGTTGGGATCGGAAACTAGCAGTTCTTGAATAAATGCCTGAAATTTGTCAACACCTGCCGCACTCACGCTATTTGTGGCAAAAAGGACAGCCGCAATCTGCTCCTCCTCTAAAAAATGAATCCCAAATTTTACCTTAAAGTGAGTGGTTGCATCGTTGAATTTCATGGCGTTTTCCAACAGTTCGTTTGCCACAAAAACCACAGCAGCTTGCGTCTCTTTAAGCTGTCGTGCATGAATTGGGTCGTCTTCATCAATTGGCAGAAAGTTGGAGAAATAGTCAGCAAGAAAGTGAGCTGATAATCGGTTGTTACGCCAGCGCTGTTTAATCGGGCGAGAATCTGGGGTAAATGTGAGTTCGAGTGAGTCGCGATCGGGAGGAAATTGTTCGATGAAATTGCCAAAAATCTGTGCCATCGTTTTTCCTGTTCTAGTCGTAATTGAGTTTTGTATTAATGAAGGTTCCTAAATTCAAGTTATGTCTACGCTTTTACCCTTACGGGTTCGCTAGTCGCTACAACGGGGGGAACCCCCGCAACGCGCTAGCTCACTAAATCAGGCTGTTCAGCTTCTCGCTTCAACACGAGCAAGGTAATGTCATCAAACACTTTTTGCTTGCCAATGTGCCGTCTGACATCGGTAATCACAGCATCTTTAATATCCTGTGCTGAGTTGTGCCAGTTCTGGCTGATTGCTTCACACAGTTGTTCCACACCATATTGTTTCTTGTCGATATCATAGGCTTCTGGAATACCATCGGTGTAAAGAACAACGCCTTCTCCAGGTTGTAATTCTACTGTTGCATGACTGATAAAATCGGCAATGTCATCATCAAGTCCAATTGGAAAGCCGAGATCCATTGTGTCGATACGTTCAATTTTTCCATCATTCCTGACAACCAAGGTCTCTTCATGCTGTCCACTGATGCTTAAGTTGCCCTTTGAATAATTCAGTACAGCCAGCGTCAAATTCTTTTCTGAGTTCATCCTTTGCACATTTTTGTATATAGTGCGGTTAAGGGCATCGAGGAACTTCACCGAGTCATACTCGCGTATTTCTTTGAGAGTCCGCACGGCTGTTTGGGTCATCACCATCAGAATTCCGCTTTCTAAGCCGTGTCCAGTCACGTCGCCAATACCAAGGGTAGTAACTCCATCAGTGTGTAGTACATCGTAGTAGTCACCACCGACTTCATCGGCTGGTTCCATGTATCCAGCAATGTCGAGTCCTTCAATTTCCAATTCTTCCGGTTGGGGCAGAATCATCTGTTGCAACCGTTTAGTCACCTCTAGTTCAGCACCCATTCGGAGATTTTCTGCTGTAAGTTTTTCATTTAAGAGTTTGATTTCTTGATTTGCTCGTTCTAATTCAGCTGGGCTAGGAAGTGCTAAGGCTTGGGGAACTAAGGGGATAAGTTGTACGGCTGTAAATACAGATATTATTGCTGTTAGCGCTTTGATTAATCCTGATACCCAATAAGTTGGAAACCAAAGCGTCCAAATTTCCATGATGTGAGTAGTGCCACAAGCTACGATAAATCCACTAAATAGTAGAAAAATCCAATTAAAAGGCAAATCCTTACGCTTGCTAACGAAGTAGAAAAGTGTAACGGGAATAGAGTAATAAGATAGGGCAATGAGTGCGTCAGAGATAACGTGTAGCGAAACTAAACCAGGTTTCCAAAGATAGCAATGTCCATGAGGAATAAAATAAAATGTCAATAATTCAGAGCCAAGATGCCACATAAAAAATTTCTCTGTACTAATAAAATTCAACACATTGAGTTATTTTCTTGAAAAATGCCCAAGCTGCGTAGGCGTAGCCCGTCGTAGACATCGCTGTTTAAATCACTAGTATCGCTTCAATAAATCGATTCCAAGTCAATAGTTGCCCTCCTGTGCGATCGCACAAAAAGGTAATTTCATCTTTTGTCAGTGGTGATTCTCCGACGCTTGCCATTGCGATATTCATTTCATCAAGGCTAATGAGATTGTCTTCATCAGCATCAATTGGTAAAAAATAAGTGAGAAAATCGTTGTATTCTGCCATCAACTGACGATGACGCAGCATTAACTCACCGAATTCTTCAAAGTCGATTGTGTTGCTGCGATCGCTATCCATACTTGTGAATAACAGCGCGATTTCGCTATCTGACAACCCCTTTCCCGCTTGATTTAAATGATTGGTTAATTCTTCAATACAAAGATGTCCGCTACCGTCTTGGTCGATGGCATCAAAAATATAGCGTAAGTCTCCTTTAAAGGTAGAAGATGCTTGTTTAAACAACAGTTGGCGCGGCTTGCTTTGGATGGCAGCTGCAAGATGACGACGAAAGTTAGAAATAATCCGCTTTGCCACTAAAAACCGTTGCCGATGTTCTTCGGGACTAGCAACTGTATGCAGTGCTACTGGTACGAGCGAGGGTAGCGATCGCCGTAAAATCAAAAAACAGCCAATGGTTACAATTACAAACGGCAGCGCCAAGACAGGCAATTTTAGCGGCGCAAACAACGTTGCCAAGCCCCAACTCACAAGCGATGCAACAAAGGCACAACCTAGACCAATAGAAATACTGAATAGATTTGGCGTGTAGAATACTCCACCAATGGCGATCGCCGTTAGCACAGCATTATAACCCCATAGCCCAGTATACAAATCGTCAGGAGTCACTTGCAGCAACAAACCTGCAAGTAAATACATTACGCATCCCAGCAAGCCAACAATCGCACTAATTGGGGTGCAGATAGCAATTCCCACAACAACCAAAATTCCTACAACCCAGCTATTGGAAAAAAACACCTGCCCAACACTGAGCGGTAGCGATTGAGCGAGTTGCAAACTGTTAAATTGACTAGGAGAAACAGGCGGCGGCAACCCTAGAGCAAAGAAAGTTTGAGGTAGAAATAGCACGAGAATCACAAAACTTAGCAACGCGATGTGAAATGGAATACCAAGCGGCGCTACTCGGAACTGACTAGCAAACCAGACTCCTACGGTTTCCATTAATACCGTGGAAACAGAAGCGAATATAATCACTGCGATCGCCCAATTTAGATTCCATGTACCATTGCCAAATAGCCCTAACGATGCGATCGCCGCTCCGGTGAGTAATCCATTCAGACCAAAAATGCCATTTTGAATCTCATCTCGATTAATCTGGAAAGTTTTCGCAAAGTATTTGTGCAAAAGAATTGCCGTTAATGTGGCGATCGCAGTTCCCAGCAAGCTCATTGTCCCCAACCAAGGAGCCTGAATGAACATAGCGATTAAAAATAGTAGACCGCTCACAGGATTATTCACAAAAATGACCTGACCAATCCCGCGCAGAGTGGCGTTAATAAAATTCAATAATGGTTGATGCATCAAGCGTTGATTTAGTTGCTGCATCGTGCCTAATGGTAATAAGCTTTTTGAAATCTGTAATTTTGATTCCTCTGAAGACAAAATGTGAGAAATTAACTCATGCAGAGGAGAGGGATCGGTATTCATTTTGTCTACGTTGCCAACAAAAATAGGTCGCTTAGTTCTAAAATTTTCTTCTAAAGCATACGCATTTAAAGTCTGTTAATCCTTTCATAGCAAAGGTTTGAGCGCTTCATTTTCAGTTATCTCATTAATATTAATTATTATTTCAGTAAGTACTTCAGAAATTACGTGTGTTTACCTTGGGTTTTCTTCGCATTCAAGTTTTGCAGTGTCTTTAATTACAGGACTACTATCGATACGATAACTAAATCAACAGTAAATATAGAACGTGCTTACTCATAGTTTTTTCCTTTTTTTCTTTTGGAGCAAACAGAATAAGCTGATATTTGCAAAAGTTAAGAAGTTTCAATATAAAGGAATAAAAATTGAAGTACTAAATAAGAGTTTTTCAAATAAACTTTTGCAAATACTTATTGTATTTCATCATTAAAGCACCTTTCCTGAAAATCAAACAATCACATAAATGTCATATATTTTACCTAGCTATAACATTGATTGAGATACTATTACACTAACTATTCTTTCTGTCAAGTCATAAAGATCATAATTTTGACTATTTAAGAGGCTATTTATAAAGTAAATTTAAAGGTGATTAATTAATTAAAGTTGCAATCTACAATACTGTGTAAGCAGTATTGTAAATATAAATAATGGCTCGAAAGAGTTGTTATACCGACTTTAGCGACTCAAAATGGTCAATTCTGGCTTTTATAATTCCGCTAGCAAAATCAAGTAGACATCTTTACATGACTGATATATGCTCGTCTATGCAACGTTATCTACTACCATTTGAAAACAGAGTATCAATGGAACATACAACAGGTGTAAAAAACTAGTCTGTAAAGCACTAACTAAAAATATCTAATAACAAAGAAAAATATATAAGATTCATGTGATTGTTTGAAGTTATATAAAGCAGCAATTAACATACACTTTGAAAAAATTGCTTTTGATAATACCTAATTAAACTTTTATACAATCATCTTTTACTTAAACAATTTTTCCAATGACAACTCAACTTACGTATCCCAAAATTCTTCTCGACACCGACCCAGGTGGAGATGATATCTATACCTTCCTGTGGCTTCTTAGCTTGGTCAAACAAGGACTCGCGGAACTTGTCGCTGTTACTTCCGCAGATGGCAATGTCGCTGCTAAATGCACGTTTTCGAGTGCTAGCCAGATTTTAAATTTAGTAGGATTCCCACACATTAAAGTTGGTCGTGGTGTACTTGCAAAAAGAGAAGTTATAGAAGATGCCAGCCATATTCATGGTTCGGATGGGATCGGCAATCTTTCTCATACTTTACCCCCTGCCACACACAGCATTGAGGACGCTCCTTACTCCGATGAACTGATTATCGATGAATTGAACGCTGCTCCGGGGGAAATTACCATTGTAGCGATCGCACCTCTGACTAACCTCGCGGCAGCAGAAACAAAAAGTCCTGGCATCCTTAAAAAAGCCAAGGAAATCGTGATTATGGGGGGTGCTTTCTTCTGTCCTGGTAATGTGACTCCCCATGCCGAATTCAATATTTGGTTTAATGCTGAAGCTGCTCAGACAGTATTTGATAGCCGAGACGATATTATTGTGCTGCCTTTGGATGTGACCCGACGCTTAATTTTCACGCGAGATATGGCTATCACAGTCACTCAAGCGAATCCAGAGAGTAAACTTTCTCAGTTCTTGACAAATCTTTGTGAGTTTATGATTGGCACAGCCTTGGGTTATCGAGAAACAGCAGGAATTCCAGGTTTTCTTGTTCATGATGCAGCAACATTAGGATACTTGTTTTATCCAGAAACCCTGATGTTGAAAAGAGCAAAAGTCCGGGTTGAAACAAAGGGACAATGGACAACAGGACAGACATTGATTGATAGTCGTCCTGCCATGAAAACAGCAGCAAATGCCTGGGTAGCATTGGAGGTAGATGAAGGTAAATTTTTTACCAGCTTTGTTGAAGATTTAAAGCACCTATTTATAATAAGCGCCAAGCTCTAAGCTTCTCTTGTAGAGTCGCTCCCTCTTGATTTTAGGTTAGTAGTTAATGGCTATTATTCACTAGTTATTTCAAAAATGTGACCACTGGCGATCGTAAAAAGGAACTTATTCAAACATGGAATTCTTTAGGCAACTGATTTTCTATTTGGCATTTGCTTCACTTGGATTCACGATTACAGAAGTTTATCTGCGGGCTAACAAGCTTTGGAAACGTAAGCATGATAAAGCGGTTGCTGAGAGCATTTCAATTACGGCGATGTTCGTTAGTATAGTGCCAGGTAGCCTATTCACATTAAATTATCTGTTTGCTGGCCAGTGGCAGGGATTTATTCAAGAAGCTCTATATCTATCAATTGTGACATTTTCTATTTTAGTGGGAATGGAACTATGGGTTCCTGGAGAACGTCACAAAAGTTTTTTCACATTGTTGAAGCGAGCTCTTAATTTAGAGCGAAAGGAAGTTGCAGATTTAGCAATAGCTTTATTTAAACCGCCTCAGCATAAAACAATCATTGATATTCTCTGCCAGATTGCATTAATTGATGAAAGACTGGACGAACGGGAACGAAAATTTATTGATACGTTTGCCCATAAATGGGGTATTGAGTTTTCTTGGAATATGCTTCAATCACGAAGCTCTGATTCTGAGATGAACTTTATTAAGCTGCGGCAAGATGTTGAGAACTACCTAGCAACCTCTCCTCTAATTGAACAAATAATTCAATTACAGGACTTAGTTAATATACTAATTAGGATTGATAAAAACATTTCCAAGCTAGAAAGATTGATTAATTTTGAACTAAATGGAATGTTCCATCGTTATCTTAACCATGACGAAATATCCGAGGTGTTTTATACAATTGTGATTCCTCAAAACGAGAAGCAAGAACAGGCGATCGCGCAAAATTTTTCTGATTTGACCCGTTACAATATTGCTGAAGGATTTGTCTACCGTAGCCAATCCTTTTACTCCAAAGAATTTGCCAAAATTTTTAGTAATCAATATCGAGCGCTCAATCTATTTAGCATTGTAACGCAAATGCTGTAAGTTTTTCTACCATCTATAATAATAAGCTTAACAGTTATTTACTCATAAAATGACTCGATATTTGAGCAGCAATATCTAACAGTTTAAATCTGCGTATGCTTGCTACTTTTAAATTAAAAGACGATTAATATATTAGTCTCACAAAGGTAAAAGATGATAATGACCACAGAGCGATTTAAAAAGTTCACAATTTTGCATTCAAATGATATGCATGGAGACTTTCTGGCAGAGGCTGGGGGTGAAGAAGGTCATCTGATTGGGGGAGTATCGCTGCTTTCTGGCTATATCAATAAGGTGCGCCAGTCAGAGAAAAACGTGCTTTTTGTGATTTCTGGTGATATGCTCCAGGGTTCTTTGATTGATAAGGAATATAAAGGTATTTCAACTATAGAAATCATGAATTACCTCGCTCCAGACGTAGTGACTCTGGGGAATCACGAATTGGATTATGGATTGCCTCACTTACTATTCTTAGAAAAAATGGCAAATTTTCCGATTGTGAATGCTAATTTGTATATCAAAAAGTACAACAAACGCTTAATGACTCCCTATCTAATCTTGAATGTCGATGGATTCGATATTATGTTCATCGGGATTATTACAGAAGAAGCTTTGAAGACATTAAAACGTGACAACAGTATTGGCACATTTGTAAGTCTTGAAGATGCTGCTTCTGAAGTTGGCAAAATTTGCAACGCCTACAAAAATGATGACATTGATTTAACAATTCTACTGACTCATATTGGTTTTGAAGAGGATAAAAAACTAGCGGCATTGCTAGACCCAGAATGGGGTGTGGATATGATTATTGGCGGACACTCTCATACATTTTTAGAGCAACCTGCCCAAGTTAACAATATTTTGATTGCACAAGCAGGAATTGGCACAGACCAAATTGGACGCTTTGATATTGTAGTCGATGACGATACTAACAGTATTGTTGAATGGCAGTGGCAACTTTTGCCTGTAGATAATAATTTGGCTAAACCAGATTCTGAAATTGAAAAGTTGATTACGATTTTTCAAGAAGAAGTAGATCGCAAATATAATCGACTGATTGGACGATTAGCCCGTCAACTGACCCATCCGAAGCGCGAACAAGAAACAGAATTGGGTAACTTAATCGTTGATATTGTTGACCAGCTAGATATATTGGATGTAACTTTGATCGGAAGTGGCTCAATTAGCAGAACAAAATTAGGGCCGCTAGTTACACTCAGCGATATTAAAGAAGTTTTTCCTTACGACGATGTACTTTATAAACTTAAAGTTACAGGTCTACAGCTTACTAAGATATTCGCACATATTATGAGACTGGAAAACAGAATACCAGGCGAAAGTTGTTGTTTTCAGGTCAGCAAAGGTATTCAAGCAATTTATAGTAATTCCCAAAATCAGCTTGAATCTTTGAGCATTAATGGACAACCTGTACAAGCCGATGCTCAATACACTATCTGTGTAGAGGAATATCATTATAAAAATTCACTACATAGTCTAGGTATCACAATTGAAGAATTAACAAAATTAGACAACGCTAAGGTAGTTTCAACATCTTGCCAAAATGTCCTTGAAGAATATTTTAGCCATCATCAAAATCTTAATAGCCAAATTGAAGGAAGATTGCTGTACAAGTAGGAGATTTTCAACCAATACGCAGTAGATTATACTTGTATACTATTTCCCTGATTGCTCCCATTTTATTGTGAGACCTTTAGATGAGATTAAGTGGTATTAAACTTGATAATTACAGTGTTTAAAGAAACTGCTTTTAATTCGCATATCAGCAGTTATATTTAATGTAAACGTTTATTAATTTCTGCTTCTAGAAGCGATCGCAATTCTTGAGGAGTTAGTAGTTTGAGTTCATTCTCCATAGGGTATTCTTCGTTTTTATACAACCTCAGATTTAATTGTTAACCTTAACACAATCAAATCCTGCACCAACGCGGACACAGCGAATCGCTACTCTATCGTTAAAAGCCAGCAAGTCGTAAATTCTCTCCTCAATTCCCAATGCAATATTTTCTAACGTTTGTTAACCAAGATGTTGTCTGGGGAATTCTAAATCTGAGACAAGGAATTCTGGTAAAAATTTATGAGCGCAAAAGTTGTTGAAACTGTAAGAATCGCTGGCTACGAAATTATAGAGCAACTTTATTCAGGTTCTCGCACTCAAGTGTATCGCGCAGTCCAAGAATGCGATCGCCAACCAGTTGCGATCAAGCTCTTAAAACGAGAATACCCAACTTTAAGCGAATTAGTACAGTTTCGCAACCAATATGCGATCGCCAAAAATCTAGATATTCCTGGCATCATAAAACTCTACAGCCTCGAACTCTATCACAATGGCTATGCCTTAGTAATGGAGGACTTTGGTGGTATTTCTCTATGTCAATTTACTTCAGGAAAAGCACTGACATTAGAGGAATTCCTACCCATTGCTTTGCAACTGCTAGACACTTTACACCAGTTACACCAACAGCACGTCATTCACAAGGACATTAAACCAGCTAATATCCTAATTCACCCTGACACCAAACAAGTCAAACTCATTGATTTCAGTATTGCCTCGCTCTTACCACGAGAAACTCAGGAAATTCAAAGCATCAATGGACTCGAAGGAACGCTAGCTTATCTGTCGCCAGAGCAAACCAGACGGATGAACCGAGGCATTGACTACCGTAGCGACTTTTATTCATTAGGTGTGACATTTTTTGAACTACTGAGCGGACAACTGCCCTTTGAATTTCACGAACCAATGGAGTTAGTGCATTGCCACATTGCTAAACAGCCTAACTTTATCTGTGACCTCAACCCGGAAATACCTTTAATGCTAGGAGAGATCCTCCGCAAGCTGATGGCCAAGAACGCCGAAGACCGCTATCAGAGCGCATTAGGACTAAAACATGACTTAGAAAAGTGTTATCAGGAATGGCAAGCAACAGGCAAGCATACCTGGTTTGATTTGGGACAGCACGATATCAGCGATCGCTTTTTGATCCGAGAAAAACTCTACGGACGAGAGCAGGAAGTCCAAACCTTGTTAGAAGCATTTGGGCGAGTTGTCAATGGAGCAGGGGAACTGATGTTGGTGGCTGGTTTCTCAGGTGTTGGCAAAACTGCGGTGGTGAATGAAGTACATAAGCCGATTGTCGGCTGCAATGGATATTTCATTAAAGGTAAGTATGACCAATTCAACCGCAACATTCCCTTGTCTGCCTTCGTCCGAGCTTTTCGCGATTTGATAGCTCAATTGCTCGCTCAAAGGGACAGTGTACTGGAACAGTGGCGAAATAGAATTCTGTCTGCATTGGGTGAGAGTGGACAGGCGATGGTTGACGTGATTCCAGAATTAGAACGGATTATTGGCAAGCAACCGCCTGCACCAGAACTATCAGGCAGTGCTGCACAAAATCGTTTCAATCTGCTGTTTGTCAAGTTGATTCAGGTATTTGCTACAAGGGAGCATCCGTTGGTAATGTTCCTAGACGATTTGCAGTGGGCAGATTCAGCATCACTAAATTTGCTGAAGCTGTTGTTAGGTGAAGCCTTGAGTGGCTATCTGTTGATTATTGGCGCTTACCGCGATAACGAAGTATTTGCGGCTCATCCCTTATTGCTCACCCTCGAAGAGATTGAGAAAGTGGCGACGGTTAACACTATAACGCTGATGGCCTTGAGTCAAGCCGATGTCAACAGTTTGATTGCAGACACGCTCAGTTGTGCAACAGAAATTGCCCTGCCATTGACTGAACTAGTTTATCAAAAAACCAAAGGCAATCCATTTTTTACAACTCAGTTTCTCCTGGCATTACATCAGGAGGGACAAATTACCTTTGATTGGCATACAGGTTTTTGGCAGTGTGATGTCGGACAAGTACGCTTGCTCGCTCTCACCGATGATGTGGTGGAATTTATGGCACAACAGCTTCAGAAATTGCCATCAAAAACTCAAGATGTTTTGAAACTGGCAGCCTGTATTGGTAATCAGTTTGATTTAGGGACGTTGGCGATCGTTTCTGAAAAGTCGCAGGCTCAAACTGCTGCGGACTTGTGGAAAGCATTGCAAGAAGGATTTGTAATTCCTACCAATGAAGTTTATAAATTTTATCAAGATTCGTCATTGGTGAGCCAGCCTGGTTTTGGGGGTTTTCTCGATGATGAACTAGCGAACCCCGAAAGGGCCGTTGGCGATTTGCAAAATCCAAATGACAACGGACAAAGAACAGTTTACAAATTCTTGCACGATCGCGTCCAACAAGCAGCATACTCTCTGATTCCAGAGGAACAAAAACAAGCAACGCACCTGAAAATTGGGCAACTGCTGCTCAATAATACGCCAGTCACCCAATTAGATGAAAATCTGTTTGAAATTGTCAATCAACTCAACATTGGAAAATCCTTGATTACTGAGCGATCGCAACAAATAAAAATCGCTCAACTTAATCTCGAAGCAGGACAAAAAGCCAGAGCCGCCACAGCTTATGCAGCTGCGTATCACTATTCGACTACAGGCATTACCTTGCTAAATTTTTTTCAGCCTCAAGATGAGTCTTGCTGGCAAACACAATACGACCTCACTCTGGCACTGTATGAATTAGCAGCAGAAACCGCATACCTCAAAGGTGATTTTGGGCAGATGGAGCAATGGGCAGATATTGTGATGCAACAGGCAAAAACTGCTGTTGACAAAGTGAAAATCTATGCCGTCAAAATCCAAGCTGATATGGCACAACTCAAAAAACTACAAGCAGTCAAAATTGGGTTAGAAGCTTTGAAACTTGTGGGGGTAAGCATACCAGAATCGCCTGAACCCTCAGACATTCAGCAAGCACTTACTCAAGTTGCAAGCCTCCAGACTAAAAATATTGAAGACTTGATTAACCTGCCATTGATGACGGATATTGAGCATCTATCTGCTGTCAGGATATTAGCCAGTATTGGCCCTGCTACCTATCAAGCTGCACCGATACTATTTCCATTGGTAATATGTGAACTGGTGAACTTATCAATTAACTATGGCAATTCACCTTTCTCTAGTTATGGTTACGCTTGTTATGGTATCCTTTTAAATGCAGTATTTCAGAATATTGAATCAGCTTATCAATTTGGAAAATTAAGCTTAAATTTAGCAGAAAAATTCAATACTCCAGACCTCAAAGGCTCTACATTTTTTGTGGTGGGAGTTTGTATAACTCATGCCAAAGTACATCTTAGAGAAACGTTGCCAATTCTCTGGGATGCTTACCAAAGTGGACTCCAAGGCGGTAATTTTGTATTTGCTACCCATGCTGCCATACATAAATACCAGCATATGTATCTGCTGGGACAGGAACTAACAATAGTTGCACAAGAAATGGCAACCATCAGTGATGTCCTAGTTCGACTCAAGCAAGAAAATGCTTTGGAATTTCATCACATCTTTCAACAATCAGTTTTGAACTTGCTGAATACTTCAGAACATCCATGCCTTTTACAAGGTGAAGTTTACAAAGAGCAAACAGCTTTAGCACGGCTTTTGGATGCTAACGATCGAACTGGGCTTCATCACTTTTATTTCAACAAACTGATTCTTTGCTACTTGTTTGGAGACTATCCCCAAGCACAGGAAAATGCACTACAAGCTCAACAGTATTTAGATGGAGTACCAGGTCTTATAGTCGTACCAGTATCCTACTTTTATGATTCTTTGGCACACTTAGCAGTCTACTCATCCTTACCAGATTCGCAACAAGAACATCTCCTGAATCGAGTCACAAATAATCAGGAACAGATGAAGCAATGGGCAGCCAATGCGCCAATGAATTTTCAACACAAATTTGATTTGGTTGCAGCAGAACAGTATCGTATTCTAGGCAACAAACCTGAAGCAATAGACTATTACGATCGCGCCATTTCTCTTGCCAATGAACACGGCTACATCCAAGAAGCAGCACTTGCCAACGAACTGGCCGCTAAGTTCTACCTCGATTGGGGTAAACAGCGCATTGCCCAAGAATATATCACCGAAGCTTACTATGGCTATGCTCGTTGGGGTGCCAATGCCAAAGTTGCCGACTTAGAAAGACGCTATCCCCAACTACTCGCTCCCATTCTCCAGCAAACCCGTTCTCCCCTCTCCACTCACGAAACTATCTTCAACTTAGGGACTGTTACCTCTACCAGTTTTACCAGTTCCAGTAGTACTAGCGTCTCGGTTTCTCTAGATTTAGCCGCGATTCTCAAAGCTTCCCAAACCCTTTCTGGCGAAATCGAACTCGAAAAACTCCTCTCAAAATTGCTGCATATTCTCATTGAAAATTCAGGAGCCGAGAAATGTGTATTGCTGCTGTCATACGAAGAACAGTTGATGGTGCAGTCCGTTGCTCATATTGGTACTGATTTTTGCTCAGTGTTACTCAAGCCACAATCCCTTGAAGACAGCGAGGATGTACCGATTAGTTTAATTGATACCGTCAAACGTAGTTTACAACCTACGGTAATTACTGATGCTACGGTGCATGGGCAATTTATTAATGACCCTTACATTCAGCGACAGCAACCCAAGAGTATCTTGTGCAGCCCGATTTTGCATCAGGGTAAGTTGCTTGGTGTATTGTACCTAGAAAACAATCTTGTTAGTGGAGCCTTTAGTAGCGATCGCGTCGAACTGTTGAACTTACTTTGCGCTCAAGCTGCAATTTCTTTAGAAAATGCGCGACTTTATGAAAATTCCCAGAACTATGCTCAACAGTTGACACAATCTCTAGCAAAATTGCAGGCTAGTGAAACCCGTTTTCAAAATTTGGCAAATAATATTCCTGGTATGGTGTACCAATTCTGTCTAGGGGCGGACGGTTCAACTTCAACACCCTACGTGAGTTCTGGCTGTTTGGACTTATATGGATTAGAGCCAGAATTGGTAATGGCGGACATACATAACATTTACGCCATGAATCATCCTGACGACCGCTTAGCTATTGAGCAAGCAGTTGCCTACTCTGCCCAAAATCTGACACCATTTGAGCAAGAATGGCGGATTATCATGCCTTCAGGAGCCGTGAAATGGGTTCGCTCTGCTGCTCGCCCAGAACGACAAGCCGATGGTGCAACTGTATGGAATGGGGTGGTGATTGATATTAGCGACCGCAAACAAATCGAAGCATCTCTAGCCAAAGAACGAGAGTTTTTAAATACCATCATTCACAATATTACCGATGGCATTGTTGTCTGTGATGCTAGTGGCAAGTTGATCCTATTTAACAAAGCAACTCGTGAATTTCATGGTTTACCAGTAGAATCATTACCACCAGAAGAATGGGCACAACACTTCAATCTCTATCAAGCTGATGGTGAAACACCCCTATTAACCAGAGAAATTCCTTTGTTTCGCGCCTTTCAAGGGGAAATCGTCGAAAATGTCGAAATGGTAATTGCCCCGAAGCGTGGTTCTAAAAGAATTTTGTCAGCCAGCGGACAAGCAATCGTTGATGCTGCGGGTAACAAACTCGGTGCAGTAGTTGTGATGCGAGATATTAGCGATGCCTATCGACAAGCTAAGCAACGCAAACTTGCTCAACTTGCCTTACAGCAAAAATCACAAGATTTAGAACAAGCGCTAACTGATTTACAAAACGCTCAATTACAAATTATCCAAAGTGAAAAAATGTCTGCTTTAGGTAATTTAGTTGCTGGTGTCGCTCACGAAATGAATAATCCTTTAGGTTTTATTGCTGCCAGTCTCAAACAAGCCAAACCTACCATTGCCGATCTTGTCGAACATCTCAGACTTTATCAAGAAAGTTTACCCAATAAAAGTGAAGAAATTCTTGACCATGCCGAAGAAATCGACTTGGATTATACCTTAGAAGACTTGCCCAAGATAATTGATGCTATGACAATGGCATGTGACAGGCTAAAAAATATTAGCACCAGTCTTCGCACTTTCTCTCGTGCCGATCGAGATTACAAAGTTCCGTTTAATATTCATCAAGGTATTGACAGCACGATTTTAATTTTAAAACATCGTCTGAAGGCAAATGAACAACGTCCTGTTATTGAAGTATTAACAGAATACGGTAATCTACCTGAAGTTGAATGCTTTTCTGGACAATTAAATCAAGTCTTTATGAATATTTTAGCCAATGCTATTGATGCCTTGGAAGAATCAAACAATGGACGCAGCTTTGAAGAAATTCAGCTAAATTCAAATTTAATTACAATTAGAACTTCTCTAGTAAATAACTATGCAAAAATTATTATTGCTGATAATGCCAAGGGGATGAGCGAAGAAGTCAAACAAAATATTTTTGACCATTTGTTTACTACCAAAGGTGTGGGAAAAGGTACAGGTTTGGGGTTGGCGATCGCTCGGCAGATTGTAGTAGATAAACATGCTGGTTTGCTTGAATGCAATTCTTCTTTAGGAAAAGGTACTGAGTTTATCATTCAAATACCTATTCACCAGTAAAAAAGAGATGATATTCAGGGCGGGCAGGGAAGCCCACCCCACAAGAGGAATAATTTATTTTCTAATCCTTAAGGGACTAACAAATAAAAAATATCCCAGTATTCACACTCATCACTCATCAACTACAAACTTTTTAGGTTTTTCCTGCCATAACTGAGTTTTCTAGCAACACTTCCATTGCTGCTTGATATTGCAAATCAGCAGTTGTGCCAATCTCTTCGCGATTCAGGGGTGCTTGGGAAATCACTCGATCTGGCTTAATACCTAGTTTGTTAATATCCCGATGTTGAGGAGTTTCATACTTAGCAATTGTCACTGCTAAACCCGAACCATCTGATAATTCAAACAAAGATTGAATTAAACCCTTACCAAAAGTAGTTTCGCCTACCAATTGGGCACGCCCATTATCTTGGAGTGCGCCAGCAAGAATCTCACTCGCACTGGCAGTTCCTTGATTCACCAAAATCACCAAAGGATCGTTTGTCATGGCTGGGCCAGAAGCTTCAAAACTACCCTGAATGCCTTCTCGGTTAACAGTGTAGACAATAGTGCCAGAATCTAACCACAGACGGGCAATTTCAATTCCAGCTTGTAATAGCCCCCCAGGATTATTTCGCAAA
Organism: Nostoc sp.; assembly: GCA_036918135.1. Taxonomy (GTDB): domain Bacteria; phylum Cyanobacteriota; class Cyanobacteriia; order Cyanobacteriales; family Nostocaceae; genus Nostoc. Next base: position 212,028 of record JBALDB010000011.1, read on the forward strand.
TCTAGAATGTAGGCAGCAGCGCCTTTTTTTTCTAGACTAGAAATAGTGTGTGCCAATTCCATAGAGGCGTTGGCATTAAATTGAGTCAGGCGAAGGTAGCCAATGGGTGTACCCTTTGGGGAAACACGCAATTCGGAAACCACAGGGTTAAGAGCAATGCGATCGCGTCTGAGTCTAATTTCTGTTTCTGCTTCTCCATCTCGTTCGATCAGGAGAGTTACAAGGCTGCCACTGGGCCCGCGCATTTTCGCCGCAGCTTCATCAAGGGTGAGATTTTCAGTGGGAACACCTTCGATTTTGAGAATGCGATCGCGTGGTTTAATCCCCGCTTTATCTGCTGGTGAACCTGCGATGGGAGCCACTACTTCCAGCTTACCTGTTTCAGCATTGAGAGCAATTTGTAACCCCACTCCCGTCAGTTCCCCAGAAGTGTTTACCTGTAAGCTGCGGTATTGTTCTGGGTCTAAAAAGCGGGTAAAAGGGTCGTCAAGGCTCTTGAGCATCGTCTGAATCGCCGTATAAGCTGCATTGGAATCGCTAAGCGGCTTCTCCAAAACTTTTTGTCGAACTGCCGCCCAATTTTGATGATTAAACGTCTCATCCAGGTAAGTACGATTGACAATTCGCCAAACTTCAGAAACCAGCTTTTGTTGTGCCGTAAAAGCCAGTGTCGGCTGAGTAAGTGTACCCATAGCCAAACAAAATGCCATTAGCAGTGAAAATCCAACTCGGAAAAACTGTTTGTTCATGAACCCCATTATCAATTCCACCTCAACCCAATTGCCTAGAATTGCCCACTTGTCCTGTTGTTGATGAAATCTATCTCTCGATTATGTTACTTTTTTTATAGAAGTGGTGCATTCTTCTCATCAAGTTATTTACTCAACTGATGCAGTTCATCCCACTCAGCAAACGATAAAATCTACTTTGTGCCCACCATTTTGTGTGTGAGGCATAAAGAGACCGCAATACATTCCATCTTTACAGAGTGTAAAGTTTCTGAAAACTCTCTAGCACGCTCAAAGCTCACAAACAAAAAAGTCCCCTTTACTAAAATCCCAAAATTGCTAATTGGGAGAGAAGTCACGACTCGGCGGCTTCTAGAAAGTCCGCAGAGGGTTATGCTGCTACTCTAGCCTGTGGCATCCCTTGGGAGAAGCTCGAAAGCCAAACTCACAAAATGCCGAGGCTTGGAACCCTTGAAACTTACGTCGCCGATTTACAACTTCGGAATTTATCAAACGCAACCGATTCTTAGGAACTTGAGATTGTATGGCCAACGTTTACGACTGGTTTGAGGAACGCCTGGAAATTCAAGCGATCGCCGAAGACGTTACTAGCAAGTACGTCCCTCCCCACGTCAACATCTTTTACTGCCTGGGTGGAATTACCCTAACTTGCTTTTTGATCCAGTTTGCCACTGGATTTGCCATGACGTTCTACTACAAGCCAACAGTCGCTGAAGCTTTCTCCTCAGTGGAGTACATCATGAATGAAGTGAACTTCGGTTGGCTAATTCGCTCCATCCATCGCTGGTCTGCCAGCATGATGGTATTGATGATGATTTTGCACGTCTTCCGGATTTACTTGACTGGTGGTTTCAAAAAGCCCCGCGAACTGACCTGGATAAGTGGTGTCATCCTGGCTGTAATCACCGTTTCCTTTGGTGTTACCGGCTATTCCCTGCCTTGGGACCAAGTTGGTTACTGGGCTGTGAAAATTGTTAGCGGTGTACCAGAAGCAATTCCTGTGGTTGGTGTTCTAATCTCCGACCTTTTGCGTGGTGGTTCGAGTGTTGGTCAAGCAACACTGACTCGTTACTACAGCGCACATACCTTTGTTTTGCCTTGGTTAATTGCAGTTTTCATGCTGTTTCACTTCTTGATGATTCGCAAACAAGGGATTTCTGGTCCTTTGTAATCTTAAGGATTAGCAAAAGGCAACATTTGTCAGTTTCCAGATCGAGATTGTTTGTTCTAAACTTATGAAACACAAGAAATTAAGTTCTACATAAGTTACAAAAAACAAACACTTGTATCGCAAGCCAAAAGCTTTAGACGCCCTCAAAGCGGCTGACCGTAGATAAACACAACGCTGCTAGCCGCTTGCTAGGGTTGCCTAGTAGCCGATGGCTTTCAAGAAATGCTTTAATTCAACTTAAGCAGGAGAGCACATTTAAAAATGGCAACACAGAAAAAACCGGATCTGAGCGATCCCAAATTAAGAGCCAAACTGGCTAAAGGTATGGGTCACAATTACTATGGTGAACCTGCTTGGCCTAATGACCTACTTTACGTGTTTCCCATTGTAATTATGGGTTCGTTCGCTGCAATTGTAGCTCTAGCTGTGCTAGATCCAGCTATGACGGGTGAACCAGCAGATCCTTTCGCTACACCATTGGAAATTTTACCAGAGTGGTACTTATACCCAGTGTTCCAAATTTTGCGATCGCTTCCTAACAAACTTTTAGGAGTGTTAGCAATGGCTTCTGTACCTTTGGGGCTAATCCTGGTTCCTTTTATTGAGAACGTGAATAAGTTCCAAAACCCCTTCCGTCGTCCAGTTGCAACCGCAGTCTTCCTTTTTGGTACCTTTGTCACCCTGTGGTTAGGTATTGGTGCTGCGCTTCCATTGGATAAATCTTTGACCTTGGGACTATTCTAAATTAGTCACCAGATAGTGCTTTGACGCCTGTGAGTTTTAAGAGCATCTGCAAATGTGCTTTTAAAAATTTAACAGGCGTCAATTTTAATAGTTCGGCTTAGATATTGGATTTGAAGTTTTGGATGAAAAAGCCTTAGAATTGGGTATTTATGAGTCTAAAGTCAGAATTGATTAGAAGTTTAAGATGATTGATATGTTCATCGATCGAATATTCTCCTGATTCTTTAAGTATTCTGACTCTCTGTTGGAATAGCGTCCCGCTTTGAAGTTTCACTCTCAGGAAGCCTTAGGTGCAACTTGAAAGCGAATTCTGACACCAAGCCGCGCAGTGTCTTTGACTTGCTCTTAAATTCTGGATTGTTACGCAAAAGCAATTCCAAAATTTAAAACTACTAAAAGTCAACAAATACAAACATTTTTCACTTACTCAATGGTAAGTTGCTAGTTACAACCCTAAAATGCCAAAATTGTTCATGTTTTGTATTTTGTTACACAGAATATGTCAATTTAGATTTTTAGATGTCAAAGAAATTTTGCAAAAAGCGCAAAATTTAATCACTAGCAATTTGGGTTTACTTTTATTTAAGTCAAAGTTAGTGCTTACCATAGTGCAGCAAGACCATCTGACGGTTAGGAGCGAACTTAGTCTCCTAAACGAAGTCCAAGAATGGTTTGAGCAATTTTGTTTAGAACATTTGTCTCAACTTGGTTGGTCAAAAACCCAACTCGATCGCCTTAATTTAGCATTAGCAGAAGGCTTTACTAATGCTGTTCGTCACGCTCATCATGCTTTACCACCAGAAACCACCATTGACATAGGCGTTTATCTATGGATTGACCGACTAGAGATTAAAATTTGGGATTATGGAAAACCTTTCAATCCTGACGCGATTCCAGAGCCGAAGCCAGGCAGTCTTATAGTAGGTGGATACGGATGGTTTCTCCTACGACGTTTGGCTGACCGTGTTGTTTACGAACGTGTTGCAGATGGGAGAAATTGTCTGCTGATTGTCAAATATTCTACAAAAGTACAAAAATCAAAGTCAGGCATTCAAGGATAATCAGGGAAAAAATAGTTTTGCTCCCAATTTGAGATTTTGTGGAAAGTATGTAGCAAGTGTATTGCCTTAGAGCAGTTCCTTTGCACGTGAATTGGAGTATTATGTTTTTTCAGTGAAATTGCTTAACTATTATAATTTTTTGATGAAAAATTAAAGAGCAATCCTTGTATAAAAAGAATTTACTGAATACAGTAAAGATAGCATTCGAGTTATAGAACCTCCTTTGTTAAGATTTGTCAGCAGTGTTGAGAGTCTTATTTTTGTTCTCCAACAAGTGCCATTTAGTGCTTAAAGAGATAGAAGATATAGAGGACAGAATATGACTAAGACAGCCCTAATTACAGGAATCACTGGTCAAGATGGCTACTATCTCAGCCATTTGCTCCTCAATCAAGGTTACCGAGTTGTAGGATTAGTACCCCCACACCGACAACCTAATTTGACAAAATTAGGAACACTGGCAAATCAGGTAGAAATTTTTACGGTAGATTTGAGAGATAGTATGGCGCTGTTGACTGCTGTTGAACAACTGCGTCCTCAAGAAATTTATAATTTAGCAGCTCCAAGTTTTGTACCCGATTCTTGGAACGATCCCTTAGGAACTCTAGATTTAATAACTGGTACAGCTACTAGGCTGTTAGAAGCAGTACGACAAGTTGGTTTGTCTACCAGATTTTATCAAGCCAGCAGTTCGGAAATGTTTGGTGATGTCTTGTTTTCGCCTCAAGATGAGGAAACTCCTTTTCGGCCGAAAAATCCTTATGCTGCGGCCAAGATGCACGCCCACTGGACAATGGTGCATCACAGACAGCGCTATGGACTATTTGCCTGTAGCGGAATTTTATATAATCACGAGTCTCCTCTACGCGCACCTCAGTTTGTCACACGCAAAGTTTCTTTAGCAGTTGCATCGATTAAATTAGGTTTAACTGACACTTTACAAATAGGTAACCTAGATGCCAAACGCGATTGGGGCTTTGCGGGAGACTATGTAGAAGCTATGTGGCGAATGTTGCAGGTAGATAAACCAGAAGAATACGTGATTGGTACAGGGAGGCTACACAGTGTGAGAGACTTAGTAGCTACAGCCTTTGAGTCAGTAGAATTGGATTGGACAAACCATGTAATCATCAATACTAACTTATTGCGACAAGACGAGCATTTTCAATTAGTTGCTAACCCTACTAAAGCTAAAACAAACCTTGGTTGGGAACCACAAGTCAGCTTTGAGGAACTTTTAGAAAAAATGGTAAAAACAGATTTAGAGCAGTTACAAAGCGGTGCATTGGATGAAGTTCTTGCCGCAGGCATCGCCCCCTTGCCACGAGTGTAAATAATCAAATATGCTCATTAATACAGTGACAGAAAACTTAGAATTAGGTAATAAAGTTAACCAAAAAACTAACCACGTTTTCGTGTTCTTAGAAATTTTTGCCCAAGAAGGCGGTATTCAATCATATATAAAAGATATTTTTCGAGCTTATTTAAAATTGAATCAAGGCTATAAGGGGGAAGTTTTTTTACTGCGAGATAGTCCTAATTGCTTAAATTATTTTGCAGACGAAAATTTAAAATTTCATTACTATAAAAATCACTCTCCCCATTTGGGAAGAGTCAAAATGGCAGCAGCTTTACTCAAGTGTCTATTACAAAACCGTCCGCAGCAAGTTTTCTGCGGTCACATTAACTTAGCAGTATTAATCCAAACCCTTTGTCAGCCCTTGGGGATTCCCTACACCGTACTAACTTACGGTAAAGAAGTCTGGGAACCGCTCAAAAGTCAAGAACGTCGCGCCCTAGTATCAGCAGCAGGAATTTGGACAATTAGTCGCTACAGCCGCGATCGCGCTTGTGTTGCCAATGGTCTAGACCCTAAAATGATACAGATGATGCCTTGTGCAATTGATGGGGATAAATTCACCCCCGGTTGCAAACAGCCAGAATTAGTTGAAAAGTACGGCTTAACTGGTGCTAAGGTGTTAATGACAGTGGCAAGGCTGTGGTCGGGGGATATTTACAAAGGCGTAGATGTCACGATTCGAGCGTTACCACAAATTGCCGAGGTTTTCCCAGAAGTAAAATATTTAGTGATTGGTCGTGGTGATGACCAACCGCGATTAGCTCAACTTGCCAAAGATTTAAATGTGAGCGAGCGCGTTGTGTTTGCTGGTTTCGTTGCCACAGAAAAATTAATGGAACATTATCGCCTTGCTGATGCCTATATTATGCCTTCTCAAGAAGGCTTCGGCATCGTCTATTTAGAGGCAATGGCTTGCCAAGTACCTGTATTATCTGGTGACGACGATGGGTCAGCTGACCCCTTGCAGGATGGTAAGCTAGGATGGCAAGTACCACACCGCAATCCTGATGCTGTAGCAGCAGCTTGTATAGAGATGCTGCAAGGCAATGACCAGCGATGTAATGGAGAATGGCTACGAAAACAAGCGATCGCTATGTTTGGCTTGGATGCATTTGGGTTGAAGTTGCAACAGCTGCTTCTATCCTCAGTCCTCAGTCCTAATTACAAATGACCATAATGACTAAAATTGCTATTTAAGAGCGTGAGAAACTGTGACTAAAATGTTGGACACAGCTAATATTAATAGATATTTTGTCCAATAGAAAACTTGCTATACTTGTAAGAGCGCAAAAACCAAGCAAAGAAATTAAGGCTTGAGAACCTTTATAGAACTTTTAAGAGTAGCCCACCTGTTTTCAAGTGACTCTTGAAGTCCAAAAAACCCTGATAATACCAAATTGGTGGATTAAAGTACTAAAGTTTCTCAAAATTTCACTTAAAGATAATTTAATTTATAACTAGGGTAAGCTTTATCCGAGCTTAAACCTGTAAAGTGGTAAATGCTGACACTGTCAGAAGAAAGCAGGAAACAATCTGGGCAATGTCTAACAAAGTTGAAGTTTATTTAACTTTATCCAAATGTTGTAGAGCGGAGAGCAGGACGACATTTAAAAATGAGCTTTAAGTCATTTCAATTGAATCTTTTAAATCTTCGTCCCTGGCTGACTCTGCTAGCAGTTATTTGGTTGCTAGCATCACTAGGCTTGGGTTGGTTAGTAAATTCGTTGTTAATTATTTTTGGGTTGCTGTTGTTAGCACCCATTGTGGCTTTCTTTGGTTTTCGTTGGTGGCTGCAACGCAACTTGATTGCTGACCAATGTCCCGTATGTAGATATGAATTTACAGCTTTAAATAATAGCCAGGTACAGTGTCCTAACTGTGGTGAGTCGTTATTAGTACATAATCATTTTCAGCGCTTGACACCAGCAGGCACTATTGATATCAAGGCAATTGAAGTACCAACCCAATCATTGGAAGATTAGTCATTGGTAACTGACAAATGATAAAGAGCAAAGTCTCTAGACGCTTCTGCTACTTCCTGCAGGGTGCGTCGGCTTGGGGCAATCTGATGTCACTGAAGGAGCCGGGAGAGACACTAGTCGAGCAGTGGCTCAACGGCTGTTCCTTTAAGTAGGGGAAAAGAGCCAACGGACAGCTCAACTTTGCAGGAGAGGACGAAGCACAAATTGATTAATGACTATTTCTTTTGTTGCGAGATTGAGAGGATGTAGTTATACTGCTGCCCGGATAGTTCGCCTACATATAGTGAGTATTTTCCTGCTTGCCAGTAACCAGAAAGTTCTGGTTTGCCTCCAGAGTAATTATCTGCTTGTACGCAAAACTTTCCTCCAGGCCCGTCAATCAACAGGGTTGGTTTACCTTGGCTCTCTAGTGTTAATCGTAAGTAAGGCAGTGATTCTGTAACTTGAATAATTTGATTAGGTGCAGTGGTGATATTACCACACTTACTTTTGACAGACCCCCCAGACTTTCCGTTCAAGACTAGCGGATCTGGTTGCAAATTCCGATTAATTTCGATGTGTGGTGTTTGTGCTAAATTAGCCTCAGTAAAAATTAAACCGATCGCTAAAGCTGTAGGAACAATCGTCAATAGACTAAACGCCTTCATTTTAATTAATGCTCCAGATTTTTCTAGAGCAGTATAGTTATGTATACTCTGATTCAAAAGACGACAGCAATTCCTACTTTGTTCCAAAAATAGTCGTATATTTTAATACCGCTAAACATAGGATTGTGTGGAGAAATTTAGAGAAGTCAGATCTGCAAATAGATGGCTTATGAGTCGAATTTAGTGAAGTTAATAATTCATATTAAGAAAATTTTAATAGTTATAATTTTTACATTTTGTCTAAAGGTTAGTACTGATAACAGAAAGTAGGTTGGAAGATAAAAGAAAAAAATATAATTTTTCCCTGCCGAGAAACGTCTTGTAAGACAGACATTAGCTAAAATCACTAACACAACCACCAAAGTAGAATTTGGTTGGTATGTTGTTGAACAAGTGTCCTAGCTGAGGTAGGAAAAATTGATGAACCCTCAAAGAGAAGAAGACTTGCAGCGTCGCCTCAATAAGCTAGAGGCAGAGATTAATTCCTCACCCAAGGTGGTTCCCCAATCACCGGAACAAAAACAGACATCTGAGTTTAGTTTTGCTAACTTAAACTTGCAACTAGAGCGATTTCGGATCTGGTTTGGGAGTTTATCAGGGGCGAAAAAGCTGTTGTTTTCGGGTGCAGCAGTGCTATTGAGCTTGGCGATAGTGCAAGCAGTATTTAAACTGGTTGCATCTGTAATCAGTCTGGCAGTTTTAGCAGTGTTAGTGTATGTTGGATACAAATTTTTTGTATCTAGTAGCTTTGAACGTAAGCGATAGTCTATTTTAATTGTGCCAATGAAGGCGTAGAAATAATGTCAAAGGGAATTATGCGATGACGACACCAACTGTGAGGAGAAGTAATCAATCTGGTCAGTCACAAGAACCAGAAAGAGCCAATTCGCTGCTGCTAGCCAGCAGGCGTTTTGCTGCTTGGGCGGCTGAAATCACACTAGTGGTTACTAGTGGGTTGATTCCCTTTGGCATTGGTGTCTATGCCAATTCTAGAAGCGATCTCAACCGAGTGCCGCTCAATCCCGTACTGGTAACAACGGAAAGAGCGATCGCCAGGCCATTAGCTTTGCCCGTTAGCTATGGCATTCGTAACGTAGCATGGCCGACTAATTTTTTGTGGACAATCGCGATATTAGCGCCTGTAACTCTTTCATGGTGGCAATTGTATTTATTGGGTAAAACTGGTAGCACAATTCCCAAACGTTGGCTAGGAGTGCGGGTTGTCAACGACCAAGGAGCGGCACCTGGTTTGGCAGCAGTTGCGATCAGAGAAGGAGTTGGTCGTTGGACTATACCTATTTCCATCGCTTACCTGCTGTGGCGTTACAGCTTTGCTTTTCCTAATTTAGGATTATTCACATTTTTAGCTGTGTTAATGGTGCTGGGTGAAGGGATAGCTTTGCCGTCCCGTCACGGGGGGCGTCGCGCGCTGCACGATCGACTTGCAAATACTTATAGTATAGATGCGACTCGTCCCTTGCCAGTTTCACTTTTTGCTCACAAACAAATCCAGTCTACTAGCGATAGCGATCGCCAAGCAGAAGAATGGCAGCAGGGAAATGCAGAATTAGCCCCAGCCGCAACTAAAACACCTCATCTGTGGCGGCGCATACAGCAAAATCCCAATCTGATTTTGTTTGGAGTAGGGCTGGTAAGCATGACTGCTGTGCTGGCAACTTTAATAGGTACTCAAGTTTATATCCAAATTCAACAATCTCAGCGAGCAACCAAGCAAATCAACAGCCAACAGTTCCTCGAACTTGTCAAACAATTGAGTCCCGACTCTGGGGCTACCAATGAACAACGCCAAAGTGCAATTTTGGCCTTGGGTGGTCTCAAAGATCCACAGTCGATTCAATTTCTCGCGGATCTCTTGGTGAAGGAAACCAACCCCAGCCTCTTAGATACAATCCAACAAGCCCTGACAAGTATCGGCCCGAAAGCCATCCCCGAATTAAAAAATAAGAATCAATTTCTGGTGAGTGAACTGGAGTCTTTGAACAGCAGTGCGACTCAAGAGCGAGAATTGCGGCAAGGGCGGCTACAAAGAAACCAGCAGACAATCAATAAAATTCTGTCTGTTTCTAGTGGGAAAATCGAGGGTGTCGATCTCAGTCGCATCCAATTAGGTCAAAGCAGTACTCCAGGTAATTCCTCATTTAACTTGGTACTAGACAACATTGATATGTCAGGAGTTAAATTAAAATCTGCAAATCTGAACCAAGCCAGTTTTAAGGCTAGCCGCTTTCGTAGCGTGGGTGAAGATGGACGTTGGGATACTTTCGACGATGTGATGGCTGATTTAAGCCAAGCTCAGTTGCAGCAAGCTAATCTTACTGATGCCAATCTTAGCCGAGTTTTGATGAACCGTACCGATTTGAGTCGGGCCACTCTCAACAGAGCCAACTTATCCAATGCCCGTTTGTATGAGGCTAAACTCAACAGCACCCAACTAGTAGGAGCCGATCTGCGAAACGCAGTCTTAGAACAAGCCAGCTTAACTGGGGCAGATTTAGGTGACGCCAAATTGAACGAAGCCAATCTTTACGCTGCACGTTTAGGTCGCGTTACTGCCATAGGAACACAATTATCCTTTGCTAACTTAACTAACACCGATTGGGAAGGGGCAGATTTATCAGGAGCATATTTAGATCGGGCTAATCTCAGCAATGCTAACCTGAGTGCGACTCGTCTGACCGGTGCTGTTTTACGTTCTGCTCAGATGCAAAACGTTAACTTGCAAAATGCCGACCTTAGTCTTGCAGATCTACGGGGAGCAAATCTAGCCGGAGCAAATTTTCAAGGAACAATTCTCGCTCCTAGCAAACAAGACCCAGCCGATCAATTTGTCCAAACCCCAGATTTAGGCTCAGTATCTGCCGTAGTTCAAGGCGTTGATTTTTCTCAAGCCAAAAATTTAGATTCTAAGCAACTAGCGTATATTTGTACACAAGGAGGCATTCATCCCCGTTGCCCGTAAAATGAGATGAGGGAGATGAGGAGATGAGGAGATGAGGAGATGGGGACATGGGAGAGAATTTCACCCCCATCACCCCACCACCCCAATGCCCCATACCCTATGCCCAATGACAATTGAGAAAATGGTGTGAGGAATTGGGTTATGAAATATGTTCCATATTTGCTTTCTGTTCTAGGGGCTAGCTTGGTTTGGAATTTGGCTCAACCAGCACAAGCTCAAGTAGCGTATGGTAGTTATATCGGTATCGGGCCAGCTATTGGTTTTACCGATGGTGTGCAAATTGGTGGGGTAATAGCTGGTCGTTACAAGCTTTTGGAAGCACCAATTTCTCTGCGTGCCCAAGTGTTAATTGGTAATAATACGGCAATAGTACCAACAGTTTCTTATGATGTCCCTCTGAACTGGCAAGCTGATGCCTATTTAGGTGCTGGATTGGTGTTGGCTAGTGGTGGTGGTTCTTCTCCTGTAGGGGACAAAATTAGTTTTGCTTTACAGCCGGGAATTGATTATATGATTCCAAATAGCAATACTGTGCTTTTTGGCAACGCTATCATCGCTTTTGATGCCTACCGTGATAGTGGTGGTACAGCGGTCTCTGTGCAAGGTGGTATTGGTTTGAGATTTTAAGAGACTGGCGTTGGCGTAGCCCGTCCTAAACATCGCTATGTCTAAGAAGCGTTAAACTTCATTGCAAATTAAGAAGTTAGTCCAAACAACGTGATAATTTTTGATGATGTCAAGCAAAAACCTTGAGTAGCGGCTGCCGACGCTCAAGGTTTTTTAAGAGAAGAGACAGCACAGGATTAATACAGGAGAACACAGTGGCAATGGAATCAAATTTATTAAAGAATGCAGAAGCAGATGAAATGAATCAATATTTCAGTGAATATGTTGCTAACTTGCAACTTCACATGACTCTGCAAGCTCGCAATCTTGTTCCACCCCTGAAGCAAACACTGGTCGATAGTCGTCAGCAATTACTCCATCAAACCCAAGCCCACTTTGAAAAACTAGTTTCTCGACAAGGCTTATAAATATTACACATACTTTAATTAAAATTCAAATAAAATAAAGGCAGATATTGTTGGATTAATACCAATGGTGTTCCCACAAGATCTGCTTTTTCTGCTTTTTTAAGTATTGAGTTACTAAAATCACCCTTTTGGCGCAATAGTCAGGAGCAGAAAGTAGTTAAGATGATTGCAACAGTTCTGACAAAGAGCAGTTAGTTAAGGCTAAATGGTGGCTGGAATTAAAATGACTTCATTACTTCCCCGAAACCTGAGCGTTGTCATCCGACCAGTCCAATACCGCGATCTGGATGGAATTGAGCGCATAACTCAAGAGTCATTCGCAGCCCTGACTCCCAAGGAAGCAGATTTTGCCATCAGCCAGATGCAATGGTTGCGTCGCTGGTATGGATTACTCAAATTTTTGAGTTGGTTTCCTAACCCGCTACAGTATCGCCTTTGTGCTTACGTAGCAGAGCAAGGGCGTATGCTTCTAGGGATGATTCAAGTGTCACCTTTTAATCGTACACGCAGCACTTGGCGGATCGATCGAGTGCTACTAGAGCGCGGTGTCGATAAACAAGGAATTGGCTCCCAGCTTTTGCGTCATTGCTTTGAATCGATTTTGGAAGCTCGCACTTGGCTACTGGAAGTTAACATCAACGACATAGAAGCGCTGGCGTTGTATCGCCAAAATGGATTTCAGCGTCTGGCAGAAATGACATACTGGGAAATCGAGCCTCAATTGTTGATTGAATTGGCACAAGCAGAGCCGGATTTGCCCAACCTTTTGCCAGTCAGCAATGCTGATGCTCAGTTGTTATATCAATTAGATACAGCTTCGATGCCACCCTTGGTACGTCAAGTTTTTGACCGCAATACCCGCGACTTTAAAACCAGTTTGTTCGGCGCTTTAACTGATGCTGTCAAGCAATGGGTAACCAAAACAGAAGTAGTGAGCGGTTATGTATTTGAACCCCAACGCAAAGCGGCGATCGGCTATTTTCAGGTGCAACTTGACCGCAAGGGACAAGTCCCCCACGTTGCAACGCTGACGGTTCATCCTGCTTACACGTGGCTTTATCCAGAATTACTATCTCAACTGGCTCGGATTGCCCAAGATTTTCCCCAGCAAGGCTTACAATTAGCTTCCTCAGATTATCAGGCGGAGCGAGAAGAATATTTGGAGCGAATCGGGGCAAAACGCGTCGAACACACGCTAATTATGTCTCGCTCGGTGTGGCACAAGCTACGGGAGTCAAAATTGGTCTCCTTAGAAGGAATTCAGTGGACTGATATGCTACAAGGTCTACAACCAGCTCGCAAACCCATACCAGGCGGAATGTCGTGGGTACAACCACCATCGCCATCGTCAGATAGACCACAGCCAAGCAAATCAGAACCAATTAATTTTTCTGGAAAAAACACTAGCATGGAAGCATCCCCGATTCCGGAATCACCAGATACACAGCAGGAGAATTAGGTGATACCCCAACAGCAAGCAAAACCGTTTATTTCAGCTTTGGGATTAGATTTCGGTCGCAAGCGGATTGGTGTGGCTGGCTGCGATCGCACCGGTTTGATTGCCACGGGGATCGTTACAATTGAGCGTACATCTTTCGATCGGGATGTCGAGCAAATCCGACAAATAGTTAATGAACGCCAGGTGCAAATCCTGGTTATAGGTTTACCTTATTCAATGGATGGTTCACTAGGATTTCAGGCGCGTCAAGTCCAAAAGTTTGCTAAAAGACTTGCCAAAGCGCTGAATTTGCCTGTGGAATATGTTGATGAGCGATTAACTTCATTTCAAGCAGAACAACTGCTAATTGCTGAGAATCGCTCCCCATCACGCCATAAAGGTTTGATTGACCGCAAGGCAGCCTCTTTGATTTTGCAACAATGGCTCGATATTAGGCGTGCTAATTCCCGCAGTTCAGTGGCGGCTATTGAGTATTGATACCTTTTAACATGATATTCTGAAAACGATTACCCAGCATTTGGATCTACGTGTAAAGCTATTTGATAGTTAAACGATTTACGAACTTGCTGGTATTTATTAAAGTTATACATTTGGCCATGTCTTTCTCTCCATTTCCTGAAGAAAATGATAACGCTCATGAGGGTTCCATCACTTTGACCGATGACAAAGGGCGATCGCTCGAATGTTATATAGAGCATTCCCTGGAGGTAGATGGGCAAGAATATGTTTTACTTCTTCCTGTAGACTCACCTGTAGAAATTTTTTCTTGGCAAGGTGAAGATGAGGAGGAAGAAGCGGTTCTTGTAGAAGATGACAGCATTATCGAGCAAATTTTTAGCACTGCCCAAGCTGTACTATCTGAGCAAAACTTAACATTGAAGAATACAGCTTATGCTCTGACAGTTGCAGGTGATTTACCGCCAGTTGAAGAATCAGAACTTTTTACTTTAGAAATTGAAGACGAAGAAGCAGATTTAGAGCCAGAGCAATTACAGCTACTTGCTAGCTTCTATGATGAACACCAGGAGTATGCAATTTATACACCCCTCGATCCATTATTGTTTTTTGCAAGAATAGCGAAAACAGGTGAACCCGAATTACTCTCTCCAGAAGAGTTTCGCAAAGTACAGCCTTTGTTAGAGGAACACCTTTTTAATGAAGTAGAATAAGATGCAAAAATAAAATTTAAAATTAACATTTTGAATTTTTTGATTGGGATTACCCAAATCTTTTGCGATGCTCCATTAAATATGGAAGCAATAAAACATTAAATCTGCCTTGAAAATAGGGTATCGGGCATTGGCAATCTAAAATCCAAAATTGCTATGAGGTGCTGAAAGTGGCTTATAGCGACTTTACATTAAGTAAATTTAAAAAGTCATTCAGCATCGGTATTAATGAAGAAACCGATTTGTGTGCCAATGTAGAACCTCTACAGCCAAGCGATAAACTCACAAATACTTTAGAAGAAACCACAGAACTGGCTTTAGCAATTAATACTGAAAAAGCTCGTTCAGAAATGATTATTACACCAATATTATTGGAGGTAAGACGTAGGGCTAGTTATGCAATTAGTTTATTTTCCGGAGTAGACTTTAATGTAGATACAGAAAAAGGTCTGAATGGTTATTGTGACTTTATTATCAGTCGTTCTAAAGAACAACTAACAATTAATGCACCTGTGGTGATTATTATTGAAGCAAAAAATGAAAATATTAAAGGTGGATTAGGTCAATGTGCCGCAGCAATGTTAGCAGCACAATTATTTAATCAACAAGAAGGAAATGAAATTAAAAAAATTTCTGGTGCGGTAACAACGGGAGATATTTGGAAGTTTTTGAAGTTAGAAGAAAACGAGATATTTATTGATTTGAATAATTATTATATCAAAGAGATAGATAAAATTTTAGGAATTTTATCTGAAAGTGTTCGTGGAGATATTCCAGGATTAAGTTCGACTAACTAAACTGTATTGGGTTATGCTCGTTTCTCTAGAGCTATTTATATTTGCTTGTTGACTATGACCTGGAACAATCTTTTACAGCCTGACTTAATTTTAGAAGGTTCAGTGTTAAACCTGACACCAGATATTATCCAACAGTATGGTCTCAAGGGGCTAGTGTTGGATGTAGACGAAACTTTGGTACCCTTTAGAGTGGGAATGGCTTCCCTAGAACTACAAACCTGGGTAAAGGAAATACGTGGTTGTACTGCATTGTGCTTGGTGAGCAATAATTTGAGTGAAGCGCGAATTGGTGGAATTGCGCGATCGCTGAACTTACCTTACTATTTGGGTGCAGCTAAACCTTCTCGACGTAAAATTAGAGCTGCACTGCAAGCAATGAATCTCCCAGTGCATCAAGTAGGGATGGTAGGCGATCGCTTGTTTACCGATGTTTTAGCAGGTAATCGCTTGGGAATGTTTACCATTTTGGTTGAACCGATTATTCATCCAGAGGCCGCACTGCGCTCTCATCCTGTGCGGAATTTTGAAGTTTGGGCCTCTGAAATACTCGGAGCCTCTATTACGCCTAAGAAAAAGAAAATTCACAAAACTTGAGAAATCATCAGGAAAGTAAATCTAAAGAAATGATTAAGGAATGTTACTGGAATCTCAAAATCGGGGATCATAGGTATTAATAACATGGAGTCAACTAAAAAAGACTCTAGCCAATACTAAATAAATATAAACTCGTAAAGCGTCAGCCTTCACTTATAGAGGGACTGGCGCTTTACAAATTGGGGATTGGGTATAGGGCATTGGGGAGCCAGTCGCATGGGCGGGTCTTTCGACTTGTGCGAACTGGCGTTATTGGGAATTAGATTTTATATATTAGAAAAACCTTTTTAGTTCTCAAAGAGAACGTGAAACTGAGCCAATTTTATTAGAGATAAAAAATGGTAGGTATGTTGCAGTACCATAGTTGGCAATTTTGAATTTTGAATTTTAGATTTAAAAAGAATAGAGAATGCAAAATTCAGAATTCAGAATCAATTAAAGAGAGATTTAGACCTGCCGCTAATTAAAGACCAGTAAATCAAAGATTTAGTGTGAACTTAGTTGCAGTACCATAGTGAGTTATGATGAAAATTTTAGATTTTGAATTTTAGATTGTACAAAAATCTAAAATTCAATGACTCGTAATTCCTAACTTTTTTGATGTCACTAACGATTGTTGTCAAAATTGGTACTTCTAGCCTCACCAAACCAGAAACAGGACAATTAGCACTTTCTACCATCGCTACCTTGGCAGAAACACTCTGTCATTTAAGACGCCAGGGACATCGAGTAATTTTGGTTTCCTCTGGCGCTGTGGGAGTGGGTTGTGCGCGGTTGGGCTTAACTGAACGTCCGAAAGCGATCGCCCTCAAACAGGCTGTAGCAGCAGTTGGGCAGGGCAGGCTAATACGTATATATGATGATTTATTTAATACTTTACAGCAAGCAATAGCCCAAGTATTATTGACTCGCAGCGATTTGGTACAGCGCAGCCGCTATCTAAATGTATACAATACTTTTCAAGAATTGTTAGGACTAGGAGTAATTCCCATAGTCAATGAAAATGATACCGTAGCAGTAGAGGAACTAAAATTTGGCGATAATGACACCCTTTCAGCATTGGTTGCTAGTTTAGTACAAGCCGATTGGCTATTTTTGCTCACTGATGTCGATCGCCTCTACTCAGCCGATCCGCGTTCTGTACCAGATGCGCGACCGATCGCTTTAGTTAGTAGCATTAAAGAATTAGCTCAATTACAAATACAAACAGGTTCCCAAGGTTCTCAATGGGGTACTGGGGGTATGGTAACAAAAATTTCGGCTGCTAGGATTGCGATCGCTGCTGGAGTACGGACTGTAATTACCCAAGGACGATTTCCTCACAATATAGAAAAAATTCTCCAGGGTGACTCCATCGGGACGCATTTTGAACCGCAACCAGAACCAACTTCTGCACGTAAACGTTGGATAGCTTACGGACTTGTACCTGCGGGAAAATTGTATTTAGATGCAGGTGCGATCGCCGCAATTTCTTTGGCTGGAAAATCGTTATTAGCAACTGGAATTAAAACAGTAGAAGGAGAGTTTGACACACAAGATGCTGTGCAATTGTGTGACATCAACGGTAGCGAAATTGCCAGAGGACTTGTGAATTATAACAGCGATGAACTGCAAAAGATTCGCGGACATCATTCACGAGAAATTTCCACAATTTTAGGCTACGCTGGTGCGGAAACTGTGATTCATCGGGATAATTTAGTTTTGACTTAGGATAGAAATAAGTGACTACTAACTGGGAGAGCGAACAATATTACGACTCAAACGTTAGAAAATTTTGTCAACTTACCAGAAGAACTTTTTAAGAATGTAATAACAAAGAAGGCAGTTGATACATGGAGTAAAAACCAGTTCTGTTTGCACTTATACGCTCCATACATGGTTTATTAACAGGAAGACAAATATTTATACCAATTTGTAATTTGTATTACCCGCTGCATCGGGAAGCAAGCTACGTAATTCGTAATTAAGAAACTTAGATTTAGCAGGATTATTTGAGATGCTCATTAGCGATCGCCACCGCCCCCCACAACGGCGCATCATCACCCAACGCCGCCAGTACAACTTCAAAATCAACTTCTGGTAAAGCTGTCTCCCGTGCCACCTGTCGCACCACCCGCCAAAAATCCTCTCCCGCCTTCGTCACACCACCCCCCAACACAAAGCGCTGCGGATTCATCAAATTTGCTACATTCCCAATACCCACACCCAGCGCCCAAGCAGCCTTGTGCAAAACTTCCTTAGCCACATCATCCCCAGCCGCCGCCGCTTTACTTACCAACTGTCCCGTCAGTAACGTTAAATCATTCCCTACAAAACCCCTCAACACCTCTCCACCTCTGTGGGGTTGATTTTCTAAAACTTCCCTAGCATTCTGCGCTATATAAGGCCCCGAAGCAAAACGTTCCACACATCCCCGCTTCCCACACAAACATACCGGGCCAGCAGGATCTACAACTATATGTCCAATTTCACCAGCCATTCCACCTACACCCCGCCAAGGCTGGCCGTTGAGTATCCAACCACCACCCACACCAGTGCTGATAGTTATGTAAAACAAGCTATCGTAACCCTGTCCCGCACCAAAGCGATGTTCGCCCAAAGCCGCAATGTTAGCATCGTTATCTACACCAACACTTACACCAAACTCCTCTTCCAACAAGTCTTTGAGCGGAATATTTTCCCATCCAGCGACATGATGAGATAGTCGCACTGTCCCCGTGGAAGCATCTACAGGGCCGCCAAAGCTAACACCGATCGCACTCGGTTTTGTATCTTCTAGTAAAGAGTAAATCAGCGATCGCATAATTGCCAAATCAGTGCTAGCATCTGCATTCGCTGGCGAGAAGCGACGTTCATAGCGCAACCACTTCAAGGGGTCAATATTTACTAATGCAGCCGCTAATTTAGTTCCGCCAAAATCGAGAGCTAAAATTAATGTCATTGTCTATTCTCTTCCTAAACCGTTACACAACATAGTTTCTTTGTCAAAAAAGATGTTTGTCCTCAAGATACATTTAACACTAGAAGAAACTACACTATTATTTAGCAACTCATCACTACTGAGCAACCAAATCCACTCATTGATTTCTCTGACGCCAAAAAACCTCCTCGCTCTCTTGAGCTTGAGAAACAGACAGCACCGATTGAACCAGAAGAACTTAGTAAAGATGATTTGAACAGCCAAGATGAAAGCAAAGAAAATCTAGGGGAGTGACAAATAATGATTGCCAATCTTCCAGGTAGAGCAGTTGTCAATCCAGAGGATGATAATTACTAATTTACTCACCTATTTTTGAGTCAAGTACTTCATCAATAAACTGTTGCAATCGTTCATAATGCGAACCTTTCCAATAAATGCGATCGCAATTTTGGCAGCGCTGGAATTCATCAATCTGCGAGCGCACATTTTCTGGTATTTCTTCAAGAATGGATTGTTTATCTACAGGTTCTAATAATCCATTGCAACGCAAACACCTTTGAAATGGCGAAACTAATTTAAATAAGTCGAAGCGTTGCAATACTTCCAGGATTTGTTTTTCAGGGTTAGTATTTCTCACATAATACCCATGCGTTACCAAACTACGCATTAATAAACCCTTATCACGAGTTAAAAGAATCCGTGCTTGGTTATCAGATATTTTTGCTAATTCCTCATCCTCGTAGTCATTGCGGTATAAAGTATCAAAGCCTAAAAGTCGTAGAGATGTTGCTAGTTTGCCTAAATGAATGTCTAAAACAAAATGAATAATACTCAGGGGTTTCGGTGATACAGAAACACTTGGTGTTATATCACTCCTACTAGAAATTGGATAAACATTAATAATATCTCCGTCTGCAACAATGTAAGAAAAATCTACATATTCATCATTAACTTTTATAAAATCAATTTCTGGATGAGGAACGCCTAATGACTCGATCGTATCCTTAATTGAGGCTCTCTCCTCAAAATAATCAGAAATTCTCACTTCCTTTTGATGCCGTGGTAAAAAATGATTCAATTCTGCATGAAAGTAGAAGTATGCGATCGCCATAGTCATAAATCTTTGGATTAGTCATTAGTTACAGTTGGTAGGTATGCAGGCTGAGCGCAGTTGATACAATTGCAAACAATTCTCTATTATTTTAAAAGGATCTATTCTTGCTCTAGTAAAACCTATTTACCATGAATTGCCGATTTACCTTAATTTAACGAACCTCTTGGAGATGAAAAATTGTAAATAAAATATAAAAATTATCAAATACTTGCATTTCTTATTGACTTCAGTTACAGTCAAAGCAGCTATCTAAAATCAAACCCTGATGTGATTTTCAGAAAGCTAGTACTGTTGCCTTAGAAGTCACCCATTCAAAAGTCAACGGTTAGACTTCTCTACGAGAGGCTACGCGTAGCTTGCTTCCCCATAGGGGTACGCTCACCGTTGACCCTGAGCGGACTTGTACTGAGCGCAGCCGAAGCAGTCGAAAGTTCAAAAGTTTACAATTGTATTTTCGGCTTTCGGGCTATTTTGTAGACACGAAGTGGCTGACTGTAAGGTATGGTCTGTTTATTTCCACGCCCGCTGTACTAGATTAGGTAACAGAGTAAATACTAGGTTTGTTAATGCTGAAATTAGTGATGCTGCTAAATAATCAATCATTAATCTCAATTGTTAACATATAGCTCATCGAATACAGCGTACTAAAGCATTTACCGCTAAATCTAGGGATGATTCTTGTAGGGTAGGCATTTCGCCCGCTTTGAAATACAACAGACGAGCAAGACGCAGCATCCTCAGAAAGATGCTGCGAGCGTCGTCAATCAGCTTGCTTGCTATTAACTTCTGTTCATCCCACAAAACCAACAAAATCATTCGTCAAACCCAGCTATTTTTATTTTTTTCAAACAATTGAGAATTATTTGCAATATATGTATGGAAAGATAGATTAAAATGTATCAGTAAGGGAAAATTTATGAAATACCAAATAATAATAAAACTAGATACAAAATTAATATCGCTGTTACAGAAAAATATTTTTTGACAGTATTTATCTTTCTTATGGAGAATTGACTAACTGGCAAGACATTAATCAATAATAATGTTAGAAAGTAGCTACCTATTTTTAAATGTTATATACATATTGTTCTTTTTAATTCTTGTAATCAAGGACATTTTATTAAAGAACAAAAATGTAGTTTTTCGTAGCTTTTGTCCAAAAAATGCAGTAATGAGTATAGTTAGATGAACACCTTTTTTTGTTCTGATTCTTCACGGCAAGCAGGAGAAGATATTATTGGTAGTGCCACCAATTATCAAACTTATATTTTAATTGAATGTCCGCCGCCTTGGACATCAGAAGCGTTTAATTCTAAATGGGTGCCCAATAATTTGAGGATTTTAGTTGAGGGAGTGAAGCGTGCTAAACTACCGATTAGATTCCTCTTAATTGCTAATGATTTTTCTCACAAAGTCAACCAAACTACGCTTTTAATTTATCAAAGAAAAGAGGGGCTAAGTAATGGATACCAAAAGCAAGAGTTTATACTAGCAAATATTGAGCAGGTAGCAGCAGTTGTACAAAAATGGTTATGGGGTATTGGTTCTAATTCTGAGGTTGAAACTACTGCAACTAGAGATATTTTAGTTTGTACCCACGGGAGCCACGATAAGTGCTGTGCCAGATACGGAAATCCCTTTTATTTTCATGCTACAGCGACTATTTCTGATTTGAACTTAGACAATGTACGGATTTGGAAATCATCACATTTTGGTGGACATCGCTTTGCGCCAACAATTATAGACTTGCCAGAAGGAAGATACTACGGTGTTCTGGAGCAAGATTCATTCAGATCAATTTTGACTCGTAGCGGCGAAATTCAATGCTTGCATACAGTGTATCGAGGTTGGGGAATTTTGCCAGCTGCACTTCAAATATTGGAGAGAGAATTAATTTTCACTGAAGGATGGGATTGGTTTAACTACAAAGTTGCAGGCAAAATCTTAGAACAAAGTTTAGACAATAGTACGATTTTAGCTGAGCTAGGTTTTGAAAAAACTTCTGGTTCTCTCTACACTTACCAGGCTAAACTTGTGAAAGATGCAACCAAGATTCAAAAACTTAAGAGTTCATGCAATGCTGTACAAGAGTCAGTGATTACTAAATATGCTGTAACTAGTGTTTGGCTTACTTGTAGTAAGGTAATGACTTATAGTGCATAAATAGGAGTCAGAATAATTATTAATTCGTAATTTGTAATTACGAATTAATAATTATTCGTTCATACACGATTCATTCTGAATTATTGCTAAGTCATATTTAAGACTTTTCGTAACAGTACTTGGTCTTCTAATTTGGCTTTTAAACGACCATTTTCGATATCTCGAATCCAGCTTTGGCTTTTACCTGCAAGCTTTGCTAATTCTCTTTGAGAGAGATTCAAATTTTTTCGCGCTTCCAAAACCTCTTCGCCTAGTAAATCACCTGTGGTGGCGGACTTTCTTTTACTCTTAACACCTCGCCGCTGCTTTTTCTGTGATTGTGAGATTTGTTGTTCCCATTCTGCTGGTAGTTCAAAAGCCAAAATCCGCGCATTCATTAACAGATTCCACTTACCACGAGGGCCTGTATCTGTTAGGCGAGTTTCAGCCCCGCCGTCATTAGTCCAAAATTCCAATGCTTCATCTGGATCTTCGGGAATATCC
Source organism: Nostoc sp. (assembly GCA_036918135.1). GTDB lineage: Bacteria > Cyanobacteriota > Cyanobacteriia > Cyanobacteriales > Nostocaceae > Nostoc. The sequence goes on from JBALDB010000011.1 coordinate 234,455, forward strand.
ATTAACTTTGCCCACAAAGGTTGAATTTCTGGTGGGTAGGTAACTGGGTCAAAAATTGGTTTCATTCCATAATGATTGAGAACTTCCAAATCGTTTTCAAAAGTTCGTAGCAGGCGTTTACGTTCTTCGCGTTGTCTGGATGCAAGGGTAACTTTTTCTTCACCGTAAGCAACACGCAGCAAGGTAGGAACAGTAATGCGTTGTTCTTTACCCATTTTGGTTTTAAACAACAACCACAACATCAGTCGGACTGCTCCTTCATGTTGTTGCCAAATGCTCATGACTGTGGTTAGCAGTGTTTTGGGGAGACTGCCATATTGATAGAATGCGGTTCGCTCTTTACATGCTTGTTTGTTTAAGAAATATTCTGCCCAAATACCGGCTTTGACTTTAAAAGTTAGCCCAATCAGATATTTGCAGCCGAGAGCATCTTCTTGAAAGTGGTGCTGAATGTCCACCAAGTGCCATAAACGGGTTCCTGTAACAGAGAATCCGTTGACTCGACCTTGTTGAGGCCAGTCGATGGAGATAATTAGCGAGCAGGCTTGCTGGACAAGATTTTTCATTAAAGCTAGCTTGGCAGCTTTGTTTAAATCTTTGCGTTTCTCCATCCCTAAATATTTCTCGATTTGGCGCTCATCGATCGCAAATTCCTGTTCCCAAGGTCGATCTAAAGCTGTAGCATAAGCTGCAAAAATTAGATGTATGCAAGCAGCTCTAATATCTAGCCCTTCAATTGCTGCTAAATCTGTCGCTTTATCGCTCACCTTAAATGGATCTTGGATGTGGAAAGCGATCGCTCCTTTACCTTGGTTGACTTGTCTGCCATAACATAAGTAACCCTCTTCGTCAGTTTCCCAATGTAAGGATGTGCGTTGCGCTAGTAGATTACAAGCTTCCCAAATCGCGATCGCTGAAGCAAATGGATTATTCTTTCCGTTAGAAAATAAATCTAAGCTGGTAGCATCTCTCGGCTCAATTTTACATCTGCCCTTTTTTACCTGCCAAGGAATGGGAGAATTAGTTGGACAAGCTATTACACATTGTGGTTCTGGATAATAACCCTCACAATTGTTACAAAGACAAGGATCGATCCAGTAATCATCGTCCTCTATTTTGATTGCACCCGTAGGACATTGGGGGCGGCAGTTGTCACATCCAACGCAACTGTTGTTAGGAATCGTATAAGGCATATGGCTCTGTTCCCACTCTAATCGTTGAGATGTCTGGCTCAGGTCTCCCCTGGATGAGTCCTGTTTATTTATCACTCGCTACCACACGATCTTTCTGGTAAGAAAAATCTTTTCTCACCCTCAGCTAAAATACATATTCACTTTATTTGGTTGTCATTTGTCCTCTCTTACAAAGTTCCGATCCAAGGCTTCTTTGGATCAGACTTTGCGCTTTGTTCTTTGTCAGTTACTAATGACTAATGACTAATCACTGATACTTTGGCCTCTCCTAATGGAGACACTCTTGCTAGCTTGCCTCCCCGCAGGGGTACGCTCAGTACAAGTGACCAATTACCAATGACAGACTTAACCAGAGAATGTACAACTTGGATGCATACTAGCTTGCTAAGTCCCCACATCCATTTGCTTGACTTTGCATCCAAATTGAAAGCTATTTAAGGCTTTCAAACCGAGCCTAGTATTACTTCTTTATTAAATATACATTTCATAAATTAAATGATTAAGTTGTTCGCAATGAGCTTAGAAAAAATTCTTAACATTTATTTAGTTATGTAGTTAATGAACATTTCATCTTTAACCAGAAAACCTTACCCAAAGTCTTTTTAGTCAACATTTAAGCCAATCACAATTCGCTGTTCGCTAATTTATTAATAATTTTAATATTTAAAGCTTCATAATATTCTGCCATAAAGTTTACAGTTTCTTCATGATAAGCTCTATTTCATCTAATGAACCCATGAAAAACAATAATCTTTACTTTGTCAGTATTTATTTAGATATTTCCATAAAAAATAAATTTAAAATTGTTGTTTTAAAAATACATAACGCAGATATCAAAGTGTAACTAAAAAACATTTAGATTTGTATATAAAGCTACTGTTTTTATCTATTTTTTTGCCTCAATATCAAAATATTTGAAAAAAAATCTCATCACTTTTTTAGAGAGATTTAGAGCTTTGAGAAACAATAGTTGTTGCTAGTAGAGGCTTGAACAAACATTTCACTATTCAAACTCATATTATAATTATTGGCAATAAGTTTCATTTATCAGAATCAAGTGAAAAAGAATTTAGTTTTAAATTAAAAGTCATCAAAAATTAATGATGAAAAATATTATTAAATCTCGAAAATTTAAAAATTTGGATAATATAATGATTAAAGTAGGAATAAATTGCAAGGCAAAATCGCCGAGGATTAATTCATGGCACAACTAACAGGTTTAACATTTGGTGGTAAGACTTGGACACCAAAGTTTGCTCAAGAAATTGACAAAGACAAATGTATCGGCTGTGGCAGATGTATTAAAGTATGCGGATACAATGTACTAGGTTTGAAGGCACTCAATGAAGAAGGGGAATTTGTAGAAGACGAAGATGATGATGAAATTGAACGGAAAGTGATGGCAGTTAGTTATCCAGAAAACTGCATTGGTTGTGAAGCTTGTTCGCGGATTTGTCCCAAGAACTGCTACACCCATGCTGTATTAAATAATTAAGGTTTGTGGAGTTAGTCAATGTTGTTGTTCGTTTAAGGAGGCACTGTTTGTAAAAAGGGCAAATGCCCTAAGCAAGGTAACTAGAGGGGAATACTAATGCCGCTGTGCGGAAGTCAAAAGGCTTTTATCTCATACTTCATTGCTGTTTGCAATGGTAGCTTTATTTCCGTTCTGTGGTACTCAAGATTTGGTGAAACTAGGTAAATAGTTCACAGTAGACAAATCTGTAAATCACAAAATGTTAGTTATTGACAATTTTAAACTTGCTGCTAATATAGCCTAATCAATATTAGGACTAACAGTGTCCTCTGAACAACTAGCTTTTCTGGAAGCAGGTGAGCTTCCTTTGTCATAGGAGTTGAAATATAATTGATAATTTTGTGGGGGAAAGATATGAAAAAATCTGGAAGTTTCCCCCATTTTTTATAGCTGCACGTTAGAAAGTTAATAAGTGAAAACAAAAAACACTGCCCTGTGAAAGGGAATGGGCAATGGTGAAGTCAAAAGGTAAAAGGCAAAAGTAAAAAGAAAAGAATATGGGTAGATTTTTACTTTTTATTTTTTACTTTTTAATACCCAATACCCAAAAAATCACACCTGAAAAGACGGTTTACAGAGCAGGTAGGATGTATGCAACAAGTTCCTGTTTCACTATGGACTCTGGTTGCTGGGATAGTAATCACAGCAATTAGCATTTCGATTGGTCAAAGCCACGCTCTACTACCAGTACAAGCATCGCAACAAGCGCCTTTGGTAGACGGTTTTTTCAACGTTATGTTTACCATCGCCATTGCTTTGTTCTTAGTAGTAGAAGGAACAATTGTAATTTTTTTGGTTCAGTTTCGTCAGCGTCGGGGAGATGACACCGATGGCATACCAGTAGAAGGCAACTTGCCTTTAGAAGTTTTTTGGACAGCAATCCCAACACTAATTGTCCTCGGCTTGGGTATCTACAGTGTAGATGTTTTTAACCGCATGGGAGGCTTTGAACCTGGAGATCATCCTCATTTGCCGGCTCATGTTGCTCATATGCCAGGAAGTGCTATCGCAGCCACATTAAGCGACACTTCTCAGCCAACAACTGCTCCAACAATTGGGATTGGCGCGTCTCCTAAAGTTATAGGCAAACCAGCAGATTTAGTGGTTGATGTCAAGGGGATGCAGTACGCTTGGATATTTAACTATCCTGAAAGTGGCATTACTTCTGGGGAATTGCACATTCCTGTTGGTGCTGATGTGCAACTCAACCTTTCAGCAGATGATGTAATTCACTCATTTTGGGTGCCAAACTTCCGCCTGAAGCAAGATGCCCTTCCTGGTATCCCTACTGAACTACGATTTGTCGCCACCAAACCAGGTACATATCCAGTAGTTTGTGCTGAATTGTGTGGTGGTTACCACGGTTCAATGCGGACACAGGTATTTGTTCACACACCAGAAGAATACAAGAGCTGGTTAACAGAAAACCAGGTTGCTCAAAAACAAAACTTGGAGCAAGTCGTTGCAGTTAATCCTGCTGAGTTATCAACATCAGAGTTTCTCGCTCCTCACATCCACGATATGGGGATTAGTGCTGCAACTCTAGAATCAGTTGTTAAGAGTCATTAGTCATTAGTCATTGGTCATTAATAACTGACAAATGACAAAGGACAAACAACAAAAGACAAAAATATGACACAGGTAGAATTTCCACCCAACACTCCACCAGAACAAAAGAAACCAGAAATGGCCGTTGCCCACACGTCTCATCAAGAGCCGTGGAAATGGCAAGACTATTTCACATTTAATATTGACCACAAAGTTATTGGTATCCAATATCTAGTAACGGCGTTTGTGTTCTATCTGATCGGCGGACTGATGGCACTCGCTATCCGTGTCGAATTAGCAACACCCGATCCAGATTGGCTAGACCCCAATCTGTATAACGCTTTCATGACCAATCACGGGACGATTATGATCTTCCTGTGGATTGTCCCCAGCGCCATTGGGGGATTTGGTAACTTTCTGGTACCCTTAATGGTCGGTGCTAGGGATATGGCTTTCCCGAAGCTGAACGCGATCGCCTTTTGGCTAAACCCACCAGCCGGTGCGCTGATATTAGGTAGTTTCCTTTTTGGCGGTTCGCAATCGGGTTGGACAGCTTATCCACCTTTGAGCTTGGTGACAGCACCCATCGCTCAAACCATGTGGATACTGGCGATCGTTTTGGTGGGAACTTCCTCAATTTTGGGTTCGCTAAACTTTGTAATCACAATTTTGATGATGAAGGTTCCCAGCATGAGATGGGATCAGCTACCTTTGTTTTGCTGGGCAATTTTAGCAACCTCCGTCCTAGCACTCGTCTCCACACCTGTATTAGCAGCGGGTTTAATTCTGCTATTGTTTGACCTCAACTTTGGCACCTCCTTCTTTAAACCAGATGCAGGCGGTAACGTTGTAATTTATCAACACTTGTTCTGGTTTTATTCGCACCCGGCAGTATATCTAATGATTCTGCCTATCTTCGGCATCATGTCCGAAGTGATTCCGGTTCACGCCCGCAAGCCAATCTTTGGTTATAAAGCGATCGCTTATTCGAGTTTGGCAATCTGCGTTGTCGGTCTGTTCGTCTGGGTACACCACATGTTTACCAGCGGTACACCCGGTTGGATGCGGATGTTCTTCACCATCTCGACTCTGATAGTTGCAGTTCCCACTGGCGTTAAGATTTTCGGCTGGGTTGCTACCCTTTGGGGTGGTAAAATTCGCTTCACTAGCGCCATGCTTTTCGCCATTGGTTTGTTATCCATGTTTGTCATGGGCGGCTTAAGCGGCGTGACAATGGGAACAGCTCCATTTGATGTTCACGTCCACGACACCTATTATGTTGTGGCACACTTCCATTACGTTCTATTTGGCGGTTCCGTGTTTGGCATTTACGCTGGCATTTATCACTGGTTCCCCAAAATGACCGGACGGATGTTGAATGAAACCTGGGGTCGCATTCACTTTTTCCTCACCTTGATTGGCACGAATTTAACCTTCCTACCCATGCACGAATTGGGTTTGCAAGGAATGCCGCGACGAGTCGCAATGTATGACCCCCAATTTATCGACCTCAATCAAATTTGTACCTTCGGTTCATTTGTTTTGGGGATATCAGTAATTCCCTTCACAATCAACATTATTCAAAGTTGGCTTAAAGGACGCCCAGCAGGCGATAATCCTTGGCATGGTTTGACTTTAGAATGGACAACTAGCTCACCACCTGCGATTGAAAACTGGGAAGTCTTGCCAGTTGTCACTCATGGCCCTTATGACTACGGTAATGGTCATGTTACTGAATTGCAGCCATCAACGACATCGGAAGCTAATGCTTAGTTAGTATCAGCATTGCTATCCTTGTTAATTTGATTTGAGAACTCGGAATTTCAAGCTTGGAACTCGGAATTTCAAGCTTGAAACTACGAAAGAGCTTCACAACTCAGTCCCAATGCCCAGCCCCTCCACACACGCAGCTGTTAATCTTGTCAATAAATCTATGACTATAGCGACAACCGAACATAACAGTGCAGAACATCACGAAGAACATCCAGATTTAAGAGTTTGGGGACTGTTAACATTCCTCGTCTCTGAATCCCTGATGTTCGGCGGACTTTTTGCTACCTATTTGTTTTTCCGCAGCAGTACAGCAGTTTGGCCTCCGGAAGGAACAGAAGTAGAACTATTGTTGCCGACGATTAACACCATTATTCTAGTATCTAGCAGTTTCGTGATTCACTTCGGTGATACGGCGATTAAAAAGAATAATGTTAAGGGAATGCAACTATGGTACACAATCACTGCCATCATGGGGGCAATTTTCTTGATTGGTCAGGCTTATGAGTACGCAACTTTAGGATATGGTCTGACTACCAATGTCTTTGCCAACTGCTTTTATTTAATGACAGGATTCCACGGTTTGCACGTTTTCGTGGGACTGTTATTAATATTAGGTGTGTTGTGGCGATCGCGTCGTCCGGGTCAATATTCTGCAACAAATCACACCTTCATCGAAATGGCAGAAATTTACTGGCACTTCGTAGATATTATTTGGATTGTTCTTTTCAGTTTGGTGTATATTCTCACCTTGTTTTAAAAGTGAGTGGGGAGTGTTGACTGTTAACTGTTGACTGTTGAGCCTCGCCGGAGACTCCAAAAGCTCCGGTTAGGAATTATTTTCTTTGTCCCCTCTCCCCGTTTCTTAATATGCAACTCGAACAAAATAAATTCTCATGGTTTCAGGTTCCTGAGGATATCAAAAATTTATTAATTTTAGCTGCAAACAATTGGGAAAATACATCAGAATCCGAAAAATATATTCACCAAGCATTAAGTCAAACTGGTGAAAATACAGATGTTTTGGTAGCAGCATATAGATTCTTTTACTATAAAAATAATTATTCTCTTGCATTGCAAACAACAACCAAATTATTAGATAAAATTAAAGAACTAGAAGAATTACCTGAGGAATGGCAGCAACTTAAGCCGATATTAGTCAATCGCAAAGAAGACCCACAAATTCGATTGTACTTGAATGCTTATGCTGCTTCTGGATTGGTTCTAGCGAAGTTAGGAGCAATAGAGGAAGCAAAAGAAATCAGCGCCAGAGTCAAAGAGATAGACGCAAAGCATGATTTTGGAGCCGGAATTCTCTTGGATATTTTGACGCATCCAGCAGAAGAAGACGATTAATGAATGTGTGGGGATTGGGTACTAGGGATTGGGAATTGACTACTGAAAAAGTATTCCTAATTTTATTTCCTAGTACCTAATCCCAGTCCCCAGTCCCTAATTCCCTTCTTAAATCAAGGTGAACACTCATGAACAATTGGTTATCTAATTCATCTTCCTCTTACTCGCTTTTAGGAACTACGAGTAATAACAACTCTATTTTTCCTGTAATCTACATACCTACTACACCTCCTGTGGAAACTCTTCCTAACGTTTCTCCGATTATTGTCATCCAATCTTCTCATATCAGATTTTAAAAGTTATGCAAGGTAAGGATTGGCTAATAACGGCAGACGGTCAGTGTCAAGTCTGTAAGTCTGTGAGAGGATGGGATTTATTGAGAGATAATTACCGCCTGTATCGGTTTTTAACTGAGGTGGAAGATGTTCTCAATAGTGCGGAAGATGAATCGAGTTGTTTGCCAGAAATGCGGATGTTAGTCAGGCGCTTGATTGTCAATTCCTACTGGGTGCGGAGTCAATATTTAGAACCTTCTCCGAAAACTGGAACCTCTGTCTCACTCCTATATGATGAATTGGGTTTTCCATTAACAGTGCAAATAGTAACATTTGCACCAGGAACGCGCTCGAATATTCATAATCATGGGACGTGGGGAGTAGTGGCGGTGTTAAAAGGTCAAGAAAAAAATACTTTTTGGCAACGCACTTATAGCTCAGAATCCCAGGAGAAAATTGAACATAAGGGAGAAGTGACTCTTTTTCCAGGAGATATTGTTAGCTTTGCTTCCAATGCAATTCATAGTGTAGAAGCACTGGGTGATGAACCAACTGTGACTTTTAACGTTTATGGCGAAACCGCTCCGAAAGAAAGATTTGAGTTTGACTCTGTTACCCATAAGGCGAAGAATTTTTGATAATAAAAAATTCACAAGTTATGGGAATTGGGAATTGGTAATTGGTAATGGGTAATTGGGAATTGGGAATTGGGAAAAAGCGAATTGAGAATTGAAAATTTACCCCCATCACCCATCACCCATCACCCATTCCCCATTCCCCAAGATTGCTGAATTCTGAATTCTTCTTCAATTAGGAATCTCAAGATTATTTGCATAGATTAGTAGTTTGTGCTGTCTTTAGTAAAGCGCCAACTACAAACAATTGAGTAATTAAGAGGTAGTAACATGGCAAGAGTAATTTTTTATAGTAAACCTGGCTGTAAAGGCGGTACTAAGCAAAAAGTTTTACTCACAGCTGCTGGTCATGAGGTGTTAGCATACGATTTGTTAACAGAACCTTGGACAGTTGAGCGGTTGCGCTCATTTTTTGGCGATCGCCCCGTAGCTGATTGGTTTAATCGTTCCTCCCCACGGATAAAATCTGGTGAGGTAGTTCCAGAAAAAATTGATGCCCAAACTGCTTTGATGCTGATGTTGAGAGATCCGCTGTTGATTCGCCGTCCTTTGTTAGAAGTAGGCGATCGCCGTGAAGTAGGATTCGATGTGGAAAAGATTGATGCTTGGATTGGTTTAAACCCTGTAGATGAATCCTTGCGAGAAATAAGCGAAAATCTGATGAACCAAAATTTGCAAGGCTGTGCCCACGGTGGCGATCATCATCACGATCATAATGAGCAAGGCGGTTGTAAGCATCATGCTGAAGAACACCAAAAGCAAGGCAGTTGTAGCCATTAGTGATGGTGGTTTTTAAGGACTGTGTTATCTAAAGACAACCTTGTGCATTGTTAATGCATTGACTTGCATTGTTAATACATGGACTTGCATTATTAATGCATTGACTTGCATTGTTAATGCATTGACCTGTATTGTTAATGCATTGACTTGCAAAAATTAACACGCTATTTCTTGATAGCGTTGTTCAATCACAGGTTAAGGGCACAGCAATGCTGTGCCCCTTCCTTGATTAATGTTAACGGACGCTAGCAGTTTCTAAAGACAAGTCTTGAAACATCGGGGTGCTGAGGTAACGTTCGCCGAAGGAAGGCTGAATCATTACGATTAAACGTCCGGCATTTTCTTTTCGTTTACCTACTTGAATTGCAGCACATAAAGCTGCACCAGAGGAAATTCCAGACAATAAGCCTTCTTCTTTGGCTAAGCGTCGCCCGTAGGCAATGGCTTGTTCGTCGCTGACTCTAATTACTTCATCAACTAATTCCAAGCGCAGAACATCTGGGATAAATCCAGCGCCAATACCTTGAATTCGATGGGAGCCGGCTTCACCACCAGACAGGACTGGGCTGTTGCTGGGTTCAACTGCGATCGCTTGGAAAGTTGGCTTGCGGCTTTTAATTACCTCTGCAATCCCAGTAATCGTCCCACCAGTACCTACTCCGGCAATGACGATATCGACTTCCCCATCTGTATCAGCCCAAATTTCTTCGGCGGTGCTTTCCCGATGAACTTTGGGATTAGCAGGGTTACGGAATTGTTGCAGCATAAAAGCATTGGGAGTATTAGCTACAATTCCTTCAGCTTTTTTGATTGCTCCCCGCATTCCCTCAGTACCCGGTGTCAACTCTAAAGATGCGCCATAAGCTCTGAGCATAGCCCGCCGTTCATGGCTCATGGTTTCTGGCATCGTCAAAATTAATTTGTAGCCCCGCGCTGCTGCTACCATCGCTAGAGCAATTCCTGTATTACCTGAGGTAGGCTCTACTAAAATAGTTTTGCCCGGCTCAATTAAACCCTCTGCTTCTGCTGAGAGTACCATACTTATGCCAATGCGGTCTTTGACTGAAGCCGCTGGATTCATACCTTCGAGTTTGACAACTATTCTTGCTACTACCCCCTCAGCTTGAGGAATTTTATTCAGTTCAACTAAAGGAGTTCCTCCAATAAGTTCTGTTACGTCTTTAGCAATCCGCATTATTTAACTCCTAAAATCCTAAATCTTAGTGCAGAGTATCTATTTATAACGATAAACTTTTATGTATTGATTTTGTGGCTGAGTAATCAGAATTTAAAAACTACAATTCAGGAATCGAAGAGTTACAGAATTACAAGAAATTTGTTGAATCAATATACCAATCAGCCGATGTTCTTGATAAATTCGGAATTTTTAACGGCAGTTGCTCGTTTATGGAAACTAAAAAGACTGCACCACCTCTTGCTTAAGGTTGAATTCTTACCTGGTATGTAGATGAGTGTATTTACTATGTATTTTAACTCAACCACCAAATATATAAGTTTAAGAAGAACTTTTTCCAGATGTTCCTCAGCAAAAATCAATACTTTAGTTGCTAAAATTCATTTAGTTATAGAAGTATGAGTTAAGCGCATCAAATTTAATTGTTTTTTCTACTTATTCAGTCTATCCTGATCGAGAGACATTGATATTTTCTTTTGAGTACAAATTTTATCAGCCCAAAAATTCCTAAAAAAAGTCTTTGAGCCGTGCCTACATTGCTTTGAGGTTGAGTACTCCGCACCCCATAACCCCACCTCAAAAATACTAGAACCCCGCTTGAAAAATACTAGCACCCATACCCCAATGAATTTTTCTAAGACTTATCAGGCAATCATTACAGGCTATGAGTACTATTTTAATAAATTTAATAATCTTAATCGAACTGCGATAAACTGTTTTGTGGAAAGGCGGCTGATATAAAACATATAGGATTTACGCAGAGATTCCCCTCTACCCCCCAAAATTCTTAAGCGAAAGCTTAGTGAATTAGGGGGGACTTCTTAATCTCTCTTTTGAGAGTCAGCTAATGTGCTTAAACATTTTTAGTCATTAGTTATTAGTCTTTAGTCCTTAGTCATTGTTATTAATTATTAGTTATTGTTAACTAACAAAAGACAAAGTACAAAGTTACCAGCGGATGTTTCCCGCAAGTAGAACTTTGTAATAAAGGACAAAGGATATATCTTACTGGGTGGATACTACCTAGCAAGGGAGAGCCAAAATGAAAGCCAAACTTTTAAATCTTCTTACAGTTTGTATAGTTACTTTAGCAGTGCTTTCTCCAGGGCTAGTAGTATTTGGCATAATTTGGGAGCGACATCTTGAGTTATTAGAATCACAGAATTTAGCCTGCCAAGTGAACAAGACTAGTGGAGCGATCGCTGTGACTCCCCAGACAGAAAGTACACCATTATCTCAAACTAGCATCCAATCCTCTGACCAGAATGTGGTTAATCAAATGGTGACTATTGCTGAGCAATATAAATTTGGCACTATCCTGCAATGGTTCTTTTTGTTAATCCCGATTTGTGTTGGGTTAGGAATAATCTTTTACGATAGATATCTTGTTTATCGTGCTGCTATTTTCAAAGAACAAGTTGAAATGTTGGAAAGGCTATGGCAGCAAAGTATCGAACAGTAACTAATTATTCCATCTAAGATTTATTTAGAGATTTTTAAATCTCTGACTAGGCTCCAAATTTGTTCATTCAAATCAATAGATTTACCATGACAGAACAACGCCAACAATTGTACTTTAACCTAATTGATGAGCTACTTAAATGTCCTAATGGTCAGGAGCCAGAAGTTTTAGAAGCTCATCCAGAATTAATTGATTCTGGCTTTGTAGAAACAATGTTACAAGTGGCAACTATGTTCGCCCATGAAGGCAATCAAGATGGAGCAAAATTTTTATTTTTTGTAGCACGTGAGCTAGCGAAACAACTAGGTTTATATCCTGAAGTTTCCAACTCTGAAGTTGTTAATAAGGAGTAAAAATGTTATTGACTTCAACTGATGCCGGACAAATAGCTTTAGAGCTACTTATGGCAGATTGGAACATTTCAGAAGAAAATAGAGAGTGGTTTACAATGTTTAACTCTCGTCTGATTGGCGAGAGTTGGTACATTGTAGAACTAGGTATAGAAGGATTTCCAGACCGGTGGTTTATTCAAGTATATGACAATGGAGTGTGCGATCCAAACTATACATTTATTTCACCAATTTCTGGTTCTGAAGGATTTGCAGACTTGATCAACCTGCCGGATATTGTAGCAGAGATTTTAGTTTGCGAACGCAATGCTCGATAATAACAATTAATAATTAAAAATTCCGGATTCAAAATAAAAATGTACAATTTAGCTGCATTTGATTGAATTCATCTTTTCTGAATCAAATAAAAAAGCTGTAAGCAAATGAGAGGTATCCCAAATCAGGTATACCTCTTTTTTGTATAAAACATAGCATAATTGAGGATTGTAAACTCAGAAGTTAAATAAGCTTGATGTTGTACTTTAACTTGAGAAAAATCTCCTAGAGTATTTTAATTTATCCTCAGCAAGGTATCACTCAAATAAACTTTTTACTTTTTTGCTATTAACTATCAAAATAAATTGCCATCTTTAATATTTTATTTCAATTAACTAAGTTAATTTATCATCTTTAATTGACAATATTATGTTATATTAAATAGAGTGATGGACGCTACAGAAATATCAGTTGAAATGATTGCTGAAGACATCTTAGCTAAAGAATTCACAAGAGTCGTTAACCACTACTATCCGACAGTTGGGGAATTACTAGACGGGTGTTATGTGAAAGTCATTACCTGTTTTTGGGGACGACCTGCAAGACGCTTGCAATATATAGGAATTTATTGCTCTGATGAAATGATTTCTTGTGTGCAAGCTCAAAAAGAAATACTTCGAGAAGTAGCAGACAACATGGGTTTAATGCAGGTAGTCTGCATAAATGCCAAGCGATTGTTACGCGACCCGATGTCGAAGCTCAAACATAACAATCCACGCCTATGGTTGGAGTTGCAGTGGGTTGCTACCTAAGACTCTGTGAATTAAAAATCGCCGATTTAAGACTGATATCATGTCCGCTCAAATAACCGTCATTACAACCGTAGGGAAGCAATCCTAAAAACTTTGTGATTGCATCGTTTCACTCGCTTCGGACATATTACGGATGAGCCGGACATCAGATAACGCTCTAACGCCAAGAGTTTTAAATCGAGCAAAGTTACCTTGACAGACTAATAAATAGCCAGCACACACGGTGGGTAAAAAGTACCAACGCTAATGAAAACTGGAATTTTCTGCAATTACGAAAATCATCACCAAGATGGTCATCGTGCCATTTTTGAGCAAGTGACGCTGATTAAACAAGCAGAAAGCTTAGGCTTTGAGGAAGCTTGGGTGAGTGAGCATCACTTTAATGAATCTAATCTTAGCCCATCCATGTTAGTGTTAATGGCGCACTTGGCGGGATTGACTTCAACTATCAAATTAGGTACGGCGGCGGTGTTACTGCCATTCTATAACCCAATTAGGGTAGCAGAGGACATTGCCACTTTGGATAACTTGTGCAATGGACGATTATTACTTGGAGTTGCTAAAGGAGGGCCTTTCCCTCAACAAAATAAGCATTTTGGCACACCAATGAATGAATCGCGTCCCAAAATGTTAGAGGCAATGGCATTGATTCAAAAGCTTTTATATGAAACTAACGTATCATTTAATGGGCAATATTATCAATGCGATCGCCTAACAATTTACCCCAAACCATTGCAGCCAAAAATTCCCGTATATGTTGCCACTGGTGGTGATGATGGTATCGAGTTTGCCGCTAAACATTCCTTCAGTTTAATGGGTGGCCCGCCGTTTTCTCTACAAAGATTGAAGAATACGATTGCCAAATATCAAGCGTTAAATACTAGTGGTGCAGAAAACTTCGTGCTGGCACGCTTCTTTTATGTTGGCAAAACATTTGATGAGGCAGTGAGTGAAGCGTTACCTTTTATTCGCCAATTTAGCCAGAAAATGAAAGCTAATTCGGCCCAAACATTGCAAAATAGTGCGAATCCCAACCAAAAACCATTCGATCGCACAAACATTTGTTTCGATCAAGACTATTTGATTGAGAACTCAATTATCGGTGATGTGGAGACTTGTCGAGACAAAATCAAAAAATTTCAGGATGAATTGAATTTAGGTACGCTAGCACTCAAACCCTCATCTTTAGATATGGAAAAAAACCTAGAGAGTTTGACGCGCTACAACCAAGAGGTGCGAAATTATGTCTTCTAAATTATACCTGCTGCCTCCCGATGATTTACCTCCAGCTGAGGTAACAAGAGAGGATGGAATGTTGCAGATGGAATTAGAACAGTCTACTGGCAGATGCTTTTATTTAGCCTGCGATCGCATTACGCGAGTGCTGTTATCTAATTGTCAATGGTATTTGACAACAAATACCAATATTCTCACATTAATTATTGACTGCCCCGACTTAGTATCTTACTGGCATATTGTCAGCAATATTCCCCAGTTAGGTAATCGGTTAGAGCGGTTTAGTAGTAACGCCAAAATTCGCGTTTATCCACCATTTGGCAAAGGGATGCCATTTGAAATTGGTGTCAATGAAATTTCAGCCTATCGAGATTGGCTTTGAGGTCAATAAACATCATATATATTTATTCACCATTATCTCTATCTACACACCCTGTACTCTAAGAGTGCAGGGTGTTGCAATAAATAGAGTTACAACATTGTCTTTAGTATTTGCTTAGGCCAAAATTACCATTCCAGAAGCAGGCAAATCAATTCGCACCGTTGCGCGACCATCGTTATGATGTTGTACGGCTACAGTTTGATTCTGCCGTGGGTTGCGTAAATCGGCATTGCTCCAATCGCTTTTGTATAAAAATAATTGCACACCGACAGCATGAGCGACTTGCTCATAGAGATTAGGCACATTACTATATGCGGCAAATCGCTGCTTATTATTAGGGAATGACATCCACTCGTCATCCAAGACACAGACATGATATATTCCAATTTGGCGATATTCTCCGGCGAGATTGTTGCTATACAAATCAAAAAATTGCTTTGGATCTACTAAACCTTTTGCAAGTGCAGTCAATTCATTAGGAGCCTGCACGTTGTCTAATACAGCACTAAGGTTGCGACCAATAATGTCTATGTCAGCACCAGCCATACTCCTGCAAGTCATTTCCCCAGCCAGTAAAAAGTTGTCTTTACCAATAGATTGGGTGTACTCAGAAATAGCAGTGCAGAATTTGCGGGAATCTTCTAAAGAAACCTGTTTGAGCGATTCTATGCAAAAGCCATCGCAGTCACAAACAGCAATCCAATATTGGTAAACTCTTGCTAAAGCTGCAATCAGGTCATCCCGATAGAACCAGTTATCAGCGCTCTGGTTATAAATTACATATAGGATGACATACATCCTGCGATCGTGAGCAGCATCAATTAAATCTCTTAAATCTTGACGAGTGCCAAAGTGGGGGTCAATATCCAAAAAGTCTTGAATGCGATCGCTAATAATTCAACAAAATATTCAAGTTAATTAATCTGCACTTTTTCTGTCAACCATTTATACCAATTATCTAAGCCTATACCAGTAGTTGCAGAGACTTGAAAGATTTGAATTTGCGGATTTACTTGCTTAGCATAGTCTATGCATTTTTGCACATCAAATTGTACATAAGCTAGCAAATCAATTTTGGTCAAAATCATGATGTCACTAGCACGGAACATGTGGGGATATTTCATCGGCTTATCTTCTCCTTCTGTGACGGAGAGAATCACGACTTTTGCATTTTCTCCTAAATCAAATAAAGCCGGACAAACCAAATTTCCGACGTTTTCAATCATCACAACTGAGTTCAACGGTGGATTTAGTTGTTGTAAACCTCTGTCTATCATTGATGCATCTAAATGACAGCCTGTTCCAGTGTTAATTTGAATAACTTTACAACCTGTTTCTTGAATTTTTTTAGCATCATTAGCAGTTTCTTGGTCGCCTTCAATTACACTAATAGGTAACTGATGCTTTAAATCATTGATAGTGCGAGTTAAAAGAGTTGTTTTCCCAGCGCCAGGAGAACTCATTAAATTTAAAGCAGTAATATTTCGACCTTTAAACCATCCCCGGCTTTGAGCTGCTATTAAATTATTCTTTGCTAATATATCCTGTTCTAAGGATATAGTTGTGCCATGTATCTTGGCATGAACTTGAGATGCTTCTGTATGAGGTTCATGACTGTGAGAATGGGTAATTACAGTGCCATCAGCTAAAGTATGAGTATGATGATGGTGATTGTGTTCACCTTCACTTACTTCCAGATTAGTAATTTTAGTTTCACCATCATCAGAACAACCGCAAGTTACACACATAATTCCTCTATTTCTATTTCTTTAATTTTTAGTTCTTCACCAGATATTAAATTTAATTCCACGCTACCGCAGCTACAAATACCAAATGGCTTATCTAGATAAATTTCTGCACCGCATTGCTGACATCTCCCTAAACCGGGAATTTCTAAAATTTCTAATGTCGATGCTTGTAAAACTGTTCCTTGTGTACAAATATCAAAACAAAATCGGATAGCCTCGGGCATAATAGCTGAAAGTTTGCCAATTTCTAATACAACTCGTTGTACTTTTGCGCCTTTTACATGTTCAGCTACAATTGCTACAATATTTTGAGTAATTCCTAATTCGTGCATCTAAAAATATTTTAAAAATTAACAAATTCGGGGCAATTGTTCGCCTACCAACATATCAACAATTCTTTCAGCACCAAAAATTGTTTTTAATGAGACGATACCTGGAGGCGAGGTAATAACTTCACCAATCATACAAGCATCTTTTCCTGCTGGGTGAGATTTCATAGCGGATAAAATAGATGCAGCATTTTCTCTTTTTGCCACTACAACTAATTTACCTTCATTAGCTAAATACAATGGATCTAAACCCAAAATTTCGCAAACACCTTTCACTTCTTCACGCACTGGAATAAATTCTTCATCGAGGCGAATTCCTACATTTGAACTGGAGGCAAATTCATTTAAAACTGTAGCTAAACCACCACGTGTTACATCCCGCATTGCATGAACCTGGGGACAGACATTGAGGATAGTTGCTACTAAATCATACAACGCCTGACAGTCACTCTCAATATTAGTTTCTAAAGCTAGTTCTCCACGTGCAATTAAAATTGCTGCCCCATGATTACCTAATTCACCATTAATAATTACAGCATCCCCAGGTTGAATATTGCGAGCAGAAATGTTAACTCCTTGTGGAATGATACCAATACCAGCAGTATTAATAAACAGTTTATCAGCAGCACCGCGATGTACAACTTTTGTGTCACCAGTGACAATTTGAACACCAGCATTTTTCGCTGCTGTTTTCATGCTGGCTGCGATACATCGCAAGGTTTCTATGGGTAATCCTTCTTCTATAATTACGCTACAAGTTAAATATAAAGGTTTAGCGCCACTGACAGCTAAATCATTCACTGTACCGTTGATGGCTAATTCTCCGATGTCACTACCTGGAAAAAATAAAGGGTCTACAACATAAGAATCTGTGGTAAAAGCGAGTCTATCTCCCTGTTGTAAAAGAGGGGATAAGTTAAAGGTTGCTTGGTCTTCTAATTGAGAGAGAATTGGGTTATCAAAAGTATTAACAAAGATATCATCAATTAAATCGCGCATGGCTTTACCACCGCTACCATGTGCGAGAGTTATATGAGTATCTTGGATTTTATGGGATTTTGTCAATAGAGGATTTTGTATTGAGTTTGTGGGGAAAAGATTCATATTAAAGTGGGGGATTTTTTTAACGCAAAGGAACGCAAAGGGAAGCGCAGAGGTTCGCAGAGTATTTGTAAGATGTATTAGTCTAAAGAAAAACCACAGGCAGGAAGAGGTTCTTGGGTGATGGTGATTTTTGGTTTCTCAGCTATTACTTTTTTAGCCATTGTAGAGAGTCGCCCATATTTGTAATAGGCTGCACAAGCACCTTCAGAAGATACCATACAAGTGCCAATGGGTGTTTCTGGTGTGCAAGCTGTACCAAATATTTTGCATTCCCAAGGTTTTAAAACTCCTTTGAGAATTTCTCCACATTTACAAGCTTTATGGTCAGCTACTTTGAGATTAGGAATGGTAAATTTAAGTTCAGCATCAAATTGAGCATATTCAGGTTGAATTTTTAATCCTGAATAGGAAATATCGCCCAAACCCCGCCAATCAAAACTATTTCGGACAGCAAAAACTTTATTTATCGCTTGCAGTGCTTGTGTATTCCCAGATTTTTGGACAATTCGATTATATTGGTTTTCAACTTGACAACGATTTTCTACTAGCTGTTGTAACAGCATCCAAATTGATTGGAGAATATCTAAAGGTTCAAATCCTGAAACGACAATTGGCTTATTATATTGTTGAGAAATAAATTCATAAGGCTCAGTACCAATTACCATGCTTACATGACCAGGCCCAACAAATCCATCCAATTGTAAATCGGGGTTATCTAGTAGCGCTTTGAGGGCGGGTATCACAAGCACGTGATTGCAAAACATACTGAAGTTATGAATTTCTTCGGCTGCTGCTTGCAGAATGGTGAAGGCGGTGCTGGGGGCTGTGGTTTCAAAGCCTAAGGCGAAGAAAACTACTTCTTTGTTGGGGTTATCTTTAGCAATTTGCAGGCTATCCAAAGGAGAGTACACCATCCGGATGTCTGCGCCTTGTGCCCTGGCTTGTAGTAAACTTGTTTTGGAACCAGGAACTCGCATCGCATCGCCAAATGTAGTGAAGATGACGTTAGGATTTTCAGAGATAGCGATCGCATCATCTAATCTTCCTTTTGGCATAACACATACTGGACAACCAGGCCCATGAATTAGTTCGATGCGATCGGGCAAAGTCTCTTCAATGCCATATTTAAATATAGAATGGGTATGCCCGCCGCACACTTCCATTATTTTGATTGGTTTTTTTAATTGCTGGCATAATTTTGCAATTTCATAGCGTAAGGCTTCAGCTTTTTCTCTTTCGCGGAATTCATCAACGTATTTCATAGGAATAGAACCATAGTTTTTGCAAACGAACCGCAAAGGATTAAGTTTTAGAAGTACTAAATTAAACTGATTGCCAGAATTCTCTGTTTTGTTTGTCTACCTTCGTGCCTCTGCGTCAGAAAAAAGTCTATTATTTAAGTACTAATCTCTACTTGTACAGTTGCTAATTCTTGCAATAACTCTAATGTTTCTGCTGCTTCTTGTTCGTTAATTCGATTCATTGCAAAGCCAACATGTATTAATACCCAATCCCCAATACAAGCTTCGGGAGGATGTTGTTCGTCAACAATGCAGGCAATATTTACTTGGCGTTTGACACCACCAACATCAACAACAGCTAATTTATGATTAACGTTGGTAATTTCTATAATTTGACCGGGAATTCCTAAACACATTTTTACTTTATTTGCGCCTTGGCTTGAGATGAATTTATCTTCTGAATTGTGCAGCCGTAATAACTGCTTGTCCTAAAGATAACCCGCCATCATTCGCTGGAACTAAGCTGTGAGTCAATACTTCTATTCCCAATGTTTGTAAAGGTTTGGTAATTTGCTCTAACAATATACAATTTTGAAACACCCCTCCTGTTAGAGCTACCTGATAAATCATATTTTCTTGACAAAGACGTTTAGCCATTTCTACAATCGCATTGGCTAAACCTTTGTGAAATTTAGCAGCAATAAATGCTTGGGGAATTTGTTGCTGCAAGTCATGGAGCAAAGCTTGCCACATTGGACGCGGGTCTATACAGTAAATACTATCTGAAAAACTAAATTGAAAAGGATAAATTAGCGTTTCTTTATCATTATTTAAGATGTTAATATCAACTAGAGCTTCCAGTGCGATCGCAGCTTGTCCTTCATAGCTACATTCATCTCTATAAATACCGATAGCCGCCGCTACTGCATCGAACAACCTCCCCACTGAGGAAGCTGGAGGAGAGTTAATTCTTTTTTCAACTAATTGATTAAGTAGTTTTAATGGCTTGCTTTTCAAAAATTTAACTATTTCTAAATCAGAATATTGTTCTTGGCAATCATCCCAAAGATTAGCAGCTATTAATTGGGCATAGGTATTACGCCAAGGTTGATATATTGCTTGTTCGCTGCCAATCATTGCCACTGATTTAAATGTTGCTACTCGCCTAAATTTTCGGTAATCTGCTAAAATAAATTCTCCCCCCCAGAGTGTACCATCTTCACCATAACCCAAACCATCTAAAGCAATACCTAATACTGGAGGCGAATTTAAAGGAATGTTATTTTCTGCAATGCAGGCAGCGATGTGGGCGTGATGATGTTGGATTGGGTTAATTTTAATTTTATTTCTATCTGCAATTTCTTTACCAAATTTGCTTGAGAGATACTCAGGGTGTTTATCAATCGCAATTATTTTTGGTTGATGTTTAAATAAATTTAAGTATAAATTCAAAGTTTCTTTGTAAGCATGAAAAGCCACAGTATTTTCTAAATCTCCTAGATGTTGTGAAAGAATTGCTTCTTTTTCTCGCAACAAACAGAACGTATTTTTTAACTCACTACCCATTGCTAAAATTGACGGTACATTCTCAAATCCAGGTGGTAAACTAATCGCTGTTGGTACATATCCTCTAGCACGGCGAATTGTTTGAACTTTCTCACCAACAACCCGTACTACCGAATCATCTACTCGATTAATAATTTCCCGATTATGGAGAATAAAATAATCAGCTATTGTTCCTAATTTTTCTCTGACTTGATTATTATCAATACATTGGGGTTCATCGGCAATATTGCCACTAGTTAAAACAATTGGACGATTCATCCGCCGCAAAATTAAATGATGTAACGGCGTATAAGGTAGCATAAAACCAAGGTGATTTTGCCCCAGTGCTACTGAAGCTGCAATATTAAAATTCAGAGAACATCTATTCTCGGTTTCTATTCCCAGTCCCTTTCTCTGCAATAAAACAATCGGTGCAGCAGAACTTATTAATAATTCTTTTTCCTTAGCATTTACAATACAATATTGTTCAATTACTTCAATATCTCGTGCCATTAAAGCAAAGGGTTTATGATAGCGCCTTTTGCGTTGACGGAGTTTTTGTACAACAGTTTCCTGAGTTGCATCGCAAGCTAAATGAAAACCACCTAACCCTTTAATTGCAACAATCTCACCTTTTTGCAATAGGGTACAAACAGCATCAACATCATCTAACATCGAGAACATGGAAGCTGTAACCGCTTTCCCATCAGCGCGTTCCAACCAAGCTGAAGCACCACAAGCATGACAAGCTACAGGTTGAGCATGAAAACGGCGATTTTCAACATCGTGGTATTCCTTTGCACATTCCGAACACATGGTAAACGCAGACATACTGGTATTGCATCTGTCATAAGGAATTGCCCGAATAATACTCAGGCGAGGGCCGCAATGAGTACAGTTAGTAAAGGGGTAACGGTAAAAGCGGCTAAAAGGATCGAATATTTCTTTTTGACATTGTGGACAAGTTGCTGCATCAGGAGCAATTTCTGTTTTAATTGCACTATTGACACTACTAGAAATCACAAAATTATCAACGTTTAATTTACCAATGTAAGGAGTTCTTATTAGTTCATTAATTTTTGCTAACGGTGGGCATTCTGCTTGCAATTTGGCAACAAATTCGCTTATTGCTTCTTCACTACCAGATACGTGAATTAAAACACCTTGGCCATCATTACAAACTTCGCCACCCAAACCGCAAGCTTTAGCAAGACGATATACAGTAGGACGAAATCCTACTCCCTGAACAGTACCGCGAACTCTAATTTCTTCAATCACCATAGCAATCTGATTTTCAAAAATTACGAATTATGAATTACGAATTATCAAACTGCCACAGCAAAATTCGATTATTTCCAGAATCAGCTATTACTGCCGTTTTACCACAAATTTTTATACTGTAACACCAATTTAAACTATCTCGTTTTGCTAATCCAAAATCCCGATTTTCACCTTTACTTTGAAAATTCATTTGTCCGGTTATTCCATCTGCGGCTGCATTTTGCAGTGATAAAATTGATTGTGACTTTTTCCATCCTAACAATCGCGAATTTGCAGTATCTGCAACTACTAACCACTCCCCACCCACGCCTACACCATAAGGCATACTCAAGCTACTAGCACCAGGATAATAAACCCCTTGATTCATTTCCACACAATCAAAGTTTTTTTGCCCTAAAACCACTGCACAAGGAGTATTATTTTCTGTGGGTATTCCTTGCCAAATCATTACACGGTTATTGCCTGCATCACTGACAACCAAATTTTCTCCCCAAAAGGTAATATCGTGACACCAACGCATACTCGCTGCGGTTGGAGAACCACCACCGTTTTCATTGCGAGATATCATATCTGGTTGTCCCAAAACTAAATCAGCAGGTTGACCGTTTTCTGTTGGTAATTGATGCCAAATTAATACCCTGCGATTTCCTGTATCAGCAATAAATAGCTGTCCTTGATGATAAAAAACTCCGTAAGGCCAGTGCATTGTATCGGCAGATGCTTGTTGAGTTCCTCGATTTGGTTCATTATCGCTAAAATTCATTTGTCCTAATACCAAATCTGCTGGTACATTGCTATCTTGTGGTAAATTTTTCCAAATCAAAATCCGATGATTCCAAGCATCTGCTACAGCTAATCCTTTGCCACAACTACAAATTCCAGTTGGTACATTTAAAGTACTTCTTCCAGTTGTACCTTTAGCATTTTGTCCTTCATGATAAAAGTCAGGTTGTCCAATTATCCAATCAGCCGATTGACTGTCTTTAGTAGGTAAATTTCGCCATCCCAGTAATCGATGATGTCCTGTATCCGATACCCACAATACTCCATTTAATAACAAACAAGCACCACGAGGCCCAAACATTGTAGCCGGACTGGGTGCTACAGGCATCACTAATTGTTGTGCTTCAATAATATTACCTAAAATTACCTCTGCACCCTGAGATGAGAAAGGTAAGTTTTGAGGAGTTGCTGTTGCTTCTGGCGGTAATTGTGCTATAGGATGAATTGTAATTGGGATATCCATGAACCATAAATAGAGGCTGATAAATATTTAAAAACATTAATATTTAATAGCATGTAACAACAGTAACTTTTTGATATTTTTGAGATAAAATACTCAAGAAAATCAAGTGCAATTGTTGAAATTGTAAAATATATCTTTTAAATAGACGCTTCGGTAAAATAGATTTGTTAATAAGCGAACGTCTCAAAGTCTTATCTATTGAATAATGATAAGAATTAAGAGAAGCATTTTTAGATTTTTCAAATATATCTGATTTAGTTACTTAGCTAACAGTTTTACAAAAACCTTATTGTCTTTAATCTTTACTGGATATGATTGAAGCGAAATATTAGGTGCAGTTAAACATTCACCTGTCTCTAAATTATACTCAAATCCGTGGAAAGGACAAGTAATAATGCCATTTTCAATCTTACCCCGATCTAAAGGATTTCCTAGATGAGTACAAGCATTACGGTAACATCTAAAGGTAATACCCTGGCGATATAAAATTAGTGAAGTACCAGCAAATTCTACTGCTAATACACTTAATTCAGGAACTTGCTCAATAGTTGCTACTTTTATCCAACTAGAACTTAACTTTGGAGGGAATGGACTTATTAAACTAGAACTTGCAGCGTTAACAGTAGAGTTATTATTGATAGCAATAACTTTGGTAATTTCTGGACAATGGTTTTTGATTGCTTGTTCTACTCCCTGAGATAAAGTTAGATTAGAAGCCGGACAACTGCTACAAGTTCCTATTAATCTTACTTCTACAGTATCTGGTGGTTTAATTGCTACTAATTCTATATCACCGTTATGGCTTTTTAAGCCTGGTCGGACTTCCTCAAGTGCTGTTTGAATGCGCTGTGTTAGTGGTGGTTTTGGCGGTTTAACTAATTCGTGATAAAGCAATACTGCATATACTACTTCATCAGTAACAGCATGACGTAAAGCTGACATTGATTCTTGTTTGAGACTTTTAATTAAACTAGTCAATGCTGCTTTATGTAAAGCTTCAATTGCTCTTTTTAAGCCTACTGCTACACACCGTTGGCTTTCATCCCACTCGGATATAATTGCCTCAAAGCGGTTAATTTCCTGAACTAATTCTTCAAGGTTGGACATGGGGCAGAACAATTTTGAATTTAAGATTTGACAAAAAGTTGGAGGGAGGTTTCCTTTCAACTAAACTTTTCAAGACGGATTTGGGATTGAACAATCATAAATTGTAAATCCAACTTTTAGGTAGGGCATTAGTTACTTAGAAAGGATTGATGGCGACTTACTTCATTTTAAAATCTTTGAGAAGAAATGGCATAATCATTCCTGTCACTAAGCTAGATAATATTACTGGTAGGTAAAAGGGAATTTTTGCTTGTGCGAATAATACTAGTAGTAGCGAACCTACAGCAGTAGCAATGGTAGTTCGCTGGATAAAATATATGGGGTCGCGCAGAAGCTTTCCTTTTAAAAATAATTTGGCAGAAAACCACCCAATTTCTAACATATTTTCTCCTAATAATTTTTTAATAAATTGAGAATGACTAGCCCTAAAATGATAGCGGGAATTACGCCAGCAGGAGCAAATAATGCACCAAGCATTGCAGAAAACTGATAACCTATATCTTTTCCAGCTAATAGCATACCGCCGATAGCACCACCAACCATAGATAAGACTGTTGCTGTGACTAGCCAAACAAATTCTGTTGCTATGTTCAGGTCACCTGCTGCTAAACTTGTGAAAAAATCTCTGACAGTAGAGCTTGTCAAAATATCTTGCATTCTCAGTTTTCCTTCTTAATTAAGTTGGGTGAGTGGCAAGTGGAGAGTTAGGAGTGGAAAGTTAAGTTAGATGAAAATTTCATAACTTCTAACTTTTAATTTCTGCTTCTATCTCTTGTAATGCTTGAGTTATTATTTCTACTTGTTCCATTTGTTGATATTTAGTAAATATTTCTAAAGCTTGTTGATAGTATGCACGCGCTTGTAAAAGATTTTTATGATTACCCGCTTCTGGTTTTTCTGTATCATCGGGTAAGTTGAATAATACATTAGCTTTGTTTGAGATTGTGTTAGCGTACTCAAGCGGTGTATCTTTGGAATTACGTACTTTTAGTGCTTCTTCATAAGCAACGATCGCCTTTAAGTTATTCTCCACAGGATGGGAACTCACTAAATATTGCAAAGCGTTACCCAAATTATTTTGCAACATCGCATATTCTCTGGGATGCTCAATCAGATTAATATGCTTTAGCGCTATCTCAAATGATTGCACTGCTAACCCTTGACGCAAGTATTCCCGTTCTGATGCTAAGGGCATGGAAAGATAAGCGATCGCAATATTATTGTATAAAATAGCATATTCTTGTGGGTAATCCTGCCAATTAAATACTCGCAAAGCTTCATGATAAGCTTGGATACTATCGGTTATCCGCGCTAAATTATACGGAACAAGTGATTGTAATACCAGCCCGAAGTTCATCTGTGTCTCTGCCACTTCTTCGGGTAAAGCTAACTGTTGTAAAATCGGTAGTGCTTCTTCATAACCGACTTTCGCTTGCAACAGCAGTTGTGTGCTTACATCCGGTATTGCCTGTAACGTTCCTGCCATCCCCACTTGCGCCCTGGCTTTAAGTAGGGGAAACTCCTCACCACACATCTCATAGGCGCGGTAATATAAGCTAACTGCATTCCGCAAGTCTTGAGCTGTTTTAGGCTTTTTTTGAAAGCCTTGTGCTATTTCAATCAGCATTTGGATTTTTTCATCCGCTGAGGCTGACTCCGATGCAACAGCTGCGATCGCAGCCTTCACCGCTGAATCTGTAATGCTAGGGGTCATAACTCTGCCATACTCTAGCCAATTGGGAATTGAGTCTGTTTATGCCCACAAATGATTAAGACACCCTTTGGTATCCAATCGCGGGCCATACTGATTTACGCAGGCTTCGAGTCCTTTTGGCGGAATTCCCCTTTTTTGTCTAAGACTAGGGATTAGTAACTTGGAAAGAAAGACGCGGGGACACAAAGACACAGAAAAATATTCTCTCTACGTCAGCGTGTCTCACTATCTTTGCGTCCTCTTCCCATGCCCAATCCCCAATCCTTTAAATATAAAACACTTTATTTCTCAAATTCTAGAGGGGAATTGCCAATATTAATGTCAGTTTTAAACACCTAATATTTTAAAAATATTTTTTGTATCATCACTAGATACAATCCAAATATTCTTTATGGAATTGTTGACATACATATATGCGCTATCTTTATAGGCAACTTTTGTAACACTATAATCAAGTGGTAAAAGTCATTTTAATATCTGGTACTGCTTCCAATATAGTGCTAATTGACTAGTCAGCGGCTTACTTTTCTACAGAGACTTGCTGGTTGGTTTTACATTTGGTTTATACGTTCGTCAAAGTAATTCGATACCAAATTTTTGTGAACGCAAATGAACACCGAAGTGTAAAATATGTTTGTCAACTGTAAAACAACCTCCCTTGAAAACAGACAGTATTTTTTATCGTATTTTCCAAAGTATCCCCAGCACTTTCTTTGAACTAATTAACCAACCTCCACAACTAGCTACTGCTTATCAATTTTCTTCAGTCGAAGTCAAACAACTAGCCTTTAGAATCGATGGTGTCTTCCTTCCAAATGCAACAGCGCTACCTATCTATTTTGCCGAAGTGCAATTTCAACCAGACAAAAAATTCTACTCACGTTTATTCGCTGAAATCTTTAACTATCTTGACAAAACCGAATTAACCAATAATTGGCATGGTGTTGTCATCTTCCCCAACCGCAGCGTTGATAATGGAAATACCGAAAGATATACAGAAATACTCAACTCACAACGAGTCACTCGCGTCTATCTTGACGAATTAAGCTCAATTGAGACATCATCAATCGGCATTAAGACAGTTAAACTGAATCGTTGAACCCGAATCAACTGCAACAACAAAAGCTCTCGAAATAGCCAACACTGCCAGAGAGCAAATTCCAGATGTTGCTACAATTAAAGAAATTATACAATTGATAGAGACAATATTAATCTACAAGTTGCCGCGATTGAGCCAACAGGAGATAGAAAAAATGTTTGGAGCAAATGAGTTAAAGCAAACTAGATTTTATCAAGATGTTTTTGCAGAAGGTAGACAAGAAGGTAAACAAGAAGGTAAACAAGAAGGTAAGTTAGAAACCATACCCCAGTTATTAGCATTGGGTTTAAGTATCGAACAGATAGCTCAAGCTTTAGCTTTGGATGAACAAGTTGTTAGACAAGCTGCACAATCAAAATCTTAAAAGAATTGATATATATTTGACGGGGCGTAAGACTTTGCGCTCCGATATTTTTTGTATTTAAATTTTTCTGTATCAATACTGTTATATATATAAATATTTTTACTTATATTAATATTGTAATTATCTTCGATTGTCAGGGTTTATAAAAGGTGATGTCTACAACAAGCTAGACTTACTAATACTCCTGGTGAGCGCGATCGTCTTTTTCATTTTTTATGATAAATATATTAATTTATACTTAAAATTAAATATTTTAATATTTTTGTTAATAAATTATGAGTGTTAATAGGAATTAATAAAGTAGGTTAAAGTTGTCAAAATTAAAAATTTAAATATGAATTTAATTTTACTTTTACCAATTATTAATTTGTTAAATATATTACATATAAAACAAATTTAAGCATGAATATTAATTTAAATAATTAATTCTTTTTTAATAAAAGAGAATTAAATAAAAAATACTTTATACTGAAAAATAAATATCAATAAATAGGTGAGACTTTACAAGCTTTGTCACTTATATGGTGCTGAGTGGGGAGTGAAAAGTAGAGAGTAGTGAGTGAGGGAAATGAAGGAACAGAGCGAAAACTCCTAACTCCTGACTTAGGATTCAGCACTGGACAGACTCATTTGGTAAACAATAGAAAAACTCATAGCCGATGACTAACGTACTATGGCTACAAGGTGGTGCTTGTTCGGGCAACACCATGTCATTTCTCAACGCCGAAGAACCGACAGTCTGCGATTTAATTGCCGACTTTGGCATTAAAGTACTCTGGCATCCATCTTTGGGAATGGAACTAGGCGATAACTTAAAAGCACTGCTGCAAGATTGCATTTCTGGGATAATTCCCTTAGATATTTTGGTATTTGAAGGCAGCGTTGTCAACGCTCCCAACGGTACAGGTGAATGGAATCGGTTTGCCGATCGCCCCATGAAAGATTGGTTACTAGAACTCGCCAAAGCTGCCCAATTTATCGTAGCTGTAGGCGACTGCGCTACTTGGGGAGGAATTCCCGCCATGTCACCCAACCCCAGCGAGTCGGAAGGTTTGCAATATCTCAAACGTCAAGAAGGTGGCTTTTTAGGCAAAGATTTCGTCTCACAAGCGGGATTACCTGTAATTAATATTCCTGGATGTCCCGCACATCCTGACTGGATAACGCAGATATTAGTAGCGATCGCTACTGGACGCATAGCAGACATTGCTTTGGATGAACTGCATCGTCCTCAAACCTTCTTCAACACCTATACCCAAACAGGTTGTACTCGTAACGTTCACTTTGCTTACAAAGCATCAACCGCCGAATTTGGTCAGCGTAAAGGATGCCTATTTTATGACTTGGGTTGTCGCGGCCCTATGACCCATTCTTCCTGCAACCGCATCTTATGGAATCGCGTCTCTTCCAAAACCCGCGCCGGAATGCCTTGTTTGGGTTGCACCGAACCAGAATTTCCCTTTTTTGACCTTAAACCAGGAACCGTATTTAAAACCCAGACAGTTATGGGGGTTCCTAAAGAATTACCGCCAGGAGTCAACAAAAAAGGCTACGCCTTACTCACAATGGTGGCAAAAGATGCAGCACCCCCTTGGGCAGAAGAAGACTTTTTTACAGTTTAGGAATGGGGAATAGAGAAGTACTGAGTTAGGAGTTATTCTCCTTCATCCCCACATCAATAAAAGGAGAGAAGAAATGGGAATTCAAACATTAGATATTTCGCCCGTTGGCAGAGTTGAAGGCGATTTAGATGTGCGAGTTGACATCGAACATGGAAGAGTAGTTAACGCTTGGACACATGCCGAACTATTTCGCGGATTTGAAATTATTTTACGCGGTAAAGACCCCCAAGCCGGATTAATTGTCACGCCTCGAATTTGCGGAATTTGCGGCGGTTCTCACTTAACTTGTGCATCTTGGGCATTAGATACAGCTTGGGAAACAGAAGTTCCACGCAATGCAATTTTGGCCAGAAATCTCGGTCAAATTGTCGAAACAATTCAAAGTATCCCGCGTTATTTTTATGGATTGTTTGCTATTGATTTGACTAATAGAAAATACCGCAATAGTCGCTTTTATGACGAAGCTACCAGACGCTTTGCCGCCTTCACAGGTAAATCTTACGAATTAGGCATAACAATCTCCGCCAAACCTGTAGAAATTTATGCACTATTAGGCGGTCAATGGCCTCATAGCAGTTATATGGTTCCCGGTGGTGTGATGTGCGCCCCCACCCTCACAGACATTACCCGCGCTTGGGCAATTCTGGAATACTTCCGTACCAATTGGTTAGAACCAGTGTGGTTGGGTTGTTCTTTAGAACGCTACGAACAAATCCAAAGTTATGATGACTTTTTAGATTGGTTGGATGAAAAGCGCAATCATCGAGAGTCCGACTTGGGTTTTTATTGGCGCATGGGTTTAGATATCGGCTTAGATAGATATGGCGCTGGTGTGGGCAAATATGTCACTTGGGGATATTTAGCCCATGAAGATAAATACCAAAAGCCGACCATTGAAGGACGAAACGCGGCGATGATTATGAAAAGTGGAGTTTACGACAGCTTCACTCATACTCACACTTTAATGGATCAGTCCTTTACCCGCGAGAATACAACTCACTCCTGGTACGATGAAGGCACTGCGGATATCCATCCTGGCGATCGCGCCACTAAACCCACTGC
Source organism: Nostoc sp. (assembly GCA_036918135.1). GTDB lineage: Bacteria > Cyanobacteriota > Cyanobacteriia > Cyanobacteriales > Nostocaceae > Nostoc. The sequence continues at coordinate 264,700 of JBALDB010000011.1, forward strand.
AAATAATACTAAAGACTTCGATAACGCTTATTCTTGGGCGAGTGCAGTCCTGCACAAGGACTTCGGACGTTTGGAAGCTGGCCCCTTGGCGCGTCAGTTAGTCGCAGGTGGCAAACATGGCGAATCTTGGCAACACTACGACCCATTCATCCTCGATGTTTTTAAGCGGATGGGTGGTGCTAGTATTCATCTGCGTCAATTAGCACGACTTCACGAAATTGTCAAGTTATATCGTCAAGCCGAACATTGCTTGCGCGAATTTAAATTAAACGACCCTTGGTATATCAAACCCACAGAAAAAGACGGCAAGGGTTGGGGTGCAACCGAAGCAGCGCGGGGTTCTTTGTGTCACTGGGTGGAAGTAGAGGGCGGTAAGATTAAGAATTACCAAGTAATTGCGCCTGGTACTTGGAATATTGGCCCTCGTGATGGTGAAGGAATGCGCGGCCCGATTGAAGAAGCTTTAATTGGCACACCCATTTACGACTCTAGCGACCCGGTGGAAGTTGGTCATGTGGCGCGATCGTTTGATTCATGTTTGGTGTGTACAGTTCACGCCCATGATGCTAAGACTGGTGAAGAGTTGGCGCGTTTTCGGACAGCTTAAATAATGTTAATTACTAAGTAAAAAATGGCTATTTGTGATTCAAATAGCCATTTTTTATTATGATTTTTTTACCTTAAGGTTGAGCCATTGTCTCACAGTGGTGTAAAAAAGCTCAACACAAACATAACTCCAAGACCAATTGCAACAATTAAAAATAGTTTGCTACTTAAATCTAAGAATTGATTAAGAACCTCAATGTGTGGTCGCCCTGGTAGGCTGAGTTGTACACGTACATACAGCAGTTTTCGTTTACATAAAGTACAAAGTCACAGATTTTGAGGCAGGAGGCAGAAGGCAGCTATGCTGGGGGGATAAAGAATAATTAGAGTTTTGAATTCTCAGTTTTGTACCTCATAAACCTGCAATACGCTGTAGTTGAGCCAACGAATTAAGTCTTGATTCTGATGGGCACCAAAAGAAAAAATTTGATAAAATCCAAAGCTTAAAATAGCAGGTAAAACAAGAGCATACCTAAGAGGCTGTTTGAAAAGTCGAACAGGTTGTAAAAAAGCTCTCTAGGTATACGCTGTGAATAGATAGTAGACAGCACCAAGAGAGCAACATGAGTAAAGCATACCCTAGCAATCTGACCCACACTCAATATGAATTTCTAAGTGACATGATTCCAGAACCCAAACTCGGTGGTCGCAAGCGTGAAGTTGATATGTGGGAAGTCCTTAACGCAATTTTCTATGTCTTGGTAGAAGGAATTAGATGGCGATCGCTACCGGGCGACTTTCCCGCATGGCAGACAGTGTACACATATTTTCGCGACTGGCGCAAAAACGGTACGTGGTTGAACATTCACGATAGTCTCCGGCAGTGGGTTCGGATTGAGCAGGAGCGCCATTCAAGTCCATCCGAGGCAATCATCGATAGTCAAAGTGTGAAAACTGCTGCAATGGTGCATGAAGCCGTAGGCTACGATGCGGGCAAGAAAATCAAAGGTCGTAAGCGATTCATAAGTGTCGATACCTTGGGGTTAGTCTTGCGGGTGTTGGTCACGGCTGCTAATGTGGGTGAGCGCCAAGGAGGTAAACGAGTTCTCATACGGGTCAAGCACTCTAGCGAACAGGTATCTCGTTTGACAACCCTCTGGGTGGATGGGGGTTTTGATGGTGAGCCATTCATGCAGTGGGTGATGGACTTTTGCCGTTGGATTGTACAAGTGGTGCTGCGACCAGAACAAACTAAAGGGTTCGTATTGCTCAAGAAACGTTGGGTAGTGGAACGCACTTTCGGCTGGGTGATGGGGTGTCGGCGATTGGTTAGAGACTATGAGTTATTGCCCGAAACATCAGAGACGTTTATATACATTGCTATGATCCGAATCATGGTGAGGCGATTGGCATAAAATTTGACCCTTTAAAACTTTTCAAACAGCCTCTCAGATAAGCTTCAATCTCTTGCTGATTTGCATGGTAATAGGTTAAAGCTGCATAAACTTGTGCAAGAGTTAAATTACCCATCCGTTCAACAATTTCTTCAGCATTCATCCCCCTCTCATACCAAGCTGCAACTCGTTGAACAGATACTTTAGTTTCAGCAATTCGAGGACGACCACCAAGAGTTCCAGGTGTCCGAACAATCAGTGTGCCAATGTCAGTAATAGTTTGCATAAGCTACCTAACTCACTTTTACCCTCATCATCGCATATTATATTGGTTCAGTAAAAGTTTTTATCTCACAATATAAACTCAAACTATGGTGTAATTTTACCTACAATTTATCAATACTGAAAAATCCTGTAGAATTGCCATTTATAGTTTTTTCATCTACCTTTTTCATGCCAATTCTTTCTGCTAATTTTTGTGACTCCAAATTTGGGCGATCGCAGCTTGCTACTAGATACTCATAGTTAAGTTTATCAAAAGAATATTCGAGTATCTTCGTTGCAGCTTCAGTGGCATAGCCTTGTTTGGTAGCTTTCGGCAGCAAAGCATAAGCTAATTGAGGCTGTTCTTCATCAAAGAAATTCCACAAACTAATAAATCCAATAATTTCTTGCTCATTTTTAATCTCAATAAACCAAAGACCATATCTTTTTTATTCAAAATTATTTCGACTCTCTTTCACCATTTCTTCAACCTGTTGCAATGGAAAAATTTTGTCGTCGCACAGATACTTTCTCACGTATGAATCGATGAGAATAGCGTGTAGTGTATTCAGCCCATTCTCTAAAATTGGTTTTAACAACAGCCTTTGAGTTTCAAGTATTAAAGCCATTAGTGTAAACCTCACTGCGACTCCAGCATTTTTGAAAACAGCAATATTACTCATAGTCTACTAAATTACAATCTGTTCTAAGTAAATTGCCAGAATAAAATCAAACTATGTAAAGAAAAATGAACTAGGCTAAAACCCTCACCCTACTTCAGTGATGTCTATGGCTGGCTACGCCAATGCATTTGCTATTTCGGAGACTACATTTGCTATTTCGGAGACCGCATTTGCTATTTCGGAGACCGCATTTGCTATTTCGGAGACTACATTTGCTATTTCGGAGACTACATTTGCTATTTCGGAGACTACATTTGCTACTTCAGCGACCGCTGCTTATTTATTGAAAATTCCTAATGCAATGTCCCATGCCCACTTTATTCAAAACTCGTAGCATAACACACTAAAACTTATAGAAACAGTGCGTTAGGCTTGCCTTAATTCACTTCAACAGGTCGCGGCGATAGCGCAGCGTAAAGCCTTCTCTACGAGACGCTACGTGTAGCTTGCTTAAGAGCAGGGGCACGCTCAGTACAAGTCCCTAATTCCCAGTCCCTTTTACGCATTTTTGAACCTTTGATGTATTTTCATTATCGTGCATGGGTTTGAGCCTTATTTCTGCCTCAAAGATGTTTAAGTCCCGCAGCGATCGCAGCAAAGCGGACTGCTATAGTATTAGACCTTTAGAATATTTGCTGCTATTTGCTGTGCTACATCTTTATTTTGCCAGTAACTTCCGTGAGCGCTGCCGCCATTTGCCAAAGCCAAAAAGGTTTGTCGGATGGGGGGAGTTTGAGCAAATAAATTTAATAAGCCAGAGTCATCAGTGAGAACGTCTTTTACGTCAACATAAGAACCAGAATCGGGAATTAACTTGGCGATGATATTTTCTAATGGCCAAGCAATTGGATCGCCAGGATGAATAAAATTTAGCCAACACAACTCTCCATCTGCTTGTGTAAGGTTCTTCAACAAATTACTTAAACCAGGGCTGATGTCATGAGTACTTTCATCATTAGCATTTCTACCATTGATAGTAATTAAGCTAAACAAGGCAATGGGAGAACCCATAGTTTGAATGCTAGCCAGTCGGATACCTGTTGTAGGGTTGTCCCCAATGCCATAAAGTTTATCTCGAATATCCTTTACACTCTGATAGCCAGGAATGTCCTGATTATCCCAACGGCTGGCAAACAGAATGTCAAACAGTATGACCGTCCCCCAACTGTGAGTCACTAAATGTAGGCGATCGTCCTGCCCATGTTTTTTTAAGCCTTCAAATGTTTGGTCTTTGAGTTGTTCAACCGCCATTGAGCCAATTAGGCGACTGATGTAGAGTCCTGCATCCCCGACAAATTGCAATATTTGCTTTTGGCGAAAATCCTGAAACCAGAGTTGGTTCCACTTAGACGAGCGTTTCAAGTTTGTTAGTAGTTCATTCAAGGCGCTTTGGTTCACATCACCCCAGTAAAGAGGTACTTTGACGCATTCACGATTACGATCTTTCTGGCGGACTAGCTCAACAATCAAGTTAAACAACTTGTCGGCATAAGTGTAATTATGGTTCTTTTCGTTTTCTTTCGATTCCCGTACATTTACCCCATGCAGAAATAAAATATAATCTTTTCCCATAGCTAACTCTGCCTTTTTTAAACTAATTAATCAAAGTAGATGGTAATATTCTTTAGATTCCCATGAGAAATACAACTTGAATACATCTGTAAATATTATTTAAAATATATCCTTGTAATTGTGGTTTTCCCGTAGAGTGACAAGTATTCGACTATGACGGGCATCATCGCTCTAGCCTAAAGTGATTTTTGCTTGAAATATCTAACAATCTAACTATTTATTCAAAACTCGTAGCGTAACACACTAAAACTAATAGAAATAGTGCGTTAGGCTTGCTTTAATGCACTTGCATAAAACAGAAATTTACAAGGTAAGCTTGTGTCTGATTTAGCGCTACATAATTATCTCGCTCGCGTTCCCGATGCAGCATTGCAAGAATTCATTGAATGGTGTGTTTTAGAACAGGCAAAAGCCGCAGAATGTAACTTCACTCCAGATAAAAGTAAGTTAGCTAATTTGCCACCAGCAGATTATGTTTCCAAGCTTGTAGATCAGTTCATGAAAGTTAAACCAGATCCTATTAAAGCAGGTTTAGTAGCAGCGATCGCTGGTAAGGAAGCTGACAAACATGCTTTATCTGGTTTAGCGATCGTAGCTGATTTTGTATCACTTTATGTGAAGTATTTAATTCCTAAAGAAGGTAACAACCCAGAAGAAGCACAAGCGGTATTAACTAAAGCATCACAACATCAGTTAGAAAAACTTACTGAAATTGCCAAGAAACATGGTGTAAATTTTTAGTTTTCGGCTGATAATTTCTTTAGAGGCTTTGTCTACATTACTAGTCAGAGCCTCTGTTTTAGTTATTTCTGATTGCCCGAATTAGAGCCTACTCGATACCAGTATTGATAAACTGGTTTATAGCCGAGTTTTTCATACAAGTTGCGAGCTGGAGTATTCGCCTGCACTACCTGTATGTAAGAAAAGCAAGCTCCTTTATTAATACCCCATTCAAGCAAACCCTGAATAATTGCTGTTGCATAGCCGCGCCGCCTTTGCATTGGACTGGTAACTAGATCAAAAATGCCTAGATAACTGCTTTCCAAAATGCCTATTCCACAAGCAACAATTTTATTATGTTGTTTGCATGAAACAAATAGAGTTTCTGATTTTATTGCTGTTAATATCATTCTATGGATAGTTGATGGCTGTTCTTCCAAAGCTTTTAAGTTATGATAAGCAACCAACCAATCATTTAAATTTTCGTGATTAATAGCGGGTAGAATATTAAGCGATCGCTCTGATAATCTCATGCCCATTACTAGGGATGGCTCAATTAGTTGATATCCCTTTGCGGCTAGCTTTTCATCTAAAACCTCTGGGTTAGTGAATGAGAGCAAGCGGAAAATAGGGTTTTGTTTACGCGCTTGATATTCGGATTCGCAGTAAGCAATTTTTTCTTCAATGTCTAAACCAATTTCATCCAGAACTGTCACTGAATTAGCTCGTTTGGTGTAGCCATCAGCAAAACGCATTACCCAACCATGACGGTTGATAGTTTCAAAAGCAGGCCATGCTTTCAATGATATTTCTTCAATTATTCTATACATTCAAAATTAGCAAAAAATATTTACCTTTTTATTCAACCACTCTTAAAGCTTAAGCAACGCGACTCTTTATCTTAAAATTGAGGAAACGCATTAAACTTTATAGTTATATGGATAAAATTGTAGTTAACTCGCAAATTCATTTCGGTAAACCTTGTATAGCAGGGACACGCATCACTGTACAAAACATTCTTGAATTACTTAATGATGGGCTTTCTTTTGAAGAAATTATCCAAGACTACTATCCAGAGCTACAAATAGAGGATATTCGTGCTTGCCTACAATATGCGATAGCACTAGTAGCGGCTGAAGACATTCGCCTAATATCTATCTGAGCATGAGATTATTACTAGATCAAGATGTCTATGCTGTGACAGCAAGATTTCTAGTTGATACCGGACACGATGTGGTTCTTGCTGCTCAGATTGGTCTTTCACAAGCAAGTGATGAAGAAATACTAAGAACAGCACATGAAGAAAACCGTATTCTCATCACGCGAGATAGAGACTACGGAAATCTTGTTTTTGTTAGAGCAATGGGGTCTGGAGTCATCTATCTCCGAATATTACCTACAACTGTAAATAAAGTTCATAACGAATACATTAGTATGTTAACTATTATTGGTTGCGGAAATCTCAATCGCAGTGACGATGCTGTAGGTGTAATCATCGCCCAACGCCTACAAAAATATCTAGCCCAAAACCCTCATCCTAATGTGCGAGTTTATGACTGTGGCACCGCAGGAATGGAAGTAATGTTTCAAGCTAGAGGTAGTAAACAATTAATAATTATTGATGCAAGTTCAACTAATTCTCAGCCTGGTGCTGTGTTTAAAGTTCCAGGAAAAGAATTAGAAGCTTTACCAGAACCTAGTTATAACTTGCATGATTTTCGTTGGGATAATGCTTTAGCCGCCGGAAGGAAAATCTTTCAAAATGACTTTCCCGAAGATGTGATAGTTTATTTAATTGAAGCCGCAAATCTTGATTTAGGACTAGAATTAAGTCCTGTTGTTAAACATTCTGCCGATTCAGTTTTTGAAGAGGTAGCTGCACTTATCAGACAGAATGTTGAGGCTTGAGACTCTATTTATGGGGTATTGGACATTAGTTATCGTCCTTATCTCCCTCATCCTGCCAAATCACGGTATACAGATAATTCATCTACCCTCATTTCAAAAGGTACGCCTTGACCTTCCGGGGGACAGACGCGGATTTTTGCACTGCTGATAATTTGGTTAAGTAATGTCCCCATTGGCACAATTTGTTGTAAGACACGCCAGTTGGTAACTTGGTCAGTACATTCAATTACTAATGTCATAGCGCTAGCATGGGTTGTGACGTACCATCGACAATTAGATAAGAGATTTTGAATAGTGCGATCGCAACCATCATAAAAGTATTTACTAATAGAATACTCTAGTTGTTGCCGCAATATAATATCTGCCGATGTCGGTTGCACAGGATGCGAATCGTCACGATTTAAGTAATACATATTTCTAGCCATCTCTATTTACTTTCCTGCTTATATTCCAATCACCATTGCGTAAAGTACATCTTTATTTGTTTCTAATAATTCCTGGGTTTCATCATCATAAAAAGCACCTACACCACTACATTCAATTCCCAAATAATTACTAGCTAAATAAAGCCTCTGTCCTAGAAAACCAGCTATTTGCATAGCGGTTTGGTAGTTTAAATAATCAGATACAAAAAATAAAGTTACAGCGCTATCTCTAGCAATAGCTTGATTAATACATAAGTAACCTGTCTGTTCGCTAAAATTACCCGTTTTAATCAGAGATGTATCTTTATATAATCCACATAATATTCCCTCTACTCGATGTATCACCGAGTAAATATCTATTTCTTCATAATTTTCTGTTGGGATTGGCTGCTTAAGTTGCTGCATTATATATAAATAATCTTCTTGAGAAATAGACTTTTTCCGGAAACGTCTAACAGAACGTCTATTCAAAACAGTTTGATAAAATTTATCCTTGTCAAAGCTAAGTTGAGGCTGTTTGAGTTGTTGCTGACTACTCTTTTGTACAGCCGTAGCTTGATAAGTATCTTCAATGAATTGATTAGGTTCAAAGTAATCAGTACCGCAAACAAAAGGAACTTTTATCCTTAAGGGTCTGACTTTCTTTTCTTGTAATTCTCCTGACACCACACAAGCTGTAATAAACTCTTTATTCTCAAATCCCAAAGCTAAATTGAGAGCGAGTTTATCAAAGTCAAAAATTAGTTGTATATCCTTTTCATGGAGATAAGCTGAAGCTGCGAGAGGCTTCGCCACGCCAGAGGCGAACGCACCTAAATGATGTCCGCTATCTAAAAAGCAATATCTCGTGCTTCTATTTTGATATTTCCAGCTAGACCTATAATAAACACAACTAATTAAAAATATGAATCCATTGATACTTTTGTCCGGTATAATATAACTCTCTAGCCCATCATCAATCAATTCATAGATGAGTGTTAGACAATTATTCTCAACTTCTAAGTGATAAATTCCATCTAGTATTCCCGGAACTTTGCGAACCTGTACGTAAACTTCCGTAGGATACAGAGCGCCTGCTGATGGATTCACCCGCAGTTTATCGAGACTATCTTTATACACTTTTTCTAGTGTTATTGCACTGGTTAAGGATATAAAAGAATGAACGGGATTATTGATATTTAATTTCACTCTCCGATAAAATTTTGGATAAACTTTAAATGCAGATGGTTGAGTTGAAGCATCTACATAATTTGGCTCGACCTGTACTGATAAGTAAGAATGCTTGGTAGCTTCATGATAGGCTTTGTCCGATATTTTGTTTTCTGGCATTTTTGAGTATCCTTAAAACTTCTACATTGCTAGCAAAATCAAGCGCTTTATAGTCGTCTAAGTTTTTCAAATCTAAGTTAGGATGATGCTGTAAAAGTAGCTTGACGACTTCTGTTTTTCCGGCTGATGCTGCATACATTAAAGAGAAGTCTGAGCGGCGGCTTCCGCCGATCAGAACTTCGGTACAGTTGCACCATTATCATTTTGGTTGTCAATGTTAATCTTGTTAGCCAGCAGCAAGTTAATTAAATCGTAGTGATTTCCAAAACAAGCAAACCATAAAGCATTATTGCGATCGCTATTTATAGCATTGATATTCGCACCTACATCAATTAGTTCTTTAACAACTGTGTAAACACCCTCTCTAGTAGCTTTCATCAAAGCTGTATCGCCATTTTCACCTGGTTGATTTAACTGCTGAGGATTATAGCCTTTCGCTATTAACCATTGGGTTGTTGTTTTACTCAAATCTTGACTCATAATATTCTTCCACTTTTAACGCTTTCACTAATTAACAAGTATGAAAAGTTTGCTAGATTTTCTTGTACTTATTAAGAAATCTCAAATAATTTCATTGTTAAAACCATCATTTGCTACTTTATTGAAGTATCCATAACAAAAAGACATCTGAAAAATGGAAATTAGCGCTCGTAATTCTCTCAAAGGTACTGTCAAACAAATTGTACATGGTTCGGTTAATACTGAGGTCATTTTAGAAATAGCACCAGGAGTAGAGCTAGTGTCAATCATCACAAAATCATCAGCTGAAAAGCTCGAACTTTCAGAAGGAAAGCAGGCTTATGCAGTGATTAAATCATCAGATGTGATAGTTGCTGTTGATTAAGAAATAGCTGCTTTACCCCTGATATTAAATTGCATCTATATCTATAAATTAGTAACCTCACTCCTAGAACTAGTTGATAAAGGAGTGAGGTCAAAAATTTGTTAGAGATTATTTACAGCAGAATAGACAATTTAAAATAAAGAAAGGAGTAAAACACTCTTTGTACATGGCTGGCAGACTGAAATTAATTAGTTGGTGAGAATTACTTTCGGTTATTTGTCTGTCACAATCATTGTTATAATTTATTTTATTTATTTTATTAAATAAAAAATTTATTTTTCTGCTTTTTAACTTATCGATCCATTAATTAAGCTCAAATTCATTTTGATAACTTGGTGAAGCTTTCCTTGCTTTGCTTCTGAATTCTTAATTATGAATTCTTGATTGATAAATGATGAAGGAAAGAATGAAGTATATTTTCATCCTTCATCCTTCATTTTTATTCAGTTGCTAAGAACAGCAATCAAAGTAATGGTTTAGACCAGATACGCTTCTTGATGTGTCTTAATTGTGCAATTAGAACGAGGATAGGTAACACAAAGTAAAGCGTATCCTTTAGAAACCTGATCGTCATCTAGGAAGTTTTGATCGTCTTGATTAATTTCGCCTTCAACAACCTTGCCAACACAGCTAGAGCAAGAACCTGCATGACAAGAAGCTGGCAAATCAATATCGTTGTCGTGTGCTGCTTCTAAGATAGTAGTTTCTTCGTCAACTTCAATTGTGGTGTCGAGGTCTTCCTTTTTGTTGATTAATCTAACTTGGTAGGTAGCCATTTTCCGATTCTCCTCAAACGTTATACAATTAGGTTTAATTTCTGAAAATTTTGAGTCAACCTGTTCTACTGTTTGCTGTGTAAGGCGATCGCTTAGCATTAAGAATGGTATTAGTTGCCGCAAGGTACACCAGTAGGCGTACACTCACCTGCTTTGAATGACTTTCCACAACCACAGTTACCAGTTGCATTGGGGTTGATGAACTTAAAGCCGCTTTCCATCACTCCCTCAACGAAGTCAACTATGACTCCTTCTAATAACGGCGCACTTTTGGCGTCAACATAAACAAGTACTTTGCCTTGCTCGATTACCAAATCATCTGGTTGGGGCTTGCTAGTGATATCCATTGCATATTCGTAGCCACTGCAACCACCATTTTTTACAGAGAAGCGGACACCTTTAGTTGCGCCATTAGCATCGGTTGCGGAACCTTTAAGAAATGCCCGCAGATGAAATTCTGCTTTTTCTGATAAAGTTACAGTCATCAGATCTCCTGATTTGTTATTTCTCATTTGTCCGTTGTCAGTTGTCATTTGTCCTTTGTTTTCTTACTAATGACCAATGACTAATGACTAATTAGCTATTCTGTGCAATACCGGTGGCTTCCATTGAATTGGGTTGAGCGTATCTCCAAGGCGCACTATTACCGCATACTGGACAAGAGCGATCGCGATAAGAACGGCGCTTAGCAAATTCCAGCCGACTCAAGTCGATTGTCAGCAATTGCGACAATAAAGGCTGACTGAAGCCAGTGATCAACTTAATCGCTTCCAATGCGGTTAAACAAGCCAGTGTCCCAGAAACAGCACCAACAACTGAAAAGCCGCGCCGATCCCAATCAGGCTTTTCCGGAAACAAACAGGACAAACAAGGAGTCACACCAGGAATAATCGTTGTCAGGTAAGCTTCCATCCCATCCATTGCAGCTTCCACCATTGGCTTACGCCAGCGCACGCAAGCTTCATTTAATAAATTGCGCTCCGTAAAATTATGGGCGCAATCAAGAGCCATATCAGCGGATTGCACCAGTGCGTCTACATTTTCCGGGGTGATATAATCATGAACTGCTTCTACTTGGACATCAGGATTAATCGCATCCAGAGTTTCTTTAGCTTTGAATACCCTTGGCTTACCTACCCAATCGTCTGTCATCAAAACCTGACGATTCATATCATCTAGCCGCAAGTCACCACCCCGGACTAAGATTAGCCGCCCAACGCCTGCTACTGCTAAGTAAAGCGCCGCCGTACCACCCAATCCCCCCACACCCGTAACCAAAACTGTTGCTGACTTCAAGCGCTTCTGCGCTGCTTCGCCAAAATTCGGCAGCATCATTTGGCGATGATAGCGTTCTAATTCGGTAGGCGTTAGGTTTACCAATTTATACCTCCTAATCAGAAGTGATTTCTGTCAGTGTGACTACATTTTTCGGCTTATCATTGAACACTTTGAACAACTTTTGTTCGTGGGGTGTTGACTCCATAAATAGCTGATAAGCTTTTTGCAAAGCCAGAGAATATTCATTGAGCCTTTCTTCTGGACTCAAATCAGGAGAATTATCATCAATTTCCTTGATGTATTGGGAAAACTTTTTCAAAATATGTAGACGATTTATATTGACAAATTTTTGGTCGTAGGGCAGATTAAAGAATTGCAAAAATTCTTCTGTATCTACGAGTTGTTTGAATTCATCAAGAGTTCCAGTCATTTCGCATTCTCCAATTTTTTCAGCTGTTGCTTAAGTTCATCTAACTGATGAAATATTTCATAAGTTGCAGCTGCAACATCCATAAGTTGTTTGTAATCTGTTGGCAAACCTTCCGCTAAATCATGCAGATCCATCTTCATTTGACCCGCTTTGCTGTTGAGGCGTCTAATTTGTCCCTTGAGTTCCTCAATCTTTGTTTCTTCTACCTGCACGATTAGCCACTCCTTTTTTTAGTTAGAAGTTAAGAGTTAGGAGTTAAAAGTTAAGAGTTACGAGTGAGGAGTTAATGATTTATCTAACTTTTAACTGAGAATTCAATATTGATAACTCTTAACTAATAATTCATAACTTTTAACCCTAACTCCTAACTTTTTACAATTTGCCTACTTCCGGAAACCGCTTCGCTAAATTAATACCTTTTTGGACGTAGCTTTCTCCCTCTTGGGCTAATTTTTCTAGCGAGTCAAAGCCAAATCTTTGAGCATCTCGCAAGGTTTTTACAGCTAGTAAAAGACGACCAGAAAAAACTAGCGCCCAGCCAAATCCTTCGTGACCTAAATCAATCACAACCTGCGATATCAAACCTGTTTCCTGTTCAATTCCAGCGGCTACAGCTCGAAAAAATGCCATAATCCGAGCTTGAGTTATGGGATCGACTTCACCCTCAATGGAGATTTCTCGTTTCTTTTGTTTGCTGACTACAAAAGGTTTGAGAATTAATTCATCCGACCAACTACGATAAACTCCATAACTATCTTGACCCCGAATCTGTTTGATTAATACCTTGAGAAAAGGCGAGTTCAAGACTTCAGTCGTAGCAGTTCCGTTAACACTATTATTTATAGTCATACTGTTGCTTCATCTCCAACTTCATCTGTAAAGTTTGAAGGTTTTTGCTGTAAAGCTTTACGCAACCAAGGTGGAGGATTACCTTTGAGGGTTTGCACTAATTTATTTAACACTTCACTAATTTCTTCTTCTTCCGATCGCGCCTTCACTGGGGTAACCCCTTTTTTGATTAACCGAGCCGCAGCACTGCCACCAATTGCTGTTACATAAACAATCGTACAATCAGATAACGCGTCAAGTTTGGGTGTAATTTTATCTTCATTTCCATCTTCTTTGAGTTCACCTTCAAAGTTGAGGGTTTCTAAAAATTCGTATCCCTCATTGGAAATTTCATAAACATCAATTAGCCTTGCCCATCCAAAGTGAGCATTAATATGAACTCGGTCAGTCGTAGTGAAGGCAATTTTCATTATAATTCTCCTCTTTCAAGTGTTGAATAAAGAACTCGGAGTCAAAAATTTTCAATTCAAAATCAATTTGAGTCAACTGTGGTGAAGAATAAATATTAAAATTTCACACTAAATATGTATATTTAGTGATATTAATTTGAGAAAGACTACACCTACATCTGTATGATTGAATTCTGATTTCCAACTTCTAACTTCTGAGTTCCGAATTCTGACGAATGTATTCTGACTTCAAAAATCAGCCCCCACAACTCCTACTTCTTGTAACTGCTTAACTCTTGCTTCTTCTGCCTCTAAAAAGAGGTTACCGATGCCATACAAAAGTTCCATTGTGCCTCGGTAACCAACTTTGGTAAACAAACCATTACCTAAACGGTCATAAATGGGCAGTCCCAGACGATAAAGAGGAATACACAGACGCTTGGCGATCGCATTTACATTTGAGTTACCAATTAGCAAATCTGAACCAGTTGCTAAACTGTCAAAGTCTTCCAAATCACCGATGGTGACGCTTTTAAATGGGAGTTTTTCGAGTAGTGGCGATCGCGTCGTCGTCACCACAGCATGAATCTGCGCTCCCATTGATTGCAGAAAATGCACTGTTGACCACAATAAATCAGGTTCCAGTGCTAAAGAAACTCGCTTCGCACCAAAATAAAAGTGCGTGTCTAACATCGCATCTTGCAGCTGACGACGTTGGCGGCGGTATTTTTCCGGTACGCTGTTACCACTCAGAATCGCTAATGCTTGGAGAAACTCATCTACTGGTTCTAATCCAGTCACTTCCCCAAACACCTCGTAAGGCGTACCAAACCTCTCTTCTAGAATCTTGGCAGCACCGCGCATACTCTCGCCTAAGGCCAAAGTGAAAGCAGAACTACCGACTTCTCGTAGCTGTTTTAAAGTAGTCCCACTGACTGTAACCGCACTATAGTTATCTTCCAAGTGTCCATCGAGAGAAGCGCCAAGGTCTGGTACAAAGATGGGCACCAAGCCAAAAGCTGTCACCATCTCCTTGATTTCCTGTACATCCCCTGGCGTGAAAGCAGAACCCGCTAAAATCGTCACTTGTTCAGTTTTGATTCCACCTGGTCGCGGGATTTCTTGAACTATGCTTTCCACAGCAACCGCAAAACCATCTTGCAACGCACCTTTAAAATCGGGAGTCGGAGCAAATATAATCGCCAAATCATTCAATTCTGGGTGACGTTTACGGATTTCCTTGAGAAAACCCTCAATATCATCTCCCCTAGTTTCCGTCAACCCAGTAGTACATAAACCAATAATTTCTGGTTTAGCCTTTTCTACCAAAGTGAGAATAGCCTGTTCCACATTTTCTTCACCACCCAAAATTGTAGTGACTTCCGTCATTGCTGTGGTAGCTAAGGGAATCGCTTCCCGGAAATGCCGCACTAGCACAACTTTAGCGAAAGCAGTACAACCTTGAGAACCGTGGAATAAAGGCATCGTCCCCTTTAATCCCAAAAAAGCTAATGATGCGCCCAAAGCTTGGCTTTGCTTGAGAGGATTAACCGTCAGTGATTTATTAGAAACAGTAACGATCGCCATTAAACTACCTTCTTGTTGCGTTCAGAAATAGCATCTACTTGGAGAGGTGGGAAGGTGAGGAGTAAAGGAAGCAAACAAACAATTATTCTTCCTCATCCCCTCATCTCCCCATCCCCTCATCCCCTCCACTCCTGGGTTACTACGTTTGAATGCAACTCAGCCTCTTCCCACGGCGCAGGCTTGCGTATTTGCTCCCAAATCGGGCTATAAAGGGCTTCGTACAATTCCCGCGCCATCTCAATCATCCCTACATAACCTGCATAAGGATGGTGGCGTTCTTGGTTGATATCCAAAAAAGGAATCCGGGCTTTTAAGGCGGTGTATTGGTTACGACCTCCGGCAATCAACATATCTGCTTGAGTATCTCTCACTAGCTGTAACAATTCCTTAGCATTGCCTTTCTCCAGCATGATGCCATCGTTACCCAGCAACTTCTTAATTTTAGCTTTATCTTCCTCAGTACTTTTTCTAGTACTGGTAGCAACAACTTCAATACCCAAGTCTTTAGCAGCCGAGATAATCGACCAACTCTTAACACCACCAGTATACAATACAACCCGCTTACCTTTGAGTCGAGCGCGATAAGGAGCCAGTGCCAAATCTAGGGCAGCAGTTTCTTCGGCAATCAGCTTTTCTGTGCGTTTTTGTAAATCGGGGTCGCCTAATTTAGCAGCAATATTCCGCAGACAGCGATTCATGTCATCGATGCCGTAGAAAGATTCTTCAATGTAAGGAATGCCGTAACGCTCATCCATCTTTCTCGCCATGTTCAGCAGCGCTCGCGAGCAGATCATCACATTCAGCTTGGCACGGTGGGCATAGCGTATTTCATTGTAGCGAGCATCGCCCGTAATTTTGGACAAAATGCGGATGCCTAATTTTTCTAGGAGCGGCGTTACTCCCCACATTTCCCCGGCGATGTTGTATTCACCGATTAAGTTAATATCATAGGGCGTAGTGTATTCTGGTTCTGCTGTCCCGACAACATAATCCAACAAAGATTCACCGCCAAAACGGTTGCCCAGATTTTTACTGCCAATGAATCCTGGAGCAATTACCGGGATAACTGGAGTGCCAATTTTCTCGGCTGCAGCTTTGCAAACTGCATCAATATCATCGCCAATTAAAGCAGTCACGCAAGTAGCGTAGACAAACACCGCTGCTGGTTGGTAACGTTCGTGAAGTTCTAGAATCGCTGTGTAAAGCTTTTTTTCGCCACCAAAAATGACATCATTTTCACTCAAGTCAGTGGTAAAGCCCATCTTGTAGAGTTGTGGCCCAGAGGAGAGACTACCACGACTGCCCCAAGAATTACCAGCACAGGCTATAGGCCCGTGGACTAAATGAGCAGCATCAGCTATTGGGACTAGGGCAATCATTGCTCCATCAAAGGCACAGCCACCTTGAGCAGCGCCAGGTTGTGCCTGTTGGCTACAAGACTTATTTTTCTTTTCTGATTGTTTGTGCTGATTATGCTCGCATCCTGACTCAGTGAGCAGCTCGTTAATTTTGCCTTGGGTGCTTTTCATCTCTCTTCTCTTATTGGATAGCAGTTTTTGTTTATCATTGGTCATTGGTCATTTGTTATTTGTCATTTATCATTTGTCCTCTCTTACAAAGTTCTGTTCGCCCTTGGCGTTGCCGCAGGCATCCAAGGAAGCCTTGGCTCAGACTTTGCGCTTTGTCATTTGTTTTGAATAACTCGTAACTGACGAGCAATAACTAACAATTAATGACCAACGACTAATGACCAATGACCAATGACTAATGAGCAATAACTAACAAATATATTTCATGACATCTTCTCCACATACATCTGTGAGGTAAGATAAAGCACGAAAACGCAATCCGACAAACTCATCATATAAAGGATTGAGTTTACACAATGGTGGAATATCAATACACCGCCCAAATAATTTTATTTGGCGCTCAAAAGGACAACAACAGGGAATTGTTTGGCAAATTAAATGAGCAAGGCGATTATTTTTCACCTCAATTCCATCCACCACACGACGCAAAGGATTGAGGATATTGTTAAATACCCCGCGTTTTTTATAGTTAGGTGGATGGTAATTAGGATGAGGATGAGGATGAGTGTGCGTGTGAGTGTGATTGATAGTTTCCATTGATTACATGCCTCAGGTAAATGCTAAATTCGGGAATGGGTATTGGGTACTGGGGAGCGGGTATTGGGTATTGGGAAGTAAATCCCCATCTCCCCAATGCCTAGTCCCCAGTCCCTAGCTACTAATCCCTAATAACTTGCGTTTTTGTGCAATTCCTAACGAATTAAGTCGTAGGAAATATCTGTTTTAGAAGGAATATTGGTGTTGCGATCGATTTCTTCAAACAGGGTATTTACAGTCCAGTTGAGGAGGTTGATCGCGCCTTGGTAACCAATGGTGGAGTAGCGGTGCAGGTGGTGACGATCCATGATGGGATAGCCGATTCTCACAAGGGGAATCTTGGTATCGCGCCACAGGTACTTACCGTAAGTGTTACCAACAAGGAAGTCTACGGGTTCGGTGAACAGCAAAGAACGCATGTGCCACAGGTCTTTACCAGGCCAAACAGTTGCATTCTTACCGAAGGGGCTAGAAGCAAGCAATTCTTTGATTTCTGCTTCAAATACTTCGTTACTGTTGTGAACCAAGATATGCACTGGTTCAGCACCCATTTCCAGCATAAAGCCAACAACGCTGTATACTAAATCTGGTTCGCCGTAGATAGCGAAGCGCTTGCCGTGAATCCATGCATGGGAGTCAGTCATGGCATCAACTGCCTGACCGCGTTCAATTTCCAATTGTTCGGGAATGGGGATACCACTTAGTTCGCTGAGTTTCATCAAGAACTCATCAGTAGCTTTAATACCCCAAGGACGGGAAACTACGGTTGGTTGCTTCCACTCTTTTTCAATGTACTCGCGGGTCTTGACTGTGGAGTGTGATTGCAGGAATACTGTAGCTTTACCATTAATTGAATCTGCTGCATCTTCCAGCTTTGTACCACCCGGATACATATTGAACTCACCTGTGTTGGGTGAATCCAGGTAATCGCTGTTGTCAGCGAGAATGGTGTAGTCAAAGCCAAACAGGGAAGCAATCCGCTTCAGTTCCCGGTTATTGCCTACGTAGGTGTCAAAACCTGGAATGAAGTTGATTTTGCCGTTGCTGGTTTCTTTCTTATGACCTGCGGTCAAGTTAGAAAGAATTCCCTTCATCATGTTATCGTAACCAGTGATGTGGGAACCAACAAAGCTGGGGGTGTGAGCGTAAGGAACTGGGAAATCTTGAGGAACTGAACCTGCATTTTTAGCGTTGTTGATGAACGCTTGTAAGTCATCACCGATTACCTCTGCCATACAGGTGGTGCAGACAGCAATCATCTTGGGCTTGTAAAGTTGATAAGAGTTTGCCAAGCCGTCAATCATGTTTTGCAGTCCACCAAACACCGCTGCATCTTCAGTCATCGAAGAAGATACACCAGAAAATGGTTCTTTGTAGTGACGGGTTAAGTGGGTGCGGAAGTATGCAACGCAACCTTGGGAACCTTGAACAAAGGGCAGAGTGCCTTCAAATCCAACAGCAGCAAAGATTGCTCCTAAAGGCTGGCAACCTTTAGCAGGGTTCACAGTTAGAGCTTCACGAGCGAAGTTCTTTTCACGATAATCCCAACCCTTCGTCCATTCTGCAACCCGCTTTACTTCTTCGGGGTCGTGACCGTTTTCAAATTCTTTCTTGTTTTGGAATAATTGTTGGTATTCTGGCTGGTGAAATAGCTCTACGTGGTCTTGAATTTTGTCTGGATTCTGAGGCATTTGTGATCTCCAAGCTTGCTGAGGTCGGTACTAGTCGAGGAATGAGAACTCTTGGAGTGAGAAGCCACTGCGGTCTTGGGGTCTCCCCAAATAAAGCAAGTAGCGTTAGGGAGTAAGAAGTAGGGAGTGGGAATATAACTCAAAATTCAGAATGCAAAAATCAAAATTCACTTTTAATTTTTTAATTTTGAATTTTGAATTCCCAACTCCCCCCTGGGGTTTTTACCCCAGGCTATCTTTACTCAATTTCTCTCTCCCACTTTACTAGGCAGTAACTTTAGCTGTAGTTTTAGCTTCTGCTTTTTTGCTCCAGGGAGCGCCAATTAATCCCCAGGTTGGGCTGTTGAGTGCCAAATCCATATCGCGAGCGAAGATAGCAAAGCCATCATAACCGTGATAAGGGCCGGAGTAATCCTTTTTATGATTTAATTCTTTTAGAGAGCTTAACGTTTGCAATGAGCAATGTCAGAATTAAACATTGTTTGCTGATAACACATTTATTTTTAGGCTAAATATAAGCTAAAAGAGAATTTGTAATTCGTAATTTTTAGTTAGGCGTTGCTGATTCAAAATATGAGTTTAACTCACGCACAGTCGCTCCAGTCGCAGAGGGTAAGAGTTGAGAAGAGTCGATTTTTAAATCTCATATTCAAATTCAGCAACCCTTGTAATTAAGAGTCCTAATTATGAATTAGTAATTCTTTTGCAGGTTTTGAGCCAGTTTCTTCTAGCGATCGCACTTTTCTTGGCTCAAGTCTGCAATCACAGCAGCAAAGAGAACACATGAAAACAAAAGTCTTACTGGAATTAGAAAAAGTAAATCTGCGTTTGAAATCTGCGAAAATAAAAGTCACAATTAGAGAATCGAATGGAAGTCTGCAATTACGCGCTACGTTACCAATTAAACCAGGAGACAAGGACAAAAACGGCACTGGTAGAAAGCAATACAATCTCAGCTTGAATATTCCTGCAAATTTAGATGGATTAAAGACGGCTGAGGAAGAAGCTTATGAATTAGGAAAGTTAATTGCTCGTAAAACCTTTGAATGGAATCATAAATATTTATGTAATGAGGCAATTAAAAAGGATTTTCAAACAATTGGAGAATTACTTGAAAAGTTTGAAGATGAGTATTTTAAAACTCACAAACGCACGACAAAAAGCGAACATACTTTTTTTTATTATTTTTCCCGAACCAAGCGATTTACTAATCCTACAGATTTAGCAACTGTGGAAAATTTGATAAGTGTAATTGAAAAAATAGATAAGGAATGGGCTAAGTATAATGCAGCTAGAGCGATCGCTGCATTTTGCCAAGCATTCAAAATCGAAATTGATTTATCTAAATATTCCAAAATGCCAGAGAAGAATTCCCGCAATATACCAAGCGATGCGGAAATAACTGAGGGGATTAGTAAGTTTGAAGAATATTTAAATACTAGAGGCAATCAAGTTAATCAAAATGTTCGAGATAGTTGGCAACTTTGGCAATGGACTTATGGAATGTTAGCAGTTTTTGGTTTGCGACCACGCGAGCTTTTTACTAATCCTGACATCGATTGGTGGTTAAGTCAAGAAAATGAAGATTTGACATGGAAAGTTAATAAAGATTGCAAGACTGGTGAGAGGGAAGCTTTACCGTTACATAAGCAATGGATTGAAGAATTCGATTTAAAAAACTCAAAATATTTAGAAATGTTGGCAACGGCAATTAGTAAAAAAGATAATACTAATTATGCAGAAATTACGGCTTTAACACAGCGAGTTAGTTGGTGGTTTCGGAAAATAGGATTAGATTTTAAGCCCTATGATTTACGTCATGCTTGGGCAATTCGGGCACATATTTTAGGCATACCAATTAAAGCAGCAGCGGATAACTTGGGGCATAGCGTACAAGTTCACACACAAACTTATCAGCGTTGGTTCTCGCTGGATATGCGAAAGTTAGCGATTAATCAGGCTTTGAGTAAGAGAAATGAAGTTGAATTGATTAGGGAAGAGAATGCTAAATTAAGGATGGAGAATGAGATGTTGAAGTTGAATATTGAAAAATTGAAGATAGAGTTAGTTTATAAACTTGAGGAACGAGAGGAGATTCAATAGCTTACTTACTAGATACAAATGCGTGTATCAAAATTCTGAATTTATCAAATTTACCTGTCCCATAAAAAACTATATTAAAGGAAGAATCATTCAAAATTATGGCAATAGAAACTCTGAACCAAATACTTAAACAACTTGAGACACTCGAAATAACAGAGCTTCAACAACTTAATCGGGCAATTCAAAATTGTCTTATTCATAAGGAGGAAAATTTCAAGCAAGCAGCATTTCATCAAGCTCTAATTGATTCTGGCTTAGTAAAGCAGATTAAACCTTTTGCCTACGAACCAATAACTGAACGAAGACTAATTCAGGTTGAGGGAAAGTCTGTTTCTGAAACTATCATTGAGGAACGCCGTTAGATGGCAATTTACTTCATAGATAGTAGCGCATTAGTTAAGCGTTATATAAGTGAAACTGGATCGGCTTGGGTCTTGGAGTTATTCGATCCAACTCTCAACAATGAGATATTTATTGCTGCAATAACTGGTGTAGAAATTATAGCAGCAATTACAAGGCGATCGCGCAGTGGAAGTATTAGCATTACAGATGCAACAATAACACGCAATCAATTCAGAAGGGATTTACAAAAAGACTACCAAATCATTGAAATCACAGAAAGCGTAATTAATTATGGAATGGCATTGTCGGAAATTTATGGTTTACGAGGTTATGACGCTATCCAACTAGCAGCTGGTCGTGCAGTTAATACCCTTTGCATCGCCAATGGATTACCTTCTATTACCTTTGTGTCCGCAGATAATAAGTATCACGATCGCATCTCTAATGTAGGGTGTGTTGTCGCAAAGCGCAACGCACCTTCATTGTATCAGCAGGCGATCGCATCCCTCCCATATTTATCGCAAAGCAATGCAGCATAATCATAGTTCGGTATCATAAGGTTATTGGGTTCTAGTTGTGTGTGTCTGCAAAAGACATTTTTCATGAAGCCGTCAAACGGGGACTGCAAAAAGAAGGGTGGATAGTTACGCACGATCCGCTAGTTATTAAGTATTGGCAAAGATAAAATGTCAATCGATTTAGGTGCGGAACAAATCTTAGCAGCTGAGCGAGGAACAGAGAAAATTGCTGTTGAAATCAAAAGTTTTTTAGAGGATTCAGAACTGTTTGACTACCATGCAGCTTTAGGGCAGTTTCTCAATTATCGATTAGCTTTGCGACTTAGGGAACCTGAGAGAGTTTTGTTTCTAGCAGTTTCAGTGTCAACGTATAAATCGCTATTTAGCAGGGACTTTGCCCAAACTTCAGTACAAGAGTATCAAGTTAAATTAATAGTTTACGATCCAAATGATGAGGTGATTGTGCAATGGCAAAGCTAGACCAATATCGTGAATATATTCAAAACTTATTAACTAAATATGCTAGTTACCAGCCTTCAGAAGAAGATATTGAAATTCAATTGATATTCGATACGACACGAGACCATTATCAGATTTTAGAGATTGGTTGGGATGGATATAACCGAATTTATAATTGTGTGATACATCTTGATATCAAAGATGAAAAAATATGGATTCAGTGTAATATGACAGATATCCAAATTGCCCAAGAGTTGGCTGAAATGGGAGTACCCAGACAGAATATTGTTTTGGGGCTACAGCCATATTACCTGCGTCAATATACGCAATATGGCGTAGCGTGAGAGAATAAGCGCGATCGCATATCCTCTAATCTAGGGCACGTTGGGCTGCGCGACAGCTTGCTTCTAAATCAAGTTTTAGACTTCTAAATCAAGTTTTGGACTTCTAAATCAAGTTTTGAACTTCTAAATCAAGTTTTGAACTTCTAAATCAAGTTTTAAACTTCTAAATCAAGTTTTGAACTTCTAAATCAAGTTTTGGACTTCTAAATCAAGTTTTGAACTTCTAAATCAAGTTTTGAACTCGTAAATCTGTTAATTTTAACAAATTTCAGCAAATATACCTGCATTTATGCTGTCTATGAATGTTCGATAAATTCTGTAGCTTTACTCAAGCTGGTACATCAGCTTATTACGTAATTTAGTGATATATAAAGAACTCAGTGTAAAATTCATCAGAGTTCTCTATAAATTAATTCAAAAAGGAAAACTTTATGCCGCAACGCAGACGAAACTCGCTTGCACTGACGAAAGCTGAACGACGGATTGAAGGAATGCAGACAATTAAGCCTGACTTAGATTTTGGTAATGGGTTATCAATTGCTACTTACAATAGTATGATTCAAGACTTACGAGAGAAGCTAGCTGCTCATAATCAAGCACGAACGATGATGGATAAAACACAGAATGCAGTAGAAGAAGCTGAACGTGTGCTGAATGATTATTCTGAGCATATGCTACTGAGTGTTGCGTCTCGCTATGGCAAAAATAGTGATGAGTATGGAATGGCTGGTGGAACGCGTAAGTCTGAGCGAAAGAAACCACGCTCTGTGGTAAACATAACAGTGAAGTCTGCGGAGTGATTTATATAAAAAGTCTGTTTATGAATAATCACAAACAGACTAGACTTTTTCGGAGTTAAAATTAAGCTTGCTCCCAAAGCTGACGTACATAGTCAGGTAGCCAGCTAGCAATTTCCTGAATCCGCTCTTGGGAAAGTTCTTCTTTGGTGGCAGAAAACACTGCTTTAACCGCTTGTTCTCGGTCAACTGTTTCTGGCTTCCCACCTTCATTAGCAACTCGGAACAGGAAGCGGTCAGAATCGATATTGAAGATACCTGCGCCTTTCCAAGGTGGACGAACCTTGCTCAAAAATCCCACAATTGGATTGGTGTCTTTCCAGAGATCGGCGACTTCAAACTGGAGTGCTTTCTCTTTAGTAGGCACAGCTTCTGTATGCAGTTCTCCCTCAACGCGATCGCTCGCTTCTGTGCTCATTACGTCACGCATGACGCGAAACACAACTTCAGTAAAGTCTCTAGCATCATAAATGTCTGCAAATCCGCCTTTGACCAGCACTTTTTCTAGGAATGAGCGATGCTCGTCGGCGATCGCAGTTCGAGTGTCTTCTATCTCGGTTGGATCAATTTCTGGAATTTCTGTTCTAAAAGCTTCATCTGGCATAATTTTTTGTTCTTGTTTCTTAATCTTGAGTCTTTATGCTTACCTCTGTAAGGTCTCACAAATCAAAAACACTTAGTATCATCCAGAAGTTCGAGATGTTGTCTGTCCAAAAGTTATAAATTCAGCGTCGAATAACAACACTTATCATAATTTGTCACTCCTACCTAAACGCCAAAAAAATTAGCTTATCGAAATACATCTGCTATCCGTATCGAAAAATAGTCAAAATAGATAAGTTGATATCAATTCATTAAAAACAAAGATGGCAGAAAAAACAAACATCGAAATTAATACTACAAAAGTCAAAATACCTAACAATGACTTAGAAATCGATGCTTACTTAGCTCAACCAGCACATCAGGGAACCTTTGCTGCCGTTATCGTTTTTCCAGAAATTTTTGGAATCAACACTAACATTCGAGATATCACCGAACTAATAGCGAAACAAGGTTATGTAGCAATAGCTCCTGCAATGTATCAACGTATTGCTCCCGGTTTTGAGGCTGACTTTAGCTCTGAAGATGTTGGCTATAGTCCAGAAGCCTATCGCCTGGGCTTGCAATACTATCAACAAGTAAAATATCAAGAGATATTCACTGATATTCAAGCTACCATTACTTACCTGAAAACTTTACCTCATGTCAAAAATGATGCCACCGGTGCCATTGGTTTTTGTTTTGGCGGTCATGTTGCTTACATAGCTGCAACCTTACCTGATATCAAAGCAACCGCTTCGTTCTACGGTGGTGGGATTACCACTTCTAGTTATGGTGAAGAAACACCAACTATTAATCGCACCTCAGAAATTAAAGGTACTATTTATGCCTTTTTTGGTACAAGAGATACATTAGTTTCCCCAGAAGAAAACAAGCAAATTGAGGCAGAATTCCAGAAAAATCACATAAATCATCGTGTATTTCGATACGATGCTGGACACGGATTCTTCGCTGGATTCTTTGTAGATAAGTACCCATTTTTAGCCCAGCACCCAAGTTACAATCCCTCAGCTGCTCCTGATGCTTGGCAACATGTTCTAGAACTATTTCAAAATCACTTGTAAAATGTAGTAATTCAGGAGTAAGGAGCAGAGCCAGACGCTCGCAGACACGGCAAATCGCTACTCCTATCACCGAAAGCCGATGAGCCGTGAACTTTGTCCCTTGTAATTCTAAATAACCAAGGATAAGTTACCAAGGACGACCATAACGAGAATTTTCACAATTTTAATAGAATTGCTATTGTATTTTGCACTCATATCATGTCCGCTCAAATAAGCGTCATTGCGATCGTAGAGAAGCAATCCCAAAAGCGTTGTGATTGCCTCGTTTAACTCGCAATGACATTTAACGGCTGATTTGCCGAACATCATCTAACTACAATACTGTTGCTTTTAAGCTTTTGAATTTTTCAGCAGTAGTTGACAACCACATGAGAACGGGTTTGGACTTTCTATGCGGTTGTCCACCAGCACTTCAATGCTCAGCTTACTGTTGTAAATCAATTCGTCATAATCCATTAAGGCATTCCACTTAATTTTGTCAGTCGGGAAGCCTAGTTGTGAAGCTCCATCGGATATTAACTCTTGCCATTTGGCAACCTCTGGATCTCGTGATTTGCAGTAATCGAGTATCGCAATCAATGCACCAGGCTTGGTAACTCGTAAAATCTCCTCCATAGCACGAACGGGATCGTCAATGACACACAGCGTAAATCCTGAGGCTGCTGCATCAAAGCTATGATCGGGAAAATCAAGATTGCAGATATCCGAAATTTTGAAGGTGATGTCTGCGGATACCTGCTTTTTACGTGCTTCATCCAGCATCTTATGAGAAAGATCGATACCGACGACATGCACCCCTTGAGGATAAGCTGGAAGATTAAGACCCGTTCCCACCGCAGCATCCAGTACGGTTTGTCCTGGCTGAAGCTGCAAAGAAGCAATTAGCGGTTCGCGCTCAATATGCCAGTAGCGTTTCATAATTGCGTCATAATCGACTGCACCGCGATCGTAAGTTTCGATTACCTGATTTATCTGCATAGCTCTCGTAACAAATATAGGACTCATATTTGATTGCGTGAAAAAACTCAGTACACTTTTTATCCTTCTTCCCCGTTCCCTGTTGCCTGTTTCCTGTTCCCTGCCTACGCAAATAATTTCAGGAATCAAAGCGGATTCCTATAAAACTACTTACTTTAACTAATCTCAGGACTTAGGTAACTAGGAGATAAAATTTGTCTGCTGGCGATTTAAACCATCGCATGAACTTTTACCCTGAGAGGAACCTGAATGATAAACTCGGTTCCTTTTCCAAAAGTTGAAAAGCACTCCAGTTTGCCGCCATGTTTTTGTGTGATAATTTGGTAGCTAATAGACATACCCATTCCGGTTCCTTTACCAATGGGTTTGGTGGTGAAAAAGGGATCGAATATTCGTTGCTGAAATTCTTGGGAAATACCGACTCCGTTATCGGCGATCGCCACTTCTACCGACGTTGAATTCACGACTGATGTACGAATTGTAATTTGACTGGGATTGTCCTCAATATCCCGATGGGTACGTTTGGTATAACTTTCTTCTAACGCATCAATGGCATTTACTAAAATATTCATAAACACTTGATTGAGTTGTCCAGCATAGCATTCGACTGGAGGTACAGTACCGTAGTTTTTGATTACCTTAATTTCAGTTTGTTCTCCTTTAGCTTTGAGGCGGTGTTGCAGAATCATCAAAGTACTGTCGATGCCCTGATGAATATCGACACTTTTAAATTCTGCTTCGTCGATGCGGGAAAAGTTCCGTAGCGACAAGACAATTTGGCGAATGCGATCGGTGCCTACTTTCATGGAAGACAACAATTTTGGCAAGTCTGACTGCAAAAACTCAAAATCTATATCTTCAGCAGCAATTTGAATTTCTGGATGGGGGTTAGGATCGTGCTGCTGATATAATTGCACAAATGCTAATAAATTCTGAGTATATTCCTGGACATGGGTGAGGTTGCCATGAATAAAGTTGACTGGATTATTAATTTCGTGTGCGACTCCAGCAACTAGTTGTCCCAGACTTGACATTTTTTCACTTTGAATAACTTGAGATTGAGTGCGTTGCAATTCCTCTAATGTATTTTTGAGTTCAGTAGTACGTTCTTGTACCCGATCTTCTAATTCTTGCTTACTTTTTTCTAGCGCTGTAAACGATTCGTACAGTTGTCCTGCCATGTAGTTAAAAGAGTTAGACAAGGTATTAAGTTCTTGAATGCGGCTAGTTTCTACTGTCTGAGCTTGAGCTAAATTACCAGATGCCATCGCCTTACTTGCCCAATTCAGGCGCAGAATCGGGCGTACAATCCAATGGGAGGTAAACAAGCCCATCACCGAGGCAACGACTAATGCACCAAAACAAAGGGCGAGCGTGGTCTGCGTATTAGCGTTAATTTGTGCCATGAATGTGTTTTCTGGCACACTCACCACCAGCAACCAATCCAAGCCATATTTGTCATGCCAAGGTACAACATCAACAAAATATCGTTTTCCTTGGATTTCAAGCTGAAAATCTGTGTCTTGAGCGATGGAGTCAAACCCTTTAAAAGTTTGCAGGTGTCTGACAACCTTCTGTATTATTGGGTCAGAGCTGTCGCTCGCCTGCAATCTTTTAACCTTTCGATTAACGAAGGTAAAGGGCTTTTCAGTGCCGGAAGTAGCGATTAATGTGCCATCACGTTCTAAAAGGAACACCCGCCCAGACTGACTAATATTCAAATTGCGTAAAAAATCGCTTAGTTTCAAGAGATGAATATCACAGGCAATCATTCCCAGCAAGCGATTTTGCGAATCATAAATTGCACGACTAGCAGAGGCGGCGATGTAGGGGCCAGTGGGATAATCTCCAGTCACAATCTTTGCCCAAATGGGTTTACCAGCAGCGACAGGTTGGGTATACCAAGATTCTTGAGAATTTTCCCAATTCCACCGAGCATTGATTTGAGTTCGATCGCCTCGGTCGTCGGTCGCGTAAGTGTAAACATTATTGGGAGGTTTGGCAGTCCAATCATCAATGGTGATTGTCTTGCCATCATAACGAGCTGCACCTAGCCCCTCACCCGTTGTTAGTCCCATACCAATATAAGTCAGGTCATAGGCGTGCATCTGATCCCAGAAATACTTGCCAAGGGTTTGGCGATCGCGGACATTTAATATTCCCCTGTGGATAGCATCTGCGTTGATCTGATTCAGGGTTTGCGGAACAGAAAGATAAGATTTAAGGTGTTCGTCCACTACGTCCCTGTTACGATCTATCAACTGTTCTGCCAGGTTATTAACTGCTCTTTGTCCATTCTTAAAGGACAAATAACCGACTAAACTGACAGCTGCAAAAATTTGAATAACGAAGGGAACAACAAGAACAATTTGTAATGGGAACGCCTTAGCTTTGCTAAAATAGTGACTTTTCATTACTGGAAACTGTAAGTTAATGCTTATTTGATTTACTTCTATAGTTCCCAAGATGCCCAGATACTCATCTTTGTTTAAGTTTTTTGTCAAGTCAGAGGCAGCTATGGGTGCGTTGCGCTACACGACAACACACCTTACCAGCTACATGGTATTTCTTTCTAAGATACTTATGATTGATTAGTGGGTTGTGCTGCACGACTACTAACAGATAAATATTTTGTTGGATAAAACAGTATCGCAATTATTTAGACTTGACATTTTGAGTAATAGCGCCCATCCTAACTGGTCACTGCTGGTTTGTTTCCATTTTTGCCCTCTACACTGGCAACAAACTCAGGTTGCTCAGTACTAAGAATTGGCGATTCGCCTCGCAGTCCCTTACGACGTTGGTTTTTAGGAACTCCTCCTGCCATGCCATACTCTACACTGCTTTTGCCATATCGAGTCCCAACTGCCATGAGCATGTGTTCTGTCATATCTCCCAACTCGTCTTCTGTTTGGAGCATTTCACGATACAATTTATCCAAGTTGGAAAGGGCAGTGTTGTAGGCATTTTCTCTAGTTCGCATTTTCTCGATCAGGGTTGAGAAGGCAGGTAAGGTGAGTCCATTACCTAAATCTAAGTTTGGAGCAATTGAGTTGATGCCAGCTGCACGACGCACTGCTCTTTCTAACACTATGGAAGTTCTTTTTCTACGAGCCATAATCTACACCTGATAATTCAGTACGGTTAATATTCTTTACCTTAATAAACTGACGTATAGATTAGCCTGAGAGAATTTCGGCAAATCTGCAATAGCTTTTGCTACAAGCGCGATATTTATCATGAATGCGCGAACTACTGAAATGAGGAAGCAAACTGGGGTTTGAGAAAGTCAAAGCTGATTTTGCTTGCGGAAAACACCAAAATCAGAAAGCAAACTGGGGTTTGAGAAAGTCAAAGCTGATTTTGCTTGCGGAAAACACCAAAATCAGAAAACAAACTGGGGTTTGAGAAAGTCAAAGCTGATTTTGCTTGCGGAAAACACCAAAATGAGTAAGTCAAAAGGCATTTTGAGAAAGTAAAAGCTCATTTTGCTAACTAAATTTGGCTTTTTGTATATTTTTGGGCTGTAATGACCTACGACCCAGTGAATGAGGTGATTGTGCAATGGATAAAATACCTAAGTATCAAGAGTATATTCAGACTTTGCTTACTCGTTATACCAGTGACGATTCAGATGATCGGGTCGAGGCTCAACTCATCTTCGATACAGAGCGAGATCGTTATCAGTGGATGAATGTGGGTTGGCAAGAATTCGATCGCATTTATCGATGTGTCATCCATTTTGACATTAAAAACGGAAAAATATGGCTTCAGCAGAACTTAACAGATCGGAATCCTGCTGAGGAGTTAGTCAAGATGGGTGTTCCCAAGGACGACATCGTTTTGGGATTGCAGCCACCGTATAAAAGGCAGTACACAGATTACGGCGTTGCTTAAAGAGTTAGTCATATATGCGGGGGCACGTTGTCGTCCACGCAACACGCCCGTCTTATACTAACAATTTGATAATATTAACAAAGTGAGCGATCGCTTAGTTTGAGTTGTAGGCAATCGCCCTCTTCAGCAAATAAAGCAAAAACATTATGGCAAAGCGTAAGAAAAGCAATCTCCAGTGGATTAAAGAAACGCTTGAACTAAAACCCGACCATCGCTGGGAATCTCCATCAGGCTATAAGATTTTTGTCGCAGATCGGGGGGCTGTTCGCTTCAATGTTCCCCAAAATTGGGTTTTTGAGCCACAAGAAAAATCCTTCAAGTTTCTCGATAAAAAACCACCCAACGATGATTGCTGTCTAGAAGTATCTTTCAATCGTCTACCACCGAATGACTGGAGCCAGTTTCCCCTCAAATCCACGTTAAAGAAAGTCATGGAAGACGACAGTCGCAACGTCATTGAGAGAGGAGAAATTATTACCGTCAAGCGTCAAACTGCCAGAATTGTCTGGACACAGATCAAGTTCATTGATACTCAAGAAGAACCACGAGAAGCTTTTTCGCGGACTTGCATTGGTTTGGGATCGAATGTTCAGTGCTTAATTACATTCGATTATTGGGCAGATCAAGCAGAACAACTAATACCCATTTGGGATGAAGCAATACGTAGTCTCACATTAGGGTTGTATATCCGTGACCCGATGACTGGTCTAGCTTTCCCAGACTGAGCCACAAAAATGAATTGTGAGTAGAAGTCAAATTCAGGCAACGTATAAGACGGTCGTGGTTGCAGCACCTGACAATTTCCATGTGCTAAATTTGGAACGGGATAGTAACTAAAGTCACAAAGCTATAGTTTAGGTTTTATATGCCTGACTGGTGCGCCAACCTTTGGTATGAGCGTATATCGCCGAGTACTTGAAACTATACCATCGTTTGATTAGCTCAGTTGGCAGAGCGATCGATTCATAATCGATGTGTCACAGGTTCGAGTCCTGTATCAAACCCCAGAGGAAGTTAGCTCACTGGAAGAGCAATCGACTCATAATCGATGTGTTGTAGGTTCGATTCCTATACTTTCCACCAACCCTGTCCGGGTCAAAAGACACTACCCTTTTAAGGTAGCCAATATGGTACGGGAGAAATCCCAAAGCGGTTCGAGTCCGTCATTTTCCAAACTCTGCGGTGCAAGTGTTCTGCTGTCGCTGATTACTTGTAATCTTCGGTAGCTACAGTCAAGGAGCTAGCGCAACTGCATTTCTCCCTAACTTGAGTATGTCCCTTCGTTTCTGACATCTAGTTTTCCTCCAGGGATTCTAGATTGGCAGCCGAACGGTATATTTGAGCGCAGTTTTCTTTCTCTAGATTGCTATTAAGCAGTCTTTTGAAAAGTAACAGCAATCTTAATCCAGTTTTGGAGAAGCTTTTGCCCGCGCCTCAACTGTAAACACCTGCATTAGCAGAGTAAAAAATCTTTTGTAGTATGTACAGTACAAATCTAACTGCTACCCCATTAGCGACTGAAAATAATCTAGAAAAATTGCAAACTGATAATTCGGCACTTTTGCGATCGCACGGTTTACCTGAATATAATACTCCCGAAGAAATAGCCTTTGCAATGGGAATAAGCTTAGGAAAACTGCGCTTTTTGACAACTAGCCATCCTACATCCCCAAATAGACATTACATCCACTTCAAAATTTCAAAAAAGACAGGGAAAGAAAGAATTATTTCTGCACCAAAGCCCAATCTCAAGGCTGCTCAAAAGTGGATTTTAGAGAATATTTTAACGTGAGTTCGACGGTGAAAAAAAGGCAAAAAGCTTGCTATGCCTGAATTTGTACAACTGGGTAAGCAGTAGGCGATCGCTATAATTA
>JBALDB010000012.1:0-47476 GCA_036918135.1 Nostoc sp.
GATTTGTAATTCTACATCCATTGCCCTGCCTACCTGAAGAGAGTTTTTTCTTTTAATCCTTTTATTCAGAATACTCGGAAAGTGACAGAAAAGGGGTATAAAGAGTTTCTACCTTCTGCCTCCTGCCTCAAAACCCGTAACTTTGTACTTCATGCAAATGAAAACTGCTGTAAATGTTTTAAAATAAGCATTTTTAACATCATGCCCTCATCAATTCATTAATATGCAACTATTACTTGCTGTTCAGTAGGCGGCAGTGAATAAAGTTGGCAATGGGAAAAACCAGCATTGTTAAACATATTTTCGTACTCTGCAAATGTATAAGCATCGCCACTAGGAGTTGTTGCTAACATGACTAAGCCAAAACCAGCAGCAGCAGGTGGCGTAATCCTGTCAGAGTTAGGAATAAAATCAAAAACGATAACTCTTCCATCAACGACGAGCGCGGTTTTGATTTTTCTGAGTAGTTGTTCGCAGGTTGTTACATCAAAATGATGTAAGAAGTTGGGGAGTAAAACCAAATCGTAGTCATTGTCTAAATCCACTTCAAAAGCGCTACCAGCAATTGTATGGTAGCGCGAAGCCACTCCTTGTATCCTAGCGTTTTCTTTAGCAACCTCTAGGACAGATGCCCAATCAACACCAAAAATTTCTGCATTGGGGTGATGTTGGGCAATTGCAATACCAAACAAGCCATGAGAGGCTGAAATATCTAAAACTTTCACTGGCTCTATTTTATTCTCATTCACCAACTGAGCGATTAATTGTGCAGAGTTTGCCATCATCGGTGACATCGCTTTTGCAAATTGCACCCATACTGGATTTTCTGGCGATAACGTTCCTTCGGACGATATGGCAGTTCCTCCCTTGACGACAGCGGCAGTCAGATCCTTAAAGCCATTAGTTATCATTGGAGATAGTAAAAACTCAACTGTATCTCCCATGTAAAATTTGCTTTGCCGATCCAAAAACATCGCTGAATCTGGCGTCAGCCTATAGCCTTCTGCTTCCTTTGTGATAAAGCCCATAATCACCAAGTAATCGCACAACATTCGCATACCTCGCTCAGAGGTTTGACACTTTTGTGCTAGAGATTGACTAGACTCAATTCCTTGACTAATGGCAGTAAAAACATTTAATTCAACTGCGGCTTTAATTGCCGCGCTATGTTGGTAAGCGTTAACTGTATTCAAGAATAGCGCAGGTGAGGGTGTTGACATATAAAGCTTTTTGAATGACGAAATCTAATCAGCGATCGCTTCTTAAACAAAGGGGTATCGTTCTCAGGCGATCGCCATGATGATACTTTTGAGGTTTTTAATACCACAATTATAAGTTGCACCTTCCTTAGAGTGACAATATTGTATTAAGGTCAGCAAAAAACCGACTCGGCACTTGATTATTTATTCAACTACTTCATCGAAAATTAAACAGAATCAAACTATTTTGTAGAAGTTAATTGAAAGAGCTTTCAAAAACTAAGTCAAATACTAGTTGGTTTTACAAATGCAGAATCCAAAAACAGCAATCTCCTGCGAACTATGTGAAAGAGAGATGGCCTCTTTAACTGTCCACCACTTAGTTCCACGACAAAATACTAAGCGCAAAAAGCAAGACCCAGGTCTAACTATAAATATCTGTTCTGCCTGCCATCGACAAATTCATGCTTTATTTGATAACAAGTTATTGGCAAAGGAACTTAACACTCTAGACAAACTCCGCAATCAGCCACAAATGCAGAAATTCTTGACTTGGGTAAGAAAGCAAGACCCCAACAAGCGAATAGCGGTCGATCGCTAAGAGGCGTTATCATACAATACGGCAATATCTTTAAGGTAGATTTTTAAACAGATACGAGTGCAGTTGGCATTGCTGTTTAGTCTGATTTCGGCTGAGAGAAGTGTGGCAAACTCATGCAGGGGCTTTGCGTGCTAACTCTTGAATGTACTGCCGTAGTGTGCGTGGTTCCCGTTCGAGAATGGCTTGCAGCACAAGGGCATTGCCGCCAGGAAAACCATATTGGTCGTAGTCGGCGTACATTTTTTTCAAGCCCTCGCGGGTGGAACCATCAGGAATATGTGTAGCCTGCGCCCACTCGTCAAACTCTAGTTCACCCGCCTCAATGGTACGCCCGATCGCCTCACTCATTAGCGCCACTAGTTCTACGCGGTTGACCATACCAGGGGCACATAGCTCGAACGTGCCGTAGCCCAGCCGATCTCCCGTCAACGCCAGCGCCGCCACTTCTGCTACATCGCGGTAGTCTACGTAGGACGCCTTCGCTTGCTTGGAGTAGGGCAGGGAGAAGCGACTTTGCTCAAGCACGGCACTCCAGCTGTTGTCAAGAGTTTGCATGAACATGGTCGGTTGCAATACGGTGAACTCCATGCCTGATTCGTACAACGCTTCTTCAACCGGACGTTTAGCTGCATGGTTGCTCATCTTGGAGATTGACGGGTGGATAGCACCGGAGAAGACGAACTTATGTACGCCAGACGCTTTGGCAGCCTCAACCATCGCCACGCCCAAGTCTGCCTCATTCGGTGCGAAGGCAGGGTTGATGTGAAAAACACCCTCAACTCCGCTAGCAGCAGCGCGAAGACTCTCTGGATCGTTGAGGTCTGCGATCGCTACTTCATCTACGCCTTGCTGCCGCACTGCGTCCGCTTTATCTTTGTCCCGCACCAATGCGCGAATCGTTGCGCCACGCTGCTTGAGTTCGGGTACGACGTAGGTGGCATATTTACCCGTTGCCCCAACCATCAATACTTTCATGGTTTTGTCCTAATTATTTTTATATTTGCCATCAATAATTCGTAATTAAGAATTACAAATTACTCGCTTGTATCTCGCACTACGTGTCTGGCTACAATTCTTTGTTTTAAGTGGGCTTATTCCCACAACTAAAGTTATTTTAATTACGAATTAGGAATTGTTTTTGTTAGTAATGAAATTTATTCACATAACTGACGCTTAGACGGTTGGCGATCGCTTAAACTTTCTATTGACTTGACTCAACATCAGACGCGCTTTCGGCTAGTTTTGCCCAGCCGCGATCGCGCAAATATGATTCCAAGTCGGTCGGGGAAGGAAAATCGCGTTTCAACTGAGTTAAATCTGCTGCGTAGCCGACGTTCTCAAACCAACGATACATGATGGTTATTTCCTCTCCAGCTTGCTGCTCAAATGCTTCAAAAGGAATTTGTTGGTATTTGACGTTTTTTCCCAAAACATGGCCGAATGCGGCAGCAATTTCTGTCATTGTCATCTCCACACTGGCGACTTCTTTCTCACTTTTCCAGAAATCTGCGGGGCGCTCAAAAACCTCGGCAACCATTTCTCCGTAATCTTCTTCGGAAAGTTGCTGCAATTTCGTCTCAGGAGCAAGTGGCAGGGAAAGCGTTCCCTTTTCAATCATCGGGCGCATCCCATTGTAATTGTAAAAGAAGAAAACCGGACGCATAATTGTGTAAGGCAAACCGCTGGCTCGGATATATTCTTCGACTTGAAACTTGCTGTCAAAATGCGGAATGCCAGTTTTGCGTTCTGCGCTACCCACCGAACTGTAAACAAAATGCTGGATGCCTGCCGATAAAGCTGCGTCGGCGACAGCCTTGCCCTCATCGATTTCAGTTGACAACCCCTGTTGGAAGTTCTGTACCGAAAAAATGCCAGAAGTACCTTCTAAAGCGCTCTCAAGTGAAGCGCGATTGCTGAAATCTCCTTGTGCGAGTTCTGCACCAGCTTGTTTGAGTGCTTGGGCGGCAGGCTTATTTTGGTCGCGCACAAAGGCACGAACCGTAAAGTTTCCGCGTTGTAATAGATGACGCGCTACCGCGCCGCCTTGGTTGCCGGTCGCGCCGGTGACAAGAATTGTTCGATTTGAATTTTCCATTTTTATCTACCTAGTAGGTTGGTTATCTGATTGCCGAGCTTGCAAAAAATGAATTATATAATCGGGCGAGATGCTCTAGCGTTTATTGTCTTATTTGTGATGCTTTCGGCGCGAGATTGTCGCTGATTCGGATTTACAGCAGTTTTGATTTGCATGAAGTACAGAGTTAATGGTTTTAAGGCAGGAGGCAGGATAGCGCAGCTAAGCCGTGTCCGCGTACTCTTACAGAGAAGCAAGCTAGCAAGAGCGTCTCGTAGAGAGCGTCGGCAGAGGGCAGGAGGGAAAAGAATAATTTCTATATTGAATTCTCCCATCCGGCATCAGAGCGTGCTTGCGTCCCTGTCAAATTGTTTCTGACGAACTTCCTGGGTAAGATTTTGTAGGAGCGTTTAATTGCTCTAAAGTACTCATCGATGAGTCATATTGTGACATGGGGTATCTGCTTTGGGAATTTACTAAATCCTCAAAAGCTTCAACAGCTTCGACAGCTTTAAGCGCTTCCGATGCAGACTGGTATCGCACTTTGAAGTCATCTAGTACCATTTTACTGAGAATCTGAGCTAGGGAGTTGCTCACTTGTACTCGATCGCTCCATTCGATCTGTCCGCTAGCATCTCTATCTAACTCGCGCGGTGCTATTCCAGTCAAGGCTTTAATTCCAACCATACCCACTGCATAGATATCACTACTGTAGTGTGGACGCCCCAAACATTGCTCGGTTGGTGCGTAACCTTGAGTCCCAATACCAATAGTGAAGGCAGTTTGCTCTTGAGGCTCTAGCTGTTTGGCACTGACTTCTTTGACTGCTCCAAAGTCAATCAGTACCAGTTTACCGTCTGAGTGTCGCCGGATGATATTACTAGGTTTAATATCCCGGTGAATCACGTTATTTTGGTGGACAAATGTTAATGTTTGCAATAACTCTTTGACAATTTTAATCGCTGCAATTTCTTCAATTGCTCTGCCTGGTGGCAGTTCCTGACTCAGAGGATGACCAATGATGTATTCTTGTACGAGATAAAATTCTTCATCTTCTTCAAAATACGCCAGAAGTTGCGGAATTTGAGGATGAGTTCCTAATTTTTCGAGTGTTTGCGCCTCTGAGTTAAATAAACGTCTGGCAAGTTGCAATACTCCTGGTTTGGTATTGCTTGGTTTTAGTTGCTTGACAACACATCGCGGGTTACCAGGACGTTGGGTATCTTCGGCAATGTATGTTTCGCTGAATCCACCTGCACCGAGAACTTTGACAATTTTGTAGCGTTGAGCCAAGATTTTACCTGATAAAGCTAAATCTCGCTGCTGGATTAGCTGTTGCAGGTCATTTTGTTGGCTGATAATCTCTTGGACAATCGGAGAAGTTTTATATTTCTGAAATATGTCTACTAATTGGTGTTTTCTGATGTTTTCTCTGACCATTGAGGTTCCCAAGTAGCTCAGTCCACAAAAAGCGATCGCTACCATTGGTACAGTAGTAGGAAAAATTAATCGATCGTGAATAAATAACCCATAGCTAATTACTAACCAAGTACCAGATAAAGCCAGACTATACAGAAATCGATTCAAACTATGCTTGCTTGTGCTAATCATTAAGGCTGTACTGCCAACTAAAATCAGCACAAACAAACCCTGCAATGGTAAAGTTTGGATTCCTTGAGCGATCGCTTTATCTGTCATTAAGGTTGCGATCGCATTGGCATGAATTTCCACGCCTGCCATCGGTTCGGGACTGTTACTAGCTGCTACTGGATAATAATCATTATTTAACTTATCTGTTGAACCAATCAAAACTATCTTGTCTTTGAAGACTTTTCCCTGCTGCAAATAAGTATTCCAGTTTTCCGGGTCGAGTACATACCAAAAGGGTATTTGCTCAAATGTCCCCGCAGACCCCCAAAAATGAATGCGATCGCCCTTTGGTTGCGGATAATTTACTTGTGCTGCCAACAAGGCTGCTTCATCAAAGGAAGGTGGCTTCTTGCTAAATAAATTGTCTTCACTTAACAAGTTGGAATCGCTTGCCAATTGATGAATTTTACCATCAACCTCCACAGGGAAATTAACTGCGCCAATGAATACTGACCCTGTGTGAAACATCTGTTGTGGCTCTGTTAGTTGGATAAACGAGCCTTGATATGTGTCGTAATTTTCATAAAGGGCTGCTAGGGTGACTTTGCTGCCATATTTTTGCAATCCTGCTTGGAGTTGGCGATCGTCGCTAGCTCCATAACTACTTGGTGTATCAAAAACAATATCTATAGCTACAGAACGCGCACCTGCTTTGATTAACTTAGCGATTACTTGAGCATAAGCAGCACGCTTATAAGGAAAAGATTTCAGTGTTTCTAGATAGGCATACTGTTTGGGATCTTTTTTATAGTACTGTCTTGGAACCGATATTGACTGATCGTCTATTGCTAAAATTACGATGTCTTGTGGAGGTGCGATCGCTCCACGCACTTGAAAAAACTCCGAAAGTGCTTGATTTTCCATTAATTGAACCGAATCCCAACCAGAAGCAGTTAGCAGTGCTGCCCCTATTGCCCAAGTGCCAGCCAAGAGATGACCTACGCGAACTATCCACCTAGACTGGCGTGCTGCTGCTGTAGACGTGACTTTTGTTGGTTTACTTGAGTGTTTATTGGCAGTAGAGACAGAGTTTTTGGTTAAGGTAGATGTAGATTCTTCTGCCATATCGTGTTACTGATTGATTGAAGTCCAATATTTTTTTTAGGTCACTTTTTACTACAACCGCATTGAAATAAGACTTAAAATGCTAATCTTATACATTTGTAAAGTATCTTTTATTCATCAAGAAACTTTCCTTGTCAAAGCCAGCCTCCAAAAGATTCTTTCTCAAGCACTGCCTAACTTATTCCTTCTCGTGTTGAGTGAGTTACAACTAGTGATTCTCCCATAGATTGGAGCCAATATACTCAGCCTTTGCACTTGTTTACTACGAGTTTACTACGAGATTTTACTTCAATCTTAGCAACAGGTATGCTTTTAACTAGGTGCTTTCCTAGAAGCGGTTCCAAGTCCGTCTTCTGTTTTGGGCGCAACTATTGGTATCAATCGCAAAGTATGTCCTAATACTGAAAGCTTTACTTACTATATAGGCATTCACTTATATTCTTCCTGAAGGTTATGCCATACCTCTTTAGAAGTAAACTTTAGTGTTATGCAGTTATGAATGCTGTTACTGGGTCAATTTTATTGGTAAATTTTGATGTACAGGGTGGCTGTTGCAGTACCGGAGGTGAATAAGGCTTAGCACCCACGATCTTAACTCTAATGTTGCAGCCGTTTTTATGCCTTGAAAGAGGCGGGATCAAAGCTATAGATAAAAACCTACTTTATAGATATTAGCAAACAAGGCATTTGAAAATTGCTATAATCTATTGTTCCATCTAAATTCATTTATATTATTAGGTGTAAATTTGTATGGGTTCTCCAATGAATCGTCTGTCTATTTTTGTAGATGGAAACAATATGTTCTATGCTCAACAAAAAAATGGGTGGTTTTTTGACCCGCGACGAGTCTTAGAATACTTCAAACATGAGCAGTCAGAAACAACATTAATCAATGCATTCTGGTACACTGGTTTAAAAGACCCACAAGATCAACGAGGTTTTAGAGATGCTCTAATTAGTCTGGGATATACAGTCCGAACTAAAATTCTTAAAGAATACTATGATGATACTTCTGGTCGTTACTCACAAAAAGCAAATTTAGATATTGAAATTGTTGTCGATATGTTTAATACAGTAGACCAGTACGATCGAGTGGTATTATTTAGCGGTGATGGAGATTTTGAAAGAGCAATCGAACTATTACGTTCCAAAAACACACATATTACAGTAGTATCAACAGAAGGAATGATTGCTAGAGAACTCAGGAACGCTACTGATAGATATATAGATTTAAATGATATCAGAGAACAAATAGAAAAAACCGATGGGCAGTAGATTTAATAATTATTTACAAAGGTAAAAGTATAAATAAAAACTAAGTTTGAAGATATTTTCAGTCAAAAGTAAAAACTAAACAAAAAAACGCAAATGACAACTAAAACCGATAAAATCCTGATTTTTGATACTACACTGCGAGATGGAGAGCAGTGTCCGGGAGCAACTCTAAACATAGACGAAAAATTAGTTATTGCCAAACAATTAGCAAGGCTGGGTGTCGATATAATTGAAGCGGGATTTGCCTTTGCCAGTCCCGGAGATTTTGAAGCAGTGAGCAAGATTGCTGAAATTGTTGGGACAGAAAATGGCCCTGTAATTTGCAGTTTGGCAAGGGCGATTAAAGCAGATATTGAAGCTGCTGCCGAAGCATTAAAACCAGCAGTCAAAGGTAGAATTCACACATTTATTTCGACTTCAGATATTCATTTAGAATATCAGCTGCGGAAGTCACGGGCAGAAGTATTAGCGATCGCCGAAGAAATGGTGGCTTATGCTAAATCCTTCATGACAGATGTCGAATTTTCGCCGATGGATGCAGCCCGTTCCGATCCAGAGTTTTTGTATCAAGTATTAGAAGCGGCGATCGCAGCTGGTGCAACAACAGTTAACATTCCCGATACAGTTGGTTACACCACCCCTAGCGAATTTGGAGCGATGATTAAAGGCATTAAAGAAAATGTTCCCAACATCGACCAAGCGATTATTTCGGTTCACGGTCATAATGATTTAGGCTTGGCAGTTGCTAACTTTTTAGAAGCCGTAAAAAATGGCGCACGCCAACTAGAATGTACAATCAATGGCATTGGCGAACGTGCCGGCAATGCATCATTAGAAGAATTAGTAATGGCGTTGCATGTGCGGCGACAATATTTTAATCCTTATCTCGGAAGACCAGAAGAATCTCAAGAATTCCTGACAAATATTGACACGCGTGAGATTTATAGAACCTCACGTTTAGTTTCTAATTTGACAGGAATGCTAGTGCAACCAAACAAAGCGATCGTTGGGGCAAATGCCTTTGCCCATGAGTCTGGCATTCACCAAGATGGCGTATTAAAAAATAAGCTCACCTATGAAATTATGGATGCCCAATTGATTGGCTTGACAGACAATCAAATAGTTTTGGGTAAACATTCAGGGAGAAATGCTTTTCGCACCCGGTTAAAAGAATTGGGTTTTGAATTGTCAGATAGCGAATTAAATAAAGCATTCGTCAGATTCAAAGAAGTTGCAGATAAAAAGAAAGAAATATCCGATCGCGATTTAGAAGCGATTGTCAACGATGAAATCCAACAAGCACCAGATTTATTCCGTGTAGAACTAGTGCAAGTTTCTTGTGGTAGCAACGCCTGTCCTACCGCTACAGTTACCCTGCGTACTCCAGAAGGTGAAGAATTAACCGACGCCGCAATTGGTACTGGGCCAGTAGATGCAGTTTACAAAGCAATCAACCGTGTGGTGAATGTGCCCAACGAATTGATTGAGTTTTCTGTGCAATCAGTAACAGCAGGTATTGATGCTATTGGCGAAGTGACAATTCGTTTACGTTATGAATCTAGAGTATTTTCTGGT
Organism: Nostoc sp.; assembly: GCA_036918135.1. GTDB lineage: Bacteria > Cyanobacteriota > Cyanobacteriia > Cyanobacteriales > Nostocaceae > Nostoc. The sequence continues at coordinate 9,440 of JBALDB010000012.1, forward strand.
CATGCAGCGAACACAGATATCATCGTGGCATCAGCGCAAGCTTATGTAAACGCCTTGAATAGGTTGTATGCATCTTTGCAAAATCAAGAAAAACTAGAAGGTGTATCTGCACAGAAAGTGTAAAAACACTTCTGTCTTGATTTGCAGGTAGTTGGAAAGCATAAGTAGGGTAACACATCTGTGCTACCCTACTTTTTTATCTATATTTTGAATTCTGTTTACTATATCAGTTTGTATCATAATTAAAGTCAAACGGTATAACGCACCTTGAATTGTTGACGGTGTGTTGCAGCAATCTAATTTGCCTAACTCACGATCGCAGCAGAGGCGATCGCTGCGAGTTATTTTGCATCCCTGCGTAGTCATAATAATAAGTTTTCAATCGAACATGATATTAAGCGCGATCGCAATTATAATTTAAACGCATCATGATTCTTTCCGGCTCAGTCAAATTTTTAAAACCATAACGCCGATAAAGTCCATGAGCATCTCTTGTACCTAACATCCATCTTTGAATATCTTGCAATTCTGGATATTCTAAAATATATTCTACAAACCATTTACCTAAACCCTGTCCTCGGTAAGGCTCCAAAATAAAAACATCTTTTAATAACGCAGAAGTTGCATAATCAGTAATGACTCTAGCAAAACCAACTTGTTGTTCGCTCTCATACAATCCAAAACATAAAGAATTGTTGATTGATTTTTCGACAATTGCTAATGGGATGTTTTCAGCCCAATAAGAAGTTTGTAAAAAATCATGAATCATTTTAATATCTAATTTAGATTTATCAGTGTTGATGTAGAATTTATGTTTTAACTCTTCGTTCATAGTTGATTTAATAATTAAAAAATAATAATTAATTATAATTCATTGTTGTGCTTAGTGAATTGCAATATTCAGATGATGAAAATACTGAACCATTAGCTGCAAACCAAAGCTATATTCGGTGTTCAAGGATATGGGTGCATTTAATATTGATTATGAATCAGCCGACAACACAATCTTGGCAAGAAGTTCTCGCTGCTTTTCAAAAAATTTGGGGTTATGAAGATTTCCGTTCGCCACAAGGAGAAATTGTCAAGAGTTTATTAGCGCAAAAAGATGCGTTGATTATTATGCCCACAGGTGGCGGCAAGTCGATTTGTTTTCAACTTCCTGCACTCTTACAAACAGGATTAACTTTGGTAGTTTCTCCCTTAGTGGCGTTAATGGAAAATCAAGTACAAGAACTACGAGGAAACCACCAAAAAGCAGCACTTTTGCATAGTGAATTACCTACATCTCAACGTCGTGCAACTCTGCAAGCTTTGGAACGCCAACAGCTAAGATTACTGTATTTATCACCAGAAACATTGTTAAGTGCGCCAGTGTGGGAAAGGTTAACTCAGCCGCAATTGCAAATTAACGGTTTGATTTTGGATGAAGCCCATTGTTTAGTGCAGTGGGGTGATACCTTTCGCCCAGCTTATCGCAGATTAGGGACGGTGCGTCCGGCATTGCTCAAATCAAAACCACCAGGAACAAAATTCAGCATCGCCGCTTTTACTGCTACTGCTGACCCCTCAGCCCAAAAAATTATTCAAACAGTTTTACAATTACAGCAACCAGAGATTTTTCGCTTGAATCCCTACCGTCCGAACTTGCATCCCAGCGTTCGCATCGCTTGGACACCACGAGGTAGAAAACAACAATTATTAAAGTTTATTCAAAATAGACCGCAACAATCGGGATTAGTTTACGTTCGCACTCGCAGAGATAGTGAAGATTTAGCCCAATGGTTAGCACAGATGGGTTATGCGACAGCTAGTTATCATGCGGGATTAGGTGCAAGTGAACGCCGTGAAGTAGAAGCAAGCTGGTTAAGTGGTAAAATACCTTTTGTGGTTTGTACCTGTGCGTTTGGCATGGGGATAAATAAAAGTGATGTTCGTTGGGTTGCCCATTTTCATGCACCACATTTGTTATCTGAATATGTGCAAGAAATTGGTCGCGCTGGAAGGGATGGGAAACCAGCAGAGGCGTTAACATTGGTGAGTGAACCTACGGGATGGTTAGATTCAGGGGATAAGCAAAGACAGGAATTTTTTCAAGAACAAATGCGATCGCAACAACAAATAGCGCAGCAACTTGTGAAAAAATTACCAAAACAGGGAGAAGTGAATGCAGTAACCCGACAATTTCCCGAAGCTGCTACAGCTTTAGCTTTACTCCACAGCAACGGTCAGTTAAACTGGCTTGACCCTTTTCATTACAACATTGAGTCAGAAGCCAAAAATCAGCCAGCAACGCAATTACACGCCGTCAAGCAAATGCAGCAATATCTCATAAGCAAGCAGTGTCGTTGGCAGTTTTTATTAAACGCCTTTGGGTTTGACAAAGAAGCAGCCAACTGGCGCTGTGAACATTGCGATAATTGTCGCTAACCTTGCCCTGTTGTGTCTCACCTATCCTACGTTTATAAAAGAAAAAATTGCCAAATTCCAAAGCAAAATCGTCATATTTTAGGGCAGGTTGTCGAGCCAAACAACATAGAAGCAGATGTAAATAATTTACAATGGTTCAAACACAACATTTAGGCTCAGGCACTACCAAATGGCTCTTGTACTTTACCTAATTTAGAAAAAACTACTTCACTGCTGGAGGGTGCAATTTTCTTACCGTCCACAATAATCTGGATAGCATTATGCTTGCAATTAAAATCGATATTTATATTAAGAGGTAGATAAAAGATAAATAATTCTTTTCAGTTTCAAGGCAAGTTGAACCAAGTTTAAAAACTCAATCATGCTTCTCTTCTAGTTCTCGATCTGTTTCTACTGACACAATTGCCTGTTTTACGTAATTTATTTCAGCTTTCAGTTCTTGATCGGGTGGTCTAGAATTTGGCTCTGAATATTCAGCATGTGTGTAAATCCATACTAAATACACGAGTTTTTTCTGTTCATAAACAATAAAAATGAGCCTACCAAACCTGGCGGCTCCTTGCAAGCCTGGTAGCCTACGCCACCTTTTCTTTCTGAATTCAATTGTTGGGTCTGCTGTTTTAGCGGGAAATGGCTCTGGCTCTGATATTTCATTTGAGCAGGGATTTATTCTAAGTTCTTCGATTAAATCTTCGATAACCTGCTCAAACTCTTTTCTAGATTTAGTATCTTTTCGATAATGCTTTTTGAGTAAAGCCTCATAAGTTCTTTCGTACCTAGCCAGTTTCCTGATTTGATAACTATTGGAGTCACCCCTGTCTTCTCTGTGCATCTACAGGTTCTCCTACCCCTGGATTAGAATTTATTTCTTCTAGGGTATCTGATAAAACCTGTTGGTACACATGATCTTCTCTTTCAATTGCATCCAAAATATTATCAATCAGCATGTCCAGAGCTTCCATGCAGGCACAAAGCGCTTCTTGCTGATTAGTCAGCGCAACAAACAATGCATAAGCTTTTGACCAGACTTTAAGCCACAAATTAGGCACTCCCTTCGGAGGCTCAATCAAGTCATAAGCAAGTTGTTTGAGTTTTGCGCGTTCTTCAGGGGAATAGTTGTTCCACTCTCTTTTAACTTCTCTAGCGGTTTTACGTAATTTAATAGCTATTTCTTCAAAGCGGGACGGGTTTGCTGTCCTGCATCGAATCTGTTTAATTTCATGAGGATTTCTGATTATAGCACTTGCAAAAGACAACCGCTTTACCCCCAGTTTCTTATTTTTTATTGTATCTAAATTAAACCCAACTGTCTTTTTAAGAGTTTTGTATCACAAAATTACTCTATCTTGTGACATTTCTTATACTTTTTCTCTAAGCTTCATAAAACCGAAGCTAGTTTGTGGATATGTAAATGCCATGAAAATATCTCATGTTAAGGGTTTTGCTTGCAGTACCAAAACAGGGAGAAGTCAACGCAGTAACCCGACAATTTCCCGAAGCCGCTACAGCCTTAGCTTTACTCCACAGCAACGGTCAGTTAAACTGGCTTGACCCTTTTCATTACAACATTGAAGAAAAAGCCAAAAATCAGCCAGTGACGCAATTACACGTCACCAAACAAATGCAGCAATATCTCACAAGCAAGCAGTGTCGTTAGCAGTTTTTATTAAACGCCTTTGAGTTTGACAAAGAAGCAGCTAACTGGCGTTGTGGATAATTGTCGCTAGCCTAAACTTTGTTCTGTGCCACCTATCCTGCCCTTGGTTGAGGATTGTTATTGTAAAGTTAATTACAATTACAGAGGATAAAAATATGTCATCGGCAACAGCAACCTCACTACCACCACTGATTCCGCGCGAAATTCTGTTTGGAAATCCCGAAAAAGCTAGCCCAAGACTCTCACCTGATGGCAAATATTTGGCATATATCGCCCCCGATGAACAAAATGTTTTGCAGGTATGGTTGCGAACTGTAGGACAAGAAGATGACCAAATACTAACTGCGGACAAAAAACGTGGTATCCGCATTTTCTTTTGGACTTATAATGCTGACCAGTTGATTTACATGCAAGACTCAGACGGTGATGAAAACTTTCACCTCTACTTAGTCAATATTCACTCAAAGATTACCCGCGATTTAACACCATTTCAAGGTGTGAAAGCAGAACTGGTAGAAATAGAACCTAAATTTCCAGACGAAATACTGGTGGCGTTGAACTTGAATAACCCGCAAAAATTCGACGTTTACCGTATTAACCTGAAAAATGGTGCAGTAGAGTTCGATACTGACAACCCAGGTAACATTATTAGTTGGACAGCTGATGCCGATTTCCAAGTAAACGCAGCAACAGCTAGCACACCTGATGGTGGTTATGATTTATTACTACGGGAAAGCACAGATAAACAATGGGAAATTCTCCGCCACTGGGGGCCAGAAGAAGAAGGGAGTCCTATTAGCTTTTCCGACGATGGCAAAACACTTTATATCGAAGCCAATCATGATGCTAACGCCCAACGCCTGCTAGCTGTTGATTTAGACACCCGTCAAGAAACTGTTATTGCCCAAGATGAGCAATACGATGTTGTGGGGATAATGATTCAGCCTGTAACGCGAGTTATCGAGGCAGTTTCTTTCTACAAAGACAAACAGGAATGGCGAGTAATTGACCAGAGTATCGCTGCTGATTTTGAAGAAATTGCTAAATTACGTTCTGGGGAGTTCTCCTTAATTAGCCGCGACTTAGAAGATAAAAATTGGCTAGTAGCTTACAACACTGATGATGGCCCAGTTTATTACTATGCCTACAACCGAGAGTCAAAAACTAACACTTTCCTCTTCAGTAACCAACCGAAACTCGAAGACTTGCAGTTAGCTTCAATGCAACCAATTTCCTACGAGGCGCGGGATGGTTTAACTATCCACGGTTACTTAACAACTCCAGTGGGAATAGCTAGCCAGAATTTACCAACAGTACTCCTGGTTCACGGCGGCCCTTGGGTGCGGGATACCTGGGGTTTAGATCCAGAAGCGCAATGGTTAGCTAACCGGGGTTACGCTGTTTTACAAGTAAATTATCGGGGTTCCACTGGTTATGGTAAGGCTTTCGTGAATGCTGGAAACCGAGAATGGGCTGGCAAAATGCACGATGATCTAATTGATGGTGTTAATTGGCTAGTGGAACAAGGTATTTCTGACCCGCAAAAGATTGCGATTATGGGTGGTTCTTATGGTGGTTACGCTACTTTAGTGGGGTTGACTTTTACACCAGAAATTTTCGCTGCTGGTGTGGATATTGTCGGCCCAAGTAACTTGATTAGTTTAATCCAAACTATACCGCCTTATTGGGAACCGCTCAAAGCAATGTTTTATCACCGCGTTGGCAATTTGGAGACAGAAGAAGAGTTTTTGAAATCGCGATCGCCTTTATTTTTTGTTGACAAAATTCAAAAACCTTTACTAATTGGTCAAGGTGCAAACGATCCGCGGGTGAAACAATCAGAAAGCGACCAAATTGTTAACGCAATGCAACAGGCTGGTTTGCCTGTGCGATATGCACTTTACCCCGATGAAGGACATGGTTTTGCCAGACCAGAAAATCGCTTGCATTTCTTTGCGATCGCAGAGGAGTTTCTCGCCAAATATTTAGGCGGTAGATTTGAACCTTTGGCAGATATACCAGGTCATTCAGGAATAGTTAATTAAGCTCATCCAACCTTAAAAGAGGATGGGATTTCATGTTGACTGTTGACAGTTGACGATTAATAGTCAACAGTCAATACAAAAAGATGTGTTGCGTTAGAAAACACCATGGTTAGTTATTTCTGTTTTACGGAATTGGGTGCGATCTCAATTTTACGAAATCCAATTTTCTCGTTGTTCGCCCTGAATCGACTGTAGAATTCCAAACCTTTCTTCAATTTTGCGCGGCAGAGTGCGTATTCCAAAGATGTAAACACAAGATTCTTCCGGTTGGTCTGTCAAAACATGAACTCTGGCTTCGTCATTTTGCAAACGCTCAATGAGAATAGATGCACAAATTTCAACATCTTCAGGAATCTCATATACTTCCTTTGATGTGAATTTTTTCTCTAAACTTTTTGCACTTTTGTCAATAATGTTTTGTTCAGGCAATGTATTGGTGAAGCGATAAACGTATGTTCGGCTGCACTTTCCATCTTCTAGCTGCTCTAACTGAGGGATATTTATTAACTTTATCTGACTTGCATCATACTTCATTTGAACAGTCATTTTAAAATATTGTCTTATAAATTCGTAATTATTGAATTTAATAAAGCTTAGGTATTGATTTCTCCAGTTTGAAGTACTTGCTCTGCGGTTAGCTGTAATTCTGGGAAGATAGTAGAAACTATGGTTGTATTTCCAGTATATTTAGTTTCTTCATAAAGCCCATCAACTAATATTAGTACGGTAATTATTTCCCTTTGTGGGTCAACAATCCAATATTCAGCAATTCCCCTTGCGGCATACTCGGAACGTTTGTAGCGATAGTCCTGGTCTTGATTAGCTTTGCCAGGAGAAACAACTTCCACAATTAATGCCGGAGGTGGCATATCTAAAGTAATTGTAGATCGCGTTGCACCTTCTAAGGCTGTTGCAAGTTCATCCGTCAGCACAACTAAATCAGGAATGCGAGTTGTCGCACGAAAACCAGCAACAACAATTTCAACTTTATTACTCAACCAATTGATTGGAACAAACTTGAGGAAATTTACCAGTAAAAACAGAGATATCTGAACATTTTTTGGGCTTTCAGGTGGCATTGCAACTAATTCACCTGCCACCAATTCATACTGGCTATCCGTGCCATCGTCATAGTTCAAATATTCCTCAAGCGTTAGATGTTTGCCAGCGATCGCAGTCATACAGCGTAAAGCAAAGTTCGTACTGATAGTTTACTTCAATCTGATATAGTCTCGTTGACTTCTGAAGCTGGGCAATTACCACCACTCGCCCGCGCAATAGTCCTAGTGTAATAAAGCGCTGTTGTCCATAAGCATAACGCTCATCTTCAAATGTAAATGTTGCACCTTCAAAAATCTGAGAAGCATCCACGAAATCAAACCCGTGTTTGCCTAAATTTGATTGCTGCTTATTTTCATCTTAAGTGAACCGCCTGAGCTAACTAAACATAGTACCACAGATAATACAATTTATAATTCTTAGTAAGAAAGTAAAATTTAATGTAGTCTTCTTTTGAAGAATTAGTATCATCTATCGGTATTTATCTGTGGTTGCATTTTCATTAAATTGACTTTTGCAAGAGATTTAGGAAACGCCTGATTATTTCAAGCGATGCGTAACTAAAATTGCTGCAAAAACCGCAAATCACTAGCATATAAGCGACGAATATCATCCATTTGATGTAACACCATTGCAAAGCGTTCTACACCAAAACCGGCAGCAAAACCAGTATAAATTTCTGGATCGTAACCCACTGCTTTCAGGACATTTGGATCGACCATCCCGCAGCCCATCACCTCCAGCCAGCGGCCATTCCACTGCAAATCTACTTCAGCAGAAGGTTCGGTAAATGGGAAATAACTGGCGCGGAAGCGAATCGGTAACTCACCAAATATTGTCTGTAAAAATACTTTAATTGTCCCCTTGAGGTCTGTAAAAGTTAATCCTTCATCAATGGCTAAAAGTTCTATTTGATGGAAAACCGCTGAGTGAGTTGCATCTACATTATCTCGCCGATAAACTCGCCCTGGCGCCACAACTCGAATCGGTGGTTCCTCTCTTTCCATGTAGCGAATTTGCACTGAGGAGGTATGAGTCCGCAGCAGATTACCATCTGGTAGGTAAAAAGTATCCTGCATATCGCGGGCGGGATGGTCAGGCGGGGTATTAAGCGCCTCAAAATTGTAGTAATCTGTTTCCATCTCTGGCCCTTGAGCCACGGTATAGCCCATACCGACAAAAATATCCAGCGCCCGGTCAATAATGCCGTTGAGGGGGTGAATGCGACCTTGGGGGCGGTAAATTCCCGGCATAGTCACATCGAGGGTTTCAGCCTCTAGCTGGAAGCGAATTTGCGCGGCTTCCAAGGCGGCGCGTTGTTGGTCTAGACTAGTTTGCAGGGACTCTTTGACTGTATTGGCGATCGCCCCAATTATCGGTCTCTCCTCTGCACTCAGCTGCCCCATACTTCGCAACAGTGCCCCCAGTTCTCCTTTCTTGCCCAGATAGCTAACTCTGAGTTCCTCTAAGCGTTCTAGGGTATCAGCGGCGGCGATCGCTTGTTCTCCTTGCTGCCGCAGTGCTAAAAGTTGAGCTTCTAAATTGCTAGTCATTAGTTATTAGTCATTGGTCAAACAGGTCATTAGTCATTAGTCTATAGTCAAAAGCTGTGAACTGCTCGATAAAGAAACTTATAGCTATGCCTCAACTAAACCAAAGGCAATGCTGGAAACCAAACTTCTGTTTATTACCTAGAGAACAGTGGGTGGGTAAATGTGTTCTTTTACCTGATGCTTGTGACCTTTGACATTGACAAATGGCTAATAAAAAATAACAAATAACTAATGACCAATGACCAATGACTATGAAATTACTAATTAGCAACGATGACGGCATTTCGGCCTTAGGTATTTGTACCCTAGCCAACTACTTAGCACAAGCAGGGCATGATGTTACTGTAGTTTGCCCAGACCGAGAGCGATCGGCAACTGGACATGGATTAACCATGCATCAACCAATTCGTGCTCAAATTGTGGAATCAGTTTTCGATCCGGCTGTCAAAGCTTGGGCTTGCGATGGTACGCCTTCAGATTGCGTCAAATTGGCGCTGTGGGCTTTGCTAGACACTCACCCGGATTTTGTTCTCTCTGGCATTAATCAAGGCGCTAATTTGGGAACTGAAATTTTGTATTCCGGTACTGTTTCTGCGGCAATGGAAGGTCTGATTGAAGGCATTCCCAGTGTAGCGGTGAGTCTTACCAGCCATACCTCGAAAGATTTTCAACCTGCTGCCAAGTTTGTCAAAATTCTCTTAGACCAGTTAGCCCAAAAACCACTGCCAGATTTGATGTTGCTCAATGTCAATATCCCTGCTGTAAAGTGGGAACAAATTGCTGGGGCGACCCTTACGCGCCAAGGAGTGCGACGTTACATAGATGTCTTTGACAAACGAGTCGATCCTCGTGGAAAAACCTACTACTGGTTAACTGGGGAAGTGATTGAGGATGTAGAACCCCCAGCTGGATTAAACTTACCACAAAATGTGCCAACAGATGTGTATGTCGTACGTAATAACTATATCAGTATAACTCCATTACAATACAACCTTACCTATGGAACTGGACTAGATAAAATGTCTGAGTGGGAATTCAAGTTTCCCTAAATTTATAGGTTTATGAGTAAAAAAATCGAATTAATCAAATGCATCAACTCAAAATGTAGGCTATAACGTAGGGACAATCATGAAATAACGGATACACATCCACTCAAAAAACTTAAAAATTTTACTTTAGAGAGCCTGATTGACATTTACACAATCAGCCAGAAACAGTGTATGCTGTTTTACCAAGAAATTCTCCCTCTAATCCTTCCCTACCAAAATCAGTGAGACAGCATAAACTTAAACAAAATCAGTAACAATTTTTTCATTTATCGCCCGCTCAGTCCAGCAAGCAACACCCATGTCTAGGATAGAGAACCAATTTACCGTGCAATTTTGGGGGGTTCGCGGCAGCATCCCCAGTCCAGGGCCACATACCGTTCGTTACGGCGGGAATACCCCTTGCGTTGAGATGCAAGTGGGCGGTAAACGCTTAATTTTCGATGGTGGTACGGGACTGCATGTTTTGGGGCAATCTTTATTGCGCCAGATGCCGTTAGAAGGCCATATATTTTTCACCCACTCGCACTGGGATCACATGCAGGGTTTTCCCTTCTTTGTTCCAGGATTTGTTAAAGGGAATAATTTTCATATTTACGGCGCGATCGCTCCTGATGGTTCTACCATAGAACAGCGCCTCAATGACCAGATGCTCCACCCCAACTTTCCTGTGCCCTTGCAGATTATGCAAGCCAATTTAAGTTTCCACGACATTCGAGCGGGTCAACCAATACATATCGATGACATTATCGTCGAAACAGCACCTTTAAATCATCCAGGTGAAGCTGTAGGATACCGCGTCAACTGGCGTGATAGTGCTGCTGTTTACATTACCGACACCGAACACTTTCCCGACCGACTTGATGACAATGTGCTTTGGCTATCTCGTGATGCCGACATCCTAATTTACGATTCTACCTACACTGACGAAGAATATTACTCACCAACATCTCCAAAAATTGGCTGGGGACATTCTACCTGGCAAGAAGCTGTCAAAATAGCACAAGCTGCTAATGTCAAAACTTTGGTAATCTATCACCATGACCCAGCACACAATGATGATTTTTTGGATCGTGTAGGAAAACAAGTAGCTGCAAAATTCCCTGGTGCAATCATGGCACGGGAAGGAATCGTACTTCAAGTTTCCACCTCAGTTTCATTATCAGAATCTTTTCCTGTTAGCAAGTTTTCTGTCTAAATGTTGCGATTGCAGCAATTGTAGATTTTAGATTAGATTGGCGATCGGAAGCTTTCAGCGCGAGAGCGTACTTGTTAGCTATACGGTAAGACAGCGCTGCCCAAGCAAGTTGTCGCCGCGCTGACTACAAAACAAAGGCGACAACAGGAGGATACTCTAGTTATTAGTTATTAAGCGTTGAGCATTAGACGAATGACTAATGACTAATAACAAAGGACAAGTTGGTACTACAAAATCTGTCCTCCTGAAAGCGGTTTACTATAAGGTAGCTTCCTGCTGATAGCTAAAATAAACCTAAAATCTCAGAATCCACGTGCTAAATTTGTCTCAAAATGGGTGTTCTGTGTGGGTTGCTTCTTCCACCGAAGGGCTACTAACGCCGACTGCTGTTGCACTTGGCAAATTTGATGGTGTACATCTTGGTCATCAAAGGGTAATTGAGCCAGTATTGCACGCTGGTGGTCAGTTGTCAGTAGTCAGTAGTCTACAGTCCAACGAAAATCAACAACTGACAAATCAACAATATACCTACTCGACAGTTGTCACCTTTGACCCCCATCCACACGAGTTTTTTACGGGGCAACCCCGGACTTTGTTAACGCCACTTGATGAAAAAGTCCAACAATTGCGATCGCTTGGGGTAGAACAACTGGTACTACTACCCTTCGACAAAGAATTATCTGCTTTGACCCCTGAAGAATTTGTAGAAAAAATTCTCGTTCAACAACTCCAATGCCAGCGAATTAGTATCGGGGAAGATTTTTGTTTTGGCAAAAAGCGTAGTGGTAGTGCCAAAGATTTGCAATTACTCGCCGCCAAGTACAATATTCCTGTTATTATCGTTCCCTTACAAAGTTATACAACTGACTCACCTACCCAAAGCAGTTGCACCAGTACTACTCCAAGTCAAGATCCGCGCATTAGCACTTCATTGATCCGTCAAACCCTTGAGGATGGCGACATCGAAAACGCAAATCTCTTACTAGGACGCTCCTATAGCCTCTTTGGTGTAGTAGTTCAAGGACAGCAACTAGGCAGAACCATTGGCTTTCCCACCGCCAACCTCCAGTTGCCAAAAGAAAAGTTTTTACCTCGCCAAGGAGTTTACGCGGTTCGGGTTTTCACTCTCAGTGAAATACCAGATGTCTCTCCTAGTGAGATATTAGGTGTGATGAATATCGGTAACCGTCCAACTGTAAATGGTGTTTCTGCATCTGTGGAAGTACATCTATTGGATTGGTCTGGTGATTTGTATGGAAAAAAACTGGCTGTAGAGCTAGTCAAATTTTTGCGCCCCGAACAAAAATTTCCTTCTCTAGAAGCCCTGAAAACACAAATTCAACTTGACTGCCTAGCTGCTAGACAAGTTCTTGGTACTGAGTGCTGAGTGCTGAGTGCTGAGTGGGAACAATAGATAGGGCATTGGGGATTGGGAATTGGGGATTGGGCAAACAGGGAGTGTGGGAGGTGTGGGAGGATGGGGAAGAAATCTTTCCCCCCCCACACTCCCCACACTTCCCCCTCTCCTCATCTCCCCATCTCCCCATCTCCCCACCTCCCCATTTCCCCACTCCCTACACTGTATGAGAGAAAAAATTGACGCTCTAACACAAAATCTGACTCTTACCATCGTTGGCAAAACTGAGGCAATACGCTTAGTGTTAGTCGCCTTATTAGGTGGTGGTCATGCCCTCTTAGAAGATGTCCCAGGCGTTGGCAAAACCCTACTCGCTAAATCTCTAGCTCGTTCAGTGGATGGCAGGTTTCAACGGCTACAGTGTACCCCTGATTTACTACCAACTGACATCACTGGTACTAACATCTGGAACCCAAAAAGTGGCGAATTTACTTTTCTTCCAGGGCCAGCCTTTGCTAACGTGCTACTAGCTGACGAAATTAACCGTGCCACACCCCGCACCCAGTCAGCTTTGCTGGAAGTTATGGAAGAACATCAGGTAACAGTCGATGGTGTCTCTCGTACAGTTCCCCAACCATTTTTTGTAATTGCTACTCAAAATCCGATCGAGTATCAAGGTACTTTTCCCTTGCCAGAAGCGCAAATGGATCGGTTTATGTTGTCGTTGAGTTTGGGCTATCCTTCCGAGTCAGAAGAACTCCAGATGCTGCAAAATCTCCAAAATGGTGTTAAGGCTGCCGATTTACAGCCTTGTATTACTTTGGCAGAAGTACAGGAATTGCGTTACCTTTGCTCTCAAGTTAGAGTGGCAACCTCCTTGCAACAGTACATCCTCGAATTAGTAAGGGCAACACGCCAAGACGAAGAAATTGCTCTTGGCGTTAGTCCGCGCGGCACAGTAGCTTTACAACGGGCTACCCAAGCGTTGGCTTTTCTTTTAGGGCGTGATTATGCAATTCCCGATGATGTGAAATTTCTTGTTCCTCACGTTATTTGCCATCGCCTGATTCCCAGAGGAGGACGCAACGCTAGAACTGTTGTTGAACGATTATTGCGATCGGTTTCTATTCCTTAATTCAAGAGTTAATTTAAACTTCATTTCTGGGGTACTAAAAGCCCTTTTGATATACCCCAGAAATGCGATCGCCATATTCCTTGCCAAAAATACTTACGCATAATCTGAAACACTTCTAATACTGCGTAAGTCCTATGATTAACACAAGCGCCACTTGTATCTGGGAATGTGAGGAATGTCAATTTTTGTTAAGCCCAAATCCCGCGATCGAGAAATGAACTCGCAAAAGAGCGACCGCCAAGCACTACGCCAAAGTGCAGAATGGGAATTCAAACGCCAATTTTTTGGTTTACTTTTGGTAATTATTACGTGGAGTTTAGCTATGGGCTGGCTTCTAGCCTTGGTAACTAATGCCCAAAGTGCTACTCCTACAGCCGAAATTGGCACAGTTGATGTAGTGCCTGCACAATATCAACTGGGGCAAGAACTGTATTTGGAAAACTGTTCCACATGCCACATCGCTTTACCACCAGCCGTTTTCCCAACTCAAACTTGGAAAAATCTCCTAGAAGACTCCCAACACTACGGCGCACAACTCAAACCTTTAGTCGATCCGCCCCGCATTTTAGTGTGGAAATATCTTTTGACTTTTTCCCGCGTCAAACTCAACGATGAAGAAACACCCTATCGTCTCAACAACTCGCGTTATTTCAAAGCTTTACATCCAGGAGTTAACCTACCACGTCCCGTCGAAATTGGTAGCTGCGTAAGCTGTCATCCCAGTGCTAGTGACTACAACTTCCGCCGCCTCAGCCAAGAGTGGGAAAATTAAAATTAGGGACTAGGGACTGGGGGCTAGGGACTAGAAGAACTTTCCTAATACCCAATCCCCAATCCCCAATGCCCCATCTGGAGGCAAAATGATACTATGAAGAAAGACTAAATATAAGATAAGAGTTAAAACCAATCATTTAAGAAACTGATTGACCAGTTTTTCTCGTGTTTTTGAGTTAATTCTCATTTCATACCCATTCCCAACTGAAAGCGTTGAGTTGGGTTAAATGTTTATAATCAATGCCAAACCTTTAATCCCCATCCCCTTTGATTCAGTTCGATAACCTGCCATGCTAAAACTTTTGTTGGGCGATCCCAACGCTCGTAAGCTGAAAAAATACCAACCTTCCGTTACTGAAATTAACCTTTTAGAGGAAGAAATTAATAATCTTTCTGATGAGGAGTTAAAAGGTAAAACCACAGAATTTAGACAAAGACTCGCAAAAGGTGAAACTCTGGATGATATTTTGCCAGAAGCTTATGCTGTTGTGCGAGAAGCAGCACGGCGAGTCTTAGGCTTACGGCACTTTGATGTCCAACTGCTTGGCGGTATCATTTTGCACGTAGGGCAAATTGCCGAAATGAAAACTGGTGAGGGTAAAACACTAGTAGCCACCTTGCCCAGTTATTTGAATGCTCTGACTGGTAAAGGTGTACATGTTGTCACTGTCAACGATTACCTGGCTCGTCGGGACGCAGAATGGATGGGACAGGTGCATCGCTTCTTAGGGTTGAGTGTGGGGCTAATTCAGGCAAGCATGACTCCCACTGAACGCCAGAAAAACTATGACTGTGATATCACTTATGTGACGAACAGCGAGGTAGGCTTCGACTACCTGCGGGACAACATGGCCACAGACATGAAAGATGTGGTACAACGCCCGTTCAATTACTGTGTTATTGATGAGGTAGACTCAATTCTAATTGACGAGGCCCGGACACCGCTGATTATTTCAGGACAGGTAGAAAGACCTACAGAAAAATACTTGCAAGCTGCTGAAATAGCACTGACTCTCAAAAAAGACGAGCATTACGAGGTGGATGAAAAAGCTCGTAACGTGCTACTAACAGATGAAGGCTTTGCAGAGGCAGAAAATCTTTTGGGAGTCACAGATTTATTTGACCCAGAAGATCCTTGGGCACATTTTGTTTTCAATGCGATTAAAGCTAAAGAACTTTTCCTTAAGGACGTAAATTACATCGTTCGTAATGGCGAAGTGGTGATTGTGGATGAATTTACCGGTCGGGTACTACCTGGACGGCGGTGGAGTGATGGATTACACCAAGCAATTGAAGCGAAAGAACACGTAGAAATTCAGCCAGAAACTCAAACTCTAGCAACAATTACTTATCAAAATCTCTTCTTGCTATATCCCAAGTTGGGTGGAATGACGGGAACAGCAAAAACAGAAGAACCAGAGTTTGAAAAAATTTACAAACTAGAAGTTACGGTAATTCCCACTAACAGACCGAGAAATCGTCAAGATTGGTCTGACATGGTATTTAAGACAGAAGCAGGCAAGTGGGGTGCGATCGCCAGAGAATGTGCGGAAATGCACCAAGCCGGGAGACCAGTATTAGTAGGAACCACGAGTGTAGAAAAATCTGAGTATCTGAGTCAATTACTGAAGCAGCTAGAAATTCCCCACGAATTACTCAATGCTCGACCGGAAAACGTGGAACGCGAAGCAGAAATCGTCGCCCAAGCAGGACGCAAAGGTGCTGTGACCATTGCTACTAACATGGCGGGAAGAGGGACAGATATCATCCTGGGTGGTAACTCCGAGTACATGGCGCGTTTGAAGCTACGAGAATATTTGATGCCTCGTATCGTCATGCCAGAAGATGAAGATGCGTTTGGCATTCAAAGGGCAGCAGGATTACCTACAGGACACGGCGGTGGTCAAGGTTTCGTCCCTGGGAAAAAAGTCAAAACCTGGCGGGCTTCACCGGAAATTTTCCCCACCCAATTGACAAAAGAAACAGAACAGTTACTCAAACAAGCAGTAGAAGTTGCAGTGCGTGAGTATGGCGATCGCAGTTTACCGGAACTGGAAGCTGAAGACAAAGTAGCTATAGCTGCTGAAAAAGCCCCTACAGCAGATCCGGTAATTCAGAAATTGCGGTCAGCTTATAAACAAATTAAACAGGAATACGAACAATTTACTGACCGAGAGCATAATGAAGTAGTAGGACTCGGTGGTTTGCACGTCATTGGTACAGAACGCCACGAATCGCGCCGGATTGATAACCAGTTGCGGGGACGCGCCGGACGACAAGGCGACCCTGGTTCGACAAGATTCTTCCTGAGTTTAGAAGATAACTTACTGCGGATTTTTGGTGGCGATCGCGTTGCTGGATTAATGAATGCCTTCCAAGTAGAAGAAGATATGCCCATTGAATCGGGGATGCTGACTCGCAGTTTGGAAGGCGCACAGAAAAAAGTCGAAACCTACTACTATGACATCCGTAAGCAGGTGTTTGAGTATGACGAAGTGATGAATAACCAACGTCGTGCTATTTACGCCGAACGCCGTCGGGTGCTAGAAGGTCAAGACTTGAAAGAACAGGTAATCAAGTACGCTGAAAAAACGATGGATGACATCGTTGATTACTACATCAACGTAGACTTGCCTTCTGAAGAATGGGAGTTAGAAAAGTTAGTTGAGAAAGTCAAAGAATTTGTCTATCTGCTAGAGGATTTGCAGGCTAGTCAATTGGAGGATATGTCTGTTACTGAGATTAAAGCCTTTCTCCACGAACAGGTACGAATTGCTTACGACCTCAAAGAAGCGCAAATTGACCAAGTTCAACCCGGACTGATGCGCCAAGCTGAACGTTTCTTTATCTTGCAACGCATCGATACTCTGTGGCGAGAACACCTGCAACAAATGGATGCTTTGCGTGAATCAGTGGGATTACGTGGTTACGGTCAAAAAGACCCGCTGATTGAGTATAAGAGCGAGGGGTATGAATTGTTTTTAGATATGATGGTGAATATTCGCCGAGATGTAGTGTATTCATTGTTTATGTTCCAGCCGCAACCGCAGCCAGTCGTGCAGGCTTCCTCCGAGATGGTGTAATTGAGAGTGTAGAGAGGCGATTCATGAGCCTCTCTACAAACAAATGGTCTATTGGTATTAGAGTAAACCGCCAGCAGCTTGAAACCGAGCGCGGGCACGTTTGAAGGCTTGAGTTGCCTGGATTTGTGCTTGGCGGTCGTCTGCTGTCACTTGACCCAGACGTGCTTCTGCTTGGTTATAAGCAGTACGAGCTTCTTCTAGGTTAATTTTGTCACCACGTTCGGCGCCGTTAACGAGAATTGTGACTTCATTCTCTTCTACTTCAGCAAAACCACCTAAAAGAGCGATCGCTTCCCAATTTTGATTTTTAGCGGCACGGACTCGCATCACACCTGTATCCAGGGCGGTCAACAGTGGTGCGTGTCCAGTTAAAATACCTAACTGACCAGTAGTACTAGGTAAAACTACTTCTTCAGCTGGGGCATCCCAGACTGTTTTATCTGGAGAAATTACGCGAACGGTTAATGTCATTTGTCTTTTGTCCTTTGTCCTTTGTCCATTGTCTTTTGCAATTGCCATTAGTCATTAGAATTTGAACTAATGACTAATGACTAATGACTAATGACTAATGACTAACCTTTAATTTTTTCAGCTTTGGCGATCGCTTCGTTAATATCGCCCACCAAATAAAACGCTTGTTCTGGCAGGTCATCCAACTCGCCAGAGAGAATTTTTTGGAATCCTTTGATGGTATCTTCCAGCTTCACGTATTTACCAGGGGAACCAGTGAATACTTCTGCCACAAAGAACGGCTGAGACAAGAAGCGCTCAACTTTCCGCGCCCGCGCCACTACCAAACGGTCTTCTTCAGACAATTCATCTAGACCGAGAATGGCAATAATGTCTTGCAGTTCTTTATAACGTTGCAAAGTAGATTGCACGGCACGAGCAGTATTGTAGTGTTCATCACCTACAATGTTAGGCTGTAGCATGGTGGAAGTTGAACCCAAGGGGTCTACTGCTGGATAAATTCCCTTAGCTGCCAAACCGCGAGACAGTACTGTGGTTCCATCCAAGTGGGCAAAGGTGGTTGCGGGTGCAGGGTCTGTGAGGTCATCCGCTGGTACATATACTGCTTGGATTGAGGTAATAGAACCCTCTGTAGTCGAGGTAATCCGCTCTTGCAGTTCGCCTACGTCAGTTGCTAATGTGGGCTGATATCCTACCGCTGAAGGCATCCGACCGAGGAGCGCTGACACTTCCGAACCTGCTTGCACAAATCGGAAGATGTTGTCAATAAACAGCAGCACGTCTTGTTTGTTGACATCGCGGAAGTACTCTGCTACTGTCAATCCCGACAGACCAACCCGCATTCTCGCTCCGGGTGGCTCGTTCATCTGACCGTAAACTAGAGCAATCTTCGATTCGTTGAGGTTATCTTTGTTAATAACCCCAGATTCAATCATTTCATTGTAGAGGTCATTGCCTTCACGGGTGCGTTCACCCACACCAGCGAAAACAGATACTCCACCGTGCTGAGTAGCGATGTTGTTAATCAACTCCATCATGATCACGGTCTTACCAACACCAGCACCGCCGAACAGACCAATCTTACCGCCGCGTCGATAGGGTGTCAGGAGGTCAACAACTTTAATCCCAGTTTCAAACACCGAAGGTTTGGTTTCCAGTTCAGTGAATTTGGGAGCAGAGCGGTGGATAGGTAAGCTGTCCTCAGCATTTACAGGTCCTCTATTGTCCACGGGTTCGCCAAGGACGTTGAAAATCCGACCCAAGGTGGCTTTACCAACTGGCACTCTAATGGGAGCGCCTGTATCGACGACTTCCAGACCACGCACCAAGCCATCAGTGGAACTCATCGCAACAGCCCGCACCTGGTTGTCGCCCAGCAATTGCTGTACTTCGATGGTGAGGTTGATTTCCTGTCCAGCTTCGTTGGTGCCTTTGATGGTCAAAGCGTTGTAGATTTGCGGCAATTTACCGCCGGGAAATTTAACGTCTACAACTGGACCAATGATTTGGGTAATGTAACCTATGTTTGTTTTTTCTGCGGTTGTGACCATGCTGCGCCTAATGATTGAAGCTATATTTCAGATAAGGTCGTTGAAGACATAAGATTAAGCAATGTCATCTTTCACTCTAGCATCGGACGGGGACATAACTCCCTTAGTAATTCCTTAAAAAGGAGTTTGATGGCTGTGTTTGTAGTCCTCATCCTGACTAGATTGATGCAATCGACTCCAGTTTATCCCTAATCTGATTTTTTAGATGCGATCGCCCTAGCTATGAGATTAATAATTAGTATTAAAAACTAGATAAGTATATAGTAAATCTATATACTTATGTATAATATGTTATTTGCTTTGCATATGCACACCCCCTCGTAGGTATCGCTAACACAGCAGCTAGCAAAGCAAAGTTGAAATTCAATCAACTTAGACAAAAAATCTGCCCTTCCCAGCGATCGCTTAAAAGAGCAGTACTATGCCATTTCATTCAAATAATTAATACAAATGCTCTGAATGCAGTTTCGGAATTGGATAAAGCAGAAGCTAAAAATTTATAGTTTTCTAATATACATTATGCACTGATGTAAATGAATTAATATATATACTATAAACATGTATTTTAGTCAATAAAAAAGAGCTATATTAATTTATTTCCATACCTTGGATAGATTGTTTTGATAAAATCTATCTACAAACTACATTTTTAAATTTAATGAATATTTATAATATAAAAACAGGTACAAAAAGCGGAAAGTCCCAGCAAGTGGCTTTTGGCAAACATAATTCTAGAAACAGTTTTTAGTTTAGCTAAGCCGTTTTCGCTTGATACTCACACCTCCAACGAGCAATAGTTTATGAATTTATCGTCAGCACGACAATATTTTTATCAGGAGATTCAGCAGTCTGACGAGGAAATCAATTTAGCAAAGGCAGCTTTATACATTGCACAAGAGGAATATCCTAACTTAGACCCAGAGGAATATCTTAACGCCCTTGATACAATGGCATGGGAGGTGCAAGAACGCCTGCCAGAGCAGCGATATCCTTTGCGGATAGTTCAAACTATTAATCAATATATCTACGAAGATTTAAAATTTTCTGGTAATAAAATTGACTATTACGATCCGCGCAACAGTTATTTGAATGATGTAATTGATAGACGATTGGGGATTCCCATTACTTTAGCGCTAGTTTACTTGGAAGTTGCGCGACGAATTGACTTTCCGATCGTGGGTATAGGAATGCCAGGACATTTCTTGATTCGCCCAGATGTTGCAGATATGGAAATTTTTGTTGATGCCTTCAATAGTGGTGAAATAATATTTCCCGAAGATTGTCAAGAAAGACTATCTCAACTTTATCAGCAACCAGTGACGCTACAACCAGAATTTTTAGCTGTGGTAACTAATCGGCAATTTTTGGCACGAATGCTGACAAATCTCAAATTTATTTACTTAAAACAACAAGAGTTAGAAAAAACACTAGGAGCAGTTGAACGAATTTTATTGCTGTTTCCTGATTTAACTTTAGAATTGCGCGATCGCGGTTTGATCTATTATCAACTCGGTTACTACCCCCAAGCCGCAGCAGACTTACAAACTTATTTACAAAAAGTTCCTGATGCCAAGGATGCATCGGTAATTCGGCGGCTACTTGGCGAATTGGGTAAGGATGGCTAGGGAGTGGGGAGATGGGCAGATGGGGAGAAAAACTAATGACCAATGACTAATAACTAATGACCAATGACTAATGACTAATTTTGTTCTTCTGCGAGTCGTTTGAGGCGGGAAAGTTGAGCTTGCATGTCTTGTTTTGTCCAAGATGCAGCAAAGGTTTTGAAACCCCAATTTACTAAGGGGTTAGGAATATGGAATTCAAAGCGGTTGAGTAAGAGCGTTCCTTTTTGCGCTGGTTGACATTCCCAGCGATCGCGCCCTTGAAAAAATCCTTCAAATTCCCAGACTACCAAACCCGGTTGTCGCTCCACAACTACGCTATTTAAAGTAGGTTTGAGTAGGGGAATTTGAATGATAAAGCGACTTTCACTACCTAAATCGGTACTCCAAATTTCGCCCACAGGTTCGCAACGAAGTAGGGGGTTAAGCCAACAGTGCATAAGAGCTAAATCGCTAATACAGCGCTCGACTACCGTAGTTGTAGCGTTAATTTGAATTGATTGTTCTAATACTTGGTTGTCTGTCATTGGTGATTAATCAATAGAAATAAATATACATAATAGTACTAAAAAATTATCAACAATCTATTTTTGGTCTTATGTATCGAGTAAGCAAAAAAATACTCATAATATCAAGGGCATATATGAGTTTACTGGTAATTTCCTGGTAAATTAATAGGCAAAACACTAGTAAACTTACTGGGATGCAAAAATTATTCGTTTAAATTAAGCCACTTGGTAAGTATCTCAAGTGTTTTTAGCAAACATGTAAAACCCTGATAGCAAAAAAGCATGAACACAACTTGGCCAGGAATAACCCAGTTGATAGATATTGGTTTATCAATGAGGGGACAGCAATTTTTGGCACAATCGCCGTCCAGCCTGCAACAAACTCAAGCAGCAGTAAACCAAGGAGTCGGTGATGTGCAAGGAATTGTTCAACAGTTGATTCTGTTTTTGCCCCGTGTACTGGGGGCAGTGCTAATTTTATTTGTAGGTTGGCTAATTGCAGCGATCGTTGCGACGATAGTGCAGAAAATCCTCAAACGTACAAATATAGATAACCGGATTGCCGCAGGAGTAACAGGTCGTCAGGATGTTCCCCAGGTGGAGAAATTAATCTCCGACTTAGTTTTTTGGAGTATTATCCTGCTGACGGCGGTAGCTGTTTTACAAACGTTGAATCTGGAGGTAGCCTCTCGACCGCTCAATTCTTTTCTCGATCAACTTATTGGCTTTCTGCCAAAGTTGGTTGGTGCAGGAATCCTTTTGGGAACCGCTTGGGTGTTAGCTACTATTGTCAAGATTATTAGTGTGCGCTTATTACGGACATTTAACCTAGATGAGCGTTTGAATCCCCAACCTGCCGATAGCGTACCCAGCCTCAATCAATTGTCTCTAAGTGAAACCATTGGCAATGCTCTGTATTGGTTTATATTTTTACTGTTTCTCGTTCCGATTTTGGATACTCTCGGACTCAGGGAAGCTCTACAACCAGTACAAGCTTTAATTACTAAAATTCTGGTAATTTTGCCAAATATTTTAGCAGCAGCGCTAATTGCCGCAGTTGGCTGGTTTATAGCTAATGTGGTGCGGCGAATTGTGACAAACTTGCTCGTGAGTACTGGTATTGACAATTTAGGCAATCGATTTGGGTTATCTTCGACTGCGGGAGTGCAATCTCTATCGAGTATTATCGGCACGATTGTCTATATTTTGATTTTGATTCCTGTGGCGATCGCAGCGCTCGATGCTTTACAAATTGCAGCGATATCAGTGCCAGCGATCGCAATGCTACAACAGGTTCTCAATGCTGTACCTGCCATCTTTACAGCGGCAGCAATTTTGATTGTTGCCTATTTCCTGGGACAGTTTGTAGCAGATTTGGTTACAAGTATCCTGACTAATTTAGGCTTTAATAACATTTTCAGTGTATTGGGTCTGACAACACCTACCAGACGAATTGTTATTTCCGCAGAACCAACACAACCAATACCTCCTCGGATTTCTACCCGCACCCCATCGGAAATTGCAGGCATTGTTACCTTAGTAGGTATTATGTTATTTGCAACGGTGGCGGCAGTAAATATCCTAAATATTCCAGCCCTAACAGCCTTAGTATCTGGTATTTTGATTATATTCGGGCGGATTTTGGCGGGCTTAGTAATATTTGCAATTGGTTTATTCCTGGCAAATCTAGCTTTTAACATTATTACCAGTTCCGGCGACCGCCAAGCACAGATTTTAGGACAGGTAGCGCGGATTTCCATCATTACTTTAGTCTCAGCAATGGCACTGCAACAGATTGGAGTTGCTAGTGATATTGTGAATTTAGCCTTTGGACTTTTATTAGGTGCGATCGCTATTGCTATTGCCCTAGCTTTTGGTTTGGGAGGTCGTGATATTGCCCGCGAACAAGTTCAAGAATGGCTAAACTCTTTCAAAGGTAGAAACTAAAAGTTGATGAAGGCAGAATTTCGTCTGTAAATCTCAGAAAGTGCAGATGTAAGCATCAATAGTGGAGAAAATCTATCAGCAATTTTGCCTAAAAGGTTTAAAGTTAGAGCTTAGAAGCTCGGTATTTGAGTGTAGAACTTGAAAGTTCACGTTCCCATCTCCAAGTTCCGAGCTCCAAGCTCTAGCCTTCCAGTTCTAAAGTCGAAGTTTCGAGAGTTATAAATACATATCACCATTTAATTGAAAGCCTAAACTTTCTAATTTTTCTTTCAAAACTTCAGCTTGCTTAATCCTAGCTTTGCCAATAATACTGCAATGATTAATAAGTTGATAGTGACTATTCTTTTCTCTATCAACAATTGCTTGCAACAAATCTTCTGCTTGTTTATCCCACTCTCCCCTACTAGCAGCATCGAACAAAGCTTCCACAATAGGTTTATGAGCTTTATTACCAGTTCTCACCTCGTCAATATGCTTGTAGATTTTATGTGAATTTATCTTAGTCAAGGTTACTTCTGAATTGATAGATGCCTGGGTTGCTTTTAAAGGTACATTAAACAAATTTGCGAAATATTGAGCCATTTTCTTGATACAAGAACCTGCATTTGTCCAAAAAATTACAGGTATAAAAGGAATTTTTGCTTGTTCCCATAGCTCAAAATATTGTTCATATGCTTCCATAGCAGTTTCAGAGTTTGATTTGATTTGTAAAGGATAGCATCGGTTATTTACCTTAACAATCAAATCCCATTTAAAATTAACATCTGCAATACTATTCTTACCTGTTGTCCATGTACTAACTCCCTGCAATAGTTCAAGTGCAAGCATGATTCTTTTTACGCTTTGATTTCCTATTTTGTGTTCTTGTGTATCGTAAGAATAAGTGCTTAAACTACTATCTTCACTAGACCAATAATAAAGCCGTTTTTCAGAAACTGGATAGAGTTTATCTGCACCATAAACACCAAAATTTTCATCAAGTCCGCTAGATATATTTAATTCTATTGGCAATCCTGCTTCTGGCAACCAGGAAATTTCTGGTTTGAGAATAAACCCTAATGCATGGATTGTAATATAAAGCCGTTTTTCTTCATCTCGTTCAACTTCTCTGTAATTGCTGCTATTTACATTATCAAGATTAAAAAATATTGAGAGAGTTCGTTCATTTAATTCTCGATTTTCAAGTTTATTAATTAGTTTTTTCCAATTATCATTATCCATTTCTAGCTGATAAACTATAAGACTAGCAGGATACTCAATATTATTAAAAGTTTGAGGTTTGCTCAAGTCTAAAACCTTTTGATTATTTAAAAAAGCTAAAGCTAACAAATTATAAGTAAATTCTCTATCATCTGAAGTAATATGACGTTGTAAATTTATGCTGCCATAGTATTTCAAACCTTCGTTTTTTTCTACAACAACTATTGTTCCACTGTTATAAGCAAGTTTATAAGTAGTTCTTGATGAATTAAGTTGTAAGTACCTTGGAGATGATTGTACAAGTGGTAATCTAAGCTCAATGAGCGGATAAATTTCTTGAAAATGAATATTTGAAAGCATTTTTACTTTAATATCAAAACGAAGTAAATGCTCATAATCCCGATTCTGGTGATTCCAAGAGCTAAACTTTAGTATTCCCTGAATTGAGTAGGAACTAACAGTTTATTAAAATATGCTGTCTAAAGTTAGGCTTAACTCAAAATTAAATATTCAATTAAAATTATTAATACTTAATAAACTTGAAAAGGAATTTAACTTGTCGGAATATACTCGCCTCCG
This sequence comes from Nostoc sp., assembly GCA_036918135.1. Classification (GTDB taxonomy): domain Bacteria; phylum Cyanobacteriota; class Cyanobacteriia; order Cyanobacteriales; family Nostocaceae; genus Nostoc. Next base: position 34,652 of record JBALDB010000012.1, read on the forward strand.
GTGAGAAGCAAGCTACGTAATTCATAATCACAAATTACAAATTAGTTAAAGCAAGCTTACGTGCAGCATCTCTCAAAAGGAGAAGCAGGCGGGATGGGCTGGAGAGTTTTGTAGAAATGAACGTGGCTAACGGAACCTTATTAACTCCACTTCTATGGATTACTTTCTGAGTTTTACCTTGTGGAGTAATTCATCTTTAATACGGTTGAGAATTGAAGTCTCATCCAGGTTTGCCAAAATCCGATTAATCACTGCTTTCGGCCCATCAGGCCCCCAAGTTGCACCATTAGCTAAATAAACTTTGGTAACTTGTCCAATACCATAAGAAGAAACACCAGCTACTCCCCCTTGGGTGATTGCCACCGATATATAAGGGCCAAGTGCAATGCCACCCGTAGCTGTTGCAGAGATACCAAGTAAAGTTTTTAATCCACTCAAGCCCAAATTTGCCAAGAGTTCACTAGCACCAATTCCGCCCATACTCAGGGCAATTTTTTGGAGCAATTGTACGGCTCCGGCTTCGGTCATGGAGAAACCATAGAGTTTAGATAAACCCAAAATTAAAGCTATATCAATTACCACACTACTAAGAATATCTACCACAGTTACAGGATTAAGAGCGATCGCCACTGCCTTAGCCATCACAGCTTTCCAAATCAACTGATTGGCATTCTCCTCACGAATCATCAGTTTTCGCTCTATCAATTGCTCATTTACAGTGTCAGCATAAAGCATGGTATTCAGAGCCACCAGGGCTTTGCCTTCGCGGTGGAGAATCTCTAAAATTTTTAGCTTCAGTTCCTCGACTTGAGCATTACCCGGACGCAACTGTATGCCCCTAGTGCCATCAGGACGAAAAACCGCCGTCTTCACCATTGGTGATGCTGCTGACATGACAATTTCTAAAGGCGTAACTAATTCCCGCACCCTTTCGTCGCGGATTTTGTGATAAATTGCTGTGCGATCGGCTTCTGGATATTGGTCTACTTTGTTAAATACTAGAATTATCGGTTTACCTGCTTCTCGCAATTGCGAAAGGGCAACATGTTCTATTTTTGTCATGTCGCCAGATATGACAAACAGAATCAAATCTGCTTGTTTGGCAATCTGTTCAGCCAATGCAGTGCGGGTTGCCCCGTCTACTTCATCTAACCCAGGAGTGTCAATTAATTCCACTTGTGATTGACCGATACCAGGGAGAGTGACTCGCAAAGCACGTTCAGTTTCCCCTACCGCCTCTTCGCTAATACTCCAATTCACTCTTTGTGCAGCACGGGTAACACCATGCAGCGGCCCGGTTTCAAATACTGATTGTCCAACTAAAGCATTGAGTAGCGAAGACTTACCACGTCCCACCATACCAAAAGCCGCAATCTGCACCACCATGCGGTCTAACTTGCCCAGCATGGTTTCCAAATCAGTAATTTCTGCCTCCAGTCCCGCTTTTTCTTGGGGACTGAGGTCAAGATTAGTCACTAAATTTCGTAGCGCCGTTTGTGCTTGTTTATAATTCAGTTCCGTTTGAATATCTTCAAAACTGAAAATGGCACTATCTAGTTCTTCCTCCCAACTGGGTGAGTCGCTGTGATGAGGTTCGGGCAATATGGAAGTCATATTAAATTAAATTTTGAATTAACCTCGCTATTCGATCCTAATTATTTTTACCAGGAAATGGGGAATTGGGCATAGGAGTGCTGAGTTAGGAGTGATGAGGTGAGGGGTGAAATTTTCTCCCCATCTCCCTATCTCTCGGTTGCTGAGTTTCGACTTTGCAAAAATCGAGCGAAGTCGAAACTCAGCAACCGCCAAGTCGAACCACATCTCCCTACTCCCGACCTTTAACTTTTGAAGGCAAGTTTAAGAAATTGAGATCTGTTTTGTTGAAGTGTTAACTTAGCTAATTAGTTGCCCAAATGGGCAAAAATTATGAAAAGCTTTCAATCTTGTATTGGTATCCGTAAAAATAAAATAGCTCGCTTTGCAGCATCAGCTATAGCAACGTTGGCGCTTGCAGGCAATATTAATTATGCCAGTGCTACTCCTCTAAAAATAACTACTGCAAAAGAAATTACTCCACCAGCAGTCCCACTAAGTCCAGCTAAACCAAATATTCCTCAGTTACAAATTAATCACACTCAGTATCAAACTGCTGGAATCGATGCTTTTGTCCTGGTTCCCATCGTACTTGTTGGCGGTTTAGTTATATTTGTTCCCCTGTTCTTTGGTGGGCTGGTGGTGATTGGCGAACGGGAAGTTGGTATTGTTGTTAGAAAGTTTACTCTTTCCGGACGCGGACTTCCCGCCGGACGGTTAATTGCCCTCAATGGTGAAGCTGGTTTACAGGCAGATACTCTCGCTCCTGGCTGGCATTGGGGCTATTGGCCTTGGCAATACTCGGTTCGCAAAGAGTCGGTAGTTGTTGTTCCCCAAGGTGAAATCGCTTTAATTGTAGCCGCAGATGGTGAACCCAACCCACCACAGCGCATCCTGGGGAAAATCGTAGATTGTGACAATTACCAAGATGCCCGGAAGTTCCTCAGCCAAGGTGGCGAAAAAGGTCGGCAAATGGGTTTTCTGACAGCTGGGACTTACCGTATTAATACTGCGTTATTTAAAATAATTACGGCGGCAAATGCTACAACTCATGGCATGACTCCAGAACAGTTGCGGGTTTACAGCCTAGCTTCTGATAAAGTCGGCATTGTCACTACTCTGGACGGTTTACCAATTTCTGACGGTGAAATTGCAGGGCAGATAATTGAGGGACACAACAACTTTCAAAATGGTCAAAAATTTATTGATGGTGGTGGACGACGAGGCTTACAAGAGCAAATTCTGCTTTCTGGTTCTTGGAACTTGAATCCTTGGTTTGTCCAGGTTGAACAAGTGCCGATGACGGAAATTCCTATTGGTTATGTGGGTGTAGTAATTTCTTTCGTGGGTAAGGCACATCAAGATGTTAGCGGTGCAGCCTTCACACATGGTAACCTAGTGAATCCTGGACACAAGGGTGTATGGGTGGAACCGCTGTATCCTGGGAAGCACCCGATTAATTCGCGGATCATGAAAATGGAACTTGTGCCAACGACAAATATTGTATTAAATTGGTCAGACCGTACCGAACGTCATAGTTATGATGCTCAACTGGCTTCCTTAACTGTGCGATCGCGTGATGGATTTGCCTTTGATTTGGAAGTAGCACAAATTATTCATGTGGGTGCTTTGGATGCACCGAAGGTAATTTCCCGCGTAGGTGCAATGCAGAATCTCGTAGACCATGTATTAGAACCAACTATCGGTAATTATTTCCGCAACTCAGCCCAAGATTATACAGTACTAGACTTTTTGACAGCTCGCAGCGAGCGACAAGCTGAGGCTGCTGAGTATATTAAAACAGCACTGCGGGCTTATGACGTGCAAGCCATCGACACCCTGATTGGTGATATTCAGCCACCAGCGTCGTTAATGCGGACACAAACAGACCGGAAAATTGCTGAAGAAGAACGCAAGACTTATGAAGTCCAGCAGATGGCACAAACCCAACGCCAGCAACTTGTTCGAGAAACAGCCTTAGCTGATATCCAGCAAGAAATGGTGAAATCTGAGCAGAGCGTGCATATAGCCGACTTGAAAGCCCAAGCTGAAATCAAGCAAGCCACAGGTGAAGCTGAGGGGACAAAACTCCGGGCAATTGCCGAGGGTGAAGGGATTCGGGCTACAGGTAACGCCAAAGCTGAAACCTACCGCGCTGGTGTGGAAGCCTTGGGGGCACAAGGTTATACAGCAATGCAACTGATGCAGATTATAGGCGATCGCCATGTCCGCTTGATTCCAGATGTGCTGGTTGGCAGTAACGGTACTAATAACGGCTTAGTAGATGGTCTACTATCATTGATTTTATGGAATCAAACCGCTAAACAGGGCGAACTGACACCAACACCTTTACATCCACAACCGATAAGCCCAACACAACCAACCACAGAAAACGGTATTCCGCCCATAATTGTGAATTTTCCTGTGGATAAGTAGGAGCTGGTACCATTTTAGATTTCGCGGAAAGTCGGCGCTCCGACTTTCCTATAACTTACGTATTGACAAATTAGACAAATCATGTAAATAACAGAAATCAGCAAAAAAGGTGAACGCTAACCACTATTGGACTGGAAAGACGGATAATTTATCGCGGCAAAGGCACTTAATCTCAAAAAAACTAACCGAACAAGGATAACACTCAAATTCGATCGCAGAACAACTGCAATTAACAGCAATCGTTTATTTGTGTCGATCTATAGTTTCATTTGCATTAGTCTTCCTACGCCAACCTAGTTTAACCACCTGACGACTACGAGCGATTGCCAAAGCATCATCAGGAACGTTTTCTGTGATTGTGGAACCAGCAGCCACGTACACGTCATCACCCAAGGTGACTGGAGCCACTAGAACGCTATTAGCACCTGTTTTAGTGCGATCGCCTATTTTAGTAGGATGTTTTTTAACGCCATCATAGTTGGCAGTAATTGTACCAGCACCAATGTTCGCCTGATTGCCGACGACGCTATCACCTAAGTACGATAAATGTGCTGCATTGGTGCGATCGCCTAACTGCGTGTTTTTCAATTCTACGAAATTTCCAACACGACAACCAGCGCCTACTTGTACCTGACCGCGCAAATGGGCGTAGGGGCCAATTCGGCTGCCTGCTTTTACTGTGCTATCTGTTACTACCGAATACTGTACTGTGACATTTTCAGCTAATTGGCTATTTTCAATTAAACTCCCCGGGCCGATGTGACTTCCTGTTTGAATCACGGTATTTCCCCGCAGATGAGTTTGGGGTTCAATAATTACATCCGGTTGTAACTCAACTGTTTCATCAATGGTGATGCTTGTGGGATCGATGAGGGTAACACCAGCTAGCATCCATTTTTCCTTGACTCGCTTTTGCAAAATTTCGTAGGCTATTGCCAGTTGTAGGCGATCGTTAATGCCGAGAATTTCTTGATAATCTTCTACATCCACTGCCATCACTTGTCCGACCTGAGTAACGGCATCGGTAAGATAATATTCTTTTTGGGCATTATTTGCCTGTAAGTAGGGGAGTACTTGGGCCAAATTTTGCCAGCGAAAGCAATAAACCCCAGCGTTAATCCGGTGATTTTGTCTTTGGGCAGCACTACAATCCTTGTGTTCAACCATTTGCTGCACAATATTTCTATCGTTACAAAAAACACGCCCGTAGCCTGTGGGGTTGGGTAGGTATGAGGTGAGAATAGTGGCGGCGTTCTGATTTTGGGCGTGAGTTTGTAACATCTGCTCAAGGGTTTCACTACGTATCAACGGTAAATCACCGTTGAGTACCAGTAAATCTCCAGTGTAATCTTGTAAGTAGGGAAGTAATTGCTGGATGGCATGACCTGTTCCCAATTGCACGGTCTGTTCGACAAACTCCAAGTTGGAAATTGAATGCATAGCAGCTTTCACTTCTTCAGACTGATACCCGACGATCGCGATTTGCCGTGAGGGCGAGAGAGGCTCTACACTTTCGATAACTCTCTCTAGTAGCGATCGCCCACCCAAAGAATGTAGAACCTTGGGTAAACCTGATTTCATTCGTGTGCCGCGTCCGGCTGCTAGAATTGCTACAACTACCATAATCAGCTATTAGTAAAACTGTAATTAATGCTATTTCCTACTTCCAGATGTAGGCTCAAATCATATACCAGCTAATCATAGAAGATTCCTCTGAGCAAAGGAGTCAGAATTCAAAATTTAAGAGTCAGAACTCAAAATTCATAATTCCAAAGAACTTCAGCCAATAAAAAGCCGAGAGTATGATAATGCCAATTAGCCTCGATCGCAGTAGCTAAAAGTCATTATTCCCTACTCCCTGTTCTTTGTAAAAAAACGAATAAACTCCGCGAACTGCTGCACTAGTCTAGGATTGCGCCAACCAGAATCAGCTTCTTCAAGCATCACTGAGAGTGCTTCTTCTGTTGTCAAAGCTTCTTTGTAAGGTCGTTCGCTGGTTAAGGCATCATAAATATCAATTAACTGAAATATCTGCGCCAAATATGGAATTTCATCCCCTTTAAGTTTATCGGGGTAACCTGAGCCATCCCAACGTTCGTGATGATGACGAATAATCGGAATTACACCTTGCATACTGCGTAGCGGTTGGCAGATTTTTTCCCCAATCAAAACGTGCTGCTGCATAATTTGCCAATCTTCGGGGGTGAGTTTGCCTTTTTTGAGCAGCACTGCATCGGGAATACCTACTTTGCCAATATCGTGGAGATAACCGCCCCACATCAAATCTCGAATTTGGTAGCGCGAGAGATTGAGGTATTCACCAAAGGCTTGTCCCAATTTTACTAGGCGTTGGCAATGGTCACCTGTATTGGGATCGCGACTTTCAATGGACATGGCAATGGAAAACAGTACTTGTTCGGCATGGTCTAAGTCTTCGTTGAGACGCTTCTGCCGCACTAAGGACTTGACACGCGCCGCCAGTTCCACACGATCGAAAGGTTTGGTGAGAAAATCATCTCCACCGACTTCAATTCCTCGAATACGCGATCGCCTGTCATTTAAGGCTGTAATAAATATTACTGGGATTAGCCTGGTTTGCTCATCCTGTTTGAGCAATTGACAGACTTCAAATCCATCCATTCCCGGCATCATCACATCTAGCAAAATCAAATCTGGTTGTTTTTGCCTTACCAATCCCACAACAATAGAACCACTGTCCGCTTCAATGACTTCGTATCCTTCCATCCCTAAGAGAGCAACAGCAGTCAGGCGACTAGCTGCATGGTCGTCAACCACTAAAACCTTTGGTGGATCTAAATCAAAACCGTTCACTTTAGAAGCTTTGGGTTGTAGTGTTTTAGAGACCAATGAATCTTGATTACAAGTTTTCATCCAAGAAGACGCTGCTTGGCTATCTTCAAGCATCAAGTGTTCTTGAGATAAGCCTAAAGAATAACCCTCTATATTTTGCGATCTGACGGTATGATTTGAACCGATACTTTTCACTTTGCTTAGGGGGTTTGACCCATTAACAATTTATTCTGTAAAGCTTCTATGGTTGAATTTCCATTGAATTACAAAGGTACTGCAATTATTTCTACAAGTTAACAGTGTCAGATTTCAAAAACAAATTTAGTATTTGACTGTATTTGACTTAGGCTTTCCATAGGCATTATCTTATGATGTCAAGCTGCTGATATAGATTTTTTACCCTATGTATTTTTTATGTTACGAATAAGCAGTATATTATTGTCAAATTTTTTGCTTCTAATTCCAGTATCATATAATTAGTACAAATGTAAAATCAGGCTTTTCACGGAGATTTTTACGGATGCCAGCGCCACAAAAGCTTGTAATTGCCTGCTTATTAGCGAAATATCCGATTTTGACTTGACAGTGTTGATAGTATTCATTAGGTCTAAACATTTTTACTTACTCAGTTATAGCAATAGTTAAATACTGCTAACCACAATGTAATATTAAATACTTATTATAGTTTAAGTTATTTAGCCAAAAAAAACTCGTTGCTTGAGTACTAAAAAACGAAATGAGAATTTTAAGGAAAAATATGTCTAACTTTTGTGTAATCAAGGACTGAGGACAAGGCTGATAATTTTGCTCGTAGCAACTACAAACTAGTTCCCATAAAATCCCTGCCTTGTGTTGCTGATAGCCACCTTTTTCGCCAGTGGGAGGTAGGTTCGAGGGAAGAGGTTTGTTGCTGTTGTTGTCGCCGTCTGACTATAACTTCACTGGGATCGCTCAATTCAGGATCGTGGTAGGGAATGGCAGCACGAGTTAGTAAGTGTTCTTTCTCAGCTTGGGACAGGAGTACAGAGGGGCAGGGGGGCAAAGGGGCAGGGGAGAATTTTGTTGCAAAATTCTTCGTGTCAGAGCGTCCCCGTGTTAGAGCGTCCTGATTGTGTGCCGCTACAGTACCAGGCGATCGCCTGCCCACAGGTGGGGTAGAACCGATTGCTAACCCAGCAGACAAAAGTGCTGTACGTACAGCAGCAGCACAAGAATAGGTAGCTAATAAACCATCTCGATCTAAACACAATGACAGTTGTTTAATAAATTCAACAGTCCATAATTGGGGACACTGTGGTGGTGAAAAGGGATCGAGGAAAATAGCATCTGCTGAGAAATCCAACTGACGTACTAGCGCGATCGTCTTTCTAGCATCACCAATTAGCAGCTTCGCTTTTAGACAAGCTGTTTGTACTTGATGCTCAAAAGCTAGCTGGGACAAAATTTCAATGTAATTGCAGTTCCAGGTGTCGAACAAATGATGAGCGATCGCAGCTTGTGGTACTGCTAGGTTCAGTTCTAACCCGATTACTTCAATATTACAACTGGGATTCACTGCCCAAATTGTCTGGAAAGCAGCAGCAGTATTATATCCCAAACCATAACAAACATCCAACAGTCGTAAGACTGGTTTTTGGGCGGCTATAGTCAGTTGAGTCGGTTCCACAAACTTGAAAAAACTTTCCTGTTTAGCACCATAATGGCTATGAAAGGATTCACCAAACTCTTGAGAGACAAAGGTGAAAGAACCATCTGCTGTGAGTTGAGGTGTAAAATTCTCTAAGTTTGACATTTTGTAAATAAATTTGTTATTAGTCATTAGCAAATTATCAATGCCCCATGCCCTATGACCAATACCCAATTTGTTGTTTCGCCAACTTGGCTGTTTGAACACTTAGAAGATCCGCAAGTAGCGATCGTGGATTGTCGCTTTTCTCTAGCCGAACCACAATTAGGACAACAACAGTACCTAACAAGTCATATTAAGGGGTCATATTATCTTGATTTGAATCAGGATCTTTCCAGTCCAGTGGGTAAGCATGGCGGGAGACATCCTCTACCTAACCCTGATGATATCGCTAACAAATTTGCAACGATAGGGGTCAATTACCAAAAAACTCTAGTTGTAGCTTATGATGATTCCCGCTTTGCTTTTGCGGCTCGTTTGTGGTGGTTGTTACGCTATTTAGGACACGAACAAGTAGCAGTACTCGATGGAGGCTTCACCGGATGGCAAAAAGCTGGGTATCCGGTTACAGATGTTATTCCTCAACCGCAGATGGCGTTATTTGTACCTCAAGTGCAAACAGAAAAAGTTGTAGATATTACAGCAGTGAAAAGCCGCAAAGATAGACCAGATGTAGTATTGGTAGATTCCAGAGAAAGCGATCGCTACCGAGGTGAAGGAGAATCAATTGATAAAATTGCTGGACATATTCCTGGTGCGGTTAACTATCCTTGGCGAGAAGTTACAGACTCTACTGGCTACCTACTCCCGCAAGCCGAACAGCGCCGTCAGTGGGAGAACCTAGAAACAGCCCAAGAAATCTTAGTTTATTGCGGTTCCGGTGTTACTGCTTGTGTAAACTTACTTTCTCTAGAATTAGCTGGCATTAGCAAGGGAAAACTTTATGCTGGTAGCTGGAGTGATTGGATTAGTTATTAGTCATTGGTCATTAATTATTTAGAAAGGACAGAGATTTTCTGCGATTAAAACTCTGTAACAGAAGACAAATGACAAATGACAAATTTCAAAATCGACCTAATTCCAAATTGTAATTAATACTGAAGAACCAGCCATCAAAATCAATATTTTGGGCGGTTGAACTACCTAAAGTGAATCCAGTCTGGACATTCATGCTGCTGAAATCGGATATTCGGTAATTTAAGTGCCCAAATAGCCGATGAAATTGGTCTTCTCGATCGCGCTGGGTAAAGTCAGAAAAGTTTCCCTGGTAGTCAATACCAACTTGCAGAGGCTTTTGTAAGTAGTAGTTTAAAGAAAACCAAAAAGAATTGATAATGCGACTACGACTTAGGGGATCGGCAAAATTTACACTCAGTTCGTAGAAGCTATCTACGACTAATCTTGAGGTTAAAGGATCTCGGCGTCCGAAAGACAGTTGTACGGAACTTTCGTTTAAAAAGCGATCGCCTGCTTTGAACGTGTTGGGGCGATCGCTGTTATTGGCATAAAATAACTGTTGATTACTGAAATTGAGTTCTCCGTACATTCGCCGCGAGATCTGTCGGTAAAGACTGAGATTAAATCTTAACTGGTTGTAATGGTATTGTGACTGATCTAAATAACGAATGATATTGCCATCAATTGAGCCGTTTAAATAAGTTTTAGATCCTACAGGAAAATATGCAGAGGATAGTGTCAGCCCAGAAATAATTAAACCATCTTCTATGGGATCATCTTTTGAGGAAAAAATGTTACTCGTCTGGAAGTAACCTACACGACCTTGTAGATAGCCGATGGGTTTAAACTCAGACACAGGTTGCAGTGGGAGTGGCTGTTGTTCTAGAGGTCGTAAGCGTACGCGCAACCCAAGTTCGCGTGCGTTATCAGACTCAAGCGGCTGTTTTGGCTGTTGCAGCAGGTTTCTTAGTCTCTCTAGCCTTTGAGAACGATTGAAGTCAGGTGGATTCAATAGTTGTTGTGTTGAGTCTGGAGGAGATGTAGGCAAATTATTTGGCTGCGATTCTAGCGGGGGCGTGTCATTTTCTTCTGGAGTATCCCCTGGTTCTTGGTTTGGTGCTGGTTGGGCTTGTGTAATTTGTTGTGCTACCCGATCCCAAGCCGCCCATTCCTTCCTAACTCGCTGTGCTGTCGGCGTTGCGTCTTGTAGAGAAGTTGGAAAGAGGGCGTGATTCATCGATCCCAAATTATAATTTGTAGATTCTACCGCATCAACTCTCATGCAACACCAGCTTCCACAACTGGAGGCTAATAAAATCCAAAAAAATAAATTTTTCCAGTTCTTCAGTTGCATCTGTTAGATCGCGTTGAGCGCCTTTGGCGAATGTAGACCTAAAAGCTGCATCATAAGTTCCGATTTAGAAGATACAATTAACTGTAGCTAATTCAGCTTTTTAGGTATATACTTAGAGCTACAAATTCAAATTGCGGTTTTTCGGATTTATTCCCAGACTTTATTGCCTGAATCATCTGTTATCATACAAGATTCTCTCAATTATTGTTAAATCAATAGGTGGAAATAAATAGAGCTATATTACAAAATATAAATATTACTCAAACTCTTACCAATGAAAACTGAGAAATAATGACTATTGCACGGGGACTTTCAGATGATTTTTTATTACTTTTCAGGTGAGTTAGCCGAGTTCGGGTAAATCAAATATTTAAGATTTCAATATATATACTCTAAATTATTGTCCATTTAGTTACTCTTATTATTCGTCAAGTTTTACAAGTACTCTAGACTCAGTTGCATAAAACGTAAATTTTAGAATAAAAACTTAAAGAAACTAAATACATACTTATTAGTTGTTTATTTTATCTATTAAATGTAGACTAAAGTGCAGATAAATTGACCTCAAGAACTGGCTATAAAAATTACCAGCAGCTTAAAAATTAAGTATTTTTGGTATTAATTGAAGTTATATAAGTTATCAAACTATGATTAATAAATCATTACCACTATTAGTAATAAGTTTATGGGGAATCGTGGTACTGCCTTTGCCAAATCGGGTAAGTGCCGTAACTCCTCTAACACGAGCCGAGATTCAGAACCTCCACAACTTGGTACAACTAATACCCAAAAACAAACTAAAGAAGCGTCCTGCACAAAAATCAGATGCAATGATTCCTGGGGATGGATTGTCAACTGGTCGAGCTTCCTTAGCTGACTTGCGATTTAACGATGGCTCTTTGGCAAGAGTTGGGGAACAGGCGATATTTCAATTTTTGCCTAAGACTCGCAGCTTTAGACTGTCAAACGGGACTGCGTTGCTGCTTATACCACCTGGAAGGGGGCAAACACGTATACAAACGCCAAGTGCAGCAGCTGCAATTCGTGGTTCAGCATTATTTGTACGCTACGACCAACAAACAGACACTACGATTGTAGGTGCGCTAACAAATAGCGGCATTGAAGTTTCTAATAAGGAAGCTTCTCAAACTCAGATGCTGCAAGCAGGACAGCTGATGGTTATAGTTAAAGGTAAATTTCAGGGCTTATACGATTTCGATCTGAGAAGTTTTTATGAAACGAGCGATCTAGTTCGGGGACTTGATTTAACTAGGCAAAATGTTACACCTAATGCTGACCCAGCGATCGCCAGCGTTCAAGCTGAAACTACTGCGGCTTTACAAGCACAGTCGCCAGTAACAGGTCAGGGAGTAGTTGAAAACCCATCTTTCTTACAATTAACTACTAGCCCTGCAAATTCTGCGACCAACGATATTGTTACAAATGATCCGGCTGTAGACCCCATTCAAGATGATTCCTCAGTAAACTCCTTTGAAGAAACAGGACAAATCCTATTAAACACTAAGCAGGGTAATACAACTAGTAATAATAGTGTTGATTCTACTGGAACCATAACCAGACCTCAAACTCCTTTGGTTCAGCCAACGCCCACTGGGTCAGTAACTATCACCCCACAGCCAACGCCCACTGGTTCAGTAACTATCACCCCACAGCCAACGCCTACTGGGTCAGTAACTATCACCCCACAGCCAACGCCTACTGGGTCAGTAACTATCACCCCACAGCCAACACCCACTGGGTCGGGAACTATCACCCCAGAACCAACGCCACCAGGTGGGTCGGGAACTATCACCCCAGAACCAACGCCACCAGGTGGGTCGGGAACCACTACCCCAGAACCAACGCCACCAGGTGGGTCGGGAACCACTACTCCAGAACCAACGCCACCAGGTGGGTCGGGAACCACTACCCCAGAACCAACGCCACCAGGTGGGTCGGGAACTACTACCCCAGAACCAACGCCACC
>JBALDB010000013.1:0-60988 GCA_036918135.1 Nostoc sp.
TTCTCTTAATAGGTTAATCTGATTCATAGGGGTTTCTTTGATTGTGTGGTAACTTTCCATGAAACCCTTTCTCTGTCTCACTTGCAAGCTTTTTTCTATTTTTTGTCCTCTACTTAGATATTTAGTACTAATTAGTAGTTTTTCGCTTTTTATCTAAGTTATAAGACATGTGAAAAGCCGATTTATTACCCATTATATAGTATTGAATTCGACGCTGAATTATATTACTTGCTTGCAAGATAAAATAATAAAAAAATTGGGGATTTTTCCCCATTTGTGTCAATGCTGTTGACCATTTTCCTTCTTTTAGAGGCTCAACAACTTCAAAGTAAGCTAGATTTTTTTTATAGACTGCAAGATTATGAGATAAAGCACGCATTAAAGCCGGATTTGTTTTCACAACTTCTTGTTGCATGAAATAATTAGTAGCTTTGCAGCTTTGATTTAGACGTGGCAATCGGCTTTGACGTACGAGTGAGCCTGGGCGTGAACGATAAAAATAATAGGGTTTTGGCTCAAGGAAAAAGCGAGCTCCTTTAATTAAGCATTTCATATCCAACCAAAAATCTTGACCCATCCTGATGGCTTCATCATATTCAATACCGTGGTGAACTAGAAATTCTCGTCTAAATAGAGGCTTAGTTAAACCAAGATGCAAGCCTTGTTGCCGATAAACATCAGTTTCCACAAAATAAACGATATCAATTTGAGTAATTTTATCTATATTTTCTCCACTTTCTTCAATCAATGTACTCCAAGGAGACGCTTCACCATCGTTGATTAGATAAAGATCGTCAGCAATCATGTCTGCGTTTTTTTCATTCGCCAGCGATACAAGCTTTTCTAATCTTTCAGGAGCGTACCAATCATCTGAATCAAGCACAGCAATCCATTCACCTTGTGCTGCTCTGAGGGCGCGATTACGCGCACCAGCAGCCCCAAGGTTTTGTTGATTAACTATCACTTTGAGACGTTGGTCAGTAAAACTTTTAGCAACTTCTACAGTTCGATCGCTTGAACAATCATCAACTACGATCGCTTCAATATCATTAAGCGTTTGGTCTAAAGCGGACTTTATTGCTTTTTCAATATAAGCCTCAGTATTGTAAGCAGGAATAATGATAGATACTTTGGGATTCACAAATATTGACCTCCTGACGACAAAGTTACGTAAAAATACTAAAGATATGACAAAACTAAATTACTCTTTTTTCCTCTATACCTAAGTAGGTTAATCAAAACTAAACATCACTTGTTAAGGTCAAGCCTGGAATTTTAGAAATCTGTAGCCACTACACTCCTACCAGTGAGTCCATCACTGCAAGAGAGTTTTACGACCTAAAGTACTAGTGAGGCAGTCCGTTTTTTATGGTGTATGTACCCATTTCCTCCTGTAGATCGCAACAGCTGACAAAAGAGGTAGGTTCCTTGTTTTATAACAGCTAGTGTCGGTTTAAGGGATTTATAGTAATCAATGTAGAAAATAAGCACTTTACATTATTTAATATAATTTGTTTTAGTTACAATTAGTTACTTTATACCTTAGATTAACTGACGTTTAAGGCTAGCTTCCATTGTATTAGTTAAAAAATGACCAGCCAAGATGCCACTACTGAGGTAGTATGTATCTTCTGAAATCCGGTGCAGGGTTTCAAAACCACTACGGCGCTGAGGATCGCCTAGTACCCAGTAATGCTGCACAATCGTATCTAAACCAATCCAACCATCACCTTCAACTTGCCCGAAAATATTATGTTGTAGTAAAAAAGTATACTGACGCTCTCCATCATGCAAGCGTCCTTTGTATTGGAGAGAGATTTCTGTGCGATCGCTACCTGGGAATATCAGCTTTGTAGCCATAGTAAACCAGTTATCTCGATTCCAAGCTACCAAGGTCATACCCTTGACACTGATTGGCAGACCATTACGTTCTAGCCAATTTCCTTGTATTGTCCAGCGTCCTGATTCCAATAAAAAAGTATGAGCCACCTTCTATATTTCCTGTCTCGCTCGAATGCTGTCAAGACTACAGTTATAGCAGTGTTGAGTGGGGCGTTGGGCATTGGGTATGGGGTAAGCCGGTAGTGTGGGAGGTGTGGGAGGTCTGGGAGGATGGGGAAGAAATCTTTCCCCCTTTCTCTCCCCACACTCCCCACACCTCCCTATCTCCCTATCTCTCCATCTCCCCTACTTTCTACTGGGGTATTTGGTGAATTTCTCCTAAAAGAACTTCACTAGGTGCCCCAGTGGCAGTTGGTAGGTTACCGGGAATACCCAA
This sequence comes from Nostoc sp., assembly GCA_036918135.1. Lineage (GTDB taxonomy): Bacteria > Cyanobacteriota > Cyanobacteriia > Cyanobacteriales > Nostocaceae > Nostoc. The sequence continues at coordinate 2,279 of JBALDB010000013.1, forward strand.
ATATCGCCAGTAGGCTAAAACTGCGAAGGCGATCGCTTCTTTAAAATCTGCACTCAAGCCGACTTCATCTGTAGTTAGGACTGGTATTGATGCTAATAATAACTGTAATCTTTGTTTCAAATAGAGATTGCGGCTACCGCCCCCACATAACAGTACCCGCTGTGGCATTTCTGATAAAAAAGTGTGGTAACTATGAGCAATTGAAGCAGCTGTCAGTTCTGTGAGAGTTGCCAATATGTCAGCAGAATTGAGTTGGTATGCTTGGGCATCTTTTAGACACTGTTCTAAGTATGTGACACCGAATAACTCTCGACCAGTGGATTTGGGGGGCGGCAGATAAAAGTAGTCTTGGCTGAGCCATTGGTCTACCAATCGATAGCAAGGAGTACCACTTGCTGCCCAATTCCCATCTTCATCGTAAGTTTTAGCACCATCGCTTAAATGCTGTACTGCCAAATCCAACAGACTATTTCCGGGGCCAGTATCCCAACCGCGAATTTTTGATAGCCAGTCGCCCTGCCGAGGTGGAATATAAGCAACATTACCAATACCCCCAATGTTTTGAATACAACGCCCTTGGTGGGGATGGCTGAGTAAATAGGCATCTACTCTCGGAACCAGAGGCGCACCATGACCACCAATAGCAATATCAGCAGCACGGAAATTACTTACAGTTGTAATGCCCGTCAGATGAGCAATTAATGCACCGCGCCCTAGCTGGAGACTGTAGCCCAGAGGAGAGTGGCTAGAGACGCGATTAATCGCGTCTCTAGAAGGTGGGGAGTGAGAAGTATTTTTCTTGTCTATTGCGCGTTCTCTAACTGGTCGATGATATACTGTCTGACCATGGGAGCCAATTAAATGAGCAGGCTGGTGACTTTGTTGAATATTTTGGGCGGCTTGGGCAAAGGTAAAAGCGATCGCATCATCGATTAAAGCCAATTCTGCCATTGATACGCTAGCGCCTGCACAAAGTGCTAATATTTTTTCTCTGAGTTCGGCTGGATAGGGGTATGTTTCCCCAGCTACCAAGTCAATTTTCAGATCCAATTCTTGACCAGAAATCTCTACCAAGGCAGCGTCTATGCCATCTACAGATGTGCCACTAATTAAACCAATAACACGAGTAGGGATAGCAGCTTTTTCATTCTCATGCATTGACAAATATTCTATTTTAGATTTATTAACGGTAGTTTAACAGTTACCAGTGTTCGTACCACTGATAGTATCTCTGGGAGCAAGTAGAAAGCTAAAAATGCTGATTAGATTCAGATATTACCTGTCCTTTGTGCTGGAATCAACATTTTATTTCCTATTTGACTGCTAGTTAATAAAGCCATCAGCTTCATAGGAAGAAGTCGATATGATAGAAAAGTAGATAAAACTTAAAAAATATTCATCAAATGCTGATTCAATCATCTGGTTTGTCCAAGGTAAAAGATTCAGTTACAGAAAAAATCTTTTTGGGCAATCAACCAAATGCTGAGTTAATTGCAATTCTCGCAGTTTACTTTGTCCAAGGAATTTTAGGACTATCGCGTTTAGCTGTCAGCTTTTTCCTCAAAGATGAACTGCTATTAAGTCCAGTCCAAGTGTCGGCATTACTCGGAGCTGCCTTCCTACCTTGGATGATTAAGCCAATGTTTGGTTTTATCTCTGATGGCTTGCCGATATTTGGCTATCGCAGGCGTCCTTATTTGATTTTATCGGGGATACTGGGAACTGTTTCCTGGGTGAGTTTGGCAACAATAGTTCATACTAGCTGGGCAGCAGCGGTAGCCATTGCTGTGAGTTCTTTGTCTGTTGCTATGAGTGATGTCATAGTTGACTCACTGGTTGTCGAACGAGCTAGAGGCGAATCGCAAGCCAAAGCAGGTTCACTACAATCTCTGTGTTGGGGTAGTTCTGCGATCGGAGGTTTGATAACAGCATACTTTAGCGGTCTGCTCCTGCAATACTTTACTACACGTACTGTCTTTTGGATTACCGCCTTATTTCCTCTGATTGTCTCAGGGGCAGCTTGGTTGATTGCTGAGTCCCCCGTTAGCAAAGATGCTAAAGATACTGATCGCACTAACTCTCTAACAATCAAACATCAACTGGGTCAACTACGGCAAGCCCTGAGTCAAAAAGCAATTTGGCTACCAACAGTATTTATCTTCATCTGGCAAGCTACTCCCAGTGCTGACTCCGCTTTTTTCTACTTCACCACTAACGAACTGCACTTTGAACCGGAATTCTTAGGACGAGTCCATTTAGTGACAAGTTTCGCTTCTTTAGCAGGTGTTTGGATTTTTCAACGTTTCCTCAAAAGCATTCCTTTTCGTGTGATTTTTACTTGGAGTGCCGTCCTTTCCTCAATTTTGGGGATGACGATGCTGTTATTAGTGACTCATACTAATCGGCTATTGGGTATAGATGACCACTGGTTTAGTTTGGGTGATAGTCTTATTCTCTCTGTAATGGGGAAAATTGCCTTTATGCAAGTAATGGTGCTAGCAGCAAGGCTTTGTCCTTCTGGAGTGGAAGCAACATTATTTGCCTTATTAATGTCAGTGTTCAATTTAGGAGGAAGCGTTTCCCATGCATTTGGAGCCTTAATCACTTATTGGTTGGGAATCACAGCAACGAACTTTGATTTGCTTTGGCTGTTAGTGCTGATTACTAACCTCAGTACGCTGTTACCTCTACCATTTGTCAACTGGTTACCTGCTGAAGAGAAAATTCAGCTACCAAAGGATGAGCAAGAATTGTTTATGCCAAATTTAATATCTAAGTTAGCGATCGGAGAACCAGAGTCAGAAGTAGTTGAGTAATAGTAGTTTTTCTGTACGGTTTGTATATAATTAGAGATTGTTTTATTTCTGTACAGGTAATTCTACTATTTGATTTCTACACGAAAAAGCGCTTGAGAGTTTTGCTCACCCAAGCGCTTCCCCGTATAACTTTGTACCAACTCACTAGTTTGATGCAACATTTGTAATCTGCAATACCCCTGAGGAAGGAGGATTGCAGGTATAAATTGTGACAAACATGTGGTGAAATGGTATCACTCCTTGCACTAATTAAGAATATCTCTTTTGCAATCAAATTAAGGTTTTAATGAGTGACAGTTTATCAACTGACACTAGTTAAAAACGACTCTCAGTGAATAGTAATTAAAAATACTTACCAAGCAGCTAGCAAATTTAGAGATATAGTATAAAAAGTTATAATTAATTGGCGATCGCTTCACGCCAAGTACAAATAAAATACTTCAACTTCTATGTGGTAAGATTGATTTCCTCAAATAGAGGTATTATCCGAGTTGGAGTCTCATATAAATTAGAAAGGTCAAACTGACTTTCATTACCTCTTACAATACTCTGGCTATGATTTAGAAAATACACAATAAGACTGGTGACGAAGTGAGTGTAATTTGTAAAGAAATATCTAGAATTTGCTACCAGACTGAGACAACTTCTGACAATTGTGACTTTTATTTGACTTTTAGGATAGACACATGAACGATAAGCTGATGCTGATGATTCCTGGTCCCACCCCAGTACCAGAAGCTGCCTTACTGGCACTAGCCAAGCATCCGATTGGACACCGCACTAGTGAATTTAGCAATATCTTGGCAGAGGTGACAGAAAACCTCAAGTGGCTGCACCAAACTCAAAGTGATGTACTGATGCTGAATGTTAGCGGTACAGGTGCAGTAGAAGCTGGGATAATTAATTTTCTCTCTCCAGGCGATCGCATTTTGGTTGGTTCTAACGGGAAGTTTGGCGAACGTTGGGTAGAAATCGGTCAAGCCTACGGTTTGAATGTAGAAGAAGTTAAAGTTGAATGGGGAAAACCTTTAGATCCAGAAGTATTTGCTCAAAAACTCCAAGCAGATACCCAAAAGGAAATCAAGGCGGTAATCATTACCCACAGCGAAACTTCAACGGGTGTATTGAATGACCTGGAATCCATCAACAGCCACGTTAAAGAACATGGTGAAGCTTTAATTATTGTTGATGCTGTGACTAGCTTGGGTGCGTTCAATCTACCTGTAGATGCTTGGGGCTTAGATGTAGTCGCCTCTGGTTCTCAAAAAGGTTATATGATTCCACCAGGATTGGGTTTTGTCTCTGTTAGTCCCAAAGCTTGGGAAGCTTACAAAACCGCAAAATTACCGAAATATTATTTGGATTTAAGCAAATATCGCAAAGCTGCAGCCAAGAATACGACTCCATTTACTCCTCCTGTAAACATGATTGTAGCGCTGCATACTACGTTACGAATCATGAAAGAAGAAGGTTTAGAGTCAATATTTGCTCGACACGAACGGTTAAAAAATGCTACCCGCGCCGCCATTAAAGGGTTGAACTTACCCCTGCTTGCAGCAGATAGTAACGCTAGTCCGGCAATTACAGCTGTAGCGCCACAGGGAATTGAACCTGATAAGATTCGGTCATTGATGAAAAAGCGGTTTGATATTGCTTTAGCAGGCGGACAAGACCATCTAAGCAATAAAATTTTCCGCATTGGTCACTTGGGTTTTGTGAGCGATCGCGATATCCTCAGCTGCATAGCATCCTTAGAAGTTACCTTAAGAGAACTTGGCTATGAAGACTTCACCCCTGGTTCTGGTGTAGCAGCAGCAGCTAAAGTCTTTACAGAATAATCATTGGGCATTTGTCCTCTCTTACAAAGTTGAGGCAGTCTGTTGGAGGGGTTCCCCCGCTTAAAGGAACTGCCGTCTGCTCCAAGGAAGCCTTGGCTCAGACTTTGCGCTTTGTTCTTTGTCAGTTGTCATTTAATGACCAATGACTAATGATTAATAACTAATGACCAATGACAAATCAAAAGAGCGAGTAGAATCATCAACTCGCTCTTTTGATTTGTATGTAAATGAGTAAAAACCGCTAGAGACAATTTTCCCATATATCAACCTTTTCATAAGTTAAAGTGGATATGACATGCCTCAATTCATTTGAATGAGCTACTCATAAACTACCCTGACTTTAATTTACATTCAGTTAATAGCCAATAAACTAGCACGATCGCCTTTCCTCCTTTTAAATTTTAAATTCATTAATTATGCCGTCTCTAGCCAATCATAAATTTGCTCCAACTGCTCTAGAGTAATCAATCCGTATTGCCAAAGAATCATCGGTAAAGGCCCTGGGTCTTGCTCCCGACGACGAAGCGCCACCGCTAATGAAGCTGTGGAAATTGCTAAATCTTCTTGCAAAAAATGAATCAGTCGAGAATATTTTGATGGTGACATTTGTATCTCACCTCCTTGTACAGAGTGTATTGTCATATATCAGTTAATTATTACGTTAGTAGCTACTAGCCAATATTCGATCTGTCATTGTGCCGTTATCGACCATACACCTAGACCCAGTTTTTGCGATTTGCCTGACAAAGAGGCTTCTCATAGAAGGTCTAGTAAATAAATTTTGTACAAATCATCTGCTAAAGATTTAAGCAGCATTTATACCTACTTAAATTGACTCATCTTGTTTACTTTTGTGCTTGAGTTAATGACACATGTAGTAACAAAGATTCCATAGCCTATACTCCCTTATTGGCCACTATTTACACTTACGCCTAAGGGAATATTTTTGCGACCAAACCTTAAAACTGCGATTTCAGCTTGAAGACGGTAGGATTTTACATTATTACCACAGTTTTTAAATAGTAGCCTTACATGTGACTGTTTTACAACATTAAGTGACATTTTTTACAAAAAAAACATAGATTTTGATGCCTTAAACTTTAAACAAAGCACCAGAATCTCAAAACTCAACTTTGACAATATCGCCGACTTTTAAATTTAATTCGGCAGCTCGTCCAGACCGAAGTTCAATTACCTTGTCAATTAGTGTACTAGAACCATAGGTAGGACAAGGCTCTTTAGCACATGGAGGTGCAGCTGCTTGAATATATTTAACTACACCATTCTGTAGAAATACCATATCTAAAGCCACAGGTACATTCTTCATCCAAAAGCTGACTGGTCGTACTGAAGGGAACACAAACAGCATTCCTCGGTCGTTTGGTAAAGCTGGGCGATACATTAACCCCATCGCTTGCTGTTGTGAGGTCTTTGCCACTTCTAGCTGAATAGTTGTGCCATTAGGGACAATGGCTTTACCAGAAATTGGTAGTGTTTGACCTAAACTCTCTGGTGCTGGAGTTTGAGAACCGGATGTGGGGGCGGGAGGTATAGCTGTGGTTGGCATAGAACAACCCATCAGCATAATACCCAGCAACATTGAGACCAAGCTTAGGCAACGAGTCATATAATTTTTTGATTCTGTAATTTAGATTTCAATTTTACAGAATTTCCAGCAATTTGGATTTTAATTGACCATATTCTAGAGACTTTTAATCAAACCTCTCTCCAGACGAATGAATCAGCACTAATAAAAGTAAGTACTAGGATTCTCTTAAAACGTAGCCGACACCTCGCACCGTTTGGATGAGGCGCTTTTGTCCTTCATCTTCAATTTTTAGACGCAAGTAGCGGATGTACACTTCTATGACATTCGATTCACCAAGAAAGTCGTAACCCCAAACATTTTCCAGAATTTGTTCGCGGGTTAAGACTTCACGGGGATGTTCCATTAAGAATTTTAATAGTTCAAATTCCTTCATTGTCAAGTCAATTGCCCGTCCGTTGTATATGGCACGGCGAGTTGCGATGTCTAAAATTAGATCCCCAAAGCGCAATTGCTCTGTGGTATCGACATCGGGTTTTAAGTAGAGGCGAATTAACTTCAAAAAGTCTTCTGAGCGGTAAGGTTTGAGGATATAATCATCAGCCCCAGCTTCTAGACAGGCTACACGATCGTCAACTGTATCCCTTGCCATTAAAATTAACACAGGCGATCGCATACCAGTGCTTCTGAGATTTTTGCACAATGAGAGTCCTGATTCTCCTGCTAGCATCCGGTCTAAAACAATTAAAGCAGGCTGGCGATCGCGACAGTGTTGCAACCCACTAGTGGCGTCATGAGCCAAAATTGATTCATACCCAGCTTCTTGCAAATCGCAAGCAAGCTGAGAGGCTAGGTTCTCATCGGTTTCAACCACCAAAACACAGGGACTTTGAGCAAGTGTCATAAAAATTGGGGATATTGGATTTGGATTGTAAAAACTTTCTCAAAAATGTTTTTACATCAGTTAGAAGTGCAATTACGAGTTTGTCAAGATGGAACAATCCTGATTTGACAGATTATTTAGGATGTTTTAGCACAGTTCAGGTATCAGCCACCGAATTCTCAAATGCAATTTTAATAACTAACTCCAAATACCATTCTTACACCAGTAATTCTGGAAGAAAATCACCAAATTGGCTATGGTGTATGGGACATAGGGAGCATGGGAGTAGAAGAGACAAGAGGAAAAGCGGACAATGAAAATATAGCCGTAGTCACACCCTTTAGGACAGAAGGATGGGGTGAAAGAAGAGAGTTAGCAATAGTTTTACCTCCTGCCTCCGCGCTAAAGCCTCCTGCCTCCTGCTATAAATCCTAACCAAAGAAGACAGCAAACGTCTCCGGCAAGGATCGACGCTCAACAGGAGCCAGTGCGTTGGGTGGCTCTGCCGACTTGTTCGCGTAGCGTCTCCGATAGGAGAAGCAACTGGCGTTCATCAGTTATCAGTCAACACTTTCTATTTAGCAATGCTCAGTATCCAATAACTACGGCAATTCTACAGAAGTTGGTTTAGCGATATGTGGCAAACCCCAACCTAATTTTTCTCGCAAAATTCGGAAAAACTCTGGTGGTTGCAGGCGAATAAATCGGACAATATATTGCGATCGCTCTATATATACTCGATCCTCTGGTAGTACATAGCATCCCCCATTACCATCTACTACCATTACCAACCGAGGAATATTGACTGGGTAGATATTGACTGACTCTGTATCTGGAAATACCAATGCTCTAGAAGCCAAGGAATGTGGGCAAATGGGCACTAGTTGTAGAGCAGGTACGCCAGGAGTGACCACTGGACCACCAGCACTTAATGAATAAGCTGTGGAACCAGTTGGCGTAGAAACAATCACACCATCAGCTGCAATATCTACTGGTGCGTGACGCCCGATGGCAATTTCAAAATGGCACATAGAGGTCAAAGGTTCGCGATGCAGTACCATTTCATTCAAGCAGAGAGCTTCCCACTGTACTGAATCTCCCCGGAACACTTTCACCGTGAGCATGGCTCGTTCTTCAATTTCATACTCACCCGCCATCACCTGCTCTAGTGCTTGGGGCAATTGATTGAGGAAAGTTTCCGTTAAAAATCCCATATGCCCGGTATTCACTGTTAGCAGTGGAATACTATAGGGGGCTACCTGACGAGATGCTGCTAAAACAGTGCCATCTCCTCCTAACACCACTGCAAATTTCATCTCTGAGTCAAAACCAGGTGGTGTCAGACCGTCTAACGGGGTGTGGCATACAGGACTATCAGGGTTAGAGTAGCCCAATATGCCACCGATACTTGATGTGATACACACATCCCAACCGGCAGCGGTTAGCTTGTCTTTTAACTCGATAGCGACACGACCGGCTATCGGTTTAATGTCATTGTAGATAATGCCTGCTTTCGGCACACTCAAATATCCAAGTTTAGGCGATGCTCTGTATTATGTAATCGTTACACATTTTTGACCATGTGTTCATTAATTTAGCTAAATCGGGCAGAAGCTCCGCTCTACAGCAGGCGTTCAGCCTCAGCTAGTTCACACTCTAGTGTCTACTGAGTCTAATGGCTATTGACTATTAGCTTTTGAAGATTGTTTAAAAGGAGTTTTTTTAGATTTTTGCTTTTTGGTTTTATTTTTTTCGTAGTCTAACTCTTTGAGCTTCTTCATAATTCGGCTGAAGTACTCTTGTAGATAGCTTTCTAGAGTTGTGGTTTGTTCTCGATCTAAGCCAAATACTGTGTAGACTTCATCCATTGAAGCATTTAATTGTTTACCACTAGCCAATACTTCTGTAAATGCCAGCCTGTCGGCGATGTTCCATCCCCACTGAAAGAAGCGCATTAAGCCGCGTACAGCACGCAGCAAATTTATTGGCATCCGTGTTACTCTAGCTTCTTTTCCAGATAAGCGTTCGCATAGGCTGATGATTTCTTCTGCACTCCATGCACGAGTACCTACCACCGGAAAAGCTTGGTTTTCTGTTTCTGCCACACTTAATGCACGAATAGCAAATTTAGCAATGTCCTGGGTGTCCATGTAGGCGATGGGAGAAGATTCACCAGTTACCCAAACTGGCTGTCCTTCCAAAATGGGAATCCCATATTGACCGATTAACCCTTGCATAAAACCAGCTAGCCGCAAGATAGTGTAATTTAAGCCAGACTCAGCTAGAAAGAGTTCTGTACACCGCTTAATTTCCATCAGCGGCACTTTTGGATATTTATCAGCATCTAAAATGGAAAAAAAGATAAAACGCTCTACACCTGCTGCCTTTGCGGCTTGAATCAATGCTACTTTGCCGTCCCAGTCTACTTGTTTGATACTCAGTGAATCTGTAGGGCGAGATGTTGAAGCATCAATGACTTGGGTTACTCCTTCTAAGGCTTCTGCCAGGGTGTCGGGATAACGAAAACTTCCCGATACAAGTTCTGCACCCCATTCTTTAAGAAAAGCTGATTTTTTAGTACTGCGGACAAGACAGCGTACTTTATATCCCTCATCGATAGCACGACGAACCACTTGTCTTCCTAAGGTGCCAGTGGCACCGACAATTAATAATGTCATCAGGTTTGTAATATATCTTAATGTTTTATGGAAAGAATCTTATCAGAATAACCTATGCAAACAAAAGTTTACATCTTTTTCAGAAAATCAAATGAATTGAAAATACTTATGACAAAAGCGCTGTCCGGTTAGCAGACAAGCTTTTTTCTCAGTTAGTGTTGCAAGGGGAGTGGGGAATGAGGGAGATGAGGGGGATGTAGTTCGACTTGGCTCACTAATCGGCAGATAAGGAGGATGGGGAGCTTTAGGAGCAGGGTAGCTGAGGGTTAGAGAAAATAATACTAACTCCTCTAAAGACGCGACGCCAGTCGCTACAACGGGGGAACCCCCGCAACGCGCTAGCTCATTAATCGCGTCTCTACTGCTAACTTTTAACTCACTACTGGGCACTGGGCACTCAATTATTCTTCTCCGCCTTGAATTTTCAGTAACAAAGCGCCTAAGCCCCAGCCGACGAAGATTAAACCGAAAGACAATAGAGCTGCATCCAAAATTTCACCGCCCATTGGTGTGATTCTCCTTATGGAAATTGGTTTGTTTAAACTCGGTCTACCAAATAGCTGTTCGTTAGTTGCTGTAGGATTAGACCTGTGTAAATAATTCTAAACTAGTTTAGCAGGTAATCCCTACTGGTTTTAGAGGCAATCTTTACTATGGAGAGGGGATGAGCAAGATTAAAAGAGAATTCTGAGCGTTGGAAGTCAGCAAACAGAACTTCAAAGAGATGAGAAGAATTTGATAATAGTTATTAAAAAATTTTATGTATCAAAATAATCAAGCTAATTTAAGAAATTTTGGCAAAGAAAATCGTCCGCGTTTGGTGCTGACAGTAGGAGACCCAGCAGGAATCGGGCCAGAGGTAATTTTAAAGGCTTTAGCAGAGTCAGAAATTAGTAAAAAATATGACTTTACTGTGGTAAGTAATCGAGATTTGCTGGCACAGACTTATGACAAACTGAATTTAACTGAAAATTTAGCTGCTTTGGCAAATCCAGATCGATTTTCAGTAATTGATGTGCCATTAAACGAAGAAATCAAAAATCAAATTATTTCAGGAAAAGGTAATGCAGCCAGTGGTACAGCTAGTTTTGCTTATATGGAATATGCGATCGCCCAAACACTCGCTGGTGAATTTGATGGTATTGTCACAGGACCGATCGCTAAATCTGCTTGGAAAGCCGCAGGGTATAATTATCCAGGGCAAACGGAACTGCTGGCAGAAAAGTCTGGTGTTAAGCGCTTTGGGATGTTATTTGTAGCGCGATCGCCCCACACTAATTGGACACTCCGCGCTTTACTTGCTACCACACATATTCCTCTGTGTCAAGTAGCAGCTACATTAACACCACAGTTGTTGACAGAGAAATTGAATTTGCTGGTGGAGTGTTTAAAGCAAGACTTTGGGATAGAAAAAGGGAGAATTGCGATCGCAGGTTTAAATCCCCATAGTGGCGAACAGGGACAATTGGGACGTGAAGAAGCAGATTGGTTAATTCCTTGGTTAGAGCAAGAGCGGCAAAATAGACCACAATTGCAATTAGACGGGCCGATACCGCCAGATACCATGTGGGTTAAGCCTGGTCAAGCTTGGTACGGAAATTCTCAGATTCAAAATCCAGCTGATGCTTATTTGGCACTTTACCACGACCAAGGCTTAATTCCTGTGAAGTTGATGGCGTTTGATCGAGCAGTTAATACTTCTATTGGTCTGCCTTTTGTGCGGACTTCGCCCGATCATGGAACAGCGTTTGATATTGCAGGTAAGGGAATTGCTGATGCTACGAGTATGAAAGCGGCAATACATTTAGCGGGCGAGTTGGTGAGTCAAAGGTTATGCGAGGTAAAAGTATGAATTATTTGAACAAGGTGACTCAAAAATGTTAGTAAAAGCGCTCGCAAATGTGATTGAAGCACAGGGTGGAATCGAGCGGTTTCCAGTGCAAGTTAAGCAATGTGATGAGCAACTTTCCCTAATGTTATCTGAATAAGGAAAAATTGAATTTTATTCTCTGAGTAAATTACTGGATGCATTGGGATTACAGCTAGCAGTAACAGTGAAGTCAGCATGAGGTGATTTATTAAGGATAGTTGAAATATCTCAGTCTTATACTTTACCAATTTATTTTTCTTAACTGTTTTCCAGTGTTAACATTCCGGCTGATAAATCTACAACTAAGCGTCTATTTTTCAGCCATTCACGACCGAGTAAAATTTCCAAAACTCCATCACCTGCATAAACAGGGATGTTAAATTCTTCTCCATCTATTCTGACTTTTCCTGCATAGATATCAAACTTTGCCTCTCCCTTTGCTAGCCGCATATTTCGTTCACCTAAATACAACCAATCAAATTCCTCTAAATCCTGCTTGTCAATTGCTAGCCAGCCTGAAAATCCTGTATCTAGCATGGCATCGACAGGTAATTCTAAACCATCAGCAGTAATTAACTCGATTTCAAAAAATAGCTGCTCCTCATCACCGAACCGACCTTGGATCATATTGTGCCAGCTATTCCCGTCTCATTAATCCGGAATATAAACACCGGAGCATTCGGGTGCTGTTGACGAGACTTATTTATAGCAATTAATTCATCTTTATCAATGAAATAGTCTCCACTATCAGGTTCAACAGCCATATACCAGTTGTAGTGAGTTTTGATTAACTCTGGTTGAACTCGGTCAAAAATAACTTTACCGCGTTGATAAAATACCTCTTGTTGAGCTTTCCATTGAGCTTTTTTTTCTTCTGACCATTGAATATCAGGAAATATTCTTCCCCGATGAACTGTGCGAATAGGTTTTGGAGTCATTTTTCTTAATTGTTAACCTTTAGGCTCTAAAATTAAATCTACAGCAGCGCTTAAGTCTTTAACGATTAAGTCGGGGTGGTAAAGTTCTAATTGAGTGCGATCGCGGATGCCACATTCAACACCTATCACTTTTACACGGTGGTTTTTTGCAGCAGTAATGTCGGCTTCGGTATCTCCCACCATCCAGATATCAGCAGCAGGAGGTAGTTCTTCTAATGCCCTGGCCATCAACAAGGGTTTATCTTCGATATCACGAGTTTTAACGTAGTCGTTTTCAAGGCAATAACAACGATTTTCGGGGAAAAATCTGCCTAAATCGTGCATTTGGAAAGCATAATCTAGTTCCCGGATTCGGCGCATAGTCATAACTGCCAAATCAATTCCAGCTTGTTGAATTTTTAACAGTGCATCTACAGCGCCCGGTGCAAGAGTATCATACTTGAAGTAAGGTTCTGTATGTACTGTTTGTCGGCGTAACTGGGCGAATTCTTTTCCTTGGGCTTCGTCTAAGCCAGAATTTAAGGCAATTTGTTTTTCAGGAACGCGCTGACGCTTTAACTGCCAAAATTCTGCTTTCGGAAGTTCTTGCACTGGTTGGTCTGGACGACGAGTTTTTTCCAAGCAAAATTGATAAACTCGGTAGTAGCGTTCGGAAACATCAATAATTGGCCCGTCGAAGTCAGTAATGAGTCTTAGCATCGCCGCAAAATGTTAATTTTTATTAAAATTATCGCAGATGTGTGGCTATTTTTAGATTGAGAATCTGCACTATCTAAGTACTCAGGCATCATTGCAAAGTACCACGTTTAATTTGTTCGCTTTCAATTGCTTCAAATAAGGCGCGAAAGTTACCTTCTCCAAAACCTTGAGCTTGGAAACGGCGCTCAATAAACTCAAAGAAGAATGTCGGCTGTCCAAAAATTGGCTGAGTAAAAATTTGTAGTAATAGAGGGGCGATATGTCCTCCCTCCAAAGAAGTATATTCTTGCCAATCTACGAGAATTTCTTGTTGGGCGATCGCTTCAATTTCTCGATCTGATAATGGAAAGCCTGAACGCTGTTTTAGTTGTGTGTAATAGCTTTGGGGAACTGAGAGTAACGATAAACCACTGACACGAAATTTGGCGATCGCACTTACGAGATTAGTTGTTCGCAAGGCAATATGTTGAATTCCTGGGCCTCGGTTGACATCTAAAAATTCTTGAATTTGCGAGTTGCTGGAAGCTGGTTCATTAATTGGTAATTGTACGTTGCCGTTGCGCGAAACCATCACTTGGCTGTGTAAAGCAGAGCGATCGGTTTTAATCTTAAATACCTGCTGGGGTTGAAAATCAAGGATATTTTCGTACCAAGTAACAGCACGTTCTAATTCACCAATTGCTACGTTGAGTACGATGTGGTCTATGGCTGTAAAAAAGTTGTCATTTGTCATTTGTCCTTTGCGATCGGGCAATGACGGATGACTATTAACTAATGACCTTTCGATCAAGGTATGAGTCAGTCCACCCCAAGCGGCAATTTTGCTCCACTTTAAAGATGTTGCACCTACATTCTGCTCCTGGATGGGTTGTAGGATTTTTGCACCGTGCATTTTAGCATGTGCGATCGCTGCTTCTACGTCTTCCACGGCAAAAGCAACATCGGCTACACCAGGCGGATATTGACGTAGAAATTCAGCCACCGGACTTGTGGGTAACAGTGGTGAAGACAGCATAAAGCAGACGCTACCACTTTTGACTATTTCTGTACAAGTGTGAAATGAATTTAGGCGATCGGCTACTGCTTCAAAACCAAGATGGTGTACAAACCAATCCCGCCATCTTTTGGCGTCTTCTACATAGAAATGAACGCTATCAATTTTCATAGTTACTGAAAATCCAGCATAACAGCTTATATATTTCTAAATTTTGCCTTTTTCGCTAAATTTTCAGGTCTTTCCCAGGCAATAATTATTTTGGCGTACTCAAACTTTAAAAGAACAGATGACTATCGGGTTGAATGTTAATTTCCATTGGCACAGCTTGTGGTTCGGCAGAAAGAGCGAAGAAAATTGCATTGGCAGCAGTTTCCGGACTGAGCATTTTTTTACGATCTACTTTTAAATTGACGTTATCCCAGAAAGGAGAATCTACCCCACCAAAGTAGAATAGCGTGAACTTGATACCAAAACGCTTGAGTTCCTCTGCCATGCACTTGCTGAAACCAACAACACCAAACTTAGAAGCAGAATAAGCCGCCGCCATCCCCATTGAATGCTTACCGAGAATTCCTACCACGTTACAAATATGACCAGACTTGCGTTTTTGCATCTCTTGGGCAGCTGCTTGAGTAGTGTAAAAGCTGCCTTTTAAGTTGACATCCAGCATCTTGTCTAAATCAGTGGGTTCCAGGCTATTGTAAGGCTTGAGTATACCTGCACCAGCAGCATTCACCAAAATATCGATTTGACCAAACTCCGCAACAGTTTTTTCGATTAAAGTGTTTACCTGTTGAGGATCGGTAATATCGGTAGGGACGGTTAAAACTTGTTCTGGTAAATCAGCAGCCAGTGTGGTTAAACGAACCGCGTCTCTGGCAGCCAATACTAACCGTACACCGATAGGCGCGAGTTTGCGCGTTAAGGCTGAACCAATACCACCAGTAGCACCGACAATAACGACGACTTTATCCTGCATTTTAATATTTATATTTCTTTACATCTTTTTAGATAATACTGAATTATGGACTGAAGTTCACTTTAGATAGCTAACTGATATCAAATAACTCCCCTCGCTGGGGAGTCAGGAGTCAATATTCCATGTTGTAGGTAGTTCAGAAAGTATTTACTCAAAAAATAGCGGTATTACCTCATATTCCTTGCCACTTGGTTTTAATGTAAACGCCGAGGATGATTGTAAATATTTAGTAAAATTAGAAGCTAACTTTAATTTTTTGACAATTGAATTAGGAGATTCTCCAGTGATTTTTTGGATCTTTGTACCTAGCTTAGATATAGATAATTGAGTTTTGGGAGAATTCATTTGGAAATCTTGGATTATTTTTAATAAAAAATTATCTAAAGTTTCTTTATCATAAATTGGAGTGAAATTTGTCTGTACTTCTTGTTCAATGGCTTTTGTAGATAATTGCTCTGGAAGAGAAACTATTTCTTCAATTTCTGGTTGTCTTTGATAATAATTAGTATCAATATTGTATCTTTCTGCAAATAAACTGGCAATAGTCGCTAAACTGTGTAATCGAGTATTTATTGAGTTTTGTTCGTTTTTAATTAAATCTTGAATTTGCTCAATTACTAGTTCTAAGGATGGAACTTCTGTGGCCATTGTTATAGAATAATGAGCTAATTTGCCAGTATTCCGGTTTTCTACATGCAAACTTTGTCCTTGTCTACGCACCCAATAGACAATCAATCCCTGGTTTTGGAGTTCATTACAAAGGTGAATTAAAATTCCATCACTAGAACAAACCAAAATTTCTTTGACTGTTGGATAAGACTGGAGGATACGAGCGCCAAATGCAATCATTTTAGCATCAGCACCATCCTTACCTCCAGGCACATGCACAAGTTGATAGCCACGGTTATATAGTTCGACATCCTGTTTACCAATACTTGAATTTTTCCAATTAGCAAATGCTATTTTAACTTGGAGAGGATATTTACATATACTGGCTAAAAATAATTCCGAATTAATATCTAATTTTAAGTTTTCTGCATCCAAAAGCAGAAGAGAGATTCCTGTTTCTAATTGGTGTTTAATTTCTGTTTGTTGCCAAATATTTTGGCTTAATTGATTAAAGGCAGCAGATTCTAACCAATCAGGCGATAATATAGTTTGCAGTAATTTTTCAGCTAAAATAGAACTAAAAGAGTTAAGACTTTTAGCTGTAAATTGTTCTTCTGATAGTTTTTTTACTGAAGCAAGTTCGTTAGCTTCATTTATGGATAGTTGACTGTGACCGTTGCTGTTAGCGATCGAGTCAGTTTCCAGCAAAGGAGAAAATGTCGGTTCCAGGAATTGTTTACCACAATTTTTGCAGAGGTAATTTTGCTTGTCATTCCGACGACCATTTTTACGATATAAAGTAGACTCGCACCGGGGACATTTCATTTTCTATTCAGGTGGTCTAAAGCAGATACTTTTATTAAGTATATAGTATAAAAAATACTATTAATTAGTTAAACTACTGAAGATTGACAGAAAAGGAAATAATCTACATTATGTCACTTAGTCGTAGCGACCTCGAAGCCGGAAACGAACAGACCAGACTATTAGAAGCATCACATTTTGGAATCAAGCTAACTACCTTGAGTGAAGATGAGTTACAGCGATCGCTCCATCGAACACTACAACAGCACCCAGCAAATTCTGATATCTGGATATTTGCCTACGGTTCGCTGATTTGGAATCCCTTAATCGCATACGTTGAGCGCCGTGCTGGAATTATTTATGGTTGGCATCGGCGCTTTTGTACATGGATGATCCTTGGTCAAGGGACTCCAGAGAATCCCGGATTACTCTTAGGACTCGATCGCGGCGGTAGTTGTCGTGGTATTATCTATCGAATTGCTGCTGGCGATGTCCCAAAGGAATTACTGCTGATTTGGCGACGGGAAATGTTGGCTGGTGTTTACAACGCTCGTTGGGTAAAGGTATTTGATGGTACACAGGAATTCAAAGCGATCGCCTTTGTTGCTAATCGTCAACATCCCAGGTACGCCGCTCGCATACCATTAACAACTACTATTAATAGTATTGCCACTGCATCAGGAAAATTGGGTTCCTGTGCTGATTATCTAATGAGAACTGTGGATGGATTGATTGCAGAAGGGATTAAAGATAGAAAATTGCTCTTATTACGCAAACAAGTGCTGGCAAAACAACAAGCACTTTTAGTTAGTAGCGGCTCAACTCAAATTACTACTTCAGAATGATTGGCGATGCTTCTTCTTAATGTTTTAAGATAGAGAAAAATCCACTTCTATAATGTTTATCTATTCAAGACTACCAATTGGAGATTTGCCTATGAGCATATCTTTAAGGATTACTCGTTATCTGATAGTTCTTTAAATAGTCATAACTTAAGAAAAATTTTAACTAACGCGGCCAAAAACGTAATCGCGGGTACGGGAATCAATGGGACTTGTAAAAATTTTATTTGTAGTACCAAATTCAACCATTTGAGTAATGCGATTTTCATTAGTATAAAAGAAAGCTGTGAAATCAGATAGGCGAGTAACTTGCTGCATGTTATGAGTAACAATCACAATTGCCAATTCAGAGCGCAAGTTTTGGATCAAATTCTCAATTTGCATACTACCGATAGGATCGAGACCCGAACAAGGTTCATCCATCAAGAGAACTTTTGGTTTAACTGCTAAAGCGCGAGCAATACATAGTCTTTGTTGTTGTCCCCCAGAAAGTTCTAAAGCAGACTTGTGCAGCTTATTTTTTAATTCATCCCAAAGATTGGCAGCTTTAATAGCAGATTCAACAATCACATCTAATTCTACTTTCGGATGCCATCCAATTAATTTCACCCCATAGGCAACATTATCATAAACGCTAATGGGGAAGAGATTTGGTTTGGGAAAAACCATACTAATTTGGCGACGTAACCTACTTAAATTGACACGACGCTCATAAATATTCTGTCCAAAAAATTCTACTCTTCCTTCAACCTTTACTTCTGTTTCTAATTCATTCAGGCGATTTAACGATTTAAGAAAAGTAGACTTCCCACAACCACTAGAACCAATAATTGCCGTGACCTGGTTTTGGTAAATATCCATTGACACGCCTTCAACTATCTTTTGAGTGTTGTAATAGAAG
Source organism: Nostoc sp. (assembly GCA_036918135.1). Taxonomy (GTDB): domain Bacteria; phylum Cyanobacteriota; class Cyanobacteriia; order Cyanobacteriales; family Nostocaceae; genus Nostoc. The sequence goes on from JBALDB010000013.1 coordinate 20,679, forward strand.
CTGAAGTTTTTAACTCTGATAGCTGGAATTAGTTTACTCATATTCTTAAAACGTGTGAAACAGGACTTGACTAAGTAAGATAGTACAAATCAACAGTGCTGTTTCACTATGTTACTCCTAAAAGGAGATTTTCATAGAAATTACGTAAGTATACATTGACTGTGTAGCAAATAAACTGTTGATTAATGTTTGTATTAAATTATATAGTAAAAATTATTTTTGAGAAAATAAAAAAGCGAGATGAGGGAGATATGGTTCGGCTTCGCGCTAGTTGAGTTTCGACTACGCGGTAGTTGAGCGAAGTCGAAACTCACCAACCAGGAGATGAAGAGAAATAAATTATCTCGTTTGAAGTTAATGACTGATGAGTGTGAACAGTGGGATATTTTTTTATTTGTCAGTTCCTTAATGACAAATGACCAATGACAGATGACTAATGACAAATGACTTATTAACCAAAACGTCCTGAAATGTAGTCGCGGGTGCGGGGGTCGAGTGGGTTGTTAAAGATTTGCTCCGTGGCGCCAAATTCAATCATTTGACCAATGCGACTTTCATCGGTGCTGAAGAAAGCGGTAAAATCAGAGACACGAGCGGCTTGTTGCATGTTGTGGGTAACGATCGCAATCGTTAACTCAGACTTCAAACTATGGAGCAGTTCTTCAACTTTCATGGTAGCAATGGGGTCAAGAGCCGAGCATGGCTCATCCATCAGCAGAACTTTTGGCTTGACTGCTAAAGCACGGGCAATACATAATCTCTGTTGTTGACCACCAGAAAGCCCTAAAGCCGATTTATCCAGCTTATCTTTAACTTCATCCCAAAGAGCAGCGCTGTCAAGTGCAGATTCGACAATTTCATCTAATTCTACTTTTGGATAGCTACCTGCTATTCTCATACCGTAGGCAACGTTTTCGTAAATGCTAATCGGAAAAGGATTCGGTTTCTGGAATACCATACCAATTTGGCGGCGTAATCGATTAATGTTGACACGAGGAGCATAAATATTTTGACCAAAAAATTCCACCTCGCCTTCAACTTTTACAGGGCCTTCTAATTCACTAATACGATTCAGAATTTTGATGAAGGTAGATTTGCCACAACCACTAGGGCCGATAATTGCTGTTACTTGGTTTCGATAAATATCTATTGATATTTTTTCTATTGCTTTAATTTTGCCATAGTAAAAGCTGATATTTTTTACTTTAATAGCTGGAATTAGGTTACTCATAAATTGTCCAGATGCAAAAATTTATTAAAATTTAATTTAAAAGTTAGAATGAATGATATAGGAGTAATCCCAATCTAAAATTATTAGCATTCTGAATCTTTTACTAAATTATTTTTGACTTTTAACTTATATCATTTAATTCTTCTTTGGCTGATAACTAAGCGAGAAACAATACTGACAAATAAAATTAAACTCAATAAAATTATCGAAGTAGTCCATACTAATTGGCTTTTTTCTGGGTCAGGGTCATTGTATAAGTTAAAAATTAATACTGGTAAAGAAGCTGTTGGACTGAACAATCCTTCTGACCAATCTAAACTAAATAAAGCAGTAAAAATTAAGGGCGCTGTTTCACCAGCAGCACGAGCTACAGCTAATAAAATGCCTGTAGTAATTCCAGGAATTGCGGCAGTGACAACGATACGAAAGGTAGTTTGAAAGCGAGTTCCACCTAAAGCAGCAGAGGCGAGACGTTGAGATGGGGGAATAAGTTTTAAGGATTCTGCTGTTGTCAACGCAATCACTGGTAGCATAATTACAGCTAAAGCAAACCCACCTGCGATCGCACTAAATCCTTTAGTTGCTAAAACGATTATACCGTAAGCAAATATTCCTACAACAATTGAAGGTACGCCTGTGAGAATATTAGTAATCAAACGAACAAGATTAGCAATTGGATTAGTTTGACCAAATTCTGCTAATAAAATTCCTGTCATTACGCCTGTGGGAATGCTTAAAAGCGCACCGATGGCTACCATGATTATGGTTCCTACAATAGCATTGCCGAACCCATTATCAATTACTGTTTTGACAAAAACTTCCCATTTAATTCCAGATATTCCTCGGACAAAAATTTCCCATAAAATCGATAATAAAGGAATAAGTGCTAGACCTGTCAAACCAAAGGCGATCGCATTCATTAAATAAGTAAATACTACTCGCTGTGTTGGTAGTGGACTGCATAATTCTGTCGTAATAGATTCATCATTTTCAGACTTGATGTAACCACTCATATCTCTTGTAGTTTTTATTAAAAAATAAAATATTTTTCTTATAGCAACTAAATTGATTTAAAATTCTGGATTTTAAATCAATTATTTTTTTTGGCAAACAACCTGACTAATAATACAGCACCAATATTTACAACTAAAGTCAAGCCAAATAAAATTAATCCCAAATAGCTTAAAGCACCAATATGTAATCCTGGTTCAGCTTCAGCAAATTCATTAGCTAATACAGAGGGAATTGTATAAGCCGGATCGAGTAAAGAAGCACTAATTTGGGCAGAGTTACCAATAACCATAGTGACAGCCATTGTTTCACCTAAAGCACGTCCTAAAGCGAGCATTGCTGCACTGACTATTCCTGAAAATCCAGTTCTTAGCAAGACTCGAAAAATTGTTTCCCAACGAGTACCACCTAAAGCCATAGATGCGCTACGTAATTCTTTAGGTATAGCCAGTAATACATCACGAGTAATCGCTGCTATTGTTGGCAAAATCATGATGGCTAGAATAATTCCAGCAGTCAACATATTTGTACCAACAGGGTCTTGTGTATTAAATAATGGTATCGCTTTCAAAGTGCTACCTAGCCATTTTTCTAAGGGTTCCAAAACTGGAATAAAAACAAAAATAGCCCATAAACCAATAATGACACTGGGAATTGCTGCGATTAATTCCACAACAAATGCTAAGGTTATTTGTAGCGATACAGGTAAGAAATTTTCACTTGTTACTAATGCAACTGCTATTCCCACTGGTATAGCTAATAAAATAGCGATCGCACTACTTACTAAAGTTCCATAAATATAAGGTAATGCACCAAAAATTCCATTACCTGTATCCCAATCTTGACCCCATAAAAAACCCACTCCAAACTGTTTAATTGCTGGCAAAGCTTCTTGGGAGATTACCCAACTCATTAAAAATAATACTGCAAAAGTAACTACACCAAAAAAATATACTAGTCGTGTAAATCCTCGATTAAACCAGAAATTTCTGCTACTGATAACTGTTAAATTTAGATTTCCATCATCTCTATTTGATTGATGTGATGAATCTTTATCGGCTGCTTCTGATGAATTTGTCATAACAAATAAAATAGAATATATTTTGTGTGTGGTTATAATAAATAACCATTCTTGTCTGCTTCAAATGAAAGCTAGTAAAACAATACTAAAAACAAAATAAGTAAGTCTATTAATTCAGACTTTTTAAATTTATCTTTATCTTAATAAAAAGCATTTCCAGGTAATACCTGGAAACGATATTTACCAGAATTTTTAAGGGTTTTGCTTAAGTTTACGCTAATAGCAAACAGCTTAATTTTCTGAAAAAGTAGTAAGATTAGTAATTAAGGCTTGACAGTGCTATTGACTGTCTGAAGTACACGATTTGCCACATCAGATGGAATTTTAGTGTAGTTCAGGTCATCATTATACTGTTGACCATCTTGCAATACCCAATTTATCCATTTCTTGATTGCATCAGATTTGGCTGCATTAGCATACTTTTTGTAAACCATCATCCAAGTCAGACCAACAATCGGATAACCTTGTCCTGGATCGCCTACAAAAACACGGTAATTATTTGGAAAACTCACAGTAGACAAAGCTGCATTTGCAGATTGTAAGGAAGGAGCAACAAATTCTCCTGCCTTATTTTGGATCTGTGCTGATTTTAGGTTATTTTTAAGAGCGTAAGCATATTCAACATAACCAATAGAGCCAGGGGTACGAGCTACTAAAGCAGCTACGCCAGGATTACCTTTACCTTTGAGGACATTTGGAAGAGTCCATTTTGGTGTAGTACTGGCTCCAACTCTGCCTTTAAAATAACTACTGGTTGCGCTCAAGTGATTAGTAAAAATAAAAGTTGTACCGCTACCATCGGCGCGAACAACAAATTTAATTGGTTGATTTGGTAGATTGACACCTGGATTATCAGCTTTAATTTTCGCGTCATTCCAATTGGTAATTTGACCTGAAAAAATTCCTGGTAACGTATTGCGGGATAATTTAAGATTGTTAACGCCTGGAAGATTATAAACTACAGAAACAGCACCGCCTGCTGTAGGTACTAAGATTACACCGTTTTTGACTTTTGCAATTTCATCATCTTTCATTGCAGCATCACTACCACCAAAGTCAACGGTTCCAGCAGTGACTTGACGAATACCGCCGCCACTACCAATTGCTTGATAGTTGATTTTCAAATCTGGATATTTCTTTTTAACTTCACGAGCATACCTTTCATAAAGTGGAGCCGGAAAAGTTGCTCCTGCACCATTGAGGGTTTGAGCTTGGGCGATCGCCCCAAACATTGGACTAAGTGCAACAGAAGTTGTCACTATTGAAGTAGCAATGACACGATTCAAGATGGTGGTCGAAAAAATCATATTACCTCTGATTCAAGGAATATTTTACTGCTGTAATAACAACCTTAAATAAGGTACATTTCTTCTGGTTAAAATTAGTTTAACTATAGATAAACATCAAGTTAATTTATATTTAAAATTTAATTTTAAATACTACTTTAGATGATTAATGTCTAATTTAATCTATATAAAAAATCAGTAAATTTTTAATAATTTATTTTAGTTAAATAGCACAATTTAAAAATTGTCTCTATGGGATAAAACAGATAAACATCTGTATTTATTTGTGTAACCTGCCTGAAGCCGTTGCGTGTAAGTCTTAATTTTTTGAGTAAGCGATCGCCCTGCAAAATTACCCTTAAACCTAGCAGACTAGGATCAAAAATGGCTCAAATAGCCACCGTCAACTGCTAAAACCTGACCTGTAATGTAAGATGCACCTGGAGAAGCAAAAAATACAACTGCACTCGCAATTTCTTGTGGGTTTCCCCAACGACTGAGAGAAGTTCGATTTTTCAACCATTCAGCAACTTTCGGATCGGCAGCTGCATCTGCATTACTCTCTGTCGCAAAGAAGCCTGGAGCAACTGCATTCACGGTGATACCAAATGCCCCAAGTTCGGCGGCGAGAGTACGCGTCAGGGCTTCAAGTCCTCCTTTGGCAGTCGTATAAACTGCATCTCCCGCATCTGCAATTTGTCCCGCAATCGATGTAATATTGATGATTCGCCCTTCACCCTTAGGCATCATCAACCGTGCAGCTTCCCGTGACAAATTGAACGGCGCAATCAAATCGGCATTAATCAACCGACGCACTGCATCCATTTCAAACTCGAAAAACTTGCGGCGATCGCGCATCCCAACGTTATTGACGAGAATATCCAAACAGCCATGGTTTTCTTGAATTCCAACAAATGCGTTTTGAACCGCGACTTCATCCGTCACATCAAACGGTAATGAAGAGACTGAACCACCGATTGACTCAATAATTGCAACTGCCTGATTGAGGCGTTCGGGGTTTCGTCCATTGACGATGACGCACGCACCAGCTTTGGCAAGTAATTTGGAAATTTCCAGTCCTAAACCTTGTCCTGCTCCCGTTACTAGGGCAACTTTTCCATTTAATGAAAATTCGGATAGCGTCACAACAATTACTTTTCGAGATCCTTCTCACAGATGTTATCGATTTTTTGCGCTCCAGCGCAATCAAACAATTTAATCTTTTATCAAGATACGCAATATTAACCGATTGTTTGCTGCTAATAAATATATGGAAATAAACGCTTGGTTTGCTGAGAATAAGAGTGATATTCCTCACCAAACCGTTCTTCTAACATCTGCTCTTCAATTGCAATTCGGTTACCAAACCAAACAACACAGAGCATTAACAATAGCCCAGAACCCCATAAGCTCTGTAACATGAGGCAAAAGCCAAGAAACAAAAGAATATAACTCGTATAGATGGGATGTCTAATGAAACTGTAGATACCGTCAGTAACTAACTGATGATCTGATTTAATTGTAAGACGGTCAAAGAATTTTCCTAAAGTTTTGATAGCAACCTGACTCACAAGGATTGCAGAACAAATTAAGGCAATTCCAGTCACAGTTAAACATTGATCGACAGCTGCATTCAATGTCTGCTGTTGAAGTGAAAAGGTGTATAACGTTAGCCAGTGTACGCTCAGTAAACCAACGATCGTAATCACCGACGCTACACGTCCAGAAGTAGCTTGAACTTGGCGATCCTCTTGACGACTTGCTAGCTGACCATATCGAACAACTCGCCAAACAGTTCCTAAAAAGAAAACAAAATAGCTAATTGATAAAAAATTACTCTCCAGTTTCCTGCAACTCCAAATTGTGTAGCTGGAATGATAATCAACACAGCGATAACAGCTAGCAAAGCAAAAATCAATCCTACAGGTTTCAGGAACGCCGCCATGAACGCTAACTCCTTTGCAGTGAAGTATGTAGATTTAAAACGGACGGTGAACATTGGCAAACAGGCTAAGACTGCTGTCACACAAACAAATTGAAGCCTTTGTACAATTGTTATTCTAGCCTCAACTTAATTTCAAAACATCACTCATAGTTGCACAGTAATTTGACAAGCCAAAACTGCTAGGATTAACCGCATTTTCATAAGTAAAATGCCGATAGTTCATGCAAAACCTATCCCAAGCAGCCATACGAATGTGGAACAAAACAATAATCAAATTTGCTAAAGCTATAGATACAGGAATGCGAAAGTAAATCTTTTTACCCAAATAAGCACAAACTTCTTCGACTGCTTGGTTAGCAGTTAATTTTGCTTGACCTAAAACCAATCTACGTGGTTCATCCTTTTGAGGAGGATGTTCAATTAAATATTTTACTACAGTTGCAATGTCTCGGCCGTGGATAAAATGAAAACTACCATCTGCATTCAGAAAGCGAATCAAATTAATATATTTAGTAACTTCTCTAATACCAGATGTCACAGCGGAATAGGGTTTATTAGCATCACCACCCAAAACTATAGTTGGAAAAACTGTAGTGATTTTGGGTGCTATTTCTAATTTTTCTTTTTGATGTAAGCACTCATATTTAGAACGAATATAATCTGTACCGATATCCCCAGCTTCTTTTAATGGTTGATTGTGACTATCCAAAACGCTAGCTGTGGAAAAATAAATTACCTGTTGGCATTTATTTGGGTCTAGCGACTTCATCAAGTCTATAGTTTTGTTGACATTAATTTCAAATGTCTGCTCGCCACCCCAAGCTGTGGCGGTGAGTACGGCTGTATCAATTGTTGATAGCAAATCAGCAAACTGACTAACGTTTTGCATATCACCTTGCAAAACATTAATGCCAGAACGTGCGTGAGTATCAATTTGTAGTTTATTGGGATTTCTAACTAGCAAAAACAGCTCGTAATCTGTTTCTTGAATTAAGGCTTCTGTTAAATAATGACCTACACAACCACTTGCACCAGTCACTAAAATTCGTTTCTGGCTCATAAAGAATTTATAAAAATTTAGGAGTTAAAACTTAAGAGTTAAGAATAAAGTTAAAAGTTCCAACTTAGGGATTAAAAGTAAAGTTAGGAATTAAGAGTAAGGAGTTAAGAATAAAAAATAACTTTGCACGTTGCAATCGTTAAGTTAATACTTCATAACTCATAACTCATAACTCATAACTCTATCCTTTAACTCCTACCAGATTCAGTTCTTTTGCAGTTTCAAAGAAGAAGGCGACATTTTCTTCTGGAGTTTCTGGTAAAACACCATGGCCGAGATTGAGAATGTGACCCCAATTGCCAGCTTTGCGAACGGTATCATAAATGCGATCGCGAATAAACTGTTTAGAGCCAAATAACACGCCTGGATCAAGATTTCCTTGGACTTTGACTTGTTTGCCCAATCTTGCCCGTGCATCTGCCATATCCACTGCCCAGTCTACAGTAACGATATCTGCACCAGATTTACCCATTCTTTCCAACACACCTGCACTACCGCTAACTAATAAAATCAACGGTGTATCGGGGTGGGTTTGCTTAACTTGCTGGAAAACTCTCTGCTGATAAGGCAAAGCAAAGGTATCATAATCTTGAGGACTTAATTGACCCGCCCAAGAATCGAACATTTGTACAACTTGGGCACCAGAGTCAATCTGGTAACGAGCGTAGATGGCGATCGCATCTGCTAATTTAGCTAACAGTTGATGCAGTATCGTCGGGTCAGAAAATGCCATGTTTTTGATGATGGAATAGGTTTTAGAACCTTTTCCTTCCACTGCATAAGCTGCTAACGTCCACGGCGCACCGACAAAGCCCAATACCGTTGATTTATCGCCTACTTCCGAGCGCAACGCCTCCAAAATAGTTTTGATAAAAGGTAGAGCTGCTTCTGGTTCTAGGGGACGCAGGTTATCAATTTGTTCTTGAGTGCGGAGAGGCGAGTTAATGATTGGCCCTTTACCTTCGGCAATATCCATCTCAATGCCCAAACCAGGTAATGGGGTAACAATATCAGAAAATAAAATTACTCCATCTGGCTGGAAAGCTCTCCAGGGTTGCAAAGAAACTTCGATTGCAACTTCTGGGATTTCTGAGCGATCGCGAAACGAAGGATACTTTTCTCTTAAGTCTCGATATGCTTTCATATATCGTCCCGCTTGTCGCATCATCCATACAGGGGGACGATCTACTACTTCACCACGAGCAGCCCGTAACAGATGAGGAGTTGTTAACGAAACACCCATTTGATCACTTCATCCTAAGTCACTTTTTTATGCCACTGTTTAGCTTATCATTCTGGGATTACGCTTTTTCAGAATAAAAGGGGACTGGGAATTGGGAATTGGCAACTGGCGACTGGGAAATAGGATAAAACAGGAATCAATATTTAATTGGGCATAGGGTATTGTGCATGGCGCATTGAGCATTAGTTATTAATTGTTCTTCCTCACTTCCCCAGTCCCCAGTTCCCAATCCCCAATCCCCAGTCCCCAGTCCCTAATCCCCAGTCCCCAGTCCCCTAACATGCAAACTCACTCTAACAGTCCCAATCGTCTTACATCTGCTAATAAACAGCCTAACCTAAGAAAGTTTTTGATTCCGCCATCGCAGCGACAGAAGTTCTTTTTTCAGTTTACCTTAATGACTGCAATCGGATGGGTTGTTGGTGGCGTTGCCAGTATCGCTTTAGAGAAAATGATTCTCCAACACCTCTCGCTAGAGTCGCAAACATGGAGTATTTTGGTTAGATGTCTCAGTAATGTTGTGTTTGCGCTGATTTTAGCCGCAGATCAAGCTGTTGTCCTCTATCGATATTTACCTGGTTGCCAATGGGTATTTGCTACTAGTGTTGGTTGGTTAATTGCCAACGGTGTTTCTACAGCTTGGATTAACAATATTTCATCTATTGCCTCATCGTTCAATGAAAGTTTATCTCCCGAACAGACTTTTATTTTGGGATTTCTATCTGCGATCGCTTATGTTATTTCTGGTATTTGGCTAGGCATTTCCCAATGGCTGGTATTGAGACGATATACAGCAAGCGCTTGGTGGTGGAATTTTTTACCTTCTATCTCTTTCTTTTTAATTACTATTTTGGTTTGGTTGCTTTTTCTTGAGCAAAATTTCATTCCAGAAGCAAACCGTAATTTCATTTTGTATTGGAGTGGACAAGCATTTACAGCAATCATTCTCGGAGCTATACCAGCAATTGGCTTGTGTACTTTGAAAAAACACTCACCTCGCAAAATTAAAATTACTCGATGATTTTTCCGATCGTAATTCTTACACTAAATCTCTTGCAAAACTATTTTATGGTATTGTGTTAGCCCTTAATTTTAACTTGCTCTCCTGAAATGCGAATTGAACAATGTCACCCCCGTCAACTTGATGCCATTATTCGTCTTTCGCTTCGGGCATGGAGTCCGGTTTTTGATTCGATTCACAAAGCAATGGACGTTGATGTTTACCCCTCATTCTATGCCGATGATGATTAACTAGACTAAAACTCTTTTTCCTCCTGCCTCCTGCCTTACCTCAACGATAAATTTTCCTACCTACCTACTTAGTATGATTATCAATTATTAATCGTCAATATGCCCTCATCCCCGTCTAAAGTTGCTTCTACACCCACTGGTAAGGCTGCATTGGGAGTATTATGACCAAAAGGCAAATCAGAGACAATCGGAATGCCTAAATCACCCAAGCGATCGCGCAAAACTTCTTCTATAGTAAAGCTAGGCACGTTTGGCGGGGCTTCACAACGAGTGAAACCGCCTAAAGCAATGCCACAAACTTTTGCTAAAGCACCACTTAAACGCCACTGTGTGAGCATTCTATCGATGCGGTAAGGTGCTTCTGTAACATCCTCAAGCGCCAAAATCACGCCATCAAAATTTGGTTGGATTGGCGTACTTAAAAGATGAGTTGCTACTGTCAAATTTCCTGGTAACAAAATGCCACTCGCCATCCCACCACCCCAACCACAACCTTTAATAGAAGCGACAGGACGACCTTCCACCCAATCAAACAATCGCTCGATTGACCAATCTGGCTCGTCTGCAAGAGTTGTCAATACAGGAGCATGAACGCCGGAAATACCCACGTTAAAAAGGCTCCACAAAAGGGCGGTGATGTCAGAAAAACCAATCAACCACTTAGGAAGTTCTGAGTTTTGTTGCCAATGCCAATTTTCTAAGATGCGGGTGCTACCGAAACCACCTCTGGCGCAGAGAATACCGCAACAATCTGGGTCTTGCCATGCTGCTGCTAGCTGGTTGCAACGCTTTTCATCTTTACCTGCTAAATATCCCCATTTATCATCTATCTTAGGACTGATTTCTACTTGGTAGCCACGCGATCGCCAAATTTCTATGCTTCGCCCAAACGCCTTAAATTCTCGTAAAGCACCACTAGGAGCAATGACTCGTAGCAAGTCACCGGATTTTAAGGGCGGTGGTAAGATTTTGGATGGCATGAAAAAAGTTAAGAATTAAGAATAAAGACTATAACCTATAACTCCGATAAAATTTTGTTGGATGATTTTCAAAGCGATCGTTAAGATGCCGTTTTCTCGTTGCGCGCTGCAAAGCCTGTATTGGTGAAAGCGCTAGCCCCACTTGTGGCACGCAGTCAGTAAGAGGGCAGTATTATTCTGGTAAACCCTCGACTCGCATCAAATCTAATTCGCGCTCAAATATTTCATCAATGGGCAACATTTGACCGTCAACAGTCATAAATTTATGGTCTTTCGTGGCACGAATCACAGAACCATCTTCTAAACAATATTCAAACACTTCTTGCTGTCCGCGATCGTGCCACTGGGCGACAGGTTGACTATAAACATTACCATTATTATCAACGCTATATACAGTACATTCAATGCCTTTTTCGACAATTTTGCCAATCGGCAAAAATCCATATTCCACTGTCAATACTTCCGTGTCATAGCTTAAACAATATTCAGCAAACTTCAACATTTGCTCGAATAATTCTTCAGCTACTTGTTTTTTCACACCATTTTTTGCCGCCCCATCAACGAATTTTTCTCGCTGCTTTTGCATCTCGGAAACTTTCTTTTTACCCATCGCCCGACGCAGCAAGTCAGCTTGTCCTAAGGAATATCCAGCCATATCCTGAGCAATTTTCATGATTTGCTCTTGATAAACCATGATTCCATAGGTTTCATCTAATATTGGTTCTAAAACATTGTGTTCGTAATCAATATCTTCTCGGCCGTGTTTGCGGTTAATAAATTTAGGAATCAGTCCCGCATCTAATGGCCCTGGTCGATAAAGTGCCAAAATTGAAGAAATATCTTCTATATTAGAAGGCTTCAAATCTCGAACTATTTGACGCATTCCAGAAGATTCTAATTGAAATATTCCTTCTAACTCGCCTGCTTCTAATAATTCGTAAGTTTTTCTGACTTCGTTAGGTAAAATTGTATGTTCGCCTTTGGCTAATATCCTTTGGGCTTTTCTTTCGTCGCGGGGGATTTCATCTGGGTCAATACGGTATCCTTTATTTTCTTCAATTAAATCAAGGGTTTTTTGAATCAGGGTCAGGTTACGTAAACCGAGAAAGTCCATTTTCAACAAACCCATTGATTCCAAGTCTTCCATGAAATACTGAGTAATCACAGAACCGTCATTATTCTTTTGTAACGGCACAATTTCATCTAATGGTTCGTCTGAAATCACTACACCTGCTGCATGAACACCAAAGGTTTTATTAGTTCCTTCAATTCGCATCGCCATATCAACCCAATGGCGAACTCTTGGGTCATTATCATATTTTTGTTTAAACTCTAGTTCTGGAGTTGCATCAGAAATCATCACCTTGAGTTTAGTTGGTTTGCCGCGCACCACAGGAATTAATTTCGCCATTTTGTCAGCTTCCCCGTAAGGAATATTTAATACTCTGGCGACATCTTTTAAAACAGCTTTAGAAGTTAGGCGGTTAAAAGTAATAATTTGAGCAACTCTATCTACACCATATTTTTCTGTTACATAATCAATTACTTTATCGCGTTGTTCGATACAGAAATCCGTATCAATATCAGGCATAGATTTCCGTTCTGGGTTCAAAAAGCGCTCAAACAATAACCCATGATGTACGGGGTCAATGTTAGTGATTCGCATTGCATAGGCAACTAAAGAACCTGCGGCCGAACCGCGCCCAGGGCCAACAGGAATATTATTATCTCTAGCAAATTTGATGTAGTCCCATACAACTAAAAAGTATTTGGAAAAACCCATCTGCTGAATCATTTTTAGTTCGTATTCCAATCTTTCTTTGTAGACGGAATCGACTTCATTGCGGGATTTGCGATTTAATCTTTGTAAAAGTCCGATCCATGCAACTTCTTCAGCATAAGTGTCAGCAGTATGACCAGAGGGAATTGGGGGAGTAGGAATCTGAGGCTCACCCATAATATGGTAAGGCTCGATTTTATCTGCTACTTCTTCAGTAGTGGCTACAGCTTCTGCAATTACATCATCTGGTAAATGGTCGCGAAATAGCTGCTTCATCTCTTCGGCGGATTTCAGATATTCTGTGCCGCTATAACGCATCCGTTTATCTTCACTAATTAACTTGCCAGTTTGAATACATAGCAAAGCATCGTGGGCTTCAACATCAAAACAAGAAATAAAATGGGAATCATTGGTAGCAACAAATTTAATACCTAATTCTCGCGCAATTTTAACTATTTCAACATTCACAATTCGGTCTTCTTGGGAACCGTGGTCTTGAATTTCTAAATAATAATCATCACCAAATACATCTTTATACCATTGGGCGACTTTACGCGCTGCATCTGGCCTGCCACTAAGAATCGCTTGGGGAATTTCTCCACCCAAACAAGCACTGGTAACAATCAAACCTTCATGATATTCTTTGAGTAAATCTTTATTAATGCAAGGACGAGAAAAAATTCCTTTACCTTGAACACCTTTGAGATGGGAAATACTAGTTAATTTGACTAAATTTTTATAACCTTTGGTATTTTTAGCTAAAACAACTTGATGATATCTCGGACGGCGTTCTTGTCTTTCAATATCGCCGTTAATTATATACATTTCGTTACCGAGAATCGGCTTAATATTTTGACTACGGCAAATTTTGATCAATTCAACTGCGCCATACATGACACCATGATCGGTAAGAGCGATCGCTTTCATTCCCAAGGCGATCGCTCGCTCCACTAACTCTGGTAGCTGACTTGCTCCATCAAGCAAACTGTAGTCACTGTGAATATGCAAAGGGACAAAGGACATAAGCGCCTCCAAGCACAAGCCAAAAATATCTCTAGGGGCTTACCAGATTTTGCAAAGCAACGGGATCTTAGATTAGCAGTTTTTAAGCAAAAATAAAGCTATTGTTTTTCCGGATTTGTTACTGTCATAAATGTTGTTTTAATAGTTACAGCAGTTAAGCCGCATCTAACCAATGAGTCATCCAGACAGCACTACTTCGTCTGAAACCAAAGCTAAGCCTTGGTGGCAGCGTATTCCTCTGACGTTACAAATTGTTATCGCCCTAGTAGCCGCCATTAGCGTCGGAATTGCCCTTGGTGCAGGAAATCCCAGTCCCAGCAACGCCGCCCTCATCGATAATTTAGCAATTCCGGCTGAGTTGGTGCTAAAGGCTCTGCGTGCCTTAGCTACACCCCTAATTTTAGTAGCGGTACTGCATACTTTAATGACTACGAATATTCCTGGTACGGCTGGACGACGGCTATTTGTGCTACTTTTAAGTAATACTACCGTAGCTATATTAGTCGGACTTTTTGTCGCAAACGTTCTGCGTCCGGGAACCTGGGGCAATGTAGTCACCTCAACAACTACACAAATAACAGGTCAAAGTCTTGACCCTTGGGGATTAATCAAAGATGCAGTACCGGAAGCAGTCCTCAAGCCCTTAGTTGATAATAATGTGATTCAGCTGATTGTAATTGCCTTGAGTTTTGGCATTGTGCTGCGGGGATTAAAATCCGAACAAATTGCCCAAGGTAAGAATGCATATCAGCCGATTGAGGATGTCATCGGGATTTTGTTTGAAGCGGTAGTCCGCATCCTCAACTGGGTAATTGCCTTGGTGCCATTTGCAGTCTTTGGGATTGTGGCTAAAACTGTTGCCAAAGAGGGTTTTGCCCCCTTTCAATCTTTAGGCGCATTCATTATAGCGGTGCTGCTAGCACTAGCATTACAAGCGTGTTACTACCTCACCAGAGTCAAATTCGGTTCTTGGGTACAGCCTTTAAAATTTCTCGCTGGTGGTTCTGATGCCTTTTTGACAGCTTTCTCGACTTCTTCCTCTGCGGCTGCAATGCCCGTAACCTTTGAGGTTTTGCAAACAAAAATCGGTTTAAGAGAATCTTCTGCTGCCTTAGGGGCATTAGTTGGAGCAAATTTTAATAATGATGGTACTGCCCTTTATGAAGCCATGTCTGCATTGTATATTTCCCAACTAATTGGGCAACATTTGAGTTTGGGACAGCAAGTAATCGTCATTCTCACCTCAATTTTTGCATCTGTAGGTGCAGCAAATATTCCTAATGCTGGACTAGTAACAATGACACTGGTGTTTACTTCTGTAGGTTTACCTACTCAGTACATAGCTTTGCTAGTGACCGTAGACTGGTTTTTGGATCGTTGCCGTACAGCGATTAATGTTATGGGAGACATGACCGTAAGTACTTTACTGGACGGTAAAAAGCCCCGTTATGTAGACGAGGCTTAAGCAAGTCAAAAGTTAAAAGTTAAAAGAATGAAACTGAATTCTAGTAGCAAATTTGCTACATAAGTTTTACAAATTAAATGTGCAAAGGCTTAGTTTGGCAGCTTTGAGTTAAATGTTGCAGCTTTTGATGTAGCTAATGCTGCTGAGGCCCTTTGGCGTCACATTCTTTAGTCCAGCAGCGTTCTAGAAGTTGAAGACGCCAGATCAATGCAAAGTGATGGGGATTCAATACTAATTTAGTATCACGACTAAATAAGGGCTGGTTCAGATATTGCCAAAGAGGAAATTTAATTTTGATGTGTTTTGGAGTCATAAGAACGACAAATATTATAAAAGTTTAGTGAGCATAGTTGACATTTTCTCTAGTAACTAATTGATACTGTTTTTCTAGTTAAAGGCTACACTGGGTTTTTACAATTGTCTTGGTGGCAATTGCGGAAATTCAATAAGTGAATTATGTTGTTTCCGCTTTAATACTTAAATTCGACCTGACTTTTGATTTTTATCTGCAAAACCTCTATTTGAATCTCTCCCCTCTAAGTCATCGATTAGCTAATTTTTCTTAATATATATGAGAGTAATAACTCACTAACAGTTATTAAGACAATAAGCAAGAGGCAAGAAGCACTCTTGCAATTAATCTTCTTTTATTGCTGCCTCTATGAGTAAGTTCAAAAATAAAATAGGAGTCTTATAACTCAATACACTTGAGTTAAGAATTTTAGGTATTGATTTTGGCATGTAGAGACACAAAATTTCGTGTCTCTACTGAATATTATTATCTTATAGGTTTGTTTTTAATTCAATAAGAACCTAGTTTTGAAGATAATTATTAGTGTTAGTTTGTCAAATGTATGTAACGCCTCGTATTGAAGATGATTTGTTAAATAAAGGTTTGAAAATTGTTAAGAAAGATGTAAATAAAGAATAGCCTAGCAGGGCAGAGGCTTTGACTTTATTCTCCTACCAGGTATACAAATCTGTGTAGAAAATCAAAATCGTGGAATATTTTGCCAAATCAAGTCTATTTATTTAAGGAAACTTCCGTTCTCGGACTTCTAAGGCATAATCTTGCACGGCTTTAGTAATCGTCTGTCGCAAATTGGTGTAAACCTTGGCAAATGGAGGATTCTTTTCTGCAAGACCGAGTACATCCGAGGTAACTAAAACCTGGCCGTCACAGTGAGGCCCTGCACCAATACCGATTGTGGGAATGGTAAGTTTTTGGGTAATTTGCATTGCCAAATCTGCGGGTATATGTTCTAATACGATAGCAAAAGCACCAGCTTGTTCGAGGGCGATCGCTTCATTTAAAATTCTCTCACTCGTTTCGTGAGTTTTACCTTGTTGTCGCAAACCAAGTTGATGTAATGATTGTGGCGTCAAACCGACATGACCCATGACTGGAATTCCAGCTTGCACCAAACGAGCCACAGTCTTCACCATTTCTGGATAACCACCCTCTAACTTGACACCTTGCGCTCCCGTCTCTTTCAAAACTCTACCAGCTGAATGTATTGCTTGTTTGATACTTTCCTGGTATGACAAAAACGGTAAATCAACCAGTAAAAAGGCGCGTTTAACTCCTCGACGTACAGCTTTGGCATGGTAGATCATCTCATCTAAAGTTATGGGCAGAGTTGTTTCATACCCTAAAACTACTGCCATCGAGTCACCTACAAGGATTATGTCTACACCAGCTGCGTCGAGGAGTTGGGCGATCGCATAATCCCAAGCGGTCAACGCCACAATTGAACGTCCCTGTTGTTTCCATTGAATTAATTGCTGGGTAGTGATTGCCATTGCCAATTTTAGATTTTAGATTTTGCGAAAAGTCGGAGCGCCGGCTTCCGGCGATCTGAACTTTTAAAGACGGATTTTGGATGTTTTGTCCTCTCTTACAAAGTTCTGCTCGGAGGAAACCTCCGCTCAGACTTTGCGCTTTGTCATTAGTCATTTATCATTTGCTAAGGATAGAAGACAAAGGACAAATAACTAATCATTTAACAGCACGAGTGAAAGCAAGATGGGGTTTCGCACTGCTCATTTTAGGCATTAACCAAGCTAGACCTTCACTAGTACCAATCCACAATTTATTGCCGATGTCAGGTGCAAGGGCAAGAATTCGACTAGAAGGAAGTCCAGCAACTTCGGCGTCTAATACAGCTCCGGTATTTGGATTCAATCGTAACAAACCATCGTGAGTCCCGACCCAGACACTACCATCTTTAGCAAAACTTACTGCTGTGACGTTACGCCCACGCAACCGCGTTACAGACCGCAACACTGCACCTGTTTTCGGGTTAATAACTAGTAAATTATTCGGCATTCCCGCCCAAATCAACCCTTCTGGACTGATAGCTAAGGCTTGAACAGTGGTTCCTGGTAAATCTGCGATTCGCTTCATAATTGCAGCACTGGCAGTATTAACCCGCACTATCCCATCAAGAGTGCCAACCCACAGGTGACCTTCAGCATCTAAAGTCAAGGTATTAGCACTGACACCAGGCAGATTTTTTAATGTTGTCATAATCAAGCCCTGGTCGGGACTAATTAGGGCTAAACCACTGTCAGTTCCAGCCCATAAATAACCCCGTTTGTCAACTAACAGCGACAACACTCGTCTAGAAGGCAAAAATAAATTCTGCGCGGTAATTTCGCTGGTGCGGGGATCTACTCGCATCAGTCCCCCGTAACTTCCCACCCATAGACGTCCTACTTTATCTTGGGCTAAAGCACCAATCGTAACATTCGGTAAACTCACACGAGAAACAATCTTGCCAGTTTTCGGATCGATCCGCGATAGTCCTCGCCAAGAACCTACCCAAAGATTACCTGTAACATCTGCTAGTAAGTTAGCGACACGATAATCGGTTTGTGGGGAATTTTCTTGGACTCCTCGCTCATCTGGTAAAGGATCTACTCGCGGAGGCGGTGGTGAAGATGAGTAAGCAGGGGTTAAATCAGATGAATTAATGTCAGGGGTTTTTTGTGCCCATCCCATACTCGGTAGAGTTATTGACCCCAGCAAGATAGAAGTAATCAATAAACTAGTACGCTTGCAAAACAATACCACGGTGACATTTCCTTTGAAGACAGTACCCATAGCCGTTATCTAAACTGGCTTTTGGTTAACTTCAGTGTTCCCCTAGCTGAGATTTTTTAAACAGTCCTCAATCCCCGGCCCCCACACCATTTATGACATTTTGTAAATCTTTCTTAACAAAATGTTTAAATCTTTATGAAATAACAAATTTAAATAAATAAGTTAAAAACTTTCAAAGAAAAACTTATTCAATTCTTGATATATTGTGAAACAAGCTACAAATTACGTGGTGTGCAATTCTTTGATCTTTTCCTTATCACTGTGCTAAATCTCTGTCAAGTAAATTCTTTTCTGGTATCTTTCCCGATCTAGAGGGAGAGATAAAAGGAGTATGGAGGCGGGAATCTATGCCAGCTAGCCCAATCCTCTGAATATCCCAGTTTATAAGAGAATTATCTAAATGCTGCCTGCAAAGTGCGGAAGTTTTGGTGAATTGAGAAGGTTTAGTCGGGTGCGAGAAACAGATAAAAAAGAATTTTGATGTGTGGGCAAAGGTAAAGAGTAGAAGCGCTAGGTCGTCTACCTCTAGAAGGGGAGAATACTGGTAAGTAGGGTTACCACCGTTACCAAAGTATCCGCCGCCAAAAACTGCTAACCTCTGCTAAAGGCAACTCATAACAAAAATTTTTCCTGATTTTCTCCCTGCTCAAGGGGGAAAGAGCGGGGTGAAGGAAAGTTGCACGGTACGTGATTTGATAAGTAAAAAGAGTGACTTGTGGGAAGGATAAAATATGTCTTACGCTCAAACGAGGACTCAGAGCAAATCTGGGTATCAAGCCGGGGTTAAAGATTACAGATTAACTTATTACACCCCCGATTACACACCTAAAGATACAGACATTCTTGCTGCATTCCGGATGACTCCTCAGCCTGGAGTTCCACCCGAAGAAGCAGGTGCTGCTGTAGCTGCTGAGTCTTCCACTGGTACCTGGACCACCGTATGGACAGACTTGCTCACCGACCTAGATCGCTACAAAGGTCGTTGCTACGACATCGAACCCGTTTCTGGTGAAGATAACCAGTACATTGCTTATGTTGCTTATCCTCTAGATTTGTTTGAGGAAGGCTCTGTAACCAATATGTTGACCTCAATTGTAGGTAACGTGTTTGGTTTTAAAGCTCTGCGGGCACTACGTCTAGAAGACTTGCGGATTCCTGTAGCTTACCTAAAGACCTTCCAAGGCCCTCCCCACGGTATTCAAGTTGAGCGTGACAAGTTAAACAAATACGGTCGTCCTTTGCTGGGTTGTACAATTAAGCCCAAATTGGGTTTGTCAGCTAAGAACTACGGACGCGCTGTATACGAGTGCTTACGCGGTGGTTTGGACTTCACCAAAGACGACGAAAACATCAACTCAGCACCATTCCAAAGATGGCGCGATCGCTTTTTATTCGTAGCTGAAGCAATCCACAAAGCCCAAGCTGAAACCGGTGAAATCAAAGGTCACTACCTGAACGTTACCGCTCCCACCTGCGAACAAATGTTGCAACGGGCTGAGTATGCTAAAGAACTCAAAATGCCCATCATCATGCATGACTACCTAACCGCAGGTTTCACCGCTAACACCACATTGGCTCGTTGGTGTCGTGATAATGGTCTGTTGCTGCATATCCACCGCGCTATGCACGCCGTAATCGACCGTCAAAAGAACCACGGTATCCACTTCCGCGTTTTGGCTAAGACTCTACGGATGTCTGGTGGCGACCACATCCACACCGGCACCGTTGTTGGTAAGCTGGAAGGTGAGCGGGGAATCACAATGGGCTTCGTTGACCTGTTACGCGAAAACTATGTTGAGCAAGACAAGTCTCGCGGTATTTACTTCACCCAAGACTGGGCTTCTATGCCTGGTGTAATGGCAGTTGCTTCTGGTGGTATCCACGTATGGCACATGCCTGCACTAGTAGAAATCTTCGGCGATGACTCCGTACTGCAATTCGGTGGTGGTACACTCGGTCACCCTTGGGGTAACGCACCTGGTGCAACCGCTAACCGCGTAGCGCTAGAAGCTTGTATCCAAGCTCGTAACGAAGGACGTAATTTGGCTCGTGAAGGTAACGATGTTATCCGCGAAGCCGCTAAGTGGTCTCCTGAATTGGCCGTTGCTTGCGAACTGTGGAAAGAAATTAAGTTCGAGTTTGAAGCAATGGATACCGTCTGATCTTGAAGTTAAAAGTTAAAAGGTAAAAGGTGAGCCACTGCGTTGGACGGGTTCCCAAGGCAGTCCAGTCTTGGTGGTTTCCCCAAAGAGGAACTGCCGTCGGCTTGAAGCAAGTGGCGAACCCGAAAGGTAAAGGAAAATAGCAATTTCTTCTTTTTACTTTTGTACAGACGCGATTAATCGCGTCTCTACTTTTTACTTTTTA
This sequence comes from Nostoc sp., assembly GCA_036918135.1. Lineage (GTDB taxonomy): Bacteria > Cyanobacteriota > Cyanobacteriia > Cyanobacteriales > Nostocaceae > Nostoc. The sequence continues at coordinate 41,508 of JBALDB010000013.1, forward strand.
CTTTGTTTGGGCTGGGGTCAAGTATGAATATTAAGCAAATTGCGAAGGACACAGCTAAGACTCTCCAACGCTACCTGACATATCAGGCGCTAAAGACAGTACTGGCACAGCTAGGTGAAACAAATCCACCGTTGGGAATTTGGCTGCATAACTTTTCAGCCGACAAAATCCACGATGGAGAAGTATATATTGAGCAACTGTTCCGAGAAAAGCCAGATTTGGCATTGCGGATTATGACTGTTAGAGAACACATTGCCGAAGAAATCACAGAATTTTTACCGGAAATGGTTCGCTCTGGCATTCAGCAAGCCAATATGGAACAGCGTCGCCAGCATTTAGAACGCATCACGCAAATCAATTTATCGAACCCCAGTCTACACCCAGAACAGCAAACAACTTCAGAGCCAAGCAATGAATAGTCAGTAGTTAACAGCGAAGCGATCGCTTTTTCGCTAATAACTGCTGACTGATAACTAAAGTCAACCGCAACCCATTATCATCAACCATGCAAACTTTACCAAAAGAGCGTCGTTACGAGACCCTTTCTTATTTGCCTCCTCTTTCTGATGCTCAAATTGCTAAGCAAGTCCAGTACATTCTGAATCAAGGTTACATTCCAGCGGTTGAATTTAACGAAACTTCTCAGCCAACCGAATTTTTCTGGACAATGTGGAAACTACCTTTGTTCGGTGCTAGATCTACTCAAGAAGTACTGAATGAAGTTCAATCTTGCCGTTCTCAATATAGCAACTGCTACATTCGCGTTGTGGGTTTTGACAACATCAAGCAGTGCCAAGTTCTCAGCTTTATCGTTCACAAACCCAGCAGATACTAAAAACTAAAAGGTAAAAGCTAAAGCTTAGTACCTTTGAAGTTGATTGATTAAGAGAGGTAAAATTAATTGCCTCTCTTCTTTTATTGAAGGTAAAATGCTTATTTACTTTTCTTCACACAGTTTGGTTTTATTGTGCCGACTTACTTAGACAAATAATAAATGACAATTAAACTTCAATTGCCATTTCTTTATCCTCATTCTTTGGCTGCGAACTCAGTCGATCTAAAATTTCTAAAATCTCTTGTTCAAAAGCGACTTGGGCGCGATTGGTTTTACCACCGACATATAAGCGATCGCCTTTTTGTAATGCCCAAATCTGGGAGTGGGAAAAGTAACTCATCACCACACCCAACATGAGTAAAGCAAATCCTGAATAAACAATTGGTATACCTGGGTCGGCTTTGATTTGTAAGCCGGTGCTACCAATTACATCGATTATTTTCAACTTCACGCCATTGACTTCGGCAGACATGCCGGCGCGTATAGTATTAATTAGTTTGCCTTTGACATCATAAATTAATACCATTCCTTGCAAGTCTTTGGCTAACACAGAAACACCTTCGCTCAAATCTGGTTTAGTCGGAATCCAGCTTCCCCAAATCGCACCTTGACCGTTGGTGTTTAACTTGACCATTGGTAGCTGAAAAACTGGGCTGTTATTAAATTGGACGCGCACAGCTGCAATTCCCCAGTCAGTTTGGTAGAAAGTTACGCCATGATAGCGTAGAGGTTGGTTGACAAAAATCTTTTTGCGGTCAACTTCTTCTCCTTGATTATTTAAGACAGATAAATTTGAATAAAATTGATTAATACCTCCAGTTGGAGTGTAATCAATCCAAAAACGATTGACTCGCACAGACCAATCTTTTGGCACTTGGGGTGCTGCTAAAGGGCCAGCATCTATAATATTTTTCACCTGAAATGTATCGCCACTGGCTACCATTTCCTGAGCAATAAATCCAGTCATTGCTCCCCAAATTCCCCCAAGCAGAATAGTGACGATGCCAATATGCACAATAATTGGCCCAATGCGTCCGATTATTCCTTTGCGGGCGTATAACAAATTTTCTTTTTCTGGATCGGAAAAAATTTTATAGCGGCGATTTTGCAATATTTGGTTAAGAGAATTAAGAGAACCAGTATCTAATTCTGCACTTAAAGCTAGTTTTTTAAATTGCCGTGCCTCTTCATAATATTTCCAGCGTTGGGCTGCTTTTAAGGCTGGTAACTGACGGCTAAAAGAACAAGCAGTTAAGCTGGTACCAAATAAAATGAGTAATGCTAAAAACCACCAAGTCCGATATACATGGTCTAAGCCAACTACTTGAATTACTTTCCAGCTTAAGAAACCAAATAATGCTGGATGTTCTGGATAATTAGCTTGGTAAAATGCAGGTGACTGCCCTTGCTCAATTATAGTACCAGTGGCACTAAAAATTGCAATCAATAATAGTAGAACGATCGCCAGTCGTAAATCTGTCAGTACAGGCAAAAACTCTCGGCGGAAATATTGCCCAGGTACAGCCCACCAACTGATTTTTTGGGAAGTGGAATCTTCTAAAGTCATTACTTACATGGGATAATTAATATACAATATTCAGACTTCTGATTTGTTAGTTAAAAACTACCAAGAGGAATTCGAGAAATTAAAGAAAATACACCGAATCCTACTAATAATGCCCCGCTAACTGGGTTAATCCAACCAGACCAGCGACGCAATTCTAGCAACTTTTTAATTGAAGCAGTAAAAGTACCCGCTAAAATTAATGGTGCTACGTAACCAGCTGTATAGGAAAGTAGTAAAATAGCACCTAAAATTAAGTCTTTTGTATTGGCAATCCAACCCAGCAAGCTAGCTAAAACAGGCGTGCTACAAGGAGATGCAACCAAACCGAAAGTCAGCCCCAGTAAATAGGAACGCAATCCTGTGGGTAAATCTGGGGAAATCCAATTTGTTTCGTTCAAGGATGGAAATGAAAGAGGTAGGGCTTCCAATAAGTTCAGCCCCATGAGAATGGCGATGATGCTAACAACTATCGGTAAACCAATTCCCACTTGACCGTAGACTTTTCCTACCAAACCTGCTAATATTCCTAACCCTGCCAGTGTAGTTGCTAACCCCAAAGCAAACCAAGTTGATTGTGCAGCACCTTGGAGGCGGCTTTTTGCTTCATAACCACCGATGTAACCAATGGTAATTGGCAGCATAGAAAGCATACAAGGCGTAAGGCTGGTGAGTAAGCCAGCTGCAAAGATAATCCCGACGCTCAAGACGCTAATATGCGTCAGTTGTTGAGAAACAAGGGAGTTGGCAAATTGTTCTAGTTGGTAAAGTCGAGTTTCTAAGGTCTCAAACATGAAGTGTTCCTAAGCGTGAAATGCTTACTCTGCTTGAATTTTAGCTTAGGTTTACCTATTTTGTCTTCAAGGTAGGTGTACGGCTGACTTTTCACGGTATGTAAAAAAGTCGGAGGGTGTAGGGGCGTAGAAGTGATAATATTTCACTATAATCTGTAATACATATAGATTTTCCGTATAAATTCACAAATGTATATTTGTGTCAACTTTTAGATAGAAATAGCTTCACTACTGGTTTATATTACCTGCCTTAAACCTAAGTTCAAGGCTAACAGCTAAACTTTACTGAAGTAGATTAAAGATTTTTGGGTATATTTAGTCATTTTTAGAAGAATTTTTCTATCAGCAAGAACATCAGTTTGACTTAAGTTGACACTAATAACCGCTGTGCTACCCTACCAAGGTATTTGTATCAACCTAAAAGTGAAACGGTGTTAGAAAACTCGGCTCATATAGAACTTTGTTAATTAGTCTTTGAACCGGATGAATCCACCTTTGATACTCGTCAATGAGTATTTTAACCGGATAAAATCAGCTCTGAACCTCAAAAATCTTTCTTTTGAAATATATTATTTTTATTACTATAGGTATAATGTCGCCCCTATTTAGTTAAAGCTTTGTGAAACTTACCAAAATAGAATATAGAGCAAGCGAATTAAAGGTTAGGACATCTTGAAAGCCTAGATGTTAGGAATAGTAATGTTTTACCTCCTGCCTCTTGCCTCCTGCCTCCTGCTATAGTTCCTTCGTATTAAAAACGAAGCACCCCAAACTATTATTTAGTAGACAATATGACACCCCGGCGGTCTTCCAAAAAGTCTGAATCTAACTCCACTACAGGGCAAGCTAGCAATAGCGAACAACAACAAGAAAATCAAAAGGAATTATTTCCAATTGTCGCAATGGGAGCTTCTGCTGGTGGATTGGAAGCATTTACACGATTACTGAGTCATTTGCCAAGCGATACAGGCATGGCATTTGTGCTGATTCAACACTTAAGCCCCAATCAAAAAAGCTTGTTGAGCGAAATTCTCTCTGGCATAACTCAGATGCCTGTATTTGAGGTAGAAGATGGTACGGTGGTGAAACCAAATCATGTGTACGTGATTCCGCCTAATGCCAAGATGACTATTTCTGAGGGGGTATTGAAACTATCGCCTCGGCAGAAGACGCGCGGTCATTTTATGACAGTCGATGCTTTCTTTGTTTCCTTAGCAGAGGAGCGGGGAAGCAAAGCGATCGCAGTGGTACTATCGGGGGGTGACGCAGATGGGGCGCGGGGACTAGAAGTTATCAAAGGGGTTGGGGGCATTACCTTTGCCCAGTGCGAACAAACAGCAAAAGTCACTAGTATGCCAAACACGGCGATCGCTTCTGGTCATGTAGACTTTATCTTACCCCCAGAAGCGATCGCCGAAGAACTAATAAAAATTAGTTATCATCCTTACGTAGCTAGCAAAACCCTAGTAGAACCAACTGAGCTATTACCTGAAGAAGAAAATGCTCTTGCTAGGATTTTCGGTCTACTACGAAATCATACAGGAGTTGACTTTTCTTTCTACAAACAAAGCACACTCAAGCGGCGGATCTTACGCCGGATGATTTTATACAAGCTCGAAAGGCTGGAAGATTACGTCCGCTATCTTCAAGATAATCATGGAGAAGTGAGTGCCTTATATCAGGATGTGCTGATCTCCGTAACTTGTTTTTTTCGAGATCCCGAAGCTTTTGAGGCTTTAAAAACGAACGTATTTCCTAATATTGTCAAAGGCCGAACCCCAGATTCACCCTTGCGGGTCTGGGTAGCAGGATGTTCAACGGGTGAAGAAGCTTACTCAATTGCCATTTGTCTACTGGAATATTTAACAGGTCTGGGAATTAATCCCCCCGTGCTGATTTTTGCTACAGACATTAATGAAGTGGCGATTGAGAAAGCACGTAGTGGCATTTACAAGCCTAGCCAGTTAGCAGATGTCTCTCAACAACGTTTAGAGCGCTTCTTCATTAAGGTAGAGGGTGGTTACCAAGTTAGTCAGCCAGTGCGCGAGTTGTGCGTCTTTGCCAGACAAAACCTAATCGCTGACCCACCTTTTTCTCGCTTGGATTTGATTACTTGTCGCAATGTGTTGATTTATTTGGGAAACTCACTCCAAAAGAAGCTCCTACCCCTGTTTCACTATGGTCTCAAGCCAACGGGCTATCTAATGTTAGGTACTTCTGAGACAGTGGGTGAATTTACCGAATTGTTTAATTTAATAGAGAAAAAGTACAAAATTTATTCCTCAAAAATCGCCTTTAGTCGAGTGGCGATGGATTTAGTTGCTAACACCTATCCGCGAGAAGTTGCCAACCCTCAGCCTGTAGTAAATGAACAGGCTTGGAACGACTTAGAAATCCATAAAGAAGCTGACCGGATTGTGTTAAATGAATATGCTCCGGTGGGTGTAATCATCGACAGCGATTTGGAAATTCTGCAATTTAGGGGACAAACCAGTTTGTATTTAGAACCTGCACCCGGTAGACCAAGCTTTAATTTGCTGAAGATGGCAAAAGAAGAGTTGCGATTAGAGTTACGCACTGCAATTCATCAGGCAAAAAAACAGCAACAGCGGGTTGCCAAGGAAGGTTTAAATTATAGACATGAGGAGCAAATTAGGCAGGTTAAGATTAATATCATTCCCTTCAAACCTAGTGGAGGCAGGGAAAACTACTTTTTAGTTCTGTTTCATGAAATTCTCTTATCAGCAACGCCTGTCTCACAGCCAACTGAAAATGGTCGCGTCGAGTCTCAGCAGGAAAACCGTAAACAGCAAGAAATTAGCCAACTAAAACAAGAGTTGGCAACCACCAAAGAATATCTACAATCAATTATTGAGGAACAGCAAGCAACTAATCAAGACTTGAGAGCTGCCAACGAAGAGATTCTCTCAAGTAACGAAGAATTGCAAAGTACCAACGAAGAACTGGAAACCGCCAAAGAAGAAATTCAAGCAACTAATGAAGAACTGAACACGATTAACGACGAACTGCAACGGCGGAATTTAGAATCCACTCAAGTCGGCAATGATTTACAAAATCTGCTCAGCAGTATCAATATTCCGATCTTGATGTTAGGAGGTGATTTGCGGATTCGCCGCTTTACACCAATAGCGGCGACAATCTTCAACCTGATTGCCACTGATGTAGGGCGACTACTGAGTGATATTAAACATACTCTCAATCTCACCGACTTAGAAGAACAAATCTTACAAGTAATTAATACCCTCAACCTCAAAATTCAGGAAGTTCAAGACCAAAAGGGTCATTGGTATGACCTGCGAATCCGACCCTACCGGACAATAGATCATAAAATTGACGGTGCTGTGGTCGTGTTAGTTGACATTGATGCTCTCAAACGCAGCCTAGATCAGCTCAAAGCATCTGGGGATTACGCTAAAGCGATTGTAGAAACTGTGCGAGAATCGCTAGTGGTGCTGAATGCAGATTTACGAGTAGTCCTCGCCAATTTGTCTTTCTACAATATCTTCCAAGTTGTAGCAGCCGAAACACTAGACCGCTCGATTTTTGAGATTGGCAATGGGTTGTGGAATATTCCCCAATTGCGATCGCTCCTAGAACAGGTTCTCACAAACAATAGCTCAATTCAAGATTTTGAGATTGAGCATAACTTTGAACTCATCGGGCAGAAAATTATGCGGCTCAATGCCCGGAAAATGCCTAAAGTAGACGAAAATACAGAGTTGATTCTGTTGGCGATTGAAGATATTACCCATCTCAAAAAGTGGGAAGCAGAACGCATTCATTTATTGAATCAAGAACAGTTAGCCCGAACTGCGGCTGAGAGAGCCAATCGTGCCAAGGATGAGTTTTTATCCATGCTTTCCCACGAACTGCGAAACCCGTTGAATGCCATGCTGGGGTGGGCGCAACTGCTGCGGACACATCAGCTAGATAAAGATACCATTAATCAGGGGCTAGAAGCGATCGAACACAGTACCAAAGTTCAAGCCCGGTTGATTGAGGATCTCTTAGACATCTCGCGCATCACCTCAGGTAGACTGCGTCTGAACCTCGAACTGATTGAACTTGTGATTGTGGTTGAGTCAGCGATAAATCTAGTGCGTTTAGCAGCAGAGTCTAAAAATATTCAAATTGAATCTCGGCTTGAGCCTGACACCAGAAAAATTTTAGGTGATGCGGTTCGCTTACAACAAGTTATTTGGAATTTACTTTCTAATGCGATTAAATTCACACCCAGCGGAGGCAGAATTGAAGTTTTATTAGAATACATTCACGAACAAGCTCAAATTCAAATCAGCGATACAGGCCAAGGTATCAGCGCCGACTTTCTCCCTTATGTTTTCGAGCGCTTCCGTCAGGCAGATAGCGGTAGAACCCGCTCAAATACTGGACTGGGACTAGGGCTGACGATTGTGCGTCATCTGGTGGAACTCCACGGTGGTACAGTTGAAGCCCATAGCCCAGGTCAGGGACAAGGGGCAACGTTTATCGTCAAATTCCCCCTGCCAGCCAACCTCGAAGAAAGTACTGTGCCGAATGCTATCCAGCCATCGGGCTTACGACATTTAGCACCCTCAGATGATAACATGCGATCGCTCAATGGTATACGCGTACTTGTGGTGGATGATGAACTACATGTACGCGAGTTTGCGATTACACTGCTCGAACTTTATGGAGTTGAAGTAACGGCGGTCGCGTCTGCAAGTCAAGCATTATCAACGCTGATGGCAAATCCTGGTGGCTATGACGTACTTTTGTCTGATATCACTATGCCAGATGAAGACGGTTATACACTGATTCGCCGGGTGAGGGCAATGAGTATTGAAGAAGGAGGACAAATTCCAGCCGTAGCACTGACCGCCCATGCTGGAGATAACGAGGGTGCAGAGGCTCTGAGTGCAGGTTTCCAAGTGCATCTGCCCAAACCCGTCGAGCCGAGTAGATTAGTACTTGTAGTTGCTTCTTTGACTGGACAAATTAGAAGAAGTTAATATAGCAGGGGGCAAGGGGCAGAACCTGCTATATTTTAACTGCATTCAATTCTCAATTTGAGCTATTATTACTGCTTATATCAATTAAATGAGTAACTACACAGACTAACTCCTTCAAATCAATTGGCTTATATATATGACTTTGAAAACCTGCTAACAATGCACTGGTGGAGTCTTGCTCGTCAACAAAAGCTGTCATCGCAATAGCTGGAATTTCTGGCTGCGTTTGTTGTTTATTTACTTTTCTAACTTTCTCCAGCAGTGAGTAGCCGTCTTCACCTGGTAAACAAATATCACAGATCAAAATGTCAGGTTGAACATCCGAGACTGCTTCCAAAGCTTCTGGGGCTGAGCCGACTGCAATAACTTCTGCACCTTCTAATTTAAACAAAATAGCAAGTATCTTCCTCGTATCAGGGTCATCATCAACAACGAGTAACCGCAGTCCCTTGAGAGATAGTGATTTGTTGGCCATCATTCTGACTGCAAAGCAGTTCTTTAGCTTGGTATAAAAATCTACTTGTTTATTGAATGGAATAATAATATCATGTCTGGCTAATTTAGTTATAGCAGGGGGCAGGAGGTAAAACTATTACTGCTCCTAACATTCACGCTTGTCATTATGTCCTAACTTATGTGACTACGGCTATATGATTCCCATAGTCACTGTACCCCACACACCAGATGCTCGATTTGGGGAGACCCCAAGACCGCACTGCCTTCCCTTAATCCCCTCCCCACGTGCGCGGGAGAAGAGACAAAGCATAGCTTCGGCTCTTTGGAATTTTTAATATTTAATAAATAATCAAGCAGACATGATACGATCCATTCATCTATTAGCTTATTAACCCACAAAAAAGCGATCGCTGCATCTACTGAAGGTGAAAACTTATTGCATCATCAGGATGAGTAAAATTGATAATTGGTGATTGGTAATAGGTAATTGCGAATTGGGAAAAAGGAAATAAATAACTGACGATTACCCATTACCCATTACCCATTACCCATTACCGATTACCGATATAACCAAACACGTAAAAGTGAAAGTAATTGTTCGGTATCTACGGGTTTGGTAATGTAGTCTGATGCGCCTGCTTCAATGCACTTATCGCGATCGCCTTGCATGGCTTTGGCGGTGAGGGCAATAATTGGCAAGGATTGAAAGCGATTGTTTTGGCGGATTTGACGTGTTGTTTCGTAACCGTCCATTTCTGGCATCATGATGTCCATTAAAACGATATCAATATCTGGTGTAGTTTCTAATAAAGTGATTCCTTCTCTGCCGTTTTCAGCATATAATACCTGGATTTGATAACGCTCTAACATACTTGTGAGGGCGAAGATATTCCGCATATCGTCGTCTACAATTAGCGCTTTTTTGCCGAGGAGCAAGTGGTCTCTAGAATGGAGCTGTTCGAGGATTTGTCGCTTGGGTTCTGGCAAATTTGCTTGGACTCGGTGTAAGAACAATGCTGTTTCATCGAGGAGGCGTTCTGGGGAGCGGACATCTTTGATAATGATTGTCTCTGCAATCCGTCTGAGTTCAGTTTCTTGAGCTTTGCTAATTTCTCTACCTGTGTAGACAATTATTGGCAAAGCTTTGCCGTTCGGTAGAAGTTTGATTTGCTCGATCAGTTCAAATCCGGTCATGTCTGGTAGTCCTAAATCGAGGACGAGACAATCAAAATGCTGGTTGCGGATGGCCTCTAAGGCTGCTGCACCTGTGTCTACAGCCGTGGTAGCAACGTCGGTGTTGCCAATTAACTCGACAATGCTATGGCGTTGGGTGTCATCGTCTTCCACTACCAGTAAATTTTTTACTTGGCGTTCGACGAAACCTTTAATTTTGTTCAACGCTTGCGATATTGTCTCACTGGTTAATGGTTTTTGCAGATATGCGATCGCTCCCAATTGCAAACCGCGCTGTCTGCCTTCCTCAACGGTCATGATGTGTACGGGAATGTGACGGGTATTCGGGTCGTGTTTGAGACGATCTAATACCGTCCAACCATCCATTTCTGGCAATCTGATATCTAGCAAAATGGCTGAAGGCAGAAATTGCTGGGCTAGCATCAAGCCTGTAGTGCCAGTTTGGGCTGTGATTGCCTTGAATCCGTGCTGTTGCGCCATCTCTAGAAGGATACGCGCAAAGTTAACGTCATCTTCGATAATTAATAATACGCGATCGCCAATGGCGATAGTAGTGCGATCGTCATTTATTAGTGCTGAGTGAGGAGATGAAGACCCAGCAAGGGGGAGATACGGTGAATTAGTTGCAGTCCCGGTTTCCGTCGCTTGCGGTAGCAACACCTCACTGCCGAATCCGTTGGCTCTTAGCGTTCCCGCAGGGTAGGGTGAGGCGGAGAATCGCGCAAATATTCTCTGTGCGTTGGAGCGTAAGAGTGTCCCCGTGTCTGCGTGTCCATCTCCCTGTGGTAAATAGAATGTAAAGGCGCTGCCTTGACCGGGTTGACTAACTAGTTTGATTTCGCCGCCAAACAAGTGGGCAATTTCGCGGCTAATTGATAAGCCCAATCCAGTGCCGCCGTATTTGCGACTGGTAGAGCCATCGGCTTGCTGAAATGCCTCGAAGATGACTCTTTGTTTGTCCGCAGCAATACCGATACCCGTGTCGCTGACTGAAAAGGCGATAACCATCTGGGCGCGATTTAAGGTTTCGTGGTCGAGACTCCATCCTTGCTTTGCCACTGCAATCCTCAAGCGCACTTCTCCTTTTTCTGTGAATTTAAAGGCATTGGAGAGGAGATTTTTCAATACTTGTTGTAAGCGTTTGACATCTGTATAAATGCTGAGTGGCAATTCTGGCAGAAATTCAATTGCAAAACCAAGTCCTTTGCTGTTGGCTATTTGCCGGAAGGTGCGCTCAATTTGTTCGCCTAACTCTGCCAACAGCATTTGAGTCATTTCAATTGACATGGTTCCAGATTCAATTTTGGCGAGATCCAGAATGTCATTAATCAACCCCAACAAATCTGTACCTGCTGAGTAAATTGTCTGGCTGTATTCGACTTGTTTCTTGCTGAGGTTGCCTTCGATGTTATCTGTTAATAGCTTGGCTAAAATTAATAAGCTATTAAGGGGTGTCCGCAATTCGTGGGACATGTTAGCAAGAAACTCTGATTTATATTTTGAGGAGAGGGCGAGTTGTGCGGCTTTTTCTTCTAAAGACGTTCTTGCTTGTTCGATTTCCTGATTTTTGCGCTCGACTTCTTTCTTTTGCTGAGCCAGTAATTCTGCCTTTTCTTCTAATTCAGCGTTGGTTTGTTGCAGTTCTTCTTGCTGTCCTTTGAGTAAATCTTCCGAGGCTTTGAGTGATTGGGCTTGTTGTTCTAAGCGTTTGTTGGTTTCTCGGAGTTCGCTTTGCTGGGTTTGTAGTTCTTCGGCTAAAGATTGCGACTGCTTGAGTAATTCTTCAGTTCGCATGGAAGCGGCGATCGTGTTGAGGACGATCGCGATACTTTCAGTAAGTTGGTCGAAGAATGTCAGGTGAATTTCGCTAAAGCGGCGGAAGGATGCTAATTCGATGACTGCTGTCACTTGTCCTTCAAACAGTACGGGTAAGACTACGGCATTCAGGGGTGTAGCTTCTCCTAAGCCAGAGCCAATTTTGATGTAGTCGTTCGGCACTTGGGTGAGCAGAATTCGCTCTTTTTCTAAGGCGCATTGTCCCACCAAACCTTCACCCATGTAGAAGCGGTTAGCTAGATGTTTGCGTTCCCGATAGGCGTAGCTACTAATTAGTTTCAAGTACAGCGTATTTTCCCCAGACTCCATCAAGTAGAATAGACCGTGTTGCGCTCCTACCAAGGGTGCGAGTTCTGAGAGAATTAATTTGGATACGGTTTCCAAGTCTCGCTGACCTTGGAGCATTCGGGTAAACCTAGCGAGGTTAGTTTTCAACCAGTCTTGTTCGGTGTTTTTCTGGGTTGTTTCCCGCAGATTGGCAATCATCTGGTTGATGTTGTCTTTGAGGATGGCAACTTCCCCTAGTGCTTCCACGGCGATGGAACGAGTTAAATCGCCTTTAGTTACAGCTGTAGCAACTTCGGCGATCGCTCGCAACTGGGTTGTCAGTGTAGCAGCGAGTTCGTTGACGTTATCTGTCAAATCTTTCCAAGTTCCAGCCGCCCCAGGTACTCTGGCTTGTCCGCCTAACTTTCCTTCGATTCCCACTTCCCGCGCTACTGTAGTTACCTGATTGGCAAAGGTGGCTAGGGTATCAATCATCTCGTTGATTGTTTCTGCCAAAGTTTCAATTTCACCTTTGGCATCTAACATCAGTTTGCGTTTCAAGTCGCCGTTGGCAACTGCGGTGACAACTCTGGCAATCCCCCGCACCTGTGCTGTTAAGTTCCCCGCCATCGAGTTTACGTTGTCGGTCAAATCTTTCCAGGTTCCTGCAACACCTTGGACTTGGGCTTGTCCGCCCAACTTACCTTCGGTTCCCACTTCCCGCGCCACCCGCGTTACTTCCGATGCAAAGGAACTGAGTTGATCCACCATTGTATTGGTGGTGTTCTTCAAGTCTAAAATTTCCCCTTTGGCATCGACGGTAATTTTCTTCGAGAGGTCGCCGTTAGCCACCGCCTTGGTGACTTCGGCAATGTTGCGGACTTGTCCGGTGAGGTTCCCCGCCATTGAGTTAACGTTATCCGTTAAATCTTTCCAAGTGCCGGCAACTCCTCTGACGAAAGCTTGCACGCCCAACTTACCTTCGGTTCCGACTTCCCGCGCAACTCTTGTTACTTCTGAGGCAAAAGAATTCAGTTGATCCACCATTGTATTGATGGTGTTCTTCAATTCCAGAATTTCCCCTTTGACATCGACGGTGATTTTTTTAGAAAGGTCGCCGTTTGCTACCGCCGTTGTCACTTCCGCAATATTCCGCACCTGCGCCGTCAAGCTTCCCGCCATGAAGTTTACGCTGTCGGTCAAGTCCTTCCAAGTTCCAGCAACACCTTTAACTTCTGCTTGCACGCCCAACTTGCCTTCGGTTCCCACTTCCCGCGCTACCCGCGTTACTTCCGATGCAAAGGAATTGAGCTGATCCACCATTGTGTTAACGGTGTTTTTCAATTCCAAAATTTCACCTTTGACATCAACGGAAATTTTCTTCGAGAGGTCGCCATTTGCTACGGCCGTTGTCACCGCAGCGATGTTCCGCACTTGTGCCGTTAAGCTTCCCGCCATAAAATTTACGCTGTCAGTTAAATCTTTCCAAGTGCCAGCCACACCGCGCACATCTGCTTGGACGCCCAGTTTCCCTTCAGAACCTACTTCCCTAGCAACCCTTGTAACTTCACTAGCAAACGAATTGAGTTGATCCACCATAATATTGATGGTGTTTTTCAACTCCAGAATTTCCCCTTTGACAGCAACAGTAATTTTCTTAGAGAGGTCACCGTTGGCGATCGCAGTCGCAACTTCCGCAATGTTTCGCACTTGGTCGGTCAGGTTCCCCGCCATTAAGTTTACATTGTCGGTTAAGTCTTTCCAAGTGCCAGCCACTCCCCTGACTTCTGCTTGCACGCCCAATTTACCTTCGGTTCCCACTTCCCTAGCAACTCTTGTTACTTCCGATGCAAAGGAACTGAGTTGATCCACCATTGTATTAATAGTGTTTTTCAACTCCAAAATTTCACCTTTCACATCCACAGTTATTTTCTTGGAAAGGTCGCCATTTGCCACAGCCGTAGTCACATCTGCAATGTTTCGCACCTGTGCCGTCAAACTTCCCGCCATGAAGTTCACGCTGTCAGTTAAATCTTTCCAAGTGCCAGCCACACCTTTAACATCTGCTTGGACGCCGAGTTTACCTTCACTTCCTACTTCCCTGGCAACCCGCGTTACTTCCGATGCAAAGGAACTGAGTTGATCCACCATGATATTGATGGTGTTCTTCAGTTCCAGAATTTCACCTCTAACATCAACGGTGATTTTCTTCGAGAGGTCACCGCTAGCGATCGCTGTGGCAACTTCGGCAATATTTCGCACCTGTCCGGTGAGATTACCCGCCATTAAGTTAACGTTATCCGTCAAGTCTTTCCAAGTCCCCGCCACTCCCCGGACTTCTGCTTGCACGCCTAACTTTCCTTCGGTTCCCACTTCCCTGGCAACTCTTGTTACTTCCGATGCAAAGGAATTGAGTTGATCCACCATTGTGTTGATGGTATTTTTCAACTCCAGAATTTCGCCCTTCACATCAACAGTGATTTTCTTGGAAAGGTCGCCAGTTGCTACCGCCGTGGTCACTTCTGCAATGTTCCGTACCTGTGCCGTCAAGCTTCCCGCCATGAAATTCACGCTGTCAGTTAAATCCTTCCAAGTACCTGCTACTCCCCGGACTTCTGCTTGCCCGCCGAGTTTTCCTTCTGCACCTACCTCACGGGCAACTCTTGTAACTTCCGATGCAAAGGAATTGAGTTGATCCACCATGATGTTAACGGTGTTTTTCAACTCCAAAATTTCACCTTTGACATCCACAGTGATTTTCTTCGACAAGTCGCCGTTTGCCACTGCCGTTGTGACTTCAGCAATATTACGGACTTGGGCGGTTAAATTACCTGCCATTAAATTAACGTTGTCTGTGAGATCCTTCCAAGTACCTGCCACTCCTTTAACTTCGGCTTGGACGCCCAATTTACCTTCAGTTCCCACTTCCCTGGCAACTCTTGTTACTTCCGATGCAAAGGAATTGAGTTGATCCACCATTGTGTTCACGGTGTTTTTCAATTCGAGAATTTCGCCTTTAACATCGACGGTGATTTTTTTGGAGAGGTCACCGTTAGCGATCGCAGTGGCAACTTCGGCAATATTGCGGACTTGCCCGGTAAGATTTCCTGCCATCAAGTTCACATTGTCAGTCAAATCCTTCCAAGTGCCAGCCACACCGCGCACCTCTGCTTGAGAGCCGAGTTTACCTTCAGTGCCTACCTCACGGGCAACCCGCGTCACTTCCGAGGCAAAGGAACCGAGCCGGTCTACCATCGTGTTCACAATATTGGCAGTTTGGAGAAACTCACCTTGCAACGGTCTGCCATCAATTTCTGTAGCGATGGTTTGCGATAAGTCACCGTTAGCCACAGCCCGAATCACGCGAGTTGTTTCTGCTGTTGGTTGGACTAAATCTGTAATTAGACTATTGACAGAAGTTACACAATCTGACCATGAACCGCGAACATCTCCTAAAAAGGCGCGATCGGTAATCTTACCTTCTTTGCCGACAACATTACCAATTCGCTGTAACTCCGTTGTCATCCGCTGATTTTGGTCGATTATATCGTTGAGTGTATCGGCTATTTTCCCAGCTACACCAGTATGGTCTATGGGCATTCGAGCCGAGAAGTCACCGTGCTTGACAGCCGTCAGCGTTTTAAGTAGCTGATTTAAATCTAGATTGTCGCTGTCTCTAGTTAGCTGTTCGGTTGTCATAGCCTTATCCTTAATCTTGATTCTTGAGAAATTTTTTGTATTTTTTGTACCCCGTATTTAGTGAGAGTACTTTTAGGTAATGCGTATCAAAATAGAGAGTAGGGAATAGAAAGTCGAGCAAACTAAATAAATTTTTATAAGTACGAGTGTCAGCAGTTGAAAAAGACCGCTAACTAAATGGTATTGCCGTAGATGTATCTGGCATACCACTTAGCTAATGATAGCTAGTTGAACTCTGTTATGCAGCATCAATTGTCGGTGATGCCTAACCTGGGCGAATAGGGGATCGCACAACAGGGTTAAGATGACAATTAACATTACATTTTTTGATTTTTGGAATTTGAGGAAAGCAGTAAATTAACAACTCCTAACTGATAAGTAAGTCGGCACAATAAAACCAAACTATGTGAAGAAAAATTAACTAGGCTAAAACCCTTTTCCCTCCCACCTCCTGCCTTCTGCCTCCTGCCTCCTGCCTTCTGCCCCCTGCCTCCTGCCTCATCTCAACGATAAATTTTCCCACCTACCTACTTAACTGAGGTTTGCTAAAGTCAGAAGTATCCGCTAACTCCAAGGATTGGCAAATGGTTAGAGAGTACTCACCCGAAACACAATCCAATTTGTCCCAGGGACATCTGCCTCCGCTTGAAAGTGGCGATCGCCTAACTCGCCCTGAATTTGAACGGCGTTATGCGGCTGCAATCCATATCAAGAAAGCAGAACTGATTGAAGGAATCGTTTACGTGGCATCTCCCTTAAGGCACGAGCAGCATGGCAAACCCCACAGTCGGGTGATAACTTGGTTAGGTGTGTACTAATCACTGACTCCTGGCGTTGACTTAAGCGTTGAACCAACAGTCAGACTAGATTTAGACAATGAACCCCAGCCAGATGCAGCGTTGTTTATTGAACCAGACGCAGGCGGACAAACCCGTTTGAGCAGCGACGGTTACATTGAAGGATCTCCGGAATTGATTGTTGAAATTGCAGCGAGTAGTGCAGCCATTGATACAGGCAGCAAAAAGCAGGTTTATCGCCGTAACGGCGTGTTGGAGTACGTAATTTGGCAATCTTATGAGAATCAAATTCAATGGTTTTGCCTAATTGATGGCGACTATCGATTGTTATCTCCCGGTGCAGATGGAATTATTCGCTCTGGGGTGTTTCCGGGTTTGTGGTTAGCGGTGGAGGCACTGTTAAACAATCAGATGGTGCGAGTGTTGGAGGTGGTACAAGCGGGGTTGAAGTCACCGGAACATGATGCGTTTGTGCAGCAGTTGCAGAAACAGCAATATAGTAAATAATTTCATAAATTATTACAACAATTACTGCAATGATTTAAGCGTTTCTTATATATGGCGTAGCATTTATGGCAAAGTATTAAACATTTGTGGCAATGGCTTATAGATTTATCATAAAGACTTAAACTTTTCTTATACATGGAACAGCATTTGTGGCAAAGTATTAAGGATTTGTGGCAATGGCTTATACATTTCTCATAAAAGCTTAAGCGTTTCTTATATATGGAATAGCATCCGTGGCAAAGTATTAAACATTTGTGGCAATGGCTTATACATTTGCAAGAAAAACTTAAGCCTTTGCGATCAATCAAGTAATATTAGCTGCAAAGGTTTAAATATTCACAGTCTTAAGCGTATGTGAGAAACAAGATCCCCTGCTTCCGGTAACAAGTCGGGGATCTACGACTTGCAATTTTATAGCCGTAGTCACACCCTTTAGGAGATTTTGAAAGGATGAATTCTAGGAATAGTAATAGTTCTACCTCCTGCCTCCAGCAAGAACTGCCCTCTGCCTCCTGCTATACAAATCAAATCTGAGTTTTAATTACCTAGAACTTTCCTGCTTGTGCTGGCGTAATTGCTCTACTATATATACCTCCAACTCTTGCCTTTCTCTATTACTAGCATTTCGTTGATAAGTTCTTGCTGTTTCTTGAATAAACCTACGTTTCTCGCTTTGAGAAGATTTGATACCTCCAGATCCTTTGAGTCCTTGCTGTAATTCTTCCCATGTTTTTTCGCCAACACTTTCACCTAGTTTTACCAGTGCCTTTGGTAGTAATATTTTTGCCTCTCTTTGAAAATCTTCTTCTGTCTCTAGGGCAGCTAAATCTATATTGCTGAAGTCGATATTGATTTGAAATTTAGTCATGGTATTTATTTATTCTCTGAATGATTATTAACACAATTAATTATTGACTGATGACTGATGATGGTTAACAGCCATCACTAATATTTTTCCCAATTCAAATAAAATAGCTATAGTACAATCGCTATCTTGATTTATCAAATATTCTTTTGATTGTTTAACTATTCAGACAGATGCATTCAAAAATTCTGAATTTTAACTAAAATGCTATCTTAAAAACAAGGTCATTTGCTCAAATATTAAGGAAAACGCTATGACTACAACGCTCATAGAGGCTAATTCTATCGAGTCATTGCTAGGTAAAGAGGCAGAAGACCTGCTTACCTACAAAGCAAAGGTTTCTAAGGATTTATTACATTTGCCAGGGCCAGATTTTGTAGATCGAATCTGGATTAATAGCGATCGCAATCCTCAAGTATTGCGTAATCTTCAGTTACTCTATTCTACTGGTCGTTTGGCAAACACGGGCTATCTATCTATTCTGCCGGTAGACCAAGGGATTGAACATTCTGCTGGTGCGTCATTTGCGCCCAATCCAATTTACTTTGACGCTGAAAATATTGTCAAGTTAGCGATCGCCGCAGAATGCAATGCTGTTGCTACCACTTTGGGAGTATTGGGTATCGTATCACGAAAATATGCCCATAAAATTCCCTTTATTGCCAAAATCAATCACAACGAATTGCTGACTTTCCCCAATCAATTTGACCAGGTATTGTTTGCTGATGTCGAACAAGCTTGGAATTTAGGGGCGGCGGCCGTTGGTGCAACAATTTACTTTGGTTCAGACCAGTCTACCAGGCAAATTCAAGAAATCAGCCACGCTTTTAAACGCGCCCATGAATTAGGGATGGCAACTATTCTCTGGTGCTATCTGCGGAACAATGCTTTTAAACAAGATAAAAATTACCACCTTGCAGCCGACCTCACCGGACAAGCAAATCATTTAGGCGTAACCATTGAAGCTGACATCATTAAACAAAAGTTACCTGAAAATAACAATGGTTATGGAGCTGTTGCCAAAGCTACAGGTAAGAGTTACGGCAAAACCGACGAACGGGTTTACACAGAATTAACCACCGACCATCCAATTGATTTAACTCGTTACCAAGTACTCAATTGCTACTCTGGACGTGTCGGACTGATTAATTCCGGTGGCGCGACGGGCAAAAATGACTTCGCCGAAGCAGTTCGCACCGCCGTCGTTAACAAACGCGCTGGTGGTTCGGGTTTAATTTCCGGACGCAAGACATTCCAACGTCCTTTTGAAGAAGGTGTGAAACTATTTCACGCTATTCAAGATGTTTACTTATCGCCAGATGTGACCATAGCTTAGGGGAGTTAGGAGTTAGGAGTTAGAAGTGAGGATTTAGAAGTCGCAAGTCGCAAGTCGTAAGTCGCAAGTAATACCCCATAACTAAAGTTAGGGGATTGAAGTAAGGACGCTTTAAGTCTTGAAGAGTGCGTTCAAAGGCAAAATTCTTTATTGGCTTTCCACGAATAAATTTGTTTGTCTGGTGACCATTTTTTACTTCCGACTTCTGACGAACGACTTCCGACTTACCCCTCTTGTGTCAGTTTCCGGAGAAAGTAAGTAGTTCAGGAGCTAAATCATCCAGAAACATAATAGGGTTTAAATTGATTCATAGCAGTAA
>JBALDB010000014.1:0-3283 GCA_036918135.1 Nostoc sp.
TCTTGTTTGAGTTCGCTGTTAATCACCAAGTTTTTTCCTTCAATAAGGTTTTTATGTACGAGTAACTGTTCACAACCTATTTAGGATTACTGTAACCGTAGACCAAGAAATTGCTTATGGCAGGCAGGTACAGCAAATCATGGCAATTGAGCAAAGAAAAAATGAACTCACCCAACAACTTGATCGGGAGCCAACAATGGTCGAATTAGCTGTTGATATTGACAAAAGTGAATTGGAAATAGCTCAAATACAAAATCTTGGGCAACGAGCCAAACAAAAAATGGTGACAGCAAACTTGCGTCTGGTGGTTTCGATTGCCAAAAAATATCAGAAGCGCAATCTGGAATTTTTAGATTTACTACAAGAAGGGGCAATAGGTTTACAAAGGGGTGTATAAAAATTTGACCCCAATCGTGGCTGTAAGCTTTCCACCTACGTTTACTGGTGGATTACGCAGTCAATCACACGGGCAATCGCAGAGAAATCCCGTACTGTACGCTTGCCAATTCATATCACCGAACAACTAAACAAAATTAAGAAAGTACAGCGAGAATTATTTCAGACACTGGGTCGTCCAGCCAGTGTTGTAGAAATTGCTGAAACTTTAGACTTACAACCAAGCCAGATTAGGGATTTTCTCAGCAGTTCAAAGCAGCCAATTTCTCTAGATGTAAAAATTGGAGATAACCAAGACACAGAACTTAGTCAACTTTTACCAGATGCAGGCATATCTCCAGACGAACAGATCACCAAAGAACTTTTGCGTCAAGATATTAATAGTTTATTAAAATCACTCAAACCGACGCAGCGTGAAGTATTAATTTTGCGTTTTGGGTTAGAGAACGATCAAGAACTAACTTTAGCTCAGATTGGAGAGAAATTGAATGTCAGTAGAGAACGAGTTCGCCAAATTCAGCAGCAAGCAATCACTGTTCTACGTCGTCAAAAAACTGAAATTAAACAGTATTTAGTTTCCTGAGAAATACTTATTGATGATATTTTAAGGACTAATTAGCGAAAAAAGGCTGGGGGTAGGGTTACAAGTTTGGGTGTAAGGAAAGACAGAGAGTCTTACTACACCCCACACCTTTTAATTTTTCCAGATCCTGTGGAAAGTTAGATTAAACAAGAGGCTCAATATTTTTGAAAAGTTCAATTAAATATCTACGTCCACCGCCTCTATAAGGTACAGGGGTACTGGGAGTATTAGATTTGGTAATCTCTGAAAATAACTGTTGTGTTTTATAATTAGGATACAGGGTCTGTGATAATTTATTTATCTGTATTTGGAAATTAAGACTTAGTAAACTAAATTGGAAAGTCCAGACTAAAATATAAGATGTAAAAGGCATAGTTAATAGCTCTATTTTATCTCTATTAACTAATACTTAGTCTTTTTAAATTATCCGGTAAATATATCTAGATATAATGGAATAAATATTTTGTTTTGGAGTTTAATATCGCCATAAAACTTTGTTTGAATACAACTATTATATAAATGTTTGACAAAAGGACTAATGAAAAAAGTCATGAATTCGACCATGACTTTTGGTACAAATAAATGACCGATTTAGCCAGTTACTAGGGATTGATGAACTCTGGACAATTCTCACCATCCGATCCAACATGGATATATGCCAGAGACTAACAAATTGCCGCCGTACTCAATCCTGTGATAGTTAGAGCAAGCGATGCAGGCTGCTGGTCTAAAAACTTGTTCGTCAAACTCGAAATCCTCCGAGTAGTCTGCATGAATCGTGCTAGATATCACCTCAGTAAGAGGTAAAATCGTTAGGCTATTAGCAGTCTGTTCCTCTCCATTCCATCTCCCCGAAATACCTATTGAGTGAGCCAAAATGACTATTACCTGCAAACTTCTTTTACAAAATCACGCTCAAGATTGGCAAGAAGCAACTGTGCATCCCTTTCTAGAACAGTGTCAATTAGGTATAATTCAACCCCAGCAATTCAATACATGGTTGATGCAAGATTATCTGTTTGTTGTGGAATTTACGCGGATGGTAGGGCGAGTATTAGCCAGCGCACCTCCAGAACATTTTGATGTGATACTTGGAGGACTGGCAGCTCTTAAAGACGAACTCAATTGGTTTCAAGAAAAAGCTACCCAACGACAACTGAATCTTAATATAAAAAAACAACCAACCTGTAGAGAATACTGTGAATATATGCATAGTCTTGCAGACAAGCCTTATCCTGTACAAGCAACTGCATTTTGGGCTATTGAATTAGCCTATAATCAAGGTTGGCAACTACCAGGTAAGATGCCTGCACCTTACAATGAATTTGCACAAAGATGGGGAAATACTGATTTTACAAAATATGTAAAACTTTTGTCACAGCAAGCTGATGAGGTTTTAGAAACGGCACAGGAAGATATTAAAAAACAAGCTGAAGAATCTTTTTTAAGAGTAGCAAAATTTGAACATAATTTCTGGCAGATGGCTTTTCACACAGCACAGCATGAATCAAAATAGTTTTCAACGGACGAGTGTGAAACGTCGGCAAATTCTTCTTAATTTCTGAGAGCCGAACCTGCAACCCCAGACCCAAAAAACAGTAATATCATTAGTCACCACATTGCTACTGCCTTGTTGTTTTAACTTTACTCTGTTCAACAAAAGACATAGCTGCACTCGCCCTCCTCTAACAATGACAGCAGCCGCATCGCCTGTATGTGAGTCTTGCATATAAAGTTATGTTAAAGTGTGTGCGAGTCTGAAGTGTGTTTTCCTAAATGCGAATGCTATTAATAGCCAATACTGTTTTTGAAATAGGAATTGGTTGCGTATTTCTCTTGTTTCCAACTTTGCTTACCCTGGATAGCCAACTGTCTATTTCTTTACTGCGGGTAATTGGATGCGGCGCTTTGTCTTTGGGGACTTTGAGTTTTTTAATGTTAGATTTGACTGATAAAAAAGAACTAAAACCGGGATTAATCGCTTTGTCTATTTTTCATAGTCTGGTAGCGACCGCCCAAATTTACAGTTTTGTTGGCAGCATGATTAATACACTTATAATCATTGTACATTCAGTATTTGCAGTGTTATTTATCAGCGTTTTCTGGCAGCGAATTAGATAAATTTAAAAGCGTTTCAGTTCATAGCACATCCGTAGCTGGGCGATCGCTATGTAGTAATGAATGACCTAAGTAGAGGACAAAAAATAGAAAAAAAGCTTGCAAGTGAGACAGAGAAAGGGTTTCATGGAAAGTTACCACACAATCAAAGAAACCCCTATGAATCAGATTAACCTATTAAGAGAA
>JBALDB010000015.1:0-276805 GCA_036918135.1 Nostoc sp.
CATAAATAATTTGTCAATGTTGTGTCAAGAGGATGTAAACTTTGCGACTGGTTGTAAATTAAAAGTCAACAGTTATCATAAGTTTTTTCACCATATTTAAAGCTGCTAAGCTATACATAAATAATTTGTCAATGTTGTGTCAAGAGGATGTAAACTTTGCGACTGGTTGTAAATTAAAAGTCAACAGTTATCATAAGTTTTTTCACCATACTTAAAGCTGCAACTTAATGTCAGTTCTTTGTTTAACTTGTTGCTGCTGGTACTTTTTTCGTAGGCGATCGCTAACGAATTAACCCAGTAAAATAGGACTTACGACCAGCTACAAAACGTAGAGACAATACCCTGCAGTCAGCCACTTTGTATAAAAAAAACTTATGTCAAACGGAAGCTCTGCCTCCAGTCAAATCAGGAGACAGAGCCTTATTGCTCGCATTACAAGTATTTCAGTGGCAGCAGTTTTGCGTTAACTATTAGCCGTTCGTCGAGCTTATAAATCCTATATTTGCTGCCTTAACGGGCAATATTTACTACCTGCCAAAATAGTTTTGGTGCAATCAGGAAAATTGACAATACGTATACTACAATACCTACAAATATAGAAAGAACTAGTAATGCAGAAGAACTGATTAATGTACTCAAAAAGTATTTAACAATAAAAATAGCAATCAGCATAATTATTGTTCCTGCTAGAGGGATAGAACCTTGGCGCAGATAAGTTCCTACATCAATACGAATCAACTTCCAAACTACCCAAATATCGAGGGGTGACATCAAATAACTTCTGATAACGTAAGCTGCTGCAACAGCAACAATTCCCCATTTAACTGAGAGAGCGAAGACAATAACATTACAGACGGCTTGTACAAAATCTAAAGCCAATTTCCAAAAAGGTTTTCCTACAGCCATGATTACAGGGGCATTGAAATAAAAATAAGCATAAATAATACCCATAAGATTCAAAACTTGCATTACTGGAATACTTGGCGACCACTTTTCTCCAAAAATAACCAATACTATTTCAGGTGCTAATATTACCGTGCCCATAAACCCTGGAAAAGTAATTAAACTTGTAAGTTGGATTCCTTTATAAAGTGCATTACGTAATCTTTCCGGTTCTTCTTGTAATTTAGAAAACGTAGTAAGAGAAACTTTTGAAACAATGACAGTTAGTAATTGTGTTAAATTCAGTAGCAAACGATAGGCAACGCTGTAATACCCTAATGCAGTAGAACCCAGAAAATAGCCAATTAAAAAATCGTCAGAACGGCGGTTTAAAAAGTTAAATAAATTCATCCCCATTACATTCACTCCAAAGGCAAATAGTTCTTTGAAGTGTTGTGAGGAAAATCTGAATCCTGGACGCCAGTCACTTACCCACCAAAGTACTAGAACTTGTGCAAAGCTATTGGTTAATTGCTGACCGACAAGGCTCCAAACTCCAAATCCCATAAACGCCATAGTTACACCGACTATTCCGCCAATAACTACTGCTATCAATGAGCGTATAGCAAGGGATTTGAAAGCTAGTTTACGTTGAAAAATTGCTTCTTGAACACTACTAAAACCACTGATTAGAAAGCCTAGAGATAAATAGCGGATTATTGGCGTAATCTGTGGCTCTTTGAATAAATCACCAATCAATCCAGCACAAGCAATACTTATTATTGCTGTCAGTCCACTAACTCCTAAATTAGTCCAAAAGGCAGTATCTAAATGTTCTTTTTGTAAATCTTGACGTTGGACAATTGCTTGGGACAGACCTTGGTCAAGAAAAATTTGCAAAAAATTCAAAAATATGGTAGATAGAGCAACTAGACCAAAAGTTTCTGGCCCTAGCAAGCGTGCCAGTATGAAGAAAATACCGAGGGCAATAACTTGACGTCCCCAACTGTCTAGAGCAGACCAAAATACTCCTTTAACAGCTTTTTGTCGTAAATTTGATGAATCTTTACCTGATTGCATTACAGAGTTAACCCCTGAAATAACCTATTATAATGAATGTAGCTTTATTGTGTATGCTTAAATCGTCTGTTTGATTTGCAACTAAACTTCGATACTCTTGTGATAGAACTAAATTTTTGTACATGGCGTTAGTTATTATCCAAACTTTATAATCCAAAAACGACAAAGTAAAATATTATTAGTTAAGTGATTGATATAATCTTTATAAAAATAGTTTTTTAAATTTAAGTAAATATTATACTAACTTTTGCAAATTTGTAGGCATTGAATAAACTTTACTAGTTTGTTGCAAACTTTCCCAAAATTATAGAAACTAGTGTGGAAACCTTTAAACCAGATTGCCTTGTGTTGAGGTAAAAGTCAAGATTGGTTAAAAAGTTTGACTTTCGGAGAGATTTATAGTTATGAATTCTTCCATTTTCAGACAGATTTTCTTGTGGTTAATCAGACCATTTAGTTTTTTATTAACACTGAATGGTCGAAATCGAATGAACCGCGTCTTTCCCATGCGAAATCCTATTTTGTGGCTAGTGCTGTTAACATCCCTACTACTGTCTGGTTGTGTTAAGTATGATGTGGGAGTTAACTTTAATAATGCAAATAGTGGCGAACTAGTACAACATATTAAGTTAGGAGAGCAGCTAACCAGTTTTAGTGGCGATTCTGTATACGAATGGTTAAACAGCATAGAGCGCCGCGCCCGGAAACTTGAGGGTAAAGCGCAACGAGTTTCTCAAGAAGAAATCATTGTGACAATTCCTTTTAGCAATGGTAGGGAATTGCAAGAAAAGTTCAACGAATTTTTTAACTCTCGTGCTAATCAACCTGCTGAGCCTGTGCAAAACCAATCTGACTCCGAACTACCAAAAATTGAATCAAATGTAATTTTGGAGCAGAACAATTTTTTACTATTAGTACAAAATCGGTTAATTTATGATTTGGATTTGCGATCGCTGTCTCTAATTTCCAATAAAGGTAATGTCCTAGCTAATGCTGGTTCAATTCTCGATTTGGAATTCGCCTTAAAGACTCCTTGGGGAGCGAAAAATATTCCCCAAACTGAAACTGCGATCGAGCCAGAAAAGATTGGCAATCAACTGCTGTGGAAACTTCAGACTGGTCAGCTAAATCATATAGAAGCTGTTTTTTGGCTTCCCAGTCCTCTGGGGATCGGTGCATTATTAATTATCTTGTTTGTTTGGGGAGGATTGTACTTAAGATACAATTTTATGCCAGACCCCAGGATTCAGTTTTCTCCCAAAGCAGCAGCAATCCAAGAATAGTAGACTACTCATCTATTCAATATTCTCAGTTTAGCCGATGGAGAATGCATCGGCTTTTTTACTGATACTAATTCTCTAATAAATATATATTTATTAAAACGTAGATATAGTAAATGCTTTTGATTTTTCAACTTATAAAAGTAGTAGGAGTGGGCCATAAGGAATAGACCTCTTGCATAAATCCTTAAACTATCATATTAAGCAAAGTGAAACATTTGGTGAGATTCTTCCCTATACTACGTTTCGTTCAGAATGACGTTCCTAATTTTTGACTTTTGCAAGAGGTCTAATAAAGAATCAGTGTTTACCAGTTGAGGGCAAGTTTTTTGACGCAATCAAATTAAAAGTCCTATAGTTACTTTTTAGAAACTACTTTACTTCAGTAAGTAATTACTTTTATTATCTGAGGTAATGCTTTGAAATTTCGCCTCAAAAGTAGTAAATCCCAGGCAAGAAGGAGATATTTGGTGATAAGCATCTTACATATTGATTCCAGTCCCCGTGGTGAAAGATCGCACTCCAGAGAACTATCGAAGAAATTCATCAGTGCTTGGAAAGCAGCGCATCCTGAAGATGCGATCGCCTATCGAGATTTAGGGCATCACCCAGTTCCTCACATTGACGAACCTTGGATTGCAGCTGCTTTTTCACTACCAGAAAGCCACACTCCAGAATTAACCGAAGCGATCCGGATTTCAGACGACTTAGTTGATGAATTTTTAGCTGCCGATCGCTACGTCTTTGGAGTGCCAATGTACAACTTTAATGTACCTTCCACTTTTAAGGCTTACATCGACCAAATCGTTCGCCCTAACAGAACTTTTACTATAGATGCTCAAGGCATTTATAAAGGCTTAGTCGAGGGTAAAAAGGCAGTCATCATCACTGCTCGCGGTGGTGACTTTAGCGCCACATCTCCTTTAGTTGCCTATGACTTCCAAGAACCATACCTGCGGGCAATTTTTGCCTTTATTGGGGTTACAGACATTCTATTTATTAACGCTAATAGCTTAGATGAGGGTGATCACAGTCGTACCCAATCTTTATCACAAGCACGAGCAGCAATTCAAGATTTAATCGCTCACTGGTAGGTAAAAGGGACACGGGGACGCTCTAACACAAGACACATCAGAAATTCTCACCCCCTCACTCCATCCCCGTGTCTCCCATTCCTGGCGTCAGTGCGTCTTTTTTATGGCGATAACCGCTCAATTTTCCAAGTGCCATTATTTAAATGGGTATACAGTAAGCGATCGTGAAGACGGCTAGGACGGCCTTGCCAAAATTCAATTTCTGTAGGGATCACTCGTAAGCCTCCCCAATGAGGTGGCCGGGGGATCTCTTGATTTTCATATTGGCTCTTATACTCTTGGAAGCGCCGCTCAAGAATTTCTCTACTTTCAATCGGTTCGCTTTGATTAGATACCCACGCACCTAAGCGACTGTTAACAGGGCGACTGTGAAAATACAAATCAGACTCGGTTTCGGAAACTTTCTCCACATAGCCACTAATCCGCACTTGACGTTGCAGTTCTGCCCACCAGAAAACTAAAGCCGCTTGGGGATTCTCTGCCAGTTCTTGTCCTTTGTGACTGTTATAGTTGGTGAAGAAGGTAAAGCCGCGTCGGTCGAAATCTTTGAGCAGCACCATTCTAGCTGAAGGCTTACCATCTGGCGTGGCAGTAGCAACGGTCATGGCATTGGGTTCGGGAAGTTGCGCTGATAGTGCTTGATCGAACCACTTTTTAAATTGAATAAAAGGATTGAGGTCAATTTCGAGTTCGCTTAAACCTTGTAAGGTATAATCCTTGCGAAGGTCGGCTATGGTTTTGTCCATTCTAATTTGCCTCCTAGCTATCAGATAGGCTAATAAATGTCTTTGTTAAAAATATCTACGATCGCGATCGGCATCAACACTGGTTTTACAATTTATCTCTAGAAGTCTTGAAAGCAGATTGCATTAGATGCGCCGTTCCGCTTCCCTTAAACGTTTGTTAATCTATGGTTTGAGCGGTCCACTGATCGCTCTCAATATCTGGTTACTGTCCGTGTTTTTTCGCTATTTCCAGCATCCAATTAGCATTTTGAGTATTGCAGCAATTTTGGCTTTTTTACTAAATTATGCGGTTAAGTTCTTTGAACGCGCTCTGATTACTCGCACTCAAGCGGTAATTGTTGTCCTGCTTGCCACTTTGACCATTTTGGTAATCCTGGGGGTAACATTAGTACCGATGCTGATTGACCAAACAATCCAATTATTAAACAAGATTCCCGATTGGTTAACTGCCAGTCAAACAAACCTAGAGCAGTTTGAAGCACTTGCCAAACAAAAACGTTTGCCAATTGATTTGAGGGTTGTGAGCAATCAAATTAATGCCAACATTCAGAGTGTAGTGCAACAGCTAGCTTCTGGTGCAGTAGGATTTGCGGGGACGCTTTTGTCAGGATTACTTGACCTAGTACTAATAGTAGTGCTGGCCTTTTATATGCTTTTATATGGCGAGCGCGTCTGGTATGGTCTGGTGAATCTTTTGCCCTCTAGTATAGGAGATCCCTTAACTACATCCTTGCGGCTAAATTTCCAAAACTTCTTCCTCAGCCAGTTGTTGTTGGGACTATTCATGATAGTAACCCTAACGCCAATTTTCTTAATCATAAAGGTGCCTTTTGCTCTGTTGTTTGCCATATTAATTGGAATCTCAGAACTGATTCCCTTTATTGGAGCCTCTCTCGGCATCGGCCTAGTGACAATTTTGGTATTATTGCAAAATTGGTGGTTAGCAGTTCAAGTTGCTTTAGCTGCAATTGTTATGCAGCAGCTTAAAGATAATCTATTAGCTCCTAGATTACTCGGCAACTTTATCGGACTGAATCCTATCTGGATTTTTGTTGCTATTTTAATGGGGTATGATATCGCTGGGTTATTCGGGACAGTTGTTGCTGTTCCGATTGCTGGTACCATTAAAGGCACTTTTGATGCCATCAAAAGCGGCAAATCTGCTGAGTTTGTATCAACAGTCACTATTCCTCATCAGCCGCCCCTCGATTAAATCTTGAGAATGCACGTTAATAGCGTTGGTTTGGCGGTAGTCGGTACGCGGACAAGATACAGCAGTTTGCAAGTAAATGAGGTACAAAATGCAGGAATTAAAATCAGACATAAACAGTTTCTGCCTCCTGCTTCCTGCTTCAAAACCCGTAGCTTTGTACTTCATGCAGGAGAAAACTGCTGTAATTAGACAAATATGCAAGGCTGATTTAAGAATTGTGGCGTGCCTATTGTAACTTTGTGCCTAAAGTATTTAATAGTCAAGCAATACCAATAATTTACCAGAGGAGTGGGAAATGCAAAAGTATATATGTACTGTTTGCGGCTATTTATACGATCCAGAAGAAGGTGATGAAGACAGCGGTATATCACCAGGAACATCTTTTGAAGATATACCAGATGAGTGGTCATGTCCGACTTGTGGTGCCCAAAAATCAGACTTTGAACCTTATGAAGAGTGAAGATAACAGTTAGCCTAGAGAGTAGATGCTCAAAAAGAGATATTTTTGAAATTGCTACCGTTACAAATTGTAGTTATTGGGGGTGGGGCAGCGGGTTTTTTTGGTGCGATCGCTTGTGCTAAAGTCAATCCCGATGCCCAAGTTACTTTACTCGAAGCTAGTCGCCAACCTCTAGCAAAAGTGCTAATTTCTGGTGGCGGACGCTGTAACGTCACTCACGCTTGCTTCGATCCTGGAGAATTAGTGCAAAATTACCCCAGAGGCGCAAAAGCCTTGCGGGGTGCTTTTACTCGGTTTCAAGCTCAAGATACAGTAGCTTGGTTTGCTAGCCACGGAGTCTATTTAAAAACTGAAGCCGATGGTCGGATATTTCCTGTTACTAATACTTCAGAAACGATTGTAGAATGTCTGATTAAAGCGGCAGCGATATCTGGGGTCAAACTTCGCATCGCTACACCTGTAACTTCGGTGAAGCACACTTCCAAAGACCGGGGATTTGATATCCTGTTGAAGTCGGGAGAGACAATTCAATGCGATCGCCTACTTCTTGCTAGCGGCAGTAACTTACTAGGTTATAAAATTGCTAGGGAGTTAGGGCATAAAATTGAACCACCCGTTCCTTCTTTATTTACCTTCACCATTCTTGACCAAAAGCTCAGGGATCTAGCTGGAGTTAGTCTTGACTCTGTGCAATTGCGGCTATGTATAGGCGAAAAATCCCAATTACAACAAACTGGCCCGTTACTAATTACCCATTGGGGTTTGAGTGGCCCCGCTGTTTTGAAGCTTTCTGCTTGGGGTGCAAGAGTTCTCCACCAAAGCCACTATCAAGCAACATTATTAATTAACTGGCTGCCTCATTTGCAACAAGAACAAGTGCGACAACAAATTTTAGCAGTCAAGAATGAATGGGCAAAAAAAGCGATCGCATTGCATCGTGGTGTTGACCTACCCCATCGTCTCTGGCAATATATCATTGCCCGCGCAGGCATTAGCATAGAAGACCGTTGGGCAGGAATATCTAATAAAACTTTAAATCAGTTGGTGCAAGAACTCACTCAGGGGGAATATTTAATTAGTGGTAAAGGAGTTTTTAAAGAAGAATTTGTTACTTGTGGCGGTGTTAATCTCAAAGAAGTAAATTTTAAAACAATGGAAAGTAAATTACTTCCTGGTCTTTATTTTGCTGGAGAAATTTTAGATATTGATGGTGTAACTGGTGGTTTTAACTTCCAAAGTGCTTGGACAACTGCGTATTTAGCTGGTAACGCGATGGGAACTAAGTATTAGTCCAGTTGAAGATTAATCGATACTCCAAGAGGTCATTTATAAAGTAAAAATCAAATTACCGTAGGGTGTATTAAGTGTATATTTTTAGATGATTTGTCACTAAAAAGATGATGAAAGCAGCTAACGTAGCATGTAAATAATGCTGGATAATAGTATTAGCCTTGCCACGCTACTACCTTAAGATTTACTTTATAAATAGTCTCTAACACAGAGATATTTTTATCTCAATTGACTATTACATAACAAGCTTGTAAAAATCTTTTGCTTGTTAAATTTTAAAAGGGTTTAGCAATGCTAAACCCTTATTCCCAATTTTCAAGACGGTCGCTCGTGAGAAAATTCCATAGCATAGTATCAAAAAGGAATATATCCTACTCCCTTTTTCATACCAGTATTGCCACGATGAAGAGATGCTGGCTGAATGTCAAATCGAAGAGCAAAATTGCACTTAATTCTTACCTAAAACGAGAATTTTGTTTACGACGTTGCTTGTGCCTAGCAATTGCTTTACGCTTTTCTTTTTCTATTGGCGTCTCGAAGTGACGTTTCTTTCTCATATCTTGGAAAATTCCTGCTTTAGAAACTTCCCGTTTAAATCTTCGCAAGGCCGATTCAATACCTTCATTCTCCCCTAAAACTACTTGTGTCATTCTGATTTCTCCTGAATGTGGATTAATAATTCAAAACTAGATACAAAATAAAATATTCCAGCAGAGTTGAGCCTTTGGCTTTTTCTGCTGGAGACTCTAGATGTGAAATTTTTAGGAATCGATTTAGTAGTTTCGGTTGCGGCGGGCGTTGCCGCCACCCCAGCTACCACGAGAGGAATTGTTTCTTTCCTCACGAGGTTTAGCTTTGTTTACTCTCAAATCACGTCCCATCCATTCAGCACCATCAAGTGCGTCAATCGCAGCTTGTTCTTCTGCATCTGTTTTCATTTCCACAAAAGCGAACCCACGCGGCTTACCCGTTTCTCTATCTGTGGGTAATTGAACACGCGCTACTGTTCCGTATTCTGCAAAAGCCTGTTTTAGGTCTTCTTCCGTAACCTGATAGGACAGGTTACCAATGTAAATTGACATAAGAGTCTCCGAATTTAGGGAGTGTAGAGAGTTAAATTCGGAGAGACGCTTTTTAGAAATCAAAACGAGTTACTCAACCGAACATAATCCTTATATGGATAAGTGTAGCACAGCCTTTGAATATGGACTCGTGCTGAATTTTATTTGCAATAAAAGCTTTTGGGCAAACTTGCAGCCCTTCAAACAAAATGCTTTTGTTGGTTTTACTATGATAGTTTCAATCTGAAAAATTAATCAGTATAAACAAGCGATCGCTCAGATAACTCAGTGTTTTAGAAATTCAGATATGTACTATGTCTTAAGGATTATTTACTAGTGGGGTCAATTATACCATAAATAACTGTGTTAGCGAATTGGAAAATATTTATCTCCAAATATCCTAAGAAGTTTTAGCTATCTGTGAATTGGGCTAAAATCCTTTGGGCTTCCGTACACAGTACATGGTGATATTCACTATTACTAGCCAGCAAACCTCCCCACTGATTAATATCATCAGTGTTGTATTGCAAAGCTGTACCATCGAAATGAGTAAATTTACCTCCAGCTTCGGTTAAAATGAGTTCTGGAGCTGCGATATCCCAGTCTTTGGGAGCAGATTTGCCGGAGAGAGAAATGTAGATTTCTGCCTGTTGTTCGACAATTGTGGCAATTTTACATCCGACACTGCCAACAGTTTTTTGATTTTGACACGGTAAGTTTTGAAGTAAATAATTTAAACGTTGGTTACGGTGAGAACGACTTACGACTAGGGTTAAATCCTCAACTCGTTTACCTGAGGACACTTGTAAACGAACACAAGTATTACGAGTTTCTCTAAACGTACCCCCGCCTTTTGTGGCATAATACAACTTTTGTGCTTCTGGGACTGCCACCACTGCTAACACTGGGCGTGTTTCCTTGACTAAAGCAATGTGAATCGCATACTCCCCAGTTTTTTCGATAAAGTCCCGTGTGCCATCCAAAGGGTCAATAATCCATACCCAAGGAGTAGACGGCTGTGCAGACTTACTTAAGGATTGATAAGTTTCTTCGCTGATATAAATAAAATCTTCATCGCCCAAAGTTGCTTGCAGCTTTTCTAGAATATATTGGCTGACAGTTACATCGGCAACGGTAACAGGTTCATTTTGTTTGTATTGTACTGCTAAATTAGAATCTTTAGCAGTGCCGTGATAATACGATCGCAGTATATCAGCTGCTTCCCAACCTACCTGACGAGCGATCGCTAATATTTCTTGTAAGTCTTTCATTAATTTAGCCTGGTCTTACTTAAAAATATATAACCTGAGTAGGGCACACTAGCTGCACGTTCCTACCTAAAATCCATCCAGCGCCGAGTACCAAAAAATTGACAGGAATCAGCAGCGATATTTGCTGCTAGTACCAGTGCATCGATAAAACTTTCTCTTAAGATGTAATGACAGAAGCCACCGTGAAAAATATCTCCAGCTGCTAAGGTATCAACGGCTTGAATCTGGGGCACATCTACAATACCAGTTTTAGTGCAACTCAAGTATTCAATTGGTTTTTCTCCGTGGGTAATGGCGATATGAGGAATATCAAATTTACTCAGATAAGCAAAAACCGCTTCTGAAGTCTGACATTTGGGGGGATAAAAATTAGCCGAACAGATGGCGTAATCTACAAATGGTAGAATTTGTTCAAATCCAGGTTTCCAACTACCACCATCGATGACTACTGGGATATTCTGTGCTTTTGCCATTTGGGCTATGGAATAACCAACCGCCATCTGATGTCCATCAATTAGTACTATGGCAACATTTTCTAAAATATTAGCTGGGATAGATTCGCTACTGGCTTGAGTTTTCACAGCATTGATCGAAACCACTGCTCGTTGCCCTGTGGTTTGGGTAACAATAATTGAAGAAACAGGTGGTGCTAAATCGGTGGTAGGCTCTAGATCGGCGATCGCTACTTGATAATTTGCCAAATCACCTCGAATTAGTTGCGTCATCGGATGAGAACCCACCACACCCAAAACTGTAGCCTGATTACCTAAATAGCTGAAAGTTACAGCCGCGTTTGTAGCTGGCCCGCCTGCTGCAACACTATAGTCACAAGCAACAATTTTTTGATTATTCTTCGGGGGAGAGTCAGCCAGGTAAATCAAATCCAAGGTTACTAAACCTACAAATAACCCACGATATAGATTAGTCATTTATCATTTGTGTTTGTAGTAGTGTATGAATTATTTGCCCTAACTCCTAACTTTTAACTCTTGGAAAGACTTGGGTTAATCGCGTCTCTTAACTCTAAACTTCTAACTTTTTGCTCATGCAAACCGATCCTAAACCAGGAACACTTTACGTCGTCGGCACACCAATTGGCAACTTAGAAGATATGACCTTTCGGGCTGTGCGAATTTTACAAACTGTGGATATCATTGCTGCGGAAGACACGCGTCACACAGGGAAATTGCTACAGCATTTTAAAATTAAGACACCCCAAGTAAGTTACCATGAACATAATCGTACCAGTCGGATTCCAGAATTATTAGAATATTTGGCTAATAATAAAGCGATCGCACTGGTTAGTGATGCTGGAATGCCAGGAATATCCGATCCTGGATATGAATTGGTAAAAGCTTGTATTGCCACAAAGATTCCTGTAGTTCCGATTCCTGGCGCTAGTGCAGCAATAACCGCTTTGAGTGCAGCTGGACTACCAACGGATCGATTTGTGTTTGAAGGTTTTCTCCCCGCAAAAAGCCAACAGCGACGAGAACATTTAGAATCTCTGCAAACAGAATCTCGCACATTGATTTTCTACGAATCGCCCCACCGCTTGCGAGATACTTTACAAGACTTAGCAGAGGTTTTGGGAAGCGATCGCCAAATCGTGCTAGGACGGGAGTTAACTAAATTGTATGAGGAATTTTGGCGGGGAACAACTGCCGAGGCGATCGCTGATTACAGCCAACGAGAACCCCAAGGTGAATATACCTTAGTTGTTGCCGGAATTTTACCAAGTCAGCCCCAATTAACACAAGAGGAATTAAAAGCTGAATTGAAACAATTAATTAGTCAAGGAATATCGCGATCGCAAGCTAGCCGTCAATTAGCAAAAGTTACTTCTCTTCCCCGCCGCCAACTCTATCAACTAGCTCTTTCTTTAATTGTAGAGTTTGATTCTAATATTTAAATATATAAAAAATGTAATATTATATATGCAAAATAGTACCATTATTAATCAAGTATTCGCGCTTTAATTGCCAAATCTTGCATGAAAAGCTTATTTTCTTTTTCCTTTTGGAAGCAAATTCTTCTTGCTCTCCTGTTTTATATTGTTTGCAGTAGTATAGGTATCCTGGTTTCACCGAATGGAATTGCAAAATTAGCAGTACAGGAGGGAAAAGAGTTTCAGTATTGGGATGCAATTCATTACGTCAATCTGGGTTTAAATCCTCGTTGTCAAGCCTTCTATCCACTTTGGTCTCAAATAAATCATTTATTTGTCCCAGAAAATCCTGTTGTTGGTCTTCGGTATGCTTTTATCCTCTGTAACATCCTCTTTGTTTTGTCACTGCCTATCATTTTATTTGTTTTACGAAAAGTAATTAAGTCAGAAAGTCTTAGCTTTATTACTCTCATACTTTACGTTCTTAATCCCAATTCTATTTTCCATAGTATTGGCTACACTGAAAGCTTGTTCTCGTTCTGGGCAATCATTAGTGTGGTAGCTCTGTTATTTCCAACCTCTGTGCTTTGGAATAGCATTTTAGCAGTATCCGTGATTCTAATGTCTGTGTCTCGACCGAGTTTAGTGCAACTTCTGTTTGCTTCATTTTCTGCACTTATTTGCGTATTTTTAGGAAGTTACTTAGAATCTGAAACTTATTCCCAAATTAGGCAGTGGAAAAAATATATTATCCCAACTGGATTAATTGCTATATGCGCTATTGTAGGTTATTCGATTTATGGGATTTATTGTTTACTATCAACAGGCAACTTTTTGGCTCCCTTTCAAGCTCAGATAAAGTGGGGAAGAACTCTTCAGCTACGACCGTTATTTCTGCTCTTTCCCAGATCTCTTTTAAATGATTTACACGGTCTGTACTTTCCATTTATTCTATTATTACTAGCAATTATCCTTATTTACTTTCATGCCAAACGCAAGCAGATTTCACTATATGTGCCCAAACATCCTCTATTATGGATAACCCTTTTTTATCCTCCCATAGCGATTTTGATTTATTTTATCCGTTCTTGGCAATTAACCAAAGCTGGTAAAATTACTCCTCAATCTGTAACTCCAACCATTGGTCAACTACAAACAAATTATGTGTTCTTTTTTTCCTTATTCGTTTGTATAGCTAATGCAGGTATTGGATTTTTAGCGGCTTCGGGTTATCTCTATAGCCTAGCAAGATTTGTTTTTGCAACGCCCTTCTTTTTTATTGCTTTTGGTATGCTGATAGACCATCTCGATACTCCAAAAACACGAGAATTTCTTTACGGATGTATCTTAGTTTCTGGCTTAGGATTAGTCGAACAGTGGTATCGTTGGGGTAATAACCATTGGGTAGGATAATTTAAGAAAAGGCATTGATTTTTTTAAAACCTATTTTTAGTAAAAATTAAGAATATTAATTTATACAAGTATATGCAAAATAGTCTTATTAAAAACCAATTCCAAAACTTGCCTATACTTTTCTTAATAATTTTAGCTATAGTTTTCAGAATTTACAATATTAATTCGCCAATTATCGGTATTCATTCATGGCGTCAATCAGATACAGCAGCAATAGCTAGAAATTTTTATGAGAATGGTTTTAACTTCTTTTATCCTCAAATTGATTGGGGAGGTAATTCACTAGGTTATTGCGAAACGGAGTTTCCAATTTATTCATTTATCGTTGCTCTTATTTATAGGCTTTTTGGAGTTTCAGAATTTTGGGGAAGATTAACATCAATTATTTGTTTTTTAGTAGCTCTTTACTTCCTCTATCAACTAGTTGTCAAAGTTTTAAATAAAAAAGTTGCATTTTGGTCTTGCTTATTTTTTATAAGTTTACCTTTAAATATTTATTATAGTAGAACTTTTCAGCCAGAATCGATGCTGTTGATGTGTTCAATTATTGGTATCTACTATTTCATTAATTGGCTGGACTCAGAAGAATCGAAAGAATTAATTTTATCAGGAATCTTTGTAGCCTTGGCTTGTCTAATCAAAGTTTTACCAATAATATATTTAGGAATTCCACTTTTTTACTTAGCATGGACTAAATTTGGTATCAAAGTCTTTCTTCAAATATCTCTATGGATTTATAGTATATTGATATTAGCATCTGTAGTTATCTGGTATTACCATGCTCACCAGCTATTTTTAGAGTATGGTAATACTTTTGGTTTTTGGTCAGGCTCAACAAATAGATATAACTACAATATTGTACTAACCTTACATTTTTGGACAGAAATATTATTTAGAACTGCTGTTAGACATTTTGCTATTTTTGGCTTTGTCATCTTTTTATTAGGATTGTTGATTCCTAGAAAAACTAGACAAGAATATGTCTTAGATATTTGGTTAATTTCAGTCATATTAACTTGGATTTTAGTACCTATTACTAGTCTAGTTCATGAATATTATCAACTCCAATTTATGCTTCCTGGAGTAATATTCATGGGTAAAGCTTGTAATCAATACTTGGATAAAACTGCAAAGCAAGCTAATTATAGAAAAGCTATAATATTGTGCTTATATCTAACTTTAGCTGCTAGTTGTACTATTTATACTATTGATTATATGTTCAAGGAAAGAATAAATAAATCCGTTGTTTTTCAACTAGCACAACAAGTAAAACAAAATACTGAATCTAAGTCACTAATAATTGCTACTACTGGTAGTGATCCCACACTACTTTATTTATCACATCGAAAAGGTTGGCTAATTAACCATAGCGATGTCACCGAGAAATATATTTTATCTAGAGCCAACTTAGGAGCTAAATATCTAGTAGGAAGTTTAAATTTTGTGGAAAGCTATAATTTTTTTGTAGATGATGAACAAAAACAAAAAGTTCATAATTTTCTCAATCAACATCCGAATCTTCTCAAAGATAGTACGAACTTTATCGCTAAATTACCATGAGTTCGATAGTTTAAAAAAGGTCAAAAAGCTGAGACTGTAATTACATTA
Organism: Nostoc sp.; assembly: GCA_036918135.1. Classification (GTDB taxonomy): domain Bacteria; phylum Cyanobacteriota; class Cyanobacteriia; order Cyanobacteriales; family Nostocaceae; genus Nostoc. The sequence continues at coordinate 15,287 of JBALDB010000015.1, forward strand.
AAAAAAGGCTGTCTCAGGTTAATATATGAGGTTTGTTAACTGCTGATGGTTGACAGTCAACAGGTAACAAGCTTAATTTTTTGGAGACTGCGCTTGAATTAAGCAATTTTTCAATATCTCGGCTAACACGTGTACGTGGGGTTCGCGAAATAGAGAAAGGTGAGACCCGGGAACGTAATGAATATCTAATCCTCCAGCAACCAAGTCACCCCAACCGAATTGAGGATCGTATTGTGTACCTATAGCTTCGTCTCGATTCCGATCCTCAGTTCGCAAAAGAATAGCTCGACCAGGGTAAACTGGGTAAATATATTTACTAATAGCTTGAGTGTTACTATCTATAATCTCTAAATGTTTGTCAGTTTCAGGTAAATCAAGTGCTACTTCCAAGTAACGTTTATATCTATTTTGGAAACGCGACTTCTTCCAATAGCTCCATCTCATGACCGTTTGCCAAAGGTACATAGGTCCTTGTTGAGCAATTTTATTTAAATGCAAGAACATTCGTTTGAGAAATGGCGATCGCTTGCTATAACCAGGACGACAACTATCAAGGATAATTAAAATACCAATTTCTTCACCTTGTTCGTGGAGTTGTCGAGCCATCTCGAAGGCAACTGCACCTCCAAAGGAATAACCTCCGAGAAAATAAGGGCCATTCGGTTGAAGGGTTTTAATTTCTTGAATGTAGTGTGCGGCCATGTCTTCAACACGAGTATCAAGAGGGTGTTTTCCATCCAGCCCCCGTGGTTGTAGTCCGTAAAATGGTTGTTCTAGGCCGAGATGTTGTGCCAATTCACGAAAACACAAGACTTCTCCACCTAGTCCGTGAATACAGAAAAAAGGTGGCTTGGAACCATTGGGTTGAATTGCTACCAGGGATGACCAAGTAGTTGTTGATTTATCCTCTAGTGAAGCCATGTTTGTTGCTAAATCTTCTTGTTGGCAAATTATTTTGGCTAAAGCCTCTACAGTACTTGACTGGAAAAGAATGGCAAGCGGCAGATTTTTATGAAATATCTTTTCAATTTGCCAAAATAATTTTACTGCAAGTAAAGAGTGTCCTCCTAGTTCAAAAAAGTTATCTTGAACGCCAATGGGTTGGACACCTAAAAGTTGTTCCCAAATCTCTATTAGCTGACGTTCCACTTGATTCCGGGGAGCAACGAAGGTCGCTTCTGGCTCTTGCCTCGATAAGTCGGGTGCAGGTAGAGCACGGCGGTTTACCTTGCCGTTAGCAGTTAAGGGCATGGTGTCCAGCAAGACGAAAGCTGAAGGTAGCATGTACTGTGGCAGCTTTGTCGAGAGGAAGCGCCGGATTTCACTAATTGTTTTTACTGAGTCTTGATTTAGGATAATGTAAGCTACTAAACGTCGATCCCCAGGAACATCTTCACGCGCAACTACTACAGTCTGGAGTACATTTGGATGTTGGGCTAATACCGTCTCAATTTCTCCTGGTTCAATGCGTATTCCACGGATTTTGACTTGATGATCTTGGCGACCGAGAATTTCTAAAGAACCATCTGGACGATAGCTACCGCGATCGCCTGTATAATAAATCCAATCTTGTTCGTCATTCCCAAAAGGATTTTGAACAAACCGAGAACGGTTTTCTTGCTGGGCATTGATGTAGCCCAAACTCCGGAATGGAGTTCGGATAACAATTTCCCCTGGTTCACCAATGCCGCACAGTTGATGATTTGGTGTGAAAACCAGTGCTTGGGTTTGTGGTAATGGCGATCCTACTGGCTGTACCCCAGGTGTACACTCAACAGGTACTCGGTAATAACATTTGGCTAAAGTTGTCTCTGTCGGCCCATAAAGATTGACAATTTCTCCTGATTCTGGGAAAGCATCGCGCCACCGAAGTACAAGTGTTTCCTTGAGAGGTTCTCCAGCAAAAAATAACCAGCGTAAGTTACGTAGAAAGACTCCTGAGGGTACATTACCTAACCAAGATTGTGCCAACGAAGGAACTGTGTGCAATATAGAAATTTGCTCCTGTTCCAAGTAAGGCAAAATTCTACTCGGTTCTAAGTTATCTCCTTGCTCTGGCAAACACAGGGTTGCACCACTAGTCAAAGGTAAGAAAATATCTCTAAGGACGACATCAAAGGAAAGACCTGTCAATTGGGCAACACGGTCTTGCTGACCAATTTTAAATGTCTGTCGTTGCCAATTGAGAAAATGTGCCATTCCTTTGTGACACCCCAGCACTCCTTTTGGTACACCTGTGGTGCCGGAAGTAAAGAAAATATAAGCTGCATCGTCACCAGCGATTTGGGGCAAGTTGACGGTTTGATTATTGCCCTTGGATGAATTTAAGATTTCTCCTGTATCTGGATTTACATAAATACCGATCAAAGATTCAGCTATACCCCTGTGTTCTTGGACTTGACTATCTATATATAGTATGTATTTAGCTTTAGCTTCTCGTAGCATAAGTTGGTGGCGATCGCTAGGTAGTTTCGGATCGAGTGTCAACAGCACACCGCCACTCAAAAGTACGCTCACCATACTTGCAATCAGCCCAAAGCTTCGCGTCCCTAACACGGCTACTACATCTCCCTGTTCAACTCCCTGGGATAATAAAACCCGTGCTAAGGCTTGAGCTATTTTGCCTAATTCCTCATAATTCCAACTGCAAGATCCTTGACGAACTGCTGAATGTTCTGGAATCGAGTTAACCCAAGAGGTAAACATTGTTGTTACCAATTCGTACTCTGGTTCTGGCAACACTGCACTTGGTTCTGGCAGCAAAAATTGCGCTTGTGGTGTGACAAGGGAATACAAATTGATTTTTCTGTCTGGAGCAGCAACAATTTGCTCGAGCAAATAATGGAATTGATCGAGCATTTCCATCATCCGCTCTGAAGTAAATAAATCGGTATTGTAGACTAAATCAAGTTTGATTCCTTGGTTTTGCTCTGTAACATACAAAGTTAAGTCAAACTTAGAAGCTGTTTCTAACATTGACACTGGTTCTACAGCTACCCCAGGTATTTCCAGTTGGATGTCCCTTAAGTTGAGCATATTAAACCACACTTGAAATAGTGGGTTGCGGCTAGTATCTCGTTCTGGTTGCAATTCTTCCACCAGTTTTTCAAAGGGCATATCTTGATGAGCATAAGCACCCAATGCCATCTGGCGGACTCGACTCAGCACTGAACGAAAACTAGGGTTACCAGAAAAATCAGTCCTTAAAACCACAGTGTTAATGAAAAATCCAATCAATCCTTCAATTTCAGAACGGTTACGTCCAGCAATCGGAGAACCAATGAGAATATCTTCTTGCCCACTGTAGCGATGCAGTATTGCTCCAAAGGCTGCCAGCAAGGTCATAAATAAAGTGACACCTTCCTGACGGGAGAGTTCTGTCAGCGATGCACTCAAGCTTTGGGGTAGCATTAAAGATTGAGCCGCCCCTTGGTAAGTTTGGATTGGCGGCCGTGGTCGGTCGGTGGGCAATTCCAGTACAGTATTAGCACCTGCTAACTGGGTTTTCCAGTAGTTTATTTGACTGGAGAGGACTTCACCCGATAGCCATTGATGCTGCCAAACAGCAAAATCGGCATATTGAATGGGTAATTTTGCTAAGGGGGAAGGCTTGCCGTTTAAAAAAGCTTCATAAACTGCTGCTAACTGCTGCCAGAGAATGCCCATTGACCAGCCATCTGAGGCAATGTGGTGCATGACCAACAGCAGTATCTGCTCTGTTTCATTTATTTGCAGCAACCTAGCTCGCAGCATCAAGTCAGATTCTAAGTTGAAGGGGCTTTGCGCTTCTTGATTGAGGAGACATTGCGCTTGCTCGTGTGTAACTTTAAGAATCTTGAGTTCGACTGGTCGAGGCGAAGCAATTACTTGTATGGGGCTACCATCAACTGATTTAATAAAGTTTGTTCGCAGTGCTTCGTGATGAACAACGATCGCATCTAGTGCCTGTTGCAATACATTTACATTTAATTCACCAGTTAAGCGCTGTGCATCTAAGATAATATATGCTCGGCTGTTGGGTTCCAACTGCTGCAAAAACCAGACTCGCTGCTGAGCAAAAGATAATGGGGCTGATTTTCGATTGGCTATTTGGGGAATAGTCTGATTTTCAGGATTATTTTCTGGAATTTGGTTTTGAGCGAGTGCTTGAGCTAAATTAGCGATCGTGGGATTCTCAAACAAAAGTTGCAACGGTATTTCTATCCCGAAAGCTTGGCGAACTCGAGACATAACTTGAGTAGCCAGCAGTGAATGCCCTCCCAATTCAAAAAAATTGTTGTGGATACCTATTTGTTCCAGACGCAGAACTTTTGCCCAGATGTTAGCTAAAACTTCTTCTGTAGGATTCTGGGGTGAGACAAAGTTAGTTGATGAACCAAGATCCGATATATCTGGCGCAGGTAAAGCGCGGCGGTCTATTTTGCCATTGGGGTTTAATGGCAAGGTATCCAAAAATACAAAGTAGCTGGGTATCATGTATTCAGGTAGCCGACCTTGCAAAAAGTGTCGTAATTCAACCTGAGTAGGAATTTGCTCTGGACTAGCAACGATATATGCCACAAGTCGTTTGTCGCCAGGAACATCCTCTCTAGCCATGACTAAAGTCTGTGTCAGTGCCGGATGTTGACTGAGTACAGCTTCAATTTCTCCCAATTCAATCCGAAAGCCGCGAATCTTTACCTGGTGGTCAATGCGACCAAGGAACTCGATATTACCATCGCTGTTGTAACGTGCTAAGTCCCCCGTTTTGTAAAGGCGGGCTGATTTTGGATTTTGAAATTTGTTTTTAGATTCAATATTTTTAGAAGACTCTAAATCCTCACCAGTATTGCCTAACAAAAAGTTAAAGGGGTTGGGAATAAACTTCTGTTTAGTTAGTTCTAGGCTGTTAAGATAACCCCGCGCTAGACCAGTACCACCAATATACAGTTCACCTGATTCACCAACAGGCACAGGCTGTAAATTTTCATCAAGGATGTAAACTTGTGCATTAGTAATGGAGCGACCAATGGGAGCGATGGTATAATTAGTGTCCCGCTGGCAAGTCCAGAAAGTGGTATCAATGGAAGCTTCTGTCGGGCCATAACAATTGTGTAGAACATTGTCCAAATTCAATTGGGCAAAGAACCGCTCTATGAGTTCGCCAGGTAAAGCTTCACCACCACAGGTAACGTGCCTGAGAAATTGGCAATTTTCAATTCCCTTTTCTTCTAGTAAAACACGCAGTATTGAAGGTACTAAGGCTAAAACAGTGATTTGCTGCTCGGTAATCACTTTTACAAGATAAGCAGCGTCTTGATGTCCGCCAGGGCGAGCCATAATTAATTGCCCCCCAAAGCACAACGTCCAGAATATCTGCCATACTGAGGGGTCAAAACTAAAAGATATCGTTAGTAAAACTTTGTCTGTCTGAGTTAAACCAAAGGTTGTTTGCCGCCAATACAATTGATTGCAGATTCCAGAGTGAGAAATCATTACACCCTTGGGCTGTCCTGTAGAACCAGATGTAAAAATTACGTAGATTAGGTTATCAGGTGTTGTCTGGTTTACAGGATTATCTTGGTTAGTTTGGGTGTTTTCTTCCAAAAGCAAGTCTAGACAAATTACTTGCGCCTGATGTGGTGGTAGGTTCTTGACCAATTTCTCTTGGGTTAACAACACTGGTGTTTGTGTATCTTCCAAGATGAAAGCTAAACGCTCTTTTGGATATGATGGATCTAAAGGCACATAAGCACCTCCAGCTTTAAGAATTCCTAACAGTCCTACAATCATCTCCAAGGAGCGCTCTATACAAATACCCACAAGTACTTCCGGTCCAACGCCTAAAGTACGTAGATAGTACGCTAACTGATTTGCCTGTTGATTTAACTGTTGATATGTAAGTTGTGTGTCTTCAAATACTACAGCAATTGCTTGGGGCGATCGCTCTACTTGCATCTCAAACATTTGATGAATGCATAAATTCTGAGCAAATGGCTGAACATTACTCGATTCATATCCAACTTCAGTGCCAACGATGTGAGTTAAACTATCTAACGGAATATTTTCTTTATATTCTGAAGTATGACTATTTATTTGCATTTTCTATATATCAACAACTCATTAAAGTCTGTGGTTTCACTTGTCCTTATGCTAATAAAATCAATGTTTGCTCGGGATTTTTAAACTTTCTTTCATCTGTAAATTTCTCATCAAAGTACTTTAAGTAAGCTTCTAAATAGCTTATCCAGACTCTCATGAATGTGAAAACAGCTTTAGTGCTCGCCCTAATCAGTAGCAACGGTATAGAATTGCTCAGTGGTCGAAAGTTTAGCTTATCTAGCCCAGGATTCTTTATATATACTTTTTTACTAATAATTACATATCTTTATATTTTACATCAATTACTTTATACTAATATGGCAACTCCTATAATTTAACTTTATTACTTAAAATTTATAACCCAATTACTAATAATTAAAAAATAGATGAGTATAAACTAGTGCTTTACTTGTCAGTTAGTAAATTAATATTTTTTTATGTAATTATTGGCAAATATATCAATCTTAATTTTATTTAAATTTGCAGAAACAAAAAATAATTATTACTGAATCTTCATAGGATTTGTTTTTATGTAAAATTACTGTGAAGTTTTAATATCAATCGTTGCATTAAGTACGCAAAATTAGTAAAATTTTTGAAAATAGATTTCATAGCGTAAGCCCGTAGTTTGTTATAGACAAAATTAGATCGGTCTAGAGTCTAATCTAAACACAAAAAATTATAAAAATAGTTGACTCTCTCAAGAAAGGAGTAAAAATCTCTAATATGCAAATATAAAAAGATTTATATATTTTAAGTATCCTTTTTACTACTTTTTTAAGGTATTAAAAATAATTTTCAGCCTTGCATATTTGCCGAATAATTTTATTATTTTGTATTATAAATGTATTGCTTGGTGTATTTGGCGTCAACAAACGCTCCTCATTTCATAATAATTATTTCTTAGTCCAAGCTTACTCGATTAAGAAGTAACCCTGCGATCAATCATCTACTACGATGTCCAAAAACTGATCTAATTCTAACCAAAATTTAAAAGATATGTAAACTTTTGTTACAAAACTCAACATTTTTGACTTATTTCGTTATATGTTATATCTGTAAGTTTTTTTAATCAGTAATCATGCGTAAAAAAACGGAGAAGCTTCTTAGTAAAACTAAATGAGTCTAGCTAAACATGCTACACTAACTCCGGAAGAGATATCATTTTTTCTAAAAGTACACCTCTCCAATGAAACTGTAAGGATTCAATTCATAAATTACGCACGTTACAAATTCTAATATCTTTATCTGGTCTCTAAAATTATTAACAACAAGAACTCTAGTTAAGTTAGCAACAAATTCTTTGCTTGACATCAAAGCTCAAAATTTCCATACAAAACTAGATGCAAGTTTGTAATAAATGCTAAGTATTTGGCTACTACTTACACTTAGACCCTCGAAGATATTTTTGATCGAGAGGACAGCGTTACTTAGGAAAATAAGTAACAGTCAAATATAAAAGTCATCTTTCTATAACAAAATGTGAGATACTCTACTTGCATAGTTCCCATCCAAATTTTAAGGACACCAAGTGTTACTAACTATGAGTAATCAAAGTATTGAAACAAATAAATTAAGTGAAATACCTTTAGATCTACGTGCATCTGCATATGTGAGAGTACGCAAAGGTTCGTGGTGGCTGAGATTAACAACACTATTTTTAGTAGACTGCACTCTTTTATCCTTAGCTTGGGTTTTAGCTGGATATCAATCTTCTTACATAAATTTTACTTGGCATACATTGAGTGATTATTTACCAATTTTAATCAGTATTGGAATTCAAATAGGATCGTTAGCTATTGAAGGTATTTATCGAGAAGGTCAAAAACGCTATGACTATTTAAATATTATAAAATCGCTTACTTTTGCTCATGGATTAATACTACTTATTTGTTTTTTATATCAGCCATTCGTAGATATTACACGTTCAAGGTTAATATTATTATCTTGGTTATTTAGTACATTGTTTATTTGTACTGGTAGATATGCTGTAAATATTGTTCTTGAATATCTCCGTAAACAAAAGAAAATAGTCCGTTCTTCTGTATTCATTATTTGCGATCCTCAAGACCACGAGCAGATTGCTAGCTTTGTAAAAAAGGAGAAGCACTATATTGTATCTGGAACGGCAAATGCTAATTCATTAGACAGATATCAACGTCAACAAACATTGAATCAACTTAATCAGTTAGGTGTAACAGAAGTTTTTATATCTTGGGATGCTCTCAAAAATAGAATGTTCTTATGCTGGTTGTTTCAAGCATCAGGTATACAAGTACACATTATACCAATGGAGTTAAAACCAATTTATAGAAACGTAGAATTTAATAAAGTAGGAGGAATGCCTTGCCTAAGTTTAGATTGTCCAATAATTACAGGCAAAGATTTTTGGATAAAGCGTATTTGTGATTTTTGTTTTGCTGCTTTATTCGTAATGTTAACATTCCCTATCTATGTAGTTATAGCTATAGCTATCAAATTAGATTCTCCAGGCACTGTATTTTACAAACAAACTCGTATAGGTCTACATGGAAAACAGTTTAAAGTATGGAAATTTCGAACCATGAGATCTGATGCAGACAAATTACAGAAAGAATTAGAAGCCTTAAATGAGACCAAAGATGGGATTATTTTTAAAATAAAGGATGATCCCCGCATTACTCATGTTGGAAAATTTCTCCGTCGATACAGTTTAGATGAGTTACCGCAACTCTTTAATGTGATTTTTGGAGAAATGAGTATAGTCGGACCTCGCCCTTTACCAACTAGAGATGTAGATAAGTTTTCTGAACATCATTTTATTCGACATGAAGTTTTACCTGGTGTTACTGGTCTTTGGCAAGTTTCAGGTCGCTCGGATATTTTAGATTTTGAACAAGTAATAGCTCTAGATATGAACTATATCGAAAATTGGTCGCTTAGTTTAGACTTTGAAATTCTACTCAAAACAATTATGGTGGTTTTGAAAAAAGAAGGTGCATATTAAATTTCTAAGAAAAAAGACTCTGCTATCGTTAAGTCTGAGAATTTCATTGTTTATAAAAATGTATATAAAAACTTAACGTACTTTTTTAGCTAAGTCCATATTTGACCGTTCGTGTCTGAGCTACTTTCTCAATGAAGCAAACTGAACATTTAATTTTGTAGTAACAAGCGAATAAAGATTTTCTTCAAAAATAACACTAGAAAAAATTAACTAAATTTAATATTTGGTATGTCTAATAATATCAACAAAATAAGGCTGAAATGATGCTTTGTAGGAATCAGGGATCCTTGTAGAAACAATATTATAAATAAATCATGGAATAAAAGTTATCAAAATTAAGTTGATTACTATATGGGAAAAAACCAAAAATTAATAAGTAATTCCCTTTCAATGATAGTTAATCGATTAGCGCAAAGCATTACAACCTTTGTGTTAACTGCCTCTATTGCTCGCATCTTAGGAGCTGAAGCTTTGGGCCAATATCTACTGGCATTTACCTATTATTTTATATTTGTAAGCATTGCCTCACAAGGATTAAAAACTTTATTTACTAGAGAAATAGCCCGTGAGCCAGAAAAAACACCACTTTATTTAATAAGTGGAACTTGGTTGCAGTTAATTTTCAGTTTCTTGAGTTATGTGGTTCTAGTAATCTTAGTTTTTTTACTGCCCTATACTTCCGAAACCTCGACTGCTTGTTACATCATGGGTTTAACAATCATTCCGTTTTCACTTTCCAATATTACTGAGGCAATTTTTCAAGCTAAAGAAAAGATGCATCTAATTGCCATTGCTACAGTTCCAGTGTATGTAATACGTTTATTCATCATGCTCTGGGCAATGCAAATGAATTACGGAATCGATTATCTTGCGGCAATTCTAGTTATTTCAGAATCATTAATTTTGGGAATTGAATGGATTTTAATTACTAAACTAGTTCAAACAAAATGGAAAATTGATAAAGATTTTATTTACAGTACAATCAAAAATGCACGTACATTTTTTGCTATTGAAGCACTAGCTGTAGTCAATGGTAGGATTCAAATTTTAATTCTTTCATTATCAGGTAGTGAATTTATAATTGGTATATATGGTGGAATAATACAATTGTTACAACCCTTTTTTATTATTGCTAATAGTATATGTATAGCAATGTTTCCAGGATTATCAAAGGCAGTGACTAAAGGACGCGAAAGTCAGCAAAAAATTATCTCAAACTGTATTGAGATGTTATTAATTATCGCATTACCTTTATCTGTTGGTCTGCTGTTTCTTAGTAAAAACTTACTGACTTTTGTCTATAATCCTAGCTTTGCTCAAGGAAGTTTAGCTCTAAGTGTCATTGCTGTATCATTAATTTTTCTACCTTTTAATCAGTCACTATCTTTTTTACTTGTAGCAAATGGTTTTGAGATTGTAAACCTGCGTCAGGTAGCTATTAACACTACCTTAGGAAGTTTGGCAGGTGTAATATTAGTTTCACAATATAACTTATTAGGTGCAGCAATAATGGCTTTTTTAATGAGTTTTATTGCTTTTAGCCAATATATTTATTTCACCTCTACTCTTATATTTCCATTAAATTACTGGCAAATTATGCGTTACCCTTTGTTAATTAGCGTTTTGATGTTAATTATATTTTTCATATTAAAAAAAATTGAGTTAGACTTTTTATTGACCATAGCGATCGCGACTTTTTGCTATCTTATATTTGTGAACTTATTAATGATTCATAATTTAGGTGGAATCCATGTTGCATGGCAAAAATTTGTGAAAAAATAAGAATATTGAATTAAGATTATCAACTTAATTTTTTACTTAATTTGCAAAATTAAAGTAGCTAAAGCAAGGAATATGGAATTTATTCAACCAGAAAGAATAACTCAAAATTTAGCAATGGTAAATGAAAGTAACCAACCAGTAGTCAGTGTTGTGATTCCTACACGCAACAGGCCACAAATTGTTGTCAGGGGAGCAAAAAGTGCATTAAGTCAGACATTGCAATCAATTGAAGTAATTGTAATAATAGACGGCCCAGACCAAGAAACAGTCAATGCACTATCTAAAATAGGCGATCAAAGACTGAGAGTGATAGAATTACAAAAAAATATTGGACCATCAGGGGCTAGAAATACTGGAGTTAGGGAAGCCAAAGGTACTTGGATAGCCTTTTTAGATGATGATGATGAATGGCTCCCTCAAAAATTGCAACTTCAACTAGAAGTAGCAAATAATTCTAATTATAATTTTCCAGTAGTTGCTAGTCGTTTCATTTCTTTAACTCCAAAAGGGGAATTTATTTGTCCAAGAAGGCTACCAAAACTCTCTGAGCCTTTAAGTGAATATCTTTTTGTTCGTAACTCCTTTTTTAAAGGAGAAGGATGCATACAAACCTCCACTATTTTCGTGAAAAAAGAGTTGATGGAAAAAATGCCTTTGGAAGAAAAATTTTACAGACATGAAGATTGGGAGTGGTTGCTTCGAGTTAGTGGAATCGAAGGTGTAGGAGTAGAGTTTGTACCTGAAGCTATGGCAATCTGGCATTCAGAAATGGGAATCAAGCGCTTAAGCAACGTTAACGACTGGAAATATTCCTTAGATTGGATTCGTTCAACCCGTAATTTAGTCACACGGAAAGCTTATTCAGGCTTTATTGCAACAATTGTAAGTCATTCTGCGTCATTAGTAGGTGATTGGAAAGCTTTCTTTCCTTTATTGTGGGAAGCTATTCGTTGGGGCAACCCTCGACCAATAGATATATGCTTGTACTTAACAATGTGGTTGATTCCTCAGAACACCAGACAGCAAATTCGTTCTGTTTTGAATAAAAATACCATAACATAAAAGGCTGTTTACATAGAGAATGTTAACCCTAAAGTGAGTTTATTAAGTAAGATAGTGAGGTATAAATAAAGATGTGTTGTCAGTTCAACGGGGTAATGAGCGTGACTGACTGGCAACTTATATAAACTGTGATAGTAGTTGCCTACCAGCAATACTTAAAATTGATAAAACATTTAATGTTTATTAGAAATCCTAAAACTAAGACATTGATACAAACGTATTTATATAGCAATTTACAGAATTAAATTATCAATTTAATTTTTATAGCTTACCCTACATAATCAGATGAATAAAAAATTAAATTTATTACAAGTTTATCGTGGTATTGCTGCTATTCTAGTAGTTTTATGCCACGCAAATCATATACTTACTCGTGAATTTAATAAAAATACTTTATTGCAAATATTTCATTTTGGTTGGATAGGCGTTGATTTTTTTTTCGTACTGAGTGGATTTATTATATTTTACATTCATCAATATGATATAGGTAAACCAAATAAATTAAAATCTTTCATTGTGAAAAGATTTATTCGTATATATCCATTGTATTGGATTATTTTAGCTAGCAAAATTTTAGTTTCTATATTTACCAGTAGTAAAGATACAATTTCTCAACCAGGCGCAGACGAAATTATTAAAGCTTTTTTATTAATACCACAAGACAGATCTATTCTAGAGACTAATTTTATTGGTGTCAGTTGGACGCTTAGTTATGAAATTTTTTTTTACTGCCTATTTGCCACACTAATCTTATTGAACACGAAAATTTGCAAGGCAGTAATTTTTATTTGGATAGTGGGTATTATTCTCAGTTTTTTAAATATTTTACCAATTGGAAAAAATTTTATACTAATGTTCATATTTGACGAACATAATCTAGAATTTGTTCTTGGTTGCTTAGCTGCATATATCATTTCTAAATTTAAATTTCAGTTTAAAAGATTACTAATTTATGCTTCTATTTTTATCTTAATATTATCAGTTATAAATACAAAATATGGAGAGTACGATGTCTCAGGTATTTCCTCATTAATAGCTTATGGTATTCCTTTTACATTTCTTATTATTGGCTCTGTATACTTAGAAATGTCGAGTAAAATAAATGTACCATTAATTTTAATTTACATAGGAGATGCATCCTATTCTATATACTTAACACACGGTTTCTTCTTAAATAATATAAGTAAATTTACTAGTAAGCTTACTAAGTATAATATTTTATCTAATTATACAAGTGACAATATAATTGCACTTATAACTGTTGTAATGGCAGTAGTTATGGGATGTTTTGTCCATACTTATCTGGAAAAGCTATTAATTGCAAATTTAAAAAACAAAGTATTTGCTCAAATTCACGGAAAATAGCAATCACCGACTAGCTACCTACTTACTTGTTATCTATCTACACGATGATAAACATTATATAAAATGAGGAAACTTTTAATTTCTGCCGAACAATTAATTACAATTACTTGCTTAATAATTTATTCAGGAACTCCATTAGATCCATTTTTAACTAATGGCTTTACTGTAAAAGAAGGCGATAGAACTATATTTCGATTACTTTATACTTTTACATATATAGTGATCTTTTTATTGATCGCTCTACGCTGGAAGAAGGTTATCCATGTTATTGGCAGAGATAAACTTGTTTGGGTCTTACTTGCAGTTTGTGCGCTTTCTAGTTTTTGGTCTTTAGATTCAGATACTACTATACGTAGGGTTTTTGGTCTCTTAGGAACAACGTTATTTGGAGTTTATCTTGCTTCACGTTACACCCTAAAGGAACAATTGAAGTTATGTACCTATATGCTTGGTATCTCAGCAGTAGCGTGTTTCCTAATTGTTTTGTTGATGCCACAATATGGTCTTGGAGTGGAGGAACACGCACGTGCTTGGCGAGGAATATACTCACAAAAGAATATTTTAGGAAGGAGATTTGTACTTAGTGGAGCAATATTTTTCTTCCTTGCTATGACTACTCGACAAAATCGGTGGGTTTTATGGCTTGGCTATATTGCTTCTGGAATACTTGTATTCTTCTCAAGCTCAACAACATCTTTAGGGAATTTGCTCATACTTACAGCAGCTTTCCCTATATATAACAGAATTTTACGCTTCAGGTATACAACGTTAATACCTAGTTTGACATTTATAAGCGCTGTGAGTGTAGCTTTTTATGCCTGGTTCGTAACATACGCCGATCAAATTTTAGGAAGTGTAGGTAAGGATACAACACTTACTGGACGCTCAGAGATATGGCCTGCTGTGTTGGAGCTGATTGCAAAAAAACCGTGGCTGGGATATGGCTATGGAGCATTCTGGTACGGCTCTGATACCTCAGGCGCTGCTTATGTACAAGCGGCAGCAGGGTGGCCGGCTCCTAGTGCTCATAATGGATTTTTGGATCTCTGGCTAGCCTTGGGTTTATTAGGAGTTTTGGTTTTTCTAATGGGATTATTAATTAATTTCTTCAGAGGGATATATTTAATTAGGCTGAATAAAATGCCTGAAAATAATGTATGGCTATTAATTTATCTAACCTTTACAATTGTTTCAAACTTTACTGAAACCATATTACTTGAACAAAATTCTATTGAATGGACACTTTATGTATCAGCTATACTATCAAGTCAAATATCTCTTTTTTCCAGAACAAAGTTATAAACATCTAATTAATACACATACTGGATAATTTTAAAATTTTCCAAAAATAGATTGTTATATTATTAACTGTTCGTAAAATTTTGCAAAATTAAAAATTACAATTATGTATGAAAATCATGCTATCAAAATTATTATGTTAGGTCCTAGTTTACTTCAACAGGGTGGGATTTCTGGTTATGAAAAGCTTTTTTTAGAATATGCTCCTCCGGAAGTTGAAATATGCCATATTATTACTCATGAAGAAGGAACTTTAGCAATCAAAATCATAGTATTTTTGAAAGCTATATGTAAATTAGTATGGATATTACTCAAGCAAGAAGTTGATATTGTTCAACTTCAAATATCACAGCGGGGTAGTATTTTACGACAAGCAATTATGATAATTTTAGCTTGGGTATTTCAGAAACCAATAATAATACATGCTCATGGAAGTCAATTTCATATATTTTATACTGGGCTTCCAAAATATATGCGGCAATTATTAAGTTGGATATTTGGCAAGTGTCAAAAATTAATTGTCTTATCAGAAAGTTGGAAAAACTTTTATATAGAAAACCTTGGTCTGAAACCAGAACAAGTAGTAGTTTTATATAATCCAGTAAAAGTTCCTGTGGAAGTTCCACCTCGTTCAGGTTCCGGAAAAGTAAATTTACTTTTTTTAGGACGAATTGGGCAACGCAAAGGAGCATTTGATTTGATCGAAGCCTTTTCTCTTCTGCCTATTGAATATAGAAATAGAGCTAATTTAATTATGGCAGGTGATGGAGACTTAGAACAAGCAGGCAATTTAGTTAAAACTCTAAATCTAGAGAATTCTATCAAACTGCCTGGTTGGATAGGGTCAGATGAGCGTGATATTCTTCTAACTCAAGCAGATGTTTTTGTGTTGCCTTCTTACAATGAAGGCCTTCCATTAGCAATGTTGGAAGCAATGGCTTGGGAACTACCAGTCATAGTAACACCAGTAGGAGGTATACCTGAAATAATAACTTCATCTCAGAATGGATTAATCGTTAATCCAGGTAACATTGAGGAATTATCAAATGCTGTTAAGTCTTTAATTGAAAATGAAATTTTGAGACTTTCTCTTGGAGAAAAAGCGAGAATAAGTGTTTTTCGTCTAGATATCAAAAAACATTGGATTTCTTTTATAGATTTATATCAATCAGTGTTAAATTAGGATGCTAGAGAAGCCTACTCTTAAGGCTTGATTATTTTGTACTGTATGAAAGCATAACAACGATAGATATGAAAATTAGCATTTTTGGTTTGGGATATGTCGGTGCTGTAACAGCAGCTTGCTTGGCACGAGACGGACATGAAGTCATTGGCGTAGATGTTAACCCCGAAAAAGTAGATTTGATCGCTAAGGGAGAATCGCCTATTGTAGAGCCAGGGCTGAGTCAGTTGCTAGTTGACGGAGTGGCGGTTAACTTAATCACAGCTACTACAGATACTGAAGCGGCAGTGCTAGCATCAGATGTTTCGCTGATTAGTGTTGGCACACCTCCAACAGAAAGGGGAGAACCCGATCTTAGTTATGTTTGGAGTGTGTGCAAGCAAATTGGGAAAGCTGCTAGCCATAAGAGTGAAAACCATGTAGTTGTGTTGCGTAGCACTGTTCCTCCAGGAACATTAGAAAAGTGTCAAAATCTGCTAGAGAGTATTACAGGTAATAGCTCTATCCATCTGGCATTTAACCCAGAATTTTTACGAGAAGGTTCGGCTATCAAAGACTACGATCGACCACCTTATACTATTATCGGTACTGAATCTCCCATAGCAGAAGCAGCAGTGCGGCAGATGTACGCCACTGTTGATGCACCCTTCACTGTAGTCAAACCATCTGTGGCAGAAATGGTTAAATATGTAGCTAATTGCTGGCACGCTGCGAAAGTAGGTTTTGCTAATGAAATCGGACGGGTTGCCAAAGCTTTTGGTGTAGATGGGCGAGAAGTAATGAACATCATCATACAAGACACAAAATTAAATATTTCCCCTGTTTATATGCGTCCTGGATTTGCCTATGGTGGTTCGTGTCTGCCCAAAGATTTGAGTGCTTTGCTTTACTATGCACGCAGCATGGATGTACCAGTACCTCTACTAAACGCCCTTCCAACTACTAACAGCCTCCAAGTTGATTTGGCCGCCCAACAGGTATTACGCCTTGGGGTAAGAAAGATTGCTGTTTTAGGATTGGCATTCAAACCAGGTACAGATGACTTGAGAGAAAGTCCAGCAGTGCTGTTAGTTAAGCGATTGATTGGGGAAGGATGCCAGGTAAAAATATATGACCAAGCTGTCTATGAAGCTCGGTTAATGGGAACCAATTTAGCCTATATCCAAAATAACCTCCCTCATTTTGAGGATCTATTAGTTGCAGAACCCCAACAGGCTCTGGAGGATGCAGAAGTAGTAATAGTTACCTATGCTAGTCCAGAGTTTCGCCAGATATTACACGAAGCGCTCAAAGAAAAACAAATTTTCGATCTAGCTGGTGTCTTTAGTGAACCGATTAAGGAGTTAAATTATTCTGGTATTGCTTGGTAAACAAAGAAGTAACTAATGAAATAACTTAAGTATTTTCTGGATATACAGGGTGTCAGTATTATGTAAATAAAAAGATTTTATGCTTAATAAGCTCAAGTTATTGTCGCAACTTTAGATTAAACACTCTGAGGCTTGTTATAAGCATCGCTTTAAGTCTGAGAAACTAAACCAAACGATAAATCCTAATTTTTGCCTTATTTTTTAACTTTGGTTGCGAACGCTATCTAAAGCGGAAAAATCTTGCATTCAGGTTTACTGAATGTACGAAATTTTAAGCGATCGCCTTTAGAGTTGGAAAATTAATCAAAGGATAAATCCTGTTTTTTGTTTATACATTAAATAGGTTTTTTATCAAGCATAATTTAGATGCGTTTACCTAATGTTTTCATGAGTCAAAACAATTCAATACAAGAGCTAATTCTTAAGCAAAAGGTAAAATCAAGCTCAGACAGATAAGATAGTATCAATTACTGAGACAGAAACCATACAGAATTTTATTAGCTCAGTTTTTTGGCAGAAGCAAAAAAAGCGTGTATTATCCTAAGTTTCTCTATATCAATACTCAGAAATTGACGGAAATTCGACGGATTAAAAATCCTCTGCTAACCTTTGCTTGTAAAGGAGAAAGGCTTGAAAAGCTTAATTTTTCCATAGAGTTAAAGAAATTTAAGCCCTTCTGTGAGGTGGGGAAGGGGTTCATCGAACTTTTAAGAAAACCGCGTTTTCTTCCGCCCTTCGCGGGGGTGCGCCTTCGTTGTAGACTTACGTAAAATTGCCGAAAGTATTGTAAAACTAGCAGAATTAACTAAAAATGAGAAACTAATTTAAAGGGAAATGAGATATGTCTAATAAAGTATTAATAATTGTAGAAAACCTGCCCGTCCCCTTTGATCGGCGTGTATGGATGGAAGCTACTACGCTAACAAAAGCTGGGTATGAAGTTTCGGTAATTTGTCCCAAAGGTAAAGGCTTTGAAGAAGAATACGAGGCGATCGATGGCGTTCACATTTATCGCCACTCAATGCCACCTGATATTAGTTCGGTCTCCGGTTATCTACGAGAGTACGGTACAGCGCTTTATTGGGAGTTTCGCCTTGCTCATCAAGTGTGGCAAGAGCGGGGTTTTGATATAGTCCACATTTGTAATCCTCCAGATTTACTATTTTTGGTAGCAGGGTGGTTCAAGTTATTCAAAGGTGTAAAAGTCATATTTGATCACCATGATATCAATCTAGAGATGTACGAAGCTAAGTATGGACGACGAGACATATTCTACTATGGACTCTCCTTGGTTGAAAGATTGACTTTTGCCACAGCTGACGTAGTTATCTCGACTAATGAGTCTTACCTCTCGGTAGCACTTACCCGCGGACGCAAAAGTCCAGAAGATGTCTTCGTTGTTCGCAGCGGGCCCGATCTTTCCCGCTTTCAACCCCTACCGCCCAACCCAGTCTACCGTAAAGGACGAAAGTATTTGGTGGGATATGTTGGTGTCATGGGAGAACCAGAGGGAATCGATTATCTACTCCAATCAGTGCGCTACATTGTCTATGAAAAGAACCGCCAGGACATTCAGTTTATGCTTATCGGTAGTGGACCGATGTTTGAAAAGCTTCAAGAATTATCTCAAGAGTTAGAAGTAAATAAATATGTAGAATTTACAGGCCGTATTCCTGATAATGAACTTTTAGAAAGACTTTCCAGCTGTGATATATGTGCCAACCCCGATAAAAAAATGCCCTACAATGACAGTTCGACGATGAACAAGATTATGGAGTACATGGCAATGGGAAAACCCATTGTTCAGTTTGACCTTTTGGAAGGAAGGCGATCGGCAGAAGCAGCATCTGTTTATGCAAAAGGTAATGACGTGGTGGATTTTGCCGAGAACATTCTTGAACTTCTAGAGGATACTCAGCGACGCCAGCAGATGGGAGAACTAGGTAGACAAAGAATGGTGGACAAACTAGAGTGGCGACATCAAGTACCTAAGCTATTAGAGGCTTATAAGAAAGCTTGGCAAGGTAAGAAAGATTCCAGTCCTTAATCCAGAAAGTAACTTTAACACTTACGCTCAAAATCTTTGAAAGAACGTGCTGCTTCTAAATAATTGATTCATGATGCGGCAGGTCATTGATAACAATCTTGTCTGAAATTTAGAATTATCTGGCAGTTTTTGCTCAAAAGCAAACCAGCGATCGCTGTTGGAAGTAGAGGATAAAGCGATCGCTACACTGGCTTGCTTTGATTCCAACCTTGGTGATGATGCTACACTAAGACTTTGTATCACTCAATGGTAACCGCAAGCTAAATCAGCTTCAACTAGTATTGCATTTACTTTTAATAACGCTCCTCAAGATTAATAGATGTTGGCTTGAGATCGGTAAAACCAAAGCCTGTAAATGATTTGAGCGCTTTGTCACTTAAATAGTTTATACTATATGTCATATTGTAAAATAACGTTAGTTTTACCAATAGCTGTGCATTGTACCTAGTTAGATAAAGTTCGATATTGAATTGCTCGCTTAAAACCTCTACTTTTGACCATTATGTTAGAAAAATCTACCGAATCTAGAGAATCTATTGATTTAGACCTTGGTCGTTACTTATCGACATTGAAGCGGTACTGGCTCCCTGGTGTCACTGTATTCGTTGCTACAGTTGTACTGAGTGCAGTAGCTACAAGATTTATGAGACCATCCTATGAAGCAGAAGGAAAACTTTTGTTTAAAATTCCCTCTTATCAAGTATTAGGATCTAATCTTTTGCCGACAACCACTGAAGGAGAATCTCCTGGAGATTTAAAATCGCTATTAGCCACTCAAAATCCTATAAACACTCAAATAGAAGTCATTTCTTCCCCTGCTTTATTGCAGAAGACAATAGATAAATTAAAACTCAAAGACGATGACGGTGAACCTTTGACAGTAAAAGCTTTACTAAAGTCACTGGTACTAAAAATTGTCCCAGGAACAGATGTGGTGAGAATTACTTATTCCAGCCATAATCCTGAAGAAGCTGCGGCAATAGTCAACACAGTGATGAATGATTATTTAGAAAACGATATTATCTCAAATCGTTCAGAGGCATCAGCAACTCGTCAATTTATTGCTAAGCAGATTCCGAAAACTCAAGAGGCTGTTGACAAAGCAGAACGAGAGCTACGTATATTTAAACAGAAAAACCGCATTACAGACCTATCAGAAGAAACAAGGTCAGCCGTTGGGATTATTGGAAATTTAAACAGCGAGATTAATACTGTTCAGGCTCAATTAAATGAAGTCAACGCTCAAACCAATGAACTGCAGCAGAAAGTAAATTTAAATTCTCAAAACGCGCTTGCTGTAAGTAGTCTTAGTCAGTCACCTGCTGTACAAGGAATCCTGACACAACTTCAAGATACTGACCGACAGTTAGCTACTGAGCGTAGCCGCTTCCAAGATGATAACCCAACAATTATTAGTCTGGAAGCAAAAAAAGCTAACTTAAGAGCTTTGCTACAGCAGCAAATTTCTCAGACTGTTGGTAACAATACAGAAGTTCCTCAGAATCTATTGCAGATTGGAGAACTTAGACAAACCCTGATCCAAAATTTTCTACAGTCACAAGTGCAACGTTTTGGCTTAAGCCAAAGACTCGCCTCTTTGTATAATTCCCGCTCTAACTACGAACAGCGCATGAAAGTTATACCACAGTTAGTACAGAATCAGCGTGAGTTAGAGCGGAAAGTTGAAGTTGCAGAATCAACATATCAAACTGTATTGAAAAAGGTTCAAGAATTACAGTTAGTTGAGAACACGAATACGCCCAGTTCTCGAATTATTGTTCAAGCTATAGTGCCTACTGACCCACTAATAATTAAAAAAATTATCGTTTTGCTGCTAGGAGTGATGTTTGGTTTATTCTTGGCTGCTACAACTATTATGTTGTTAGGTATGAGAGATAGATCTCTAAAAACACTTAAGGAAGTCAGAGATATATTTAGATATACTTTACTGGGAATTGTTCCTTTATCTGTTAAAAAAGTTCGTTCTCGTTATTCAAGTGCAGAATCAATAACTCAAAAGATTGCTGTCCGAGATACACCTTACTCCTTAACAAGTGAAATGTATCGGATGATTCAAGCTAATCTAAAATTTTTGAGTTCAGATAAAGTACTCAAAACAATTGTGGTAACTAGCGCAGTTCCCAAAGAAGGTAAATCTACAGTTTCAGCTAATTTGGCAGCAGCGATCGCTCAGTTAGGACGTAAAGTTTTATTAATTGATGCAGATATGCGAGTTCCTTCTCAGCATCATCTGTGGCAACTAACCAATGCAGTTGGTTTAAGCGAGGTTCTTGTCGGTCAAGCTGAATTTAATATAGCTGTATCTAAAGTAATGGATAATCTTGATGTATTAACTGCTGGAGTTAGACCTCCTAACCCACTTGCTCTGCTTGACTCAAAACGTATGGCATCATTAATTGACAATTTTTCATCTCAATATAACTATGATTTTGTAATTATTGATGCTCCTCCGCTTCTTTTAGCGGCTGATGCTTTGACTTTAAGCCAAATGACTGATGGGATTTTATTAGTGGCTCGACCTGGAGTAATTGATTCTAACAGTGCTAACGCTGCTCAAGAGATGTTAGAGAGATCTAACTATAATGTCTTAGGTTTAGTGGTCAATGGAATCATTGACAAAAATGAATCTAGTACTTATTTGTATCATGGTCACGAATATTTTCAACCAAGAGAGTTAAAAAAAGAGCTTAAGGGACTTGCGAAAAAATAAAAACTTTCACAGTTTATGTTTACTCGTACCAATTCCTTTATAATAAGGCAAAATTAGCGGAGCTTTCCTTGCTCCGCTTGTGGGCAAGGTTTAATGGTATCAATATGATTGCAATAATGGTCTGATTATGATGTTTGCCAAATCATCGGTTATATGGAATTGTGAGTGAAACGACGCAATCATAAGATTTTCGGGATTGCTTACCTCAGGTTTGAATGAGGTTATTTGAGCAAACATGAGATCGAAGAATGAAAGCTAAGACTTATGTATTGTAGATTGCACTCTTGAGTCAGCCATTTTTGAATTTGGATGTAACTCTTAAATTATTGAGGTTGACTGAGACGTTCTTTGAGTTGGCTCATAACATTTGCTGGTATTAAACCTGGCTTACCAAGAGGTATTTTGACTTCCAGCAATGCATCGATCCCGCCTTGCTGATACCGTCTTAACCAACAATATACTGTTGATTCATCTCGTCCTAATCGCTGCGACAGTTCTTGCCTTGTTGCGATCGCTTGAGTTTTGAACCAGCAGAGCATTTGTACTCTCTGTTTCGTTGCAGCAGTTACCGCCTGACGCAATCGGTGTTATAATTCTTCACTACTTTCACGCACATTCCACCGGAAATTGATTAACCATGCTCCTGCATCCCGATCTATCCCTCAATTAATTTAGTGCATCTTCATGGAGAATTGGTATAAGTCATAAAAGTGATTGCATCGCCAAAATAGCGCGTTTTTAGTTGGTTTATAAATTACAAAACAGGTTGTAGACAAAAACTTTGTATAAATCAGAATTTTGTCATACAACCCGATACCATGCTATTGATTACTACTGCATTTCGTATGCTCCTCTATCGGGTCCTGAACCCCTTACACGAGGGTTGCCTAGAATATCGGTTGTTAAATAACTAAACTTAGAACCACTATTGATTGCTCGACTGGTTGATTTAAGTCTAAAATCGCCTCCGGAGGCATTAACAAACTGTGGATCTGCGATAATATCATTCGGACCACTACCACTTGCATCATAACCGTTATTGTTGTAAAGGTTATAGTTAAAAGTAGTATTGGTATTTTTGCTACTGTCTACATTTATCGGTGCGCCACTTCGAGAATAAAGGATGTTATTGAGAACTTGGACATTACGGGTATCATTGAGCGAGATTTGCCCATATGGAATTCCTGGAGACTGGTTATTCAGATAAGAAGTGTTATGGATAATATCGAGCTTGTCACTTCTGAATGCATGAATGCCGCCACCACCATTTAGGTATACGACGTTGTTGGCAACCAAACTATTGCCTTGATATCCAGATTCTCTTAAGCGATCAAAAATTATTCCGTTACCATCTTGGATCTTGCCGTTAAAAATCCAGGGAACATACATTCGATTTCTGTATACCTTGTTCCTTGTTATGATATTTCTATACTTCTGGCTATTGTCATTGCCATAGTTCCAATTTCTGAGCATCGAAATGCCACTACCCCCAAACGGTGAATACCAGGCATTATTGAATATTTCGTTTCCATCCACTGTCAGATAGTCAGTTTCAAGTGCTGAAATGCCTCCTGCTCCACAATCATGTAGTTTGCTGTTGAGAATACGTACATGATGAGGATGAGCTTTTGTTCGTCCATCTACACTGATACAGCTTCCACTTGTTAGCGGGTTGTTAGTATTCTTCTTTTGGCTCAGGGCATAACTAAGAGTTATATTACTATTGTTTCCTTCAACTTCCAAATCGTTTACTTCGATATACGAAGCTCCATCTTTAATCCAAATTCCATGCCATCCATCGAACTTAATTTTCGGCGAATGTCCAGGATACGCTTTATATTTAATCCATGCATTTGCCGAACCAGAGCGTGTAATATCTATTACTGTTCCATTTGGGTTTGAATTCGTGTATACTCCGTTCATCAGGAGTACTGTGTCGCCAGGGTTGGTAAGGTTTGCCGCCCTTTGAGGTGTTCTAAAGGGAGATGATGCAGTAAGTCCGCTATTTGTATCTTTTCCACTACCACTAACATAGTATGTTGTCGTAGCAGCCGTAGTAGCACTGATTAGGTTGCGGTTAGGTAGTTTCTTTTCCTGAACAGTAGATGACAGAGGAACATCTGTAACTACAGACTCTGTTATTTTCTGTCCTTGAAGCATACCAGTTAATGCCCAGGGAAGTACAACAGATGCACTCAAACTGAGAAAACTTAAACCATGAATCATCATAGGGAAAAAAAGGTTATGTTGCAAAAACTGAACTGTCAACGGTTACTAACTCTAGCCTTAGTAAGTAACTCAGCGTTCAATACGAGCGTATAACTGCCGTTTGTAAGTTTATACACGGTTTTTTAGGTTTTAACCTGCGAATTTCCGCGTAAATATTGTGGAAATGCTTTTTGAGATTGTGTTCCAAAAATTGGTAAAACTGCATAAAAAATACTGAAAATAGATTATCAGTATCCATAATTACCTTTTTAATGGACACCAAGCATCCGTACAAATGGCATCATTTCTAATTGGACATCATTCTACTGTGTATATGTGGGATCTGTAATTAAGATCGTGTATATCTCATCAATCACTTAATTTACTTAAATAATACTTATATTAATAAGAATCATAATATGGGTAAAAACAAGACACAGACTAGTATTGCTCACCTTGGATTCTAAAATATTCTCATTATCAGAAGAATTTAGAGTAACTATAATAAACTTTTAAAAAGGCTATCAATGCAGTTAGAAAATTTTCCGTAAAATTTATAGGTTATATAATATTTGTCAATAAGTAATAGTACTCAAGAGTATGTGAAATCTTTGTTTTATACTCAAATTTTATTTTTGAGTAAGCGATAACCTAAGGGCAGCCTATTCTGTAACTTACTCTTGTTTTGCATTATCAATCTATAGTTGTTTTGTGTTTATTCTTAAACTATTGAACCTTAACTGATGGCTTAATTTATTGTGAAGCACTTGCTTTTCTAGGAGTATGGATGTAATGATAATAAGATTATGGGGACAGGAAAGGTTAACCAAAGCCCCCAATTTAACCGGAATAAACTAAAGTCCGAATAGCCTCAAAACACTGAAGATAAGACCTAGAGGCGAAGCCACAAGGCCTGCGGTATCGCCGACTTTTGCTCCGCCGGAGCGACTGACTACTACAACATCATTATTGCGAAGTATGGGATTAGTTTGCTCGTTAATCCCAGCCGAGAAATCGACTTTTACTACACGTTTAGTGACAGAACCATTAGGATTAAGACGAATCAAATCAACAGCATCATCACTAGCTCTAGCATCATTAAATCCGCCAGCAGCAAGTATAGCTTGATTTAAAGAGCTATTCGGCTGAATTTGTGTTAATCCTGGCTTTTTAACTTCCCCAACTACACCAACTTGAATGTTTGCAGGAGACAAAGTAGTTGTAGCTAGTTGAGTTGCTTCTGCTGGGTTGATTTCAGTTGCTGTTGGGATAACAATTGTATCTCCGTCTTGGACGATGATATCTTGATTGGCATCACCACTCTGCAACAATTGCCAAAGATTGATATCTATGGCTTGTTCTGAGCCAGTCCTTGTAAGTCGGCGTAGCTTAAGATTACGAATATCTGCTTGTGCTGTAATTCCACCGGCTAATTGAATTACTCGTGTTACATTTGGTAGACCAGTAGGAGTAGCTGTACCACTGTTAGGGGTTGCGCTTCCCTGATCGTTTAGGCTACCAGGGGTAACTAAATAGGAACCTGGACGGTTAACTTCACCAATAATTGTTACTGTGCGGGGTGTGGTTTGACTGGCGGCAAAGTTAGCTGCAAATAAATTGCGCGATTCTGCTACGTCAAAGTTACTTGCAGTTGGCACAACTATTGTGTCTCCATCCCGCAAGGTAATATCTTGTGATAATGTACCTGTTTGGATAAGTTGCTTCAAGTTTAGAGTGACGACTTGCTCTGAAGAACGTCCAAATTTGCGCCGTAATTGAACTTGAGTTACATCCGCAGCCAGTGTCACTCCTTGGGCTGTTGTCAATGCAGCTAATACAGTAGGATATTGTACGCCTGGATTGTCTCCAGCGCCTCCGCTCAAGCTCAAAGTATAAGCTCCTGGACGTGTCACCTCTCCAGCAACAAAAACATTGATCGGACGAGGTGATAATAAATTGACTGAGATCAAAGGACGTTTGAGGAAGCGAGCATATCTTCTAGCTATTTCATCAGATGCCTGTTCGGTTGTTAATCCAAGAACTGGAACACTGCCAATTAAAGGTAGGTTAATCGCTCCTCCTGGGGGAATTTGGTATTCACCTGTATATTCTGGTACTTCAAATACATTTACACGTATGCGATCGCCCCCTCCTAATAAATAATTAGTATCTAATTGTGTTTGTGTATTCGGTATTTCTGTAGCTGGTGCTGCTGGTTGACCCTGAGCTAGGCTAGCAAAAGGTACAGCAACATTGACAGCAGTTAATAAAGCTGCACCCACAAGTGGCTGAGTAAGCGATTTAAACAAATTTGTCTTAAGCATATTTCACTGAGATTCTCAAATTACGATTAATAAAGTACTGTCTAAACATTTTTATTTTGACTATACCTAACTATTCAAGTTCCCCAACACTCTTATTTTCCTTGAAAAGTGTGATTTTCCGGAAAAAATTTGTTGATTAAATTTGAATTTTTAGTGAAGTTAATTTAAAGTTGACTTTGTTGCAATATAACAATTATCAAAAAATATAATATATTGGTAAACTAACGTATTTTATTCCATAAATTGAATGTCATAAAATGAGTTAATTACTAATATATTTTTCTCCAATAGTAAATTTAATTAAGACTTGAATTGTGATTTCAACTGCTGTAAATAATAACAGTTATTGTCAAAATTATCATCAGCACTATTAAGTTGTCAGACAGAGAATTAATTGGCAATCAGCTTAATTAAATGAGTTATTTTTTGTTTGGATTTGTTGAATAAAAAATTCTTCTAAAGACTGGCGGGACAAGTTCATGGCAATAATTTTACCCTCCATCAGACGAAGACTAGCGAGAAAATCATAGTAATCATCTTGTAGTGTACCTTGCCAGGAACCATCAGGCTCAAATATGAAAGTGGATAGCCATTTTTTGAGAATTTCCCAGTCACCACCTTGACCTTTAACCTGATATGTGTTGTTTGCACCTAAAAGTTCATTCAGGGAACCAGAGCAAATTAATTCACCTTGAGCAAGGATCGCAATGCGATCGCAAATCTGTTCTACTTCACTAAGAATGTGGCTATTAAAAAAAATCGTCTTGCCCGCGGCTTTTAGAGCTAAGATAATTTCCCGCATTTGATAACGTCCCACCGGATCGAGACCAGACATTGGTTCATCCAGAAAAACCAACTCTGGCTCGTTAATTAGCGCCTGTGCCATGCCAACACGCTGTAACATTCCTTTGGAGTAGCGGCGCAGTAGCTTTTTGCGGGCATCAGCTTGGGATAAACCTACTAGTTCCAGCAGTTGGGGAATGCGTCGGCGTTGTACATTCTTAGGAATTTGGAATAACCCAGCTGCTAACTGTAAAAACTCCCAGCCAGTGAGATAATCATACAAATAAGGATTTTCTGGTAAGTAGCCAATATGTTGCTTAACATTGCGATCGCCAAGTGGCTTACCTAACAATAATCCCCGTCCACCAGTCGGACGAATAATCCCCAATAAAAGTTTTAAAAGGGTAGTTTTACCAGCACCATTTGGCCCTAGCAACCCAAAGGTTTCACCTTTGTAAACTTTTAAAGAACAGCTTTTAAGAGATACGACTTTTTGATTTAGCCAAAAACCAGTACGATACACTTTTCCCAACTCAGAAGTTAGGACTACTGGCGGCGTGTTTGTCATATTCAGTTGAGAATCAGGGTCATCTGCAACAGACTTCATCTCGGTTCAATCACCAATTAGCAGCTTGATATTAATTACAAGTTACCCGCTAAGCTGATAATAATCACTACCTAGTTTGACAATTATCGCAAACTGGGGACTGGGAACTAGGGAGATGTCACAGATGAGGGAGTAGGGGGATTGCGGGAGTGTAGGAAAATTAAAAAAAGCTTCCTATCCTTCTCACACTCCCTCTTTGACCCATCCCTCATAGCCAATGCCTTATAGCGCATTTGACTGCTTTCATAGAACGCCTTTAGAACTGGGAATTAGACCAGCACGACGAGGGTCGATTTCCACTGCTAGGCGTGTTGCCCTCGCAAAAGCTTTAAATGTCGCCTCAATAATATGATGGGAATTAATGCCATCGAGTTGCCGAATGTGTAGTGTCATTTGGCTATGATTCACCAATGCCACAAAGAATTCGCGTACTAGTTGGGTGTCATAAGTCCCTACGCGCTGAGTAGGAATTTGTAAACCGTAGCTCAGATGAGGGCGACCAGAAAAATCCAGCGCTACCTGAACTAAAGCTTCATCTAATGGGGCAAGGAAATTACCAAAGCGGACAATGCCTTTTTTGTCACCTAATGCTTGATTGAGAGCTTGTCCTAAGGTAATGCCTACATCTTCGTTGGTGTGGTGGTCATCAATTTCCCAGTCTCCCCTAGCTTGGATATCTAAATCAATCAACCCGTGGGAAGCTATTTGATGCAACATATGATCCAAGAACGGAATACCTGTTGCTGCTGTGCATTTTCCTGTGCCATCAAGGTTGATGGTGATTTGGACATCAGTTTCTCCTGTGGTGCGATGAACAGTGGCAATCCGAGGGGTTTTAGTTAACTGGTCGTAGTTTGAATTAACTTTGGTAATTTGCATAAGGATTGGGGAATGGGGACTAAGGACTAGGGACTGGGGACTGGGGAAGGTGGGGCCCCCTCTGGGGATAAGGGGTAATGGGGAATAGGGACTGGGGACTGAATTTTTCTTAGTAGCCAGTACCTAATCCCCAGTCCCTAATTACATTCCCATAATTTCATATCCTGCATCTACATACAGAACTTGTCCGGTAATGCCGCTAGACAAATCACTACACAAAAAAGCCGCAGTGTTGCCGACTTCAAGCTGAGTGACTGTACGTCGTAAGGGAGCTACTTGCTCTACATGATGAATCATATCTAAAATGCCACCCACTGCTGAAGATGCCAAAGTGCGGATGGGACCTGCGGAGATGGCATTAACGCGGATATTTTGGGGCCCTAGTTCAGCGGCCAGGTAACGCACACTCATTTCTAACCCCGCTTTGGCAACTCCCATGACGTTATAGTTAGGAATTGCCCTGACACCACCCAAATATGTCAGAGTGACGATACTACCTCCCTGTGTCATCAATGGTTTAGCTGCACCGCTTAACTGCACCAGCGAGTAAGTACTAATCTCTAAAGCAGTTTTGAAGCCAGAACGAGAAGTTTGGCTAAAATCTCCACTCAAATCTTCTTTGTTGGCAAAAGCAAGACAATGAATCAAGATATCTAGCTTTCCCCACTTATCGCGTACTGTCTCAAAGGTAGATTGAATTTGTTCGTCATTTTGGACATTACAAGGAATAAATAAGCTAGGGTTCAGGGGTTGTACTAATTCGGCAACTTTTGTCTCCATTTTGCCGCGTTCATCGTGCAGGTACGTAATTCCGAGATTTGCTCCAGCTTTGTGTAGTTGTTGGGCGATGCCCCAGGCGATGGAGCGGTTATTAGCAATACCTGTAACCAGAGCATTTTTTCCAGTCAGATTCAGCATAGAAATAGCTAATGCGATCGATGATTAGGAGCATACTAGAATCTGAGGCTAGTTTGTCTTTGTTTTACACAGGATTTGTAAAAATGAATTATCGATCGGGATGTTTGTCATCACAAAATTCTTGATTTTTTCTAAAGATATTCTCAAGTTATCTTTATTTGTTCTTAAAAAAACTTTTTAATACAGCTAATTGGAAGCGTTTATCAATAATTTATAACTGAATAGATCGACAATTATGTATCATTATAAACAAAGAGTTAGGAAGCAATTAGTTGGAGTATAGGAAAGTACAGAAAGATTGACGGTGCTTTATTGAATTTTCAGGTGTATTCTTAGGTAATCAGTTTTTGTTTTTCCGGCATTGGGTAGGGGAAGGGAGATGATCGTGGCACAAGATAAAGCCCTAGCAAATGTTTTTCGTCAGATGGCGACCGGGGCGTTTCCACCAGTTGTGGAAACGTTTGAACGCAATAAAACGATCTTTTTTCCTGGCGATCCTGCCGAACGAGTTTATTTTCTTTTAAAAGGTGCTGTTAAACTTTCCAGGGTGTACGAGGCAGGAGAGGAAATAACGGTAGCACTGCTGCGAGAAAATAGTGTTTTTGGTGTATTGTCATTGCTGACAGGAAATAAATCGGATAGGTTTTACCATGCAGTTGCATTTACGCCTGTAGAATTACTGTCGGCACCAATCGAACAAGTCGAGCAAGCACTAAAGGAAAATCCAGAATTATCAATGTTAATGTTGCGGGGTCTGTCTTCGCGAATTTTACAGACAGAGATGATGATTGAAACTCTTGCTCACCGAGATATGGGTTCCAGGTTGGTGAGTTTTTTATTAATTCTTTGTCGTGATTTTGGAGTTCCCTGTGCAGATGGGATCACAATTGATTTGAAATTGTCTCATCAAGCGATCGCTGAGGCAATTGGTTCGACTCGTGTTACAGTTACTAGGCTACTAGGTGATTTGCGTGAAAAAAAGATGATTTCTATTCACAAGAAGAAGATTACTGTGCATAAACCCGTTACTTTAAGTCGGCAGTTCACATAAAAACAATTGGAGTTAGCGGAGTCGGCGCGTGTTGTGTTTTTCAAGGTCGCATTAATAGCTAAAGGAAAATCTAAAATTGAGTAATTTCAGCTATTGCCAACCTCCACTTCTCCACAGACAATGGTTAAAAGTAGTAGGCTGTATCTGGAAGGATTTCGGTAGCTAAACATGACCACCGGATACATCCTCATCGCAGCAATTTTAATTTTGGGAGGCGTAATTGCAACCGTGGGCGATCGCATCGGCACGCGAGTTGGCAAAGCGCGCCTCTCACTCTTTAACCTCCGTCCCAAAAATACCGCTGTACTAGTAACTATCTTTACTGGTGGTCTGATTTCAGCATCAACCTTAGGGATTTTATTCACTGCCGATGATAAATTACGGCAGGGAGTCTTTGAGTTAGAAGATATTCAAACAGACCTTAGGCAAAAGCGGGAACAGCTAAAAACCGCAGAAACCCAGAAAAGTCAGGTAGAAAGTGAGCTAAATCAAGCAAGAATTGCCCAAGCAAAGGCACAACAAGACTTGCAAGCAATTAATCAATCTTTGCAGGCAGCGAATGCCAAGCAAAGGGAAACCCAGGCGCAGCTCAACCGCACCATTAGCCAACAAGCTCAAACTCAAACTCAACTTCAACGCACTCAAGGGCAACTAGATCGAGTTGTCAGTCAGTACCAAAAAGCCATAGCAGAACTGCAAAGCGTTTACAATCAGAGAAAGGAACTACAGGCAGCAGTTGAACTACTAAAGACAGAACGTCAGCGACTGTATGCTGAGGCCAAAAAAGCGATTGATGAAGCCAAAACAGCTATACAAAAACGCGATCGCGAACTTGCTAACCGCCAAGAAGCCATAGAACAGCGCGATCGCAAAATAGCCCAACTCGATCAATTGATTCAAAAGCGTAATCTAGAAATTACAGTTCGAGAACAAGTGATTGCTAAACGGGAATCTCGCCTCAAAGAATTGGAAGGACAACAGGAGCAACTAGAACAAGAAGTTGCAAGGTTAGAAAAATATTATCAGTCTTACCAAGACCTGCGTTTGGGTAAACTGGCCTTGGTTCGCGGTCAAGTTTTAGCTGCTGGTGTAGTTCGGGTTACCCAACCTGCTGCGGCTCGTGAGGCGGTGGTACAACTTTTACAACAAGCTAATCGCAATGCAAATCTAGAATTAAGTGAACCTGGGACAAATTCTGCAAATGTAGAGCTTGTGCGCGTGACTCAAGAGAGAGTTGAGCAATTGAGCAAGCAAATTGAGGATGGTAGAGACTACGTAGTGCGAATTTTCTCGGCAGGTAATTACGTTAGAGGAGAAAAGCAAATAGAATTTTTTACCGATATAGCTCGCAATGAACTAGTTTTTTCTGGAGGGACTCAGCTAGCCACAACTACTGCTGACCCCAGAACCATGACATCCTATCAGTTACAGCAGCGATTGGAACTACTGATTTCTGCTTCCCAATTTCGGGCGCGTAACGCTGGAATTGTCGAAAATGTGCAAGTAGATGGCACTTTTCTGCGTTTTGTCACCCAATTAAGGCAGTACAATCAAGCATTGGAAATTAAAGCGATCGCCGCAGAGGACACTTATACAGCTGGGCCTTTGAGAGTGAAATTAGTTGCAGTAGCCAACGGACAAATTATTTTTAGTACTTAAAAAAGAATTCACAAGTACAGAATTCAGGAGTTAGAAGTCAGAATACAATTAGTGGGAGATTCAGCAAAAAGTCACCAGTAGCAGCTACCCCTTCTGGTTCTCCGTTCGTGTAGCATCTGGTAAAGTTGGAGTACTGCTATAGACGCACTGCTTCACCAGTCGCACAGAATTCCCTGAATTCTAGCCCCTGAGTTCTGAATTTTTTCTTGTTATTTTAAATTACTTATGACTTTCCGTGAATTTTTACCCACACAACCAGCGATTTTGGGTTTCGATCCAGGTCGAGATAAGTGTGGTTTAGCGGTGATGGGGCTGGATAGGCAACTACATTATCATCAGGTTGTGCTGGCAAAAGAGGCGATAGTTACCATTGAGACACTATGTCAGAGATTTCCTATTTCCTTGATGGTGATGGGCAACCAAACTACAGCCAATCAGTGGAAACAGCAAATATCTCAAGAATTACCAGAACCGCTGAATATCATTTTAGTAGATGAGCGTTACACAAGCTTAGAAGCACGCGATCGCTATTGGCAAATGTATCCACCCAAAGGGTTAATAAAACTATTGCCACAGGGAATGCGACAGCCTCCAAGACCGATAGATGACATTGTTGCCATTTTGTTAATCGAAAGATACTTAAATCGCCTGACTGAATCAGCCAATTTGAGATTTTAAATTTTGGATTCAAGGATAAATTTCAAATCTAAATCTAAAATCTAACAATTTTGAATTAAATCTAAAATCGTCTTGGAAAGTGACGCTCCTGTGTTACAAAGTTCCAATCCGATAGCGCAGTTAAGCCGAGTCTTGTCTGCGACACGCTCTTGTGTTCCAGTGTCGGAAGCCTCTGTTACCTACTCTCAAGGAGTACGGCTGGTGATTTTGCGTTGCGTCGAACAGAGCTGCGCTAACAGATGTCTGACGACAAGCCGACCCAGCGTCTGTGTTAAAAGCTGACGCTGGTGACTTTATGCAAAATCTAAAATCCAAAATTTAATGGCTGCTAACTCTTAGAATTCTGCCCGAATAGTAAAGGCATAGTCTCCTCCAGGCTCTAACTGATAATCTTGTTTCTCTAAAAATCGACCGAGGGGTTCTTTAATTAAAGCGCGACCTTGGGAGGGCTTGACGGCAAGTTCTCCCCTACGAAAATGCCACTGGAAATGCCACTCAAACTCACCTGCACTCACTTCACCCTCAAGGAAGCCGTGTTGCCAGGATTGGCGGGTAATTTTGACATGGGCAATGGTTTCTGGCAAACGTTTGGCACTCACAATGCTTTATGTCAAGTGTAGAATAACAGCCAATTATGTCGGCTATTTATTTTATTTACCAAACATAGCTGAAATAGACAAACTGACAAAATAGGTATTTGTAATTAAGGGAGTAGTGTTAATCAGCCACAAGACTGAGGATAAGGAAGTTACAGCTATTAATCCAGGCGGATTTAATAACCTAAAGGAACTCCAAGAAATAAAAACAATCACTTGAAGTTGGTGACTGATGAGAGGTAGTTGCTACCCTGCGAGTTCCGCGTTAGCGGTACTTAGCTGAGCGCAAGGGCGTACTGGCTCCTGTTAACTGTTGGATACGAGCAGGGGGATATTTTTTTATTAGTCCCTAAGTGGTTGATGTTTAGCTGTAATTTAATACGGGTTTCGTCTACAATTTTCATCGGTGGATGTGTATAGAATAGTTAACTCTTTAGTAGAGTATTCCCTCGTAGTCGCCCATATACTTATCCTAAGTCTAAGTACTAAGGAAGATTTCTAATGAATCGCTACAAAATCAGTGATTAGCTGATTCATAATTGGGGGCAGAAAGCTATGACTAAAAGCATGGAAACCAAACAGCTAGGAAAAACTGGTATCTTTGTGAGTGCGATCGGTTTGGGTGGTATGCCAATGTCAATCTCTAATCGCCCTCCCGAATCAGAATCAATTCAAGTGATTCATCGTGCTTTAGATGTGGGTATTACTTTTATTGACACTGCCGACTCTTACTGCAAAGATGAGTCAGATAAGCATCACAACGAGCGGCTAATTCACAAGGCACTTGCTAGTTACGAAGGCGATATCAGCCAAGTGATTGTCGCAACCAAAGGTGGTTTAATGCGTCCCAATGGTAACTGGACACGCAATGGTAACCCAGAACACTTGCGTCAAACGATTAGAGTCAGCTTTGAAGCTTTGGGTGGCGCTAAACCTATTGATGTCTGGCAGTACCATGCCCCGGATAATAATTACACCATTGAAGAATCACTTACAGCAGTCAAAGAAGCAGTAGAAGCAGGTTTGATTCGGTTTGTAGGAGTTTCTAACTTCTCGGTTGAACAAATTAAGCGGGCGCAGGATGTAGTAGATATTATCTCAGTACAGAATCAATACAGCCCTTGGGAACGACAGCCAGAAATTAACGGCGTATTGGAGTATTGCGAACAGCAAGAATTAACCTTTTTACCTTGGAGTCCCTTTGGTGGTAAGCGTCGCCATCAGGACTTAGAAGATATCCCAGCGATCGCTCAGTTGGCTAAAGAAAAAGGCCTGTCAGTGTATAATATCGTTCTGGCGTGGTTGCGCTCAAAGTCGCCTGCTATTTTGCCTATTCCTGGTGCTAGTAAAATTTCCAGCATTGAAAACTCAGCAAAAGCTATCAATGTAAAACTATCTGATGAAGAAGTGCAAAAAATTGATCGGGCAACTTAATCAATATTCCAAATAAATACACTTGGGAAATGCTTTATTAACCTGGTTTATTAAAAAAACCGGGTTTTTTAGCAAGCAGACTAGCCATTAAATTAAACTTGGCATGGTGCTATCATCCCAGTAATTAAACTAAAATTTATGCAGCTAATTTCTATAACCAATAGATTAAAGCACATGGTGAAAGTATTTCTACTACTTTCCCTCTTTTACTGCCAAAATCCAGTAGAGGCACAACCACAGGAAAATACCAAGCTTCTACCATTTTTTGATAATGTAGATAACCCAGTTACTGTTCGTTTTCCTCCAGGACAAAAGGTCGATATCACACCACCACCACCGCAGCTAAATTCTTTTGACGAAGCTGTATTAAAAATTTGTGGGACTATTGGTACAAGAGTAAGTGCTAATAATTTTAAACAATTATTATCTTTTTATCCAGATGTTGTACAAAAAGTTCAACAAGCTAGCGGCGGTGAACTGCGTCCGGGACGGAAGAATAAAGTACAATTTGTCGAAGATTTAACTAATATTTGGTTCAAACGTCACGGTTTTGAACATATATTTTGCGGCGAAATCTATAATGCTAATGATATTGGTGGTTTACATTTTTATGGCAGATATTTACAGTTACAAAATGAGGGTATAGGAGGACGCTTACCAAATAATCAAGGGCGAGAGGAAGTTATTCCTGGGATTATTTATACAATGGGTGTAGTGATTAAGCAAAAAAATCGTACAGTCACAGATGTCATTAAAGGCTATGGCTATCTTAGCAATGCCGAAGAAATACTTTTAGATGCCACCAAAATATTTAAATTCCAAGGAAACAATGAGGGTTCGTGTATTTCTAATATTCGCGATCGCCAAACAGGTAAATCCTTTCCTACAGTTTTTGTCAGAGAAGAAAAAGCAATTATTACCTATTATCCTGATGCTACTCCTCAAGGTGCAAAATGTAGAAGTTGAACTAGGGATTGGAAACTGAAGACTATTATAAAGCTTAAGTAATTAACACACTCTTTTAATATCTACAAATAGCCTGTAATAAGCGGATAAAAAAGAAATGAAATTAGAAACAAACCGCTTGCTAATGCGTGAGTTTGTAGCGGCAGATTGGCAGGCTGTTTTTACCTATCAATCTGACCCTTTATACTTGCTTTATAGTAACTGGATACATCGTACACAGAACGATGTCGGGGAGTTTGTCAAGATGTTTATTAATCAACAAAAAGAGCTACCACGAACAAAGTTTCAGTTAGCTATTATTCTCAAACAAGAAAATCGACTCATTGGTAATTGTGGTATCCGCGTTAATGACCTAGAACTGAGAGAAGCAAACATCGGTTATGAACTAAACCCTGAGTATTGGGGACAAGGTTATGCAACAGAAGCAGCAAAGGCCATTTTAAAGTTCGGCTTTGAAGAATTACAAATGCATCGTATTTGGTCTTGGTGTGTTGCAGAAAATATCGCTTCTTTTAAGGTACTAGAAAAAATTGGTATGCGTCGTGAAGGTCATCTGCAAGAAAAAGAGTTAATTAAAGGTAAATGGTATGACAATTTTCTTTACGCTATCCTCGATCGCGAATGGAAAACATCGCAGCTGTCTAAGTAAGTCGGTGCAGCAAAACCAAACTGTGTAAAGAAAAGTAAATAAGACTCAAACTCTTTCTCCCCCTGCTCCCTGCCCTATCCGAACAATAATTATTTGCGCCGACCTACTTATATTAATCTGCCAGTTGAACAGACTGCTGCCACAACTGTCGATAAATGGCTTCCATAGCCTGGGTATGGGCAACAGCATCGCACAAACCAGAAGCAGCTACTTGTTGTCGCAGATCGATCCGCAGCTGGCTGAGTCTTGGCAGATCGGATGCCAAAGCAGTAGCTTTGACTACATACTCTTGGGGAGTAAAAGCAATCAACTCTGGTAGCCCTACAGTGGTCAGCAAGCTAACTGCCACCCGGCTGACATGGGTTTGCCCAGCTAGGGTAATAACTGGAACACCCATCCATAGAGCCTCGCAGGTGGTGGTTGTACCGTGGTAAGGAAAGGGGTCGAGGGCAATATCAATATTGCCATAGAAAGCGAGATGGTGATTGGAGTCTGGAATCATACCAATTAACTTCACCCGACGAGTGTCAATACCGCAGTCGGCAAACAAGGATAGATAGCGATCGCGGGTTGGCCGATCGTCGAACCAACGAATCTTCAGGATTATTCGAGAATTCGGCACACAGTTGAGAATTTGTGACCACAGGGCAATCACCTCAGGGGTAATTTTGGGCAAGTTGTTAAAGGAGCCAAAGGTAATTCGCCCCATACTCTTGGCGGGTAAGTCCATTACTGGCGGGGCTGTTGGGGAAGGCTGATAACACAAAAAGCATCGAGGTAAGCGGATGAGTTTCTCAGTATAATACTCATCTGTCAAATCGGGAGGGTCAGCCCAAGCATCGGTGAGGCGGTAATCCATGCTTGCTAAGCCCGTGGTATTAGGATAGCCCAAATAAGTAATCTGAATAGGGGCGGGCTGGCGGCTAAACATAGGCAAGCGGTTGCTACGGGTGTGACCTGCCAAATCTACCAAGATGTCAATCTCGTCAAATCGTACTAAATCAGCCAATTGGTCGTCGTCCATATTGTAAATATCCCGCCAGTTGTGGCACAAGCCACGGAGGCGCTCGGTAACTGTATCTGGGTTAGGGACATTGGCATAGCAAAAAGTTTCTACTTGGGTAGGGTTGTGATGGCTAAGAATTGGCTCGAAAAAATAGGCAACTGAGTGTTGGTAAAAGTCTGGCGAAACGTAACCCACTCGAAGAATTTTGGATTTTGAATTGGGAATTTTGGATTTGAAATTATTCAAAACTCTGTGCTTGTCACTATCCTCCCGTCCTCCCGTTGGCTTTGTAATTTGCTGACCCCACTGGTAATGAGCGGCGGCAACTGTGGCAGGGCTGTAGGCTGGCAAGTAATTGAGGGCGTAGAGCAGGTTGGAATGAGCTTGGTGGTAGTCTGGGTCAATCTGCAGCGTTTGTTGGAAGCAAGCGATCGCTTCTGGAACTCTGCCTTGGTTATTTAGGGCAAGACCTTGGTTGACATAGGCAATCGCTAAATTAGGCTGAATTTCAATTGCCCGCAGACAACTGTCAATCGCTGCACTCAACTGTCCACTTTGAATCAAGGCATAGCCGAGATTATTGTGGGCAATTGCTAGGTTGGGGTCGAGTTGCAAAGCCTGCTCTAGGTGCGAGATTGCCTCACGAAAGCGGCCAAGATTGTTGTAAAGAGTACCCAGGTAGCAGTGGGCGATCGCGCGATCCGGGTGGCGTTTGAGGTAATCCTGCAACCAGGCAATGGCCTCGGAGTATTTCCCCTGAGTTTGCAGGGCTAACAGTAGAGCCTCCAAAAGCTTTGCCTCATCGGGCTGAAGCTGCCAAGATTGGCGAAGGTGGATTTCAGCAGCAGCAGTGTCGCCTTGTTTTTGTAGCAGTCTGCCTAGATGGAAATGAGCTGGAGTTAAATCACTTTTGAGAATCACAGCCTGTTTTAAAGCTTGTTCTGCCTCCTGGAAATTCTCCAAAGCAAGACATGCAACCGCCAGATTTAATAGGGCTTCGGCCCAGTCTGGTTTTAGTTGGAGTGCCTGCTGATAGGCTGCTGTAGCTAATTGGTATTGCTCTTGAGCAATGAGAGCATTTCCGAGATTGTAATAGGTTTGAGCCGAAGGTTGCAGTTGCAATGCTCGCTGATGCTGAGCTACGGCTGCCTCTAATTGACCCAGCCCTTTGAGAACGTTCCCCAAGTTGGTGTGAGCTTGGGCGGAATCCGGCATCAGAGTAATGGCTTGCCGATAGCAGTCTGCCGCTTGAATCAATTTCTCCTGTTCTTGAAGAACTTTTCCCAGCTTGAAGTGGGCAACACCCAAATTCGGTTTGAGCTGTACTGCCTGTTTAAAAGCTAATTCTGCTGCCTCTAATTGCCCTATTTCATGGAGGGCATTGCCCAGGTTGAACCAAGTTTCTGCACTTTTGGGTTGTAACGTTAACCCCTGGCGGTAGATAGCGATCGCTTCTTCAACTTGTCCCAAGTGTTTGAGCAGACTTCCTAAATTCGTAAGCGCATCTATATATTTAGGGTCAATGGCTAATACTTGTTGATAGGTAGTTAGTGCCCGATCGAACTGCTGCTGCTGGTGGTAGTTGACTGCTTGGGCAAATAACTGGGCAGCATTGAGGGATTGCTGCCTGTTAGGAAGCTTTGTTTTTTTAGGGGATTGACTGCCAAACCCTTTGCCAGCAGAGATGTGGGTATTGTACGAATTCGGTTGAGGAATATTCTGCATGAATCTCGACTTCAATCACTTAGGGACTGACAAATAAAAAATCTCTCACTGTTGACAGTCAAGAGTCTAATCGAGCCAAGCCGGAGACGCTCCGCCTCCGGTCAATGTGCAATTTTTATGTGGAACAGCTTATGTAGTTTTCATTTTGAGAATTTTGACATTATATTACCAAGGCTGGACGATGGTGAATCCAAGGTTTAGCTGCTTCTATTTGTGCTGCTAGGCTGATGAGTGTGGCTTCAGCCGCCGGCTTGCCAATTAGCTGCACACTAATGGGTAAACCCTTACTATCAAATCCTACAGGAATTGCGATCGCTGGTTGTCCAGTTGCATTTGCAGGCGGACAAGGGGCAACCCATCGAATAATATTTTGGAATGTTTCTTCTGGACTCAAATTTGCCCATTCTCCAACCCGGATGGGTGAATGTAAATAAACTGGCAATATCAGTACATCCACAGTATCGAAAAACGCTACAATTTGCCGTGCCACTACTTGCATTTTGGCAACTGCTTGCAGATACTCAGCCACAGAACCGGTGCGGGCAAATAGCCAGCGATTCAGCGGCTGCAAGGCTTCAACTGGAAGTCCAGACGCCGCTACCCCAGCTTGCCAGACAATTTGAAATGGTTCAACCAAACCGCTAAAGTCTGGAGATTTCTGTTCAACTTGATGACCAAGTTGTTCTAACAACTCGACTGTTTCTCGCACACCTTGCTGAGAGTTGGCGTCAGCTTCTCCCAAAGGAAAAATGCTAGTGTCAAAAGCTATTCGCAAAGCGCCAGGTTTTGTTTGGCTGGCGGCAAGAAATGATGTTTCGGGATCTGGTAGCCAGTAAGGATCGCCTGTAACATAGCCAGATATGGCATCCAAAAGCGCAGCAGCATCAGCTACAGTCCTAGCTATTGGGCCGTTGGTGGCAATTCCAGCGAGGCGTTCGCCGACGGGTGCTTTACTCACCCTACCCCGCGATGGTTTGAGTCCCACCAAACCACAACAAGCCGCAGGCCCCCGAATCGAACCGCCACCATCAGAACCTTGAGCGATGGCACACAATCCTGCTGCTACCGCCGCCGCTGCACCGCCACTAGAACCGCCAGGGGTGTATTCTAAATTCCAGGGATTTCTGGCTGGAGGAAAACCCGTAGGTTCGCTGTAAGGTAATGAACCTAATTCGGAAGTGGCTGTTTTTCCAAGAATAGTAAAGCCAGCTTGTTTAATTCGTGTTACAACTCCATCGTCATAGTTAGCGATATTGTTGATTAATGCCGGATTTCCATAGGTACACGTAACATCTACTACAGAAGTCAGGTCTTTAATCGAAATTGGCACACCGAAAAATGGCGGTAGTTCTGAGGTAGTTGTCAGTAATTCTGTTTTGGCTTTGGCATCTGCGATCGCCATTTCCGTCGTGACTGTAAAATAACTTCCTAATTGGGGATTCAACCGCCCAATGCGTTCTAAATATATTTCTACCAACTCTAGCGGCGATAGTTCCTGGCGACGGATTAATTGCGCTAACTCTAGTGCTGGGGTAAATGCTAAATCAACTTCATTCATACCTTAGTGAATGGGTAATTTTGTCTTTGTCTGGGATTTTTAAACTGAAATTGTTACTTTAGTAGGATTTTCGGGAACTATAAATTCTATACTTACTGAAATTTGTCATTCATTTAGGATGTTCAGATGTGATAGGTGGGGTTATCTTCTTACTCCAGTCATTCTAATTGTTTGGCAGATATTTTTGACAAATCCCTAAGGGGTATTTATGGCTGACTTAGAATTACTTGTTAGTGAACTGCCAAAATTGATTCAGAGTCTGAAGCTCACTATTGGCGATTCTCATGAAATCATGCAACAAATTATCCCAATAGATAACGCTCAAGAACAACTCAAGAATATTCAAAAATTAATTGTTCAAGAATTAAAATTTAACAATATCAAAAGTTCGCCCTTCGCTACACTTCCTCGAACTGGTACAGTCGCTAGTTTATTTATTCCACATATTGAATTAGTAAATCCAGCCCTAGCTTCAAAATTTGGTAATTTAGAAACTAAACTTTCATTAATTGATTTACAAAAAAAAATTGATGGTTGGATTGAATGGGGTTATTTTTTGCAAGCTTTAGCTGCTGATATTCTTAGTGATGTTCAGTTAGTCAATCAACTTAATTCTGATAGCCAACATATTAGTTTGCCTGGTAGATTTAAAACAATTGCTGAAAACTTAAAAATTAACTTAATGGGCAACTCTAACAATTTACAGCATCAAATACAAAATATTAATAATTACCAAAAAGAATTATTCCAGTTACAGCAAAAATTAAATTATATTTTTCATACAATAAAAACTAGTCATAGTTTATTAAATATATTATTAGGAGTTTCTGCTTTTTGTGGAAAATCTGGATTTACTTTAGAGTGGTTGGATGATGACCATGAATTAATTATCTCAAGTAATGGTAAAATTCAAGAATTGACAGATATTTTGAATGATTGTGATGTTTTTCAAGAACAAATTGCTACTTTAATTATTCAGGGTGACACTTTAAGAGAACAAGCAGAACAAGCCCTAAAAAAGATTGAACAGCAAAGTAATAAAAAACTAATTATTAACAAAGTTTTAGAAAAATTACCAAAGTTTTTGACACAAGAAATAGTAGGTTCAGCTTTTATTCTAGTCTCAATATTATTATTATTTAGTTTTGATATTTGGCAAAAGCAAGACCAAAGTTTGCAATTAAAAAGTATAAGTTTAACTCAAGAACAAAAAGCGATCGCCAATTTTAAATCTGCTCAAAAACTTGCTATGGAAGCTGCTTCTCTTGTTCAAAAACCACCACATTCTTTGCAAGTCTGGCAACAAGCAGAAACTAAATGGTATCAGGCAATCTACTTGTTAGATAACATTCCTGCCCAAACATCAGTTTATCAGCGAGCAAAAAATAAATTAACTGATTATCGAATTAACTATAACGCTATCAGCCAAAGAGTCTTAACTGAAAAAAAAGCAGTCACAAACTTACAATCAGCCCAAAAGCTAGCAATAGAAGCTACTTTATTTATACAAAATTCGCCTCATTCATTAATAATTCGCCAGCAGGCAAAAGATAAATGGAAGCAAGCAATCAATTTACTAGAAGCTATTCCAGAGAATAGCTCTGTCTCTATACAAGCTAAAGAAACGCTTCCTATTTATAAAACTAACTATGCAGCTATTAGATAATTTAAAACTAAGCAGACGAGCGGTAAAATTTATTGCTGGCATAAGGTAGTCCTGATGAAACAAGTTTCACCGCCATGCATGAAAAAGGAATATCCTCCACACCCTACACCCTTTTTCAAGTCACAAAATAAGAGGGTTTGAACCTTATTCATCTTTCTTTACATGGTTAGGCATATTTAGTGCCTACCTACTTCAGACAATTTTAGATTTTGCAAAAAGTCTCTTGCTAGATTTTCTTTGCTGGCGCAACTCGCCGCAACGAAAAATCCCAGTCCCTACTTTCTTTTTCAAGCTAGGTAGTTGCTAGCTCTAAATTTTGATACTCATCGAATTACTGACGATTTAAGAATTCAATACAGTGATTCTACTAAATTTAATATTTTATTTATTTTCTATAATAATTTGCGTGGCGATCGCCCAAATACTCGCAAATCAAGCTTTTTTGATAACTTGTTTGTATTCTAGGTCTAATATTATACATCAAAAATGATCTTTAGAATACTTTTCTTTTCAAGTAAAAACTATATATTTTGCACATCTAGCACAGTAGGAAACGCCGAGGGGGAGATTGGGTAAAAGGTACAAGGTAAAAGATACAAAATTATTAAGGTGAATTTCCTTCTTGATTTTTGGTCGCTTTCTATCCTTGTGGCGCAAGCATTTTCCCTGCTCCATCTTGGCGTTTTAATTTTTCCTTCATCCGTTGCAGTAAGCTTACAACAGCTGCGACGGATTTTCGCTTTCTTTAGTTTCTGCTATATAAATGCTAGACAAATCTAGACATTTATTTCTTACTCTATAGGAAGCATGAGAGCAGCTACCCTTGAATAAGCTTTCACGCTTTAGCCAAACGCAATAAATTAATTAGCTTCAACTTCAGTTCTTATAATAAACCTTGTTGGTAATTTAAGTAAATAACGTTGATTTAATGGTTTGTCAAGATGTTTGTAACAATATTTTATTAAAAGAGAATAAACTGGTCACTCATCAGAACTCATACTAAGTTGCGTTCACAACGAGCGATTGAACTATGCAACTTACAAAGTGGATCGGCTTATTCTTGCGCTCCAGCCTTTTGCAGACTCCGTACTACATCCTGATAACCATTAAATTCTGCAATCATCAAAGCAGTGTAACCGCCGCAGTTTTTTAAATTTACATCTGCTCCAG
Organism: Nostoc sp.; assembly: GCA_036918135.1. GTDB lineage: Bacteria > Cyanobacteriota > Cyanobacteriia > Cyanobacteriales > Nostocaceae > Nostoc. Next base: position 59,070 of record JBALDB010000015.1, read on the forward strand.
CTTGGAGTAATAACTGCACAATCTCTCCATAACCGGCCGAACCAGCCCACATCAATGCTGTTGCCCGCGCTGAGTCTTGAAAATTCACATCTGCTCCCTTTGCTAAAAGCATTTGTATCACCTCTATGTGCTGGCGTTCGGTTGCCTTAATCAAAGCACTTTTGCCATCATCTGCTGGAATATTGGCATCAGCACCATAATCTAGCAGTACTTTCACTGTTTTGCTATGCCCTTGTGATGCAGCCAACGTCAAAGGTACTTCACCGAGGTTTTTACCATTGATATCTCCTCCAGAACGCAGCAATGCTTCTACAATTTGGCTGTGTCCCTGTAATGCTGCTACCTGCAATGGCGTATCACCCAGGTGGTTGCTAATTTGAACATCTGCACCCTTATTGAGTAAAATTTGCACCATATCAACATAGCCTTCGACAACGGCAAGGTGTAAGGCAGTTTCACCATCTCGATCTTGAAGATTAATCTCAGCACCTCGATTTAGTAAAGCAGATGCGATCGCACTGTGACCTCCCGCTACGGCCGCTGATAACGCAGTTGTACCATCGGCGTTTTTTACCATCACATCAGCGCCCACCACCAACAGTGCTTGGACAACTTCTAGATGTCCCAAGTCAGCCGCTAACATCAAAGATGTTTCACCTTCCTCATCTAAGACGTTGACATCTACACTCGTTTGGAGGATTGCTTTTATAACTTCTAGGTGTGCGTGCTTAACCGCCAGTTTCAAAGCCGTATCATCATCTTCGTCAGTGATGTCCACCCTTGCACCACCAGCCAATAAAACTCTTACTACATCCAAATGACCTTTAAGTACTGCTGCCATTAAAGCTGTGCTGCCATCTTCATTAGTGGCATTGACATCAGCACCTCTAGATACTAAAAGTTGTACAATGTCAAGCTGTTTGGCGCTAGCTGCTAACATCAAAGCTGTCAAACCATAGAGTTTTCTTTTCAAATTGATATTTGCCCCAGCATCGAGCAGCGATCGCACAATTTCCGTGTAGCCTAGATTGGCAGCAAACATTAATGCCGTAGTGCCTTGGCGATCGCACGCGTCCACCCTTGCACCAGTAGCCAATAGCGCACACAGCCCTTTGATATCCCCACTTTTAGCAGCCTTCAGCAGCAAAATATCGTTGTTTTCAGTCATCGATGAAATCCCATGCAGGGAAGTTTGATTCGTCTACCCTCAAAATTCAGCTTAAGCCAAAATATGCCCAAACGACTGCCTCGATTTTCTGCTCAACCCCAATCAATTGCATTCTGACTTCTTCTTCTATTTGGGCAACTTCAACTACAGAAAATAGAGCTATGCTAATTTTTATGAAGATTTCTTTAATAATCGGGCGAGGACACGATGAGTCTGGAACTTTCTCCGTCGGTAAAATATTGGCTGAACTTCATTCATCCGGTAATTATGTGGGTGCTACTAGCACTCTCAATTTATGCTGCCTATTTGGGATTGCAAGTACAGCGTACCAGAAATGCTCAGGGTGAAGAAAAGAAACAGCTGATAAAAGGTAGATATAATGTCAAACATTACCAAATAGGGTCTATAATCCTAGCTTTTATGGTGACAGGTGCAATTGCAGCGATGGCTGTCACTTACATTAATAATGGCAAGTTGTTTGTCGGACCTCACCTGCTAGCAGGATTGGGGATGATGATTCTAATTGCATTTTCTGCGGCTTTGTCTCCCTATATGCAAAAAGGAGCAAATTGGGCGCGTGCAACTCACATTCTGCTGAATTTCACGCTTTTAGGACTTTTTGCTTGGCAGGCTCTCACTGGCGTGCAAATTGTCCAAAAACTTCTTACTCAAGCATAGATTTAGTAGTAACTTATCTTCTCTTACCAAGTTCTGAGCGGAGGTTTCCTCAACTCAGACTTCGCACTTTGTCCTTTGTCATTGATTGATGACAAAGGACAAAGAACTGTTAACTTAACGCTTTTTCTTGGAATCAACAGGAAAGGGTATTTGCAAAGATTTATGAAAATCTTCTTGGACTTTGCGAGTTAAGCGGCGGGAGACTTGGCGGACAATTTGATTAAGTAAGCGATCGCCTGTAGATTGAATTAAAGACTTGGGTAATCGCTCAATAAACCTGGGAAAGTGTAAATAAACTATCAAATCCAACTCCCATTCAACTCTTGTAACCTCTCCAATATCAGTAGAAACATCACTTGCTACGTTTTCTACTAACTTGAGAGATGCCCGATAATCTACGTCATAACCAGGCGGCTGGTAGTCGGGAATGGGAATTGTACGGATGCGGTAAATACCTTCCTCTGGAGGTAATAACTCCAAACCAATTTTCGGTTCTACTTCATAACCAAAAGAACCAAAACGACCAATTACTAGAGCATAGCCATTTTCTCCCAACGGTTGCACCTTCATCGGTTCGGCGCAGCGCGAAAACCATGAACTGTGAGAATTGAGATACTCAGCAACCTTCACGGCTGGGGCAAACATTTCCATACAGTCTTGATAACGACCATAAAATTTTGTTAGCGTCGCTACATTTGCTTGGATTAATGTATCGTCTGCTTCTATTTCTAAGGATTGATACTCGCCGTTTCTTAAAAGCATAAATGCACTAGGTATACTTTGGCGTTTGTCTATATTAATAATTCCCCGCTGACTTGAGTCGTTTCGCACAAATATCCTATTTTGACAGAAACCTCAATAATCTGCCATCAAGTCCATAGAATCACTAAAATAAAGAACTAAACAAGCACACAATAGTTTCCCAGGATAGCATTTCTTATGAAAGCATTTGTAGCAGGGGCAACAGGTGAAACAGGTCGCCGGATAGTACAAGAATTGGTAGCGCGGAATATTCCCGTCCGAGCCTTAGTCCGGGATATAGAAAAAGCTAAGGGTATTGTGTCTCCTGAAGCCGAATTGGTAGTAGGCGACGTATTACAACCAGAAACTTTGGCTGCTGCGTTAGGAGATAGCACAGTTGCGTTGGTTGCTACTGGGGCAAAACCCAGCTTTGACCCTACTGGCCCCTATAAAGTAGATTTTGAAGGTACGAAAAATTTAGTCGATGCTGCTAAAGCAAAGGGAATTGGGCACTTTGTTTTTGTTTCTTCTTTATGTACGTCCCAGTTGTTCCATCCACTGAACTTGTTTTGGCTGATTTTGGTCTGGAAAAAGCAAGCTGAAGAATACATCCAGAAAAGTGGTGTTACCTATACAATTGTCCGACCTGGTGGATTAAAGAACGAAGATAATAGCGACTTGATTGTCATGCAGGGTGCTGATACCCTGTTTGACGGTAGCATTCCTCGGCAAAAAGTCGCCCAAGTTAGCGTCGAGGCGCTGTTAGAACCAGCTGCACGTAATAAAGTTGTCGAAATTGTTGCCAAGCCACAAGCAGCCTCAAAAACTTTTGCAGAGCTATTTCAACAGTGTTGACTGCAATCTGCACATCTTAACTTAACTTTCACTTTGCCAAGAGTAGGGGAGTAGTGTAAATTACAGTTAAAGCGATCGCTTTTAAACAAAACAGCGATCGCTTTTCATAATTCTTATATCCTGAGACTGGATTAAACGAAAAATACGCATAGTATGGAACGTGATAGAATCCATGATATTTTGACTGGATCTAACCCAAATTTTTTAGCGATCTGTATGACTTTAAACAACAAATAATTGTTGTCGCAAAAATTTAAACATACAAAGAATATTTCTCAAAAATGGAGCTAAGCGGATTCGAACCGCTGACCCCCTCAATGCCATTGAGGTGCTCTACCAACTGAGCTATAACCCCTTACAGTGCGTCATATACCTTAACCTATTTATCGCTGCTTTGTCAAGCTTTTGCTATGAGACTTAAATTATCTCTCATATTATTTAGCCCTTTCTAGGACACTTGCAACAAATAGGTCATACAGTGACCCATTAAAAAGTAGACTACTAACATAGCAGCAGCAGCCAAAGCAACCAATGTACCAGCCAGCATCAAAGAGAATTCCTTATTCTCGTAGGCTCTTTCCATGAGGTGCAGTGACCATGCTACTAGGGCGACATCAAAAAGTAAAATAGGAAGCAACATATTTATTAATATTTATTAATACATGTAAACCAATCTTAACATCCTTTTGATTAAGTGTGTCTAACCTCAGATAGATGCGATGAATTTATAAACAATCAATTAGGAACACAAGCGTACAGGTAAATGGCGATCGCACAAATAATTTTTGATTTGGGCGACACTTAATTGACCGTAATGTAAGAGCGATGCCAATAGTGCTGCTTCAGCTTTGCCTTCGGTTAGGGCTTCGTATATATGTTGGCAATTACCCGCCCCGCCAGAAGCAATAACTGGAATTTCTACAGCTTCTGCGATTGCCCGTGTTAACTCTAGGTCATATCCAGCTTGGGTTCCATCAGCATCCATACTTGTAATTAGCAGTTCTCCGGCCCCCCGTTTTTCAACTTCTTGTGCCCACAGTAGGGCATCTAAGCCTGTATTTTCCCTGCCACCACGTACATATACATCCCAACCTGGATTTTTCGGGTTGACTCTGCGTCTAGCATCAATAGCAACAACTATGCATTGATTGCCAAAGCGATCGCTTGCCCGATTAATCAAGTCTGGTTCGCGTACTGCTGCAGAATTAATACTAACCTTATCTGCTCCAGCTCGTAACAAAGCTTTAACATTTTCTAAGGATTGGATACCGCCACCTACAGTCAATGGAATGAAGACTTGTTCAGCAGTGCGGTAAACAACATCTAAGATAATACCTCGGTCTTCATGAGTGGCTGTAATATCCAGAAATACTAACTCATCAGCACCGGCTTGGTTGTAAACCTTTGCTAGTTCTACAGGATCGCCTGCATCTTGCAAGTTGACAAAATTAACTCCTTTTACAACCCGTCCCGCCTTCACATCTAAGCACGGTAAGATTCTTTTAGACAACATAGTAATTTTTGTACTTCTAGGTAATTGGCCGGAATTTAAATTTTAAATTGGCGCGGGTATGCACAAACGAAAATTTTCACAGATATAGAGTATGGGGCATTGGGCATTGGTTATTTCTCCCCCTGCCTCCCCTGCTCCCCCTGCTCCTCCACCCAGTCCCCTAAAAAGTAGATAGCTGAATTATGGCGATAATCTCCTCGAAAAAACAGCCTCCAGAACCTAACAAAGAACCGAAACAGCGTCGGGAATCGGCGAAAGCAGCATCCACAAACAATATTTTGCAAGCTGAAGCTGCTATTGATGAACAAGATAGGCAAGAAGAAAGTATTCGACCGCAGCGATTTACCGATTACATTGGGCAAAAAGATTTAAAGGATGTACTAGACATTGCCATCAAAGCAGCTAAGTCTCGTGGTGAAGTGCTAGATCACTTGCTGCTATATGGACCGCCAGGATTGGGTAAAACCACAATGGCAATGATTTTAGCATCGGAAATGGGGGTAAATTACAAAATTACCAGTGCCCCAGCGCTGGAACGTCCACGAGATATTATCGGGCTACTGGTCAACATGAAACCAGGGGATATCTTATTCGTGGACGAAATTCACCGCCTCTCCCGGATGACAGAAGAAATTCTCTATCCAGCGATGGAAGATTATCGGTTAGATATTACTATTGGTAAGGGTTCAAGCGCTCGGATTAGAAGTTTACCGCTGTCAAAGTTTACTTTAGTAGGAGCTACAACCCGCGTAGGTGCTTTAACCTCACCACTGCGCGATCGCTTCGGCTTAGTTCAAAAGCTGCGATTTTATGAAGTTGATGAACTGAGTAAAATTGTACTCCGAAGCGCTGAATTACTCAAAACCCCTGTTACAGAAGATGGTGCCGCAGAAATAGCGCGGCGATCGCGCGGTACACCACGGATTGCTAATAGACTACTCAAACGAGTACGTGATTATGCACAAGTAAAATTATCTGGAGAAATTACTGAAAGCGTTGCATCGGAAGCATTGCAACTATTCCAAGTAGACCCGTGTGGCTTAGATTGGACAGATCGGCAGATGCTCAGTGTAATTATTGAACAATTTAACGGTGGGCCAGTAGGATTAGAAACAATGGCAGCCGCAACAGGTGAAGATACCCAAACAATTGAAGAGGTATACGAACCTTACCTGATGCAAATTGGCTATTTAACTAGGACTCCTCGTGGCAGAATGGCGACAAAAGCAGCATACAAGCATTTGGGATTTACGCCACCTAGCGAACAATTGTCGTTATTGTAATTAGGGAAAATCAGGCAAAGAGGGAGTGCTGATTGTTGAACGCCAGTTGCTACCCTTCGGGAACGCCAAGGGCGAACAAGCCGGTGAACCCGTCCAACGCACTGGCTCCTGATGACTGTTGAGTTAGGAATTATTTTCTTCCTCATCTCCCTCATCTTTCCATCTCCCCACTCCCCACCACTTACGGTAAATCCAGATGATGAAGTTGATTGCTATTTTTCTTAGTTTGTTACTTGTGTTTGGCTGGGGTACACCAGTGATGGCACAATCTCAATTACCAAGTTTTACACCAGAGCAATTAAAACAAGGTGATGAGTGGGCAAATCAGGCTTTTGAAGCTACAAACAAGGGTGATTTTGCCACGGCTGAAACTTACTGGACAAAGATTATTGAGCAATTTCCGACGAATGCGGGGGCGTGGAGTAACCGAGGAAATTCGCGGGTAAGTCAGAATAAATTACAAGAGGCGCTGGCTGATTATAACAAAGCCATAGAACTTGCCCCAAATGCCACCGATCCTTATTTAAATCGAGGTGCGGCATTGGAAGGGTTGGGAAAATGGCAAGAGGCGATCGCAGATTATAATCATGTCCTAGAACTCGATCCTAACGATGCAATGGCATACAACAATCGCGGTAATGCTAAAGGTGGTTTAGGAAAATGGGATTTGGCGATTGCTGATTATAAAAAATCTAATCAGATAGCCCCGAATTTTGCTTTTGCTCGTGCTAATTACGCCCTCGCCCTTTACGAAACTGGGCAAACAGACCGAGCAATTCGGGAAATGCAAAATATCGTCCGCAAATATCCCAAATTTGCGGATATGCGTGCCGCCCTCACAGCTGCCTACTGGGTGAATGGAAAACAAGGGGAAGCCGAAAGTAACTGGGTAGCAGCTTATGGACTGGATAACCGTTATAAGGACATTAACTGGGTAAAAAATATCCGCCGTTGGCCTGCGAGTATGGTAGCAGCTTTAGATAAGTTTCTAAAACTCCAGTAGGCAAGTTATAGGGAAAGTCATCTCAACAGGACTAGATTAGCTAATACTTTGCTTTGCCAACACAGCAGGGCCAGCAGTAACGATTACGATTTTATCTGGGTGGACTAACTCCCTAGCTGCTTGATTGACTTCCTCAAAGGTGACTTTCTGGATTTTTTGAGTGAAGGAGTACAATTCAACTCGATTTAGTCCGTAGATTTCATTCATTAAAATTGTATCTGTTAATTCCTCTGGGTTTGCCAAGGAAACATTGTAATTACCGATAAGGGTGCGTTTAGCTGTTTCTACTTCTAGCCCAGTGACCCCTTGTTGACGAATTTGCTGTAGTATTTGGCGGGTACTAGCGATCGCTTTAGTGTTATCTTCTGGACTAGTTTGCATCTCAATCAAAAATGTCCCCGCATTTTTCCCGATTAGGAAGTAGCTATAAATTCCATAGCTCAAACCTTGGCGATCGCGCACTTCTGTTCCCAGTCTACTAGATAGGGTATCGCCTCCCAAAATCTGGTTCAACACTAAAACTGCGTAAAATCGAGGATCGTAACGGTTAATACCTGTGTAACCCATACAAGTCACAGCTTGGGCTTTACCTGCTAAGACTCGGTTGACACTGACTATTTTCTCTGGCAATGACACTGTAGGATATTTCAATGTCGGTGCTTGAGCGCTAACTTGCCAGTCAGCAAATTTCGCTTCGATAAGCGATCGCACTGACTCTAACTCAAAATCTCCCACCACTACTAGCACCGTTGTGTCAGGACGATAATGTTTGGCTTTGAAATCAATCGCATCCTGGTGTTTAATTCGCTGTAAACTCTTCTCTGTAGGAAAGGTATGTAAAGGATGTTTTTGCGGATAAATTGACTGAACAAATATTCTTCTGGCTACTTCTGAGGGTTCATCTAATTCTATTTGCAAATCGGTTAAAGTTTGTTGGCGATGCAGTTCTAACTCTTTAACTGGAAATGTACTACTTTTCAGCACATCTGCCAAAATTTCGATGAGTATCGGCAAATCTGGTGCTAAACTATCACCCTCAATCTGCACACCTTCAGGGTAGGCATGAAAGTCTAGACTTGCACCTCGTTCTGCCAAAGTTTTGGCAATTGTTAAGACATCCTTAGTTTTTGTGCCACTAAGCAAATTTTCTGCAACAAAAGCAGCCAATCCCGCTTGCTCATCTGAATCAAATTCTGTCCCTGCTTGAATGTAGCCGCTCAGGGTAACGGTGGGAGTGCTACGATCGCTTAACAGCAACAGCCGCAGTCCGTTGTCAAATTTGAATTGCTGTGGTAGTATCTGGGCGATGTCTTCTACGGCAAGCAACACATTTGTTACTAAATCGTCAGCTGGTAAGTACTTCGCCACTTCAGTAACCAGCGCAGGTGCGACAGCAGAGAAATTTTCTGTAGTTTGGGTTAAATCTGGTTTATCACCAACTTCTGTTGTTTGCTTATGAGTTGGTTCAAAAAAGCCCACTGTACGTGCTTGTTGTGTAAGATATTTGTTGATTACAGCTACAACGTCCGTTGGCTTCACAAAACTGACAGCTGCTAAATAACGGTCTGTATAGCGATAATCATTAGCAGTGGTTTCATCATGACCCAATTGCATTGCTTGAGAAGTGATATCGCGATTACTCAAAATGACATCTGCTGTTAACTGAGTTTTGGCTCGTTCCACTTCCTCTAATGTCACACCTTTTTTTGCTACATTGGCGATCGCACTGCTTAGCACTGAGTCAATTTTTTTTAAATCTTGTTTAGATGCAGCCGTCACCAACACCTCATACCAGCCAAATTCCCGCAAACTGGTAACGGATGCTGTAACTTCATGAGCTAAACCTGATTCCACCAACGCTTGATAAAGACGAGAATTCCGTCCCTCAGTCAAAATATAATCCATCACATCCAGTGCGGGTACATCCGGTTGATTAATATCTGGTAAGGGATAAACCGCCTGCAACAAGCGCCCTACTCCTGGTTCTCGTAATACTATGGGAGTGCTGTTAGGGGTAGCGGGGCGTTTAGCATGTACTGACTGTTTACTGTCGAGTGAGGAATTATTATTCTCTCCTGTGCTGCTCTGCTCCTGAAGCCCTCTACTTTTTACCTTTGCATTGCTCGTAATTCCCACTTCCTGAGGATACCGAGTTTCCCGTCTCCTAACTCCTAACTCCTCAGTTGTGACTTTCTTTAGTAATTCGCCAAATATTTCTTTAACAATTTTCAGAGTATCTGCTGTTTGAAAATCTCCAACAATTACTAAGACAGCATTATCGGGAGTGTAGAAATTGCGGTAATATTTTTTTACTTGGTCAAGTTCAAATTTTTTGACATCATCTGTAGTTCCACCTACAGGTAATCCATAGGCATGATTGGGAAATACTGCTTGCATCACGGCGCGGTTAAGGCGATATTCTGGGCTATTTTCGTAACCTTGGAGTTCAGAAATTATTACCCGCTTTTCACTTGCTAGTTGTTCTGCTTCTATCTGGGAATTTTGCATTCTATCAGCTTCCAGCACCAAGAGTGCTTTGAGTTTGCTTCGTTCCACAGTCCCGTAATATGCAGTTTGGTCATAGCTGGTGAAAGCATTAGAGTCACTACCTAAAGCACTAAACAAACGTCCAAATTGAATCGGACGATTTTTTGTGCCTTTAAACATCATGTGTTCCAATTGGTGAGCAATACCATTTACTCCCGCTTCCTCATTCCGCGAGCCTATTTTATACCACAATTGCACCGTTACCACTGGCGCACTATGCACTTCCTTTGTGAGGACAATTAAACCATTTTCCAGTACTGTCTTGCGGACGTTTTCTGTCAGTGTTGAGGGCATTATTATTTTTGTTAGCAAGCAAAACTTGTATTTTTATTTATATGTAAATTAAAACTGTTTTCATTTATTTCAACCACAATCTTGCGTAGGGGTACAGCGGTATCCATTGGTGTCAATTCAATTTTTGAAAAAACTCGCCCTCACCTTGAAAAGGCTGATTCTTTATCTCTATTCCCTACCTATGCCGTAACAGTTTAAAAATCAAAGCAGATTACTATAGTTCGGCAACATTCCAGAAAAAGAATATATTAGCAACAAAATTCATTAAAAAGTTAAATTATGGCAGTTTTGCTAAAACACGAATAAATTCCAGAGGTAAGCCGTCAGTATCGGCAATAAAAAGAACTTCGTAAATGCGATCGCCTATTTGCTGTTGTGTTGGTTCTAATAATACCTTTAACGGTTGTAATTCTTCTGTTTTTAATACACGTTCTTGTAAACTTGTCAACCAGCTAGGTAAATCTGCCGCGACCTCAGTTAAATCGAATGAGAGATGATAATATCCCACATAATGTTCGTCAGCAAATGCATTTGGGGCGGGTTTTGGTTCGGGAATTTGGATTAGTTCGATTCTGCCACCCAATCCTTCCATCCAGCAAGCTAGGGTGTAGCCTGTAGTAAAGCGTTCTGAAATTGTAAATCCTAAATGTTCGTAGAAAGCGATCGCTCGATGAATATTCGCTGTCCGAATAGAAGCGTGGTGCATATTTGTTCTTAGTCCTTGGTCATTTGTCAGTTGTCCTTTGCTGTAAAGTTACGATCGGGGATTTGGCTGGTCATAACTTTATACTTTGTCCTACATTATTCACTAATGACTAATACTTCGGGTTGGCTCAGTACAAGTGACAAATGACCAATGACCATTACTCAAATAACCTGAAATAAGGGTAGCGCACAGGGACACCAGGTTCTTTTTCCAAGTCAAAATTAATTACTTCCCAGCAGGGATCTTCTGGAGGTTCGGGACTAAACTCTACGGGTAAACCGTACAATCGTGCAGCTGTTGCTTCTGGCTGTCCAGAACGCCAAGGTGTACTGCGTTCCAAGTAGCCACTCATCAATTCCTGATAGCGTCGAGCAATAATTACTCGTGTTGCTCGATAGCCTTGGGTATACAGCTTATCTAACGCTTCATGAATTTCAAACCGGATACCATCAGGATGAGTATGCTGTCTATACCATTCATTATTCCACCGCCGCCAATGACGCCCTGATTGCAAATGGATCAACTCTCCATTTTTCGGGTTAGCTTCAAAAGCGCCATGACGCGGACATAAATAGGTATCTGTTAGTGTCAACGCCGGAATAGTCTGCCGACAGTGGGGACACTGTATTTCAGGGCCAAATATTGGGTACTGCAAGCCTGGATTCATCATGAAGTGCGTACAAACATAATTTTGTCTTTACCAGCACTAAACACTAGTAGGTTGGGTTATACACTTCGGCTCCGCCACTTTGGGATATTTACTCACTGCAAGCTCAACAAATAAATCCTGGGTCGTGAGTTTTAAGTTTTTCATGAAGAATTCTCCTTGAACTCAACACTCATCAGTACTTCGTTAAGCAACTCAGTACTCCTGAATCTAGAGGCTTGACGCTGTGATATCCTGGTTGTGCAACCAGCCTCAAAGGTTGGAGTTTCTCCAGTGTTCCTGGGTACCATACTAATATTCTATCGTGTCTACCGCTTCTTACTGGACATCTGTCGATTTTTCTCAAGCTGCCTTCATTGCAGCCAATGCTGTTGTTATCGGTTCGGTAAACATAGCACCCAAAGTGAGCATTTGGTATGGAGCAGTGGTTAGGGGAGATGTTGAACGCATTGAAATTGGCGAATGCACGAATATTCAGGATGGGGCAATTTTACATTGCGATCCTGGTTTTCCCACAATCATAGAAGATCATGTGACGATAGGGCATCGTGCTGTGGTACATTCGGCTTACATTGAGCGTGGAAGTTTAATCGGCATTGGTGCAGTGATTTTAGACGGTGTACGAGTGGGTACTGGTAGCATTATTGGCGCTGGTGCAGTGGTAACTAAAAATATACCCCCCTTATCCTTAGTTGTCGGCATTCCTGGCAAAGTACAACGCCAAGTAACAGAAGTTGAAGCCGCGGAACTCATCGAACACGCTAAGCGTTACGAAAAGTTAGCTTTAGTTCATGCAGGTAAAGGTACTGATATTGGCTTTGGCAAGGCTTAGGAGTAGGAGATGTGGTTCGACTTTGCGGTAGTTGAATCTCGACTTCGCTCGATTTCTACGTAGTCGAAACTCACCAACCGGGAGATGAGAAAGATGTTGATAGAGGAGAGAATAATAACTTTTCACTTAACAACAGTCAGTGCGTTGCGTATTTTCCCCCTGTACAAGCAACTGGCTCTCAACAGTTAACATTCGCCCTTTGACTAATAATTTAAACATTCTTTACATATCAATTGGGAAAAATTGCCCACTTCAGCTAAAAATAAAAATGAGAGAAGTTGACAAAACTTTAATTTCTACTTAAAAGAGGGGTTCTAGATATGGATATCGATTTCCGTTTAGCCATCGTTTTAGCACCAGTTGCTATTGCTGCTGGCTGGGCAGTGTTTAATATTGGTGCTGCGGCTTTAAGACAAATTCAAGGCTTTTTAGATAGGGAAGCCTAAATTAGGCTTAATATCATTACTTTCCAACCGACTGTTTCTCTTTACTAGGACAGTCGGTTTTATTCATAGTGAGCATTGGGAGTGCCGAGTTAGGAGTTATTCTGCACCTAAAGCCCCTTTGCTTCCCATCTCCCTATTGCCCCTAATCCCCACTTCGTGGGGGCTTTGAGTTCCCCATTTACTCTTCTCGTGGATATCGATTCTGTAATCCAACCCTTGCAACGCTTTGGTGTCCATCTAGGACTCGATCGCATTGTCAATCTTTTGGCAAATCTTGGCAATCCCCATCACCAAGTTCCGGTAATTCACGTTGCTGGCACCAATGGAAAAGGTTCCGTTTGTGCTTATCTTTCCTCGGTACTCACTGAGACCGATTATCGTACAGGACGGTACACTTCTCCCCATTTAGTCCATTGGACGGAACGTATTTGTCTCAATGAACAGCCAATTTCATCTGAAGAACTAAAGCAATTATTCCAAACAGTCCAAGCCGCGATTCCTGCTAACGAACAATCACCAACTCAATTTGAAGTAATTACCGCAGCAGCTTGGTTGTATTTTGCCCAAGCTAAAGTTGATGTCGCAGTTGTAGAAGTCGGACTAGGAGGGCGCTTGGATGCTACCAATGTTTGTTTAAAACCGTTAGTGACAATTATCACTTCCATTAGCCGAGAACACTGGCAACAACTTGGCCCCACGATTTCTGATATTGCTAGAGAAAAAGCGGGTATTCTCAAACCTGGATGTCCTGTTGTGGTTGGGCCATTGCCACCAGATGCCGAAGATGTGGTGCGATCGCGTGCTTTAGAATTAGAATGCCCAATTTTTACACCTCAACCCGCCCGTCAAATCTCCACAGAATCGGCGGAATATTTATCAATACAAAATTCAAAATTAATTGAATATCCATTGGCGTTAGCCGGACAAATTCAATTAACTAATTCAGCTTTGGCTTTAGCTTGTTTGGAAATTCTCCAAAAACAAGGTTGGCAGATTTCTGAAGCAACCATCATTAACGGGATGGCGAAAACTCAATGGCCGGGGCGGATGCAATGGACTAGTTGGAAAAATCATCAATTATTACTTGATGGCGCTCACAATCCCGCCGCAGCCCAAATTCTCCGTCAGTATGTCGATAGCTTAAATGCAGTCAACCATGAGCCAGTCAATTGGGTTATGGGAATGTTTTCCGATAAGGATCATGCTGATATTTTTGCCGCACTGTTGCGGCCAGGCGATCGCCTTTCTTTAGTACCAATACCAGTAGAATCTTGGCCAGGTCGAACTTCTGCTGACCTAGATGAATTAGCCAATTTAGCTGACATTACCTGTCCAGAATTAAGCGATCGCCAAAAGTATCCAGATTTATTCACAGCATTAGAAGCCGTAATATCAACCGCTACCACAGACGATTTAATCGTTATATGTGGTTCGCTTTACTTAGTAGGCAATTTTTTAGCAACTACTAATATAATTAGTAAATCATAATTACAAATTACCAATTACAAATTTACCTTTGATTCCACTGTTGTGCAGCATCTTCTACCGCTTTATCTACTGTTTTCTCGCCTAACATTGCTGCTTGTAAGTTCTCATAAACTGCTTTTTGCAGTTGATTAAAATCTTTCAAAGTGGGAGTTAATATTTCTGCGTGTTGTAATTCCTTAGCACTGATGACTCGCGCTTTTTCTATTGTTGAAGCATTAGCTGGAACATCTTTAAAATAGCTGTCAGACAATGCTTTGACTGTAGAGGGTAATACATTCGCGGCTTTTGCAAAGGCTAACTGATTTTCGTCATTGGTGACAAATAAAGCAAACTTCACGGCGGCGTCTGGTTGTTTGCTGTCGCGGGGAATAACTATGTTCATCACGGCAACATTTTTCTTACCTGTATCGCCGGTGAGTTGGGGCGCTATTTCTGAAGCTTGAGCAATTTTCGGGGCATTATTAGCGATCGCTTTGAGAAACTCTGGCCCAGAAGCTAGAAACACTGTTTCTCCAGATTGGTACAAATCAATCGCGTGGCGATGTCCTTGAGTCAAAGCCTCTTTAGGTAATAAGCCTTTTTTATACAAGTCTACCCAATACTGAAATGCTGCTTTCCCTTGTGGCGAATTAAACGCGGCTTTACCTTGGGCATCTATTAAAGTCACTCCCATCTGTACAAAAGATTCCAGTACTTCCCCGGAGTCTTGCGGTACAAATGTCACAAAAAAAGCATATTTTCCAGTCTTATCTTTAATTTGTTGCGCTATTTGTGCTAATTCTGCGTAAGTAGCAGGTGGTTTACTGATACCTGCTTGTTTTAATAAATCAGTGTTATAAATGGTTAACCGCGTAGTGAGATACCAGGGAATTCCAAAACTCTTACCATTAAGCGTGGAAGATTCCCAAATATTCGGTAGATAGGAGGAACGTACATCATTTGGAACTTTCGTATCCAAATCTAACCAAGCATTACGTCCTGCAAGTTGAGACGCAAAACCGGGATTGAGGTTAACAACATCAGGTGGCGTTTTTCCTGAGACAGCTGCTAATATTTTGTTCTCCATTGCTGCCCAAGGTACATCAACCCAGTTAACCTTTATACCAGAATTTTGCGATTCAAAATTTGTAATCAGGCCTTTGAAGTAGTCAGTAAATTGAGGTTGGAGTTGCATCGTCCAAAATTCAATCGTTGTCCCTCTTGAAGTAGCTTGTTTTGTATCCGTACCAACATTACCTGTACTGCAACTTACAATCCAACTAGTTAACAGGCCAAGCAGTAGTAAAGCAGTAAATTGTTTAAATTTTCGTAATTGAATCATTTTCCCAGTATTTTTACGCTTGATCGGGCTGAAAATCTTATGCAGAATTGACGAGATTATAGGCTAAATCAATTACCAGTATTAGAGATAACTAGGGAATGGGGACTGGGGATCGGGGAAATAAGAGTAAAAATACTATTTTCCAATACCCAATACCCAATCTCCAATTCAATTTACCAGTCCAGCGGGCACAACTGTGGTGAAAAGCTTCAATAGTCTGTTTGGCAAATCAAATAAAGGGGTCGGCATTGAACTTGCTCCCGAACGGGTAAATATAGTTCAGCTACGCAAGCAGCGTCAAGGCTTGAAACTAGAAAACTTGACATCGGTAGCAGTTCCAGAAGGCGTAGTTACCGATGGTCAAATTACCGACCCTCCAGCAATGGCGCAGTTAATTCAGGAAGCGCTAGCCCAAAGCAAAATCAAAGCTTCTCGTGTTGCTACTGGTGTACCAGGGCGAGATTCTATCGTCCGTTTAATACCGGTGCCAGCAGAGTTAGATGACAAAGAACTGCGGGAAATGGTGCTAAACCATGAAGCAGGTTTGTATTTACCCTATCCTCGTGAAGAAGCTGATGTAGATTATCAGAAACTTGGGTACTTTGTGGATGAAGATGGCATTGAAAAAGTACAGGTACTCTTAGTTGCCACCCGCAAGGAGGTAACGGATACCTATATAAGTACATTTGAACAAGCAGGATTACAAATCGATGTTTTAGAAATTAACAGTTTTGCTCTGATTCGCACTATTCGCGAACAATTGCGACAATTTGGGCCGCAAGAAGCAGCAGTACTAGTTGATATAGAGTTTGACAGTACAGAAATTGCCATCATCGTTAACGGAGTACCGCAATTTTCCCGCACAGTACCTATAGGCACTTATCAAATGCAAACTGCTCTTGCTAGAGCAATGAGCTTACCCACATCGCGAGATATGGAACTGTTACAGGGGATGGTCATTACCCCAACTGTTATAGACGGTGGTAAAACAGGCGTTACGGAACTCAATCCTGGGATGGCAGCCATCTTGAGAGTATTGGGAGAACTAACAGATGAATTGCGCCGTTCCATCGATTTTTACCTCAATCAAAGTGAAAATTTGGAGGTAGCGCAGATTTTATTAGCTGGGCCTGGAGGTGGACTCCAACAGCTTGATGAATTCTTTACCCAACGATTGAGCTTGCCAACTATCCAAATAGATCCAATTGGGGCTTTGTCTTTGGAAGTCGATAGCGAGAAATATCCACAAGTACAACGCTCTGGGTTGGCGATTGTACTTGGTTTAGGAATGCGGGAGGTGTAATAACTAATTTTAGATTTGGGATTTTAATTTTGGATTGTCTATTTTGACAGTCACGCTTTTGAGATTTAGGATTTTAAATTCTGGATTGTCTATTTTGACGATCGCACTGTTTGAGAATTCTCAAACCATAATATTTTTCTTTAGTTGGTGTGAGAAAATGTACAGTTTGGATGTTAACTTTCTTAAAGACCGCCCAGCTTACCAAACAAAGCCTGACAAAAAGAGAGGAATGGCTCTAAGCCTTCCTGGAGGAAATTTAACACCAGTCTATATCGGAGCTGCATTAGGTGTAGGTCTTCCAGGTTTATTCGGAGTTGCTTGGTGGTTATTGCAAGGAAAGATTGTTGAATTAGAGGGCACGATAGCACAACTAGACCAGGAAAGCAAAAGACTAGATACACAAATCGGCAACCTGAATCAAATCAAAGCAGAGACGAGCACAATTAAAGGGGAAACTCAAGCTTTAGTTACTGTATTTGACCAGATTCGACCTTGGTCAGCAATGTTGCAAGATTTGCGCGATCGCATTCCCGCAGCAGTGCAAATTGAGAATATCAGGCAAATTCCACCTATTGCGGTGGCGGAAGGTCAGCCACCCAACAATCCGGCTGGGGGATTAGAAATTACCGGATTAGCTCGTTCCTTTAACGATGTCAATGATTTCTTATTGAGTTTGCAACAGTCTCAGTTTTTAAAGTCCTCAGAAAGCAGAATTATTACTGCAACCTTAGTAGATGCCCCAGTTACATCGGGTGTAGCTGCGATTCCTGGTGTAATAATTAAGCCGCCCCAAGTCGTTAAATACACTATTCAATCTACTATGAACGATGTTCCAGCTTCAGAATTAATTCGGGAGTTGGAGAAAAAAGGCACAGTGGGGTTAGTAGCTCGAATTCGTACTATGCAACAAACAGGAGTCATTTCAAAATGACGCTGAGTGATGATTTAAATTTTGCCGAACAAGCTGGAGAATTCGATGCACAAACCCCAGCTTACCCCGTAGTATTAGGCATCGCTTTCACACCAAAAATTATTGGTATTTTATTAGGGCTAATTGGTATAGCAGGAGCAGGATATATATTATTAAACCTGTTGATGCCAGCTTGGGAAAGCTATCAGCAACAGCAAGCAAAAGCCTCCGAACTCCAAGGGCAAATCGAGCAAAAGAAACTTAATATCAAACAGATTGATAAACTTAAAGAGGAACTAGCACAGGCAAAACAGCAAAAAGTTCAAGTTTTAGGCTTATTTGCTAATGAAAAAACTTTAGATACATTGCTGTTAGATGTGAATCGCTTAGTTGAATCTGGTAATGCTCAAACTCCGATTAATGGAGTCAGAGCCAAACTCAAGAAGTTTGTACCAGTTTCTCAAAAACCAGAACCAATTACTGATGGAAGTTTGGGAAAACAAGTTGACGGCAAACTAGAACGCAGCAGTATCAGTGCCGAAATTACAGGAACTTATGAACAAACACAATCAATAATTCGTAACATTGAGCGTTTACAGCCTTTGTTGATAGTTAAAGATTATCAATCAACTTTAGCTCCATTAGAGGTTAGATCCCCACTAGATAAAACACCAGTGAAAGTGGGGCCAACAGAGATTAATACATCATTCCAATTACAGGCATTGATGCCACTTAGTCCTGAAGAAATAGCGGCGGCAGCTAAAACTGCTGCCAAAAAGTAATTAGGGGTTATGAGTTATGAGTTATGAGTTATGAACTATAAGTTACGAGCTATTATTTGTAACTATTCAATCCTAACTCTTCACTCCTAACTAAATTATTCTTAACTCCTTACTTTTAAAACTCAACACTCATAGCCAACTGCCCAAAAATGTTTGTCAACAAGGTTTTATTTAGGTGAGGAATGAACTGTGAAACAGCTTCACGGTAAGAATTTTATATTAGGTACTGCGGCTTTTGTCTTTTTGGCAGCTCAACCGGCTTGGGCACAAATGGCTCAAGTTACTAATGTGCAGTTAAATCCAGCTAATGGTGGAGTTAGCGTTGTTTTGAAAACTTCTTCAGGGTCGCGTCCCCAAGTTTTCACTACAAAAAGAGGTAAATCTTTAGTTGCAGACATTATTAATACTCAATTACGATTACCACAAGGTAATAGTTTTCGTCAAGATAGTCCAGCGCCGGGAATTGCTTCGGTTGAGGTTAGTCAACTTGATGCCAATAGTGTCAGAGTGACGGTAACTGGTAGCAACAATACACCTAGTAGCCAACCAGCAGTGCGATCGCCAAATGGAATTACACTCAGCTTTAGCCCATCTTCTGGCACCACTGCTGCCTCACCAACGCCAATAACACCAATATCCACACCATCCCCTGCTTCTACCCCTGCCCAACCAAGTCAAAAGCCAGACATTCTCGTTCCCAACCCCCAAGTAACCATTGACGGACAACCTGCACAAGCTGCTGGCCCGGGTCAACCTGTGAGTCAGGCTCCACCTTTCTTACCCAGAGCCGTCGCCCCGCCAGTGGGAGATATTGCTATTTCCGCTACCGATGCTTCTCCTAGCAGCATTGACTTAGGAACTCAGGAACGTGTACCCCGTTTAGTACTGCGAGATGCGCCGGTGCGTGAGGTTTTATCATTGCTTGCCCGTGCGGCTAATCTCAACCTGGCTTATGTTGGAAGCGAGCAAGGTGGTGGAGGTCAGCAAGGTGCTACTGCATCAGCAACCTCTCAAACAATCTCTTTAGATATAGAAAACGAGCCAGTGCAAGATGTATTTAACTACGTCTTGCGCTTGAGTGGTTTAGAAGCTAACCGCAGTAATCGCACAGTTTTTGTTGGGCCGAAACTACCTAATGCGACCCGTGACATGATTATGCGTAGCCTGCGACTTAATCAGGTATCAGTGGGAGTGGCTCTGAACTTTTTAGTCGGCTTGGGGGCAGAAAGTGCCGTTAGCCGCGAACGACAAGTTACCAGTGTTAGTGCCGTACCTGTAGGTAATGGAGTTGCTCCTATTACTCAAACTCAGACGACGACGGAAAGTAGAGTTGAAACCCAACGCGTTAATTTTACAGACTCTAGCCCATTACTTAGAGGTTTACAGGCATTGGGAGACGAGCGCACCAATTCTCTAACTTTGATCGGGCCTCCCAGACTAGTTGAGATGGCAATGTCTCAACTAACTCAGCTTGATATCCGGCGTCGTCAAGTGGTAGTCAACGTCAAGATTATTGATGTTAACCTCTTGAATACCCAAGACTACAACACTAGCTTTTCCTTTGGAGTTGGTAACAACTACTTTACGAATGACGGTGGTGCAGCATCTCTAAATTTTGGCGGTTCGAGACCAGCTACAAGAGCTGAAGCGTCAACCAGTATCACTACTACACCTACAACTGCTAATCCACTTCAAGGCTCAAATGTTTTTATAGACCCAAATACAGGAACAGCTACCGCTGGCGTAAACTCTAATCCTACACAACCAGGTATTACAGCATTTACACCAGGAACAAGTACAACTGCAATTGTCCCAACAGCGATCGATCCTGTTACTGGTACACCGACTCAGTTTCAGCAGCAAACCACGACAACCCCTGCAACAACCACATACGCGTTGCCTACCATATTCCAGTTCCCTAAGCGTCTTCTTGCCAGCTTGCAGGCTCAAGTCCAAAATGGCAACGCCAAGATTTTGACAGACCCGACGTTGATTGTGCAAGAAGGTCAAACCGCTAATGTAAACCTGACTCAGGAAGTTGTAGGCAATATTAAAAGGGAAATCGTTCGCGACGATAATCTTGCTACAGAAACGATTTCAGCGGAAAAAGACCGAGTAGGTTTAACCTTAGCTGTTAAAATTGACCGAATTGATGATAATGGTTTTGTTTCTCTATCGGTAGCTCCTGTTGTCAAAGCACCCCAAGCTCCAGCTACTATCAATGTTGGAGGTGGTGGTAGCCAACAAATATTCTTAGTGTCTGAGCGCTCTCTTAATTCTGGCTCGATTCGTCTGCGAGATGGTCAGACTCTAATTCTTTCAGGTATCATTCAAGATGCTGACCGGACAACTGTCTCCAAGATTCCTATTTTGGGCGATCTTCCGCTTATTGGTTCGCTGTTTAGAAGTACAAACAGACAAAACCAGCGCAATGAGGTGATTGTGTTGCTTACACCTCAAATTATGGATGACTCTGAGAACTCCTCTTATGGCTATAACTACACCCCTAGCCCACAGGTGCGGCAAATTCTTGAGCGTCGGGGCTTGAAGATTCCTACCGGACAATAAAGAGTAAGTGAGTCAACTCTGACTCAAATCCTCCCTACTTACTGTCAAGCAGTTCATAGTTAAATCCTGCTCGTTCTAAATCACAGAGTTTATTTGACTTCCCACGGCTTCAAGCTGTGGGATTATTGTCTCGTCTAACCCATTTGTCTGAACAGGAGAAATAGTGATTTGAAAAAACGTGAGTTTTCAGCTTGTCAGCCAAGATTCAACAGATGATGTTCTGACTTGTTTAACTTTTGACTTGCTTATACACTGCCCACTTTATGATAGTAAGGCACTGCACAACATCAAAGGCGATCGCCTGATGGCATACCATTGAGATAGTTAGCAGTTAGTAATTCCATGAGTATTCGTCAAGAATTTATAAGTGCGATTGAGCAACTAAATAATGACTAGTTAACAGTACTACTGGATTTGGCTCTTTGGCTCAAGAGTGGGAAAAAATCTGTTAATTCTATTGTTGAATTTCAGGCTTATCAGAATTGGGTAAGTTCTGAAAATGACATTTACGAGGAAGTATTTGCTAATGAGTAGGTTGGGGAGCTACTGCCTTAGAAAGGTTTCGTGACAATCGTGCAAGTGGCGTTTGAGGAACAAAACCCAACATTATCAAGACTGTGTTCAATTTCACTGTCGCTCAACCCAACTTATTTTTCTTGTTAACTAAAAAACCGTATTGGCTTTTACCTGATTTCAGAATAAATACTACCGAAACTCCCAAAATTTTGGAAAATAATAAAGGAAGTGAGTATCACAAGACTCACTTGATTTCCTCATTTATTCTAGGAAAATATGACTCATCCTTTCCTTGAACGCTTGCGTAGTCCAGATAGCCCAGTTCTTGTCTTCGACGGGGCCATGGGAACCAACCTGCAAACGCAAAACCTCACAGCAGAAGACTTTGGCGGCGCACAATATGAAGGTTGTAACGAATACCTAGTCCATAGCAAACCCGAAGCTGTGGCTAAAGTTCACCGCGACTTTCTCGCCGCTGGTGCTGATGTGATTGAAACGGATACCTTCGGCAGTACGTCCATTGTACTGACAGAATATGACTTGGCAGACAAAGCTTACTACCTCAGCAAGACAGCCGCAGAACTCGCCAAGCGTGTCGCTGCGGAGTTTTCTACTCCCGAAAAACCCCGGTTTGTGGCTGGTTCTATCGGCCCGACAACTAAACTCCCTACCTTGGGACATATTGACTTTGACACCATGAAAGCGTCTTTTGCCGAACAAGCAGAAGCGCTGTGGGATGGTGGTGTCGATTTATTTATTGTGGAAACTTGCCAAGATGTGCTGCAAATCAAAGCAGCGCTGAATGGGATTGAAGAAGTGTTTGCTAAAAAGGGCGATCGCCGTCCGTTGATGGTGTCTGTGACAATGGAAAGTATGGGCACAATGTTGGTGGGTTCAGAAATCAGCGCTGTGCTGACAATTTTAGAACCTTATCCAATTGACATTCTCGGTCTCAACTGCGCCACAGGCCCAGACTTGATGAAACCACATATCAAGTATCTAGCAGAACATTCACCTTTTATTGTTTCCTGTATTCCTAATGCGGGTTTACCTGAGAATGTCGGCGGTCAAGCACACTACCGTTTGACTCCGTTGGAATTACGGATGGCATTGATGCATTTCGTTGAAGATTTGGGTGTCCAAGTGATAGGGGGTTGCTGTGGGACACGTCCAGAACACATTCAACAATTAGCAGAAGTCGCCAAAGACTTGAAGCCAAAAGTTAGACATCCGAGTTTAGAACCAGCAGCAGCATCAATTTACGCTACTCAGGTATACGAGCAAGATAATTCTTTCTTAATTATCGGCGAACGGCTCAACGCTAGTGGTTCTAAGAAGTGCCGCGATTTACTGAATGCTGAAGATTGGGATGGACTCGTCTCAATGGCAAGGGTGCAAGTCAAAGAAGGCGCACACATCCTTGATGTCAACGTCGATTATGTCGGACGTGACGGCGTGCGGGATATGCACGAACTAGTTTCGCGTCTTGTTAATAATGTGACATTACCTTTGATGCTTGACTCCACCGAATGGGAAAAAATGGAGGCAGGTTTAAAGGTTGCTGGCGGTAAGTGCTTACTTAACTCCACTAACTACGAAGACGGCGAACCGCGCTTTTTGAAAGTACTAGAATTGACGAAAAAGTACGGTGCTGGCGTCGTTATTGGTACTATTGACGAAGAAGGGATGGCACGGACAGCCGAGAAAAAGTTTCAAATTGCCCAACGCGCTTACCATCAAGCTGTAGAATACGGCATCCCTGCCACTGAAATATTCTTTGATACCTTAGCTCTACCAATTTCTACGGGGATTGAAGAAGACCGAGAAAATGGCAAAGCCACCATTGAAGCCATTCGACGCATTCGCCAAGAATTACCTGGATGTCATGTAGTTTTAGGTGTTTCTAATATTTCCTTCGGTTTGAATCCCGCAGCCCGGATAGTGCTGAACTCAGTGTTTTTACACGAGGCGACAACAGTGGGAATGGATGCAGCAATTGTCAGTGCTAACAAGATTCTACCGTTGTCCAAAATTGAAGAACGTCACCAAGAAATCTGTCGTCAATTGATTTATGACCAGCGGAAATTTGAGGGTGATGTTTGTGTTTATGACCCCTTGGCAGAGCTTACCACAGTATTTGCAGGAGTGATGACAAAACGCGATCGCTCCTTAGATGAAAGTCTCCCCATCCAAGAACGCCTCAAACGTCATATCATTGACGGCGAACGCATTGGCTTAGAAGAAAATCTCACGAAAGCCTTAGAACAGTATCCCCCCTTAGAAATTATTAATACCTTCTTGCTAGATGGCATGAAAGTTGTTGGGGAATTATTCGGTTCTGGACAAATGCAGTTACCTTTCGTTTTACAATCTGCCGAAACCATGAAATCGGCGGTGGCGTATTTAGAACCGTTCATGGAAAAATCAGAATCAGGCAATAATGCCAAGGGAACCTTTATCATTGCCACAGTCAAAGGCGATGTCCACGACATTGGTAAAAACTTAGTGGACATCATCTTGTCCAACAACGGCTACAAAGTAGTTAACCTGGGAATTAAACAGCCGGTGGAAAACATCATTCAAGCTTACCAGCAGCATCAAGCTGATTGTATTGCCATGAGTGGTTTGCTAGTGAAATCCACCGCCTTCATGAAAGAGAATTTGGAAGTATTTAACGAAAAGGGAATTACCGTACCTGTGATTTTAGGCGGTGCGGCTTTGACTCCCAAATTTGTCCATGAAGATTGCCAAAACACCTATAAAGGTAAAGTAGTTTATGGCAAAGATGCCTTTTCTGACTTGCACTTCATGGATAAACTAATACCCGCGAAGACTACAGGTAACTGGAATGATTTGCAAGGATTTTTAAACGAAGTTGCAACTTCTGAAATTTTGACAAATGGTCACAAAAAATCAGCAACCACTATTCAGGAAACAGTATTTACAGAATCAAAAGAGATAGATACTCGGCGTTCTGAGGCAGTAACCATAGATATTGAACGCCCAACACCACCTTTCTGGGGAACACAACTATTACAGCCTAATGATATTCCTGTAGAGGAAGTATTCTGGTACTTAGATTTGCAGGCATTGATAGCTGGACAATGGCAATTTCGCAAACCAAAAGAACAATCTAAGGAAGAATATGAAGCTTTTTTAGCTGAAAAAGTATACCCAGTTTTAGAAAGTTGGAAACAGCGGATTATTGAGGATAAATTATTGCATCCGCAAGGAATTTATGGTTATTTCCCTTGTCAAGCTGAAGGAAATTCTCTACACATATATAACTCAGAGAACCAATCACAACAGATTGCAACTTTCGAGTTTCCCAGACAAAAGTCGTTAAGACGGCTATGCATAGCAGATTTCTTCGCACCAAAAGAGTCGGGAATTATTGATGTTTTCCCCATGCAGGCGGTGACTGTAGGTGAAATTGCAACAGAATTTGCCCAAAAGCTCTTTGTAGATAATAAATACACTGATTATCTGTATTTTCACGGTATAGCTGTCCAGATGGCAGAGGCATTAGCAGAGTGGATACACGCTAGAATTCGTCGTGAATTAGGCTTTGGTGGTGAGGAACCGGGTAATATTCGGGATATATTGGCACAACGCTATCGTGGTTCGCGGTATAGTTTTGGCTATCCTGCTTGTCCGAATATCCAAGACCAGTACAAGCAACTGGAGTTATTGCAGACTGACAGGATTAACTTATATATGGATGAAAGCGAACAGCTTTATCCAGAACAGTCTACAACGGCGATTATTACTTATCACCCAGTAGCGAAGTACTTTAGCGCATAGAATTTCATACTCTCCTTGCTTGTGAAGAGTAGAAATTATAGGAGTTCTCAGTTGCACGTATAAGTTTTTCATAGGGACGTACAGCTAGCTGTACGTCCCTACTAGTTAATTAGTAATGCTATACAAGATTTACGACTTCTATAACAAGTCAAGAATTTGAGGACAACATCTAATTATTTTGCACGGAACTGATATCTTTCCTTTAAGAAGTGGGTATTATAAGCTTGTTTTTCTAACATCATCTTTATAAATTGGTCTGTCAATAAAATACATTTCCGTAAATTTACTGTGAAGTTATACTTTTATTCTTCTTCATAATTGATATAAATAACTTTAAAAAATCAGTATTTACCGGATAAAATGAACAATTTTTGAATGATATAACTTTAATAAATTGTCTCATTTTGTAGTTCATTTATTTTCAACTTCCTCAAACAAGATGTAATAGTTATATAAATTTAGTCTCAACTCTTGCTGGTCAAATTAATTGTCAGCAGAAACATCAATTTTGAGAAAAATTAAAAATCTTCTAAAAATTACTTGACAGGGAAGCAGCTATGTCTAGAAAAAGTAAGCTAGTCAAGACAATTCAAAAAACCTTCAAACAAATTGGCAAAAAGTTTTTATCTGCAATTAACAAGCAAATTATTTGGCTACTGCGGACTATTTTTGGTACTCGAAGAAGACGCAGTTCGGTGAATGCTGGCTTTGTGTTACCAACAGTAGCAATGGTAATTTTGGTAGTCGTGCTGTTAACAACTGCAATTTTATTTCGGTCTTTTGAGCGCTCTAAAAACGCTAGTAATGTGCGGGTGAATGAAGCAACAATGCAGGCGGCTACCCCTGCCTTAGATAGAGCTAAAGCAAAAATCACTGCATTGTTTGCCGATCCCACTCTGCCACGTTCTGTCCCATCAAACGTAACGTTATACAACACCTTAGCTTTAGCCTCCAAACTTCCAGTCTATACATTGGGTGATGAAACTCCTATAACCCTGACTTACAACATTAATCGCAACACTACAATTGAAGCAGCTAGTACGATAGCTTTAGAAAATAGAGAAAATCTAACAACTGCCTGGAAATTTCCTGCTGATACAGATAATAACGGTAAATTTGATAGCTTTATTCTCTACGGGATTTACTTCCGCACTCCCCCCCAAACTGGTACAACCCAAACTAGAAAGAGAACACCGCTAGATGCTAGAACTCCTCCTATGCTGCCAGCTAAAGCAGGCGGAGCTTGTGATGTAGCAGGTGAAACCAGTGCCAGTTTGGTAGGCTCTTCTGGTTGGTATAAACTAGCAACTGGCGAATTGAAAAAAAGCTTTTTTGTATATACAGCAACAGTTCCCATTAGTAGTATAGGTAGTCTTGATACAACTAAATATGAAGGGTATCGAGGTAATAAAGGCTTTTCGGCTTTAGAAATGCAACAAGACCGCAGTCAAGTTCCCATTACTAATAATGCTGTAGTTTATGAGGATGATTTAGATATTACACCTGGTCCTAGATTCCGTTTGAATGGACGCATTTTCACTAACAGTAATTTATTAATGGGTAAAAGTAATCAAGATATTACGCTATTCCAGGTCAGCAGTAGATATTCTTGTTATTACGAGCGAGAAAACGGTCAAATAATTGTTGGTGGTAATGTTGCAGGTAGTGGGCCAATAAGTGCCTCAGACACCGGAGCAATTCAAGTAGATTTATTTAAAGAAAATGGTGTCCCTACCCAAACATCAACTGGAAGCACAAATAAATCTACCTCGAATAATAAACCAAATGAAGTTGCTTATAACAGTCAAGCCTATGCTCAACGTATCGACTTGTTGGTAAATGCACAACTAGCTCACGCTACAACTACTGACCCCCAAGAGGTGGAAGATAATAGAACCAAGCGAATTGCAGCTGACCCCAGCTTAGACTCAGATAAGGTACGTCAAGAAGAACTGCAAACCTACTTCAAAAAACGTACCAGGCGCGTACCATTTAAAGAAGTACCTTATGGTAGTGATGGTAAAGGTACTTATACTACAGCAAATGTTCTGCAAGACTATAATACTTCAGCAAGAAGTAACGCCCTACGTCCACCAGATAGCTGGATATATTCCACGGATACCAATACAACACTGACGCTAAATACATCAGAACTAGCTGCTACAGACCCGGATACCTTAAAAACTTCTCCTGTAATAGAATCACAGTTAGGCGATCGCATTGTAGTAGGTAACAATTTACCTGAACTCAAATGGGACAGTACAAAAGCAATTTTTGTGGGAGAGGAACAACCCGAATCCATCACTGGTGTGACGTGGACTGGTAGTACTAAAACTCGGACTCGTACTACTAGCGTTAAACAGTTAGCAGATTTGGGGGTAACTGGACGTGACGGATTCTGGGAAATAGCAGCCGCTTCACCCCGCGCTGATGCCCTTGATGTCAATGGTGGACTACGAGTAATTACAGGTGCAGGAGTATATAGAATTACAAATTCTGGACTACCCTTTCCTCGACCAACTCCAACTGACGATCTAAGCACAACAGACGTACTGGAAAGCCTTGGTACGGTAGTCTGGCCTGATACTATGCCTATGGTTGTGCCCGATTCGACCGATCCTCTTAACGGTACGCCAAAACGTGGTGATTTGGTAATGCGTGCTACAGCAGTTTATCACTACAACAGTGATTCTTATGCTCCTTTGGCGGCTACACCAGATGATTACCAAGCACCCATAGGCTGTGTAAGTAGCTACTATGACCCTACAAACAAAGATACTGCAAGAAATACAGGTACACTGCCGGATGTGAGCGGTGAAGTAGTTGGTGCTAGACCTGCTGGAGCCAGATCGAATAATGGTGTCGTTTACGCTGTTCCTACTACTACATCTGCTGGTGTAACTAGAGGACAGACAGTAGATATCAATGGTTTTTTGACTGTTGCAATTAACGCTGATGATGTAACTAACACTAGTGTAACTTTACTAAATCGCTTGAAATATCAAGCCAACTTGGTATTTCCCAATGGTCGCCTTGTTAATCCTTTACTACGGCAAGCACTGGCCAAACCAACAACCAGCAAACTCACTCTCTCTGAGCAATCAGCAATTGACTCTACTATTTGTGCGATGGCAATTGCAGATGGCTCTCTGACTCGGGATACTACTCCTGTTATTCCTGATGGCGCAATTAAGGAAACTACATTTCTTGATGCCAGACAAATTAAGGCTATAGATAAAGGTGCAGCATTAACTGGAAACTACAATCTAGAAGTTGAACAGCGCCAGCCTTTAGAAATTCGTGCCACTGTCATAGATTTAAATCTGCTTCGCACGACTTCAATCACTGGTACTTGGTCTAACGAATATCTGTTGCCCAATAGTGGCATTATCTATGCCTCTCGTGATGATGCTCAAAAAGATCGCAGTAGTCCAACCAGTGAAAATGTCAGTGCTAGTGATTACTTGCTCGATCCGGAGCGCCGTCCCAACGCCATTATGTTGATTAATGGCAGTAACTTAAGTCGCCAGAACAATTACAGAGCAGAAGAAAAAGGCTTGATTTTAGTCACTGAACTGCCAGCCTATGTTAAAGGCAATTTTAATTTACACACCAAGCAGGAATTTAAAGGGTCTGGTCTTTTACCTGCTCCCAGTGATAGTACTTACGATAGTAAATTTTACACTCGTGCTGTGGCAGATCGCGATCCTGACTTTGCTTGTCGGCCTAGTGACTCTAGACTACCAAATTGCACAGCAGGCGAAACTTGGCGATCTGCATCAGTGATTGCAGATGCTGTTACCTTGCTTTCTGATAACTTCCGTGAAGGTTTCCGCAATGAAGGTGATTACGACTTGCGAAATAACCAAGGTAGCGATGCTGACACTGTACTCAAAAGACTGAAGGTAGGTTTCTGGAATAACAATTTTGTCACTTCATCTAATTTCTTCACTGCGGCTAATGATGATTCCTACTATAGAGGTACTCCCACTTCTACTGACTCAGTAAACTATAACAGTTCTTACTTAAATAACTTCGTCACACCTATTCAGCGGCGAGGGACTTTCCCAGAGTATGTGATGGAGATGTGCTTCAAAATACCAGTTTCGGAATGTGGAACAACTGATTGGTATATTGGTTACGATAGCGATAACAACAATACGATCGCTGCTAGTGAGAGAGGAATACAATCCTATAATCTTCCAGCGAATGCGGCGCTTGGACAATTAGTAGCTGGTACTACTGCTCAACCAGCAAAAGCTGGTTTTGAACGATTTGCTCGTAGGGTTGCATTCAAACGAAATAATCTTGGACAACTGGTTGATGCTTCTAATCTACCTTTCATAACTTTTAATCAAGGTACTCCTGTTGCACTAGGTATAAAAACAGTATCAGGAAGTAAAGTAGTAGACTATTTTAGCGGCAGCAGCAGACCTGAAACAGCACCCAATGCCCTGTGGTTTGCAATTACAACAAGTACTTCTGCTGCCGCACCAGCATTCAACACTAGTGAGATCCAATACAACAATGACAATCGTTTATTTTTCAGGTATCCCCAAGTACCAGGTGCTTCGGCCTCTTCACTGAGGGATTTTCCTGGAAGTACGACAACATCGACACCATTCATCAGAGATGGCTTTTTACAGCCCTTATTAGAACCCATATTGCAATTACAGGTAACAACTGCAACACTACCTCAAACTGGAGGATACGACAGTTTAGCAGGAGATACATCATCCAGTCTTGTTAAAAGTACTAGATGGTTGTCTAAGGCAAGTGAAACAACTTTTAATTTAGTAATTGCGGCTGGTGACACTCCTGCTCGTGTGAATCCAACTGCGGGTTCAACTCCAACTACCTACGAAATCAATGGTGGTTTGCATAACTTTGTCCGCTTCCTAGAAAACTGGGATGGTGTTAATGCTAATATCAACGGTTCATTCATCCAATTTAAACGCAGTATCTATGCTACTGCACCATTCCAAGTTCTTGTGAGACCTGGACCAACAACTGTTGCTGCAACCTCTTCTAACCCTTCTCTTCTTTCTTCTACTGCCAATATTAATAGTATCTTTATCAGAGCTCTGAATACTACAACACCTGGTTATAGATCGGACAGTACTTTCACTACTAGTGCTGCTGGCGAAGCACCTTATTATATGCCTCCTAACCGTAACTGGGGTTTTGATGTAGCGTTACTGGCGCAAAATCCTGACTTGTTTGCTCAGCGTTTTGTAATTCCAGCCACAGATCCTCCGAATGAATACTACAGAGAAGTCGGTCGGGATGACCTTTGGGTGCAAACTCTATTGTGTGCTGTCCAAACTCAAACACGGGATGGGTTTGATGATGCCGATAGTACTTACTTTGGCAATGGTTTCAAATTTGCATTACCTGCAACTGAACGTCCTAGTAACTGCAAACTCCAACCATCCTAAAGTATCTCAATGAGAATTTTTACAGCACTTTTCAGGTGAATAAACTACCCTCACGAAACTTAATCCCACTCCTTTCTTACCTCTTTCTAACCCTGACCTTTTACGTGGAATAAACCAACGCAAAACCTAACCCTTTAACCCCCTTCTCTATTAACGAAGGGGGAAAATCCAAAGCCTCTCTCCTACAAAGACAAAGGAATAGAAGTGAGATTTTAAAAATCCCGCGATTCGAGCGTATTACACTTGCTGACAAATTGCTGTAAGACATAGCCCTATTGAGGAACTGACCATGAAGCCACATCAACTACAAGAATCATCTGCCCAGTTTAACGAGTCTGGTTTTACAATCATTGAGTCGTTGGTGGCGATCGTCGTGGTTAGCATTTTGCTGGTAGCGATCGCACCTGTCCTAGTTATCTCAACTGCAACTCGTGTGCAAGCTAGAAGGGTAGAATTGGCAACAGAAGCAGCTAAAGCCCTCGTTAATGGTATTAATTCTAAAATTGTCTCAGACCCTACAATCACCGTTACATTAACTGCCGATCCAACTAGAAGAGTATCCACCTCAACCAGTGACTATTTACTCAGTAGTGCAGCAGTTCCTACTGCTAGCAGTAGTTTGTATTGCTTTAACAAAAATGGCAGTCTTGCTAATCCTGGCTGTACCAGCAATCTGTTTTACATTCAAGCTATTCGGCTAGCAGTCTCAGGTAGTGACCCTGATAGAGGTCAAGGCTATCGTTTGGGAATTCGGGTGTATCGTTCAGATGCCCAGTTTGGTTCCCTAACGGCTGCTAGCAGTGGAAAAAAAGCAGCAACATTCACAGGGGGACTGGGCGATCGCAAAGCACCACTACTAGAAATGACAACTGAAATTGTCAGGGGTCAAAGCTCCTATAGCGCTTTGTGTAGTCGCCTTGGTGGTTGTCAATAATTAACCCAGCAAACATAAATGATTTTATTACTCAGTATCCGTCACTCAGGAGAAAGTATCGCAAAATGAATATACTGAGGTGGCTGTTAACTACTCAGCTAAAATCTTCTCACAAGCAGAACAAAAACAGTGGCTTCACCCTCATTGAATTACTAGTGGCTATGCTCATTGCATTTCTAGTAATTACGCCGTTATTAGGTTTTATGATCGGCGTTTTAAACACTGATCGTCAGGAACAAGCCAAAGCCAACTCTGAGCAAGAAATTAAAGCAGCGCTTGACTATATCACTCGCGATCTCCAACAAGCACTATATATATACGATGATACGACTTCCACAGGTATCATTTCCCAAATCCCTACGGTAACAAATGGAGTTCCGGTTTTAATATTTTGGAAACGAGAATTTAGCCAAGACGCTGTTGAGACTAAAAATAGTGGGGGTGTGGTTCAATTTAAAGACGATTCTTTTGTGTACTCATTAGTAGCTTACTATTTAATTAAAGATACTAATTCTAACTGGTCTCAAGCTGCGCGCATTGCCAGATGGGAAATTAAAGATGGCGTTACAGATAGTACTGGTAGTAGCTGTAGTGGATTTGCCACAACCGAAAAATATAGCCGATGTCCAGATAAAGGTTTTAAGTCTTTTGATTTATCACAAAAGGGCGTAACATTACAAACAAAAATGAATAGTTGGACAAATAGTTTGGCAGCAGGGGTGACTTACGATCAAAATCCCGTGGTTCTGGTTGATTTTATAGATCAAACAACAACAACACAGGGAGCGCCAGCAGCAACTTGCTCTAGTGGGTTTCAACAATTTCCAGGAACTATTACAAGAACAGGCTTCTATACTTGTGTTAGGTCAGTTGATGGAGATAATAGAAGTACTGTTGAAGTTTATTTGAGAGGTAACGCGCAAGCTCGCTTAATAAATGATGAAACTAAAGTGCGTTATACCCAGAACAAATTTAGTTATTTTCCGAGTGGAAATATTAAGGTGCAAGGACGCAGCTTCATCTTTACGAAATAGCTTCTATCTTTGATAAAGATTAATAAAAGCAGAATAGTATGCAGAATATTCGTAATTTTAGATTTTTAAATTCTTTCCATTTACACAACCAAAAAACAAAATTAAAGCAGCAATATTCAGCAAATAAACACTATAGCGATCGCGACAATCAAGAAGATACCGGATTTAGCCTGATAGAATTAATTGTAGTAGTACTGATGATCGGAATTTTAGCAGCGATTGTAGCTCCCGGTTGGGTTGCCTTTGTAAATCGGCAGCAGCTAAATAAGGTTAATGATGCTGTTTTAGCTGCACTACAAGACGCACAGCGGGAAGCTAAAAAGAAGAAACTTAACTACAGTGTCAGTTTTCAAAAAAATACCACAACCCAAAATATAGAGGTTGCTATTTATCGTACTGATGCTGGAATTAGTACATGGAACACACTGGGAAAAGATGTAGGGGCCAATTCTAATAAATTACTGCTAGGCGGAAATCTTAGTGGTGAAAACATTGCTAATTCTACTACTAATTCTCCTGTATCTTATCCTTTAAGTACATCAGCAAAAATTACTTTTGATTATATGGGAACTCTGACTCTGCCAAATAACTTTGGAACAGTGGCAGCAGGTACACAGCCACCTGGGTTAAAAATAGTAGTGGCTGTACCAAATGCTGCAAATTCTGCATCGCCTAGTGGCGTAAAACGATGTGTTATTGTGAAAACTCTATTAGGTTCAATGGTCACAGGAAAAGACTCTGAATGTAATTAAGTAATTTTTATATCAATAATTTATAAAAATACGAAATAATACTGAGCAAAAAACTGTACATTTATAGCAAAATTGAAGTATTAGGTGCAGTTTTATTGTTTGATAGATTTCTTGATTATTCAAGAACAAATTAGCCATTAGCTGAGCAAATATCAAAATATAACTTTTACCAAATGACTGATTGCTTAGATTTTACAGTAGCTATCCCAACTTATAATGGTGAAAGTCGTTTGCCTGAACTACTAGAACGACTAAAAAATCAACTTCAGACAGAAAATTTATCTTGGGAAATTATCGTTGTAGATAATAACAGCACTGATAATACAGCTAAACTTATTCAAACCTATCAACGAAATTGGCAATGTACTTACCCTTTAAAGTATTGCTTTGAAGCCAAACAAGGTGCAGCTTATGCCCGAAAAAAAGCAGTAGCAGAAGCTAAAGGTAAATTGATAGGTTTTTTAGATGATGATAATTACCCAATACCAAATTGGGTAGCCGCAGCTTATAGTTTTGCCCAAAAGTATCCAAAAGTAGGAGCTTATGGTAGCCAGATTCATCCTGACTGGGAAGTAGAACCACC
Source organism: Nostoc sp. (assembly GCA_036918135.1). Taxonomy (GTDB): domain Bacteria; phylum Cyanobacteriota; class Cyanobacteriia; order Cyanobacteriales; family Nostocaceae; genus Nostoc. The sequence goes on from JBALDB010000015.1 coordinate 93,236, forward strand.
TGAAAACTTTCAGCGAATCGCTGCATTCTTAGCAATTACAGAACGAGGAAATTTACCTCTATTATATCAACCTAAAAATAGATTACTACCTCCTTCTGCCGGACTTGTTATCCGTAAACAAGCTTGGATAGAAAGTGTACCAGATAAGTCTATTTTAACTGGTAGAGTCAAAGGTAACATGCTTACCAGTGAAGACTTAGAAATGTTGTCTTATATTCAAAAAGCAGGATGGGAAATTTGGTATAACCCAGAAATGGAAATTTACCACAAAATACCAAGCTCACGATTACAAAAAGATTATTTAGTTCCATTTTTTAAAGGAATTGGACTTAGCCGTTATGTAACTCGAATGGTAAATATACAACCTTGGTATAGACCAATCGCTTTTTTAGCTTATACGCTCAACGATTTGCGTAAAATTACTTTTCATTTATTGAGATATCGAACTAAGTTAAAACAGGATCTGGTAGCTGCTTGCGAAATGCAACTTTTTTTAAGTAGTTTAATAAGTCCGTTTTATCTTTGGAAAAATGGTTATTTTAGAAAAAAACTAGTAAAGCATTAAGTATTATGAATGAATTAAAAATTGCAAGTTTAGATATTACTGTAGCCATTCCTACCTATAACGGAGCAACCCGCTTACCTAAGATTTTGGATAAGTTGTTAACTCAGATAGGAGTAGAAAACCTTAATTGGGAAATTGTTATTGTCGATAATAATAGTTCTGATAACACTTTTCAAATAATTCAGAATTATCAAAAACTATATGATAACTGTCATTTAAAATACCTTTTTGAAAAAGAACAGGGAGCCGCTTTTGCACGACTACAGGCAGTACGCGAAGCAAGAGGTGAACTAATTGCGTTTTTAGATGATGACAACTTACCTGCACCTGATTGGTTAGCAGAAGCATATAATTTTGGATTGCAACATCCTCAAGCAGGTGTTTGGAGTGGACAAATTCATGGTGATTTTGAAGTAAAACCGCCAGAAAATTTTGAAAAAATTCAAGCTTTTTTAGCTATCAGAGAACATGGTTCAAATCCACATTTATTTGATGCAGAGAATTTAAGACTTCCCCCTGGGGCAGCACTTGTTGTTCGGAAACAAGCATGGTGTGAAAATGTACCAGAACGACCTATTTTAAGTGGAAAGCTCCCTGGTATTTTGGTGCAAGGTGAAGACTATGAACCATTACTTCATATACATTATGCAGGCTGGCAAATTTGGTATAACCCTACGATGCATACTTACCATCAAATACCACACTGGCGATTTGAAAGAGATTACCTATTAAATTTGGCACGCGGTTGTGGCTTGTGTATTTTTCAATTACGGTTAATAAATACTAAAAATTGGCAAAAACCAATAGTCTTTGTAAAAACTGTTTTAGGAAATTTACGTAGAGTATTACAGTATTTAATTCAGTATAAAGGACAATTAAAAAGTAATCTGATTATCCTGTTTGAAATAGAATTTTATTTGGCTAGTATGATGAGTCCTTTTTATTACTTTAAATGTAATATAAAAAAAAATTTAAAAAATAAAGTAGCTATATAAGATGATTAATCTTAGTTACAAATTGCCTAAAATTTCTGTAATTATACCTGCGTATAATAGTGAAAGCACTATTAGTCATACAATTAATTCTGTTCTAAATCAAACTTTTACTGACCTAGAATTAATTGTAATTAATGATGGTTCACAAGACTCAACTTTAGAGATTGTTAAGCAAATTAAAGACCCACGAATCAAAGTATTTACTTATCCCAACGCTGGCGGAAATGTTAGTCGTAACAGAGGACTAAATATTGCAGTTGGAGAATTTGTTAGTTTCTTAGATGCTGATGATATTTGGACATTTGAGAAACTAGAATCTCAATTAAAAGCTCTGCAAGAAAATTTGACTGCTAAAGTTGCTTATAGTTGGAGTGATTATATTAATGCGAATGGGAAATTTGTCCTTTCAGGAAAGCGGATTAATGTAAATGGAGATGTTTATGAAAATTTATTGATAAGTAACTTTCTAGAGAATGGCTCTAATCCTTTAATTTGTAGAAAAGCTTTAATTACATTAGGCGGATTTGATGAATCTCTAACAGCGGCTCAGGATTGGGATATGTGGCTGCGATTAGCATCTAAATTTGATTTTATATGTGTACCATCTGTACAAATATTATACCGAATTAGTGCTAATTCAGTTTCATCCAATCTTATTAGGCAGGAAAAAGCCTGCTTGCAACTACTTAAGAGAGCATATCAAGAAAGACCTTCAGCACTTAACCAAAGTTGGAACACAAGCATTGCAAATTTATACAAATATCTCACTTGCAAAGCGTTACAAAAACCATTAAATCGACAAAAAGGTTTAACTGCTGCTAAATTTCTATGGAAGTATTTTCTGAACGATTCTTCAAGATATCAGAATATATATTTTAGCTTAAAACTATTATTGAAAATTGCTATAATCATGATTTTGCCTACCTTGCTATACACTATTACTTCCCAGCGTGAAATAAAAAATCAAGAAAGTGAAATTTTACTAAACAATTGGGTAGCTGAAAAAAGATTAGAAAATAAAAATGAATACCCAGGTGCATTTACCGTTTCTAGTTAATGCAAAAAATCTCTGGACTAATAGCTATAGTAATGGTTTTACTCTACCAGAAACTTTAGTAATTGTTGTATTAATTGGTATCTTAGCCACGCTGGGAATATCAAACTGGATGGCTTTTGTAGCGACTTGCCGCCTTAACACTGCCCAAAACGAAGTTTACTATGCGATGCGCCAAGCCCAAAGGCAAGCTATCAAAGAAAAATTAACTTGGCAAGCTAGTTTTCGCATACAAAATGGTGTTATGCAATGGACAGTTCATCAAGCACAAGCAACGCAATTCATTCCCGCTCATATTAAAAACAATAGTAATCTCTGGCACAATCTTGAGTCAAACATTGGTATTGATGAAGAAGAAAATAATAAAGGAAAAAAAGAAACAACTTTACTAAAACACACTTCACAGGGAGTGTGGCGAGTTATATTTAACTATCAAGGTTGTCCTATATATGAAGTTGGAGATGAATGTATTAACACATCGCTGAGAACACTTGGACAAATAACACTATACAGCCAAAATGCTCCAAAAGTTAAACGTTGCGTCTATGTATCTACGATTTTGGGGGCAATAAAAACTGGAAAAGATCATCTTAGAGCGAATGACAACGATAAATATTGCTATTAAGATATTTTTAGTTTATTCAAATATTGTGTAGCTTAACTTACCACCAAGCCCAAAACAGTACTTGATTATTTTTACTCGCTATCCTCAACCAAGGAACACAAAAACCCGACTAATACCTGTTTTGGCAGTTGTTGGTGTTGCCAATCTTGAATGCCAAATGACTGAATACACAATATTTCAGGTTAAAGAATTGCAAAAAATTATTGACATATCTGTAGAAGTGCGGTTTGTAGATGGTGATTCGCAACTCATGCAAAACTCGCAGGACTGGATTTAGTTTATCAGTCTTAAGACGAAGGGGATTTGGGTTTGCGGATAGCGCGATCGCTTTTCGAGGCTTTTCGAGCTGGTGCAGAAAACAATTATCATCAGTACAGATTGTCTTGGAGTAAATATCCAAATTTTAGCAATAGCCTTTGAGAAGATACATAGATTTGACCTCGTATTAGACCCAGCGTTGGACTGTGAATATCACTAATTGGTTTGCAGCAACCCACTCCAGAGTTATTCGCTAACATCGAGTGGGGAACTGTTCAAGTATTCCAGAAAACCCTGGACATTGCCCAAAAACTGAATATATCACGTATGAACTTGCTGCCTTTAGCTAATGTTGACTAGCTAGAGGATCTGCCAATTAGGGAACAAGTCTTTGATATGGAGGGATGAGGAGAATAAGCTAATAAATAAGTCTTACTTTAGATCTTAATGGTACTTATCTCAGTAAAAGTTACTGCCCTGATCCTTGACTTCTTCAATAAGTAGGGATCTAAATCCTAGTCCTGTATTACCCTCGTATCTTCAAATACTAGGAATTTTCTGAAGACACTGGACATAACAAATGTTACTGTGGTCTAGTTGAAAACCAAGAGATATAGAGGTTTCAGTGTTATTGAATCTGCTTTGTGTTTCTACAGAACAGTTACGGTCATGGGCGCAATATTCGAGTAACTTGAAATATGAATATCATTCGTATTCACTGCAAGTTTGAAAAACTATGGTTAACCGTTTTACTTCCGTGACTACTGCCCTTACAGTTAAAGTAGTTGGAATAATCTGCATTTTGTCGTTTTTTGTTGACTTTTTGATTCTCTTGTTGCCCTTTCAACCAACCGATCGCGGATGGCAAATCAGTTTGGGGACAGCACTAGTAGATCGGGGAATCGTTCCTTTGGTAGGCTTGGGGCTTTTGTTTGCTGGGTATTGGATTGATAGCACTGATGGCGGAAGCGACCGTCCCCAAGGTATTGACTTAAGATTCCCAGCTCTGATTCTCTCAAGTATTTTAGGGTTAATGTTCTTGCTAATATTTCCCTTACACTTGAATAATGTAAATCAAGCTAAAGCTCAAACAATTAATCGAATTACCCAAGAAGCAGATCAAGCAGAAAATCAACTTAACAATCGGTTATCGCAATTGCAAGCACAATTAAATACTGAACAAGGAAAAGCTCAGCTAGAACAGCTGCGGAGTCAAACCAAAGCTCAGTTCACCGAACTACTCAAAGATGAGCAAAGATACAAGCAAGCACTTGAAAGCTCTCAAGTTCCTCCAGCAATCAAAGACTTACTAAAAAAGGCTAAAACAGATCCCCAAGCACTTGACAAAGCGATCGAACAACAAACAGATACTCAAACTCTGAGAACTCAACAATTGAGCCAAATTCGCCAGCGCCGGGATGAAGCTGAAAATCAAGCTAAAGATAGTGCGTGGAAGTCTGGACTGCGGATTGGTATTAGCAGTTTGCTGTTGTCTATTGGTTACATTATCATCGGCTGGACAGGCTTAAGAGGTAGGGGTGCTTTACAAGGTGGTAAACCTAAAGCTACTGCACGCTAATTCTTTCGCCAGTGCGGAGTGGGGAAGGAGCCAAAAAATGAGGGAGCAGGAGGAGAATTACTCCTGACTCCTAATTGCAGAAGACAGGAAACATCTTCGGCTTTGCTCCTGACTCAGCACTGGCTCAACGCCCGTTGACACAGCCTCTCGTAGAGAAGAAAGCTAACAGCACTCCTAACTTTTAATTTTTAACTTTTAACTATAAAACCTGGGGAATGTTCTCAATTTACATACTGACATATAACGAAGAACTAGATATTGCTGCTTGTATCGAATCGGCGATGTTATCAGATGACATTATTGTTGTAGATTCATGCAGTGGCGATCGCACTGTGGAAATTGCCAATCGCTATCCTATCCGCATTGTTCAACACGCCTTTGAAAGCCACGGACGCCAACGCACCTGGATGTTAGAGTCTATTCCCCCAAAGTATGAATGGGTTTACATTCTCGAAGCTGATGAGCGGATGACACCGGAACTTTTTGCTGAATGCCAAAAGGCAAGTCAGAATCCAGATTACATCGGTTACTATGTGGCTGAACGCGTCATGTTCATGAATCGTTGGATTCGTTACAGCACACAATATCCCCGTTACCAAATGCGCCTGTTCCGTCACGGTAAAGTTTGGTTTACTGACTACGGTCATACGGAACGAGAAGTTTGTGATGGTGCAACTGGCTTTTTAAAAGAAACATATCCCCACTATACTTGTAGTAAGGGTTTAAGTCGCTGGATTGAAAAACATAACCGTTATTCCACAGATGAAGCTCAAGAAACTCTATATCAATTAGAACAAGGAAAGGTAAACTGGCAAGATTTATTTTTTGGCAAGTCGGAAGTCGAAAGACGCCGCGCCTTGAAAGATTTGTCTTTGCGTCTACCTGCTAGACCATTGCTACGCTTTATATATATGTATTTTGTCTTAGGCGGTTGCTTAGATGGACACCCTGGTCTTGCTTGGTGTACATTGCAAGCATTCTACGAATACTTGATTTTGCTCAAAGTTTGGGAAATGAAGTATCTACCAAAACCTAAGTTAGATGCAACTGTAACATTGGTACAGGAAAGTACACACGCTGATGCAATATAAAGTCTGAGGCGCTCGTATTCATTAGAATTCACAAGCGAATAATCATTTGTAGGGGCGCACAGCTAGCTGTGCGCCCCTACGTGTATTTCATTTATAATAAGTTAATATTTTTAACGGAGCTTTTTCAGAAAAGCTCATCGTCTAAGTATGTGAGTAATTTGCTAGACAAAATAATTCTTCAGCTTACCTGGTAACACTTTTACAATCACAAGCAGCTTTTCATTTCACGCGGTAAATTAGTAATAACTAAAAAACTTGTAACAAACATTTACAATTCTTACAAAGAAAAGTAACATTCTCTGAGAATAACGACTGGTTATTCGCTTGGTAGATGTCTATATGTATCCTTATAGGAAAATAGTTTAAAACAGGAGAATCGGGGCTTGGTAATCGATCGCCTAAAACAGAATTTAAAAAATGACCTGATTGCTGGTTTGTTAGTAGTAATACCTCTAGCAACAACTATCTGGTTAACAATTACCATTGCCAATTGGGTAATTAACTTTCTTACCCAAATTCCCAAACAACTAAATCCATTTGATGGGTTACATCCGATACTAGTAAATGTACTTAATTTAATAGTAGGCTTAGCTGTACCATTATTGAGCATTCTTGTAATTGGCTTGATGGCTCGGAATATTGCTGGGCGCTGGTTGCTAGATTTTGGCGAACGGTTATTACAGGCAATTCCTTTAGCTGGACAGGTATATAAAACTCTCAAGCAGCTTTTAGAAACAATTCTAAAAGATTCCAATGGCAAATTTCGGCGTGTAGTTTTAGTAGAGTATCCCCGCCGAGGAATTTGGGCGCTCGGCTTTGTCACTGGTGCAATCAGCGACGATATTCAAGCCCAGATGGCTCGTCCGATGCTAAGTGTTTTTATCCCTACTACTCCCAATCCTACTACTGGATGGTACGCAGCCGTTCCTGAAGATGAGGTGGTGAACCTCTCAATGTCGATTGAAGATGCTTTTAAAATAATTGTGTCAGGTGGAATTGTCGCCCCTAATACGCACTTGGTTTTCCCAAAAGAGTCAGCATTGGAAATGAAACACGACCAAATCAAACAGCAAGTTATTCGTGTGGAAGAAACTTAGACTCTATCTGGCAAAGTCATACGCAAATGCGTAATTTTGTTGTTGGACTGTGCCAAAATTGATAGACTTATAAGCTTGTGCCACCTGGTTAATCAATTCTCGCACAATCAACCCGGACTTTTATGCAACCTCGTAAACCTCAACAAATTGCTCGTGAATTGGCACTTTTAAGCCTTAGCCAACTACCAGTAAACCCAAAAAAATTAGATAAATTACAAGACGAGCAACTGGTATCAAAGTTAGTGCTAGGAGCAGTACGTACCTTAACCACCGAAGTGCAAGATACCCTGAATAATGCCGCAGGCGAACTGCAACGCAGTAACGATCGCCTTTTAAGTAGCCAAACTCGTGCTTCCGACCTCAATACTGCTAGAACAATGCTCCAAGAGGCGATCGCATCTACCCAAATAGCAATCAATCAGTTAGGTACGGCTGTGGATTTTCCAGAATTAATTCAGCTAGCTAATCAGGATAAAGAAGTCCGTAATTACGCTAAAGAGGTTGTAATTACAGTCAGTGAAAATCGACAAATTATAGATGAACTCATATCCAATGCCTTAGTAGACTGGCAAGTAACTCGCCTCGCCCAGATCGACCGGGATATTCTACAAATTGCTGTGGCAGAAATGAAATTCTTGGGAGTTCCAGACAGCATCGCCATCAACGAAGCAGTAGAGCTTGCCAAACGGTACAGTGGAGACGAAGGTCATCGGTTTATTAATGGTGTTTTGCGCCGAGTTAGCGAGCAGAAGAAAAGCGCATAGTGTTTCTATATTTAGTTTCTCAAGTAAGGAAGATATAGGACATGAGGATGCAGAGGGAGAATAACTTGTGACTCCTAACTCAGCACGTACTCAACGTCCAGTTGGCACAGCCTCTCGTAGAGAAGAAAGCTAACAGTACTCGTAATGCCCCAAGTTCAATTAAACTCATTACTTATAACTTATAAATTCCATAACAACTAATACTGCCGCAATGGTTTTTAATTGGTTCCGTCGTCAATATAATGATTCCTCTGAAACCCCCTCTGAGAAGAAACAGGAACAAACCCCTCCTATACAAGAACCCCAACCAGAGACAGCCGAAACTTCATCAGATACAACAACAGACTTGTTAGCGTTTGCTAAAGCCGCTTACAAAAATATTCAACAAAAACAACAATCCCAAACAGTAGAAACCCCGTCTGATTCAGCAGATGCTTTAGCACCATCAGAACTACCTGAAACTACTGAAACGGTAACTTCTGAAATAGAAACTCAAGCAATTGAACAAGCTACTGCCACAACAGAAACAAAACAGGTAGAAGGTATTCAAACAGTCACAGATGAAGAAAGTATAGAAGATTCTCCAATAACTGCAATTGCTGAGCAGTCAGATGTCAAAAGCTCAGAATTAACTGCAAATGAAACTCAGATAACACCCACCGAACCACTAACTACGCCACAGCCAACAGTACCATCCTTCTTAGAACGGGCGGCAGCAGAACGGCAAGCAAAGTTGGAACAACTCATAGCCAGTGCCATCGAAGTCCCAGAACCAGAGGTAGTACAGTCAGTATCAAAAGCACAAGACCAAACCCCTGTAGTGGTATTTGATGATGGGTTTGTCTGGTCAGCGGAAGTTTTAGCAGCCCAAGGTAGACGCGCGGAAGATGTTTCAATTGAAGAAATTACCTGGCTCAAAAAGCTGCGGCAAGGATTAGATAAAACTCGCCGTAGCATCCTCAACCAACTCAAAGCGATCGTTGGGCAAGGGCCACTTAACCAAGCTGCCGTATCAGAAATTGAGGCATTGCTGCTGCAAGCTGATGTAGGTGTAGAAGCCACAGACTTGATTGTCGATGCCCTACAGAAAAAATTGCTCCAAGAAGTTACCCCACCAGAAGAAGCGATCGCTTATCTCAAACAAATCCTTCGGGATATGCTGGATGCACCAGGGAAAACATCTTATAAATCTAGTTTTACCCCAGAAAAAGAAACTTTAAATATTTGGTTAATTACCGGAGTGAATGGTGCTGGTAAAACCACTACTATCGGTAAAATTGCCCATTTAGGACAAAAATCTGGTTATAAATGCTTGATTGGGGCAGCAGACACCTTCCGTGCTGCTGCAGTGGAACAAGTGAAGGTTTGGGGTAGTAGAAGCGGTGTAGAAGTTATTGCCAATCCTGGAAAGAATACAGATCCAGCAGCAGTTGTATTTGATGCGATCGCTGCTGCCCAAGCGCGTCAAACAGAATTACTTCTAGTAGATACTGCTGGGCGACTACAAAACAAGAAAAATTTAATGGACGAACTCAGTAAAATTCGGCGAATTATCGACAAAAAAGCCCCCAATGCCAAAGTAGAATCACTGTTGGTTTTAGATGCCACTTTAGGTCAAAATGGACTGCGGCAAGCCGAAGTTTTCTCCCAAGCGGCTCAACTTAGTGGCGTTGTTTTAACCAAGCTCGATGGTACTGCCAAAGGCGGCGTTGCTCTTGCTGTTGTCCAGCAATTAGGTTTACCTATTCGCTTTATTGGTGCTGGCGAAGGAATCGAAGATCTGCGCCCCTTTTCTAGCTACGAGTTTGTTGAAGCCCTGTTGAGCGGTTAATGGTTTGTCAGGGGAAGTTTGAAGGGTTATGACTGACGCTTTCAGGCAGAGAGTTTTAAATCCGACAAAGTTGCCTTGACAGACCACTAGTTGAAAAAGCTAGGATTAAAAATTTTGCTTGACAAATTAATATATTTAAGGGTAACTAAATCTGGTATTATCGCTGGAACTAACTACAAACAAAATACTGGAAACAGCTTAAGTCCTAAAATCATCAATTGGTGCAACTAAACTGCTTCAAAACTCCCAAGTGTCCTCTTGGCTCCTACTTCCAAAAGTATTTATAAATATTTTCTGGAACAAATCTAGAGATTTCAAGTGTTTGATCGTTAGTTATTGGTCTAACGAAATAACAAAGGACGAAGGACAAAGCACAAAAACAAATACTTACTCCAAAAGCCATAGGAATTGTTCTGTAATTAAAGTATTTTTATGACTTGAGAGATATGCTTTAAAAATTAAATTGTGAAAAAATAAAAAACTTTGTGAACTGTTATCCCAAAGTAGAAATTATGATGAATTGAGTTTTAATTAAAAATGTATGATTTTAAGTGACTAACATTCAATTGAGAATGCAATAAGCAAATAAAATACTTATAAAAGTTACCTGTTACGTCTTTATACTCTTGCTAAAGTGACAAGTCTTGTCTAAATATGGTTTAGCAATGCTAAAGCCAAAAGAGCCAAAAGATTTCTATATAATTTCATATAATCTCAAACCTACCAAATAAAGTGTAATAGTACCTGTGCCTGTGTCTCAACTGCCCTCTCAACCCACTGACAATAATAGTAGTGCTGCGACTGATGTCACACCAGTTGTGGCCTTGAAAGAACTCGTGGCAAGGTTGCACCGGGAACAGAATAAAATTCAAGATTTACTCAGTTCTTTAGGATTTGCCCTCAGAAGCTTCAATAATTTGAATCAGTTTTTGGAACTGATCCCACTGATGGCAACAAGAGTAACAGATGCTGATGGCAGTGCCTTGTTTCTCTACAAACCAAATGGTCAAGTCAGGTTAGAGCAACTACACTGGCAAGATAGTCACCAGCGTAAGAATATCCGCAAAGCGTTAGAGATAGCCAGCAGTCAAATCACACTTGTGCCCAATACTGCCCCAATAGCAAATGGTACAGGAATTTTGGATGACCAAATGCATCGCTATTTGGGGCCAGATGTGCAAATATTTGGTACAGCGATTTTGGTAAAGCATACAGAACGGGGTTGGTTGTATGTTTTAAGCCGCGACCCAGAATATAGTTGGACAGAGACTAGGCAAAAGTTAGTTAGGTTAGTGGCAGATCAAACAGCAGTCGCGATCGAAAATGATGAACTAGCTGTAGAACTTAGAAAAAAAGAACGTTTAGACCAAGAACTAGAAATTGGTGCAGAAATTCAACGGCGACTTCTACCACGGCAATGTCCTACGATTCCTGGTGCAGTGCTAGCAGCACGCTGTAAACCTGCAAATCGTGTGGGTGGAGACTATTACGACTTTATCGCTACCAATAATAATCAGATTCAGCTAAACACCAGAGGCGGCGCAGGAAACGGTCGTTGGGGTTTGGTAATTGGTGATGTTATGGGCAAAGGTGTTCCTGCTGGGCTAATTATGACGATGATGCGGGGAATGCTACGAGGAGAAGTACTACACGGTAATTCTCCAGCCAGAATTCTGCAAAACTTAAATCGAGTTATGTATGCGGACTTAGAAAATTCTCATCGCTTTGTAACGCTATTTTACTCAGAATACAATCCTCAAAATCGAACTTTATCCTATAGCAATGCGGCACACAATCCTCCTTTGTGGTGGCACGCAGCTACGAAAACTGTCAGCCGTTTAGATACTTTAGGGATGCTAATTGGTTTAGATGCAAACAGCCAATATGAAGATGCCCAGGCACAGTTAGAACCTGGGGATACAATTATTTACTATACAGATGGCTTGACTGATGCTGCTGCTGCTAGTGGCGATCGCTTTGACGAAGAAAACTTTATTGCTGACTTCAATACAGCTTGTAAGTATTGTAATGGGCCGCAGGAAATTGTCGATTATTTATTTGACCAAGTTCAAAAATTCATCGGTGCTGAAAAACAAAATACCGATGATATGACATTAGTTGTTTTACAAATTCTTTAGTTATTTGTCATTAGTCATTTGTCCTTTGTCCTCTCCTGCAAAGTTGAACCACCGCTTTGGGCGGGTCTTGTGTCTTCTTGAGTGACGTCTGTTGGCAGGAAACCTCCGAGTGGTGATGACTTTGCGCTTTATTATTCACTAATGACCAATGACTAACATCAAAACACAATCGTGTAACCTTGGTTTTGGGTATCTTTGTTGGTATAAGAAACACCATCAATCTTGAGTCCTTTGTCATCAAGAAGGGTAATGATACCGCCATTATTGTCCAGTTGGACACCGTCTTTGGCTGTTCGCTGTTAAAGATATATCTATTGGTTATTAGCTAATTATGCAGTTTGCTCTGGTTCTGTAGCTAAATTTTGTCCAATTTTTGGTTCATTACCAGCAATTAGTCGTTCAATATTACTGCGATGGCGGAAAATTACATACAACCCGCCAGCAATTCCAAATAGAACATAAGGTAAAGGTTGATGCAAAAGCAACATGAAAATAGAAACAGCGATCGCACCTGCAATTGAACTCAAAGAAACAATCCGCGATATCGCCACGACGACGGCAAATACACCCACTGTTGCTAAACCTACCTGCCAATTCATTGCTAACAAAATCCCTAAGCTAGTAGCAACGGATTTACCACCAGTGAAGCCTAAAAAAATCGATTTACTGTGTCCAAGGATGGCAGCAAAACCAGCTAAAGTTATTAACCACGGTTGCCATATCTTTACATCTACCGTTGGGGGTATAAAATTTTGACTAATGGCAAAATTGCATAACCAATAAAATAGAGCGATCGCTAATACTCCCTTCAAAGAATCAAGTACTAAAACGAATGCTCCTGGCCCTTTGCCTAAGGTTCTTAGCACATTTGTTGCCCCAGTAGAACCCGAACCAACTTCTCGAATATCAATACCTTTTAACTGCTTGACAGCAATATACCCGGTGGGAAAGGAACCCAGCAGGTAAGCTACAAGTACAATTACCCCGCATAGAGTTAACCAGATAGCCATCATAAAAATTCAAAAATCCAAATAAATTTGGGTTGACGCCATTTCTTTTTGAAGATGCGCCGATGACAATTACATAAATAAAGCGCAGCCTTAGATAGATTTAAGATAACGAATGCTTCGGCTCCCATCGACTATGCTACCTCGGCTCCGCTCGGCACAAGTCAGGGCAAGTCGCTCAGCACAAGTGACTAATGACTAATAACTAATTAAAAGTCATCATCATAGTTTCTCACTGTTTTGGGGTCGGGGGCAAAGGCTAACCAAAGAGGAAATTGCAGCAGGGACAAACTGATTTGATCTTCTGAATCGTCGATAATAATCAAAGGCAATTGATTAGCTTTTACCAATCGGTCTGCTTTTTGGGCGACAGCTTCAGATGCTTCAAATAATACCACGCCTCGGTCTGGACCAAAATCTGGGCGACCGATTCCCAGACAGTCTTGCAAGCCGCGCCGCCATTCACCTAATCGTTCAGGTGTATTAGCTAAGACTAAAGTACGGACGCGATCGCCATACAGCTTGTGTAAGATTGAAATTACGGCTGAGGCAATTAGGATATTTTGCAAACGACTACCCATTGTCCGCAAAGCACCCCGCCCTCCTTGGCTGAAAAACCAGTTAGAAACTCGTTCAGCGTGGACTGGTTCAAACGTGCGGCGCAGTTGCCAAGCCTGACCATAGTAATCTGGCTGATTGCGGTACTGGTCAATTAAGCGGCGAATTTGCTTTGTAGTATCTTGAAACTGTTGTTGAGCAAATTGTGGTATTCCTGGCTGAGGTTCAACTGCTTTAGCCTCTTTGAGAGATGGTTTTTCTCTTTCTACCACAGTTGGCGTCAGTTGCAATTGCTCAGCAGCAGCAGCCAAATCCTGTAAGCTACCCGTGAGATAGTCTTTAAAACCCTGCACTCGAATTGCCAAGTCTTGGGATGCTCCGGCAAAAGTGGTTCGCATCTCGTTGCGAATACGTTCTTGACGGCGTTCTAACTGTTCTATAGAAATTTGCAGGGCTTGTTTGCGTTGTTCTAACTGCATTACTGACTCTTGTACGAGTCGTCCCAGAGAAGTTTGAGTTTCACTCAATTGTGCCTGAAGGGTTTTATAGGAAGCTTGCAAGTTAGCTATTTCTTGCTTAAGCGCTGCTTCAGTGGTTTGCAAATCTGCCACTCGCTGCTCTGCTGTGGCGTATAATAAACTCTTTTCTGATTCCGCTCTGTCTGACCCCAGTGCAGTAATTTCCGGTTCTAACTGCCCTACAAACTCACCATTTAAATTTTGTGTTGGCTCTACTGTAGGATCTACCTCTGCTGTATTGGAGATAGTTGAATCAAAAGTTGCGTGGTTTTCTGATGAGCTAATGGCTGCTGTTTCTACCACTGAATCAACAGATGGGTTTGGTTGAGGTTCAACTACATTAGTCTGTTCTTCTTGTGCCAACCATTCATCAACTGGTTCTGGGGTTTGAGATGCCTCTGGGTTCATAAACAATAGTGTAATTCCTAATGATGCCAATAAATAGCTTTTAAAAATATTACAATTAACAAGCTTTCAAAGTCCTAAGTTTCAAAACGTACTGAATTTTGAGTTTTTAGTATAGATTACAACTACTCATCATTTAGTTAAAAGTTTGAGCGGCGGCTTTTACCACTCAAATCTTCGCTGACTCAGGACTCAGTACTAAATGTACGGACAACGTTCTTCCAAGCAAGTTTTCAAGGTGATGGGGTCAAATAAAATCGGCAAAAAGTGAATGCTTTTGATTTCTCTAAAGTAAAACAGGATAGGAACTCTATTCCAGAAGATACGCCAATTTTGCCATTCCTGATACGGAAAACGCCGAATCAATTTTTCGCCTCTGTGAATATCTAAGTCGGTAGCGGTAAATTGCAAGCGCAGTGTTAACGCTTGAAACGTCAGAAATAAGCCAAACAGCATAAAAGCAAAGCCTATCCACGGTTGTACTAATATTAATGGAATAGCACCAATTACCAACACTATAGGTATATTGTAGCTAGGCTTGAGTTCCACAGTCGCAGTGGAGTTAGGGGCAAATGAACTGGTCACTGTCTTAAATAGTGCTTTGTTAGTAGATATCTCTCTATTTTAGGAGTGAGGAGCTAGGAGTTAAAGGTTAAAACTCCTAACTCTGTGAACTTCCATTTTATGAGCCTTGCAGGAATGCACTCCCAGTGCCCTGAAACATTAACCAAGAAAGAAAGAAATTAGTAACAAAGATAATCAGCAAAGCAGTCACAACAGCAGCTGTGGTTGACTGTCCTACACCTTTGGCTCCTCCTGTTGTTGTCATGCCCCAACTGCAACCAATTACAGCGATTAGAATACCAAAGCAGCACGCTTTAATCATGGCGCTAAAAATATCCCAAAGACCAAGAAAGTTACGGGCTGAGTCCAGAAAGACGGTATCAGAGAGGTTGTAAATATTTGTCGCAATTATCAATCCTCCTAACATTCCTGTGACCAGAGATAAGAGGGTTAAAATTGGAAGCATTAAAAAACAAGCAATAACGCGGGGGATAACTAGGTAATCGATTGGATCTGTTCTTAGCATCAACATAGCATCGATTTGTTCTGTCACCCGCATCGTACCGATTTCTGCTGCAAAGGCAGAACCGACTCGCCCCGCCAAAACCACTGCTGTTAAGACAGGAGAAAGTTCTCGTGTCAAGGCTACGGAAAGCACTCCGCCGATAATGTTCCCGGCGCCAAAGTTGATAAATTCTCGCGCCACCTGAATAGTAAACACCGCACCGACGAAAATAGCCGTTAATAGAGCAATAAATAAGGAATCTGGCCCGACTGCTGCCATTTGCTCTAAGGTATTGCGGCGATGAATTTTACCCTTTAATAGGTGAACTAGTACTTGCCCACCTAGAAAAATCGCTGCCAGCAACCGCTGACTCCATTCTCCTAAACTGGATTTGGATGTAGTCTGGTTCAATGTTTTGTAGCTAACTTGGTAACTGCCTTAAGAATAGCGAAAGTCGTGGGAAATGGGGAATGGGGCATTGGGAGTTTGGTCAGGGTTGTTGCTTTTTTATAATCTACACACTCCCTCATCTCCCGGTTTGGTGAGTTTCGACTACGCAAAAATCGAGCGAAGTTGAGATTCAACTACCGCCAAGTCGAACCACATTTCCCCACTCTCTAAATAGGGCTGAATATTAACTTAGTTTAAAGATGTTCTCAGAAAATAAAGCTGTTATTAAACGTGTTGCTAAGCGATAAACAGGTACTAACTTTGTCTATAACCTTTATTTGACAAAGATTTTGTAGATTTCAGTTTTTTTTTACATCCCCAGCATATGATGTAACTTGTAGCGGTTTATTTTAATGAAAACTTAAGATTTTTGACAGATTGTCTGGTCTCAAGCAATTGCACGTATTGTAGAAAATGACAAACCGCTATCGAGCTATTGTCATCTTCACTCACGGAGTTTGTCTTCAATGACTATTTTCGCTAGCTTTCTCCGCTCCCTGTTACTGACGGTCGTTTTTAGTTTTGTCGCCCCCATGTTGCTAATTGGCGGGGGATTGCTGTTTCTATTCCTGATGGGTCGTTTTCCGGGTTTACAAGAGTTGACTGAGGCGATCGCTACTGCGATTATGGATTTTCTTGCCACCTTTGGCAGTGGAACTCCTGTACGCGGATTATTTGTAATTAGCTTGACCTGTAGTTTCGTCGGTACACTATTTGATATTTACGTTTGTTATCGGTGTCAAATTTTACGAAGCGATTCTTAAATAGTGAAAATAGCTTTGCTCAGATGTTCATCAACTGTACAAAATAAAAAAGTGATTTTCTCAACTAAAACTACCGTTGGTCTGAACTTGATAAAGATTAGTGTTAATAAACGAATTTTTTATTAATTAAAGTACTAAAATTATTGATTAAATATTCAATGAATTATTAGTTATTAATTACTAATATGGCCGTAGTCATATAGGTTAGGACATAATAACAAGCGTGAATGTCAGCAAGAGTGATGTTTTTACCTCCTGCCTCCTGCTATAACTAATGCAGGTCTGCGCCTGTAGCAAACTACTTCTATCTTAGAAGCCCAAGCCCAAAAACTTTGAGATTTTTGAATCCCCTAAAACAGCAAAAATAGCGCTTCTAAATCATCACGGTGGACATGAAAGTAGAGTTAGGTATTTTATACTAGCTACAATCTTCAATAACTTAATTAATATTCACCAAAAATTTCACAAAAAAGTATCTCTAAAATATAAAAAAATTCTTAAAATTCTGGTAAAAACAATGACCGCTCATGTTTCTTAACAGAACCAAGGAGGTCGTTTGACCGCTGGGCATCTTATATTAAGTTTATGACGAAGTTATGTTGACAACTCATGGTTTGGCCGTTTAAGCCCAAGTTTAAGAAACAAATTGCGCGAATTGAAATTACTGGTGCGATCGCGGGTGCTACTCGCAAACGCGTCCTAGAAGCCCTGAAAACTATAGAAGAAAAAAAGTTTCCGGCTTTATTACTGCGTATCGATAGTCCTGGCGGTACAGTCGGAGATTCCCAAGAAATCTACAGTGCCTTAAAGCGTTTGCGCGAAAAAATTAAAATTGTTGCCAGCTTTGGCAATATTTCGGCTTCCGGAGGCGTCTATATTGGGATGGGAGCCGAACACATCATAGCTAATCCAGGTACGATTACAGGTAGCATTGGTGTGATTCTGCGTGGGAATAATTTGGAACGCTTGTTAGAAAAAATCGGTGTTTCCTTCAAGGTAATTAAGTCGGGGCCTTACAAAGACATTTTGGCTTTTGACCGGGAACTGACTCAACCAGAAGCAAACATTCTTCAAGAATTGATTGACACAAGTTATCAGCAGTTTGTGCAAACGGTAGCTGATGGTCGTTCTTTGACGGTAGAAGCCGTGAGAAATTTTGCCGATGGGCGGATTTTTACTGGACAGCAAGCCCTAGAATTAGGAATTGTAGACCGCTTGGGCACAGAAGAAGATGCCCGTCGTTGGACAGCGGAACTAGTCGGTCTCGATCCAGAAAAAACTCTTTGCTATACCCTAGAAGAACGTAAACCTTTATTGAGTCGGATTCTCCCAGGTAATCGCCAGGTTTCATCTGGAATTCGCTCTGGAATCGATTGGCTCGAATTTGAAATGTCTACTAGTGGTTTACCCTTGTGGTTGTATCGACCATAATATGGTTGTTTATAATTAGTCATTTGTCCTTTGTTGTTTATCATTAGTCATTTGTTTTTTGTCCAAAGTTTAATGACCAATGACCAATGACCAAATGACTGATGACTAAGCGCAAAGTCTGTAGACGCTTCTGCGGCTTCCCGCAGGGTGCGGAGGTTTCCTCCAATCAGAACTTTGTAAGAATGACCACTGACCAATGACTAATGATTAATTAAGGAGGATTTTCGCGTGGAGTGGCAAATGCGGGCTATTCGCGGAGCAACAACAGTTGCCGAAAATACTATTGAGGCAATGCGAGAGGTGGTTACAGAATTACTCGATGAACTAGAAAATCGGAATGAATTCCAGCCAAAAGACATGATTAGCGTCACATTCTCCGTAACACAGGATTTAGATGCTATTTTTCCAGCAGCGATCGCCAGAGCGCGTCCCGGCTGGGATAATGTGGCAATGCTAGATGTGCAACAAATGCATGTGGAAGGCAGTTTACAGCGCTGTATCCGGTTTTTAATCCACGCCTACCTCCCAGCCTCCGCTCCAATTCATCATATATATTTACGCAACGCTGCGAGTTTGCGCCCCGATTGGAGTTTGCCCCAGTATTTACAGACACCACAGCAAGCAGTTAAATCGAAAGTGTAAATTATTTAGACAAATTTATTTAAAAAAGAAAATTGAATAAAGTCTTACGGTAGTAATAGGGCTACTGAACTTGCTGCGATGAGTGGAAAAATTGCCACTTGCTTTTCGTAATAATTTACGATCTTTGGTAAAGCGATCGCACTCAAAATTGAGATATTGAGTTATTAGGTAGTTCGTAATGATTGTCCGATTCTATTTAGAGGAGCAACCAGACTCAGAAGGTCGGATGATTGCCGAAATATGGGCTTGGAATTTTAAACAATTGGAATACGTCCACAATTATATTCAGTGGTTGTTTCCTTTACCTGAGCGAAGTGCATTCAATCCTCATGCTCCTGTTGTTAATGGGCAAGTAATTCAATCATTTCATACCAACCCACGCCTACGTCAAAATTTGCTGCGTTCCTTGACAGTTATGCTTGAGTTTTATGGGTTGCAGCGCCAAAACAGCGAGGATGGGAAAATAGTTATCAGCAAGTCAGAAGAATATCCTAAACGCAAAAGCGAATGGGTTTGTATATTTAACCACAATTATCTTCGCATCACCCGAATTTTAAAGTGCTTGATGAATTTCGGATTGGAGAATGAAGCCCAAGCGTTTTATGAGTGCTTGCAGCAAATCTACCACGAGGATAGCGAGCGTATTGGCTTTGAAACATTTCAATATTGGACAATTGCAGTCAAACAAAATCGGACAGTTTAATCGAGTCTCAATTACCCTGTGAACTTTAAAAAATTATTTTGATTTTTAAATTTAAAAAATGTCCTCTGGATACACACTACCTGTATTTGCGTGTGCTGCTGCTGTTGCAGCTTTACATTGGTTACGCGATCGCCAGCCTTTAAGCATAACATCGATAAATCTAATTGAACCAGATCGAATAGCAGAAATACCAATTGAACAGGTAGCAGGACTATCTGAAAATATGGCTTTGGCAATCACCCGCAGCGAACCTGGTGACAACCTCGATTTGACTAGAAATACACCGATTTGGGCACTAGTGGAGTGGAGAAGCAAAGATGAAAAAGAGGGAGAGACAGTAATTATTAAGGGGGGAGAAGGAATTGGCAGACAGATGAATGCCGATAGCAAACCTGCTATTTATACCTATGCTCGAAGGTTATTACAAGAGAATTTGCAACGAATGTTGGCACCGTTAGAAAAAATCACGGTGACGATTATTTTACCTGAAGGTCGATCGCTTGCTGTTCGGACTTCAAATTCTGCTTTTGGTGTAGTTGAAGGACTTTCGCTTTTAGGCACAACTGGCATTTCCCAACCTTTGAGTACACCAGAGCAACTTGCGGTTTTTCGGGCCGAATTACAAAATAAAGCCAGTCGTTTTGATAGTTTGGTATTCTGTATTGGCGAGAATGGGCTAGATTTGGCGCGTCAACTAGGGATTAATTCCGAACAATTGGTGAAAACTGCTAACTGGCTTGGGCCAATGTTAGTAGAAGCTGATGTGCTGGGTATCAAAGAAATCTTATTATTTGGCTATCACGGTAAACTGCTGAAACTAGCAGGAGGAATTTTTCACACCCATCACCATCTAGCTGATGGACGCCGGGAAATTTTAGCAGCCCACTGTGCGATCGCTGGTTTAAAATCACCAGATATTCAAACTGTCTTTCACAGTCCTACCGCTGAAGCCGCACTTACATATCTCAGATCCCTAGACGCTTCCACAGGCAGTGATTGGGTAAATCAAGTTTACAATGCGATCGCCGAAACCATCGATGTTCGTTCCCAGGAATACATCCAAAGCCACAGCCAAAGGGGTAGAGAAGTTACAGTCTGTGGCTCGATCCTCTTCGATCGCGATCGTAAAATTATCGTCAAGAGTAAAACTGCTGGTCTGTTGATGGGAAAATTATGTTAACTTATTATGAATAATCGTAAACAATTCCCATAAATAATCTTTTAAGTAATCTCTTTAGGATAAGTTTATCCTTCTAATACCATCTCCGATTACGGGAATAGACAAGCGCATATAAATAGGCGTTTGTCAAGGTTATTTATACCATTATCAGCCCACCCAGGCTGAATAATAACATCTAGCTAAGATTACAGGGCATCAATTTATCCTTCACAGACATAATTCTCCCCGTTATGAATACAGCGGTGACTCTACCAACAGAACAAGCGTCCCAAACATTAGAAAATTATGGGCAGCTGAATCGTCAATTAATTGTGATTTTGGACTTTGGCTCTCAATATTCCGAGTTGATTGCCCGTCGCATCCGCGAGACTCAAGTATACTCTGAAGTTTTGTCTTATCGCACTAGTTCTGCACATTTGCGCCAACTCAATCCGAAGGGAATCATCCTTTCTGGCGGGCCGAGTTCGGTTTATGGCAATAACGCTCCCCATTGTGACCCAGAAATCTGGAATTTGGGAATACCCATCTTGGGTGTTTGCTATGGGATGCAGCTAATGGTGAATCAACTCGGTGGGGAAGTGGCAAAGGCCGACCGAGGCGAATACGGAAAAGCATCATTATATATAGACGATCCTACAGATTTGTTCACCAATGTTGAAGATGGTATCACCATGTGGATGAGTCATGGAGACTCAGTTACCCAAATGCCACCAGGGTTTGAATTATTAGCGCATACAGAAAATACTCCCTGTGCTGCCATTGCCGACCACAGAAGGAAACTTTATGGCGTGCAGTTCCATCCAGAGGTGGTACATTCAATTGGTGGTATAGCATTAATTCGGAATTTTGTCTACCATATCTGCGATTGCGAACCTACTTGGACGACAGCAGCTTTTGTAGAAGAAGCAATTCGGGAAATTCGTGCCAGAGTTGGCGATAAACGGGTATTGTTGGCTTTGTCTGGGGGTGTGGATTCTTCGACTTTGGCGTTCTTGTTGTATCAAGCTATTGGTGACCAACTGACTTGCGTGTTTATCGACCAAGGCTTCATGCGAAAGTATGAGCCAGAGCGATTAGTGAAGCTGTTCCAAGAGCAGTTTCATATTCCTGTAGAATATGTGAATGCTCGCGATCGCTTTTTAACCACCATTTCTGGTGTTACAGATCCCGAAGAAAAACGTCGCCGCATCGGACACGAATTCATTCGGGTATTTGAAGAAACATCCAAACGCCTCGGTCACTTTGACTATCTGGCTCAAGGGACTCTTTATCCAGATGTGATCGAATCTGCTGATACCAACGTCGATCCCCAAACTGGCGAACGAGTAGCAGTGAAAATTAAGAGCCATCACAATGTAGGTGGTTTGCCAAAAGATTTACGATTTAAATTAGTAGAACCACTGCGGAAACTATTTAAAGATGAAGTCCGCAAAGTTGGACGTTCCATCGGTTTACCAGAAGAAATTGTTCAACGCCAACCTTTTCCTGGCCCTGGTTTGGCAATTCGTATTCTCGGTGAAATCACCGCCGAACGGTTAAATATTTTGCGCGATGCCGATTTAATCGTGCGGCAAGAAATAAATCAACGCGGTTTGTATAATACTTTTTGGCAAGCATTTGCTGTGTTGCTGCCTATTCGCAGTGTGGGCGTCATGGGAGATCAACGCACCTATGCTTATCCCATCGTTTTGCGGATTGTCACTAGTGAAGATGGGATGACAGCAGATTGGGCGAGAGTTCCTTACGATGTACTGGAAGTAATTTCCACTCGAATTGTGAATGAAGTCAAAGGGGTGAATCGAGTGGTTTATGACATAACTTCTAAGCCGCCTGGAACCATTGAGTGGGAATGATTTAGTTTTTGGTAAGGGGAAGATGAGTTTCTCTTTCCCTTTCACTAAATACTAAAATTGGGAAAACATCACCAGGTTTTGCTCCCACCATGCAGACACCACAAAAAGGGCAAACAGCCAAAAGTGCGAACCAAAACCTCTATGAAACTGATTTCCACGCCTGGACTCAACAACAGGCTAACTTGTTACGCGATCGGCAATGGAGTCAATTGGATTTATCCAATTTAATTGAGGAAATTGAGTCCTTGGGCAGAAAAGAACGCCAAGAATTGAGAAATCGTTTGAGTCTGTTAATTGGACATTTGTTGAAGTGGGAATATCAACCAGAACAACGTAGTCGGAGTTGGTTAGCTACAATTCGGGTGCAACGGCGGGAGATTATGAAGTTGCTGAGTGAAAATCCTAGTTTAAAGCCATATTTGCCAGAATTACTCCCGGAGGCTTATGAGAATGCTAAGGATTTGGCTTCAGGCGAAACAAACCTACCGCTATCAACTTTTGCACAGGAATGTTTATATTCATTGGAAAACATTTTCAGCGATCGCTTTTATCCAGGTGCATCTGCCACGGATGAACTAATAGAATAATCTAATTTTACAGCAGATATTTATTTGAAAATTCACGATTTCCAGATTTGAGCCAGACTATACATCCAACTTGATTCTGGCTTCTAAATCATGCTGCCAAAAATTCATAAAAATTATAAATTCGGTTAAGTTATGTTGATTTTATGCGAAAATTTCTCAATAAATCAACGAATTTGTTGGGTTTGAGGAGTTGACTAATTACAGGCTTTTTTGATATTCTCGAATTCTTGGTTATTATTGGCTACTGCTATAAATACTTTCATTTTTGCCAATTAAAAGTATTAATTTTTAATTTTTATAACGGTAACTTGACGGTAAAGGTAGTTCCTTGTCCAACGCCAAGACTAGCAACTTCGATACAGCCGCCATGTAATTCAACCAGATGACGAGCGATTGCCAAACCTAGTCCCAAACCACCTTGTTTGTGAGTGGAATGTCCTTGATAATAGCGTTCAAAGACGTAGGGTAGAAACTCTGGGCTGATGCCGATGCCTGTATCGCTAACTGTGATTTGGGTATGAGAGCCAGTGTGAAATAATCTAACTTCTACCCGTCCCCCTGAGGAGGTAAATTTAATAGCGTTTGAGAGTAAATTTCCTAAAACTTGCAGCAAACGGTTGATATCGCCGGAAATTGGGGGAATTGACCTGTCAGCTATGGACTCTAAACGAATATTCTTAGCGTTTGCCAATGGATAAGCAGTTTCTATTGCTGCGCCTATAATTACATCAAGATTAACTTGGCTCAGTTCAAGCTGTAACTTACCTTGAAGAATGCGGGATATATTAAGTAGGTCTTCGAGAAGTTTTTCCTGAGACCTAGCATTGCGTTCAATCGTTTCTAGAGCTTTAGCGAGGCTGGCTTCATCGAATTTGCGAGTCCGCAACAGTCGTACCCAGCCGAGAATGGCATTGAGTGGAGAGCGCAGGTCATGGGATACCATTGCGACAAACTCATCTTTAGTGCGGTTAGCAGACTCAGCTTGGGCGCGGGCGGCTTGTTCGAGTTGCAAAAGCCGATCGCGTTCGGCTTCTAAGTGTTTGCGATCGTCAATATCTGTACTCGTACCAAACCACTTAATAATACTTCCTTGTTCATCCTGAATGGGTACGCCTCGGACTAAATGCCAGGAATAGCTACCATCGCGTTTTTGATAGCGCATTTCCTGTTGATAAAGTTCCCCTGTTCGCAAGGCTTGAGTCCATCCTTGAATAGCTGCTTGGATATCGTCGGGATGGATAACTTTTATCCAACCAAACCCCATTGCCTCCTCAAGCGTTTGCCCAGTAAATTCATACCAGCGTAGATTGACATGCTCGCATTCACCATCACGATTGTAGATCCAGACAAGTTGTGGCATGGCATTGGATAAGTAGCGGTAGCGTTCCTCGCTGCGTTGTAGTTGCTGACTTAACTGAGTGTTTTTGATTGCTGAGTAGACAGTAGAATGCAAACGTTCTGCTGTTGTCTGTCCTTTAATCAGATAATCTTGAACGCCACTTTTCATCGCCTGAACAGCTATAGCCTCATTGCCATATCCCGTTAACATAATTACAGCTGGCATAGTTCCCTTTGACTGCTGCCGTAATTCTGCCAGAAATTCTAATCCATCCATGTCTGGCAGCAGAAAGTCTAATAAAATTGCCTCAGGCTGCAACTGTTGACATAATGCCAATGCTTGTTCTCCCGATTCTTCTTCAAGAATTGTGTAGCTGCGTTCTTGGTCTTGCAGGAGATAGCGACAATAAACCTGTCGGTCTTCAGGAGAATCATCGATAATTAAAACGGTTAGCGGTTGTACCATGACTACTTGCTAACAGTATCAGGAAGAATTACGATATCTAACCAATAAGTTATAAAACTTTGAATAGTTTGTACCAATCTGTTGATATCGATTGGTTTTAAAATATAACTAGCAATGCAATATCCGTAACATACTTCAATATCTCTAGGGTTAGAAGAAGTGGTAAATACAACCACTGGAATATTTTTCAGGTCTCGATCCTGCTTGATTTGCTCTAAAACTTCTCGCCCATCGGTTCCTGGTAAATTTAGGTCGAGTAAAATAATTGAGGGACAAGGAAACTTCTGAGAATCAGTGTAGCGACCTGTGTGGTAAAGAAAGTCTAGCGCCTCATCGCCATCAGTACAGCGAAACACAGGATTGATCACAGCTTGTCGGCGCATGACTCGACATAAGGCTTCAAAGTCTTCATCGCTGTCTTCAATCACTAGCAAAGGTTGGGCGGTTTTGCCAATCATTCAGTTCAGTCTCCTGCTCCTAATGTGAAATAAAAGGTACTACCTTCACCGTAGGTTGACTCCACCCAGATTTTACCGCCATGTCGCTCGACAATTTTTTTCGTAATCGTTAATCCCGCCCCTGTACCACCGCCATATTTGTTTGGCCCGTGTAGCCGTTTGAAGATGCGGAAAATTGCTTCAAAGTGTTTTTCTCGAATCCCAATGCCGTTATCTCGGACGTAGAATGTAACTGGTATCGGTGAAGCGGCTTCAATATAACCAATTTCAATCCATTTTTGGGGTTTGTCGTTGTATTTAATAGCATTGGCAATCAGATTGTTAAAGACTTCACCTACTTGGACGCGATCGCAATACACTGTTGGTAGCAATCTAGGAATACGAATTTCTACCCCCATCTCCTCAATTCGGGCGCTCAACAAGTCTAAATTTCGCTCTACAAGGCTATTAATATCACTCTGCTGCATAGAAAGATCCACTCTTCCCAAGCGGGAAAAATGTAGCAGCGAATCAATTAAATCTTCCATGCGTTGAGTCAAACGAATCAGAGTTCTTAATTTTTGCGTACCTTCTTCGTTAAGAATGTCGCCGTAGTCTTCAATCAGAAAATTAGAATAATTATGAATACCGCGCAGTGGTTCTTTCAAATCATGAGAAGCAATGTAGGCAAAGGCATCTAATTCATTGTTGCTGCGTTCTAGTTCAATATTGAGCTGCGCTAGTTCATCTGCTTTTCGGAACACCACACCAATAATAGCGTTTCTCAACTCCAGTGCTGCATTTACTTCACAAGGTTTCCAACTCAGAGATTTTAATCGTACCGTTTCTTTCCATAACTCAAACGATTTCCGAGGTGATAGACGCATACTGCCGTTTCCCGTTACTTCTACAGGCTTATTTGGGTTACCTCCCCAATTAACAGTTCGCACTTCCTCTGGGCGAAACCACAAAATATAGTTTTTTTGAATTTTGGAAAATGAAAGCGCCATCAAGCCACTAGCTACATCCCCAAATTTTTCTGCATCTGGATAAACTTGTGATAGCGAATCGGTATAAAAAATTTCTTCGTGGACGTTTTGAGAAATCCACTCGATTAAATTTTGAATCTCTTGTTTTTCGGGAGTGTTACCAATTGAAAAATATTCCTTTTCAAAATATACTACTGCTCCTTGGGCATTAACAAGCTCGAGGAGATTCGGTTGATTTTGAATTAAACCTTCAATAAAGTTATTTCCTGCTGATATATATTCTATTAACTTGCTATAAACTGATTTTAAATGTATTTTATATTCACTATCTTCGCTATCCTCTTTTGCACTCAGTTCTACAGATGTAATTTGTCCTAAAAATTCACAGGCATTACGAATTTCATATGGAACATATTTAGGTGATTGATGATGGCAGGCAATTAATCCCCATAATTTTTGATTTTTCATAATAGAAATTGACATTGATGCCGTTACGCCCATATTATGCATATACTCAACATGTAAACGCGAAACACTCCGCAACACCGAGTTACTTAAATCTAAGGGCTGCCCAGTTAAAGGATTATTTGCAGGCAAAATTGCTGCTGGTTGATAATCAAAATTAGGTATTAGCCTCAGCCAATTTTCGCTGTAAAGTTGTCTAGCTTGTATGGGAATATCCGAAGCTGGATAATGTAAGCCTAAATAAGATGTAAGATATTCTGGCTTTTCTTCAGCAATTACTATGCCATTCCAGTCCTCATCAAAGCGATAGACCATTACCCGTTCAAAACCAGTAATATTTTTAACTTCTTGAGCAAGAATTTGACTTAATTCTATAACACCCGATGTCATTTGTAATTTAGAGATAGCTTGTTTAACTAGATGATAAAATTTAAAGTATGTGTTACTTTTTTCGGAAAATATAGGTTCTAACTCTAAAATTAAAATAGTGTTGGAACGATGAAGAATTACATCAAAATATAAATTTTTATCGTCAAAGTTAATTGTAAATTCTAAAGGATTAACAAATTTTAAATTTTCTTGAGATAAACAATCTATTAAAAAATTAAGTTGCTCGGTTTCCAAAAAATTACTTAAAGGTTGATTGAGCAAATTTTCCGGATTTACGCCAAATAAATAAGAAGTATTATTACTACATTGGAGGATAGTTAACTCTGGTTCTTTTAATGCCAAAAGAACTCCATGAGGTTGAATAAAGCTAGGAATATGAATGGGTTCTCGATCGCAATTGCTAAGGTCAACTTTAAAGGGAATGGTAATATCGTTATTGTTCACGTTTTAGTACCAATAAGAAGTAGTGTGCTTGAGTAATGTTGGATCTCAAATTAAAAGGATATTTTAAAAGTTTTCGTTGACGAATCAAACATTTTATATTTTTCTAAATCCTCCTAAAAAACGAAGACTTGGAAAAATAAAATTTACCACTGTCATAAAGTGGCTTAAATCATTATTAAAGAAGGTTAGAGAGATATACATATAATCTAATACTTGCAAACATCCTTTGAGATAGTCTTTAATTTCTTTATAAAAATTTTGTTTTCATCTATTTAAAGAATTTTAAAAAAGTGTTAAGATAAAAATCTTGCAATCATATTTTCTCATGAAACTGCTATTTAGGAAAATGAAAATTATTTATGTCAATCAATATTGACATTCACAGAATTTGCTCTAAGCAAGAAGATAAATGTTAAAAAAATAGGAGTAAATTGAATTAATAGCTAAAACAGTTGAATTATTTTCTAAAAAACTAGACGCGATCGCAGTAAAATTACCAATGATGTAGTCACTGAGAAAATAAAACAAGCAGGTGATTATAGTAATCCGCTTTGATTTTTGAACTTACTTGGCTTCGTAGGGAGAAGCCACTGTGATATTGGAGTCTCCCCAAGTCGAAGGGGTAGTGCATACAAAGGGGTTCCCACACCAGTTACTACAACTCTTGGAACCCTAAGGGCGGATTAGTTCCCCACGAGCAATTGCCGTCAAGTGGCGTTAGGGAGTAGAGAGTAGAGAATAGGGAAGAACCCTTTTCAAGTTATACCTAGCGAGAGCAAAAATTAAAAAGGAGTCCTATAGTAATAATTTTTATTTTATCAACGTTAATGGACATGTTATGGAACCTCCTCTCCCTCTTGTTGGCTTAGACATCCTCGTCGTTGATGATGATGATGATAGTCGTTTTTACATTACAACTGTATTAGAAGCAGATGGAGCAACCATCACAGCAGTTGCATCGGCAGCAGACGCATTGAAAGTACTACCCGAATTGCAGCCTGATATCTTGATATGCGATATTGCTATGCCTAGTGAAGATGGCTATACCCTCATCCGCAAAATCCGGGCGCTCAAACCAGATATTTATAGCAAACTCCCTGCCATCGCGTTAACCGCCTATGGCGATCGCGAGTATCGTAACATCGCCTTAGAAGCAGGCTTTCAGATTCATGTCGCTAAACCAATCGATCCAGCAGAACTAGTTGCAGTCGTCACAAATTTAGTTGCTTCTTATAAAAGTTAATACAAAATATTGTCATTGTCTAAATAGGGCATTGGGAGTACTGAGTTAAGAGCCTTGGCCAAGACGTTTGAGTTGCTTCGGTTGAAAATTAAGAGTATTCTCCCCCTGCTTCCCCTACCTCAAGAACTCCCTCATCCCTAACTCTCAAAACACCGCCAGAAGCGATTGCATATGAGTTAATCACACTGGACAGAAGTAGCGATTGCATGAATTACTTCTGGTGCGATCGCCATTCGATCTACCAACCAAGGTAAATTCTCTTTTAGGGACTGACAAATAAAAAAATATTCCACTGTTCACAGTCAATTGATATTAATAATTTGCTTAGTTACAGGTACAATACTCCTCCGATAAACTACTTTTTATCAACTTGTTCTAACTGACTAAAGTCATCCACTGACGTTTTTAATTATCTTAACTACCTTAGTGCGTCTTACTTTGTTAGCATCCATCCCATCTGTAATTTGTTAATTGACCAAGTACTAACCCTGACTACTAATTCCAGTAACATTAGTATTTATCAACAAGTTTCAATACAAAGCTAATGTCTTCAACTCCTCTAACACTCAATTTAATTGAAGGTTCTGTCTCTTTCAGTTTTTCACCTCAAGCAGCACGAGAATTGAAAGCAGCAATAGATCGGTTAATGGAACGCTTAAAAGCTGTCGCTGCTAAACCCACTCCTGGCGGTGGTAAAGCGACTCCCCAACCTCCCCTGGAATATCGTTACACTGGCGAAGTCTTTTTAGAAGTTTTCTGTAATCCTAATATTTGGCCAAGTCCCTTCGCAGCTAAAGTTCTGTTAACTGTCCGCAACATCAACATCCGCGTAACTACAGAAGCCGAATTGACTCGGATCGTTGATGATATTAATCAATATTTAGATCAAGTGGGATGAGGGAGATGAGGAGATGGGGAGGCAGGAGGAGAATAACTCTTAACTCTTTACTCCTAACTCTTCACTCTCAATGCCTAATGCCTCATGCCTAATTTATATAAAAATTACCGGAGCAGTTCAGCGTTGGGAACCACCCCGGTAAGAGAATTTACATACTAGACTCAAGTTGTAGCACCAGCTATATTAAGTTCTGATGCCTAAATCCCCTGAAAACTTGTATAAATGTAAGACTCTAATTTTTCCG
The DNA here is from genome assembly GCA_036918135.1 of Nostoc sp. GTDB lineage: Bacteria > Cyanobacteriota > Cyanobacteriia > Cyanobacteriales > Nostocaceae > Nostoc. The sequence goes on from JBALDB010000015.1 coordinate 123,314, forward strand.
TATTAATCAACAAAGCAAGATTTTGCATCGGGCAATGCTTACCAAAAGCCAGAGATTATCCCCTTGATTGGACGTCAAATCGTTAATTGTGGAATCCACATATCGAAAATAAACTCCCAATCTCAAACCCGAAATTAAACATCGATCAGTCGTTATCCCATTGTTCACGACCAATTAAATCACCAATGCGATCGCGTAACAAAAAATCACATTTTTCTAATTCACATTCAACGCAAACCCACTCTCTCGCTGGGATGTATTGGCAGAGTGTATATATTGGCTGCTGTCGGCTGACCATTCCCTTTTGCACTAGTCGACGTGCTTCGTCTTGGATCACATCCAGAGAGTAGTAATTAATAGAAGGCACCGTATTCACACTCATGGTTTTTACTCACAAATTAACACTTAGATAGTGTTCCCGTTAGCTATCAGGAACAAACATGACAGGGATTTTACTTGTGGCTAGGGTTTTGTAGTTTGCTATACGGAACTAATTTAATTTTGACGCTACATAACCTGAAATTATCTCAAGAAATGTTAAGAAAGTCAACAAAAGCTGACATTGCCAAAAAATATGCTTCACAAAACAATGTCAAACTAGCTAACCAAGCGTGCTGTTTTGGTTATGTAACTTTTATTCAACAGGTCTTTATGTTTTGCCCTTAGTGGCTTGAGGCATGATTTGGTTGGTGAGAAGAGTAGACACGATCGCTCAGATATTAAATAATCACCTTAAAGCTGTATCTAGAAGTGTTGGTATCTATCTCAAGGTAAATAAGATAAGAATATTAGCCAGCAACTAGGGTATAAACTATGGCAAAACTAACGGCTAAGTTACACTATCAAGACTTTTAGGCTACTAGATGTTAACAATTTCTTAAACAAATCTGTAACTACTTGGTTAATTTCAGCGATGACAGTACATGGTTTTTTTGGAGCGACATCTGTAGAAGGGTGGAGTAATGCAATTTCTCTAAATGGAAAGATAAGCGACGCGGTGAATGACAAATTATATGTAACTACCGATGGCTGAATTAGCTTATGGTTATATTAAAACAGACGCGATTAGATCGCGTCTGTAAAGTGTTTGGCGGATTTACTGAGGTCAATTGTTCTGAAGTGACATTGTTATTTAAGTTACTTATTCTGAGAATTCCTCGTCATCCGGGTCTGTGCTGTCTTCTACTGCTATGGGATTTTCTGGCGATCGCTGATTGTTGATCTGGTTTAATAGTGCCAGTACCCTATTACCACGTTCTATGGAGCGATCTTCTATAAACACTACCTCTGGTGTACGACGTAGCCGTACCCTAGCACCAAGTTCGCTGCGGACATAACCCGTGGCTGACTTTAAACCCGCCATTGTTTGTGCTTTAGCTTCATCTGTACCATAAATACTGACGTAGATTTTAGCGTGTTGGAGATCGCCAGAAACATCAACATCAGTAACACTTACCATTCCTGTACCTACACGGTCATCCTTAATACCGTTGAGCAGCATTTGGCTAACTTCCCGTTTAATCAGTTCAGCAACACGGGAAACGCGGCGATTTGTAGCCATAAAAGTTTAGCCTCCTGACAGAGGTTGTACGACATAAATATAAACCCAAATTGGGTAGATAGTAACTAGCGTATAGCAAGTAACGCCAATAACTGTCTTTCGGGCACAAGCCACTGCATTGCTCCAGTCTAGATTGTACTCAAGCCCAGCATTGCACGTAAGGTAAGAGTAACAAACACCAAACTGCCGACAAACAAACCCAAAAGAGCAATTAAGGTGATTGGGCGTTTCAGCAGTGGTACTAATGGCGCAAAGGTGTTGAGAAATACCCCTAAGAGGACAGTAATAAAGTAGCGGGGGTAGCGAAAGACGTTATCCCAAAATCCATCAAACATTTGAATGTAAACTGCCTTGTTATAAACTTACGTTTGTTTTGATATGCTTTATCTACATCAATTGTAATCTATGCAGTTGGAAAATTACCCAGTTAATATAAAATACGGTTCGTCAGTTATATTAACTATATTTAGTCGCAATTATTTACGTAAAATTTTAGGTAAATGGTTATTCAAATCCCCAAAGAAAGTAGTCCGCGTCCATTTTTAAAGTGGGCAGGGGGTAAAACTAAGTTGATTCAGCAATATATTCCTTATTTTCCAAAGCATTATCAGACTTATTATGAACCATTTTTAGGTGGTGGTGCTGTGTTTTTCTATCTTCAACCAAATACAGCTATTTTAACTGATATTAACGCTGAGTTAGTTAATACTTATTGCTGCGTTCGAGATAGCGTTGATGAATTAATATTACTTCTGAAAGAACATAAAAAGCGACATAATAGAGATTATTATTATAATGTCAGGAATAACTCTAATGGTACTAATTTAGAAAAAGCTGCTCGTTTAATTTATTTAAATAAAACCTGTTTTAATGGTCTTTATCGAGTCAATTCACAGGGGAATTTCAATGTTCCATTAGGCAGATATGAAAATCCTAACATCTGTCCGGAAAATTTACTGAAATTAGCCTCTACAGTACTTTCTCAGGTAGAAATTCACCAGGCAGATTTTACAGAAGTACTAAATCATGCTACTAGCAGTGATGACTTTGTATTTTTCGATCCGCCTTACCACCCTATTAGTGACAGTAGCTATTTTACTGCTTATAATCAAAATTGTTTTACTAAAAAAGACCAAGAACTTTTGAGAGATACTTGTGCAGAGTTAGCAAGTCGTGGTGTCAAAGTTATGGTATGTAATTCTGATAGTGAATTTATCAGAAAAATTTATACTGATATTAATTTTGAAACACACACAATCAAAGCAGCGCGTTCAATTAACTCGAATAGCAAAAATCGAGGTATGATTGACGAACTATTAATTACATCTTTTGATAATAAAGAAGTCAGGAGTCAAAATTCAGAAATTAGTATGAGTTATATACAATTAAGCAGTGAATAAATACGTTTAATTGTATCATTCAATCAAATATTTAGTAGTCAATAAAAAGTTGTATATTTCAATATAACAACTATTACATTCAATTTCAGAATTCTTATTTAAAGGTTTTTATTTCCCCAAGCAATGAATCTGTCCAAGCTATAAACTGCTAATAAATTATGGTTATCACTAACTCTTGCTTTTAGCCATTTGCTTGCACCTTCTCGCATTCCCTCACCACCTAGTATGACAATAGTCGGTGCAGGATAATAATGCTGAATATTCATATTCAAATAAGGAAACTTTTCATCAACCGAACCAGGGCTTTCTTGCCATTTGCACTCGATAATTAAACCAGATGGCATTGCAGGTGAGCCAACAATGTAAAAATCAACCTTTAAATCGGTATGATAAATTCCAGTTCCAATATAAACTTCTTTCCCATAGCGTTTTGGTAATAAAGCCGCATTTAATATAAATTCTTTTGAGACATAATTTCCCACTTGGAAATAATTATGTCCATTTAAGATTGCTTCTACATTAATTTCTAAAATCTTCCCTGCCTTATTTGCCCGTCCACCTTGAGTCAGAGCCATTCTAAATTCCTCTGCCAAAAGTACTGCTTATTCTAGGATTCCATAGAAGCAGTAATTGATGGTGAGTTACTTAATATGAATTTTTGTTAAAATGACAAAATATTGGTATTTTTGTACTAAATAAATACAAATGTATTAAGAATTTGGATAAAAAATGAGTAATTAGTTGAAGTAGTAATTTTCCTTTGGACTTTAACCCGTCTGTGCTTCAGTATTACCGTTGCGGATAGCCCATGCTAATTCTAATAATTGAGTCCAGCGCTTTTGCAGTTGTTTGGGAGTGCATTTGATGGCTTTAGCGATCGCTTGGTCGTTTTCTCGTGCAGTTTTGAGCTGTAAAATTTGCTGTTGTTGTTCTGTAAGTTGAGTGATAAAAGTTTCCCATTGCTGGGAAGATAAACCCAACTTTTGCTCTAAAGTAGCACCTAACCATTGATGTACCAATTGCCAATGATGTTGCTTGGCAAACTTTTCTACATGGTATTTAAACCTTTGTTGCAGATAATCGCGCTGACGGCTACTTAAACCAAGAATTTGGTCAATTTCTGGTGCTGAAAGGTCTTGGAGTTTCAGGCTTAAATAATCCATACAGTCAGATTGACCTTGAGACTCCAGATATTTCATCAATTCAGCGATCACCCGATCGCGTTCTGATTCTTCCGATGGATCGAAACTAGCTTTGGCGATCATTTGCGATCGCAGTTGTTGCACCGCCGAATTACGCTGGTAAGATTCTGCTTCTTCACCCTTAGCAGACTCCACCGCCATTTCAATATCTACAGTAGTTTCTTGGGGCTGACGACGAGCAAAACCTTGCGCCCGCAAGATAATTAATTGCTGATTCGCACCGCCAGGTAAATTGATGCGACGTTTGGCGTACTGTTCTGTGAACGCCATATACTCAGCTAACTGCAACTGAGTACGCGGCGTGTGATCCTCAGGTAATTCGTTTTCTCGGCGGAAAGCTTTAATTGCTTCAATATAAAATGCTTGTAAAAAATCTTCAATCAGGCTGTAACGAGCGTCAAAACCCAACTCCGAACCGGATATAGTTACATGGCGGTAAACCATCGATCCCAAATTACTATGTAATTCCACCCGCCCTTGTTTTGAGCCTAGTTGGTAGTAACGTAAGCACTTTTGCATTCGATGCCTTGCTAACGTCATCTGCCAAGACTGAATTTGTCCAGATGTCTGAATACGGGAGCTTTTATCGCAGATGCGTTCTACTTCCTTGGCAATGCGCTTTGCTAAAGCTTGGACGCACCTGGGTGCTGCTTTCACTTGTGCTTGCATTTCCTGACACAGTAATTGAATCAAGGTATCAGTGCTACTAGCTAGCAGTTCTTCGCCAGAAACGCGATTCTCAAAAACTGGTGTAGAGTTTAGTAGATTGGCGACATTAGCTTTCATAACTTTTCCAGAGAGTAGTATTGCACCGTAATTACAACGCAGACACAGCGATCGAGGCTGGTCTTTGCTGGAGAATCTTTGGGCATTCATCCATCAAGACTTGCCCCATGTAATGCTCACATCTAAAGCTCATATTTAAAACTGTAGGAAATACGATAGAGTTACAGCTAAAACAATGTGTCGGTTCTTTCACAAACCACCACATTGATGCTAGTAAATGGATACGCAGCATTTTTTCAAAGTTGTTAAATGCCTTGCTGTAGCGAGTGTTGCCACCATTGTGTTATACCCACTGCAATCGCCTTTAATTATGACAATTTAAAAACTGGAGTTGTTTAAATCACAATTTCCGAAACCAAGACGTGCGCTAATGAAATATGATTCTTATACCCATGCTGCCGCAGCTTCCCAACCTAAACCCCTCCGTACAATTACTGCTTCATCTGCTGTTAAATCCAAAATAGTAGACACTTCATACGTAGGTTCCTCGCCAGTATCTACAATGATGTCTACGAATTTGTCCAAACGGTCAAATAGCTCTGCCCGCGATTGAATAGTTTCAGGATCTATGTGAATTAAGCTACTATTTACTTCATCTGGGGGCACATGTGCGGAAGTTGAAATAATTGGATTGCCTAAGGCTGCCAGCAGAGCCAAACACACAGTATGGTTTGGCACTCTAATTCCAGTAGTTTTCCGTTTGGGATTTTGCACCAATCGCGGTACTAACTTAGTGGCTGGGAGTAAAAACGTGTATGTACCAGGAATTAAGCGCTTCATAATCCGATAAGCTGTGTCACTTACGAAGGCATAAGTTGCCACATTTGAAAGCGAGGGACATAAAAATGTTAGTGGTTTATCATTTGCTAGCTGCTTAATTTGTCGCACTCGTTCTACCGCCGACTTGGCATTCAAATCACAACCGATCGCATAGACTGTATCAGTAGGGTAAAGCATGACAGCGCCACTAGAAAGCGCTGACTTTATTTCTTCTATTCGGCGAATTTGAGGATTATCCGGATGAACTGGGAAAATTTTTGCCATAGGACGGGTGGGGACTGGGGATGAGGGAGACGCGAGGACGCGGGGACGGGGAGAAAAACTAATGACTAATGACTATGAATAAAATCGCTTATCTTCAATGTCCGACAGGAATCTCCGGTGACATGTGCCTGGGAGCATTGGTCAGTTTGGGTGTTCCTGTGGAGTATTTAATTGAAAAACTCAATGGATTGGGAATTGAACGCGAATATGAGTTAACAGCAGAACCTGTGCAACGCAATGGTCAGCAGGCGACTAAAGTACACGTGCATTTAGTAGACCATCATCACCACCACGATCGCGAACACAGTCATCATCACGGCCGGCATCTGCCAGAAATAGAGGCAATGATTTTCAAAGCGGGATTGCCATCACGGGCACAAGCTTGGAGTTTGGCAGTATTCCGGCAGCTAGCAGTAGCAGAAGGGGCAGTGCATGGCATTTCTCCTGAAAAAGTTCATTTTCATGAGGTAGGTGCTGTAGATGCGATTGTCGATATTGTGGGGACTTGCTTAGGGTTAGATTGGTTAGGGATTGAGAGCAACGAGTCAGGATTGCCCTTACTATATTGCTCGGCATTTCCGACTGGTGGCGGCATCGTTAAGGCAGCACACGGCCAAATGGCTGTACCAGTACCAGCGGTATTAAAGCTGTGGGAAATGCGGAGTTGTCCAGTTTATAGCAACGGTATTGAACGAGAACTGGTGACACCAACAGGAGCGGCGATCGCCACTACCTTGGCCAGAGAATTTGGTTCACCACCCCCGATCGCTATCAAGCAGATAGGATTGGGAGCAGGAACCATAAATTTACCCATCCCCAATATTTTACGCCTCTGGCTGGGCGAAAGCGCAATTTTACAGTCGGATTTCAATGATTCTAGGGATAATAGCTCAAATCTAGAAACCATATCCGTACTAGAAACCCAAATTGATGATTTAAATCCTCAAGCGATCGGTTACGTGTTTGAAGCCTTGTTTGCGGCTGGTGCGCTGGATGTTTTTACTCAAGCGATCGCCATGAAAAAGTCCCGTCCAGGGATTTTGCTAACTGTAATCTGTCATCCAGATAATTTACTTCGTTGTGAAGCAGTTATATTCCGCGAAACCACAACATTGGGTATTCGGCGAACTAATCAACAACGTGCCATTTTAGAACGAGAAAGTCAACAAGTGGAAACTGAATATGGCAAAGTGCGCGTCAAAGTAGCATGGAAAGGGCGATCGCCAGAAAAAGTTATTGCTAATGTGCAGCCAGAGTATGAAGATTGTGCAGAATTAGCCAAAAAACATAATATTCCCTGGCGGGAAATTCAACGGCTAGCGCTACAGCGTTGGTATTTAGAGAATCAAAGTTAGGCTACTCAAATCTTGCGCCAAAGCCAAAAGACTGAAAGTTGTGGCTAAATAAATTAAGTTTGCTCTCAAGTTCTCAATCTCAAAAAAGTCTGGGCTAATACCGTTTTACTGTAAAGCTCCGCCAAACTCTCTTACATCTGGAGTTTGTTGTGTCCTTTGCGTCTACCCTATCGTAAGCCACTTGTCTAAGAAACGCTGCACGAACGTGTCTAAGTGGTTCGTTTTTAATTTCCTAAAAAGGGTAAGACTTAAAGTCATAAAAGCCTGCTTACGCAGGCTTTGTTTGAGTAGTGCCAGATTTAAGTCTCTGAGCGCTTTAAGATTTTTGCAAGAAAATTGAATGACTTATTTTAATCTACGTTTCTAACTGTCCTTTTTACCGCGTCACCTGCATCTTCAGCTCCACGCTGAACATTTTTCGTCACGTCTTCAGTAGCATTCTGGGTATTACCCTTAATATTTTCAATTCCTCGCTTAGTCCCCTTAGCTACACCTTCCCCAACTTCTTTAGCTGAACTGCCAATATCTTCACCCAAATTTTTGACTCTTTCACCTAAAGGTGTACCTTTTTGGAAATTTTTGACATATTGTTCTCGAGAGTCAACACTTTTCTGCTCGATGTTCTTCTGAGCATTTTTTGCTAGCGCATCAGCTCTATCATTAGCTGCCTTTTCATCTAATGCTCTAGGATCTACATCACTGAAGTTATTTATTCCACCAGTGGGAGAAGACAGAGGATAATCTTTCGTGGGATCGTATCGTTCAGTATTAGGTGCTTGAGCGCCAGGCTGTGGTGGTTGCGTTGCTATTCCCGGAGCACCACAAGCTTGGGTCAAAAACAGAAACATGCCTGCCAAAAAAACCGTTAAAATTTTCAAGGGACGAATATTTTTCAGCCAAGTACCTACTTTTTTCATACTTCTACTCCCTGCATTTTTGTCATGTAAGTTAATTATCAGCCAAAATGGCATTTGTAATTAATTAACAAATCTCAAACTTTGAGACAAAATTAAAGTTCTATCTGTTGAGTGCTGGATTTGGTTGTAATTCAGGTCTGGCACTGCCCTCATCTGCCTTGTCTTTCAAAAAGCCAGAAGCCTTCTCAACAGTCTCTTTTACAGTCTCAAGCCGCTCTTTAACGCGAGTTCCTACATTGGGTTCGTTTTGAATCAAACCACCGGGTTTAGGCTGTTGAAAGTCCTCTTCAGTGATGATTGGCAGTTCCGCGTCTTTGTTAATTCTACCTGCTGGTGTCTCAGCACCAGGATAGAGTATCTCAGATTCACTATTCGTAGCAATCAACAATTGTGGGCTTAGTTGTAGGCTAGCTTGGTCACGTCCTTGATTCTTTTTTGGGTTTGTTATTTTGGGGTCAGTGGACATTCTGTAGTTGGTATACTTATCTCCACCGTTCTTATAAGGATTGTTCGCTCCACCAGCTTGCACGGCAGGATTTTGGGGATTTGCACCTTGGGCATTTGCCCCACTACAAGCAGTGTTAACTATCAATAATAGTCCAGCTAAAAAGACAGTCAATATTTGGCGTAATCGTAGTTTTTTCAAGAATACTATCACAGCGTTCACAGAATCCTCCTTACCGAACTATTAATTAAGTTCATAAATTTGCTGAATGATTTAATTTATCAGCAAGTTTTTGTACTTGTTTTTTTTGGCTAATCTTTAATAACCTTTATTAAGAATATGAATGATTAAATAAGCTTTACCTCTAGCGCAAGTCACATTTTAATTAATATAAAAACAATATTTTTATCTAACTCTAGAGAGATATAAATTAAAATAATAATTATTGGTTATAAATATGACGAATAAAATAATAAGATTTTCAAAGTTCTGGATATATAGCTTATATATCACCAAATTTGAAGTATTTAGCCCTTATTCCTTTAACCGTTAAATTACTAAATTCATGAAGCAATTTTTACACTGGATAATTTGGGGTGGAACGTTGTTTTTTTTAGGGAAAGCCCTGAAGGATAATTGGATTGAAGTGATTGCTATCCGCATTGATGGGGTAGGATGGGCAATTATAGCGATCGCAACAGTTGTTACTTTACTGGCACATACCTGGGCTGGCTGGATTTGGACTTGGGTTTTACAAGAGTTAAATCAACCCGTATCATCTTCCCAGTTTATCCAAGTTTACCTAAAAACTAATATTGCCAAGTATTTGCCAGGTAATATCTGGCATTACTACGGACGAATTCTTGCCGCCAAAAATGCCAATGTTTCTGCTGGTGCAGCTACCTTAAGCGTTTTGCTCGAACCGTTACTTATGGCAACGGCTGCTTTAATCATTATTATTCTATTCAGTAGCAAATTTGCTGCAAATACTACTGTAATTGGACAATCCTTACAATTAGTAAGTTTAGCTGTGGTGCTTTGTGCAGTTCATCCCCGATTTTTAAACCCAGCTATTCGTTTTTTATCCAAACTTAAGGCAAAAAAAACCGATCCTAATACTCAGCCAAGTGTCGTTTTAACTATTAAACGCTATCCTCTACGACCTTTATTAGGGGAATTGGGCTTTTTAGGTTTGCGTGGCATCGGGTTTATTTTAACTGTATTTGCACTTAATTCTGTTAATTGGAATCAGATTCCCTTGTTACTAGGGGCTTTTAGTTGCGCTTGGTTGCTGGGGTTAGTGATTCCAGGTGCACCAGGTGGGTTAGGCGTGTTTGAAGCGACTGCTTATCAACTTTTACGACACGAGTTTCCAGCAGCCTTAATATTTAGTGCGATCGCTCTATATCGCCTCGTTAGTATTCTAGCGGAAACTGCTGGTGCTGCCTTGGCTTGGTTACACCAAGGGCTTGCCAAATCATGAATAATTCGTAATTATAAACTACAAATTATCAATTGTTTTATAGCACGAGGCCAAGGGCAGGAGGCAGCTATGCTGGAGGTAAAAACATTACTCTTCCTGATATTCATGCTTGTTATTATATTCTAACGTTATATGACTACGGCTATATTATCAATTTTGAGTTAGCATCAAGGGCGTATTTTTCGCTTATCTCTATGCATTCAATCTCTGCGAGCGGATTTTTAAATCAACTTCAGAAAATTTTAATTATTTAGCAGTTATTTATATTAATAAATAAAAATTGTGACTTTACCCATAACTTTGCCACTCTTGGAAGCATAACTTTGCCGCAGTAGGGCCTAAAACCCTTATTGTTCGGTGAGGATATGATCCCTGTTTCTTAAGTAATGGAACCATAAGTTTGCCGCTAATATAATTTTGAAGCATAAGCTTGCCGCGAGTTATTTTTCCCCTTCTTGAACTAAAAAAATTGAACTTTCTAGTCTTAAAGGTTGCGCGTCTCAAGGTAGCCAGAATGCGACTTATATTCGCGCTATTTTCCCCTGAAATTTTTCCTTTTGATTGAAGTGTCTGTCAAGAATTCAATACAGCGCGATATTTGGTTGACTAGTTCTTCTATTAGCTCATCTTCCCACGAGTAATTATAAAATTTTATTTCTTGTAGCGCCCCATAAACACAGCCATCATCTGATTCAACTCGTTAAGCTGTATTTCTAACAAATCAGTTCTTTCCTCTGTAATCTGAACTTGTTCGCGTAATTTATCTATACTTTGCTCCAATAAATCCACCCTGTCTTCAACAGAATCTTCTGGTAAACCTAAATACTGGGCGATCGCCCATTTGAAATTGCTCATATTGACCATACAGAATTAGATGTTGAATTAGTGTGTTCCCGTACTGGTCGTTCATTGGGTAGACCTTGGGTAACTTTCTTGATAGATGCTTATTCCAGAAGATTCTTAGCTGTTTATTTGACTTTTGACTCACCTTCCTATCGCTCTTGCTTGATGGTGTTACGATTATGCGTTCAACGCCACAACCGTTTACCACAGATAATTGTGGTAGATAACGGTGCAGAATTTCATAGCGTTTATTTTGAAACGCTTTTAGCCACTTTTGAATGTACAAAAAAAATCGACCTCCAGCCAAAGCGCGGTTTGGTTCTGTATGCGAACGTCTGTTTGGTACTTCCAACACTCAATTTATCCATAACTTGCTCGGTAATACACAGATAACTCGTAACGTTCGCCAAGTAACCAAGTCAGTTAACCCTAAAAATCAAGCTATTTGGACACTGGGATTGCTTTACGAATATCTTTGCGCTTGGGCTTACGAAGTTTACGATGCAGATGAACATCCTGCTCTTTTCCAGAGTCCGAGGGATGCTTTTGTTACTGGTATGGCGATCGGCGGTAGTCGGCTTCACCGCATGATTCCTTACGATGAAAACTTTCAGATTCTTACCTTACCTACAACCTCTGAGAGAAAAGCGAAAGTTCGATAGCGATCGCACTCAACAATTACTTGAAAATGTCCTTCAAGCGAATGAACAACCGCTACCTATGACAGCAGTAGCGAAACGCCTTGGGTATCCTAAGCGAGTTCTTTACAGGCATTTGCCAGAGCTATGCCGAGCGATTTCAGCCGAGTACGTTAAGTATATGAAAGAATCTCGCATCAAACGAATCGAACACTGTTGCGAGGAGGTAAAACAAGCTGTTAGGCAAGTTCACACTGAAGGTATTTATCCTAGTGAGGCAGCTATTTCAAAGCTGTTGGCTAAACCAGGATGTTTTCGCGACAAACAAGTTCGCGCTGCTTTAAGGGCAGCGCGAAGAGAAATTTGTTTGGAACCATAACCTTGCCACCCTTTATTGGAAGCATAAACTTGCCGTTGCGGCAAAGTTATGGGTAAAGTCACACAATCGACTTTCGGTATTTTAAATTTTTAGTGGGGGTGGAGGGACTTGAACCCACACGACCTTTTACGGTCAACGGATTTTCATTCTCTTGCAGTTTTCACCGCTACCTGATGACAATAGCCAGTTCAGATTTTGAGAATCGGACTCTCCCTTTACCCTCGACTTAACGTTAGGGTAGCTCCCGTCGGGTCTCTGCACCTTCCGAATAATTATGAGTTAGGAGTTAAGAGTTATGAGTTTTAAATTTACTCAGGACTCAACACTCACGACTCAGAACTTTTTTCGGCTTGGCTCAGGATTGCCATGTCTGTCACTAGATTTAGGTTTCCCTGAGTTTGAGAGCTTCCACTTGAGGGATTTCTCCTTCAAGGCTCAATTATTTAAGTCCGTAGCGTCTACCATTCCGCCACACCCCCGCAGGTGTTCGGTAACTACTTATTTTGTAGAGGCGGCAAATACCTCCTCATCTATTGCATCATCAATTGTGTCTTTTGTCCAACTAGATTGAAAATATTTTTCCAATTGTAAGTCTTTTTTGTTTTTTGCTAACTAATTTGGAGGAATATTTTCGAGCTTGCTTGACAATAGCATTGATTTGCTACTGGATTTAATATATTAGCATCATCTAGCTGAAATATGTCAATATCAAGACTTTTTTTAATCTTTATAATGCGGCGGCGATCGCTAATCCCTTGGTTTATTAATGTTTCGGCAAAGTATGTTGAAAGCACCCTACCACTGGCTAGAAGTGAAATAAACACCTTCTTTCCTCACTACCTACTCTCTACTCCCTACACCTGTATTTATTGAAAGCATCATGATTACACTTCCCTGAGTTTCGCTCTTGCGCCTATGATGAGAAATAGATGCTTAGACAAAAAAGTTATGATTGTCGCCCTGCTGTATCTGATTTTGGCTGGAGCTTATCTTCTAATAATCCCGATCGCTGTCTTGCTCTATCTAAAGCAGCGTTGGTATGCAGCTAGCTCCATCGAGCGCCTGTTGATGTACTTTTTGGTGTTCTTCTTCTTTCCGGGTTTATTGGTTTTATCACCGTTTCTAAATTTTCGACCCCGGCCGCGACAAATTGAAGTTTAACAAAATTGGTAGGTCATAAATCTCATGCGACGGATTGACGCTATTGGAATTGGCTTAGGCGTTTTTATTGCTGGTGGCTTGGCGTATGTAGGATTACAGCTAGTCGGCTTCGATAATCAGCAAGCTGGTATATGGAGCCAACTCTTACTAGTGGCTGGGTTAGTTGGCTGGTTAGCTACCTATTTTTTCCGTGCGGTGGGACAAAAAATGACCTACCACCAACAACGGGAAGAGTATGAGCAAGAATTTCTGCAAAAGCGTTTGGAAGAACTAACTCCCGAAGAACTAGCACGAATTCAAACCGAGATAGAACAAGAAGAGCAATCTCAGGTATAAAGTAATCATTGGTCAGTTGTCATTTGTCCTTTGTCCTTTGTAATTTACCTAAGGGGTTGTTTGAAAAGTATTGGGCGAATAGAATTTGTTATTACACGAAGCTTAGTCCACGGAGGTGGACTAACGCAAAAGCTAGGTTCTTAACCTACCTTCGTGGGTTGAGTCTCGTGTAGGTGGGACTTCCAATTGCCAAGGGAAGTAATTAATTAGACTTTTCAAACATCCTCTAATGCTAATGACCAATGACCAATGACCAATGACCAATGACCAATGACCAATAACCAATGACCAATGACTGCAATTTCTGATTGCTTTGAAACTTTGAGGCACAATCGTGAGTGTGCTTTGATTCCATTTATTACCGCTGGCGACCCAGATTTAGAAACAACAGCAGCAGCTTTGCAAATTCTGGATCGCAGTGGGGCAGATATCATTGAACTGGGTGTACCATACTCCGATCCTCTAGCGGATGGGCCGGTAATTCAAGCTGCTGCTACCCGCGCCTTGCAAAGGGGAACGAAATTTGAGCAGGTGCTGGAAATGGTGCAAGCAACTACTCCAAAAATGCGATCGCCCATTGTCCTATTTACCTATTACAACCCAATTCTGCACCGGGGAATTGAAAAATTTCTCCAGCAAGTTGCTGCGGCTGGAGTGGCGGGATTGGTAATACCTGACTTACCTTTAGAAGAGGCCGCAGGTTTACTCGAATCAGCTAGGAAGATGGGAATCGATGTCACCTTGTTGATAGCTCCCACTAGTTCTGCCGAACGCATACAAGCTATCGCTCGTTCCTCCCAAGGATTTATTTATTTAGTCAGCGTTACAGGCGTAACGGGGATACGATCGCAAGTACAAACGCGAGTATCAGATTTACTTAAACAAATTCGTGGTGTTACTGATAAACCCATTGGTGTAGGCTTTGGAATCTCTGAAGCAGCCCAAGGGCGTCAAGTACGCGAATGGGGAGCAGATGCAGTGATTGTAGGTAGTGCTTTTGTGAAACGATTAGCAGAAGGTACACCAGAACAGGGACTAAATGCGATCGCTGAATTTTGTCAAAGTCTCAAAGCAGCCATTAAGACTACTAACAGTACAAATACTCATCTTAATTGGAGCGAGAAAGTAGATTAAAAAAGTGTAACAACGTAGTTTTTTTATCCTCAGTTTAGTAGACAATTTGACTGTTCTGGTCTTGAATATTAACATCAGATATCAGGATGTAAAAAAACTAGCTGATAAAGTCGCTTATAGTCTGAGTATTATGTGAAACGATCGAAAATTATGAGTGTGAGAGTAGATTCAGTCACAAATGATTATAGTTACGTTGCAGTTAAGGGGCAAAGGCGATGAGTGAGAGTATGGCATTTATCGGTGGGGTTGCTGTTGCTGGCTTGGCGGCTCTGGTATTGCTCAAAGGCACAAATATTCCCCTACAACCTAACTTCGCTGTTGCTCCCCAAATGCCGAGTACTGTAGTAGCGCCCCAAGGAATCCAGCCACAATATCCTCCTGGGTATTATGGGCAGCAACCAATTTATCCTAGTACTCAGCCAATACCTCCAAATTCTGACCAGCGTCTAGAAATGGAAAAGCTGAACATGCAGATGGACAGTTTAAAAAAGGATAACGAACAGCTGAAGTTGGTAAACCAGCAACTCCAAGGCCAAGTTCAAAATTTTAATACTCAGCAGCAGTGGCAATTAGCTCAACAGAATAACCAACAAAAAGCTGCATTCCAGCCGCAAAATCCTTGGTGGTCTTCACCGATGCTCTGGGCAGTAGGAGGCGCAACTCTGACTATTGGCGGTGGTGTTGTCGTTGCTGGAGTATTGGCTTTATTCTCGCCACGCCAGCGTCCCACCCGTACTGTACAAGTGATTCACCCTTACCAAGGCCCCACACCGCCTTTGGTTCCAGTACGTCGTGCGGAATTTTTGCCTGCTTCTCGCTTAGAAGCAAGACGAGTTGAATCCCCAGAATACGACGAAATGCACTAATAAGACAGAATTCACCTCATGTCTGGTAAATTACCTGACTGTGTTAACTGTTGACATTAAATCCCATCTCTAAAAATAGGTGGGATTATTTATTTTTGACGCATCTACCCCTTTAAGGATGCAGTTGGCAAATAGTAGAGATGTTGCAATGCAAGGTCTATTTCTATAAAACGTGAGTTCGACCAATCTCTCCCTGCCTTGAACTAGAGTTGAAGTCTATCCCTCTCAGATCAAAGAGGGAGGGTTTTACGTAGTAAAACTAGGGAGAGGTTTTTTAATTGAGTTAAAGTTACTCTCATAGCGATCGCTTCTAAAATAGAAGAATGCTATCAGCTTCCACTCAATTACTCCGATTGTCTCAAGGACAACTTAACTTACTAGAAGCTTGTCCGCGTAAATTTCAACACACTTACTTAGAACAACTCAATTCTCCTGCAAATCCCGAACACGAGGAACGGCAGACTTTAGGTAGTCGCTTTCACCTGCTAATGCAGCAGCGAGAAATGGGTTTGCCAATTGATAGTTTCTTGCAAGCAGATGCTCAACTGCAAAGCTGGATGGCTGGCTTTGCCGATGCAGCCCCAGAAATATTAACGCCTGCAAGCGATAATCAAACTTTTCGTGAAAGCGAACACTACCGTACTCTGCAAGTTCAGGATTATTTATTGACGGTTGTCTATGATTTATTGATTGCAGATAACCAACAAGCGCAAATTCTCGACTGGAAAACTTATCCCAAACCACTCCATAAACGCAAGTTAGAATCCAACTGGCAAACACGGCTTTATATGTATGTTTTGGCTGAAACTAGCGCTTATTTGCCAGAAAATATTTCTATGACTTACTGGTTTGTTCAATCTGAGGGCAAACCACAAAATATTAAGTTTAATTACAATACTACTCAACACACGAAAACAGCAAAAAAACTTAATCAACTGTTAAATCAGTTAACTAATTGGTTGGAAGATTACCAAAATAACAAAGAATTTCCGCAAGTGGCACCGGGTAGTAAAACTTGTGATTATTGTCAGTTTACCCAGCGGTGCGATCGCATATCATTTACAGAAGAAACAGTCAAAGATACCTTGCCAAATTTCGACAGCATTCAAGAAGTTTCACTCTAACTTAAAGATTAACAGCAAAAATTCAGAAGTAGGCATCTAAAAATCAAAATAGTTAATGAATTAAGAAAATATTTGATGAAGAAATTTACTAAAAATATAGATACATTTTAATTTGTAACTTATTTCATTAGATTTAAAAATTGAAAATTTATGCCCCCCTTTGACGAAACTGAAGCGATTTACGTTCGTGAATTAGGAATAGATGACATTGCTCCCGTTTATCACTTGGGAGAAGAGTTATTTACCAGTGATTTATATCCTTATTTATATCGTACTTGGGACGAATGGGAAGTAATTGGACTTTATAATACAGACCCAGAATATTGCCTTGTGGCTGAAACAGATGGAGAACTAGCAGGCTTTGTTTTAGGAACCATCATTACCAAAGCATCTTGGACTTACGGTTACATTTTATGGTTGGGAGTTAGTCCCAGATTCCAGCGTCGGGGAGTAGCAGACAAGTTAGTTGATAAAGTAGTCGCTCGAATGATTGAAGATGGGGCACGGTTTATGTTAGTAGATACTGACCCCACCAATACTTCAGCATTAAAGTTTTTTCACCGCAAAGGTTTTGGTAATATCCGCCAGCATATTTTCTTATCAATGAATTTAAGTAAACATGAATATTATGGCAGATTAATTGATTACGAACACCAAAAAGCCGAAAGAGCAGGTTATAAGCGATCGCGTCCAGCAATTCGCGCTCGGAAACCCGATAGCGCTGCTAATGAAATACTAATTAATCCGTTAGTGAGTGAATCTCAAATTACTGAAGAAGAATTGCCAATTTGATAAAAGTTAGGAGCAGGCGCAGTGGTAGTATACTACTCGCTACCAATGAAATAAACAAGTCAAATCCTCTTTCCTTCTGTCTTCAAAGTTGAAAAAGGGTGTAGGGTGTATTTTTCATGTATGGCAGTAAAACTTGTTTCGTCGGGACTGCCTTCTGACTTGTTTCTTCAGAGTAGAGACGCAATTAACCCAAGTCTTTCCAGAAGTTAGGAGTTATGAATTCAAACTATGGTCAATCTTATTAATATTAATTTTTTCAGAGAAAAAGACGTTGAGCAAACTGTGAAACAATAAGTTAGTATCTGGGTAATCTGAAGTTTTTGCTAAACAAAGGTGGATTCATGTTCCAAGAAATTATTGCTCAGATTGATTATTCTTTCTCATTTCCATATTTAGCGACAGTTTTAGGCATTACTAGCATAGCGGGAACACTTAGTTGGCGCTGGTGGAAACAAAAGAATAGATATAACTCTCTACAATCACTTCCTTCTCCTCGCAAATACTGGCTATTAGGAAATCTTCCGCAAATATTAGCAGCAGTGAAACAGAAGAAGTTATTCTTGCAACTTTTTCATTGGAGTCAACAGCTAGGCCCGATGTATGTTGTCTGGAATGGCAGCTATCCAATTGTTGTTTTAACTAAGGTGAAAGTTATTGAAGACACTATTATCAATGGAATGAGAGATGGTAGCTTAATTAGACCTGAGCTATTGCGTCAAGCTTGGAACGATATAGCTGGTCGCATTATGATAGGAGAAACCGGAAACGAGTGGCAGTGGCGACGTAAGGCTTGGAACCCAGAATTTAGTTCTAGCGGTCTCTCCAAATATCTTCAAGTTATTAGCCAAGCTTGCGAACAAGTAATTGAGACATTGAAAGAAGCTGCACCACCAAAAGAAGTTGAGGTAGATCCTCTATTTGTAGAACTAACAATGAGAGTGATTTCTTGTCTAGTACTAGGCATTCCTGTGGATAGAAAGAGTACTAGTGATGAAGGGTCACCTTTGGAAGTTTCCAAAACGTATGAAGCGATGTCTATTGTAGGCTATCGGTTCCTACGACAAGCTACTGGTGAGAAGAGATGGATGAAATATTTACCAACTAAGAATTCACGAGATTATTGGGCTGCAAGACGATATCTAGAGGAATTTCTGACTCCCCGTGTAGACTTAGCTTTACAGATGAGAGAACAAAACCAGAGCAATTTATTACAAGTCAGTCCTTTGTTCCGGGAATCAATGTTAGTCAAAATTGCTGCTAAAGAACCAAAATACAATCGTGAAACATTAATAGCAGAATGTGTTGAACTCTTAATAGCTGGTACTGACACAACAGCCCATACTTTATCCTTTGCAGTAGGAGAGTTGAGCTTAAATCCAAGGGTTTTTCAGCAAGCACAGGACATCGTTGACCAAGTTTGGCAAAGCTTTGGCTGTATTAATGCAGAAAACGTCAAGGAATTGGCTTATATTAGCGCAATTCTCAAGGAGACATTACGGCTTTATTCAGTCGCCTCAGGCTCGACTTCATTGGAGACTCAACGCGACACTGTAATTGCTGGTAAAGTGATTCCTGCCCGTACAAGAGTATCCTGGTCAATGCTTGCTGCTGGAAGAGATCCACAAGTCTATACTAATCCAGAGGTATTTCTGCCAGAACGTTGGTTAGACAAGAGTAAGGATACTTCACTGCCAATGATACACTTTGGCTCAGGGTCTCATCGTTGCTTGGGAGAGCATCTATCAATGCTAGAAGGAACTCTGATGCTAGCATTATTGCTCCGCTACTTCGACTGGGAGTTAGTCAAGGGTCGTTCTTCTCTAGAAGAATTACAGCAAAACTTATTAATTTATCCGTCTGATAAGATGCCAGTATGCTTTCGGTTGAGAAATTGGGAGTAAAGCTTTCAGAACGTACTACTTTTATTCTTTGGATTCTTGTATTTCTATAGCAATTCTAAGTTATTCGTAAAAAAATCTATTGCCTATTGTTCGCTTTTAAGAATAATTAGACAACTCATTTAAGAATGCTATAGAAATACACAGATAAAATATATTATAAGGCAGCTATACTAGAGGCTAAAACATTGCTAATATGGAAATTTCCACTTTTGCGATGTCCTATTTTAGGTAATTCTAATTATACTTTAAAAAACTACAAAGTAAAAGAATTTAAGATTTAATTTGTTACTTTTCTAACTTAATTTGTATGTCAGCACAACAATGGACTCTAGCAACAACAGAACAACCGCCAGAGTGGTTCATCCAAGCAGTGAAACAGCATACACCTGCATCAAATGGATTGTATGCAGCACAATTGTTGTGGCAACGAGGCATTAAAGAAAAATCACAATTATTAGCTTTTATTAATCAGAAAGCTTATCAAGCAGCAAGTCCCTTTGAATTTGGACAAGAAATGCAACTGGCGATCGCCCGTTTACAACAAGCGCGTGATGCTGGTGAAAAAATTGCTATTTGGGGAGATTTTGACGCTGATGGCATTACCTCTACTGCTGTACTTTGGGATGGGTTAGGAGAGTTTTTTTGCCAAAATACCGAGTTAGTTTATTACATTCCCAATCGCCTAAAAGAATCCCACGGATTGAATAATCAAGGAATTGAGAATTTAGCAATACAAGGTTGTAAATTAATAGTCACTTGTGACACGGGTAGCACAAACATTAATGAAATTATTTATGCTAAACAGCTAGATATTGATGTCATAGTTACCGACCATCACACCTTACCTGAAGAACGCCCACCAGTTGCAGCAATTATCAATCCTCGATATCTGCCCAAGGAACATCAGCTATTTCATCTTTCTGGAGTAGCGGTAGCTTATAAGTTAGTGGAAGCCCTTTATCAAACTTTGCCTGATATCCCAGAACATCCATTAGAGGATTTATTAGATTTAGTCGCAGTAGGATTAATTGCTGACTTGGTGCAGCTGAGTGGAGATTGTCGCTATTTAGCACAGTTAGGAATTCAACGCCTGCAAGCAGATTTTCAACAGCCACCCGCAGCACGACGGCGACCGGGAGTAGGACGATTATTAGAATTGTGCCAGAAAAGCGGCGATCGCCCCACAGATATTTCCTTTGGTTTGGGGCCGCGAATCAACGCCGTTAGCCGCATCCAAGGTGATGCTAGTTTCTGCGTTGAATTATTAACTAGTCGTAATGCCAAACGTTGTAACGAATTAGCCGAAGTTACAGAATTAGCAAACACTCGCCGCAAATCCTTGCAGAAAGATGTACAAGCACAAGTAGCCCAAAAACTCACTCAATTAGATTTATCAACCACCAGCGTCATTGTTCTCGAAGATGCCCAATGGCCTGCGGGTGTATTGGGCTTAGTCGCCGGACAAGTAGCCCAAGAAACAGGACGCCCGACGATTTTATTAAGTACAGAGGGGAGTCAAGAAGATTCTACCCCTACACCCTTAGCCCGTGGTTCCGCCCGTTCGGTGAATTCTGTCGATTTGTATCAGCTGGTAAAAGACCAAGCACATCTGTTGCACCGCTTTGGCGGACATCCCTTTGCAGCAGGTTTAAGTTTGCCGATTGAGAACATTCCTTTATTTACAGCAGCAATTAATCAGCAGTTACGGCAATCTTTGGGGGGTACAATTCTGACGCCAACAGTCCAAGCAGACATAGTGGTAACAGTTGCAGACTTGGGGAAAGAGTTATTTTTAGAACTGAAATTACTAGAACCTTATGGAATGGGTAACCCTGTACCAAAATTGCTAATTCAAAACTGCTGGTTTGAGAATAGTTGGCATCGCAATCAGCAAGATTGGCGAGGAAAAAAGGTACAGTATATTAAAACTGAGTTTGACATTCGAGATGATTCGACTAGAAGTCCCTTTGCTGGTATTTGGTGGGGACACTACAAAGATGAATTGCCGGTCGGAAGGTGTGATTGTATAGTAGAACTCGACTACAACACCTTCAAAAAACGTTATGAAATTAGATTAATTGCTGTGCGTCCAAGTGAAAATTCAGTACTGGATACTCAATACTTACCATTCATCCTCGACTTGCGGAATCAAGACAACTCAGCACGGGCTAAACGCCCTGCTACCGCTAACAACACTCAGCACTCAGCACTGATTCTCGAACATTGTCCGACAAACTGGGATGATTTACGTGCGTGGTTGCGGCGATTAACGACAAGCCACTCGGTGTCTGCGCTTGATAATCAACAACTAGCGATCGCTTGGTCTAAACCCAACCACCAACCAGCAAAAGAAATTTGGCAAACCTTGGTTGGGATTGCTAAATATCTCAGTCGTACCAATCAATCAGTTACTCGCAGACAACTTTTAGATAAACTTGGGGTAAGCGATCGCACCTTATTTTTAGGAATCAAAGCTTTAAAATATTGGGGATTTACAGTTACAAGACAAGACCGCGATTTGCAAATCACTTGGAATCCTAGCAGCGTCTCTCAAACCAATGCCAATGCAGCGGTTACACAGTTTTTAGCCGCCATCAGCGAAGAACAATTTCAGCAAAACTACTTTACAGAGGTGCCCTTATCTACTATTGTTGCCATGATTAATAGTTAGTAATCAGGCGATTGCTTTTAACTTAAGGATTGATTGGGGAAAGATTTTTTGAAGTGCGATCGCTTAACTCAGGCATGATACTTAAATCTTAAACTTCGTCAGGATTTATTCCTAGCTGTCTCAAACGTTCTGCCAAACGCTGGGCTTTTTGCTGTTCTTGTTCTAGTTGGGATGTTAATAACTGGGATTTTTCTTGTTCTTGTTCTAATTGAGGTGTCAATAACTGCAATTTTTCCTCACCAGTTAGTAATAAATTTCCTTGTGTATCCCACCAACGCAACCAAGGTGCTGTAGTATTTCCATAGTTTCCTTGCCAAATACCCAATTCGACACCCATCAAGGAAATCTCATAGTGTCCGCGTTCGTTAGCAGCGAGTTGCTGATATCTGCCATCAACTAGGTGATAAACCTCAATAGCAGCTTTGCTAAATTCGTAAATGCCGTAAAAAGGTACTCGAATTGCTTGCTCGTATACCCAAAATTTACCAGTAATTGGAGTATTATCTCTCTCTTGAGAACCATCTCCAGAAGCGAATTCCAGTACAATTAGGGGAGCGATATATTCTTGCCACAAAACATACGAACGCCGAAATTGACCATTTAACATAGGTGGAACATTCGGGACATAAAACCAATCAGGTGCTTCGGCACCGCGTTCAGGTGGTTCGGTCAAACGCCAGTAAATGCCACAATCTTGACCAATACAATACTGTTTATCTGGGTGAATTTGCTGTAATACACCTTGAACGGAGTCCGTTATAAGTATGCTTTGCGGGTGTTCTTGAAAATTTTTTACAAAGGTTCCATCCGACTCTGGTAACTCAGTATGGTCGGGAAGGTGAGTAATCCCCAGTTCGGACAGCTTGACGGTAGTCATTGAACTTTGGCGGGAGCGAATCGGCTTATTTATCTTAGCACCGCATTGCCTTTGAGCGTTATTGTGCATCACCTACCAGAACACAAAGCGCGATCGCTTTTCATTACCTTCTGGTTAGTCTGTAAATAATCATGCAGCAAATCACAACCCCGTAACAGTAATTTCTCTAGTTGGATATCTGCCAAATCCTGGAAAATTACTGTACCGTTGGCACTTCCCACAGCTAAAGTCTTACTATCAGGGCTGAAACTGATGCTAGTTAATTCATCTTTATAACCTTTCAAAGCAATCAACAATATTCCATCACGGTTCCAAATCCTTACTTTGTCATCACTTGAAGCTGCTAGAGTCTTACCATCTGGACTAAAGCTGACACTGATGAAACTATCGCCATCGTCATCAAGATTATTTACTAATTTACCGTCTCGATTCCAAATCTTCACTGTACTATCAGTACTAACTGAGGCGAAAATTTGACTATCAGGTGACCAAGCTACCCCATTTACCCGACCGCTATGACCAATTAATGTGTGTAGTAATTTACCATCTTTAGTCCAGAGTTTCACTGTTTTGTCATCACTCGCTGAGGCTAGTAACTTGCCATCAGGGCTAAAACTTACCCAATTCACTGCATCTTGATGTCCCTGTAAGGTGTTTAACAGTATACCATTTTGACTCCAAAGCTTTACTGTTTTATCTTTACTAGCTGAGGCAATTACTTGACTATCAGGTGACCAAGCTACACCCAACACAGTATTATTATGACCCTCGAAGGTGTGGAGCAATTCACCACCCCGACTCCACAACTTGACTGTTTTATCTTTACTAGCTGAGGCAATTACTTTTCCATCGGGACTAAAACTAACTCCCCAAACTTGATTTTGATGCCCAGTGAAAGTACGCAGTAAGTTCCCCTCTCGATTGAAAAGTTTTACGGTTTTGTCTCGACTTGCTGCGGCTAAAATGTGTCCTCCAGGGCTAAAACTGATACTTGTTACCCAATCATTATTATCGGCTTTGGGTTTTCGCAGCAATACGTCATCCCAACGCCAGAGTTTAATGGTTTTGTCCCGACTTGCAGAAGCAAGGGTGCGACCGTCTGGGCTGAAACTAACGCTATTTACCCAATTATTATGTCCCTTGAGAGTACCAAGCAGCACACCTTCAGAACTCCAAAGTTTCAGCGTCTCGTCGGTGCTTGCAGAAGCAATTGTGTTACCATCGGGGCTAAAACTGACGCTGGTAACTCCAGCACTATGCCCTGATAAGGTTCTCAGTAAGTTACCTGCCAAATTCCACAATTTGATAGTCTGGTCTAAACTAGCGGAAGCAATTGTTTTACCATCGGGCGACCAAGCTATACCCAAGACTGCATCATTATGACCTGGAAAGGTTTTCAGCAACTTACCCTCCCGATTCCACAACTTAATGGTATTATCAGCACTCCCAGAAGCAATAGTTTGTCCATCAGGTGACCAAGCAACAGCCAAAACCGCACTAGTATGTCCCTCTATGGTTTTGAGTAATCTACCGTCCTGAGTCCAAAGTTTTATCGTCTTGTCTGTACTCGCCGAAGCAATCAGTTGACCATCGGGGCTGAAACTAACACTATTCACCACAGCTTGATGTCCTAATAAAGTGGCTAGTAGCTGACCTTCCCGACTCCATAGTTTCACTGTTTTATCTTGACTTGCGGAAGCAATAATTTGACTATTGGGGCTGAAACTGACACTATTGACCACATCATCATGTCCCGACAAGGTTTTGAATAAGCTACCATCAGGACGCCAAAGTTTGATTGTAGTGTCTGCACTGGCTGAAGCAATTAAAGAGCGATCGCGGCTAAATACAACACTATTTACCCCAGATATATGTCCGTCGAAACGATTATATTCTCTAACCCCAGAAACCGCTTGATATAGAGCTGTCAGCACTTGCTCTTTTGTATTGGGATCTACCCAGATTGTTTGTTGTAATTTTTTTGCTGCCTTTAATCCTTCTTTTAAAGCATCAATACCTTTTTGGGAGGCAAATAAAGCTTCGCTAGATACACTTAGGGTTTTAATTTCGCTATCTATTGCTGTGACAATGGAAACACTTAAACCGAATATCGCCAGCACAGAAGCAGTCAAGGCGATTTTCAGCGAGCGATTTAATTGAGCTTCACTGAGTCTTTGTTTTTTTTGGCTTTCTGCTAGTTTAGTTGTTAACTCTTTTTCTTTAAGTTCAGCTCGCAATTGCTCAATTTCTAACTGACTTATTTCTTCACGCTTTTGTAACTCTCGCAATTCTGTTAATAAATTCAATCCTTGTTGTGGATGAGTATCTATTAATTTGGTTGGCTGCTTTTTTTGGGTTAGTTCGCTTTTAAGTCGTTCTATTTCCGCTTGACTTTGTTCTACTTTTTGGCGTAGCTGATTGAGTTGTACTTGTAAGCTTGATTCCTGTTGTTGTAAGTAGCGAATTAAGTCTACTAAATAATCATGAATTAGTTGATAGCGTTCTGGTACGTCGGGAAACAGCACCACTAACCCAGAGCGGACTAAAATATCTAAAACTAAGTCTAATTTACTCGCATCTTCTAATTCTGCTAGCTGCGCGGTTAATTCAGCACGAGTCTTAAAAGGTCGGTTGTTGCTTTCATCTGTTAATAAATATAAAACGAGTAAAGCCGCTCGTTCATTTTCTGGCCCGCAGTCTTTTATGAGTTCTTTAATATATCGCTCAATTAGTTTGTTCGGTCTATACGGCTGATATTGTTCCAGAGTCGTAATTCGCTCATCTTGAATTTGCGCTCCAACAACTTGCAATTCAATCGGGCGGACTTCTCCAAATTCTGTAGATAAATCTTCAATTAAGGCATCAATTAAGGCAGGCTCTAAGTGTAACTGAGAACGCTTTGTCAAATTTTTAATAATTGCTTTTGCATATTCTGGAGAAAAATTATTTAACTGATAGCGGATATTTTTATCCAGAATATTATTGTTAATCGCTTCCAAAGCTGAGAGATGTTTAAAGTCTAATAAACGATGTAAATAATCTTCTCGTAATGAAAGAATAACTTTGACAAAAGATATTTGGAGACAATCGCTAATAAATTTATCGAATGCTTGCTTTTGATTGCGATCGCTATAGCCAAAGAAAAATTCTTCAAACTGGTCAAAAATTAAAACTGTAATCAAATGATGCTCGGCATTTTTTTGTAATTGTTGTAAAATATTCACGATGGTGCTAGGCGTGGCAAAGTCAGGTAAAACCTCCGCTTCAATGGCTGCCTCTACCTTGATTTCAGACATTGCCTCTGTTAAAGATTTACCTAATTCCCTTGCCCAATCTGTATAAACTTGCAGTACCACAGGTATAGCAATTTGGTCGCCAATAGCTCGATTTTGCAATGCTGGAACTAAACCCGCAGTTACCGTAGAACTCTTACCCACTCCTGACTGACCGTGAATTACCGTCAGCTTTTGGTCAGCGCGGCTAATTCTACCAATTAAATTATTAATATCTCGCTCTCGACCAGAAGCCGCAATTTCTAAAGCAACACTGCTACTCCCAGAAGGTGACATCAATGCTGGGTTTGTCGCCTGTCTTTGGGGTTGCAAGCGTCCCGCACCGATAAAAGCTCGAAAACCATACTGCTGTTCAACAGAACGCCGCTTCTGCCGAATGTTATAAGCTTCCAAATATCGCCCTTCTTCAAAATAAAGCGATCGCAATGTCCGCAACAAGCGAATATAACGATGGGCATTATATTGATGGGCACTGCTTTCTAAAGCTTCTGGAAGTTCTTTTGCCGCCTTTTCTAAATATTCACGGGTGACTTCTGGTTCACCTAAATTACGCTGGGCTTTCGCTAATATTAAATAGAAAATTTGTGCTAATAGTAAGGGAAATAAGCAGTTATAAGGGTCATTCTGCTTTTGGGCTTCGGCTAATTTCAGCAGTGATACATGTGCTAAGATACTCGCTTGTACCCAGCGCGATTGCTGCACTGCTACTTGTGCGAGAAAACCGTAGTCACAAGCAAGTTGGATTTGACTGCCATAAATTTGATGCAACTCCAAAGACTTTTGAGCAACAATCTGCAATTCTTCCCAATCTTGGAGATTTTGCAAAACTTCAGCGAGTTGACCAATAAATTCAGCAACTATATTTAGACACCCAGCTTGCTGCAAAATATTCAGACATTGCTGATAATAAGATTTTGCTGCTAACCAATGACGGCGATTTTCTGCTTGGTTTTGCTCAGCTAAACGACAACAACATAGCCCAATATAAAACAGTAAAACTCCCTGTCGCAGAACCAAGGAGGATGGGGGAGATGGGGGGGATGGGGAAGAAAAGGGAGTTCTTAGCAGAGGGGAAATAGGTAATTTTTCATTTTCCCCCTTGCCCCCTTCCCCTTGCCCCCCTGCCTCTTCCCTCTCCCCCAACTTCTGCCAAACTTGTAAACTTTTTTGGAAATGATTTAAAGCTGGAATGATGCGATCGCTAACATAATTATCTAAACCAAAAACAAATTCTAAACTAGCGTGCAATTCTGGTTCTAAGGTAACACCACGATTTTGTAATTCTCTGATGCCGAAGTGGAGTTCATAGTTACGTTCCCAGACTTGCTCTAGAGTAGAATAATTTTCTGTAAACTGAGGTGCTTGGGGTTGTGCGGGATTTGGCAATACTCTGGCAAACAAAGAATCAGTTTCTTGTTGGAGAAATTCCAGCAATGACCTAGTTGTCATTTCAAATTGAATCGGTGTCGCCGCCCAACTCGCAAAATCTGGTGCTAAACGTACCACTTTTTGCAATACTTCATTATTCACCCAGACAATTATCGGAAATGGATGGCGTTTGCGAAATTCATCACGAATATGATTAATAGACCTTAAGAAATCATCAAGTCCATCTACTAACTCTAAACCTAAAATCATCAACGCTGATGGCGGTTGACGCTCGGTAACTAATTGTAGATGAATAGTTGTGTAAAGACTTCTCGCATTGTGGGGTAAAACTACTTTTTGAATCTGGTATAATCCATCAGAAAGTTCTTCGAGTTGGTGCAACATTTGCTCTTGCAAAACTCGATAATTGCAGCAAACTAAAACTAGGGAAAATTGACCGTTAGAAAGTGCGATCGCTCTCCCTAAATTCCGCAATGCCCGCTGGTTATTTGCTCTTATATCTGCTTGTGGGTGTCCTTCAACCATGATTTAAATCTCTGCGTTTCTGCTAAAACTGGGTTGACGGCAAACCAAGCCCCCTCGCGATCGCGGTACTCAAATATAAATAGACTCCGCAATAATGTGTGATATTCAATATCACCTCTGACTCTCTGCTGTTGCACCACTTGAAAAATCAGTTCCCACTCTTGTGGGTCAATAGCATTGCCTCGGTAATCGCGCTGTCTTTGAATCACCAATTCGACACACTCCCGCTCGAAGGGTGGATCTTGTTCCCGCAAACAATCAAACAACAACCCTAGCAAGTCGCGTACATGACCACCACTAATCAGACACAACCGATCTAAGGTTTCTAAATTATCAAACACTTCTGTAATTAAGCTTAACCGATCGCTAGGCAAAATATCCGGAAAAGCCCTTGCTAGCACCATTTGCCGCATCAATGCTAGCCCTTGGGGGAAAATCTCTCCAGAGCGCAAACGTACGGGTATCATCGGTAGCACTTTTGGCGCTACTCCTCCGCC
Organism: Nostoc sp.; assembly: GCA_036918135.1. Classification (GTDB taxonomy): domain Bacteria; phylum Cyanobacteriota; class Cyanobacteriia; order Cyanobacteriales; family Nostocaceae; genus Nostoc. Next base: position 151,933 of record JBALDB010000015.1, read on the forward strand.
CAAACGATGCTGAAGTTCGGCGCTATCGTTAGAAAAAGTCAAAGCTAGGGGAATAGTATAAACAACATGACAATTTAGTTTGCGTAACTGTTCGCCCCGCTGAATAAACAAGTATTCTGGTAGCGATCGCCCCGATGGTAAAGGTCGAATTGCTACTCTATCCAAATTATCAACAATTACTACTAGTCCCCTTTTACCCTTGGCTTTGAGTTCTTTATTGGCACGTTCTAATAGTTCTTGATTAATTGACTGTAAAATATTCGCCGTTCGCGGTTCTAGATAGTCCCTTAACCGCCGCCGCAATTGGGGGCTTTCTTTAGTTTTAGCTGTAATTTTGCCGATTCCCACAGATAATTCGGCTTCAACTCCGAGTTCAATTGGTGTTTGCAAAAAATCGACAATTTCGCCAAACAACTTAGTAAAATAGCGAGGCTTGAGCCTGATTTTCATTGCTTCCAGGCTTTCACTTACCTGACCTGCGATCGCCAATAAAACATCAGTCACATCCACATCTGCCATTTCTAAGACGTGGGTAGACTCAAAATAAACCACATGAAATTGCTGCACTTCTAACTCAGCTTTGAGCCGTAACAATTCCGTTGATTTTCCACAGCCGAGATGTCCGGTAAATAGCTGACAAGTTGGTATATCTGGCGAGATGCGAGTAATAGTGCGCTGTAAAGCCTCAATGATTTTGCCACCCCGCACCGCCGCAAAATCGATATAATATCGGCGATCGCTTGCATCTCCTATCATTAAAGGTCTACTTGGATTGCAAGCCTGATAAAATCTTTCTAAATCTAGGAGCATAATTAATCGAGTTCATTTAAGAATAGGGATGATAAAATTTATTTTTAGGAATTTCTCTGTTAATTTAAGTATATTTGGCTAAAATTAATAACTAAATAAAGTGCATTCAGATTGATTTTTCATATTTACGTTTTATATAGCACACTACAAAGCTAGCATTTGATTTTATTTAAGTAGAAATACTGCTATAAGTACAAATAGCAGAAATCTCAAATATAAAATAAGGTACTCTTATGAATATTAAAAATATCTCAGACAAAAAAAGGTACCGTTAAGTACAATCTGTATGTTGGCTGATTTTGAAATCACAAGAGTCGTCCTAAGTTGACTATTACAAAGAAAGGCAGGAGTTAGGAGTTAGGAGGCAGGAGGGAATAAGTATCAATTAAAACAAGAGTTGCTGGGTTTAAAGCTCAGGTTAGACTGATAATTATACTGAAACTATTTGCAGCGAAGTATAAAACGTCATTGTTTCAATCCCACGTTTTTAAGCGTGGGTTCCTTCTGCCTTCTGAAAGATCCCTTCCTGGTTCTAAAATGAAATCGCACTTCATTGCTGACAAAACTAGCTTATGCAAGACTCTAGACAAGAAATAAATGCCAGGGCTTCTATGGATTTAGAACAGCGAAGGACTTGGTATTCACCCGTTGCTGATGTTTATTACAATGCAAGAGCGCCCTATCCGAAGGAACTAATCGATCGGTCTGTCGCTTTAGCCCAACTTGACTCAGATGCATCGATTCTTGAGGTTGGTTGTGGCCCGGGAAATGCGACAGTGGCTTTTGCTCAATTTGGTTTTTCAATGACGTGTATTGAGCCAAATCAAGATTTTTGTCAATTCGCACAACAGAACTGCGATCGATATCCAAAAGTTACAATTTGCAATACTTCATTTGAGGAGTGGGAATTAGAAGCAAAAAAGTTCAATGCCGTTCTATCTGCCAATGCCTTTCACTGGATACCGTCAGAGATTAGATATACCAAGGCAGCGTCGGCAATGTACGATAACGGTTTTCTGATCCTGCTATGGAATCTGATGCCAGAACCGAGATACGAAGTTTACCAAGCGCTTGAGGAAGTGTATCAAGCTTATGCGCCCTCCTTTGTTCGATATGAAGGTGCCCAGATTCAAGCGGAGATTTTGAGGGGGTTTGAACAAGAGATTTTAGACTCTAATTGTTTTAAAGAGTTGGTTGTCGAGCAAACTGCCTGTGAAGTCACCTATAGCATTGATAACTACCTCAAGCTTTTGAGTACCTCTCGGAGACTAGAGCCACAAGCTAAAGAGTTACTATTTGCAGGATTGCGCCAGAAGCTAGAAAAATTTGGAGATAGCGTACAACTCTCGTTTCTTTCTGCTGTTCATATTGCCCGCAAAGACAGCTAAATTCAAGAATTAACTCGTCTTTTAGCAAGAGAAGATTTATTATCGCAGTTTCATAATTGTCAGACATCGCCTAACTGAGCGGGTAACGACTTCTGAAAACCCGAATTAATCTACAAACCCATTGCATATAGAATTAGGCGATCGTGGAGCCTATCGGGCAAAATATGTTTCAGCACAGCTTGGATTTTGGCATCTTGTCCAATAAGATAACGTGTCTTTGGCTGCTTTGCAGTCAGCGCATGGATAACAGCTTGAGCGACAATATCCGCAGAAATTCCTCTAGATGCAATAATCTGCATTTTCTGACGTACAATATTCATCGCCTGACCGTAAAGATTTAGTGCTGATTGTGGTAAATTTTCTTGTCCGATTTCAGCTTGAGTTAGAGATTTATTCCAAATTGGCGTAGCGATAGAACTAGGTTCAATAATCGAAACTGAGATTCCCCACGGTCGTAACTCCATACGCATCACATCAGTGAGTGCTACCAAAGCAAATTTTGACGCATTGTAAGCGCCCAAAAACGGAATAGGACTTCTACCAGCAATGGAACCCATATTCACAATTCGACCCCGACCTTGGCGTAATAAACCAAGAAATGCTTGTGTTACTGCTAATTGTCCGGTGACATTAACATTCATCTGGTGTTGAAATTCGGCGATCGGTAATAATTCTAAAGGGCCTGGGACAGCAATTCCAGCATTATTCACTAAACCCAAAATCCCAACATCACGGACTGTATTCGTTACCTGCTCGACTACAGAGGCGATCGATTCAGCATCAGTAATATCTAAAAAAACCGGAATTAGCTTTGGTGAAGCTTTTTCTTGGAGTGTTTGAGCATCAACATCTTGACGCACACCAGCAAAAACAGAGAATCCCAACCGATCTAAAAGCAAAGCACACGCCTGACCAATTCCTGTTGACGCTCCTGTAATCACGACTGTACCTTGATAATTTCTTATAACCATTAGTTTTTTTGATGATGAAACTACTGTAATATTTCTCTGCGTGTCCTACTTACGAACTAAGCTAACGCACCTAAATGTTGCATTTTTTCTGTCAAGACCGTCATTAGTCATTAGTAAAAAACAAATGACTAATGATAAATGACAATCTTATGAGTTAATGTGCAACTATAAATACGTAATACTTTAGTATCAATCCTTGCAGATACCAGAGCGAAGACAATCTTCGGTTTGGTCATCTCTAGCCCATATTTGCCAAGGTAATATACTTGAGGAGGCATTTGTACTCTCAACCATGAGAGCAGCTATATTAGGAAGCTGGTTTTTGACAATTGATACATTACTACAAACATTTCCTAGCTCAGCATTAAATAAATAAACAGGCAATGCCATTAGGACAATGCAAATCGTCCGGTTCATACAACCTCAGCTAAAAATTTCCGATTACGCTACACTTAGATGCCACCTTGATGAACCGGAGTTAAAAAACTGAGCATTGTATATTGAAGTTGTGTTAATTTACTCAGTCCTACTAGCCGCAGAGACGTGATTTATAAATCTTCGGTTCCACCCTTTTTTAGGTTAGGCATTGCCTACAAGATGGCTTCCTACTAACTTATGCAGATGCAACCCTAGAAAACAGGACAAAAAACTCATAGTACTCAAAAACATATCTTGGTGGCTACATTCGCCAGATAAAATAGTGAAGAGTGCTGAGTAAAGAGTGGGGCAGATGAGGGAGCAAGGGGAAAATAACTTCTAACTCCTAACTCAGCACTCCTAACTCAGTACTCAGTGACAAATTTTGCCTACTAACTGACTCATGACGCCTTCACAAGACGTAGATACTATAACTGCTCCTGATATCGACCCAGAAGCAGATAGTAACTCCCAAACAGATCCTTTAGATGAGTTGCCGGGTGAAGTCGAAATGTCCCTTTTCGACCACTTAGAAGAGTTGCGACTGCGAATTTTTTATTCGCTGATTGCCGTAGCAATAGCCATTATCGGCTGTTTCTTTGCCGTTAAGCCGCTTGTCCAACTACTTGAAGTTCCAGCACAAGGAGTAAAATTTCTTCAACTTGCACCTGGAGAATATTTCTTTGTCTCCCTGAAAGTCGCAGCTTACACAGGCTTAGTACTTTCTAGTCCTTTTATTCTTTATCAAATTATCCAGTTTGTGCTTCCTGGACTAACCCGCCGCGAACGCCGCATATTAGGCCCTGTGGTTTTAGGTTCAAGTGTTTTATTTGCAGCAGGTTTAGTATTTGCCTATCTACTCCTTATTCCCGCAGCTTTGAAATTTTTCATCAGCTATGGAGCAGATGTAGTCGAACAACTTTGGTCAATTGACAAATATTTTGAATTTGTGCTGCTACTGTTATTTAGCACTGGCATAGCATTTCAAATTCCGATTATTCAACTGTTACTTGGTAACTTGAATATTGTCTCGTCTGAAAAGATGGTTTCTGGTTGGCGTTACGTGATTATGGGAGCAGTGGTTTTAGGAGCTATTCTCACACCTTCTACTGACCCTCTCACCCAAAGTCTTTTAGCTGGTGCAGTCCTGGGACTTTACTTTGGCGGAATTGGTTTGGTGAAGCTCACAGGAAAATGACGATCGCTTCTTCAACAAAAAATTAAAAAATTAAAATGTCAACTCACCGAAATTGAGATTTTCAATTATAGATTTCGGTGAAGCAGTGTGGTCTTGATAATTTCCATGCTAGTTGCTACTAAAATCTAAAATTGTTTGACCAAGAAATGACACAAGTTAGCTTTGAGGATTTTGAAAAAGTCGAGATTCACGTTGGTAAAATTATCAAAGTTGAAGAATTTCCGAAAGCTAAGAAATCAGCTTATAAACTATGGATAGATTTTGGTAATTTAGGTATCAAAAAATCTAGTGCCCAAATTACAAAGCTTTATCAGCCAACAGAATTAATCAATAGATTAATATTAGCTGTTACTAACTTTCCACCCCGTCAAATTGCTGATTTCATTTCAGAAGTTTTAGTCTTGGGAGTGGTTGTAGATGATGGAGAGGTTGTATTAATTCAGCCAGATAGAGATGTATCCGTTGGTAAAAGAATTAAGTAGCACATTTTAGTAAATAAAATTTTTTATCTTAAAAAACGTAATAAATGGTAAATTTATTAATCTTCTGGTAATAACAGGTTATAAAATCCATTCTGAAGCGCGTTCCCCCAAATCTAGAGGAATGCTGACAGCTTTGCCGAGTCGGGGGCGATCGCGTGTTTGGGTGATAAATGCTTGCACTTGTGTTGTTCCACCCAAGGCATGAAGATAATTAGCGATACTATCAAGATGCTCTTGGTATTCTGCCTCAGTTAAGGGAAAAGAAGCTTGCTCCAAATATTTCCACATCACTTGCAAAAATATCTTTCCCTGTGCCCGCCGGAACTGGACATCATAAGAGTATCCCCACTTCTCAACTAACAGTTGACGTAATTCCTGTCCTGTCATAGCTTTTCTCAATCAGATTTTACATTTAGTTATGATGTTAAGTTCCGTAACTCCAGTATGATAAGGATATAAAGAAATGTAATGCTAACAGAAAAGATGCTAGATAGATCTTGGAATACAGAAGTATGGCATCGTTGTAAGCGTTAGCATTTCGACTTAGACAAGAGTTGCTCAAGTGCAAATACTCCTGTCAAAATGCTTAACAAAATACACAAAGAGCGCGTAGATTATGGCTCAATTTTCGGAATCAGCAGACGTGCCCGATATGGGGCGTCGTCAGTTCATGAATCTGCTCACTTTTGGGACTGTCACTGGAGTAGCTTTAGGTGCATTGTATCCCGTTGTCAAGTACTTTATTCCACCTGCTAGTGGTGGTGCTGGTGGTGGAAGCACAGCAAAAGACGAGTTGGGCAACGATGTTAGTCTGAGCAAATTTCTGGAAAACCGTAATGCAGGCGATCGCACCTTAGTTCAAGGACTCAAGGGTGACCCTACCTATATTGTGGTAGAAAACAAAGAGGCGATCAAAGATTATGGCATCAACGCTATTTGTACCCACTTAGGTTGTGTCGTACCTTGGAACGGTGCTGAGAACAAATTTAAGTGTCCTTGTCACGGTTCTCAGTATGACTCAACTGGTAAGGTTGTGCGTGGTCCAGCACCACTGTCTTTGGCTTTAGCCCACACCAACACCGCAGAAGACAAAATTGTCTTGAGTCCTTGGACTGAAACCGACTTCCGCACTGGCGATGCACCTTGGTGGGCTTAATAATTTTGTCCTTAGCCATTAGTCCTTAGTCCAAGAACTAATGACTAATGACTAATGACTAATGACTAATGACTAATTCAATCATTGTCCTTAATTGAGATGAGAAATGCTTCCATAACAGCGAGGTTAACTCGCAGTGCTAAAGCAATTGTCAAAACATTGCTCATAGCGATCGCTACGGTGACATTTTACTTCACCAGCGACCTAGCCCTTCCCCAATCCGCTGCTGCTTATCCCTTTTGGGCACAGCAAACCTATCCTGAAAGTCCCCGCGAACCAACGGGGCGGATTGTTTGTGCCAACTGTCACCTAGCAGCTAAGCCGACAGAAGTTGAAGTTCCCCAATCAGTGCTACCTGACACTGTATTCAAAGCTGTAGTGAAGATTCCCTACGATACCAGTGTGCAGCAGGTTGGTGCTGATGGTTCTAAAGTCGGCTTGAACGTCGGTGCTGTACTGATGCTGCCTGAAGGCTTTAAGATTGCTCCTGAAGACCGGATTTCTGAGGAACTTAAAGAAGAAGTCGGCGAAACATACTTCCAACCCTACAGCGAAGACAAAGAAAACGTTGTCATCGTCGGTCCTTTACCTGGCGAACAGTACCAAGAAATCGTCTTCCCAGTTCTTTCTCCCAACCCCGCAACCGACAAAAATATCCACTTCGGTAAATATTCAGTTCACGTAGGTGGTAATCGCGGACGCGGACAAGTCGATCCTACTGGTCAAAAGAGCAACAACAACGTTTACAATGCTTCCGCTACTGGCACAGTTACCAAAATTGCCAAAGAGGAAGATGAAGATGGTAACGTCAAATATCTAGTGAACATTCAACCTGAGTCTGGCGATGTTGTTGTCGAAACAGTTCCCGCAGGTCCAGAATTGATTGTTTCTGAAGGACAAGCTGTTAAGTCTGGTGATGCTTTGACCAATAACCCCAACGTTGGTGGATTCGGTCAAAAAGATACAGAGATTGTATTGCAAGACGCCGGCAGAGTCAAAGGATTAATTGCATTCATCGCTCTTGTGATGATGGCTCAAGTTATGCTAGTGCTGAAGAAAAAGCAGGTTGAAAGAGTTCAAGCTGCTGAGATGAATTTCTAAATTCTTTGCTAAATCATTCTTTCTCGGACAGGCAAAATGCCTGTCTTTTTTATGTGTTATAGTTCTAAGTCAATCTCACTGACTCTCAGCTTTATATGCAATTTGCTTTCAAAATATATGTACTTAATTAAAAATTATTATATTAACTTATAATCTCTTTTTGCGGAATCTGTTATAGTTTAATTGTAAGTTATAACATTTGTTATAACAAAAATATAACTTTTCATATCAAATCTATGGTGTCTAGGTATTATATTTGAATATCTAACATCTTCCTAATTAGGAATTAGCTTATGACTGTAAAAATTTATCCTATAACTCATGCAAAGGTAGGAAATCAAGATGGATTTCGTTTACCTCGCGCATTCTCTAGGGACTACCCTCATTTAGCTAATGCTTCAGGTCATATTGAAGTGCTATCTGATAACACGTTCTTGGTTAGATTAGAAACTGATAATGTTGATGAAGTTGATGAAGATGAGAGCATCATGATGAGCCTCTTTCTTGACTTTTTGATGAAGGATGCTATGCAAAATCCTTCTAAACTCGTTCCTTATACCCAAGAAATGAGTGATGAAATGGATGATTTACTCGCTGATGTAGTTATAGATTAATGGCTGCATTTACTTGTAATGGTTGGCAGATTTTTTTCTACCCATTGTTTGTTAAACAATGGGTAGAATTGCGTAATAGGGTTCGTGTTTTAAAAAATGAGCTGCCTAAAGAAGAATTTATTATACATTCAGATGTCAAATTATTAAAAGTATTGAATATCAGTATTCAAGAAAAAATTCCTGAAGATCCTTTTGCTAGTCACTTTGTGTTGCAAAAACCTTTGCAAAAATATAGTCGCTTCAAAAAAATGGGACTACCTGAACGATATAGATTATTTTTTAGAGCATTCAAACAACAAAAAATTATTATTATTCTTTGGTTAGGTTTTCCTCAGAAGGAAGGTGATAAAAAAGATTGTTATCAAGTTTTTATAAAAAAAGTTGAAAATGGCGAGTTCCCTGAAAGTATTGATAATTTACTTGCAGAATGTGAATTAGAAAATTCTAATGATAAAAGTCAAGATTAGAGAAAATTTAGAAGTTTTAATAATTTCACAGCCTCTTAATCATGGTGACAGGATTTTGAGCGATATTATTGAATCTAGCCCTAGTTGAGTTGAGGGATGCCCATGACAGCCTCAGTAGAGTATATCCCTGTTACGCCAATTGAATATCCAGATGAGGACGGTAAGCCAATGGCTGAAGGTGATATCCAGTGCAGTTATTTGATTTATGCAAGAAGTGCGCTGCGAATTTATTTCCAAAATCACCCAGATGTATACGTAGCTGGTAATTTATTCATCTATTACGAAAAAGGTAATCCAGAATCAGTTGTCGCACCAGATGTATTTGTGGTGTTTGGAGTAGGAAATCGTGACCGAGGTTCTTACAAAACCTGGGAAGAAAATGATAAAACCCCAGATTTCGTTTTAGAGATTACCTCAAAAACCACCCGTACCAAAGACCAAGGTGCAAAGAAAGGAATCTACGCCTTTCTAGGGGTGCGTGAATATTTCCAGTACGATCCTACAGGCGATTATCTTAATCCTCAACTTCAAGGTTTACGCTTGGTCGAAAACAATTATTTTCTAGTGCCAACCAATAACTTATCAAATGGTATACTATCCTTACCTAGCGAAGTTTTAGGGCTGGAGTTGCGTTTAGAAGACGGAAAATTGCGTTTTTACAATCCAGCTACAGACCAAATACTTTTAACTCATGAAGAAGAAGTAGCTGTAAGACAAGCCACAGAAGAAAAGGCGCAAAAATTAGCTGCTAAACTCCGGGAATTAAATATTGATCCAGATAGCCTGTAACAGATATTAGGGTGGGTAAATAACACCTACCTACTCTTGCTTACTTAACTTGGACAATACTTTAAAAGTTCTCCCTTTATGTTGCGCCTAATGATTTCCATCTGGGCTTGCATATCAGCTTCTGTTAAAGGCATAGGATACTTTGGATAATTGGGGTCACGTTTGCTCATCAAAAAACGTAGAGCTTCAATTTCTTCGCAGTTTTCCACTACATAAGCTCTCAACTGTTAAAAACTCATTTGCTCATAATTCGGGTTCATTGACAAACTTCCATTCACCATTGGGATAAAATAATCTGAAGTTCATCCGCAGATAAAATGTAAACTTCTCAACTTCTGTCATCAAATCGAAATCAGTGGATATCTTTATACAGAATTTGACAACATTTGACAAACCTGTACACAGCTTGAGGCTTGCTCTGTTATTGGTAAAATAAACGCTCTTCACTACATAATATAAGGTGGGCATTGCCCACCCTACTACTACAACGGACGGTAGACACGATAGTTGATTTCAGGGAAGATATTATCCATTACTTCGACTTTATCGAGCCAACCGCTGTCAATTTTGCCAATTTTTACTTCTTCGTAGAGCTTATTGAAGCGCATTAGGTGCGATCGCGTCCGTCTAACTGCATAGGGTACCATTGTTCCCGTCCGCATAATAAAAGCCCAGTCAGAAGATTGTGCTAATAATAATTCCCGCGCTGCTTGATTTAATCCTCGCCATTGCAATTCATCCTCTGGTTCCAGGTGGGATATTTCAATCATTCGCTCAGCAGCTTTGTGCAAATGCGGATAAATCCAGGCGTTGGTTTCGTTCAACCAATACTCATGGAAACCTTTAAAACCCCAACTTGATTGCGAAGGACGACAGACTTGCTGCACTGGATGCGATCGCAAATAATCTGCTAAGTGGGTCATGGCATAGGTTTTTTGGTCATACCACGACTTGCGGAATAGGTAATCAATGAACCAAGGCCCTTCATACCACCAATGTCCAAATAACTCCGCGTCATAAGGCGAAACGATAATTGGCGGACGCTGCATTATACCATAGAGATGCTCAGATTGTCGCTCTCGGTTATACATAAAATTAGCGGCATGTTCTGCTGCCTTTTCCCGTGCCCAATAAGGGTCGTAAAGTGCCTTATCTGACAGCCCTAAGCCACGTCCAGTAATTTTATGATATTTAATGCCCGTGTTTTTTCGTTGACCATTGGGCATAATGTAGGGCTTGATGTAGTCATATTCTGCTTCCCAGCCCAAATCTTTGTAAAATTCTCGATATTCTGCGGCGCTAGGATAGCCAACTTCAGAAGACCATACTTGTTGAGACGATTCATGATCTCGACCAAAGGCAGCAACGCCAGTTTCGGTAAAAATCGGCGCATAAGTCCCAAAGCGCGGGCGAGGACGGGCGTAAAGGATACCATGTCCGTCGGTGAGGAAGTAGCGTAACCCAGCATCTGCTAGCATTCGCTCTACATCTTCATAGTAAGCACATTCCGGTAACCAAATACCCCTGGGTGCTTGTCCAAAAATTTGTTGGTAATGTTCGCAGGCTACTTGAATTTGCGCCCACACTGCTTGTGGATACATTTTCATTAACGGTAAGTAGCCGTGGGTAGCACCGCAAGTAATAATTTCCAGATTATTAGTGTCTTGGAACTGTTTAAAAGCTGTTACCAAGTCACCATCGTAGTGTTCCCATATTTGACGCGCTTCGTTAAATTCAGTGGCGTAATGTTCAGCTAAGTAGCGAATATGCCCATTATGAACATTATGCTCGACTTCCAGTTGTATAAGTTCTTCTAATTTGGCTAAGTGGGCGTCATAGCGTTCTTGCAGCAGGGGGTCACGAAGCATCGACACTAAAGGTGGTGTCATACTCATCGTGATTTTAAAGTCGATACCGTCTCGCTTTAAGCCTTCAAATACTTTCAATAACGGGATGTAAGTTTCTGTAATGGCCTCATAGAGCCATTCTTCCTCAAGCACATAGTCACTTTCTGGGTGACGAACGAAGGGCAGATGTGCATGGAGGACAAGCGCGACATAGCCAATAGCCATAGTGATTTTAGGTGGTACTTGTAAGTTGAAGGTGGAGGGGTTTGGTAGAAATTAACAATATTTTAAGACTTTATGGGGATGGTCAGGTAAGTTTATAGCAGTTTCCAATTTATTTAAAAACTTTATATTAATACTTTAGCCCGGTTCGGATTTTGGTTATGGTTGTTGATTAACTTGTTGCAGTAGAAAAAATCAGGTTTCTAAATTAAAATCCTTTTGTGACTTTTGTGCCTTGGTGGTTTAATAATTATTTTTAGCCAACAAAGCCCTCACCTTAGAGATAAATAAGCTACGCGCAGCCTCTAATAGAGAATTATTTTGACTTTTGGTTTGTCTGGGAAAGTAGATTTTGAAGAGCGATCGCCAGAATTATCCAAAAAAGCGTTGAACTCGAACGCCAAAACCTGGTAACAGTGTTTGGTTCATAGCATTATATTTTCCATATCTAGTTGAGAAATAAAATTCTTTTTTTAGAATATTTGCTCAGGGTTAATACCTGCGGCTCGCAAACGTTGTACCAATATTTCAGCGCGTTGACGTTCTTGTTATAGTTGCTGGTTTGTTTGCTGTAACTGCTCATTTGCTTACTGTAACTGCTGGTTTGCTTCTTCCTCTGGCAACATCACCAACTGCTCATCTGGTGTAAAAAAGCGTAATTTACCAGATTCAACTCCTAAATACAGCCCTAACTGTTGACTCCATAACCAGCTTTTGGCAGTAAGTTCAATTTCTTGATATTGCCCATCAACTAAGTGAAATCCTCGTAATTCCAAGTTATTTGGGTCAAACCAGAAATAATCTGGACTCCGAAATGTATTTTGGTATATTTGCTTTTTCAAACCTTTATCAACCGAGGCTGTAAAATCAGATAACAGTTCTATAATCATGTTGGGATATTTGCCGTTTTCTTGCCACACAACCCAGCTTTTGCGGTCTTTTTTTTCTACATCTAAAACTACAAAGAAATCAGGGCCTCGAAATTCTTCTGACTTTTTTGGTTAGGACTGAAATAAATAGTCAGGTTACCAGTAGCATAGAAATTTTTGCGATCGCGCCACCACCACTTAATCAAGCGGATGAGTAAATCGATTTGTTCGCGGTGTAAATCAGATTCCAAGGGGGGTTCGTCACTGTAGATATCGCCTGGTGGAAAAATTATACTCTCAGTGGCATCTTTTACACTAGGGGTGGTGGCAAGGGGCTGAGACATACAAGATAGGTTTTCTATTTGTATCTATGCTATCGTGAGGGCTTGTTCTGTTACTCTTCGTCTTGATATAGCTGTTGCAAATCCTGTAACTGAGTCTTCCGGGAAACACGGCGATATTTTTTAGTTTCTAACTTGGGTTCGTATTGACTTTGCCCTTTAGCTTTAGTTTTTAACTTGAGAGTGGATTCAGGATCGGCTTGTTGATGAAGCTGTGTTTGACGAGCGATCGCTGCATCCAAAAATTCTAAATAATGTTCGTATCGTTCCCAGTCTCCCCGTACTGCACACTCAGGCTCATCTCGGTGCAGACAATCACTAAATCGACAGCTAGCAACTGCTAAGCGCTCTCTTGCTTCTGGAAAATAATGTACTAATTCTTCTGGGTTACAATCCATGTCGGGCTGATTAAAACCCGGAGTATCTGCTAGCAAACCACCGCTAGGCAATTCAAATAATTCTACATGCCGGGTGGTATGACGACCACGAGCTAATTTGCCAGAAACCTCTCCTACTCGTAGGTTAGCATTGGGAATTAGCCTATTAATCAGGCTCGATTTGCCCACACCAGAAGGCCCAGCAATTACGGTAATTTTATTACTTAAATAATTAGCTGGTTGGTAAATATTGATACCATTTTTGAGACTGATAAATAATGGTTGATAACCCCAACTACCTAAGCGATCGCTAAGAAGCTGTTGTTCGTGTTGTGAAATTAAATCACTTTTATTCAAACATAAAAGCACATCCAAGCCAGTAGACTCAGCCTTAACCAGAAACCGACTCAATTGATAAGGTTCCAAAGGCGGATCGGCGACAGCAAATACTAAGAGGATTTGGTTAACATTAGCGATCGCTGGACGGTCTAATTCGCTTTGGCGGGGTAAAACCTCAGCGATCGCTCCCCGTCCTCCAGCCCAATCTGGCTCTTCTACAACAACGCGATCGCCCACTATCACCTGTTGTCCGATTTTTTTCAACCGTGTTCTGCGAGTACATAACAAGACAACGAGATCGGGGAGATTTTGCTCCTCCATTTCCCTCATCTCTCCCTGTTCTCGATCCAGTTGTACCCGATAAAAATTAGCCTGTACGGCCAGTACAGTACCCAATAACTGTCCGGTTGCGGCAAAACTTTCCGCGATCATTCGTTATTAACTGGACGACGCACTAACAGGGAAAAATAACTAGCACAGTCTGTAATTTGTTCTACCTGATAACCTGCCATTGTCAGACTATCAGGAACCTGCTCAATTGGCTCTCCTGGATCTAGCCAGACTTCTAGCAAACCTCCCAATGGCATTTTCTCTAAACGTACTTTTGTTCGCACGTAATTAATTGGGCAAGGGGTGCCGCGTAAATCAAGTTGGGCATCGGGAGTTGAAATAAAAGAGGACTCGATCATTTGAACAGATTTCCCAAAAATCCTTCTAGACCGCCTTTACCAGTGCGATCGCCTTTAATTTTAGCTAACTTCTCCAGCAGTTCCCTCTCCTCTGGGGTTACCTTATTGGGAATATCAATTAAAACTGTCAGCATATGATCGCCGCGACTTACTGGATTTCCTAATCTGGGTACGCCCCGATTTTCTAACTTCATCACCGTATTTGGCTGTGTTCCGGCAGGAATGATTAGTTCCACTGGTCCATCTACCGTATCGACTTCTAAACGACAACCTAAAATTGCTTGCAAATAGCTAATTTTGATTTCCGAGAGAATATTTATGCCATCTCGTTGGAATTCATCGTCCTCATTCACGAACAAGTAAACATACAAATCCCCAGCAGGACCACTACGTTGACCCGCATCACCTTCATTAGAAATCCGCAAGCGTGTACCATTATCCACCCCAGCTGGAATGGTAATTTTAAGTTTCTTTGTTACTTGATTTGCACCCTTACCATCACACGCATCACACTTATCTTCAATTACCATTCCTGTTCCATTACAGGTAGGACAAGTCGAGACTTGCGTAAAACTACCGAAGGGCGTTCTAGTAACGCGGCGGACTTGACCCGAACCAGTACAAGTTGAACAAGTACGCGGACGTGTTCCAGGTTTAGCACCAGAACCATTACAAACTTCACAATTTTCTAAATGCGAAATGCGGATTTCTTTTTCACCGCCAAATACTGCTTCTCGAAAGTCTAACTTTAGGTCTAGCCGCAAGTCATCGCCTCGTGCGGGGCCGCTGCGCCGTCTTTGCTGTTGCGTCGGCCCACCCATACCCCCAGCAAAACCACTAAAAATACTTTCAAAAATATCGGCAAAGCCACCCATGTCGCCAATATCTTGGAAGCCTACACCAGCTCCTGACACACCCTCTGGACCAAAGCGATCGTAACGAGCGCGGGTTTCTGGTTCTGATAGTACCTCATAAGCACGATTAATTTCTTTAAAGCGCTCCTCCGCACCCGGCTCTTTATTCACGTCTGGGTGATACTTCCGGGCTAAACGGCGATAGGCTTGTTTAATTTCTTCTTTGTCGGCGTCACGAGAGACACCCAAAATTTCATAATAGTCGCGGGCCATATAGCAAAGGTAAAAGTTAGAAGGAACAAAGCAGCAGGCAGTAGAACGTTAAGGTTACTTGTACCCTACAAAAAGGCGTTTTACCTACAAAGCGTCTTCAAGAGGGCCGCTTGTCGGAGAACAGGCAGAAGATAGAATTAACTTTTGTTAATAATTGATTTTACCCTTTACCTTTTACAAAAATCACCGACAAACTTGAGCAACAGGTGCTTTCCTCGTGGGAAACGACAAAAGTTACAAACAGAGGAAACCTCTGCTCCGACTTCTTACCCCCGAGTTAACTGTCTCTTTTACAATTGTGCTACGTAGGAGAGGAAAACCCCGCCCATCAACCAGAGGGGCTAGCCGCACCATGAGGTGTGGAAAACCACCCATCTGCTTTGATCGCATCTCAACTAGCACACCTAGCCCAGAGTAATTTGCTTCTACAATTTAGCAAACTGCTGAGGTTTTGTAGAAACTTCGTTAAATTTAGCATCAATATATTTAGATATATTAAAGTGTTTTAAGAAAATCTCCAAATTGGGGATTAGGGGCACGAGTTCCCCGATCCCCAGTCCCTAATCTATCGCTTCATAATCAGCTTGTGCGGTACTTTCTTCATCAAAATCAAAGTTGAATTGCGGTATGAGTGTGCCATTCATCGGCGAGTCTACTTCTGGAGTAAACAAACTCGTTGAAACCTCGTCAGTTTCACCTGTTTGGCTGTTCGCTCGGTTGTAGACATCAGCACCAATTGCAAACAGGGTTTGTTGGAAGTCATCTAAACGCTGCTTAAATTCTGCTGTGGAGATGCTGGAGTCAGTCATTGCAGCTTGGAGTTGTGCAACTTTTTCACTAGCTAAAGTTTTCATCCGATCGCCAATAAAGTTGCCATTATCTTTAATCGTGGATTCGTAACTGAACAACAAATTATCTGCTTGGTTTCTAAGTTCAACCAGTTCTTTACGTCTTGTGTCTTCTTCAGCAAATAATTCCGCCTCTTGGCGCATCCGTTCGACTTCATTAGTACTCAAACCACCTGTATTGGTAATCCTGATACTTTGTTCTCTGCCTGTACCTTTGTCTTGGGCAGAAACCTTGAGGATGCCGTTGACATCAATTTCAAAAGATACTTCAATTTGCGGTACACCACGGGGTGATGGAGGAATTCCTGCCAAGAGGAACTTGCCGAGACTTTTGTTATCTCGTGCCATTGCGCGTTCCCCTTGAAGGACGTGAATTTCCACCGAGGTTTGTCCATCAACTGCGGTGGAAAATATTTGTGACTTACTAGTAGGAATTGTGGTGTTACGTTCAATGATTTTGGTGAACACTTCACCCAAGGTTTCAATTCCTAAAGACAAGGGAGTGACATCTAATAGCAACAGATTATCAACCTCGCCACCCAAAACCCCTGCTTGGATAGCAGCTCCTAGTGCTACAGCTTCGTCAGGATTGACAGAGCGATCGGGAGCTTTGCCATTGAAAAACTTGATCAGCGCGTTTTGGACTGCGGGAATTCGGGTAGAACCACCTACCAAAATAATCCGATCTATGTTTTGTGGTTTGAGATCTGCGTCTTTGAGGGCTTGGATCATCGGTTCGATGGTAGCTTCGATTAATTGCCCTGAAAGTTCTTCAAATTTAGAGCGGCTCAGTTCCATCTCCAAATGCTTGGGGCCGGTATCATCAGCGGTGATAAACGGCAAGTTGATGGAGGTATTCACCATACTGGAGAGTTCAATCTTTGCCTTTTCCGCTGCTTCCCGCAGACGTTGGAGTGCCATCTTATCTTGGGAAAGGTCGATTTTTTCTTGTTGGAGGAAGCGTTCCATCATCCAACGCACGATCGCATTATCAAAGTCATCACCACCCAAATGGTTGTTACCACAAGTTGCTTTAACTTCAAAAACCCCATCCCCAAGTTGCAGAATTGACACGTCAAAAGTGCCTCCTCCCAAGTCGAAGACCAAAATTAACTGCTCTTGCTCTTGTTTATCTAATCCAAAAGCTAAAGCCGCAGCCGTTGGCTCATTGATAATTCGCAGGACTTCCAGTCCAGCAATCGTGCCAGCATCTTTAGTTGCTTGTCTTTGGGCATCTGTAAAATATGCTGGTACGGTAATCACTGCCTGAGTGACAGTTTCGCCCAAGAAGTTTTCCGCATCTTGCTTGAGCTTTTGCAGGATCATGGCAGATATTTCTTGTGGTGTGAAATTTTTTGAGCGAATTTGCACGTCAACAGTATCGTCTCGACCTTTGACGCAGTTGTAGGGTACGCGCTCGCGTTCTACTTCAGTGTCTTCCCAACGTCGACCGATGAATCGTTTAATACTATAAATTGTATTTTCTGCATTGGTTACGGCTTGGCGCTTTGCCAGTTGACCGACCAAGCGATCGCCACCCTTGCCAAATCCCACAATACTTGGAGTAGTTCGTCCACCTTCTGAATTGGAGATTACAAGTGGTTGACCGCCCTCCAAAACTGCGACGCAACTGTTAGTAGTGCCTAAGTCGATCCCAATAACTTTTCCCATATTTACCAGTATTTTTACTGAGTCTTTCTGCTGTAATTTCTCGCGGACTAACTTTTGTTGCGACAACCAAGGCTAGGGCAAACAACAGCATCTAGAAATGGGGAAATGGGAAATGGGAACAGGCATAGAGGCAGGGAGCAGGGGGCAAGGGGAAGAATAAAAAATTACCTTTTTCCCCTCTGCTCTCTACTCCCTGCTCCCCTGCTTCTTCATCCCCCTCATCTTCCCAATACTCAGTAACGATGCTCGCCCCTGCTAGAACCCAGGCACTTTTGGTCAGCGAGGCGAGCGATTACAGTTTAACTGTTGGCTGGACTCGACCGATCGTCTGGTGCAGCAGGTGTATCTTCCTTGGGAGCAGCTACTTTGACCATTGCATGGCGTAGCACGCGATCGCCCAAGTAATATCCGCGCACTAACTCTTCTAACACTGTTCCTTCAGGATGTTCATCCGTAGGTTCCCGCATTACTGCTTCGTGCAGATTGGGATCGAATTGTTGACCTTCAGGACGCATGGGTGATACACCCAAACGCTTGAGGGTATCTACTAATTGTTTATAAACACCTTGGTAACTTTTGTGAATGGTCATTTCGCCATCAGATTGTGGTTTGAGATGCGCTCGCGCCCGCTCAAAATTATCGACCACTGGCAGCAATTCCAGAATTGTATTCCGCCTCATCTGCGCCTCTAACTCTTCTTTTTCTTTGCTAGTGCGTTTGCGGTAATTTTCAAAATCAGCGGCAATCCGCATGTATTGAGTACTGCGCTCTTCTAATTGCACTTTGAGAGACTCGATTTGTTCTGCCAAAGCTGCGGTTTCTAGCTGAGTTTTATCGGTTGCAGCGACGCCATATTCTTGATTAGAAGCAGCAGTATCCACCGTTACATTGGTTTGGGCTGCCACTTGCTCAGTAACTTCGCTACCAGATTCATTGGAATTGATTTGGGCTGGGGAGTCGCTCTTCATTGCTTGCTTTACCTCTGTTGGTTCACCCAATTGCTGGCTTGTATTGTTTATCTGTTTATTTTCATCCATCATTGTCTACTGATTCCAGATACTTTTTATGGCATTAAATCTCCATAGCTTGCTATTGTCGTCATTTACGACTTGCAACTGAGGCTGATTTTATTGCCCACAAGTTCCTGGAGTGATGTCATCGTCATCTTATTGTGACAAATGGTGAACACGCTAGTTGAGATACTCCTAGTGCGGTAACCCGAACGAGTAGCGTAACTCTATGAGTAAGTATTTTGCAAGAGTGGCGTCTGAATCTGATTTGCCCCTCATCTTATTCATGGATCGGTTTTTTAATCAGTTATTACTTAAAATTTAACGATTTATCTAATATTGTCATTCCTTCAAAAGTGTTAAGTAGTTGAGTCATCCAAGAGGACAAGGAGATAAAAACAGAAGTCTGAGCGTTAACTTCCGGTGTAGGCACTATGTACTCAGGGAACTCGAAGAAATAAATTATTCCATTTGAAGTTTATGACTAATAACTGTTGACTTTTTTACTCGACACTTAGGACTTTTTTGAGCTATGAGAATTCTGCGTCACATGCTGGGAATACTCTAAGCAGAGGTTTCCCCAAATCAATTGCTCCCTTTATGACTTACTCGTCACCGCAACGGCGCAGTACCGCTCTAACTACTAGAACAGAGTTTTCGCCTTTTGGCAACAAGCTAGTGCAATCTGGCTATGTTAATAGCGAACAGATGAGGCAGGCATTAATCGAAAGCCGCAAGTCCGGTAGACCCTTAACGGAAGTATTAGAGTCAATTACCGGACAACAGCTATCACCTGAGTTGCTCAGGCAATATAAAAAACAGCAGCTATTTGAATTAAAAATACTCTACGGTGTTGAATTTCTCGATCCAGAAGTCAACTCCTTTGGCAACACAATGGTGGGGAACCTGATTGATACCCTGATTCCAGTCGATATTTGCCGTCGCCATCGTTTGGTGCCACTGTCGAAACACGAAGATCAAACTCCACCTTCAGTTTTAGTGGCAATGGTTGCTCCGGATAATCTGGAGGCTTGCGATGACCTTAACCGGATCTTGCGCCCCCAAGGTTTGGCATTGCAGCGTATGGTGATTACACAGGAAGACTACCAGCAGCTAATCAACCAATATTTAGATGACCTGGCTGTACGGCAAAAGCACCTGGAACAAGAAAAGTTTACAGATATTAATCAAGATTTAGAAAATCTCGGAAATCTCGACCTTGAGGATGCTCCTGATGAAATGGAGGCTGATTTAGGGGCAGCGATGAAAGGTGCAGAGGATGCCCCGGTGATCAACTTAGTCAACAGAGTTTTGGCTAAAGCCTTACATGAGAAGGTTTCTGATATTCATGTTGAACCACAAGAAGAAAACTTACGCATTCGCTTCCGTAAAGATGGAGTGCTGCGTGAAGCTTTCCCCCTGATGCCAAAAAAAATTATCCCAGCGGTGACAGCTCGGTTTAAAATCATCTCCAATCTAGATATTGCCGAGAGGCGTCTACCCCAAGATGGACGCATCCGCCGGATGTTTGAGGGACGTAAGGTAGACTTCCGTGTAAATACTTTACCCAGTCGCTACGGGGAAAAGGTAGTACTGCGGATTTTAGATAATTCTTCTACTCAACTTGGATTGAATAAATTAATTACCGATCCGGAGACTTTGCATATTGTGCAGGATATGGTCAGCCGTCCGTTTGGTCTGATATTAGTAACGGGGCCAACTGGTTCGGGTAAAACAACCTCGCTGTATTCGGCACTAGCAGAAAAGAACGATCCCGGAATTAATATCAGTACTGTAGAAGACCCAATTGAATATAGTCTTCCAGGGATTACTCAAGTTCAGGTGATTCGAGAAAAAGGGTTGGATTTTGCTACGGCTTTGCGGGCTTTCTTGCGACAAGATCCAGATGTGCTACTAGTGGGTGAAACACGGGACAAAGAAACGGCAAAAACAGCAATTGAAGCTGCCTTGACTGGTCACTTAGTATTAACTACTTTACATACTAATGATGCCCCAGGAGCGATCGCTCGTTTGGGAGAAATGGGAATTGAGCCTTTCATGGTTTCTAGTTCTTTGATTGGCGTTTTGGCTCAACGTCTGGTACGGCGGGTATGTTCTGAATGTCGCATTGCCTATACTCCGACAACTGAGGAACTGGCACGTTATGGTCTATCAGCTTCCTCTGATGTGGGGGTCACTTTCTATAAAGCTAACACTTTGACATTAGAAGCGATCGCTGAAGCCAAAAGCAAAAATCATCTTTGCTCAACATGTAATGGGGTCGGCTACAAAGGTCGTTGTGGTGTTTATGAAGTCATGCGAGTTACCGAAAACCTACAAACCCTGATTAACGAAGAAGCACCTACGGAACGCATCAAAGAAGTCGCGGTGGAAGAGGGCATGAAAACCTTGTTGGCTTACAGTCTAGACTTAGTGCGCCAAGGTGCCACCACCCTCGAAGAAGTAGAACGGGTGACCTTTACTGATACGGGTTTGGAAGCAGAGTTAAAAGCCAAACGCAAAATTGGTCTTACCTGCCAGACTTGTAATGCCACATTGAAACCAGAATGGCTAGATTGTCCCTACTGTCTAACATCTCGTTTTTAAGATTAAGTCATTAGTCACTTGTACTGAGCGTACCCCTGCTCTTAAGCAAGCTACGCGTAGCGTCTTTGTTAGGAGAAGCCGTTGGCGCAGCCTCTCGTAGAGAAGTATTGGTCGTTAGTCATCGGTTAATACCTAATAGCTTAAAACAACTCATAGATGACAACTGACAAAGGATAAATAACAAACATTATAAGGAAACAGAACTATGGAAATGATGATTGAAGACTTAATGGAGCAAATGATTGAAATGGGAGGCTCAGACCTGCATTTATCCGCAGGTTTACCTCCCTATTTCCGTATCAGTGGCAAACTTACTCCTATAGGTGAGCATGTGTTGACAGCAGATCAGTGTCAAAGGCTGATTTTTAGTATGCTCAACAACACTCAGCGTAAAACTTTAGAGCAGACGTGGGAGTTGGATTGTTCTTATGGTGTTAAAGGTTTAGCTCGCTTTCGGGTGAACGTCTATAAAGAGCGTGGTGCTTATGCTGCTTGCTTACGGGCATTAAGTTCTAAAATTCCTAACTTTGAAAAATTAGGTCTGCCGGATGTAGTACGGGAAATGTCTGATAAGCCCAGAGGACTAATTCTGGTGACAGGCCCCACAGGTTCCGGGAAAACAACAACTTTAGCGGCAATGATTGACTTAATTAACCGCACTAAGGCAGAGCATATTTTGACGGTTGAAGACCCAATCGAATTTGTTTACGAACCAATTAAAAGCTTGGTTCACCAACGACAATTAGGCGAAGATACCAAGAGTTTTGCTAATGCTTTGAAAGCAGCTTTACGGGAAGATCCAGATATTATTCTAGTCGGGGAAATGCGCGATTTAGAAACGATTTCTTTGGCGATTTCTGCTGCGGAAACAGGACACTTGGTATTTGGAACACTACACACTAGTTCGGCTGCACAAACTGTTGACCGGATTATCGACGTTTTTCCCCATGAAAGACAAACCCAAGTGCGGGTGCAGTTATCAAACTCTTTGGTAGCAGTATTTAGCCAAACATTAGTATCTAAGAAAAACCCCAAACCAGGTGAATACGGTCGGGTGATGGCTCAAGAAATTTTGATTGTTACTCCCGCTATTTCTAACTTAATTCGAGAAGGTAAAACATCGCAAATTTACTCAGCTATTCAAACTGGTGGCAAATTAGGAATGCAAACTCTGGAGAAGGTTTTAGCGGATTTTTACAAAGCAGGAACTATCTCTTTTGAAGCAGCAATGTCTAAGACTTCCAAGCCAGACGAAATTCAACGTCTCATAGGTGGTTCCACACCACCGCAAGCAGCAGGTGCAAAACCCGGAGTGAATGGGGCTGCTAAAGCGCATTAAACGTATGGGAGAGATAGGGGAGGAGCAGAGGGGAAGTTATAAAGTATTACGCCTTGAAATTACACAATCACTTCTTAAGTTTTTTGACTGCTGAGAGTTAACAGGAGCCAGTGCATTGGAGGGGTTCCCCGGCTTGTTCGCGCAGCGTCTCCCCTTGGGAGAAGCAACTGGCTCTCAACACGAAAAAATGTACTGCCTTAGATGCAAGGACAGCTTAGTGAGTCTTTCCCTTGTGTCCCTGTGCTTCTTCCAATACCCAATGACTAACAACTATTTTGAATTGACTTATGCCAACCTACGTTGCCCGTGTTCGGGACTCGCAAGGAAAATCCCGAACAGAAAAAATTGTTGCTCAATCCTTGAGCCAAGCTCGTACTAATCTCAGAGACCAAGGCTTTGTAGTCCAAGAACTCAAACAGTTTCAAGGATTTCAGACAAATTTTAACTTAAAAAAATTTCAGAATTCCTTAGTGAAGGTGTCTGTTAAAGACAAAGCCGTTTTTTCTCGTCAATTTGCCGTTTTAATGAATGCCGGAGTTGCAATTGTTAGAAGTCTGGGAGTACTTTCTGAACAGTGTAGTAATCCTAAACTTAAACAAGCTCTTATGGACATTAGTAACGATGTTCAAAGCGGAACGAATCTTTCGGAGTCAATGCGGAAGCATCCTGAATGCTTTGATGGATTATATGTAAGTATGATTCAAGCCGGTGAAGTTGGTGGTGTTTTAGACGAAGTATTGAATCGCTTAGCCAAGTTGTTAGAAGATGTTGCCCGCTTACAAAACCAAATTAAATCAGCATTATCTTATCCAACAGTCGTGGGTTTTATAGCAGTTGCTATTTTTCTCGGTATGACTATTTTTCTTATTCCCATTTTTGCCACAATTTTTGTGCAAATTGGAACTGAATTACCACCTCTAACACAATTCCTGATGGATGCTAGTTTATTTTTGAGAAGTCCAAAGGTTTTCATACTTATCGGTGTTCTTATAGGATTAAAAATTGCCTATTCAAAGTACTCTAAAACTCCTGTTGGTCGCCAAACAATCGATCGCCTTTCCTTGAAGATGCCGTTATTTGGTGACTTAATTCAAAAATCTTCAGTTGCCCGTTTTAGCAGGACTTTTGGGTCTTTGACTCGTTCAGGCGTACCAATTTTAACTTGCTTGGAAATTGTCCGAGATACATCAGGAAACCAAATAATTGCTAATGCCATAGATGCAGCCCGCATAGAAATTCAACAAGGAGGTATGATTAGCATTGCTTTACAAAAAGATAAAGTTTTTCCAGCTATGGCAATTCAAATGATTAGTATTGGCGAAGAAACAGGAGAATTAGATGGAATGTTGATGAAAGTTGCCGATTTTTATGAAGATGAGGTTGAGCAAGCAGTAAAAGCACTCACTAGTGTTTTGGAACCAATTATGATTTTAGTTTTAGGGGGGATGGTTGGTACAATTTTGCTGGCAATGTATTTACCAATGTTTAAGGTATTTGAAAAATTGGGATAGGAGATTAAGAGTTAGGAGTTAATAGTTATAAGTTAACATTTGAAGTTCTTTATTATTAAATTTTTAATTTCTAACTTATAAACTTTCTTCTTAACTGCTAACTCCTAAATACTTACTATTTAATAAACTATGACTGTCCAAAAATCTCATTATGAAGCAAGCTTGGCAGAGTACAGTAATCATCTCGCTGCGATCGCCTTACTAAAACAACATCGTCCATACTTGGAGATGATTCCCAGTCTGCGCCGTCCAGATGAGAGTGTGATTGCTATTCCTTTACCAATTGTTCGTCTTCGCAAAACTGCTACAAAAGAACTACAAGCAATTTGTTTACCCTGTGATGTAGCACTTTTAATGTGCGATCCAGAGTGGAAAATCAAAACTGGAGTAGAGATTTTAATTTTTATTCATCGTCCCCATGAAGATTTTTCTGATTTGTTAGGACGTTGGCGACAATCCCAAGTTTTTTTAGACAATGATTATGAATGGTTGATGCCTCTCCGTCACAGCCATATTTTAAGTGAAGGAGCTAATAGTATATATCCTTTATTTATAGTTTTTCATGGAACATCAGAACGTATCCAGCGAGGTCTTGTTGGAGCAGAACTTCCATTTATTATGGAAACATCAAATTTTTTAATCGAAGAGAATTATACAGACACTTTTTCTCCAGAAATTCCCCCTGCTTAACTAAAGCAAAAGGTAAAACTAAAAAGGCAAAAAAAGAATTTATTTTTTCTTTTGCCTTTTTACTTTTCTAGAGACGCGATTAATTGCGTCTCTACTTATTACCTGACAAATTGAGGCATAATTTCCGCAGCGGTAAATATTCCATAGATGCCGCGTTGATGCAATTGCCTACCAGCTTTGAGATAGCCGAAAGCAGGGCCGCAGACATTGGCTGCCATGCTGGTTTCATCTCCTAAAGTAAAGGTATGAGTGGAAATTTTACCTTCAAAGGTGCGTCCTGTTACCTTAACGTTAGTGCTAAGGGGTTTTTTAGGATTGCGAGTATCAACTACACCACCAACAGTAACGCGATCGCGCCCCACTATCCCAGCTACCTCTAACATTACATCATCGGCGTGTTCCATATTCTCTAAAGTCAGCACGCCATTGGTTTTATCTAATAGTGCTTCCACCTCTGCATCAGTCATCGCCCTAGCAGTTTCCACCGTGTAACCAGGCATATGTCCGATATCTTCCCGAACGGTGGCGCGGTAGGCTTCCCAGTTGGCAATTCCGACACCAAAGGCAATTTCTACGTTGTGGATTTCGGCATAGCTTTGGGCGGCTAAAGCGGCAGCGGCAGTTAATAGTCCAGGTGTAGCACCACATCCTGTCATGTAAGTGATTCCAGCTGCTTGCAGTTCCTCTTTCATTGCCAGTAATTGTTCTACAGCACTGGTGCGCTTAATTGCATCCACTAGCACACCCTGCCAACCAGATTCAATAAACTGCTTAGCAACAGAGGGAATAAAATCATTTGGTAAGTTGGGTAAAGCCAGAAAATACCCATCTACACGCTGAGTGGTAGCGATTAAATCTTGAATACTGTTATTACTTAATGTGCCAATCGGCTCTAGATAACCTACTGAGCCTTGAGACTGATACGTAACAATGCATTCTTGAGTATTTAAACCTTCACCAGCGTAAGCGTAGCCTTTTTGATCTGCTGCTGCGACTAAAATCATTTCACGTTTGCCAGCAAGTAGCTTGGCGGCGGCTTGTCCAAGTCCGCCAAACCCCAGTACTCCCACGCGGATTGTTTTGTTCGCTTGTTCTGTATTCATAGTCAATTTGTTGAGTTGAGTTAACAGCTTTCAGTACTTACCGTCTTAGATTTCGGCTTGTGGCTGATGGCTAAAAGCTATAGAGGTTAATTATGCTTCATTATCCTTGGTTCTCCGGCTGAGCGATGCGTTTTTTTACAGGAAAGTTTTCGCTGGTAATTTGAGATGCAGCAAGATTGCATCAGTGTTAGTACTATTACGTTATTAGTATAAATTATGCTTTAGTAGTATTAGTTCGCGCGGCACATTAGGAAAAATTAATTCATGAGTTTTGAAGATATTGCCAGTAAAGCTGTTGAAAAGGGTACAGAAATTGCTGTAGAAAAAACTTTAGGCGTTAAAGACCTAAAGACAGTAAAAGCCGTTGTAGAGACAGGCGCGGCCGCAGGAGCTGCTGTCAGCGCTGCTACAGGGTTATCTGTTGCGGCAACTTCAGGAGCAGGAATTACTTCGGGCTTAGCTGCGGCAGGTGGTGTGGTTGGTGGTGGTATGGCGGCCGCTCCTGCTGTATTAGCAGCAGGGCCAGCTTATGCTGGGGCAAAAATAATGAATGAAACTTTGTTCAAAGACCAACCGGATTTATCTAAAGAAGAACGTGAAGCTCGTGCAGCTGCAAGAACAGCTACAAACATTGGTGCTGCCGCTGGTGTAGCTAGTGCTGGTGCTGTAACAGTAGCTGCTGGTGCTTCTGGTGCTGCAATTATGAGTACCCTTGCAGGTATCGGTGGTGTTGTTGGCGGAGGTGCAATTGCTGGTACTGCCATAGTTGCTGCTGCACCTGTTGCTGCTGCTGCAGCTATTGGATATGGAATATACAAACTCTTCGGTGGCGGTAAGGAATAGCTTAACTCAGTTGACAAAGTTGAATAAAATTCAATGAATATACCCTTGCGATGATTTATGAAGTATAATAGATAGTAAGGAAATAAAATTGAAGTGCCTGTGTATTTTAAGTGCAAATAGCCCTTTGGCTATGAAACTCAATTTGCACAGGCATTTTTCATACTTATATTCCCCAAAGTCCATAAGACTATAAAAAAAATTTATGTATAATTAAGTCAATCTAATCCCAAATGCAGAAAATGCAGTCGCTGACATTCGTAAACTACGTGACTACTGTCTCAATCCAGAGCATGATGAAGGAAAACATAAAGCTCGTTTATTTTCATCAATTCTAGGTATGACAGCTGACAATGCTGAAGAATTACAACAGATTCTTCTCAAAGTTGTCAAAACTCATGAAGTTCGCTTGGGACGGCGTGATGAATTTGGACAACGCTACACTCTAGATTTCACATTGGAATGGCAAGATAGAAGTGCAACTATTCGGAGTGGTTGGATTATCGAAGAAGGTTCTGATGTTCCAAGATTAACAACCTGCTATCCGCTGTAAATGTTTGGAAGTGAGAGAAGATGACTAAAAATACGGTCAAGTTGCTGGATGTAGTAGCACTGGTAGTTGACCTACCTGAATACAATCTCTGGCGCGGTCAAGTTGGTACAGTAGTCGAATTATTAGCTGGCGGTGCTGCGTTTGAGGTTGAATTTAGCGATCGCCACGGCCGCACTTACGAATCTATCGGTTTACGCCCAGAGCAAATTATGGTGTTACATTTTGAGCCAGCATCCCCTGATTCAGTCTCGGAAATGGTGACAGCTTGAGCAATTGTATCTAAAGCGCTCGCTTCAAAAAGATTCGAGTAGTATGAGAGGTGTCTTGATGAGTCAAGTGAACTTTGATACCATGAGTGACGCCGAATTGAAACGATACTTTTTAGCAAACCGCCAAGATCGGGCTGCTTTTCAGGCATACTTGGATAGGTTCAATCAGCGCCCAAAATCAGTTATTGCAAGCCCAGGCGATCCCGATTTTGACGAAAAGATTCAAGCAGCAATTCGACGGAAACTGGAAGCATTCCGTGGTAGTCAGGCAGCTAACAACACAACAGAGCCGACGGAATAGGGCCAGCATTCCCTGATTCACTTCTACAAATGGTGATAGCTTCAACGATAATAGCCAGAGCGATCGCATCTCTAAAATCAGTCTTCAGAAAATTAGTTTACCAAAGGCGATCGCGCATATAAAAATTTAAGGATAGATTATTCTCGATCGCATTCGCATAGTGGATAAAGCTAGATTAGTCAAACTACTTGGTCAAATTAGTGACTACGAGCAAAGATTAGTTCTCGACACATTAACTGAAATGTTTGCTGAATAATACTTAAAATTTTAATACGGCAGATATCTATGAACACTTTTTGGTGCTGATTTTGACTAGTATCGATTTGCAACTAACCACACTCAAGAGGTTTAGAACTGCGATCGCACACCTTACCATTTTGCTGTTAGGTTACACTAAGCTGAATCTCTCCTCACCTATCAGCAAAGTTAATGATAACGATAAACCTTTATAATAAAATTTATACTATTGTAACTTATCTGGCTAGCTATACTACCTCAAATGCTTATTTTTAGCACTTTTGCTGCTTGCCTAGCAAACTCAGTTGTTACCTTGACTAATCGATGAGGTTAAGAGAGACTAACTAAAGACTGATGTGTATGCTAATAAAATTAATAATTTTTGTAAATTTTTTAAGATATATATTTTGAGAGATGGAACATTATTTAACAAATGGCAAGTTTGTATCTAAGTAAAAATGTTCCGACAGCTATATTTTTAGCTTTCTGCTAAGGCAGTACAATTCAAACGTACTTATCGTGGTTGGCCAAGAGCATGGAGACATTAGAGTTCATAATTTATCCAGATGGTCGGGTACAAGAAAAAGTCACTGGCATTGTGGGTGCTTCTTGCGCTGAGGTTACAGCAGCAATAGAAGCACAGCTGGGGCAAGTACTTAAGCAGGAGCCAACCTCAGAACACTTCGCCGCCAAGGTGCAGCAATCAAACGTGGCGAATACGCACACCACTTACAGCGATTGGTAAGTTTTCACAGTAGTTTAGTGTCATTTAATTTAAACCACCATGTCACACTTTAGCCAAATTAAGACTCAAATCCGTAACCTTGATTCTTTGAAAGATGCTCTGACTGAATTAGGTATAGACTGGAAACCAGGCCCACACGAAGTACGTGGCTATCGCGGTCAAACTCATCCTGCAGAAGTTAGCATTGAGCAGGAAAATGGCTACGACATCGGCTTTAAATGGAATGGCAAAGAATACGAGCTGGTGGCTGACTTGCAATATTGGCAGCAAAATCTTTCTGTGGATGGGTTCTTGCGCCAGGTAACACAGCGCTATGCTTACCAAACAGTGATGAAAGAAACTGCTCGTGTTGGTTTTCAAGTCGCTGAAGAACAAAAAAATGAAGATGGTTCAATTCGCCTGGTAGTACAACGCTGGAGTGCGTAATGGCTGATTTTTTGCCGTCGCTGGAAGAACAAGAAGAAAATCGTTCCGGTTTGGAACCAGAATTAGGGGGTTTTTTACGGGATGCCCCAGAACGTTCTGGTTTAGAACCGGAATTGGGAGGTGTGCTTCGCCAAAACGGTGTTTATGTTGACGAAATCACCTGTATAGGTTGTAAGCACTGCGCTCATGTTGCGCGTAATACTTTTTACATTGAACCAGATTATGGGCGATCGCGAGTAATTCGCCAAGATGGGGACGCCGAAGAAATTATCCAAGAAGCAATTGACACTTGTCCGGTTGATTGCATTCATTGGGTTGATTATACCGAACTCAAAAAGTTAGAAGAAGAGCGAAAATATCAGGTAATTCCTTTAGTGGGTTATCCGGTAGAACAGGCCGTTGCTGCTAGCGAACGGCGACGTAAAAGGCAAAAGTTAAGAAGTAAAAAATCCCGTTATTAAGATAAAAAACTTAAACGAATGTAATCAGGACTGGTACAACCAGTCCTTTTATTATTTGTTATTTTTGTAATTTGTAAAAAACAAAAAGATAAAACTCAAAAGAGTACTACATATAAATAAATTTATTTACTTGAGACTAATTTGATTCTTCTTTTTTTATAGAAGGAGGAAGAAGACAGTTCTTGCTGGAAGTAAAACTATTACTGTTCCTAACCTTGTCATTATGTCCTATGTGACTACGGCTATAACTTTTAACTTTTGCCTTGTTTAGTGATATCTAGATAATCTGAAATAGGAATAAATATTATTCTTTGATATTCCTAAAACAGCTTTTTAATACAAAAAAATCAAAAGTTAATTTGGTTGCCTTTATTTAAAATTTAGAGGCTCGTGTTGTGAAAGCAATTTTTCTACTTTCGCCTCATCGATTCTAGCTGTTAATTTTTTAGTTTCGTACAAGTCTCTAGTGGTTTTTGCTAAAGTAAAAGTGGAGCCAACAGAAAAAGCCAAACCCATACCCATAAAGCCTTTCACCCAGTTATCCACAGGCAAATGCACGATACCAAAGGTAGTCATAGAAATAGAAAGCATAAAAGCTGCCCATGTTTGAATAATCCAAGCTATACTATCTTTTTGAGTTCCAACTGTTTGCATATTCTCTACCTTTTGTCTAAGTAATTGATAGCAATTATTCAAAATAATTCAGTCGCCATAATTCAAAATTTATCATCAATTAGTGAATAATTTAGACCAGTCACTAATTGAAAACACATAAATCTTTTTTCTGAGAGCTGCACCAACGATTTAGTAAGAGTACAAAAGTGCGGTTTGTTCATACCCCATACAAAAGTTTTACTTAATTATTTTTTTAATTAAGAAGTTTCGTATTAAACCGGAGTTTTCAGAGATGTATTTTGTATTTTTATTTTGGATAATTGCTGTTAAAAATAATTGTATTGATTGGTAAGTTTACTGATATCAATAATCAGACCAGTTTGGTAACTGGACTCAAAAAGCCCAACTTCAGAGCAATTGGAGCAAATAAAAACTGGCACAGGTATTGTACCAGTTACAAAAGTGGCAACACACGGATGAGTTTACTTAATCATCAGGAAAAGTCTGTACCTTACCATCAGGACTGAGAACAACTCGAATCCTGGCATTTTGTCCGCGTGTATTAGCAGAAACAAAAGGCTGACCAACTTCAGGCATCCCAGCACTATCCACGTATTCTCTTGCTGCTTTATTCAGAGGAAAAATTCGTTCAACTGTGCCATCAACACCGACTATTAAACTGTATTCTAATGTTTGTCTTAATCCCGTAGGTGGTTGCCAACGTTTTTTTATGTATTCTCTAGCTTCTGCTACTTGAGTTGTGTCAAATAATGTGCCTGTTGCCACTTCTCTGGATGTGGGAGTTTTGCGTTCATCCCCTAATCGATCGACAAATGGATTAGGATTGGCGGTCCCAGATGAGGGCACTTCTGAGGAGGGTTTATTCCTAGAAGCTGCTTGCAGGGCACTGATTGTTTCGTCCAGTTGTTGTGAACTTAATGGAGAGGGTTGGATGGGAATATTGCCACGGCTATTATTGGGTATAGTGGCAACGGAGGGGGGGACTACTGGTGAGATATTGGGTGATAAGTTGTTTGTAGTAGAAGATAGACCAGATGGTAAATTCCGCCTTTTAGGGAGAGCATCGGCTTGAGGATTTGAGGCTGTGAGATTTTGTCCGAGATTTGGTAGTATGGCGATTTCCTGTCCGGGAATTTTACTGGATGGTGCGATTGCTGAATTCTTGGGAACGGTTGGAGTCGTCTCTTGAGGTATAGTCAGTGCATTTGGTAATACAGGTGGTGCTGTAGAAATACTTGAACCAGGGGATGCTAAAGGTGTTTGAGGCAAACTAGATGTCCGCAGTGGAGGGGTGGAACCGAGCAAATTATCTGCTGGGGTAGTGAGTCCAGGCTGAGGTGTGGGAAAGGCTAGTGAAGGTGAAGGTTCTAAAGCAGTCTTGACCTCTGTTGAATCTGCTGTTTTAACTGTCCGCTGTTCTTTTTGCCTGATATTATTGGCATATTGCCAGGTAACTGGTAAGAAGCCCACAGCTAATACTAATATTGCGGCAACAGGTGCCCAAGCAGGGAAGCTCATATCTGAACTCCTACTGTTGAGAGTTGGTAGTGCCATGACATCGGTTGAGTATTCGTCTAAAGCAGTTGCCAAATCGAATAGTTGCAACAAACTTAGTTGAATCACCGAGGCAGATGTTTGGTTAGCAAGAGAACCAAGAAATAAATTGTGAGTTAAATAGCTGCTGGGTTCTAAATGTATACTTACCGCTGAAATTCGGGCACTAGAAGAATTTAATGTTTTTGTTGATAGTTGTAATTCTGGCTCATCCAGTGCTGTGCTTGATTGTTGGGAACCTGAGAAACTGACCCAAAAGCTTTCTGGAGACTGTTGGAGGAATTGTTGTACATAGCTTGTAACTGCATCAGACAAAGCTTCCAGTTGATAGCGATCGCCCCGAATGGGAACTCTGTGTTCTTGTGGTAGCCGGGGATCGTCAAAACGCAGCTCGAAGCTGAGGTGCTTGAGGACAGTTTTCCCCATCCAACGGGACAAAGGTGAGCTTTGCGCGAATACTTCTAGCGTACAAGTAGGCGGTGTGTAGCGACGAATCACAGTATTTGATAGAGGCATAGCAGGAAGTAGCAAGGAAGACTATTTGGGATTTTGCGTTTGCGTAGCGTGTCAAAGACAAAAGTTGAGTTAGTTGTTGGTAAATAAAAGTTGTGACTCAGAAGTTTAGAAGATTCTTTTTTTTGTAAACTGATGTGCAAGGAAGAACTAATGTTGATAGCGCATTGCCCAAGGGCTAGCCAGCGCGATCGGGGTTTCTTGACCTAGCAAACTTACATCGGCAAATTTTGGTTAACGAATCTCAAATGTCAAATTTAAAATTTTGTAGAACGGTCTATAAGTGCTAGCCAAAGACGGCGATGCCCACCAGGGGCGCTGTAAAAAAGTAAATCTACAAGCAGTTTTAGTGCCAGGTTAGTAAGTAAATCCGTTGAGATTTGCTCGTCCTCTTCCATCCGTTCTTGGTAAGTGTTGCAAAAAGCATCAATATAATCTCCAAGTAAAGCAGCCTGGTGAGGTTCCCGGTTACTTTCTGCCATTTGTTCTAACAAACCAACAGCGCGGCGAATCAATTCCTGGTTCTGTCTGGCTAAGTAGCAGGTGATAAGAACAAGCGATCGCGCTTCTTCTACATCTAGCTTTTTTCGCCCTCCTTGACCTTTGCGTAGCGGATTTGATTGGCGCAGTCGCCATAAAGCTACGCGGTCTGGCACTCTTGACTCTAAATTCAAATCAGTTGCCGCCGAAAGCATAGCCTCAGAACCAATTCCAGTTAAGGTTTCTAGCGCCAACAGCACCAAGTCTAATTGGGTTTTGATATTGTCCCATTGAACCGTGTTTGGAGCTGGAAGCTTGATTAAATCCTCCCACTGGGCATTTGGAGTGGCTGAGTTGGTGGCCGAGTGCATAACTTTTAGCATAGGTGATCAAGCTGATGGGGAATGGTGCTGTTACCCATTTTGAAACCAGACTCTCAATAATTAAAGTTGGTTTCCTATCGCTATGAGCCAGAGGCTGCATCTAGCTTTTATTTAGTCAACAGCAGGTATCTTTGTCCTACTCTAGATGAAAATTAATTTTCTACAAAGTAGAAGATTAATAATTCCAGTTAAGGTTTACCCGATTTTGGCTGCCAGCTCAGTACAAAAGTATAAATAAATATTGTTAAGAATGCTAATGTCATTGGAAAGAGGATAGGCAGACAAGAGGAATTACGGATAAAAATACAAGTCACGACTTGCCAGCTTGGGGCGATAGAGTAGCGATTCGTCTTGTCTACGTACTCTTACACATAAGCAAGCTAGCAAGAGCGTCTGTCTATAAGTATGCCATCTTATAGGGTACAGAACTTCTCGGATACCATACGCTCTTGCTAATGGGGGAAAGAATTATTGAAGTTATGCCCCACTTGCCACTCCTGTTTTAAACTGGGCAATAACCCAGCAACTTTTGTTTAATACTTCTTTCCTCCTGCCTCCTGCCTTCTTTTGCAATGAACAACAATCGCAGATGGGAAAATCACAAGTAGGGGAAAATACCACTTTTACAAGACGTGAACACCGATCTAGGCGATCCCTTTGTTGTTTTTACAATATCGATTAAGAAGAAAAATTTTCCTTTGCTTGGAGTCTAACTTACGGCAAGCCACTGGGGTTTGAGGTCAGCGGCGCTTTGCACGTTTATAGATGTCTAATGCGGTTCGTTCCTCTAAAAACCTATGCAACCTACTAATCCTAACCAATTTACAGAAAAAGCCTGGGAAGCGATCGCCCACACACCGGATATTGTCAAACAATACCAACAACAGCAAATTGAAAGCGAACATTTGCTCAAAGCCCTGCTAGAACAAGATGGTCTAGCCAGCAGTGTTTTGACGAAAGCCAATGTTAACTTGCAAAAACTGCGCGATCGTACTGACCAATTTATCCAACGTCAGCCGAGAGTATCTGGAACCAGCACTTCCGTCTTTTTAGGACGCAGCTTGGATACACTTTTAGACCGCGCAGACGAATATCGCCAGGAATTTCAAGACGAATATATTTCAATTGAACATTTATTGCTGGCTTATGCTAAAGATGAGCGTTTTGGCAAAGCTTTATTTCAAGAATTTGGTTTAAACGAAGCCAAACTAAAAAATATTATTAAGCAAATTCGTGGGAGCCAAAAAGTGACCGACCAAAATCCAGAAGGCAAATATGAAGCACTGGAAAAATATGGACGTGACCTCACAGAAGCAGCCCGGAAAGGTCAACTCGATCCAGTAATTGGGCGGGATGATGAAATTCGTCGCACTGTACAAATTCTCTCTCGTCGCACTAAGAATAACCCCGTATTAATTGGTGAACCCGGTGTTGGAAAAACTGCGATCGCCGAAGGATTAGCACAGCGGATTGTTGCTGGTGATGTCCCGCAATCTCTCAAAGACCGCAAGCTAATCGCTTTAGATATGGGCGCTTTAATTGCAGGGGCAAAATTCCGGGGTGAATTTGAAGAACGTCTAAAAGCAGTATTAAAAGAAGTTACCGAATCTGGCGGCAATATTGTTTTATTTATTGATGAAATTCATACTGTTGTCGGTGCTGGTGCTACCCAAGGGGCAATGGATGCTGGTAACTTGTTAAAACCAATGTTGGCGCGGGGCGAATTGCGCTGTATTGGGGCGACAACCTTGGATGAATATCGCAAATATATTGAAAAAGATGCGGCACTAGAAAGACGTTTCCAGCAGGTTTATGTCGATCAGCCCAGTGTGGAAGATGCAATTTCGATTTTGCGTGGCTTGAGAGAACGTTATGAAAACCACCACGGGGTGAAGATTTCTGATAGTGCTTTAGTTGCAGCGGCAATATTATCGAGTCGTTATATTAGCGATCGCTTTTTACCAGATAAAGCTATTGACTTAGTAGATGAAGCTGCCGCTAAATTAAAAATGGAGATTACTTCCAAGCCAGAAGAACTTGACGAAATTGACCGCAAGATTCTGCAATTGGAAATGGAGAAGTTATCACTACAAAAAGAAAGCGATCTAGCTTCTCGCGAACGTCTCGAGAGATTGGAAAAAGAAATTGCTGACCTGAAAGAAGAACAAAGTTCTCTGAATGCTCAATGGCAATCTGAAAAAGATATTATTAACAAAATTCAGTCTGTTAAAAAAGACATTGAACGCGTTAACTTCGAGATTGAACAAGCAGAACGTGACTACAACCTCAACCGAGCCGCGGAGTTAAAATATGGTAAATTAACCGATTTACACCGCAAATTAGAAGCAGCAGAAAGTGAATTAGCAAATGTTCAAAGAAGCGGCAAATCTCTGTTGCGTGAGGAAGTAACCGAAGGCGACATCGCTGAAGTTATTTCTAAATGGACAGGAATTCCGATTAGCAAGTTGGTGGAATCAGAAAAAGAAAAACTGCTGCATTTAGAAGACGAACTGCACCGTCGCGTGATTGGACAAGAAGAAGCAGTCACAGCCGTAGCCGATGCAATTCAGCGATCGCGTGCTGGATTAGCCGATCCCAATCGTCCCATCGCTAGCTTTATTTTCCTCGGGCCGACGGGTGTAGGTAAAACTGAATTGGCAAAAGCCCTGGCGGCGTATATGTTCGATACTGAAGAGGCGCTAGTACGAATCGATATGTCGGAATATATGGAGAAACACGCTGTTTCTCGGTTAATCGGTGCGCCTCCAGGATATGTGGGTTATGAAGAAGGCGGACAATTAACCGAAGCGATTCGTCGTCGTCCTTATGCCGTGATTCTCTTCGACGAAATCGAGAAAGCACACCCCGATGTGTTTAACATCTTCCTGCAAATTCTTGATGATGGTCGCGTCACTGATGCCCAAGGTCATACTGTGGACTTCAAGAACGCTATTATCATTATGACTAGCAATATCGGTTCTCAGTATATTCTCGATGTTGCTGCCGATAACGCCCACTACGACGAAATGCGCCGTCGCGTAATGGAGGCGATGCGAAATAGTTTCCGTCCAGAATTCCTCAACCGGATTGACGAAATCATTATCTTCCACGGTTTGAATAAGCAGGAATTACGGCAAATTGTGCAGTTGCAAGTGGAAAGATTACGCCAACGATTGGGCGATCGCAAAATTTCTCTCAAACTCTCTAATGCTGCCCTTGACTTTTTAGCAGAAGTAGGATACGATCCAGTATTTGGAGCGCGTCCTTTGAAGCGAGCGATTCAACGGGAGTTAGAAACGCAAATTGCCAAAGCCATCTTGCGCGGCGAATTCAACGACGGCGACACTATCTTTGTAGACGTGCAAAATGAAAGGTTGTCCTTTAGCCGTTTACCAGCTGAGGTATTTACTGCATAATTAGACCTCATAAATTCTATTCAAAAACCCGTTTTCTGATAAAAAGCGGGTTTTTGAATTATCTAATGGGAAGTGGGAATCTTAAATTATGTTCATCAAAGGAATTGGGAATTAGGAAAACTCTTTTCCAATTCTCATTCACTTTTACAAGGTGATAACTAATGATTAGTATAATTACACCAGTTTATAACGGTGAGAAATTTATAGAATCTTGTCTTCAAGTTGTCATTCAACAAAATTTTTCGGAAGTCGAGCATATCATTGTCGATGGCGGCTCAACTGATAAAACAATAGATATTATCAAACATTATGCCAATCAATATTCTCATATTCGCTGGATTTCTGAAAAAGACCGAGGACAGTCAGATGCGATGAATAAAGGAATTTCTCTAGCACAAAAAGCAATTATAGGCGTTTTGAATGTTGATGATTTCTATGAACCAAACGTTATTCGTCGCATCTGGGAACTTTTTCAAACTCTACCAGTACCTAGTTTAATTGTTGGTAATTGTAATATCTGGGATCGCCGAGACAAGTTAATTCAGGTGAACAAACCTAAACGACTACGAGCAGTTGATTTCCTGATGGAAAAGCAGATTAATGATGAGAAAATTATTGATACTGCTTATCCTGTCAATCCATCAGCTTACTTTTACCATAAATCTTTGCATGAACAAATTGGAGTATACAAAGTTGAAGAGCATTATCTGATGGATTTAGATTTTCTGCTGAAAGCAGTTAAAGTAGCTCATGTCAAATATTTTAATGAAACTTGGGGAAATTATAGATATTATCCTGGAACGAAAACTTTTGACGATACTACAAATGGAACAAGTCAAACGCGAATTCGACAGTTATTTAAGGAGTATGTTAAAACACTTTCTTTAATTGAGCAATGGGAGATACGTTTGGCTCAAATTATGATTTTTATTTCCTTAAGAATTTTTTATTTTTGTAAGTATCCGCAACGATTACCTCAATCGACGATTAATCGATTGATGAAATCAATTTCGTATTTCAAGACTAAATAAGAAGTATTGGAAGCACAGCACACAGTAGAATTAATAATTCTGCTATTTATCGTGCGTTGAGTCGAGTAAGAAACTTTTATTTACTTCTCTGTGAGACGCTCTTGCTAGCTTAGTAAAGAGAAAAAGTAGGAGCTATCGGCTCTTTAGTAACTGCCTCTTGAGAATTGGGAATTAAAACAGATTTTATATTTGGCTACCGAACTAACTTTATAACTTCACTTATACTAATTCAATTAATGATTGCAACATTTCGTTGATTCAATATACGATGAATCACGTCTTTACAGATGGGCTACTTCTCACACTCTTTTTTAAAATTGGTATTATTTTGAAACCCACTGTATCTTATTGATATATATTGATTTAAGTATTAATAATTATAAGTCAAGGCTATAGGAACTAAGTCCGCTAGGCGGACTTAGCGAAAATTTAGATAATGTCTAAATTTTTGATTGATTCTTACACATAACTTGTCGCATTTTACGCATATTTGCTGGTAATTCAAAATTCATTGCTTGTTGAATAAAAATTGATGGAATCGGGATATTAGGCGTAGCTTGCACAGTATAAGCTAGTAAAGTGCCATTACCGCAATCTTTAAGTTCTAAATGAGCGTTAAAATCCTCAAAAGTCCCTTTTTCCATGCGAAATTGGATTTGTTGCCCTAGTACCTCTACAACATTCAGATAAATTTCTACTTGAGCCGTGAAAAACAGAAAGGCTTTTTGTGCTGCTTGATACAAACGCTTGACTTCACCTCGATGTATTACTTCGCTCTTGGTGATATCAGGAAAATACTGCACCCAGCGAGGGTAATCGGTTAATTGCTGCCAGACTTGCGATCGCACCATTGGTACATACATCCAAGCGGTGACAGCGCCACCGCACGCCTTGTGCGATCGCGTTTCTACTAAAATTTCACCTTGTACCAGCAACCTTTGCTTGTCTTGACTCCAAGCCATATTTGAACCTGCAATAATTGAGTTTAATATATCAGACGCAGACATAATGATTTCGTTTACTCCTCAACTCATCCATCTAACAACGTTAAAACTACAAGCTATGAAAACTTAACACTTATGAGTTTTGTTCCTTGGGTAAAAGTTCCCGATAAAAGTTGGGGGTAAGCATTAATCCCAGGTTTAAATCTCCCACTATACGCCTCTTTAACTGTTTGCTGTTTCCTGTTCACTGATTTGATTGAGATCCAACCCACTAAATTTTAGTTCCAGTTTAGTATTTGTTCTTTCCGGAAATAATAATTTATTGATAATTATTTCAGTCAGTTTACTGGAAAAACTGTGTTTACGATCGCACTTAACACAATCAACACTTAAGTAAATATTGCTTAAAGCAACTTACTAAATAAAAATAAAGTTTTTAACAGCTAAAATGGCACAAACACGAGATGATATCAAGCACCAGGACTAATTTTAGAAGTTTACCTGGTAGAGACTTTCTTTCACCTTTGGGGACTTTTAGTGGCTAACGTCTGCTAATCTCTGCGTGTTATTTCTGATGAAACTGCAATTTCATCGTATCTTCATACCTGAATGTCAATACTAAATTTAACGTGTGTTAGTTGAGAGGAAAATTAAGTGAGTCAATCTTCTTTAAATCGTAGATTAATCCAAATTGTCGGTATCCTTCTGGGGATGAGTGTAGCCGTTTGGGTACTCAGAGGCTTTGGTATTCTTACTTTTATTCCAGGTGGAATTATTTGGCTACTATTACTTGGGGCGATCGCGATCGGGATTATCAGTTATGCTCAAAGAACTTGGTGGCGTTTTTAATTATTGGGCATTCGGAGTAGAGACTTGGGTTAACCCAAGTCTTTCCAAGAGTTAAGAGCAAAGCCACAGACGTTAGGGTTGCTCTGGTTAAGAATAATTTTTCCTCTGGCTTTTTGCTCTCTCATTTCCCCTACTCCCCACTTCCTCTGTTATCTTTAGGTTTTTCGACTTTAAATTAACTTAGTACCTGCTGATGGAAGCTTCTGAGCTGTTAGAAACAATTACACTCCTAATTCATCAAGCCCAGCAGGGGGAAATTGACCCTTGGGATGTGCAAGTGATTGAGGTGATTGACCGTTACTTAGAACTAATGGCACCACAGACAATAAAAAAAGGCTATGAAGCAGACTTATCTCAATCTGGACAAGCCTTTTTATCCGCGTCAATGCTGGTATTATTCAAGGCTAATACTTTAATACAATTGTCAACAGTAGAAGAAGAAAAATATAATGTAGTAGATAATACTTTACCGAAAGATGAAGACGGTATATTACATCAGGGTCATCGTTTACCATTAGAACGACAATTGCGTCGTCGTCCAGCGGCAATGCCACCGCCAAAACGCCGGGTAACTCTGCAAGAGTTAATCGAGCAATTACAGATTATGGCCAACCAGCTCAAACTTGTAGACAAAACCAGTAAACCTGTCCGTCCCAAGCGTCAGCCTAGCATCCAAAGTATGCGCGAGGCTCTAGAACTGGCTCACCAAGAAAATTTAACACAAGTAGCTGGAGAACTTGAGCAGGTAATGAAATTATCTACTAAAGAGCTATGTTTAGAAGAAAATTGCTTAAGTTTAGAACAACTTGTGCAGTTGTGGACTCAGACAAGACAATCATCTCAAAACGGGTCTGGACATCAGTCTAAACACTCTCACCTAGTTAGCGTTTTCTGGGCGCTATTACTACTCTCAGCTCAATCCAAGGTAGAGCTATTTCAAGAGGAATTTTATGATGAGATTAAAGTTCGCTTACTTACAGATTCGGCCAATACCTGTAAACCTTTTGAGCAATCAATGAACTAAGGAAGCCAAAACTGCCTTTATAAATGAATGTCACTTACTATAGCCGTAGTCACACCCTTAAGGACATAATGACAGTTAGGAACAGTAATAGTTTTACCTCCAGCAAGAACTGCCTTCTCTCTCCTGCCTCCTGCTATAAATTCGCTGGATTTAGATCCCCGACTCTTGAATAAATCAGGGATCTGGGCAACAACATTTACTTGAGTAAATATTATTTATCTATAGAGATAATTAACAGATTTTTGCTTCAGCCCCAAAATCCGAGTAAATTGAAAAGATAAGCGATCGCTTGTCATCTAAGTGTACCTATGGTTGCAATAACCACTAAATTACTGTTATCCCTGTTTGGAGGGATAACTTACAGCAGAAATAAAAACTGATGATTAAGTATCACCCGATGAAAGTAAACTGGCTTGTGGTTGAGGAATAAACTTTTATGAAAGCGATGATTCTCGCAGCTGGTAAGGGTACTCGCGTGCGTCCGATTACGTACACTATGCCCAAACCGATGATGCCCATCCTGCAAAAGCCAGTGATGGAATTCTTGCTGGAACTATTACGCCAACATGGATTTGACCAAATTCTGGTTAATGTTAGTCATTTGGCTGAGGAAATAGAAAACTATTTTCGTGACGGTCAGCGGTTTGGCGTACAAATTGCCTATTCTTTTGAAGGGAAAATAGATGACGACGGTAAACTAGTAGGCGAAGCCATTGGTTCAGCTGGAGGAATGCGGCGCATTCAAGACTTTTCACCGTTTTTTGATGATACTTTTATCGTGTTGTGCGGTGATGCTTTGATTGACCTAGATTTAACTGCGGCAGTTAAATGGCATAGAGATAAAGGGTCGATCGCTACTATTATTACAAAATCTGTCCCCAAGGAAGAAGTTTCTAGCTACGGTGTGGTTGTTACTGACGAAGAAGGTCGCGTGAAAGCTTTCCAAGAAAAACCTTCAACTGAAGAAGCCCTCAGTACCAACATCAACACAGGTATTTATATCTTTGAACCAG
This sequence comes from Nostoc sp., assembly GCA_036918135.1. Classification (GTDB taxonomy): domain Bacteria; phylum Cyanobacteriota; class Cyanobacteriia; order Cyanobacteriales; family Nostocaceae; genus Nostoc. The sequence goes on from JBALDB010000015.1 coordinate 193,591, forward strand.
AGGTATTTAACTATATTCCTTCTGGCGTTGAGTATGACATTGGTAGCCAATTGTTCCCTAAATTAGTGGAAATCAAAGCTCCCTTTCATGCCATCCCTATGGACTTTGAATGGGTAGATATTGGTAAAGTACCAGATTATTGGCGGGCAATTCGCGGTGTACTGCTAGGTGAAATCAAAAATGTGCAAATTCCTGGTCATGAAGTTGCCCCTGGGATCTACACTGGTTTAAATGTTGCTGTCGATTGGGACAAAGTAGAGATCGCAGGCCCAGTTTATATTGGTGGGATGACAAGAATAGAAGACGGAGCTAAAATTGTCGGCCCAGCAATGATTGGCCCCAATTGTTGGATATGTAGTGGCGCAACAGTAGAAAACAGCGTGATTTTTGAATGGTCGCGCCTCGGCCCCGGAGTCCGCTTAGTAGATAAGTTAGTGTTTGGACGTTACTGCGTCGATAAAACTGGCGCTGCAATTGATGTTCAAGCCGCAGCTTTAGACTGGCTGATTACCGATGCCCGTCAGACATTACCATCCCATACCCCTCTTGAGCGACAAGCAATAGAGGAATTACTGGGGACAAGCGCGAATTAGGGAATGGGGCATTGGGCAAACAGGAAGTGTGGGAGGAAAAGGAGGTGTGGGAGGATGGGGAAGAAAAGGAGGTGTGGGAGGAAAAGGGGGTGTGGGAGGATAGGGAAGAAATCTTTCCCCCCTTTCTCCCCACACTCCCCCATCTCCTCATCTTTTCCCCCATCTCCACACACTCCCTACACTCCCCACACTTCCCACACTTCCCACACTTCCCATCTCTCTATTCCCCAATCCCTAACTATTTAAATACGTATATCTTCTAAGACTTTGTTCGTAGGTTTGTAGTAGTCGCTGAGACTCTGCTAGAGTAATGCGCTTTTCCTCTAAAGCTTGTTCGCAGCGTTGGCGAATGTTTTCTACCATATCTTCGGAGTCATACTGAACGTAGCTGACTACTTCGCTCATAGTGTCGCCTTTGACTACGTGTTCGATTTGGTAGCCTTTAGGCGTCAATTGGATGTGAACGGCATTGGTATCGCCGAATAAATTGTGCAAATTACCCATGATTTCCTGGTAAGCTCCATTGAGGAACATGCCCAAATAATAGGGTTCTCCTGCTTTGTATGGGTGGAGTTCTAAAACCGATTTGACATCCCGCAGGTCAATAAAGCGGTCGATTTTACCATCACTGTCGCAGGTAAGGTCTGCTAAAATTCCCCGCCGTGTTGGTTCTTTATCCAAGCGGTGGATTGGCATGATCGGAAATAGCTGGTCGATCGCCCAGCAATCTGGTGCTGATTGGAACACTGACATATTTACGTAATAGATGGAAGCCATGATTTTCTCTAAGTCTTCCAACTCATCTGGTACGTATTCTTGCTGTCTGGTAATGTTTAAAATCTTTTGACAACAAGCCCAGTAAAGCCGTTCGGCTTTTGCTCGTTCTCTAAGACGTAAAATTCCCAAGTTAAAGCGGCTGATGGCTTCTTCTTTGAATTGTGCTGCGTCGTGGTACAGTTCTTGGTAATTTTCTTTGTTAATCGATTGGTAGCTTTCCCAAAGGTAATTAATGATTGGGGATTCTCCCTCTTGTGGTGGTTCTGGCGGATCGAGGGGGACATCACTGGTACTGAGAACGTCAAAAATCAATACCGACTGATGAGAAGCGATCGCTCGTCCACTTTCACTAATCAGTGTTGGTACGCTAATTTGTCGTTCTGCACAAGTATCTTTTAACTCTGCTACAATGTCGTTGGCATAGTTCTGCATGTTGTAATTTTTTGATGCGTAGAAGTTGGTTTGGGAACCGTCGTAATCTACACCCAAGCCACCACCTACATCGAGGTATTTCATGTCTGCACCTAGCATCGCCAATTCGACGTAAATACGGCTGGCTTCTTGGATGGCATCTTTAATCACATTAATGGCAGATATTTGTGAGCCGATATGGAAGTGCATCAACTGTAAAGAATCCAGCAGTTTAGCATCCCGTAGCTTATCAACTGCCTCGATTACCTCAGGCATAGTCAAACCAAATTTAGCGCGATCGCCGCTGGAGGTTCCCCAACGTCCCATACCTTGGGTACTGAGTTTTGCCCGAACGCCCAAAATCGGCTTAATACCTAACTGGCGGTTGGCTGCAATTACCAAATCCACCTCTTCAATCTGTTCTATAACGATGATTGGTGTTTGCCCTAGTCTTTGGGCTAACATTGCGGTTTCAATGTATTCCTGGTCTTTGTAGCCATTGCAAACTAATAATGCTCCCGGCGTATCCAAGATGGCTAGAGCAATCATTAATTCCGGCTTGGAACCGGCTTCTAAACCAAATTGATGCGGCTTGCCAAATTTGACTAAATCCTCAATCAAATGCCGCTCTTGGTTGCACTTGACAGGAAACACGCCACGATAAACACCAGGGTAATTGTAACGAGCGATCGCTTTGGCAAAACAAGCATTCAACCGCTCAATTCGGTCTTCTAAAATATCAGAAAAGCGAATTAGCATGGGTAGTCCCAAGTTGCGCTGCTTCAAGGCGTTGACTAATTCAAACAAATCTAGAGAACCCCCACGATCGCCTTTAGGCGCAACAGTGACATGACCAGCAGCGTTAATGGAAAAATAAGGTTGTCCCCAACCTTCAATGCGATACAAGGCTTCGCTATCCTCGATTTTCCAAGAGTGAGGTAAATCTCCTGTGGTAGTACTAGGTGGTAAAAAGTTTTTTTGCTTATGATTTTTCACTTCAGATTTATGTCCATTGGACGGTAGTACTACCTCGTCAGATGCAGCAGTTGACTCAACACCCATTTCTTCCTAACCTCTGTGTTTCACCCACGAATTAACAATTTAGCGCATTCGTCTAGCAACAGATATGCACCCAAGGTTAATTTCTGAGATAAACTCTGATTGGTCAAGAGTCATGTGTTATTAGTCATTAGTCATAGTCATGAGTGCAAAACCCTGGGACAAAGGACGAAGGACAAACAGTGAAGTCACCAGCGCCAAAAGCCTACGCTGATAACTTCAAAGACAATTGACCAAATAAAAACTTTACTAAGTTTTGGGAGATAGCTTTGGAACGCACATTCTTAGCAATTAAACCTGATGGTGTACAGCGCAAATTAGTAGGTGAAATTGTTCGTCGCTTTGAAACTAAGGGTTTTACCTTAGTTGGTTTGAAGTTTCTGAAAGTCAGTCGGGAATTAGCTGAACAACACTATGATGTCCACCGAGAACGTCCATTTTTTGGTGGCTTAGTGGAATTTATTACTTCTGCGCCTGTAGTGGCGATGGTATGGGAAGGAGATGGCGTCGTTGCGGCTGCCAGAAAAATCATTGGTGCAACAAACCCTTTATCAGCCGAACCAGGAACAATTCGCGGCGATTTTGGCATAAATATTGGCCGCAACTTGATCCACGGTTCCGATGCTCAAGAAACCGCCCAACGAGAAATAGCTTTGTGGTTTAAGGATGAAGAATTAGTTAATTGGCAACCGCATTTAACACCCTGGTTGCACGAGTAGGAAGAGGCGAAGAGGACATAGAAACGAGGAGACACGGGAACGCGGGGAAGGAAGAGTATGTGCAGAGTGAAACACAAAGTGAAGCTTTTAAATAATTCTCCCCATCACCACGTCCCCGTGTCCCCGCGTCCTCTTACTTCGGTACTTCAGTCTTTTCTGGTTCTACTTGGGGTAATTCGATGTCAACACGCTTAGAAAATCCCCATCCTAAAATTAGGAAGATGGCTGTAATCATTACCCATTCTGGTGGGACTAAACTATCGTTAACTACTTTTAAGAACAGTCGCAAGCCTACTAAAGCTACAGTTATATAGCCCGCATCTGCTAGATTTTCATATTCGTCTAGCCAACGGATAAACAATCCTGCCATGAATCGCAGCGTAATAATACCAATTGTTGCACCCGTCAGCACTAACCACCTTTCTTGAGAAACAGCGATCGCAGTTGTTACGCTATCTAACGAAAATGCTAAATCTGTAAATGCAATCACGGGTATAGCTTGCCACAAAGAGTTAAAACGCGGCCCGTGATGGCGATCGTCGCTGGTTTCTTGTGAGCTAAAGTGTTGGAATACTAGCCATAGCAGGTAAGCAGCGCCCAATAATTCAAATTGCCAGAATTTTTGTACCCAAGTGGCGGTAAGAATAAGGCTGATTCGCAGTACATAAGCAACAACTAAACCAAAGTTTAAAGCTTTACGCTCAAGTTCTTTGTCTTCTAACCCTTGGGCGATAGCAGCCAAGGCGATGGCATTGTCAGCAGATAGCACCGCCTCTAAAAACACTAAGATTAGCAGGACTATCGGGGCTTCAACGCTGAAATGAAAGTGGAGGTAATCAAAAATTCGGTCTAGCATTCCAAGTTTCTCAAGCAGGAAAAAATTAAAATTTGACAGGAACAGAGATTTTCTTATTTCAAGAGCGCAATAAATTGCCACTTTTAATCCAGCTTAACCTGGTTGTGATGCATTCTGAAGTGGGTTGGATAGATGCGAGCGCCGTACAAAGTATATATTTATGGTGTAAGTTAATACACTACAAGTTTTAATATTTTTCTTAATGTGATGTCAAAAATAATAAGTAATACCAATTCAAAATTCACGCATTAAGAAAGCCAGACAGAACAAAGGTATGTCTGTATGTATCTGTCGCATTCTTTTTTCAAATTGGTGTAAACTAGGGCTTTAATTCATAAAACTTATTTTCAACTTATGAATTAACGAGTTTTAGTCACTAAAACTCGTTCTGGAGTTATAAATGCTTCTTCTGTAGTTATAAGTAGATCGACTTAATTAGACATAAAACAATAGTAGGGTGGAATGTCACTCATTTAAGTTTTTCTATTTGTTCTTCCACTCTACTTACTGCTACTGGAACTTCTTTCCCATACCCAATGCCTTAATTCAAAAAGGTGGTAATTCTTTAAGAATTGTAAACCGAATATGATTAATCGCCAGATCTCCTATGGGAATATCTTCTTTAGTTAACCGCGCACCTTGACTGGTTAAAGTTTCAAAGGAGATACCCTTACCAATTTCAATGTGATACCAGCACAAGCCCATAAAAAAGCGTGTAGGATATGGCCCACCGTGACCCACATCATCAGGATTCGATTCCATTGGCAACCAACCAAAATTCGGTACGTAGAACTCTAGCCAAACATGATTAAAGTCAGGTTGTAATGGTACACCTTGGTGTTCGGCATTGGGAGGACATTTATACCTACCAACTGTGCGACAGGGAATACCATTCAAGCGGCATAGAGCGAGTAGAACACCAACATATTCACCACAGGAACCAACACCGCGTTCTAAAACTATATCAGGAGTATCTATATAAGGTTTGATACCATAAGATAACTCATCATAGACATAATTACGGATATTATACATTTTCCGCAGCACATTGGTTTCAGAACCAATTGCTTCTCTGGCGGCACGTCGGACAATGGTAGTATCCATTGCTAAGTCGTCATCGTCCACTAGGTAGCGGGTTTGCAATTCTGGTGAAAGTTCCGGTATATTTTCCACATCTTTGGGTGTGATGCGATACTTAATTCCCCTAACTTCTAGAAGTGCTTTCCAGCCAAATACATGACGTTCTCCTGGGGTAAGAGCATCAAATTTAAATACTGCGACACGTTGCCCATCTACAACTTCTTCGGTGAAGGGTATACCAATGGGTTCAACATGTTTTACTTTTTGACGCTCGGTTTGAGATGGTAAAGCAATGCGCCATTCTACATTTGGTAAATATACCTCATCTAAGGGAGCAATTTCTTCAGCATAGGACATTTCGATCAGATAGCCATTAGAGAGGGCGTAGCGCTTATCTGGTTCGTAATGATAATACAGGGGGTGAATAAAAGTGCGATCGCGGTAGGTTAGCTCGTGATTTGGGTCAGCATTTGGGTTATCGCGGATATAAGGCTCCTCAGAGGCGTAGGCGACATACAGACTTTGTTTTCCTGTATCGCCATCAAGATGGATTGCTATACCCGTAGGCGATTCAAACGGAGTCAGAACACTGAATTTAAGTTCTCCAGTTGCCCTGTCCATTGCGTAAACTGTTTGTTCTGTGCGATCGCAAATCCACAACATTTCCTCACTAACTGCCAAATTTTCTACTCCAACTCCAGGAGCAGAAAATCTGGTAATTTCTTTTCGGGTTTCCCGGTCAAAAATCAGAATATAGCCTAACCTTTGACAGCTAATGTAGACTGTTGTTTCCCAAACAGCGACCCCGTTGGCATCATAAGGCAATGTTACGAAATGTTCCAGACCCAAGGCATTGAGCTTACACAAATAAACACTGCGATCGCGACTCACCCACAGAGTATCTTCCCAAATCGCTAAACCAGTGACATCGCAAAATTCCTTAACTTGATGCGGATTGAGAATTTTACTGTTGTCAGAGGTGGGATCGATTTCCAGTAGATGCCCTTTTAAACTGTCAATGGCAATTAGTCTATCTTTCATGAAAGCAATACCGCAGAGGGTAGCAGCAGTAAGCGGTCGAATTGTTTTTTGCCCAAACATCTGGCTAGCAGTCAAAGTGGGGAGTACAAAACTCATATTAAATATTTATTAAATGGTTTAGCACGTTTAAGCAGTTCCCAATTCGTTTAGAAAAGTTTGCTACAAACGGCAACCCGGCTGGCAACTTGACCTAATTCCAAATCAAGAAATGCGATGATGCCATGTATCCTGGCTAATAACTCGATGCAAGTTTAAGCAACAGCAGCCTAAAAATAATTGTGGCATATCCTCTGTAACCTAACTTTAGATTTATATTACTTACTATTATTCAGTACAATGTGTTACCAAAAACTCTTTCATAAGAAATAACACATATATGTCAGCAGAAGAGAAATTTGCAAATCTAAATATAGGCTTGACTGTTGAGTGTTAACCGTCAATAGTCAACATTCAACCTGAAATTTTATCCTTTTTCCGGAATGGGATGAGTTGAAAAAGTTGAGTATTACCTTAATGTAACTTTAGAAGATGGTTTTCCAGTTATCACTAAATTATGATTATGATCGAATTTTGTAACCATTTCCTGTGAATTACACGATGTCTGCTAATTCTCTGCCTGAAGATGCCGCTGTTTGGCACAGTTTAGAAGTTGATAAGGCGCTAGACCTGCTTGATAGTAACGCAGACAGTGGCTTAACATCCGAAGATATTCAACAAAGGTTGCAGAAATACGGCCCCAACGAACTCCAAGAAAATGCTGGTCGTAGTGCTTGGCAAATTCTGCTCGATCAGTTCAGCAACATTATGTTGTTGATGCTGATTGGTGTAGCTTTAATTTCTGGGTTTTTAGACCTATGGGCTTGGCGAACAGACAGTTTGAAGCCAGGTGAAGTGCCATTTAAAGATACCATCGCTATTTTAGCAATTGTTATCCTCAATGGCATACTCGGCTACGTCCAAGAAAGCCGTGCAGAAAAAGCACTAGCAGCCTTAAAAAAACTCACTTCTCCTTTAGTGCGAGTCATCCGCGACGCTAGACTGGTGGAGGTAGCAGCTAAGGAACTAGTCCCAGGAGATATGATGCTGCTGGAAGCTGGAATGCAGATAGCCGCAGATGGACGGTTGATCGAACAGTCCAATTTACAAGTGCGAGAGTCAGCACTGACTGGAGAAGCTGAAGCCGCCAATAAACAAGCAACACTAAATTTACCCGCAGAAACGGATTTAGGCGATCGCATCAATTTGGTATTCCAAGGAACCGAAGTTGTCCAAGGACGCGGGAAGGTTCTGGTAACCAATACTGGCATGACAACAGAATTAGGCAAAATTGCTGCCATGTTGCAGTCGGTGGAAAGCGAACCTACGCCTTTACAACAGCGAATGACTCAACTAGGCAATGTCTTAGTTTCGGGTTCTCTAATTCTCGTGGCAATTGTTGTCATCGGTGGTGTGATCGAGGCTAGAGGTTTTAGCAATATCAAAGAACTTTTGGAAGTTTCCTTGAGTATGGCGGTTGCTGTCGTTCCAGAAGGTTTACCTGCGGTAATTACTGTTACCTTGGCATTGGGAACTCAGCGAATGGTGCGCCAGAATGCCTTGATTCGCAAACTGCCAGCAGTAGAAACATTAGGTTCTGTAACCACCATTTGTTCTGATAAAACCGGCACCCTGACTCAAAATAAAATGGTGGTGCAATCAGTTTTCACCAATGACAAAACTTTTCGTGTCACTGGAGAAGGTTATGCCCCCACCGGAGATTTTCTCTTAAATGGTGAAAAAGTTTTCCTAGAAGAGTCGCCAGAAATCTCAGCTTTGTCAGTCGCCTGTGCCGTTTGTAACGATTCGGTGCTGCAAAAAGAAAAAGGTGAATGGGCGATTTTAGGAGATCCTACAGAAGGGGCATTAGTCACCCTAGCAGGCAAAGCAGGAATCGAAAAAGATCAGTGGAATAGTAAGTTACCCCGCGTTAGGGAGTTTCCTTTCTCCTCCGAACGTAAGCGGATGAGCGTGATTTCTCAAGTGCAGTCAGTCGCCACAGGTGAAGCGTCTTTGAATGCCGTTGACCCTGCGATTGCTAATTTTTTACAATCTGAACCTTACTTAATGTTTACCAAAGGTTCGCCAGAGTTAATCTTAGGACGTTCCACTCAGATTTACTTGGGCGATCGCTCAACGCAGTTAACCGAAGAACAACGTCAGAAAATTTTGGCAGAAAATGACCAAATGGCGAGCAAAGGTCTGCGGGTACTAGGTTTTGCCTACAAACCCCTCTCTGAGATTCCACTAGAAGGGTCAGACGACACATCCGAACAAGATATGGTGTGGCTGGGATTAGTGGGAATGCTCGATGCGCCACGCCCGGAAGTCAGGGCGGCTGTGCAAGAGTGTCGGCAAGCAGGAATTCGTCCAGTCATGATTACTGGTGACCACCAGTTAACAGCACGAGCGATCGCCACTGATTTGGGAATTGCCCAAGAAAATGACCGACTGCTTACAGGTCAAGAATTGCAGCGGATGAGCGACCAGGAATTAGAACAAAACGTTGATTTAGTCAGCATGTATGCTAGGGTTGCCCCAGAACACAAACTGCGAATTGTCCAAGCACTGCAACGTCGGGGTAGATTTGTGGCGATGACAGGTGATGGCGTCAACGATGCCCCAGCCCTCAAACAAGCTGATATCGGCATTGCAATGGGCATTACTGGCACTGATGTGAGTAAAGAAGCTAGTGACATGGTATTACTTGATGACAACTTCGCCACCATCGTCAGCGCCACCAAAGAAGGTAGAGTTGTTTATACCAATATTCGCCGCTTTATTAAATACATTCTGGGTAGTAACATTGGCGAAGTTCTGACAATTGCATCTGCGCCCTTAATCGGTTTGGGAGGCGTTCCGCTTACCCCTTTGCAAATTCTTTGGATGAATTTGGTAACAGACGGTTTACCAGCCCTAGCATTAGCTGTGGAACCTCCGGAACCGGATGTGATGCAACGTCCGCCTTTTAGTCCCCGCGAAAGTATTTTTGCTAGGGGATTGGGTTCTTATATGATTCGCATTGGCATCATCTTTGCGATTATCACTATTGCCTTGATGTGGTGGGCTTATCAACATACCCATGCCCGTGGCTATCAGGGAAATCCTGACGCTTGGAAAACGATGGTATTTACTACCTTGTGTATCGCTCAAATGGGTCACGCGATCGCTATTCGCTCCAACAACCGACTGACCATCGAAATGAATCCCTTTTCTAATATATTTGTACTAGCTGCTGTTGTCGTGACCACAATTTTACAGTTGCTACTAGTTTACGTCGAACCTCTGCGAGAGTTCTTTGGTACTCACTACCTGACTATGCAAGAATTGGGAGTTTGTATTGGCTTCAGTGCCTTGATGTTTGTCTGGATTGAATTAGAGAAGATATTCTTACGGATTGTGGGTAAGAAGGCTGTTTGAATTAGGGAATCAGGGATGAGCCAGATGAGGGATGTGCTTCGAGTTGGTGGTAGTTGAATCTCGACTTCGCTCGATTTTTGCGTAGTCAAAACTCACCAACCGGGCGATGAGGAAGAATAATAATTATTTACTTGCTTTTTCATCTCCTCCCACTGCCTCATCTTTCCCTACTCCCTACTCCCCACTTTCTCACTATGTATCTAAAAACTCTAAACCTCCGGCAATTTCGCAATTATCAAGAGCAAAAGGTTGAGTTTACTGCTGCCAAAACAATTTTAGTAGGTAATAACGCTCAAGGAAAGTCGAATTTATTAGAGGCGGTGGAGTTGTTGGCAACATTGCGATCGCACCGCATGGCACGCGATCGCGATTTAGTTCAAGAAGAGGAAGATATAGCCCAGATTAATGCTACTCTTGAGCGACAAACAGGTATAAGTGACTTAACTTTGACCCTCCGCCGCAATGGTCGCCGTAGCGTTGCTCTTAATGGTGAGTCTATACGCCGTCAAATAGATTTTCTCGGCGTTCTCAATGCAGTCCAATTTTCTAGCTTGGATTTAGAACTAGTGCGCGGTGGCCCCGAAGGTCGCCGCAACTGGTTAGATACACTCTTAATTCAACTCGAACCTGTTTATGCTCACATTTTGCAGCAGTATAACCATGTATTACGCCAGCGCAATGCCTTTTTAAAAAAAACTCAAGACTCAGTATTGGGCGTTAACTCTTCAGAACTGGCTATATGGGATGCACAGTTAGCTACCACAGGTACACGGGTAATTAGACGCCGCGATCGCGCCATCCAGCGATTAGCTTCCATCGCTACTACTTGGCACGCCAACATCAGCGGTAGTACAGAAATTCTGCAAATTAAGTACGTACCTAATATTCCTTCAGAAGATAACCAACCAGAACAAGTCCAGCAAGCTTTTTTAGCAAAAATTCAACAGCGAACCGTAGCCGAAATGCACCAAGGTACTACCCTTGTGGGCCCCCATCGCGACGAAGTTGAATTAATCATTAACCAGACACCTGCTCGTCAATACGGTTCTCAAGGGCAACAACGAACGCTAGTTTTAGCCTTAAAATTAGCAGAATTACAATTAATTGAAGAAGTCGTCAAAGAGCCACCATTGCTATTACTTGATGATGTGCTGGCCGAACTCGATTTATCCCGTCAAAATCAATTGCTTGATGCTATTCAAGACCGCTTTCAAACCCTGATTACTACCACTCATTTGGGTTCTTTTGATTCTCAATGGTTAAAATCCTCACAAATTCTTCTTGTGAAGGCAGGAAAACTAATGCAACATTTCTAATAATTATGCTTGAGAACTTATATTTAAAATACTTGCATTGAATAAATATAGTTTTATACCAGGAGTTATATACTAACTAAAACTTTTATTTGATGAAATTTCTGGATTATTAAATACTTTATATAGATAAATTTCCCTATTATAGCAGGAGGCAGAAGGTAGAAGGCTGGAGGCAGGAGGTAAAACTATTACTGTTGCTAGCATTCACACTTGCCATTAGTCCTAAAGGGTGTGACTACAGCTATATGAAAAATTTTTAATTCTCTTGTGGAAGAAAAATTGACAAAAACTCAAAATACCTATAAAAATACAGTAATTAAAATAACTTACCCCACATTTTTATCTCATAAACTTTTTGGTTTACTGTGTTGCACTATGAAGGAGTGAAAATTGTTAGAAGAATCCTCAATACCTTTACCTGAAACTAATGCACAAGTTTTGCAGGGGACAAATACTTATAAAAAATTTTACATCCCATCCTTAGATGGGATCAGAACTGTCGCTTTCCTATTAGTTTTTTTAACCCATGCAAAAGTAGTAAATGTAATTCCTGGAGGATTCGGTGTAACAATATTTTTCTTTCTCAGTGGCTACTTAATCACAACTCTGATTAGAAGAGAGTACGATCGCCATCAGACTCTTGATTTTAAGCTGTTTTATATCAGACGAGTACTACGTATTTGGCCCTCATTTTACTTAGTATTATTTGTCGGAACTGCTTTAACTGCCTTAGGCTTCCTGAGGGGTAAGATTTATTTACTAGGCTTCTTATCCCAAGCTCTACACTTCGGTAACTACTACAGTATTTTTACTGATGGTAAAGGAATAGCTCTTGGTAGTGGGGTATATTGGTCTCTTGCTGTTGAAGAACACTTTTATCTTTTTTTCCCACTACTTTATGTAGCTCTACGTAAACTGCGTATCAGTCAAGGCAAACAACTGCTGACTATTTTAGGATTATGTTTGGCTGTTTTAGTTTGGCGGTGCATTCTAGTTTTTGGTTTTGGAGTACCTTCATTACGTGTATTTTATGCAACAGATACTCGGGTAGATAGTATTCTATTTGGTTGTGCATTAGCAGTTTATAACAATCCAATGCTAGATGCTCAAAAGTACTCTAACAAACTCTGGAAGTATTTCTTTTTCCCCGCAGGAATAATCTTGATTCTTTTTTCACTACTTTATCGTTCATTAGATTTTCAAGAAACCTTTCGTTATACGATACAAGGAATTGGCTTATACCCAGTCTTTTTTACTGCTATTCGCTTTTCAGATTGGGGATTATTCCCAATAATAAATTTAAATTGGGTGCGTTTTATTGGATTACTTTCTTACTCTCTGTATCTTGTTCATTACATTGTGCTTTTTGGTGTGTCGATGTATTTACCCCAATTGCATAGAGTTATCCAAGCAGGAATTGCTCTATTAATTTCTTTAGGAATAGCTTATACAATTTATCAGTTAATAGAGTCTCCAATTGGAAAGTTACGTAAAAAGTTATCATAGACATAGCTCAGGAGAAAAGCGCTTTTTATTGAGATGTATTAATATAAAAGTCTCTATACTCAGTTCAAAAATATCTTATAAAGATTAGTCTTACTTAGAGGATGCCTGAAAAGTTTTTGATAGGTAATTTTTATTACGTAAGTTGCTTTAGCATCAACCGAATCATCGCGACATAAATAAAAGCCTCTGAAGTTTGTGGCAAAATTTCATAATATGCAGCTCAACCTTCGACACCAGTTGAACCAACCAAAAGTCCTCAAGGGCAAGCCAACGTTTGGGCAGTACTACAAAGCCTTTCTGTTCTTCATGGCGTGTCACAACGCGTTCCATTGCCAGGGATAAACGCATCGCCTGCATATCTACACTACGTTTTCGACCACCAGTTTTTGGCTTAGGAATTAGTTGTGATAGTAGTTTCCACTGTTCTAAAGTCAGATTACTTGGGTACGATGGATTGATGGCTCTGGTAACGCTGTCATACTTACAGCAGTTTTCATTTGCATGAAGTACAAAGTTACGGGTTTTGAGACAGGAGGCAGTTCTTGCTGGAGGCAGAAGGTAGAAACTCTTTATATCTGATGAATCAGTCCTGCATTTTGTACCTCACTGACTTGCAATCTGCTATAAGTATTTTTTCTACTGACAGCATACCGTTATGTGGGCTTTCTTACTTCTCAGACATCCTCTAACCTTTTAAAAACCTTGAGAACTAAAAAAGTCAGGACACTACCAATTAATCCTAACTGCCATAAACCACAACCAGCAGCAATTCCTAAACCAGCCGAAACCCAAATAGCCGCTGCTGATGTCAGTCCGTGAATTTCAAGTTGTTGCTGTGATGGCTGGGAAGATTGACGCACAATTTCTCCAGCACCCAGAAATCCCACACCAGTTGCAATTCCTTGAATCACACGGCTGAGTGCATCAGGACTAGTTTGTAACTCACCTGTTTGCAGAGGTATGATGATAAACAAGGCTGAACCCAAGCTCACTAGCATATGAGTTCTTAAACCAGCTGGTTTGTGCTTAATTTGGCGTTCCCAGCCAATAATTCCTCCAATCATCAATGCGATACATAGCCGGAAGCTGACATTTAACCAATCATTAGTTGCAAGATAGTAAGTGTTTGCCAAAGTTAATTCTGGTATGGATAATTATATTTACGAAGTTAATTGGTAATATAGCTTTTAATAAGAATGCAGAATTATTAATCAAATCAGGTGTAAATCTAAGCATTACCTGATTGTAGACCTCTGTGAAGATTTTTTCTAATTAAGATATTATTTTGGTTAATAAATATAGATTTGCATTCTTAAATAAGGAAGGGCTGTGGCGATAACATAAATAACTGACAACTAACAAATTGAGTGGAAAAACTCTACTGGCTAGACGAAATTAAACTACAAGACCGCACCAAAGTAGGTGACAAAGCTTTTAATTTAAGCAGAATTATCCAACATGGCTATCCGGTGGTGCCTGGTTTTGTCGTTTCAGCAGAAGTTTTGCGACAATTTCTCGAAAATCTCAACAGTTCAGAGTCATTAGTTGCTGACTTACCTCATTCTTCGTTACATCTAGATGTAAGTAATTGGCGTCAACTTCAGCAAGTAGCTGGGCGTTTGCGCCAAGAAATTCTGACTGCGACTCTACCACAGCAGTGGGTAAGTACAATTTTCACAGCAGCCAGAGAATGGCAAACTAACTGTTTGATTTTTCGACCAAGTTTAATAGTATCAAATGCCACGTCACTACAGAGAAATGTTTCTGGTTTACTGGAGTCGGTATTTTGCTACTGCCAAGAGGAAGCGATCGCTACAGCATTAAAGCGTACCTGGAGTCAAATATTTCGCGCCAGAAGTTTACTGTATTGGCAGCATACAGGTATTAACCTGCAACAAATTAATCTCGCAATTTTAGTGCAACCTGTGGAAAATGCGATCGCCAGTGGCTTATTAAAAGCCAATTCCTCTGGATGGGAAATTGAAGCTACTTGGGGATTAGAAATAGCGATCGCTCAAGGTGAAGTATTGCCAGATGTGTACTACATTCAAAGCGAAACTGGAGCTATTTTAGAGCAACAGCTCGGCAATAAAATGCTAGCTTATGAAGTTGATGCTTCCCCTAAAATTTCCCAACCTTTGGCAGACTCAGTGCTATCACTAGAGAAAACTTGTTTGATTACCTACGTACTTCAAGAAGCCCAACAAAAACAGTACGCTTTACAACAAGAATACTTACAACAAATAATCGATCTAGGAACTCTATTGGTGAGCGAACTAGGTCAAACATTTACTATAAAATGGACTATTGCTAGCCAAAGCACATCCGGCAAGCTCTATCTAACACAAATTAGTACTCCCCAATCAGTAATTCCCCACGCACACTTAATCAGGGGACTGCCGGCGGCAAGAGGACGTACTGTGGCAAATGCCTTAGTAAGGATTAATTCCCAGGAAAAACCCGAACAACTCCCAAAAGGAGTAATTTTGGTAGTACCAACAATTACACCAGATTGGTTACCATTATTGCAAGACGTTGCTGGTATTATCACGGAAAAAGGTGGATTAACTAGCCACGCTGCAATTCTTGCTAGAGAATTAGGTATAGCAGCAGTAGTGAATGCAACATCAGCTACAAGCATAATCCAGACTGGGGAACGACTGTTGCTTGATGGCGACAGAGGAGAAGTTTATCGGATTAAAGGAGAAGCCAGAGATGGAGAGATGGGGAGATGGAAAGATGGAAAGATGAGCGAAACTACTCCCACCACCCCACCATCCCACCACCCCACCACCCCACCACTCCATCTACCTATGATTGCTACCAAACTGCTGGTTAATTTGAGTCAGTCGAGCTTGATAGAACAAGTAAAAAACTTGCCTGTGGATGGATTAGGATTGTTGCGTTCAGAATTGATGGTACTAAATATATTAGATGGGCAACATCCTAATAGTTGGATTTTAGAGGGGCGTCAAGCAGAATTGTTAGAGCGTTGGTCTGAGCAGATTATGCAGTTTGCTCAGGCTTTTGCACCAAGACCAGTTTTTTATCGTTCTTTAGATTGGCGATCGCACGAGTTACCATCATTGAGTGATAATTTAAAATCTTCTCCACAATCGATGTTAGGTGAACGCGGCACCTTTAGCTATCTACGAAATCCGACTGTGTTTGAGTTGGAACTGAAAGCTTTAGCAAATGTACAGCAATCAGGCTACAGCAATATCCACCTGCTATTACCTTTTGTTCGGACTGTAGAAGAATTTGTCTTTTGCCGTCGCAAAGTTGAACAAGCTTTTTTAATGCAGGTAGCAGAATTTGAATTGTGGATGATGGCAGAAGTACCAAGCGTACTGTTTCTATTGCCAGAATACGTCAAAGCAGGTGTAGCTGGAGTTTCTATTGGTACAAATGACCTGACCCAGTTATTGCTAGGAGTAGATCGCGAACAAGGACAGCTAGCAAAAGTATTTAACGAACGTCATCCCGCAGTTATGAGTGCGATCGCTCAACTGATCCAGATGTCTAAAAATGCTGGTATACCTTGTTCAATCTGCGGTCAAGCACCAGCCCTGTATCCGGAAATTATCGATCGCTTAGTGGAATGGGGCATAACTTCCATTTCCGTAGAACCTGAAGCAATCGAGCGAACATATCAAGCGATCGACCGTGCTGAACAACGCCTCATTTTAGCAGCAGCACGACGTGAATTAAAAAAACAATGATCTCAATGAAAATACTCAAAAGTATTGAGTTCAAAGGAGGTAAGGGATAGGGTGTGGGGTGTGGAGAACCCACGTTTGAAAACGTGGGATTAAAAGGACAACATTTTCAAGGCGCTTTGCGTCCCCTTAAAACATTTTTTTCTTAAATGAGCTTTAAACTTATAACTAAAGTTTTTTATTTTTAAACCTACACCCCACACCCTATTTTTAGTAATTTTTTTATTTATATGTGTACCAACTTTTATATTGGGAATAATTTTCTTTCATGAACATATTCTAGCAAGATTATTTTGTGAGCTTCTGAGCTTAATAAGTAGTTAAAAGGAAATATTAAATATTTTAGCGAGTGATTCCATCGATAAAATTTTTATAGTTCTATCTAATTAATATAAATCAATCATTTTTTATCACCACCTAGTGGATAATTCCTCTTAATCCAAGTTATTACGCCAATGGTCAGTTAACTTTAAAGTTTTAAGTTTTGAATTCTCATAAAATCTTCATCTATTTGAACTGTAATTCATTTTTTATCGGAACTTCCAGGGGAACACTAAAATCAATCGGGTTGAGCAAGGTAGTTACCAATGAGCCAAACATGTCCTATCTCCAAGACTTGTGCTTGTTATAATATAGTGCGCTGCCATACTGGGGAAGTAGGCAGGCTCTTTCTTTGGTTCCCCGTTTCACATACCCTAGCAAAAGTCACCTCATATTTAAAGCAGTTAGGCGTTGAGTATGAACTGATGCACCAGCGACCAGGGCTGAGTTGGAACTCTAAACGCGGACAAGCTCAGGAAATTGCCCGTAACTTAGCTCAACTCCTCGCACCAAGAGAATTAAGAGAGACGCAAGTCCTTTTTATTCAAGGTGCTATCCAACCTCAACTCCAAGATTTTAGTGACATTGCCTCATTGCAACGGTTTATTAAGTTCAGTCAGTCGGATTGGTTAGTCGAAATGTTGGCAAGCGAACGATTCACTAATCACTTTCAACCGATTGTCTCGATTCAAGATACATCCCAAATTTATGGATATGAATCGCTATTCCGAGGGCTGGATGAACAAGGCAATTTAGTGCTACCTGAACCAATTCTGGAGTTAGCAAGTGAAGCCGGACTCATACCACAACTCGACCGAGTTGCTCGCCTCAACACAATCAAGCAATTTAGCCGCCATCAAGTAAGTGGGCGTATTTTCATCAATTTTGCACCAACAGCGCTTTATGACCCTGTTTATTGCCTACGCAGTACGGTAGAGGCAATCGACCGAGCAGGCATTGAACATCACCGGGTTGTCTTTGAAGTCGTGGAGTCAGACAATCCTCAAGATATAGCCCACCTGAAAGCTGTAATCGAATACTATCGCGATACTGGGTTTTTAGTCGCTCTTGATGACCTTGGTTCTGGCTATTCCAGCCTCAACTTGCTGCATCAATTACGTCCAGATTTTATTAAGTTAGATATGCAGTTGATTCGTGATGTGCATCAAGACCTATATAAAGCCTCAATTACTGAAAAGCTTCTAGAGATTACTCAAAAATTAAATATCCAAACCGTTGCCGAAGGAATTGAGTGCATTGAGGAACTGAACTGGCTGCGAGAACGAGGCGCAACCTTTGCTCAAGGCTATTTAATTGCCAAACCAAGTGCCGTGCCTACCACTACAACTCCTCACTTTGATACCCTAACATTAAGTGTGGCATCGGTATCTCGTAAGGAGATTGAGCAGCGCGGTCAACACCAAACCCAGTTCGAGCAAATTGTCGCAGCTGTTACCCAGCGCATTCGCCAATCGTTGGAGTTAGACGAAATTTTGCAAACCACAGCAGACGAGGTAAGACAACTGTTTGAGGTAGAGCGAGTAGTGATTTATCAGTTTAAGCCAGACTGGAGTGGGTTAGTTGCTGTAGAGTCATTAGCAGAGGGTTGCATGTCCATTCTCGGATTTCACGTCATGGATACATGTTTTCAATCCACGAGGGCGATTTACTACCAACAAGGCAATAGCACAGTGATTGAAGACATTGAAACTGCTGGACTATCGCCGTGTCATGTCGAGCTGCTGCGGAGTTTGCAAATTCGGGCAAACCTTGTGACACCCATCTTGCAGCAAAAGCGTTTATGGGGACTATTAATTGCTCACCAATGCTCTAATGCTAGACTTTGGCAGCAATCGGAGATTAACTTGTTTAATCAGCTGGCAAGTCAAGCTGCGATCGCCATTCAACAATCAGAACTTTACCACCAATTACAACAAGCAAACCAAGAATTACAGCGCCTTGCTTCTTCAGATGGTCTCACCCAAGTTGCAAATCGCCGCTGTTTCGATCACACCTTCAACGCCGAGTGGCAAAGATTGGCACGAGAGCAAGCTTCACTATCTTTGATTTTGTGTGATGTCGATTACTTTAAGCTTTACAACGATACTCACGGACATCTGGCAGGAGATGATGCACTCAGACATGTTGCCAAGGCAATCTCTCAGACAGTTAAACACCCTACTGATTTAGTTGCTCGCTACGGCGGAGAAGAGTTTGCAGTCATTTTACCGAATACTGATGTCGAAGACGCCATTGCAGTTGCCAGAGAAATCCAGACTAATATTACTGCATTACAATTGCCTCATCCGAATTCTCAAGTCAGTGAATTCATTACCCTCAGCCTTGGGGTGGCAACTATCACTCCTGAGAGTCAATCATCTCCTGCAACCTTAATCGCAGCTGCTGACCAAGGACTTTACCAAGCAAAAGCACAAGGGAGAAATTGTGTGGTCAAGATAAACTGTGAAAATGCTCGAGCTTGAGCTAGCATCTTCAAATCCTTTTGTTGTCAAGCTGCATCTTCCTTTTGATTATAATTTAGCTGCCAAATTTACTCTTCTTTAGATATAGAATTAGACAGATTTATCAAGATTAAAAGATTAATCTTTAGGAGGTCAGCCCCTTCGGAGAAGTCAAAAGTCAACAGTGAGCGAAGCCGAACTGTTGACCCTGAGCGAAATCGAAGGGTCAAAAGTAAGAACCACTAAAATAAATTTAGGGGCTTGTAACAAGGACGCCGTATTTCTTACGTTGCACGTCTCGAAATACATTTTTTCTTTTTCCATAAATAAATTTAGGGGCTTGTACCTTATTCTTTCTGGCCGCTTAAGTATCCTATTTGAGTTGTGAAATGAGTAGTGGAGGTAGGCAATAAGGAATAGACACTTTTGCTATAAATTTTTTGACAAATGATTTAGGATTGCTATAGTCACATAATCATTAACAAAAATGACACAAATGAACTAATTTTTATATCAAATATTTTAATTAAAACCTTTCAAAATATAGAAGAAAGATATCAAGGTATAGCATTACCTGGCATTTCTGAAAATCGTAAAAGTCAAAATTTTGATTAAAAGCCTTTAATCATCGAGCATTTGGAGTATTAGGATTAGATTGCTCTCTCTTGATAGCATATGCATTTTTTGATTGCCCAACAAAACCCAAAGTTACTCGTTTCATAATCCAATACAGTCCAATAAGTATCAAAAAAGTGATAGCGATAATTACCAATGGCTGTTTCCCAAGAATTTCCTCGACACCTTTGGTGAGTACGGCATCAGGTTGAGTAATAAAATCCCAGCTGTTAAAACGCAAAAATCTTCCCCAATAAACACCAACAGCACAAAGAGCATGGGTAATCAACTCAAAGCGCCAAATCCATTGACTCTTACCAATGCGATGTAAGTAGTAACCCCAATTAATTAATGATATTACGTAAGCTTCAATTCCAGCAAAAATTACTAGCAAATACACAGGAATTAGTACTAAAGTAATAATCCATACCGATTGGATCGTGCGAATATCATCTATTAAGTGAATTACATCGGTTAATAAATATGGTGCATTGGGTAAGAATGCATAGAATACTAAGAATCCCAGCCACCACAGCCAAGTACCACCACGCTTAATGCGAAATAGCCATACACTTAAAGCTAAAGGTATAAAAGCCAGAAATAAATTCCAAGTCATCCAACTCATATTAATTCGCAAGACCTGTACAACTCTGGCTATCAATTCTTCTTTCATAGGTGCTAACTCAGAAGACGTTTAATCGAACTAAATCTATTTTGTAGTATTAATGTTAACCTGAGTGATTGACTGATAAAGTTTGTGTAGTCCCCAAGAAAATTTATTTTTTCCAACACCAGACAAGATTTTTTCTCAGTTCAAAGAAAATACACACTGATAAATGTCCCAAACCTAGAGTTTTTGTATTTTTCATCTTGGGTAATGAAATTTATCAATCAATCAGCTTAAGCCACTAGTATAGCTAGAAAATCATTAGGGTAAAATCTACCAGAGAAAGGAAGTCTGACCAGTAAAACGCTACAAAATAGCTGATGGTGGACTTTTTGAATTGGAATATTACCCCGTCCTGGCTATTATATAGATTTTCTTCTGCCTTGCAAGAGTTCCAGAAGCACCTAGAAGTTTTGAGAATAGAAAATGGGAAAAGGTTTTTTGTTATTAAATATCTAACGCACTAGCACTCGACTGCGGGGGCCTACCGCTTTGGCTGAAGAAGGTTTTGTACACTTGTTGACAAAATCTTTTGAACAAGCAGCTTCAACTAGGGTTGCAGGGTTGACAAGTATTTGATTGACTGGAGAATTACCATTACTGAATTGCATATTAAATGTAGGAGATAGTGATGGAGTAGACCTAGATGTCTGGGTTGTAGTCGTCGGCGAAGCGATCGCACTACCACTATCAACGATTGGTGCAACATTTATGGCGTCACCACTATCAACGATTGGTGCAACATTTATGGTGTCAGCACTATCAACGATTGGCGCAACATTTATTGTGCTACCACTATCAACGATTGGTGCAACATTTATGGTGTCACCACTATCAACTATTGCTGGGAGAGTGGGTGTGCTACCACCACTAACTACGGGTGCGGGAGTCGGTGTGTTACCACCATCAACTACTGGTGTAGGAGTGGGTGTGTTACCACCATCAACTACTGGTGTGGGAGTGACGAGAGTCGCAGTTGCAGGTACTTTAATTGTCAATCTTGCTAAAGGAGAGTTAGTCATTTCCAAAGATGTCACCTTTGGCGAACCTGGGAGATCCGATTTGAAATCGAAGACTGTGGGGGTTGCACCACCATTGCGAGCGCTATATCTGACTCCATATCCACTGACTTCAAAAGTTCCCTGATACTGGTTTCGAGTATTTGGGTCAGTAACAGTACCAGTGTATAAGGCTTTTGTCAGATTAAATTCATCCTGAACTACTCCTTGAAATGTAGTTCCTGCCAATCTTCCCTGGTATTTATAAGCTGTCAACTCCCCGTTAGAGAGAACGGGTGAGGTGAGAACGCCGTTGAAGGAGACAATCGGAATGCCTTTAAAGTCAACAAAATAGTGCAAACTACCATCATTACGTGTTTGCACTTGCACATAGTCTGACTTGTATATAGGAACGTAATTAGGATTGTTTTTAGTACCTAAATTCCGTGAGTAAGTCCCTGTGTCATCCGTATCAACACGAGTAATGCTTTGATTGAAATTGGGATTAATGCTGGGAAGTTGAATAGTACCTGATAATGTCCCAGTACTTTGAATTGTGATTTGAGCTAAAGCAGTTGTTCCACCCAAACCGATGATGATTGCGGCTAAACTACTGCTGCTAACAACTGCTGCAAACAACTGAGAGAATTTTGAATTTTGAGATTTTGCGGAAAGTCTCAGCCGCAGCTTTTGCCAATCAGAACTTTCCAAGACGGATTTTTGAGTGTCGTCAAAACTTCTGGAAGTAGTATGAGTTGATGGATGTAATCTCATAAAAATTTGCTCCTTTAATCACCTAGTAAAATATACGCATAGGTTTTTCCTTACTCCCATTAAGGAATGAAAGTATTTAACTACTGAAAACTTCAGTAATTAAAAAGCATATTTAAATACATTTACAACAGTATAAAATTAAAACCGGAAAGTTGCTCTTAATGCTCCAACTACTAAAGCATCGTTAGCTGCATTGCAATCGGGATTGAAAATGACGAATAAGCCTGGAGTCAAGGCAATATTGTCACTCAGTTGGGCGCGGTAAAAAAGTTCTAGATGAATTGAGGTGTCACTACGTCCGCCTGCTGTCCCTCCATCAGAAAAGTTAGGAAAATTAAATCCCTCAGGTAAAGTACTAGAAGTAATTTTTGGGGGTTGTCCTACAAGAAAGCCTCCTAAATTCCCACGACTGAACAAATTGGGAAAAGCCGCGAACACCATCCAGTTAGTAGTTTCCACACTTCCAGAAAGATGGGATGGTTTGGAGGAAGTGAAGCCACCCCAACCACCCAACTGCAAGTTAGGGTTAATTCGCCAAGCAACGGTAGCACCAATTGCTTGGGTATCGAAAGCTGTAGTCGGTGCAAAAGGCGAAATCAGTTGAGCATCGCCGATACCAGTTCCCAGTAAGCCATCTGGAGAGTGGGAATAAAGATAATGCACCCCGATATCGATGTCATTAGTAGGTGCAAAACTTAATTGAGTTCCAGCAGTAAATCTACCGCCAAATAATCCGCCTTGTTTGCTGTTGCTAGGAAAACTAGGAATTTCTGCACTGTAAATACCTTGCCAACTAATGCGATCGCTAATTTGCCAGTCAAAACCTATACCACCACTGCCATTACCAATGCCTAAAATCGGGTTACGCTGACCAAATAGAGAAATTGCACCGTCGCTAGAACCCTCTAATGGGTTAATACCGCGAAAGGTGTTAATGGGGTTGACTCCCGCTGTACCAACGACGATTCCCAAGTTATTCGAGACTAAAAATCGATAAGATAAATCACTAATAACTAGATTGTTGTCTGTATTGGACTCGAATCCCAACCGCCCCATATTGGTATATACCAACGATGCAGTAGAAGTGAAATTACCAGCAGACAACCCTGTTAAGAGCAAATCTCGCCCGGTAAATGAAGTTGCTAAGGTTAGTTGGGCGCTACTAGTGAAAGTCAGATTCGTTTTTCCTTGGCGTTCAGGTACTCCATCTCTAGGAAACAAATCCACATCGGTGCTATTGGTTCCCTGAACGCTGAAAACAGCTTGACCATATAATCTGGTAGTTGTAGAAAACCGATTGTTTTGTAATTCACTTGTCCGCTTTTCTACAACCTCGACACGCTGCTGTAATTGTTGCAACTCTGCTTTGAATTCACCTTGCAACCTTTGCAGCAGGATTAAATCTCGATCGTTAACAGTCTTAAGTTTATTGTTAGCGATCGCTTGGTTAATTTTCTCTAGGCAAGCATTTAAACTAGCGACAAATTCATAACGGCTGATAGTACGATTCCCTAGATAAGTACCATCAGCATATCCTTCAGTGCAGCCATAGCGTTCTACCAAAGACTGCAAAGCACCAAAAGCCCAGTCAGAGGGTTGCACATCCTCAAGCTGTGATACTGAGGTAAGTTGAGACATTGGGTTGTCTGAGTCTGGAGAATTAGAAGATTGCGAGAGGGGGGAATGGGAAGAATTTTTGTCAGCTTCCTCTGTTATAGGTTGTGTATTTTTTGATTCAGGCAAATTAGAAGAACTTATAAATTGAATTTTTTTTCTAATTTTTCTCAGTATATTTTCGTACTTATTTTTTACAAACATTGAGGTGGTTATATCTGGCTGTACGAATTCAGGTGGTGTAATTTCTGCACGCGGGATTACTTGAGATAAATTTTTCTGTGTTGATTGCTGTACCAGGTTATCTGGCTCAAGTATAGCCTGTTCTGGTACATGAAACGCAGATATTGGTGCTGTTGCTAGCACACTTGCTATCAGTAGACTCATATCATTCCTGGTATTTCATTTGACTTGCACCAACATTTCTTTTGACAGATAAAGTTGGTGTGTATCAGGAATATTTTGAAAAAAGGAGTGATAAAAATTACTTTATTTCTCAGGTATCGGCATGTTAGCGAATGATTGAGAAGTGGGGAGCAGTGGGGAAGTTGTAACAAGTCTTTCCCCTGTGGCTCATCCCCATGCCCTATTTGCTCAATGCCCCAGATAGAATTATTCAGGCTGGCTACAATACTTATTCATTTCATCGACTAAGGTATCTGACTGCTTGCCTATGGTTTCAGCATCTGTGAGGGCTGAGTCAATTTCGGTTCTCGCTTTTTGAATTGTCTCCCTACCAGCTGCTGAGTCTTGGGCTGTTTTAGTTGCATTAAGTGCGTTACCTGACTTGGCGATCGCTTGACTGAGATTGTGGAAAATCTTGACAAAACTGCTTTGATATTCTTTCAATTTGGGGTCTGTTAAATTCAGTTCCTTAATCGATTTAGTAATAAATTCCAAATCTTTAGACAGTTGGATACTGGTGGTCACTTGTGTTGCTTTATTTTGATCTATCTGTGAGGTTCCTTCATTGACAAGTCGAATTAGTCGTTGGCATTGAGAAACTTTATTTTCACTGCAACTAGTAATGAACAAAGCAATACTCAGGCAAATAGGAGCAAAAACAGTATATTTGTGTGAAATAGACATTAACACCCCAACAACAATAAAACCGAGAAGATAGTATTCAATATTATGAGTTAAAGATAATAACTGAGTAGGGGGTGATGAATACAGAAGTCTATGTGATTCGTAATTGATAATACTTGCCTGGGTGTGAGAAGCAAACTATGTGTTTTTCATAATTAGAATCGAGTGGGGGGCTTAGGCGATACACCGATTGTCGCCAAATTAAGAAACATGCACTGCAACTGGAACGGTAAAATGAAATTTGCTACCCTGATTTTTCCCCAGAGACTCAGCCCAAATTTTGCCTCCCAAATTATTGATAATCCGACGACAAATTGCCAAACCAAGTCCAGCTCCACCTACAGTCCGTTGCAAGAATCCTTCTTCCTGATAAAAACGCTCAAAAATAGCTTCTAGACGACTCGGTTCAATGCCGCGACCTGTATCTGCAATAGTAACTTTTAACACAGATGTATTTGGGGAATTTTCTAAGGCTCGGTCAACTTCTTCTGGATACAAAAGGTCAGCATGAATCGTGACTTGTCCGCTCTTGTCGGTAAACTTACAGGCATTATCAAGTAACTTTGTTAAAACTTCAATCAGTCCTTCTCCATCTACCTGGATGGGCGGTAAGTAATGGGGCAATTCTACGACAATTTTGGGTAATTTTTGGCAAGATTTAAGTCCGCTAAGTGCTAAATCGAGGTATTCTTGAAGAGATATTGGCTCTAGTTGCCAGCGCACTAACCCACCCTCTAAGCGAGATAGGGTAATAAAATCTTGAATTAGTTTACGTAAACGGTCGGCATCGTCTAAGGCAGCTTGCAACATCGTCTGTTGCAACTCTAGCGGCATTTGTGGTTCTGTAACTAAACTCTCTAAGCAAACGCGGATCGTAGATAAAGGAGTACGCAGCTCATGTCCAACGATCGCAATCAAGTTACTTTGGGTGCGCTCCAAGTCTACCAGTTGACGATTAAGAGTTTCTAAGTTGGTATAAGCCTGTGCGTGCATCAAAGCAACTCCAACTTGTGTAGCGATCGCCTCTAATAAAGCTATCTCATCCTCTGTCCACAGATGAGCCTCTGGCTGATGCAGTTCTATCATTCCCAGCCAAGTCCCCTGATAGCGAATCGGCACCAGTATGCAAGCACGGATCTGCCAGCGCAGCAGTTGGACTTTTAAGTCTGGATGCGACTGTAAGCCAAAATCCTGGTTGATATCAGCAATCGCTATAGTTTCTGACTGATTTTCGCTGTGAGTTTGACTTGACACTAAAGCAGTTTGAAACAGTATATGACTTGCCAATGACCAAACTTCTCCCTTCAAAGATGGCAATTTTGCAGGTAGTGACTCATAAGCAATTCGCTGTTTTTGACTCCCTGGTTGATAAAGATAAACCAGACACCGACAATCACTAAAAACTTGACCTAATTCTCTAACACTAACAGTTAAAATTTCTTCTAAATTAAAAGAGCAGCGAATAGCAGTGGCGATCGCATTAATCGAACGTTCTTTGCGCTCTTTACTAGCTATGGTACGATAAGCTTTCAGTAACCTGTATTGACTAGCTTGTAAATATGTGACTAAGCGATTGGGGAATAGTCTCAAGTCTATTCCTTGCATT
This sequence comes from Nostoc sp., assembly GCA_036918135.1. Taxonomy (GTDB): domain Bacteria; phylum Cyanobacteriota; class Cyanobacteriia; order Cyanobacteriales; family Nostocaceae; genus Nostoc. Next base: position 220,270 of record JBALDB010000015.1, read on the forward strand.
TTATTTGTTGATCCTTGCACTGCCGATTCCCGCAATAGTCGATAACGCCTGTGTGCTTGCTCGATTTTCGGGGCTAATTCTGGTCGATAAGTTAGAATCCGCTTCAATAAAAGGCGGGCAGCCTGAATACAAACCTGGGGATCGAATGTCCAAATTCCCTGAAATTCTGTTGTTTGGTCTAGGGATGCTGAATCTACAGGTGAAGCATGTTCGCGACAAATCAGGCACGCTGAATATAATTGACCAATTACGATTAAATGCCATTCCTGAGCTAATTCGTCACTAGGGGCAAAAGGGATGGTTGCATAAGGGGCTGAAACTATCCCAAAGTCACTCTCTGGTGCAGCTAACACATAAACCTGGTCTGTATGCTGAGCAATTTTTTCATAGCGAGGAATCTCCTGGCGATAAAAACGCTCCTGTTGAAAATTTGCAATTACAAGAGGTCGATCCCTCGCAGCCAGTACCAGGTCTTCTATTGCATGACAAACAGCCGTTAATGAAGACTTGAAATAAATTTGAGGTTGTAGATCTGGTAGAACTTGGCACAAATCTTGCAACAAGGAATTCGAGACACTCATTAGTAACTAATTTGGTAAAAATAAACAATTACTTGTTAAGGTTGGGTATTAGGAGCGAAAGACGTTTTTATTAGCTGTAGTTCAGGACTGACATACAAAAAAATATCCCTGTGTTCCCACTCAACAGTCATCAATTATTAGTCAGTAACTTCAAATGAAATAATTTATTTCTTCGCAGCTACGGTTAACCTACCTTAATCAAGTTTGATTCAGCTAAGGTGACTTTATTGAGGAAGCAGCGATCCAGCTCTACTCCAGTCAGATCTACTTTTGTAAAATCAACGTCACTGAAATCGGTTTTAAATAAAACAGCTTTGGTGAGATTGGTATGACTCAGGTCTGTGTTGCTCAAGTTTGCCCCAATCAGGTTTGCACCACTCAGATTTGCCCTAGCCAAGTTTGCACCACTAAGGTTGGCATAGCGCAAGTCTGCCCCAGCCAAGTTTGCACTGCTGAGGTCTGCATCACACAGATCTGCTAAGCGCAAATCTGCTTTCACAAGGTTTCCCCTGTGCAGATCTACCCTGCTGAGAGTTGCGCGAATCATGTTAGCAGCCTTGAGGTTTACCCAGATTAGGTGCGCTCCACTAAAGTTGGTTCTCCATAGGGATGCCGCAGTTAAATTTGCTTGAGTTAAATTAGCTTTGCAGAGGTTGGCATGAGATAAAGTCGCATTTGCCAAGTTAGCCCCATCTAGATTAATTCCAGCTAGATAGGCCTCGCTGAGGTTAGCTAAGTGTAGACTTACCTGGCTAAAATTTCTCTCTCCTGCACAATAGCGTTTGAGAAGTTCATCAGAATCTATACAGCCCGCTTTCAAAATCTCCATTTCTCACCTGAAAATTAAAGTATCTAATTAATAATCGTTGGAAATATCCTTTGTTACATTTAGCTGTTAACAAAGGCACCCAACTAAGGACATGAGCATAGTTGCGATCGCTTCACCAAGACTACAGGGATTTTCTACTATAAACTTGGATACTCAGCAATACATATCCATCTACAAACCATTGTTAAGCAACGGTTTGATACATGTTTTAAATTTTATTTAATTATGTAAAGAAATATAACAATATTGTTACAAATAAGCAATACTTTCTCCGCTATGAGTTAATAATTTTTATTTATATAAAAAATAAACTTTGCTTAAGTAAATTAGCCACAATTTAAGAACTGCTTGCGTGTCTTTGTGAGTATTTACCTATAAGAGCGATCCTAATCCAACTTTTATCACTACATAGCACTATTGAAATAACCTACCTATTTAGGATGGTTTTTACTACTTTTATTACTGTGCCAAGCTGTGATAAAAAATCTCTATTTTAATTTATCTTTATTTACAAAATTGAGGAAATAACAAAATAAGAAGCAATAAATGATTGTGGCTATGTAAGTTTAGAAGTAACAGAATTTGTTGCCAAATACCCTACTGCTCAAAGCAAAACTTATGTAATTTAAAATAGAAGAATATTAATATATCAACTTTCAAAATCTGGTCTAGATTCTCATACAGTCAACCGAACTATTGCCATACTGATATGGAGTCCAATTTTACAATCAACTAATAAAAACCACTGTGCCAGTCAGAAGTGCTGAATGGGAGTATAGGGAGAAATAGTCAATAAGAAATGACAAAGCGCAAAGTCAGAACTCCGCCTAAGGGCGATATGACACCACTGAAGGAGCCGGGAAACCCTAGTCGAGCAGTGGCTCAACGGCAGTTCTTTTAAGCGGGGGAAAAGAGCCAACAAACTGCCTCAACTTTGCAGGAGAGGACAAATGGGCAAACTTAACGTAGACAACGAATTGCTTCTAATAAACCTCTAGCTTTATTGAGCGTCTCTTCATATTCTTTTTCAGGTTCAGAATCAGCCACCAAACCTGCACCAGCTTGTACGCTGACCGTGTTATTATGCACTACCATTGTGCGAATTGCTATAGCACTATTTAATTGTCCTTCAAAATCATAGTATCCGTAAACACCGGAATAAACACCCCGACGACTAGGCTCTAACTCATGGATAATTTCCATTGCCCTAATCTTGGGTGCGCCGCTGACTGTACCTGCTGGAAAACAGGCTTTGAGCAAATCCCATGCTGTTTTATCAAGTGCTAATTTACCCACAACATTGCTGACAATGTGCATGACGTGGGAGTAGCGTTCAACTACCATTAATTCATCAACTTTGACGCTACCACTTTGGCAAACACGCCCTAAATCGTTTCGTCCTAAATCAACAAGCATCACATGTTCGGCAATTTCCTTAGGATCTTGGAGTAAATCCTCAGCAAGAGCTGTATCTTCTTGGGTAGTTTTACCCCGTGGACGCGTCCCTGCGATTGGACGTAAAGTTGCGATCGCGCCACCATTTGGATCGGTTTCGGCTTTCACCATCACTTCTGGACTCGAACCGATGATTTGCCAATCTTGGAAGTGAAAATAAGCCATGTAAGGCGAAGGATTTATCTGACGTAGAGAACGGTAAAGAGCAAAGGGGTCAGCTGTGTATGTTGTTGATAATCGCTGGGAAATAACTACTTGGAATATATCACCAGCTTTGATATATTCTTTTGCTTTTTGGACGCTGGCACAAAAATCGGGACGAGTAAAGTTACTCTGATACTCCTCTGCTCCCTTGCTCCCCTGCTCCCCTGCTCCTCTGCTTCCTGGCGGCTTCCATTCCAGCCTAGTTTTTTCGGGTAATAGCGGAAGAGATAGCTTTTCGAGCATTTGGGTAACGCGATCGCCTGCTTGTTGATATGCTGCTTTGATATCAACTTTCGGATCGCGTAAATCAGCATAGGCGACCGCCCAAATTTTTCGCTTCACCTGGTCAAAAATCAACAGGTGGTCTACCTGCATCCACAATCCATCAGGGATATTACGCTCATCTGGTGGATGAATTGGTACACGCGGCTCAATCCAGCGAATTAATTCATAGCCCCAAAAGCCAAATAAACCCCCAATTCCTGGCGGCAACTGTGGTAATTTTACTGGGTGATAAGGTGCTAGACATTCGGCTAAAGCTATAAAAGGATCGCCTGCAAAAACTACTTGCGAGCCATCGCGGTTGATTTGAGTCGTGCGATCGCCCCTTGCTTCCAAAACCCACACGGGATCGCAACCCACTAAACTATAGCGTCCGAGTTTTTCTCCACCTTCTATGGATTCCAACAAAAAACTATAGGGTTGACCTGCACAGACTTTATACCAAGCAGATACTGGCGTATCTAAGTCTGCTACCCATTCCTGATATACCGGAACGAAGTTACCTTGTGCAGCTAGCACAGAAAATTCAGAAAAATCGGGGAATACCATAAATAGCTAGGGGTTGAAGATTGGGGGCTAGGGATTGGGGACTGGGTAAGGAAAAGAGGCAGAGGGGAAGGGGGCAGGGTACAAGGGAGAAGCTCCTCCCCTCTGCTTCCTGCTCTCTGCTTCCTGCTTCTTCATAATCTCTAGTCCCCAATACCCAGTAATTAGTCCCTATGCATCGTAGGTAGTTTTACCACTGAACTTGAGTTGTGCTGGACTGGGGTTTTGCCCGATACTGCGTGGCACGAAACGCACTTTCTCACGACCTTCATTTACCTTTTCAGGGAAGACACCATCAGCTGGGTGAATATAAATAGTTTCTCCGTTGGGATAAATCCGGTAAACTTTGTAGTCTGCAATCTTGAATTTCCGGAGTTGACCGCCGAAAGCGATGCATTGTTCTTTACGGGCGAAGTACAAGAGGTTTTCGCCTTTAAGCATAGTGGCGGCACCACCTGTAGGCAATTCAAATACTTGCTCTTTCGGGCTAGTCCAAGTGATAGCGTACTTTTCTTCGACTTCTGCTTTAGAAAGCAAGCCACCAGTGTTGCCACCATATCGGGGGGTTTGTCCAGAGAGTGTTTCTGCCATAAGTGTTCTCTCAACGTTTTTAGGGCATCCTAACACCGTAACTAGGATCATATTGCGATCGCGTTATAGACTGTAACAGTTTTTAGTCATTTATCATTTGTCATTTATTAACCAGTCAATAGTGAACATTCAACAATCATCTCCCTATCCCTATTTAGTCTTGACTTTCGTCCGCTTTTCCTCCTGGGTACTCTGAACAATTGGGATGGTGAAGTGAAACTGGCTACCCTGGTCTTTGCCGGCTGACTTAGCCCAAATTTGCCCACCCCAGCCATTGACAATTTGACGACAAATTGCTAGTCCAAGTCCAGTACCGCTAGTGGTGCGTCGCAGCGCTCCTTCTTCTTGATAGAAGCGGTCAAAGACGACTTCTAAGCGATTTGGTTCTATGCCGCGTCCTGTGTCAGCCACCGTGACCTCGACCATTTGATGGCTGTTGCAAATCGCTTTAATAATGATTTCTCCTTGAGATGGCGTAAATTTACAAGCGTTGTCTATGAGTTTTGCTAGTACTTCTACCAGCCAATCACCATCAGCTCTAACTAAAGGTAGGTCTTGGGGAATTTCAGTCTCGATTTGCGGTGGCTTTTCTGTTGAGGAACGGGTACGAATGCGGCTGAGTGCTAAATCTACACACTCTTGTAAAGTCAGGGATTCTGGATGCCATTCCACACGACCGCTTTCCAAATTGGAAAGTGTGAGGAAATCTTGCACCAGTTTCCGCATCCGTTCTGAGTCAGCAAGAGCAGTGTTGAGCATCACCTGTTGCAATTCCAAGGGCATATCTGGCTCGCTAGCCAGACTTTCTAAGCACACTTGAATGGTGGACAGGGGGGTACGGAGTTCGTGTCCAGTGATGGCTATTAGGTTGCTGCGGGTGCGGTCTAAGGCTTCTAGTTGCTGATTGAGTTCTTCTAGGTTGGCATAAGCTTCGGCTTGGATGAGAGCTGCTCCCACTTGGGTGGCGATCGCTTTGACTAAATCCAATTCTCCAGGTTGGCACTCGTGCGGTGGCATTCGACAGTAGTGTAACTCGACAATGCCCAGTAATCGCCCTTGATAAAATACTGGTTCCATCAACCAAGAACGAATGGCAAATTTTTTAGCAATCAACGAAAGTCCAGCAGAATTAGTAACGCGAGGGTCAGTTTGTGTATCGCTAACACAAATGCCTTCGCCTTGTTGCACGAGCTCCCGAAATAGAGAATTTTTTTCTAACTCCCAGGTTTGTCCACGAATAGATAAAACACCAGCAGTTAAAGATTCATGTTCAATGGTCGCTTGGCTATCTGTGGCTTGGGCGCGGTAAATTAGACACCTACATGCATTTAGGTGTTGTCCTAATTCTTGTGCTGCTACTTGGAGAACTTCGTGAGGATCGAGCGATCGCCGAATGGCAGTACTAATGGTATTGACTAATCTTTCTTTGCGTGCTTGGGCAGTAATTGAACGGTAGGCTTTATGTAATTTATACTGACTAGCTTGCAAGTAAGTCACTAAGCGCTGTACAAACGGATCTGTGTCAATGTCACAAGCATATTCGTTGATTGTATCGGTTCCAAAGTAGGTTCTCGTTTGCCCAATGCCAAACCTCTGACGTGCTTGCTCAATTTTGCTTGTCAGTTCTGGTCTGTAAACCAAAATCCTCTTTAACAGCAATTCGGCGGCTTTGAGGCTAACTCCCCTTTCTGATGTCCAAATTCCCTCAAATCTTCGCGCTGTATCCATATCTAGACTGGGGCTTTGCTCTGGTTGTTGCTTGTTTTTGGCAATAGAACCAAGGTTTTCCCGGCAAACTAAACAAGTCGCATAACTGTCAGCAATTACAACCAAATGCCACTCTTGACTTAAGCCATCTTCTGGTTCAAAAGCTACCTTTTCGTAGTGTCCGGAACTGTTAGCGAAATCAGTTTCCGGAGCCGACAACACGTATATTTGATTACTTCGCAAGGCAAGTCGCTGGTAGCGATGAGCTTCTTGGCGATAGAATCGCTCTCGCTGAAAACTGGCAATTACAAGGGGTTGAGCTAAAGTCGCAGCCAAAACTTGATCTTCCATCGCGTGGGAGAGCGCTGTTAGTGAAGCCTTAAAATATAGCTGGGGCCGCAAGTAGGGTAGGGACTTTAGCAGATCACTCAGCACAGAAGTCGAAATGCTCATGAATTATCGTTAAACGCTCAATCTCAACAAGATCCACGTCACAGCTGCATTGTACAAATTCCAACGGACTCTCAAGTTAAATAGATAGTTTCAATATGTAAACAACGTTAAATAAGCACTTTTTGCTTGAGTAAACGCAACACTTTGTTACCAATTAGCAAAAGTGGGTGCAGCTTTATTTACAAAATGTAACTAGCCGCAGAGCGCTCTATTACTGGGGACTGGCTTTCTAGAACATACTTCTGATTCTTAATCCCCAATCCCTAATCGTGATGTTTTCAATAATAGACCACTAAGCTCAATATATATTCTCGACCAGCTTTACCATCGCTTGATGGCAGTTAAAGCCTTGAGAAGAGTTGCTAGGGTGCGATGCCCCAAAGTTCCTCGCGTAGGTGATTGGTACAATCATACTGTTAATCAAAGTATACAGTTGAATAGGTGGAGCGATCGCTACCAAAGCAACAAAACTGACAATTGACAACTGTTAATAATGCCTCAGAACGGACTTTTAAAATCAGAGGTAGCTATGCTGGAATACTTTAGTGAAGTATGGCTAAACTTAAGATTCTCCAGGAAAAGTAACTTTTCTCTTTTAGGATATATTGCACCTAATCGATAACAGCTAGAAATAATACGATCGCAAACAGATAGACCTATAGACGGAACTTTGGCTAATGACATCAGATGCGCTCATGACCACAGAAAAAATTTTAGTGGATGGAAAAACTTTTATTGCTGCTGAACAATTACCTATTCCGGAGTGGCCTTGTGTTGTGAGTGAAAGACCACAGCCAACACTCACGGTTAAAGATGATGATTTATTTTTCGTCACAGATACCATAGGCAACATTTCTGGCTGTTTCCTCAATGATGGGAACCCCAGCATGGGACTGTATTGCTGTGATACGCGATTTCTCAATCGCTTGGAGTTGCAAATTGAAGGGCGATCGCCTGTACTTTTAAGTAGTACTGCCCAAAAAGGCTTTTCAGTTTCAGTTTTGTGTACCAATCCGAAAATCGACGAACGCTTGAGAGCCGAAACTGTAGGAATTCGTCGGGAAATGGTACTCAATGGCGCGCTATTTGAAGAAATAGAGGTTTCTAACTACAGCACAACCACCGTCAGTTTTGAACTCAGCATCAGCTTTGATGCCGATTTTGTTGATTTATTTGAAGTTCGAGGTTATGACAGAGAAAAACGGGGTAGGCTATTACGCCTAGTGGAACCAACAGCCGAAGAAGGAACATTTTCTCTTGGGAATGGGGTTTCGCCTGTAGCCAAACCAGACGCCTTTAGGGAAGAATCTTTAACACTCGCTTATCAAGGTGTAGATGGCTCGGTAATGGAATCGCGCCTTCTATTCCAACATCGGCAACCAGACTATTTCAAGGGTTATACTGCGGTCTGGCAACTAGACTTGGCTTCTCACGAAACCCAAAAGCTCGGCTACCGAGTGAACATGTTGACCAACAGCAAGTCTACTTCAACTGTCAGCGCTCCCGCTACCTTAGGACAGGCGAAAGATGCTGAGTGGATGGAAGAACAACGTTGGGTACAACAAATTACACGGATTAGCTCAGATAAGAGTATCTTCAATCGAGTGATTGAGCGAGCTGAGCAAGATATGTATTTGTTGCGTCAGTCCTTTGGTAAGCATAAAACTGTTTCCGCCGGAGTGCCGTGGTTTTCTACATTGTTTGGGCGAGATTCGCTGATTACAGCTTCCCAAACTTTGATGTTAAACTCGCAAATTGCTAAAGAAACCCTGATACTACTTGCGACATACCAAGGTCAAATTGACGATGAATGGCGCGAAGAAGAACCGGGTAAGATTTTACACGAGTTACGTTTAGGGGAAATGGCTCGCTGTCAAGAAATTCCCCATACACCCTACTACGGTACAGTTGACGCTACTCCTTTATGGTTGATGCTGTATGCTGAATATTATGCTTGGACTCACGACCAAGAACTTCTAGAGCAACTTTGGCCCAATGCTCTAGCAGCAATGGAGTGGATCGATCGCAATACCAAACAAACCAGCTACCTCAGCTACTACCGTAGATCTAAACGCGGTCTTGTTAATCAAGGTTGGAAAGATTCTGGTGATTGTATTGTTGACTACAAGGGAGAATTAGCCAACGGCCCAATTGCCTTGTGTGAAGTCCAAGCTTACGTCTATGCTGCAAAAATGCGCTTAGCAGAAATAGCTAGAATGAAGAAGCGGCTTGATTTGGCAGACCGTTGGCAAGAAGAGGCGAGAAATCTCAAGGCGCGTTTTAATCAAGATTTTTGGATGGAAGACCAGGATTTCTGCGCTTTGGCTTTGGATGGAGATGGTAAGCGAGTAGATAGTATTACCTCAAATCCCGGTCATTGTCTGCATTTGGGCATTTTTACACACGAAAAAGCCTACAGTGTAGCAGAACGGTTACGGGCACCAGATATGTTTAACGGTTGGGGCATTCGTACCCTGAGTAGCTTGTCACCCGCTTATAATCCAATGGGCTATCACATAGGTTCAGTTTGGCCTCATGATAACGCTTTGATTGCAATGGGATTGCGATCGCTTGGTCTTATTGACCAAGCCCTGGAAATTTTCCAAGGTTTATTCGACATGACTAGTCAGCAGTCCTACCAACGTCCTCCAGAACTTTTCTGTGGATACGAACGTAACGGTGATAATGCCCCCGTGCAGTATCCAGTCGCCTGCACTCCCCAAGCTTGGGCTACTGGGAGCATCTTCCAATTACTGCAAATGATGGTCAACTTGGTGCCTGATGCCCAAAATAACTGTTTGCGAATAATTGACCCAGCTTTACCAGAATCGATTAATCGCCTGTCCTTGCATAATTTACAAGTTGGTACTACAGTCCTCGATTTAGAATTCGAGCGTTCTGGTAGTACGACTGCTTGTCGCGTTGCCAAAAAACGCGGTAACCTGCGGGTGGTTATCGAAGCATAGCAAGGGAGTAGGGAGTGGTGAATTTCTACTCCATAGTCACCACTTCCTTTTTCAACTTCTTAACAAAATTCAACTAAATTTAGAACAACCCAAGACAGTATTATGCCGTTTAGTTTACAGGTGAATCTTACCTTGTTGAAATGCTGAGTGTAACCAGAGCATTGAACTACCGCTTAGTAGCTTCGCTGAGTGCTTCACGAATGATGTCATCACTCACACCACGCCGTTTTAGGCTGGCAATCAATGTAGAAACAGTATCACCCTCAAGTCGCTCAAGATCGGCTCTCAGTCCTTGTCCAATGTAAGCACGAATTAATGGCTGATAACCGGAAAACCCTAATAATGGCGCTACTCGCTTCAAATCCTCAACCACATCTTCGGGAATGCGAATTGTGATTGTCGTCATTGGACGATTTTTATCAAGTCGCTTTTTTAAGACTTCAGCTTTCATAGTATTCACGTTCCTTGCGCGTCGCTTTCCGAGCCGAGACGATCCGAATCATGTCGTTTTCACGTTCAATGTAGACAACGTACAGAAGATTCCATCGTCTATCCAAGCCAATCACAGCATCCCGTTCCTCATCGTTACGGCTAGCATCAACCATAACTAGAAACGGATCGAAGAAAGCTTCTGTGGCTTGCTGTAACGTTATACCATCATGGTTGCTGGGATTAATGCGGGCTTTGTCTTCGTTCCAAACAAAGGTTACACCACTCAGCACGAAATACACATCCATGCTTGATAGTCTAAGGAAGATGTATTTACGTTGTCAATACACTTTGTTGTAAAAACTTACAATTACAATTCAAGGCTGAATCTTAATGAGTGCCAAAACCTTGCAATGCTCATCTGTTTTTTGTCTTCCTCAATCCGATAAATAATGCTATCAGAAGTATGGGGAAGCGATCGCCAATAAAAAAACCTTGGTGGGTACTTTGCGCTATCGCACTCCACCAAGGTTTGTCCTAATCTTTAACTTTTAATTCCTAACTTTATTTTTATGCTTCTTCGGAATTTTCACTCTTATGCCCTGGAGATGCTTCATAGAGTGCATCCAAATGCTGACGAGCATCTTCAACATTAATCGAACGCATTACCAATAATGGCTCTTTAATTAAGTTGCCCGCGTTATCTAATAATTCTGGATGGGGTATAAACTGTTTTCTTGATGCGTAATAACCAAAGCTACCTTGATTACCCATTGCTGAGGAATTCGTTGGGTAAGTTCGCTCCCGATCGAAACTAAACATAATCAGGTTACGAATTAAGTTACCAACAGCTATAAATGCAAGGACTGTAAAAGCAAAGATGTAAAGCAGGTGTAACATTAGATTTTCCTCCAGGGCAGCAATTTTTAAAAGTTTATTTTGTAACGTTTGGTTAGCCGACATGTGACTCGCCATTCGACTCACAGTTAGGACAAACATTGTAAAGCACTTTTTATGCGCTTATATTGATATGGAGCAATGTGTCAACCGTCATTCCACTTACGGTAACATAGGATACATAATTTTGTTAATGAAAACTGTCTTAAGAGAATGTTAAGAATTTTGTACTATTTATTTAACAACTGAATGCGTTGTTTTGCAATTAGCTAGGCAGTCTGTAAAAATTTGGCTGATGCTGTTTAAATTTCCGGCGCTTGACGAAAGCGCATTGCCACATTCCAGCATTCTGTAACTAATTGATGCCAAGGCATCAAAGTTGCCATATCAATTCCGACTTGTCCATCAGTAGCGTTAAAGAGCATTTTTGCAGTATTTAGTTCTTCTTGGGCTTGCTTAACCCGCGACAGCAAGTCAGATTGCTCTTGGTTACTCATAAATGAGAGTTGCTTGGTTTCGAGTAAGTCGCGCGATCGCGTAAACCAAAACTGAAAATCGTCCAGTAGCGGTTCTAAAACCGTTTTCAGCAACTGAGTCCCTGATAAATCTGAGTCTGGCATAAATTAGAGGAATATTTCCAACTTTCTTACTAATATTAACGTTATTTACGATTCTTAACAATTGTCTTATTTCTCTAACACACAATAGATTGAAAATTTGCACTTTTTTGTAACAAAAGTTACATTTATAATTATATGGTTTTGCTAAGGCGCTTGTACACTTCCTTTAGAAAGGTGTCTGTAGATATAGAGATATAGATGGGGAGTAGGGGAGGTAGGAGGTAGAAATAAACAATGCCTAATGCCAATGCCGTTATATTTGAATAAGCCTACAAATTCACATCAATCGTCTTTTGTAATCACTTCGTCAATGGTTCAGCAGCCAATGTCGCTAAAATTATCATCAAATCCTTCACAAGAGTTAGAAAAACCTGAAAAAATTTATTTGCCACGTACCAGCGAATCAGAGAAGTTAAAAAAGATTCGTCACACTGCTTCCCATGTGATGGCAATGGCAGTACAAAAGCTGTTTCCCAAGGCGCAAGTTACAATTGGCCCTTGGATTGAAAACGGATTTTATTATGACTTCGATAACCCAGAACCATTTAGCGAAAACGATCTTAAAGCCATCAAAAAAGAGATGGTAAAGATTATCAATCGTAAATTGCCAGTTATTGAGGAAGAAGTCAATCGGGAAGAAGCCGAACGCCGGATTCAGCAAATTAACGAACCTTACAAGCTAGAAATTCTAGCAGACATCAAAGAGGAACCTATCACTATTTACCATTTGGGGAATGAATGGTGGGATTTATGTGCGGGGCCTCATCTGGAAAACACTGGTGAATTAAACCCCAAAGCTATTGAATTAGAAAGTGTTGCTGGTGCTTATTGGCGTGGGGATGAAACCAAAGCCCAACTCCAACGCATCTACGCTACCGCTTGGGAAAGTCCAGAACAACTTGCTGAGTATAAGCGACGCAAAGAAGAAGCGTTGCGGCGAGATCATAAAAAACTTGGTAAAGAACTGGGATTATTTGTATTTTCTGATTTAGTAGGGCCGGGTTTACCTTTGTGGACTCCTAAAGGTACTCTGTTGCGAAGTATTTTAGAAGACTTCCTCAAACAGGAGCAATTAAAACGAGGTTATTTGCCTGTGGTAACGCCTCACATAGCCAGAGTTGATTTATTTAAAACCTCTGGACACTGGCAAAAATATAAAGAAGATATGTTTCCCCTAATGGCGGAAAATGCAGAAGCAGCCGCAAACGAACAGGGCTTCGTAATGAAGCCGATGAATTGCCCTTTCCACATTCAAATATATAAGAGTGAGTTGCGTTCCTACCGAGAACTACCGATGCGCTTGGCAGAATTTGGTACTGTTTATCGGTACGAACAATCTGGGGAATTGGGCGGTTTAACGCGGGTACGGGGTTTTACTGTAGATGATTCTCACTTGTTCGTCACGCCAGAACAGCTAGATAGCGAATTCCTCAGCGTGGTAGATTTGATTTTGTCGGTATTTAATAAACTACAACTGAAGAATTTTAAAGCTAGACTTAGTTTCCGCGATCCAACCAGTGATAAGTACATCGGTGACAATGAAGTTTGGGACAAAGCCGAAAGTGCGATTCGCCGTGCAGTTGAAACCTTAGGGATGCAACATTTTGAGGGAATCGGAGAAGCAGCATTTTACGGGCCTAAACTTGATTTTATTTTTAGTGATGCCTTAGAACGGGAGTGGCAATTAGGAACCGTACAAGTAGATTACATTTTGCCAGAACGTTTTGATTTAGAGTACGTTGCTGAAGATGGTTCTCGCAAACGTCCAGTAATGATTCACCGTGCGCCTTTTGGTTCCCTGGAAAGGCTGATTGGTATTTTAATTGAAGAGTATGCAGGTGATTTTCCCTTGTGGTTAGCACCAGTGCAAGCGAGATTACTGCCAGTAGGTGAAGCACAATTAGATTTTACTCAAGGGGTGGCAGCAAAGATGCGAGCATTAGGTATCCGTGCAGAGGTGGATACTAGTGGCGATCGCTTAGGTAAACTGATTCGCAACGCAGAGAAAGATAAAATACCAGTGATGGCAGTTGTGGGAGCTAAAGAAGTGGAAACCAACACCTTGAGTATCCGTACCCGTGCCTCTGGGGAATTGGGAGCTATTTCTGTAGATGAAGTGTTGGATAAAATGAAGAATGCGATCGCTAACTTTGAGAACTTTTAGTAAAAGTAGGGTGGGCAATGCTTATCCTAGAAAATTATATATATAGCGGTTTGCAATCAACTAAAGTACAAACAACTCGTAGGGTAGTACAGCTAACTGTGCTACCCTACTCAATTAAAAACCAGATGAGCAAATTAACCCTTTGCGTGGGATGCTGGTTGATTGATTAGGGAGTATTTGCAGATGTCTGTTGTTTCTGATGTCACTGTTACCGTTCCCGCCACAACTTCTAATTTGGGGCCTGGTTTTGATTGCATCGGTGCAGCTTTAAAGCTATACAATCAGTTCAAATTCACTCGTGTGGAAGAGGGTGGCTTAACGATCGCTGTCACAGGTGAAGAAGCTCAACGAGTACAAACCGATCGAAGCAATCTCCTTTACCAAGCGTTTATCAAGTTCTATCAACATCTAGAGCAGACACCACCAGCAGTGAAAATAGAAATTGAACTGGGTGTACCATTAGCCAGGGGTTTGGGTAGTTCCGCCACTGCAATTGTTGGTGGGTTGGTGGCGGCGAATCAACTTGAGGGCGCGCCGCTGAGTCAGTCGCAGGTAATGGAGTTAGCGATCGCTATGGAAGGACATCCTGATAATGTAGTTCCAGCTTTGTTGGGTGGATGTCGTCTAGCTGCTTCTGGTGGTGCAGGTTGGGAAATTTGTGATGTTCCTTGGCATCAAGATATCATTCCAGTTGTAGCTATTCCTGATTTTGAACTTTCTACTTCCGAAGCGCGGCAGGTTTTGCCAAGCGAAGTCAGCCGTGCAGATGCGATTTTCAATACTGCACACTTGGGTTTATTATTGCGCGGCTTGGAAACTGGGAAACCAGAATGGTTAAAAACAGCTTTACAAGATAAATTGCATCAGCCATATCGTAAAACTTTAATTCCTAGTTACGATGCTGTGAATCTAGCTGCTGTAACTGCTGGTGCTTATGGCATGGTAATTAGTGGTGCAGGGCCGACACTATTGGCTTTGACAGATGAGTTACACTCAGAAGCTGTAGAAGCAGCAATGTCCAACGCTTGGGAGCAAGAAGGAATTACAGCCAAAGTGCGATCGCTTTCTCTAGATATCCAAGGCACAAAAAGTTAGAAGATGGGGTATTGGGAGTGCTGTTAGCGGAAGCGGGGCGTTTAGCCCGTGTTGAGTGTTAAGTGAGGAGTTATTATTCTCTCCTCTGCCCCTGCTATTGCGCTCCCCATCTTTTCCAGTACCCACTCCCTACTAAGACTCAATTTATGGATCGAATTCAAGTTGAAATAGCTGCGCTTAAGTCTCAAATTCAGATTCTCCAACAAGAACGCGCTGCACTCACTATTAATAATATTATCGACGAGAATGATTCACCTCTGGCAATCGTTGAGGCTTACCGTAGCCAAGCTAGAGAAAATCCCCAATTATCTGCTGAACTCAAGGGCATAGATGATGCAGTTGCAGCACTGGAATTGCAAATACAGCAAAGACAAGCTCAATTAGCCCGTTGGGAAATTGAATCAAAACAACTTACCCAACAGCAGCAGCTAGAAGAAGCCAAAAAAGTAGCTCAAGTTCATGCTCAACGCATTAATCAGCTTGCAGCAGAACTAGCTACAGAAATCAGGCTACTCAAAGCTTGCGCCGATCGACTTAGTCCGATGTATTGGCAAGTTTATTACAAACCTTTCATTACTGGGTTCAAGACAATCTCTGTTCCTTACGTCCGCTCAGATGGTGAAGTCTGGACAATTGTCAACCGAATTGTTTGAAATCTGAGTAAACACTCATCATCCCAAAATTAGAATAAACCCTAACTTAAGACGGTGGCATTAGCCGCCGTTTTCTGTTGACGTAGCAAAACTTTACATTTAGAATTGTCTAGAGTAGCTATAGATAAGTATTTATTACTATCTAAAACGAAAATTTCATCTTTTTGAGGGCGATGGCGTTTACAAAAGTACAAATTCCTTAATATAATGTAATTTAAATTGAAAAGTTAAATTGATTTTCAGAAGTGATGAATACTATGGAATTTCCTTGGCTAACAGCCATAATTATTTTGCCGTTGGTGGCTACCTTAGCCATCCCATTAATCCCAGATAAAGAGGGAAAAACTGTTCGTTGGTACGCTTTAGGAATTGCTTTTGCCGATTTTGCATTGATGATTTATACCTTTTGGTATAAATACGACTTTCAAAGTTCAACACTCCAACTGATAGAAAACTATCCTTGGGTACCGCAGTTGAGTTTACATTGGGCTGTGGGGGTTGATGGTTTATCGATGCCACTGGTACTTCTAACAGGCTTAATAAATACCCTCGCAATCTTCGCGGCTTGGAAAGTTACCAACAAGCCGCGATTATTTTATGGTTTGATGCTAGCGATGTACAGCGCCCAGCTTGGCGTGTTTGTTGCTCAAGATTTGCTGTTGTTCTTCCTAATGTGGGAAATCGAATTAGTACCGGTTTACCTGCTAATTTCCATTTGGGGAGGACAAAACCGCCGCTATGCAGCTACCAAGTTCATTCTTTACACTGCTGCTGCCTCAATATTTATCTTGGTAGCGGGTTTTGCAATGGCATTTTCAGGAGATACCGTCAGCTTCGATATGGCGACTCTGGGAATGAAAGAATATCCCAAAGCTTTTGAACTATTAGTTTACGCAGGTTTCTTAATTGCCTTCGGTGTAAAACTGCCGATTTTCCCTTTACACACTTGGCTACCTGATGCTCATGGTGAAGCATCAGCACCTGGTTCGATGATTTTAGCTGGTGTGTTGTTAAAAATGGGTGGTTATGCTCTTATTCGCTTCAACGTTGAGATGCTGCCTGATGCCCATGTTTACTTTGCTCCAGTGCTAGCGATTTTGGGTGTAGTGAACATTGTTTATGGTGCTTGCTGTGCCTTTGCTCAAACTAATCTCAAACGTCGCTTGGCTTATTCTTCAATTGCCCACATGGGGTTTGTGCTGATTGGAATCGCCTCCTATACAGAAATTGGTATCAGCGGTGCAGTACTACAAATGGTTTCCCACGGTTTGATTGCTGCTAGCTTGTTCTTCTTATCTGGTGTGACTTACGATCGCACCCACACCTTGATGATGGACAAAATGGGTGGAATCGCGAAGGTAATGCCCAAAACTTTTGCTCTGTTTACCGTTGGTTCAATGGCTTCTCTCGCCTTACCAGGAATGAGTGGTTTTGTAGGTGAGTTGATGGTATTTCTAGGTATCGCCACTAGTGATGTTTACAGTTCTAGCTTCAAAGTTGTAGTGGTGCTGCTATCAGCAGTTGGCGTGATTTTGACACCGATTTACTTACTATCAATGCTGCGTCAAGTGTTCTACGGTAAGCAAAATCATGAGTTGCACTTGGATGCTGTAATATCTGATGTCAAACCTCGCGAACTGTTTATTACTGCTTCTCTGCTGCTACCAATCATTGGTATCGGGTTTTATCCCAAGTTGGTAACGCAGACTTATGATGTCAAGGCAGTCGAATTAGCTACCCATGCTCGCCAAGTTCTACCAGTTGTTGCTCATCAGCAACCGTCAAGTCTGTACTCGCGTATTCTTACAGCACCAACCTTGGCTAGTTCTGAAGTGGAAAATTTAATTAATATTTCAAAGTAAAATATACATCCTACGAAGGGTGCTGAAATTAAATTTTAATATGAGGGGAATAAAGGGGTGGTTTGATAGCCACTCCTAAAATTTGTTCATAGAGAATTGCTATGAGATGACTGGAAGCTCAATGATAAATTCCGATCCTTCACCAAGAATAGAATTACAAATCAATCGCCCACCGTGAGTTTCCTCGATAATTTGACGAGCGATCGCTAATCCTAATCCTGTTCCTTTGCCAACTTCTTTAGTTGTAAACAGATGGTCAAAGATTCTTGCTTTAATCTCCTCTGGTATTCCGGGGCCGTTATCTTTGATGCGAATTATTACTCTACTTTGGTCGCTGGATACTTCGGTACAAATTAATATTTGTTGATGATTTTTTGTGATTTGAGCAAAAGAAAGCGTTTCACTATATGAATCTAAGGCATCAATTGCATTCGCCAAAATATTCATAAATACTTGATTTAGCTGTCCTAAAAAACACTTAACAAGTGGTAATTTACCGTACTCTGTGATGATTTCAATTGCTGGACGTTTTTCGTTAGCTTTTAGGCGATACTTCAAAATCAACAGTGTACTCTCAATCCCTTCATGAAGATTACAAGCAACTTTTTCAGATGTATCGGCTCTAGAAAAAGTGCGGAGGCTGGTGCTAATGTCTTGAATCCGCTCAGAAGCGACTTTCATTGAGCTTACGAGCTTGGGTAAGTCCTCAGCCAGAAATTCTAAGTCAATATCTTCTCCATGCTCAATGACTACTGGCGCTGCGGTGGGATGATGTTGTTGGTAGCATTGGATATGGGCAAGTAAGTCTTGGATATACTCTTGGGCATTGCTGAGACTGCCTTTGAGAAATCCCACAGGATTATTAATTTCATGAGCCACACCTGCAACCAAGTTTCCTAAAGTTGCCATTTTTTCATTTTGCACGATTTGTAATTGGGCTTGCTTGAGTTCTTGTAGCGTCACCTCCAACTCGTGGGATTTCTCAAGGATTGCAGCTTCTGCTTGTTTGCGTTCGCTTATATCTCGCACAATTGCTAATGCATGAGGCTTACCGTTGTACATACACTTGGTAGCTCTAACCTCAAAGTCAAACAAAGTTCCATCTCTACGTACACAAATACCTTGACAAAAGAATTGCCGATCTGATTTTACAACTTCCAGATGATCTGCAAATAAATGCAGCGAGTCTGGGTGAATGAAATCGGCTGGAGTTAGACTGAGAAAATCTTCGTAGGAAGTACAGCCATGCATCTGCCATAATGTTGTGTTTGCTGCGACAATTGTGCCAGTCTCAAAATCAGAAATAGATATCCCATCACTGACAGCTTCAAAGATGCTGCGATATTGTTCTTCTTTTTGAGCAATCAGTCTAGATTTTTCCTGTTCGCTGGCATAAAGATGAGCATTTGTTAAGGAAATCGCTGCTTGGTTACAAAGTAAATTTAACACTTGCTGGCGATCGCTTGTAAATGCTCCAATTGTCAACTGATTTTCTAGATACAATAATCCGATTAATTGGTCTTGATGCAAAATTGGTCTACACAAGACACTTTTAGGTTGTTTTTGTATTAAATATTCGTCGAAACTAAAATCGTTTGCGGCTGTTGCATCATCTAGCACAATAGTTTTTAAACTGTGTTTGATATAGTTTACCAATGCGATGGGAATGGTGTCACTGCTTGACAATGGTAGAGATATGAGCTTAACTCCTTCATTAACAGTGGCTACGGCCTCAACTATTAAGTTATCCTGTTGAAGTACAAGTAAAGCAGCTTTTTTTGCTCCTGCATTTTCAATCACTACTTGCAATAAGGTAGCGAACAATTGCTCTAATTTAATTTCACTGGAGAGAGCTTGTAAAGCTTTAAAAATAGTAGTAAAATCTAGTGTTTCGGAAATGCTATTGCTAGAAAGATTTGTTTGGATAGTTTGATGTTTGAATGAAGATTTATCAAGATTTGAGCTTTGTTCAACGCGATGATGTTGCGCTTGTAAGATTGGGGCAAGAAGTTGGGGGTAGCGTTTTTCTAGGTCGTCAGTTTTGGCTTCGGCACCCCAACGGGCATAACAGTAATAAGCTTCTTGCATATAAGCTTGGGCGATTTTTTCTTTGCCCCAATCTAAGTAGAACTTGGCTGCTAACTCATTGCTTAAGGCTGCTTCTTGAATGTATTCGTTTTCTTTAGCAAGAGAAATAGCGCGATCGTATAGTTCTATTGCTGCCATTTTTTCTCCCAAAACCCGATGGCGTTCTGCCTCCACCAAATCGTATTTATGCTGGAAATTCATTGGGGCAAATTTAGCTCTAAGCAGCAATTTTTCCTGGTTGTCATTAACCTTCAAAAGTAATTGCTTTTGTTCAGAAGACTCAGTTGTGGGATAGACAGCAAGCCGCGACAAAGAATCGTAGTAGTTGAAGACTGGTACAGATACCATTCCAGCAGCACCGTTGAGATATTGCTCTCCTTGGTTTGCATTTTCAACTGCTGCAATAAAATTCTCAAACAGATAACTCAGTGTTAACTTACTGAGGAAAAGTATATGGAGTGTTAATTGGTCGTTTTGTTCGATTAGCGCCGATAAGAGTTGTTCTGATTGACAATATTCACCAATAATAAATTCTGGATGCTCGCTATATTTAGTTAAATTTTGAATGCTTTGACAGAGAATACTAGACCAATTCAATAACCGCTGATTTTTAGCAAAATGTAACTCGTAGTTCTTAATATCTACTAGCAAGATTTCCAAAACTTCTGTGCCAGTTAAATACACATAAAATAACTGGAAAATCATAGATGCAAGCACGTGAAAAAAATCACCTGTCTCTAATCCAATAGTATGGGATTCCTGTAATAATCTAATTGAGTCGCGAACGTGTTGTTTATTAAATTGATTTAATGCAGCAACCTTGAATATAGTCATACTTTGCACAGATTTTGCTTGAAATCTGTCCACAAGCATTAAAGCTAGTTTGCCAAATTCGTAACCTAGCTCTAGTTGATTACAAGTATTAAGTACAATTCCAAAATCTGCATACCCTGGTGCAGAGAGTGGCGCATTGCCGTATTTCAGGGATAAATTCACCTCTTGGCAAGCAAAAATTGGTAATAGATAAGAGGAAGTTTGGTGGATAGCCGGAGCAATACTAGCCATAATCCGCAATGCAAGCAAAGCTTTGGTATCATCCATCAATGGCAAATCTACTAAGCCCTCAACACTTCTGCCTGCCAAGGTGGACAGCGTGTTGATTACATATTGCTGAATGTCTCGTGGTGTTACTGATTCAGGTAATGTCACCCCAAGTTGAGCAAGAAGTTCGCGTCCAGTTGCGATCGCCTGCAATGGTTGACCTTGAACTTGATAAGCTTGGAGTTTGACTTCATAAACTTTTACTTTATCAAGAAAAGTGGTTGTTAGTTGAAGTACAACCTCAATCAAAGATTCCATCTGCTGAAATTCATTGTTGAGAAAGGCTGCTTCTGCGACTTCTTCATATAAATTGAGAGTCAATTTGTAGGCAACTTCCCAACTATTAATTGCTAAAAGTTGAATTCCGCAATTTAGGTAATGAATTGCTGTACCATAAGCAGTAGCTTCTTTCGCTTTTCGACCAGCATTCAGATTTAATTGAGCTAATTGTTGGCGTTCATTTGGCTCGGTGATTAGCGCTATTCCCCAATTCAACTGACTGACAATCTCAAAAATTCGCTCCTCTTGCTGAAGCTGTGGCGTATTTTCTAAGAGTAATTGACCAATTTGCAGATGGGTAAACTGTTTCTGCTCATCTGGAATCAGCGAATAGGCTGCTTGCTGCACGCGGTCATGTAAAAATTTATAAGTAACTGTCATTTGTTCTTGGTCATTGACTGTTTGTTTTTCAGCCTCTACAAATGACAAACAATTATTAACAAATAATTCCTGTTGATAAAACTTATAAACTTCACTAGTCGGTAAAATTAAACCTTCCTGTAAGGCTTTCCACAAAGATGCTGCTGTATCGGCTGCTGATTGTTGAGAAACAATTGCTAATGTGAGCAAATCAAAAGAGTTACCAATACACGCAGCTAATTTCAACACATTCTGTGTTGCTGCTGGCAATTTCTGTAACTGTAGCGCTACGAACTCTACCACATCATCAGTTAGGGCAAGCGCTTTCACAGCGGCGATATCACATTGCCAATACCGTTGGTCAAAATTAAAAGTAATCAGTTTATCTTCATACAATGCTTTGAGAAATTGGGTTGCAAAAAATGGATTTCCCTGAGTTTTTTGATAGATAAGTTCTGTTAATGGTTGAGCAATTTTACTCGAACAATTAAGAGTATCGCCCACCAAGAGATTTAAGCTGGCTTTAGAAAGGGGAGCTAAAGTAATGTTGTGAATCTTGGCATTAGTCTTATAAATATCTGCTAAAGTCAACATCAAGGGATGCGTAGTAGAAACTTCGCGATCGCGATAAGCTCCAATTAACAGTAAATATCCACTCCCTGACTGCATCAACAACTGAATTAATTTCAGTGATGCCGAATCAGCCCACTGCAAATCATCAAGGAAAATTACTAATGGATGTTCTTTTATGGTGAATACTTGAATGAAGTTTTGGAAGAGTAAATTAAAGCGATTCTGAGCTGCACTTGGTGTTAGTTCTGTTGCAGGTGGTTGTTCGCCAATAATTTGTTCTAGTTCTGGAATTACCTCAAGAATCACTTGCCCATTTTCGCCTAATGCTTGTAAAATTTTATTTTTCCAAGTTGACAATTGAGCATCACTTTCAGTCAGCAATTGCCGCATCAAATCTCGAAACGCTTGTACAAAGGCAGAAAAAGGGATGTTACGATTAAATTGATCGAATTTGCCTTTAATGAAGTAAGCTCTTTGGCGGACAATAGGTTTATAAATTTCATTGACTACAGCTGTTTTACCAATACCAGAAAAACCAGCTATCAGCATTAATTGTGTCTGATTATTGGTAACGTACTCAAAGGCTTTTAGCAGAGTTTCAATTTCATCCTCACGACCGTAGAGTTTTTCCGGAATAATAAAGCGATCGTACACATCGCGTTGTGCTATCCTAAAATCTTTAATTTCACCAGTTTCTTCCAATTGAGCCAAACAATTCTCTAAATCAAACTTCAGCCCTAAAGCACTTTGATAGCGGTCTTCGGCATTTTTTGCCATCAATTTCATCACAATATCTGACAGAACTTGCGGAATCTGTTCGCTTTTAATTTCTTTTGGATGTTTGGCAATATGACAATGTACCAATTCCAGCGGCTCGTTCGATTGAAATGGTAATTGCCCAGTTAGTAATTCGTAAAAAGTTACACCTAAAGAGTAAAAATCAGTGCGGTAGTCAATCCCACGATTCATGCGTCCAGTTTGCTCTGGGGAAATATAAGCAAGTGTTCCTTCTAATACATTGGGACTGATTAAGGTTTGAGTTTCTCGTGGTAGTAAAGATGCAATACTAAAGTCAATTAATTTAACTTGTTTAGTTTCTGGATTAATTAAAATATTTGCAGGTTTGATGTCTTTGTGAATAATCCGATGATGATAAAGTATATCCAATATATTGCACAAAGAAATAGCTACTGGTAAAAAATTATTTAGGGATAGTACTATTCCTTGTTTAAGAGTCCATTTTGATAGAGAAATTCCTCCAAATTCCATGACTAATGCATAACCATTTTGATATGGTTCTAGGCTGTAGGTTTGGATAATTTCTGGAGTGTTAAGATTTTTAGAAATGGTGTATTGATTGCGAAACGACAAGAGTTCACTAAAACTAGGATAAGGATTCTTCAGCAGCTTAATCGCTACGGATTTGCGATCGCTATCTCGAATTGCACGATAAACCAAGGTTCTTGAACCGTTATAGAGTTCTTCACTAATTTGATACCCTGGAATATTGATTTGGGTAATTGCCATATTGTTAAATTCTAACCTTGACAATTTATTATTCCCAAATGACCAAGATTCTCGCCTTTTCTTCTTAAATCAGCAAATAGCGAACAGTTATCAGATCTATGATGTGGTATTACGATGCATCAATGTTTACCACCAACTTTTTTGGCATACTTTGAGTGAAGAGACAAAACTGATAATTGTTAACAAACTCATTGTGTACTTTCACGGAGAATCAAATTTAGTTTGGAGATTACTATCTTTTTTGGGGAATAAAATCTCGGTAATTACAGAGAAAAATTACACCAACTCATCTTTAAGAAACATAAGACTATTTATGTATAGTAATTAAAAAAACTGAATATCTATGAATTTAGTAATTTTACTGAAGCCAGTCATTGTTTTTCCTTCATAAATTTAATTATTGATTCCTCTACCGTAGTTTTCCGGTTGATTCATATTCAACTGAACTGGTAACAAAAAATTAATGGAGAATTCTTTGACAATCGTGTATAGGTACTGTTTGATCGGGAAAGCTGACTGTCTTTCTCCATCAATGACACTGTCGTTCCCTAGATGAAAGAATTTGTAAAAAATAATTCAGAAATTTAAAGTTTTTTTTATTACTAATTCTTAATTAGGGTATTTACTTAGGAAAGTATTTGTGATATTTTCATGTTGACATCATAACTTTAAAAACACCAGACTAAGTTTAGTAAACACATTTAGATGTATTGATTTGATGATGAGTATCAATTTTGCATACTTGCAAGAGAAAATTTTGAATAAAACTTTGTATAAATTATGTAACATTAACCAAGTAACAAACTGTGCTTAATTTATTCAAACTATCGTGAGAATTTTCCCATACAGAACAGCTAAATCATTGAATTGATGAAACTCCAAGACTCCAACTTTATACTTTGCAGAAAATTGAGCAGTCATACCAATCTTGATTTTCCAGCTATTGTGACTTCAAAGTTGAAGAATTATTACAAACTCTCTTTGTTTTGAATAATCTAACAGCAGTAACCGTGTGAGCTAAATATAGGTTTCTAATTAGTAAACTTGTTATCTGTGGTATGACGTATTTATACACACTCAATCCCCAGTCGGAAAGTTAGGAGTTAGAAGTGAGCCAGCTTAGTTTTAAAGGTTTTCTTGATGAGGGAATGGCAAACCCCAAAAGAGTTAAGAACTGTATTAATTCTTCATCGCTAACTCGTAACTTGACGACTCCCTTTTACCTTCAGACTTATTTGACATGACTTATATAAAGAACACTTTTCTGGAATTTATCGCCACCCTAGAGGGGTTCGATCGCTTACCGGACGAAGCGATCGCCAACGTATCCCAACAACTACAAGCTTGGCGCTATCGCTTGGGTCAAAAACTGATCGGTAAAGAAAATCTGCCGCAACAGATATCGATCGTTTATGAGGGACAAGTGCGATTGTTGGGATACGAACCGCAAACGCAAATCCCAACCACCTTGAAATTACTGCAACCAGGGGAAATCATTGGTGAAATTGGTTTATTGCGCGATATTCCTTGTGAAACAGCGATCGCTTCCACCGAAGTAATATGTCTAACCTTGAGTGCAGCAGTATATTTTCAGCTTTTAGATACATACCCAGCTTTTGCACAAGCTCGGAAAAACCGCAGTAATTTAGTCGAAGTTTTCGACATTCTCGGTTCCTATTGGCAAAAGCAAGCGATCGCCACATTAAATCTTAAAGAATTGACACAAACAGCTTTACCAGAAGCGACAATTGATTATTTGCCTCCAGGAAAAAATTCATTCGAGCAACTCGATAGCAAACGCGTTTGGTTTGTCAGTGGTGGGGGTACAGTAACGAATTTTTCTGTTGGCGAACGGTTAGAACAACACGACGATCGCGACAAACTCCAAGTTATCGGTGAAAGTCCTGTACGCTTGGTGGGTCTAAATCCCTCAAATTTAATCTTGCAAAACACTCATCAGCTAGAACTTGCAGTCAGTGACACCGAATCGCATAGTCAAGACGAAATAGATATTCCCTACGCATCGGATGAAATAGTTGTACCACAAACAACCACTCAGACCTCAAATAGTTCGGCAAAACGGATAAAATACCCATTTTTTGGCGGTAAAGGCGAATTAAATACAGCCTTTGCCTGCTTTCAAATGCTCACGAAACACTTAGAAATACCGTTTCGTCGAGAAGTGATTCGCCGCATTTTAAACGAGCAAATCAAACGTCAGGGTACTATCTCGTTTCCAGCTATTGCCTACCTAGCAGAGTTAATTGGACTCAAGGTACAACTTGTAGAGCTGCCTGTGGCGTCAGTAACGCGCATTCCAACACCAGCGTTAATTCGCTATGCTGATAATTTTGCCGTTTTATATGCAGCCGACGCTAATACTATGGTTGTGGGTGTACCATCCCAAGGAATTGTTCGCTGCAAACCCGCTCAATTTGTCGAACAATTAGATATCGACCCTACTAACTTTCCGCCGCAAGTTAGGGTATTACTGCTGACACCCACTAAAGAAACGCCCCAAGAACGTTTTGGTTTGCGGTGGTTTCTTCCTTATTTGTCACGCTATCGCCGAGTACTGATTGAAGTATTTATTGCTTCATTTTTCGTACAGTTAGCAGCATTGGCGAATCCCTTAGTCGTGCAGTTAATTATCGACAAAGTTATCACCCAAAATAGTATCGGTACTCTACATATTTTGGGTGTTTTACTATTAGTTGTCGGGCTATTTGAAGCAGTATTAACTACCTTACGAACCTATTTATTTGTCGATACCACAAATCGCATCGATATGGGTCTAGGTTCGCAAATTATCGACCACTTACTACGTCTACCGTTGCGCTACTTTGAACGCCGACCGGTGGGTGAACTTTCTACTCGGATTAACGAATTAGAGAACATCCGTCAATTCCTCACCGGTACTGCTTTAACAGTGGGGTTGGATGCTCTATTTTCCTTGGTTTATATCGGTGTGATGCTGATTTATAGTTGGCAACTCACCTTGGTAGGTTTAAGCACAATTCCCGTGTTTGTGATTCTTACTTTAATAGCATCTCCCACGATTAGCAGACAATTACGCTCGAAAGCCGAACGTAATGCCGAAACTCAATCTTATTTAGTGGAGGTGATGTCAGGAATTCAAACAGTAAAAGCGCAAAATATCGAATTGCGATCGCGCTTTTCCTGGCAAGAGCGTTATGCTCGTTTTGTCGCTGCTGGTTTTAAAACAGTTGTCACTTCTACCCTCGCCAACTCTACTAGTAACTTTCTCAACAAACTCAGCAGCTTACTAGTTTTATGGGTAGGAGCTTATTTAGTACTCCAACAACAATTAACCTTAGGTGAATTAATCGCCTTTAGAATTATCTCCGGTTACGTTACCAGTCCAGTATTGCGCTTAGCTCAACTTTGGCAAAGCTTCCAAGAAACTGCCTTGTCTATAGAACGTTTGAGCGATATTGTCGATACGCCAGAAGAAGCAGAAACAGACCGCTACAATATACCCTTACCAACGAT
This sequence comes from Nostoc sp., assembly GCA_036918135.1. Classification (GTDB taxonomy): domain Bacteria; phylum Cyanobacteriota; class Cyanobacteriia; order Cyanobacteriales; family Nostocaceae; genus Nostoc. Next base: position 247,045 of record JBALDB010000015.1, read on the forward strand.
TACCGGAGCAGTCAAATACGAGAATGTTTCCTTCCGATTTGGTACCAGTGGGCCTCTCCAACTTTCTAACGTCAACCTCGAATTTCCTGCTGGAAAATTTATCGGGATTGTCGGACAAAGTGGTTCTGGCAAAAGTACGATGATGAAATTATTGCTGAGGCTTTATGAAACCGAGTCTGGCAGAATTTTAATTGATGGTTATGATATTGCCAAAGTAGAACTTTATTCACTGCGACGACAAATTGGTGTAGTTCCCCAAGAAACATTGTTGTTTGATGGAAGCGTTCAAGAAAATATTGCTCTGACAAATCCCGATGCAACAACCGAAGAAATTATCCAAGCGGCTCAGGTAGCCTGCGCCCACGAATTTATCATGAACTTGCCCAACGGTTATAACACGCGGGTAGGAGAACGGGGTTCTGCACTTTCTGGTGGACAACGGCAAAGAATTGCGATCGCCCGTTCGGTTTTACAACGACCAAAATTACTCGTTTTAGATGAAGCAACCAGCGCATTAGATTATCCTACAGAGCGACAAATATGTCTCAACTTAGCGAGGTCGTTCAAGGGAAATACAGTATTTTTTATTACTCACCGATTGAACACCGTCAGTAATGCAGACATCATCGTTGTGATGGATAACAGCAGAGTTATAGAACAAGGTAGCCATCAAGAATTAATGGCTGCTAAAGGTCATTATTACTACTTATATCACCAACAAGAAGTGAACTTATGAGCAGGAATCATAATTCCCAATCGGCTACATCCCACTGCACTAACAGAATTCAGTAATAACCATAGGGTGGACACTAGTAATCGATGCTGGTGTCCACCCTACAAAAATTTCATTTTCAATCCCTAATCCCTAATCCCAAATCAATATGACTCAACTTAATGGAAATCACACCAACGGTAATTATAAGAACGGAGCAAAACAAGATTCACGAGTAGTTACAAAACAACAGAAAACTGCTCCAGAATCTTTAATTAACTCAAATCCTCAAGAGTTTGAGCAATCCGTTATTTTGCGCCAATCTCCAGTTTGGTCGCGTACAATCATGGTGACTTTAATGGCCTTAGCTTGTTTTGGAATTGCTTGGGCTTATTTTGCCAAAATTGAGCAAGTAGTACCAGCAACAGGACAATTAAAACCCGAAGGAACAGTTAAAGAAGTTCAGGCTCCTGTAAGTGGAGTAGTCAAAGCAGTTTATGTCAAAGATGGGCAAGAAGTCAAGCAAGGAGATTTGCTACTGACTTTTGATTCCATCGCCTCTGTTGCTGAATTAAATTCTTTGAATAAAATTCGGATCGGATTAACTAAAGAAAACCAAATTTATCGGCGACTAATGGGAGCAAGTACTGGTACTACATCAGAATTATTGTTTTTACGTAGTAAATTGCCACCAGAAACTGCTTTTTTATTGAAAAGCCGCGCGGCTTTAGTATCAGAAAATGACTTATTGCGAACTCAATTAAGAGATTCAGGTCAAGATTATGCACTGGGAATTGATGAACAGCAACGTCTACAAGTTGCCAAAAAAGAATTAGATTCTCGTTCTTCAGCAGCGCGGTTAGAAGTAGAAAAAACCAAAAAACAACTTACTCAAACCCAAGTTAAATTGGAAGACAGTAAATCAAGTTTAGCTATTCAACAGAGAATTTTAGATAAACTAAAAATCCTCTCAGAAGAAGGTGGCATCTCTCAGCTTCAGTATCTCAACCAACAACAAGAAGTACAAAACCGTACTGCGGAAGTAGCGCAATTAGGCGAAGAAGTGAAACGTCTCCAGTTGGATATTGAAAAAGGACAACAAGAGGTAAGCAATACAGTAGCTGTCACTGATAAAGATGTTTTGGATAAAATCGCTGATAACAAAAAACGTATTGCCGAAATCGATAGCCAATTCATGAAAGTTGTACTGGATAATGAACAACGTTTAGCAGATGTCAATAGTAAAATCTCTCAATCACAGTTAAATGTTAGATATCAAGAACTCCGCGCACCGGTAGCTGGAACAGTTTTCGATTTACAAGCCAAAAATCCTGGATTTGTAGCGAATCCAACTACAAAAATGCTGCAAATTGTCCCAAACGAAAACTATATCGGTGAAGTTTTCATTACAAACAAAGATATCGGTTTTGTGCGAAAAGGTATGAAAGTAGATGTCAGAATTGACTCCTTTCCTTACAGTGAGTTTGGTGATATTAAAGGAGAAGTAATGGGAGTAGGATCGGACGCATTACCCCCGGATCAAACGCATCAATTTTATCGATTCCCAGCAAAAATCCATTTGGATCGACAATCCTTAGTTATTAAGAGTAAAAACGTGACTTTACAGTCAGGGATGGCTATCAGCGCCAATATAAAAGTGCGAGAAGAACGAACTGTGTTGAGTCTGTTTACCGAGTTATTTACTAAGCAAGTTGATACTCTTAAAGAGGTTCGTTAACTTATGAAGTTGTATAGCAGGAGGCAAGGGGCAGTTCTTGCTGGAGGCAGGAGGTAGAAACATTACTCTTCCTGACATTCACGCTTGTTATTATGTCCTAACCTATATGACTACAGCTATAAAAGCAATTGCTAATTCATTAATGCTGAGATTGGATGGTGCGTTAACCTTTGGCGTAACACACCTTACTAATTAATGCATATAAAATTATCGATAGGGCGTACAGTTGTACGCCTATAAAGCTGTTGTTAGAAACATTAAACAACTTAAGATTTTGCCACAATCATTTCACTTGAAACATCAAATACGTTCCTCCTAAACCTTCTACAATGGTGCGTGTATTAGCAATCATCATTTTCTGATAAGTATCTGCTTCGCTTCCAGGTTCTCCAAGTCCCTCGGAATACAGTTCCCTGTCAGAAATTTTCACATCAGCTTGTGTGGCTACAGATTGAATCAAATTAGGATTAATTGCTACCTCTGAAAAAATGGTTGGTACTTTAGTCTGTTTAATATTTTTAGCTAAATTATTCACTCGTGCAGCTGTCAGTTTTTCTGTACTAGTAATACCTTCCATTCCCCCTGCTAATGAGATACCGTATGCTTTAGCATAATAACTTAGGGCATCAGAGGTAGTAACTAACTTGCGTTGTTTAGCAGGAATACTCGCAATTGTTGATTTAATCCAGCTATCTAGTTGAGTGAGTTCATTTGTGATTTTTTTGGTATTGCTGGTATAAACTTCTGCATCACTAGATGCTAACTTTCTCAAGTTACTATTAATGACTTTTACCATCTCGATCGCATTCTTAGTATTGTGCCAAACATGAGGATCGGTTAATATCCTATCCCCTTCCTGAAATTTTTGTGGTTTAGACACTGCAAGCCCGACAGCTATTTTTGGTGCAGAATTTTTAGTCGCTTTGATTAATTTGATTAAATTTGGTTCAAAATTGTAACCAGTATAGAAAATCAGATTAGCTTGCTCTATAGCTTTACGATCTTCTGGTTTTGGTTTATAAATTTTGGGATTGGTAGTCGGGGAAATTAAACAAGTGAGGTTAACTGTATTCCCTGCAACTTGTCTAGTTAAGTCACAGAGTACGCTTGTCGTTGCTACAACTCGCGGAAGATTCTCATTTACCTCGGTACTAGTCTGAGTAAATGTAGTTCTTATAGCTTGATTTTGACACCCAACAAATCCAATCATTAATGCAATAAGTATACCTCGGAATAAAGTTTTTTTGTGTGATTTTTTTGACATCCTTATCTCCTAGTGGATGCATAAAAAAAGATAATCAATATTCTTGAACAAGTCAGAATTGATGAATTCAAAATTTAAAATTCAACAAACAAGGTTTTTGCAGATAGAATGTAGCTTCACGCAACGGGCTGCAAAACTGCTAAAGGTAAAAGCACCAGGATACGAGGCGATGCTAGGGTGTCTTCGATAGAAAGTCTAGTGCAGTTCTCTGACCGTATACATCAAGCAACTATACCATTGTGCCGATCTACCGTCAAAGTGGCAAATTGATTAAGAAAAGAAACATAGGATAATGGGGCGAGCAATCGTAGGGGTTGATAGAAGCAAACTAAGTCGTGAATCTAAGGCAATTGTAGCTGTGGTTTTGCGAGCTGTGGATATGTATTTGTTACAAAATTGGTGAATTGGTGATTTTTAACCATTAGCTAATTGCTCTTATTTCTTAAAAAAAGCTATATTTAGGAAAAGCTAGCGATCGCCCATCTCAACCCCATCATCAAAAGCAATTGTTTATACTAAAGTAGCAGATACGCTCGCCGGAATTAGCACTATACCATACCTGTTTGACAAAGTTGCTCAGAGGGCGATCGCAAACAAATCAATCTCAATCGTTCGGCAGAATATTACTTAGATGAATAAATAAAAGTCCAGTCAATCAATTTTCGATTTTGGATTCAATAAAACCTAAAACAGGCAAGCTTTTAACCCCATGCAGTCGGACTCAAATTCATTATGACTTCTGGCTCAGGAGTTAGTGAATTATTTAGAAAACAATTTCTTAAAGCTGACATCGATTAAGATTAACAATGGTAATTCTAGTTGTCATCATTAACACCTTGATTTCGTTGCTCCTACTCTATGTCGCTTGGCAGGTATGGCAACTCAAGCAGCAACTAGCATCTGTAGCAGATAGGTTAACCGCCTACGAAATTTGTACCCATGCAACACTCTATAAAGCACCTGAAAATATTTATTTAAGTCAGCAGAAAATTTATAACTTACGGCAGAGAAACCAAGTACTACAGATACAAATTCAACAAGTGCAACAAATTATCAGTCTGATTTTGCTAGGACGGCAAATCTGGCAGCGTTATTTTCCAAGGCTAGAGTTAACACCAGCGAAAACAGCACTCAAAAAATAAGTTAATTAACAAAAAACAACAATTGAAGAACTCTTTAACTAGAAGTCAGAATTATCAGTGCCCAATTCTGACGCCTCGGCAGAGCTTTCTTGCTTTGCTCTGAATTCTTAGAATAAAAGCAACATGTATGGCTGATATTTTGTCAGGATAGTAACTACTACACTGTGAGGAAAGCTTGCCTACCTAAAACAAGCGGCTTAAGCCCCTTGCCTGGTGAGTTGATGATGGTAGCTGGATTTGCGCTCTGCTGCATATAGATAAAATTGTTCAAGTCTTGCAAGGGGGGAAAACCCACCTAAAATGGGTCTAAGGAGAGAAACAACAAGATGTCTAATAACCGTTCTGGAATATTTGTTGGTGGTTTGATGCTGGGAGCGACAATCGGTGCCTTAGCCGGATTGCTGGTTGCTCCACGTACAGGGCGCGAAACGCGTAAAATTTTGCGAAAATCTGCCAATGCTATCCCAGAATTGGCAGAAGATATATCAACAAGCGTGCAAATCCAGGCAGATCGTCTTTCTGCTAGCGCACTGCGAAACTTAGACGAAACTTTAGATAGATTACGGGAAGCGATCGCCGCAGGTGTAGATGCTAGTCAGCAAGAAAGCCAAGTCTTGAAGCGGCAATCTGTTGAGGACTCAGATTCTCTTCCCCACCAATTAGAACGCTTATAAATAACGTAACCGTGATTGAACCCCTGTTTTGGTTGGGACTTTCCTTACTCTTAGTCGCTACAAGCTTGACTGCGGTTTTAGTGGCGGCTATACCGGCTTTGCAGGAGTTAGCACGGGCTGCTCGCAGTGCAGAAAAGCTATTTGACACACTCTCGCGAGAGTTACCGCCTACTCTAGATGCTATCCGCGTCACTGGTTTAGAAATTACTGACTTAAGCGATGATGTCAGTCAAGGTGTCAAAAGTGCTAGTCAAGTCGTCAAACAAGTTGACCAAAGCCTTGATACTGCAAGAAAACAGGCTCAAAATCTGCAAGTAGGTACACGTAGCGTCTTAGTTGGCGTCAAAGCAGCTTGGAAAAACTTCACGCGCCAAAAACCAACAAGGCGAATTAGCGATCGCCTCGCCGACAATGAAAAACCAGCACTCACGTTGCGAGAACGAGAAGTATTCAGACAAGAAAATCACCGCATTAAAGCAGAAGCCTATCGCATCAATGACGCTTATAACGAGACTGCTAACTGGGAAACAGATTTCGATGATGAAGATTGAATTGGGAATTAGGGATTTGGGACTAGGAAATAAGATTAAAAACACTATCTTCTAATACCCAATTTTCACTACCCAGTACCCAATACCCAATCCCCAGGCCCCAATACCAAAAACGCTTTGCTTTGATCCCTAAGATTAGAGTAAAGTAAACAAGTGTAAAGAAGTATGATTTTTCCAGTACTCTTTTAAAACAACTAGTTCACTTTTACCTTTGATATTTCTATAAAAACGTTCATGCAGTCTTGTTTTTGGCGACGAATCCTGGTATCTATTGCAGTATTTATCCTAGCTGGGTCAATTTGGGTGATGCATTCTTCCCCAGCACTGGCTTATGACAATCCTGACTTACTTCCAAAGACCTTTACGCCAGTTGTAGACTTAGCTAAATCCCTCCCTGAATTGCAAGAAGAAAAGCTAGTCAAAGATTTAGAGCAGTTTGAAGCAGATACAGGTTGGAAATTACGAGTATTGACTCAGTATGACCGTACTCCGGGTCGAGCAGTGATAAATTATTGGGGTTTAGATGACAAAAGTATTCTCTTAGTTGCTGATTCTCGCGGCGGTAACATCCTCAGCTTTAGTGTCGGCGATGCTGTTTATCAACTTTTACCTCGGACTTTCTGGATAGAACTGCAAACCAGGTTTGGTAATTTGTACTTTGTACGCGAACAAGGTGAAGACCAAGCCATTCTGCAAGCCCTAGAATCTGTTAAAGGCTGTTTACTTAAGGGTGGTTGCAATGTTGTCCCTGGATTGCCACGAGAGCAGTGGATTCTCACTTTGATTACTTCGGTTATTGGTGGGATAATTTGTGGATTTGCAGCTCAACCCCGTGAAAAAGGACAAGTGTTTGCTTGGCAATGGGCTTTAATTTTCTCTCCTTTATGGGGAATCTTATTTATTGCCTTTGGCATTGGGCCAGTAGTGACACGTACAAGCGACTGGTTACCTCTAGTTCGCAATATTTCTGGGTTTCTCATCGGCGGCTTAGTTGCTTACCTATCTCCCATTTTCAGTCAGCCTTCTTCTCGTAATGAGTGAAGGATACCTGGTTATGAGTGCTGAAGTCAGATTCCACTAACTCACCAATTTAGCAATTCTGACTCCTAACTCTCTGAAACTGGTAAGCTGAAAGCTAAATATTTGAGAAGCTCAATAAAAATGGAATGGCACGTAAGTGATGCTCAAAGTTTAGCAATCATTGATAGTGAAATTGGCGATCATATCTTTTCACCCGCAGAGTATGAGATTGTACGTCGGGTAATCTATGCCACGGCTGACTTTGAGTATAAGTCTTTGATTCGCTTTTCTGAGCGTGCCTTGCAAGCTGGAGCAGCAGCATTAGCTGCGCGTACTGCAATTGTAGTAGATGTACTAATGGTACAAGTAGGTATTGCCTACGATATTCAAAATACTTTTGCCAATCCACTCTATTGCAGCATGGAAGCTTTAACACGCCCCCAAAAAGAAAAAACGCGGGTTGCATGGGGAATAGAAACCCTCGCAAAGCGTTATCCAGAGGGTATTTTTGTAGTAGGTCAAGCGCAAACAGCATTAACAGCACTAGTGGATTTAATTGAAGCTGAGGAAATTAGACCCGCTTTAATAATTGCGACTCCAGTGGGATTCGTAAATGTCGATCGCGCTAAAGGGCGTCTACAAGACTCTCTAGTTCCTCACATTACAATAGACAATCGCAAAGGTAATGCTGTTGTTGCAGCTGCGATCGTTGATGGATTGGTTGATTTGGCTTGGCAAGCCTATGGGCAAAACGGAAATAGAGGAAGCTAGGAAAGTAGGCTCTGCGTTATTCTGTATCCAAAAGAGTATTCAAAATTAGTGAATGTCCTGATATTTTAATTAAATAGTGCCGAGCAAGGAGCGTAGTATTGTGGTAATTGAGAGTTTCAGTTTAAGCACATATATTGCAATCCCCGTAGTTTTAGGTCTTTTGCTTCAGGGAGACAACATAAAAGTACCTGTAGTTAAAAATGTTAGTCAGGAATCTAATGTAGAGGAAACAGTAGTGCCCAGTCCTCAGTTAATCAGCAGTAAAACGACTGGAAAAACATACTATGTTAGTGGTACTGGGAACGACAAAAATAAAGGACTTTCTTCTTCATCACCTTTTAGGACTATTCAAAAGGCAGCAAATCTTACCAAACCCGGAGACACCGTACTTATTATGAACGGAGTCTACACAAATGCAAATCCCAAAGGAGAGGTAGTATCAATTACTCGTTCTGGAACTGCAAATGGATGGATTAAGTTTAAAGCATATCCTGGGCATTTACCAAAACTTCGGCACAATGGATGGCATGGAGTTTTGATTCACAATGGAGCTTCATATATTGAAGTGAACGGGCTTGAAGTAATAGGGAATAATGCCAATGTAACTCTTGATTATGCCATGAGTCAAAAGAGTAACAAATTAAACCCGCTAACAAATGGAGGCTGCATTAGCATCGATGGAAGAAAAAAAGGTCATCCTCATCATATACGTATTGTTAACAACAAGGCACATAGCTGTGGTGGAGGAGGTATTTCAGCAATTGAATCTGACTATGTGACAGTAGATAATAACGTAGTATTTGATAATGCCTGGTATGGGGTCTATGCTGGCAGTGGAATTTCAATGTTGCGTAATTGGAACTTTGATAACTACCAGGGATATAAGATGTTTGTAACCAACAACAAGGTTTATAACAATAGAGAATATATTCCTTGGATTAAGACCGGAACTATCACAGACGGTAATGGCATTATTATCGATAGTTTAAATAAACCGGAAAAATCAAACTATGTTCCATATAAAGGACGTACTTTAGTTAAAAATAATCTAACATTTCATAACGGTGGTTCGGGCATTCATTCATTTTATAGCACTCGTGTTGATATTATTAATAATACAGCTTTTCTAAATAATCAGACTCCCGAACTGAAACTAGGACAAATATTTACTCAGATGTCATCTGATGTAAAAATTTTAAATAATATTCTTTATGCTTTTCCTGGCAAAAATGTTAACAGTAGCAGTAAAAGCAAAAACGTTGTTTTTGATTACAATATATATCTCAATACTTCTTCTGTAAAGGTTAAAGGGCTTCACGATATAGTTGCAGATGCAGAGTTTATCAGGGCACATCCTACTTTGAAAAAAATAGATGGTGATTGGAAATCACAATTATCTAAACAAAGTCGCTCTGCACCAACTTCTATCAAGCTTAATTCAGCAAGTGTTGTTTGCGAACCAGTGACTTATAATCTCAAAGGCAAACTTATCAAGGTCGGATGTTCGCGCTAAGGATGATAATAAGGGAACTCCAAAAAATAAATTATTCCCCTTAAAGTTATTGACTATTAACTGTGAACCGTCAACAGTAAACAATAGTAATGGAATATTTTTTACTTGGAAATCCCTAAATAAGTAGTTGTGCAAAATTAAATTTATAGCAGGAGGCAGGAGGCAGGAGGCAGCTATGCTGGAGGTAAAAACATTACTCTTCCCGACATCTACGCTTGTTATTATGTCCTAACCTATATGACTACGGCTATATTACTGGAGAGAGGGAACTCTAAACAGGTAACAGAAAAACGATGTGTGTAATTGATTTTATTCAGGTACTTCCCATACCGTTAATCGCCGATTTCTATATCAGTAATTCCCTCAATTGACTGCAAACTAGAAACATTCAGCGACCAGTCATTTGCTCCAGCTTTTCGGGGTATCTAGCTCCTTGCACTGCGATCTTGGAGGCCGCATCATCGATGTCATGCAGATCGTCGGGCGTAAGTTCGACTGAGACTGCCCCGATGTTTTCGTCCAAGCGATGCAACTTCGTGGTGCCTGGAATCGGAACAATCCACTGCTTTTGAGCCAGCAGCCAGGCGATCGCGATCTGAGCTGGTGTCGCTTGCTTTCGTTGGGCGATGCTGCAGAGCAGATTAATCAGCGCTTGATTCGCCTTAAGAGCCTCCGGTGTGAAGCGAGGCAAGGTACTGCGGAAGTCGGAACTGTTGAAGGTCGCGTTTTCGTCAATCTTACCAGTGAGAAAGCCCTTGCCCAGGGGGCTATACGGAACAAAGCCGATACCGAGTTCCTCAAGGGTGGGTATCACTTCCTTTTCAGGGTTTCTCCACCAGAGCGAATATTCACTCTGGAGAGCAGTGACCGGTTGAACTGCGTGGGCACGACGGATTGTTTGCACTCCTGCTTCAGAAAGTCCAAAGTGCTTCACTTTACCTTGCTGAATTAGTTCCTTCACCGCTCCTGCCACATCTTCGATTGGCACGTCTGGGTCAACCCGGTGCTGATAAAGCAGGTCGATGACCTCAACCTTGAGTCGCTTGAGCGAGCCTTCCACAGCTTCCTTGATATGCTCCGGTCGGCTATTTAATCCTGGTGAACCTGTCATGCCACGGGGATCGGAATTAGGACTCAGGTCGAATCCAAATTTGGTGGCGATGACCACTTGCTCGCGGAAGGGAGCGAGGGCTTCACCCACAAGCTCTTCATTCAATAACGGGCCGTAGACCTCAGCCGTGTCAAAGAATGTAACGCCGCGTTCAACGGCAGCCCCTAGAAGAGCGGTCATCTCCTGCGTGTCTTTGGGCGGGCCATAAGAAAAGCTCATTCCCATGCAGCCCAGCCCGATAGCCGAGACTTCTAAATTACTGTTTCCAAGTTTGCGCTTGTGCATTTTTCAACTCCTGTCTTTAAATTAAAGTCGCAACCGTCTTACTCTACGAGCGTGTCTGGTATTGTTCGTCGCTGACCTTTTCCATCCAGTCCACGGTTTTGCCGTCCAGCTGTTCCTGAATGGCGATGTGGGTCATCGCCGTGGTCGCCGTAGCGCCGTGCCAATGCTTCTCACCGGGCGAGAACCAGATCGTATCTCCCGGACGAATTTGCTCGATCGCTCCACCCCAGCGTTGTGCCAGACCGCAGCCAGCCGTGACGATTAGGGTCTGACCCAACGGGTGGGTGTGCCATGCTGTCCGAGCACCAGGCTCGAACGTGACACTGGCACCAACAGTGCGTGCTGGATCGTGTGCCTCGAACAGGGGGTCAATGCGGACAGTGCCGGTAAAATACTCGGCCGGCCCTTTGGCAGAAGGCTGTGAGCCACTTCTTTTGATGTCCATTTTCTTAATTCCTTGACTTGATGCCCTGTATGGTTATCAGTAGGCAAGTCTCTTGCTCAATCAAAACAAAGTTCTCTCTTAAATAAAAATCTAGAATATCTGCAATCAGCTGGAATCACTTTTCATTGCTTTAGCTTCATTCTAGGAAACCTGAAGAACAAGCAATAGAACGATCGTCTAAGATTGTTGTACAATCCTGCAAACTTAGAAATGAATGCTGCTAAAACGAGTGAAAATTCCGCTGTGGATTTAATGAACGACCAGCAGGCAAAGCGTGAAGCAGAGAGAGCGCAAGCCAACAGAGACGAGCTCAAAGAGCGTATTGCACAGGCTATCCGTAATGATGGAACGATTGAGCCGCTCAAAGGTTTGCACCTCAAACGCTCCTCTTCGCCTACAGAATTTTGTCACGGTGTCTCTGTCCCTGCCTTTTGTGCGATCGCTCAGGGCAGCAAACAAGTCCTTTTGGGCTGCGATCGCTATCAGTACGACCCGATGCATTATCTACTTGCTACGGTCGAACTGCCGATTGTGAGTCATATTCTGGAAGCGTCTAAGGCGCAACACTATCTCAGCCTTCGTCTCGATCTCGACTCCACCCTTGTCGGTTCAGTTATGGTCGAGGCGGGCTATCCCTCGATACAAAGGGGTGCCAATGTCAAAGCGATAGACGTGAGTCCATTGGATGCGCCTCTGCTAGATGCCGTAGTCCGGCTCGTTAGGCTTCTAGATTCCCCTGCTGAAGCTCATGTTCTGGCACCATTAATTAAGCGGGAAATCATTTACCGACTCCTAATGGGAGAGCAAGGTAGTCGCCTCCGTCATATTGCAGTTCTGGGTGGCTACACCCACCACATCGCTCTTGCCGTCGATAAGCTCCGTAAAGACTTTGACCAGCCGCTTCGCATTGAAAGCATCGCACGAGAGCTGGGAATGAGTGTCTCAGGCTTCCACCATCACTTTAAATCTGTCACTGCAATGAGTCCCTTGCAGTTCCAGAAGCAACTGCGGCTCCAGGAGGCTCGCCGTTTGATGCTGGCGGAAAACCTTGACGCTACCAGTGCTGCCTACCGTGTGGGTTATGATGACACCTCGCACTTCAACAGAGAGTATAAGCGACTCTTTGGTACACCACCAATACGCGATGTGGAGCGGCTGCGAGAAGCTGCTAGGGAGACTGTTAGTTCAATATGATCTCCTCTAGATGTTCTAATCTTGCTAGAAATCGTTTTATTCAACAATTAGGGACTTCCAGAAAATAAATTATCCCATTTCACGTCCATCAAAACCACTTTCTCTCCCCCTGCTCCCTTGCCCTCAAAGCGATAGAATATTTTTTTTAATTGGAGTCCCTTAATCAGACTCCAACGATTGAGAAGTTTGAATCACTCTTCTACTCTACGCTGACGGCGACGCGGCCTTCTTTCCTGTGGATCTTCACGCAAGCGGCGGCCAACTTCGTTAAAGAAATCGCGCCGCAGATAAGGATAATCGCTGACCCACAACTCCCGACTGGGAATGTATATATCCGAAAACTCTTCGATACTGCTCAAATCTGGGCGATTTGACATCACTACCATTTCTGCAATTTGACCGCGAGCGATCGCTTTGTGGGTAGGACGTAGTGGTGCGTCAAATTCAATGCTAAATCCTGTGTCATCACCGACTTCTAAATTAATCCGCTTTTCTCGGTTTTCTACAATTACTAATTCACCTTTGTTATTGACGGTTTCTTGTTTCCCAATTAATCGGTCTGTAATCCACCAATCTAAGACTCGACCACGGAAAAAGCCACTGTATTTGTAACGGCGGCATTGTATATTTCGCATACTTGCTTGAAACACTGGATACCACAGCCAAAAAAAAGCGCTAATTACCCCCAGCACAAATATTATTGGACCAAACTCCAGCCTGAAAAAGGCTTTGACAAGCAGAATTACGACTAAGGCAACTACAGAAATTAACAGCCGTTGTAAAAAATTTGCAAACTTTCCCCAGTAGTGCTTGTACTGAAGACCAGTGGCAATTAAGGGGATAATTTGTTCAAATTTCTGGCGAGTCAATGGTACTAACATGAGTGCTGAGTACTGAGTGATAAATAGTGAGTTTAAAGTATTTTTTCTAATCCATATATTAACGACTTTAGCGTTAAGACTTTGCGAATGGCTAATAGCACTCCTGACATATAACAAGCGCGATCGCTCGTATCATGTCGTAAAGTATAAATCTGTCCTGGTGCGCCAAAAATAACTTCCTGATGAGCTACCAATCCCGGCAAGCGCACGCTATGAATTCTAATGCCTTCCTCTGCTTGGCTGCCCCTAGCTCCTGGTAATTTCTCAGTTTCTTCGACTAAGGCAGAGTTAAAAGTTTTACCTAGTTCTCCTAATAACTGCGCCGTTTGAATGGCAGTACCACTAGGAGCATCAGCTTTTTGGTTGTGATGCAGTTCAATAATTTCTACGTGGTCAAAATATTGAGAAGCAGTGATTGCGGCTTGTTGCAACAGTACCATGCCAATGGAAAAGTTAGGAATAATCAGACAACCAGTACTAGCTTTCTCGGCAAAGTCTGCCAGATCTTGAATTTGTTCTAGACTTAATCCAGTCGTGCCGACTACAGGACGAATACCGTAGGCGATCGCACTACGAATATTGTCATAAACTGAATCGGGATGAGTAAAGTCTACCATCACCCCTGGCGGTCCTTGTCTCTCCCCAGCCATGTAACCCAACATCGGTTCTAATTGATTGGTAATTGGCACTTCCAAGGGTTCGCTTAAACCCGCTAGTTCTCCAGCATCTTTATCTTGATGTTGCGGACTGCTGTCAATGGCACCCACTAAGTTCAAATCGGGTGCTTGCGCCACCGCCTTAACTACTTCACGACCCATTTTACCAGCAGCGCCGTTGACAATAACTGGGATAGGAGCTTGATTCGTCATATGTTGAGAAATACTTTTTGAGTCAACAAGGGCATTGTAAAGACTTTTGCGGTGTAAAAATACCAGTCCCCAGTCCCTAGTACAACAAGGCAAAAGTCACGTATTCACGCATTCAAAACAAAGAATACTTATACTCCAAGCTTTTTATTGATTCTAGATGGTAGGTTTATTTCCGCCATGACTTACTAGTTGCTTTTTCATCGATAACCCTAAAAATTTTTTTATCGCACTGCTCTGATAAGTAGCTCTTATTAAAGCTATAAACCTTTTTTGTCAAGTTTGGTTGACTAATTATAATAAATTTTGTTAAATTTATTTACATAAGCTAACAAAGCAGCAAAGCAGCCATCTAGTTTAAATTGCACTTTGTATATGACCTTTCTAGTTTTGGTTGTCTTGGATGTTAGCCAAAAAATAAATTTCGGTATCGGTATCTTTCATTGACATTTGGACTTCTCCCATTTACCTCGGCTATCAAGTCGGGGTTTTTTGTATTCTTGATTAGCTCTCCCCATCTTATGCTTCATCCGAAGCGTACCGCTTGGTGGGAGAATAAAAACGAGAAATAATGCTTGCCTGGTATTGCCTCCAGCCCAAAGGAACCAACTCTAATGTGGAAACGAATTGTATTAATTTTGCTATTGGTGTTGAGCTTCAGCCTGAGTAATTCTGGTGTAGCGGTTGCAGCCGGACTTAAAAGCTTTGTAGACACCAATGATGGCTATCAGTTTTTATATCCTAATGGCTGGCTGCAAGTTAAAGTTGCCGACGGTCCAGATGTAGTTTTTCATGATTTAATTGAGGTATCTGAAAATGTTTCTGTAGTAATTAGCCCAGTTCCAGAAAACAAAACCTTGGTACAATTGGGAACTCCTACAGAAGTAGGATATAAATTGGGAAAAGCAGCTCTAGCACCTCCTGATTCTGGTCGTTCAGCTGAATTAGTCAATGCCGCACAGCGAGAAGTAGACGGTAAAACATACTACCTTTTAGAGTACGAAGTTAAACTCCCCAATCAACAGGAACGACACAACATTGCCAGCGTCGCTGTTAGCCGTGGTAAACTTTTTACCTTCAACGCCTCAATTACTGAGAAACGCTGGCCAAAAGTTAAACAAACAATTGATGAAGTTGTAAGTTCTTTTTCTGTTTATTAGTTATTAGTCATTGGTCATTAGTTATTAGGAGTGTTGAGTAGTAAAGACGCGATTAACCCAAGTCTTTCCAAGAGTGAGGAGCAAGGAGTTATTCTCCTCTGCCCCTTGTCTCCTCTGCCCCCATCTCCCCCTGCTCCCCCTCATCTCCCTATGGGCATTCTACCTTTTGTATTAGCCTCAGCTTCCCCAGCACGACGGCATTTGCTGCAAACTGTTGGTATTGAACCGATAGTTAAACCGAGTGACTTTGATGAGTCACAAATCCAATTAAGTGAACCTGCACAATTGGTAAAAACTCTTGCTCAGTATAAAGCAGAAACTGTAGCCCCACAGTTTGAATCAGCTTTGATTATGGGTTGTGATTCGGTTTTATCTTTTAATGGTGAGATTCATGGTAAACCAGTGGACGCTAGTGAAGCGATCGCCCGTTGGCAGATAATGCAAGGTAACTTTGGCGACTTATACACAGGTCACACTTTGATTAGTACTGACCAAAAGCGTACTTTAGTCAAGTCTCAAGTTACAAGAGTTTACTTTGCTCCTATGAGCGACAAGGCAATTGAAGCTTATGTTGCTACTGGTGAACCCCTCAAGTGTGCTGGTGCCTTTGCCCTTGAAGGTTTTGGTAGTTTGTTCGTCGAAAAAATCGAAGGTTGTCACAGCAATGTAATTGGACTGAGTTTACCTTTGCTGCGGCAGATGCTAGCAGAACTGGGATACGATGTTACAGATTTTTGGCAAGAGACATAAACCAATTGTAAAACCCTTACACCAAAAGCATCTTTCATAGCTCTAACTATCCTTAAGTTTAATGACCAATGGCTAATGACTAAATTGGCTAATATTTAGTATTGCCTCTCCATAATCTGGAATCCAAGCCAGCCATTCATCTTTGGAAACTGGACATAATAAAAGTGCTTCGTCAAAACTTAAAGGGTTGGGAAGTTCCAAAAGCTTCACCCAACTAGAAACTCTTAAGCACTGTAAACCCTCCAGATTCCGCTTTGTTGCTTGGACAGCAAAATCTGGTCTATTAGAATCTAGTTTCATATCTTCGTCTTAGCCTTAATCAATGGGCTAATCTCAAATAATTTCTGTAACTTAGACTACAAAATAAACAATACTTGTGAAAAGTAACTGTCTTATAACTTTACCTTCGCTGGTATAAGTGTTTGCTTAATATTGCAAGCTATAACTGTGAGGCACGGCAAGTTGTAGACTGGCTACTAGATCGCATTCCCAACTAGATATGTCATTTACTTCTATGCCCTCGCTGCGCGAGCAACAACATCCCCTAATTCGTCAGCTAGCTGATTGTATTGAGGCAGCTTGGCATCAGCACCTGGATCTATCGCCCTACCATTTGCCTGCTGAGTTGGGGTATGTGGAAGGTAGACTAGAAGGGGAAAAATTGACGATTGAAAACCGTTGCTATCAAACGCCTCAGTTCCGAAAAATGCACTTGGAACTCGCAAAAATCGGAAATATGCTCGATATTTTGCATTGCGTCATGTTTCCCCGTCCGGAATACAACCTGCCGATGTTCGGTTGTGATTTAGTGGGTGGTAGAGGTCAAATTAGCGCGGCGATCGCAGACCTTTCTCCCATACAGTTAGAACGTACCTTACCAGAATCTTATACTGCTGCGCTCACACAGCTAACAGTGCTTAACTTTTCCCAACCGCGCGAATTACCTGAATGGGGAAATATTTTTTCAGATTTTTGCATCTTTGTGCGTCCCACTTCTCCAGAAGAAGAAACAATGTTTCTGTCTCGCGTGCGAGAATTTTTAGAAATTCATTGTACCCAAGCGATCGCCTCTAATCCAGTTTCACTCGAACAAGTTACACAAAATCTTGCCGGACAACACAACTACTGCACTAAACAGCAGCAAAATGACAAAACCCGCCGCGTACTAGAAAAAGCTTTTGGCCCTGCTTGGGCAGAACATTACATGACTACAGTTCTATTCGACCTTCCACAGGAGATTTCTAAATAAAAATCCCCAAGGGGCAGAGTTCTATGGCAGGAACCCCTAACACAAGACGGAGGCAAGGAGGCACAAGGAAAATAATTTCTAATCGGAGAAGATAGGAAACGTCTTTGGCGAGGCTCAACAGTCATCAGTTATCAGTTATCAGTCAACACTCAACACTCCCCGATTCCCCATCTGTAGGCTCTGTTACGTTTTCCGGTAACTGATAAATGTAGAATTCATTCAACGAGAGTTTGATGGAGTCCCAAAACAGCAGCAGGGAGAGTACTAACACCAATTAGCTTTAACTAAGTTACAGATGATGACGCAAAGAGAAGTCTGAGCGGCAGCTTCTGCTGATGCCTGCGGCAACGCCAAGGGCGAACAGAACTTCGGGTGACACAGTGATACAGTGATGCGCTAAATAATGTGTAGCAAAATTTTTGAGAATTGGTATCAGGTATTTGAAACAAATGATTTTTGATCTTGTTTTTCAATTTTGTGAATAACTGTAGCTCCACTGATTAAGCTATGGTAACTCAAACAGTTATCAGCAATCAAAATTTAAGTTGGCGATTTGAAACAATTAATTAGCTATCAGCAAATGTAAGAATCCAGAATTGAGAATTAATAGGTTTGGATACCCAAGCTTGATAAGCATAAAATCAAGCAGGTATATAACCATTGATTTTCCAACTTTTTTTACTTCTGAATTCTTAATATTCACTGATTAGTTAATGTTAATAACTTTATCCTTGCGGTAGTGAATTGTAGCAGTACAGTACCACATCATAGTAGTTTTGAATTTTCAATACAGAGGCGATATTTTGCGTCTCTGTATTCTGAATTCATACTGCCATTAGCGCATAAAAGAGTAATGAATTCCAATCTCCACTATAAAGATTGCTGAATTTATAATTCTGAATTCTTCTTCAAATAGCCAGCTACAAGAGGGCATGATTTTGCAAAACTTTAGTGTGAGTGTTGAGTGTGGATCGTGCAATGGATTTTAAGCCATATCGTTGTTTGTCCTAAGCGGCTGGCTATTGATTAAAAACCCATTTTTACTTGCATCAGCACAATTGAGATAAACGGGCAACATACTATGTTAAGGGTGACTGAGAAGCCAAAGCCAACTGAGCAAACGTTTAATCCCGAACAACCTAAGATTTGGTGGGGCATCGCTATAGCAGTGCCAATAGTAATTGCTGCTGGGGTATTAGGTACAGCTAAAATCGAGCAGCTGAAAAAATTAACTGTATCCGCACCCGTAATGCCATCTAGCAATATCGTTAGTGCTGTGGGACGTTTGGAACCGCGAGGCGAAGTTGTTAAATTGTCTGCACCCTCCTCAGGATTAGCACCATCGTCACGAATTCAGCGGCTTCTAGTCAGAGAGGGTGAAAAGGTTAAACAAGGTCAAATTGTGGCAATTTTGGACAATCGTGATACCCAAATAGCCGCACTAGAAGAAGCAAAAGCTAAAGTCCAAGAGTCCCGTGCAAATTTAGCGCAAGTCAGAGCTGGATCTCCCAGAGATATTCAAGCCCAGAGATCGGTTGTTGCTCGCCTACAAGCGCAGTTAGTCGGGGAAAAGGATGCTCAACAAGCAACCATCGCTCGGGTTGCAGCTCAGTTAAGTGGTGACAAAATCGTTCAACAAGCAACTGTCAATCGCTTAGAAGCTGAACTCAGCGGACAGAGAGAGGCTCTCAGAGCAACCCTATTGCGTATCAAAGCCGAACAGCGCAATGCTCAAGTGGATGCTGGACGCTATGATTTTTTATACCGAGAAGGTGCGATTTCACAGCAAGAACGCGATAGAAGACGCCTGAGTGCGATTACAGCTAATCAGCAGGTTGCTGAAAGTCAAGCTACCTTGAAGCAGACATTGGCAACTTTACGACAGCAGCTTGCAGAGGCTAGAGCTAATCAAGTACAAAATTCAGCAACTTTGCAACAGCAGCTGATTGAAGCCAAAGTTAACCGTGACAAAACTATAGCAACTTTGCAAAGACAAATCGATGAAGAAAAAGCTAAACTCAGCAGACTTTTGGATGTTAGTCCTACTGATGTGCAAGTAGCGCTAGCCCAAGTTAGTAATGCGATCGCTAATGTCAGAAAAGCCGAAGCAGAACTGAAATTGAGCTACGTTCAAGCACCAATTGCTGGAGAAATTTTAAAGATTTACGCCAAGTCAGGTGAAGCTATAGGTGCAAATGGCATTGCTGAACTTGGACAAACTAATCAAATGTTTGTAGTTGCTGAAGTCCCAGAAGATAGTATTAGCAAAGTACGTCTTGGTCAAAACGCCACTATCACCAGCGATAACGGAGCATTTAGTGACGAATTCAAAGGAACTGTCGCTGAAATTGGTAGAAAAATTGGCAAAAAAGATGTACTGAATACAGATCCAGCAGCAGATGTAGATGCCAGAGTTATAGAAGTGAAAATTGCTCTGTCTCCAGAAGATAGTCTGAAAGTTTCTGGTTTAACTAATGCAAAAGTTCTTGTAGAAATTAATAAATAAATTTTTCCAGATTAATCCTTAATAATGACTAAAAAAATCCCTCTGTCCTGGCTACAATTAACAAGAGAAAAAACTCGCCTAGCTGTAGCTTTGGCAGGAATTGCTTTTGCTGATATTTTGATGTTTATGCAGCTCGGATTTCGGGATGCTTTGTATTATAGTAACGTTCGATTTCATAGCAGTTTGCAGGGCGATATCGTTTTAATTAACAGTCAATCTAGCGCTGTTTTAGCTATGAGAAGCTTTTCTCAACGACGATTATATAAAGCTTTAGAGTTACCAACTGTCCAATCAGTACATCCTATATATTTAGATTATACAACTTGGAAAAATCCGATAACAGGTCGCCCTCGTAGTATCCTGATATTTGGTATGAATCCAGAAACTAACTTGCTCGATTTACCTGGAGTTCAGGAAAATTTACACAAACTTGAACTACCAGATGTAGTTTTATTTGACCGTTCTTCTAGAGTCGAGTATGGGCCGATTGCTGCTAATTATGACCAAGGCAAGACGGTGACAGCAGAAGTACGAAGGCGGCGAATGAAAGTAGGCGGACTATTTACATTAGGTGCATCATTTGGTGCAGATGGAAACTTAATTACTAGTGATATTAACTTTCTACGAATATTCAATAATCGTCAGAAAGGATTAATTGATATTGGGTTAATTAGATTGAAACCGGGAGCAAATGCTAATACTGTTGCTGAGGAGTTAAAAAAGTATTTACCTAAGGAAGAGGTAAATGTTTTAACTAAACAAGAATTCATTGACTTTGAGCGAAATTACTGGGCAAGTAGTACAGCTATCGGATTTATTTTCACATTGGGAACTGTCATGGGTTTTATTGTCGGAACTGTAATTGTTTATCAAATCCTTTATACAGAAGTTTCAGATCACTTAGCTGAGTACGCTACCCTCAAAGCCATAGGTTATACACATAACTATTTATTGAAAATCATTCTACAAGAGGCTTTTTTACTAGCAGTTTTAGGATATTTACCTGGAATAACTTTCGCTTTATTTATGTATCAAAGTGCAAGAAATGCAACGCTTTTACCAGTATTTATGAGTTTTGACCGGGCCACAAACGTGTTGATTTTGACCATAATTATGTGCTTTGTCTCTGGTGCGATCGCAGTCCGAAAATTACGTTCTGCCGATCCAGCAGATATTTTTTAATTAAGTAGTAATTAAGCAATTGTAATTCTTAGTAATACAACAGAGCTAAGTCGAAGAAATATTAACTCATAGCTAACAAATTTATGAATAGACAAGAACCTGTAATTGCCATTAAAAACTTGAATCATTACTATGGCAAGGGCGCATTGAGAAAACAAATTTTATTTGATATCAACCTAGAAATATATCCTGGCGAAATTGTAATTATGACTGGGCCATCAGGTTCAGGAAAAACGACA
The DNA here is from genome assembly GCA_036918135.1 of Nostoc sp. Lineage (GTDB taxonomy): Bacteria > Cyanobacteriota > Cyanobacteriia > Cyanobacteriales > Nostocaceae > Nostoc. The sequence goes on from JBALDB010000015.1 coordinate 268,298, forward strand.
TTATTGAGCTTGATTGGTGGTTTGCGGTCTGTACAAGAGGGAAGTTTAAAATTTTTAGGTGAAGAACTGTTTGGTGTCAGTCAGAGTAAACAGGTTCAGATGCGACGTAACATTGGTTATATTTTCCAAGCTCACAATTTGCTAGGGTTTTTGACTGCCAAGCAAAACGTACAAATGGCAGTTGAATTAAACGATCGCATTTCTCAAACAGAAGCAGTAGCTAAATCAGAAATGATGCTACAGGCTGTTGGTTTAGAAGAAAGAATTAATTATTACCCAGACAATCTTTCTGGCGGTCAAAAACAAAGAATTGCGATCGCTCGCGCCTTAGTAAATCGTCCTCCCCTAGTGCTAGCAGACGAACCAACAGCTGCATTAGATAAACAATCAGGACGCGATGTCGTAGAAATAATGCAGAGCCTAGCTAAAAATCAGGGAACTACTATCTTATTAGTCACACACGACAACCGCATTTTAGACATCGCCGATCGCATCGTAGAAATGGAAGATGGTTTATTAACACGTAATTCTTCAAATACATTTATTCAGTCTTAATTTTTGTGTAATTAATCATTAGTGATTTGCAAAGGACTAATGACTAATGACAATCACAATTATTGTTTAGCCGAACCTGATTTTTTTATTCCAGGTTGATTTGGTGGAGTTAGAGCATTTGATTGGCGACTAGTGCGAAAAGTCACATTCACGCCTTCATTTGATTGCTCTAGTACCAATAAAGGTGTAGGCTTAGCCTTTTGATCCCAATGCATAGTGGCAATTCGACCTTGAATTGTTGGTTGCCAACTATCTTCATCTTCTATAGGACTTAAATAAGTTTCTATACAATCAATAATTTGACTAATAGTTGCAGAAGTTGCTTGTGTTGGTAACTTCATCAAACGGACTTGAATACGAAACAGTACACGCTTAGCAGAGTTTGCTGGAGTACCAGTTTCATACTCTACATCAAAAATTTCATCTACCTGCCGACCGGCACTGTTAGCAATTCCAACTGTTCCCTGTTGGGATTGATTTGGACGTAAGGCTTGAGAAATTTTATCTTTGACTTTAATCTTTACTTGATTAAGAATCGCAAAGTGAAATACTTCCTCTGACATCCGCATTCGCAGATAATCTAGGTTAAAATCCCGTGAGTTGACTAAATCGGGATTAGTTTCCATTTTACGAATTGTTTCTAGGGCGAGCTTAAATTTTTTTTCTAATTCTCGCACGCGGAATTGTTCAAACTTAAGTTTTTTCTCCAGTTGATTTATCTGGAGCTTACTATACACAATTAAAGCAATCACCACTAAAGCCAGTCCTCCAGAGGTTATCACCAAAAATGGTGGTGTTTGAGGATTACTCGCTGGCACTTCTTGGGATGCCTTTTTAGTCTTTGTCCCGGAGGATTGGGCAAGAAACATCGAAGTGGGCATGGTTGGGAAATTGAAAAACTTGACTCCTAATGTTTAGGATGCCCAAATCTTTAAGACCATCTTGCTGTATGATTAATATTTTTTACAGCTTTTTATAAACTACTAGATATGTCAAAACATCTGAGCCTCACTGCCGTGTCTGAGGTTTCATCTACTTGTCTGGCTAATATTCGTCTCATTGCCACAGATATGGATGGCACCCTGACTAGACAAGGAAAATTTACTCCTGCACTGCTGCAAGCTTTAGAGAATTTAGCAGCAGCTAACATTAAGGTACTGATTGTCACAGGACGTTCTGCTGGGTGGGTGAGTGGATTGAGTAGTTTGATGCCAGTGGCAGGTGCTATGGCAGAAAATGGCGGTTTGTACTTTGGGCCTGGGAACCAGAAACCAATAGTCTTAACACCGATTTCCGATTTAGCTGAGCATCGCCAGCACTTGGCTGCAACTTTTGAAAAGTTAAAAACTCAATTTCCCCAAATCCAGGAGTCTGCTGATAACTGCTTCCGCATCACCGATTGGACTTTTGACGTAGCTACTTTGAGTCAAGATGAACTACAAACCCTAGATTGTCTCTGTCAACAAATGGGTTGGGGATTTACCTACAGTAACGTGCAGTGTCACATTAAACCCCAAGGACAAGATAAAGCTGTAGGATTGTTACAAGTATTGCGTGAATACTTGCCTGATTACTTACCAGAACAAATTCTCACTGTAGGCGATAGTCCCAATGATGAAAGTTTATTCGATCGCCGTTATTTTCCGGTTTCTGTAGGCGTGGCAAACGTGCTGGAATATGTGGATAAGTTACAACATCAGCCTGCTTATATTACTGCTGCTGCCGAAGTTGAAGGATTTTGTGAGTTATCTAGTTATATTTTACAAAGCTTACGTATTCCAAATTAGAGACAATCATACTTGCTTTAAAATAATCTTGTAGCACTGATTTTACAACCATGACAGCTACTTTACCTGTTAGTGTCGAATCAGAAATCTTCTACCCTAGTGCTGATGGTCAACCAGTGGCAGAAACCTACGACCACCTTTATGCTTTGCTAACTACCCTAGAAGTACTCAAACAATATTTGGCAGATCGTCAGGCAACGGTATTGGCAAATCAGTTTCTTTACTATGCACAAGGTTTTCCTAAGTTACGGGTAGCTCCAGATGTGATGGTGATTTTTGATGTTGCACCCGGCGGTCGGGACAACTATAAAATTTGGGAAGAGAGTCAAGTACCAACAGTGATTTTTGAAATGACATCCTTTGGTACTAAAGGACAGGACGAAATCTTTAAAAAGACGCTCTATGAGCAGTTGGGTGTTAAAGAATACTGGCTATTTGATCCGAAAGCTGAGTGGGTAGAACAACAGTTACGCGGCTATCGACTGCGAGGAGAAATCTACGAATCTATAGAAGATGGACGCAGTGAACCACTACAACTGCGTTTAGCGATTGAAGGAAAGCTAATTGCGTTTTATCGAGAGGATACAGGAGAAAAATTATTAATTGCCGATGAATTGGTAGAAGCTTTACGTCAGGAAGTTTTAGCAAGGCAACAAGCAGAAGAACGCGCAGAACAAGAAAGCCAACGCGCAGAACAAGAACGTCAACGCGCAGAACAAGCACAATTGGAGATTGAACAGTTAAAGGCAAAGTTGCGATCGCTCAATGTAGACCCCGATACTATTGAGTAAATTTTTTGTAATATTAATTACGTTAGCGCAGCGGGGTGAAGCCCATTGCGAATTACGAATTATTATCAAGTCAAATTTATTACTTTAGACATATTACAATCAATGGATATCTAGTAGGTTTCAATCTATCACTCAGAAACGTTAACAGACTAACCGATACTTCAAAAAGGAGAGGTTAGCGTTTATTTCCAACTTCCACCAGAAAGTACAAAACCAAATATAGAGTCAATAATTTACCTTTAAGTATTGAGGTATAAAACCATGCAAGAAATTGAAAGATTTTTTAGTAACTTATTCAGTAGCATAGTCAACCGCTTTAAATATTCTGCAATGGATGCTACTGAGCGAAAAATCAAAGAAACTGTTGACCAACACGTTGAACAATATCGACAAAGATCCAAGCCTAAGGATCGAGAAGACGGTCAGTAAAGAAATTTTTTGATCGGAAATTTAAATCAGCCAACATTGGTAACTGTTAAAATCAGTCTGTTAAACGGTAATACCATTGGTAAAAATTTTTACTAAAAGCATAGCGCTTCCCAATTGTTGAGTGGGCAGCGCTATTTTTAGCTCCTTACTCTCTCATATCAAGTTCGGCTAATTACTTACAAAGGAGTTGGTCTTTTTGGTAATTGGTAATTGGTAATGGGTGATAAGTAGGTCAACCTAAAAAAACGTAAAATTGAATCATTACAGTATTTCAGTGTGTACCGATGTCTGCTCCATTAAAAATAAAGCTGGGTATTCGAGGATGAGTACGATTTAGCGATCGCAATTATTGATGGTATAGAAAATAGAGCTACACAAGCTCAGTACCAAGTTGAGCGTTTTACGTTTAATTAGGTTGACCTACTTATTGTATAATTGCTCGGTTTTGGGTAGGAATTTTTGGCAATTTGATGACGGCAATTAGAAGTTTATCTGCATCCATTAGCTTATTAATTTTTCCGAGTATTTATTGGCTATGTAGAGAATTATTTGGAACACAGTTATGGCTCTCGGTGATTGCGCTCGCACTCATGGCAATCTCCCCTATTCACTTAGTATACCCCCAAGAAGCACGAAAATATATTCTCTGGGTAGTCACTATTTTATTATACAATGCCTCATTATTATGAGTATTAAGGTTGGAATCAATACATCAAGCACCACGTATATTAAATTGGGGAATCTATGCAGTAACTTTGACAATTAGTCTCTATACGTTTTTATTTAGTGGATTTGTAGCAATTGCTCATAAAATTTATCTAATTATCATTGCCAGATTTAGGTTAACTCGGACATTTAGAGCTTATTTACTAGCATCAATAGTAGGATTATTAGCCTTTACATCCTGGATATTGCTTGTAATAACTAACTTTTTACAATTTGATAGTTCAACAGTTTGGACAAAGACCAGGTTCCCTCTAGAAATTTTAATTAAATCTTGGCTTTACAGTTGAGCCAAATTTTTCTATATTTAAATTTTGGCTTTGAAAATACGTTTAGCTATGTAATTATACCAATTTTTTAGCATTTATCGTATATTCAATTGATTTTATTTATGAAACAGTTAGCTACCAAATCTAGTTATTTATTATAATCTTAATTCTAATTCCTGCACTACCCCTAGTACTACCAGATTTAATTTTTGGTGGTATATGTTCGCTTGCAGAACGCTATTCATTACCTTCTTATTTAGGTATTCAATTAGCTATTATCTATCTATTAATTACCCAACTGAATAATAAAAGTGTTGTCCGCCGAAGAATTTGGCAAACAATCATGAGACTAATAATTATTTGTGGACTAACTTACTTTGGAAATTAGTGCGAATTGCAAATGATTAAAAAATCAAGAAACTAAAATATCCTTAATATCAAGCTAAACCATTTACAACAAATTTTTCTTCACGTTTGTTCATAGAATACTCGTACAAGTATAGCTGATACCCAAATCAGTTTTAGCTGTCACAGAACGCTCTGGTGACCCTTGGATTCAATAATATTAGTATATATTAATGAAATACTTTGAAAAAATTATACAATTTGAGTTGTTTATGTTAAACTCCTCCACATTTAAATTGCATAACTATGGCCAGCAAGATACCTATCCCGTAAGACTTTCATGAAATTTAGATATGCAAATTATATTTGGAACTAGCTTAGCTGTTATGGAGCTTATAGCTGAAAATATTAGTTTTCTCAGATAAAATGCGATCGCCCCCTTCTACCCCCCTATATGTTTACCATAAAAAATAGTGGAGCCTTGTGGCTACTACGCCACATCTCCACTCTCAACTTACTGGATTAAATTCATTAAAAAGCGCCACAAAATAATTAAAACTTAGGAAGATTTAAATTAATTACCGTGACTCAGTTCCTTGATTGGGGCTGCCTTGTACAGTATCATTTTCTGGTGCTTCTGGCGTAGCAGTAGTTTTAGCATCACTTTTTTCAGGATCGCCAGTTTTGCGAGTAGTTTCATCGACGGTAGTTTGGTAGCCACCAGAAGCAGTGGGGGTAGTCTCTTCATTACTAGGTTTTTGTTGTTCAGACATTATTAGATTCCTAATTATTTATTCTTATTATAATAAGATAACGGTGTGAGTTTATCTATCTACAATATAGTTATAGTTGATTTTTCCCTCTATCGAAAGTATTATTTAATATTAATTATATAGTAATTATTAAAATTTATAAATATATAATTAGTAAAGTTAAGAAAGCTACTATTGCTAAAGTAAGAATTTAAAACGGCTTTGATGTTTAAGCAAGATACTTATGAAATTGCTGGATTGATAGTTGACAGGAAATGACAGATGATTTGAGCGTGACCGACTCAAGAATATGGTGCGATGATTGTTATATAAATTATCAAAGTATAATTAATGAACCAAAGTAATGTATTATTACCATCTGGGTGTATTCTTCGCAAAGCAACCTCTGCTGACCAATGGTCGATTCGATTGCTGGTGTTTTCAGCCAAACTCGACCCAACCCAATTAAATTGGCAGCAATTTTCGGTAATTGAATGCGATCGCAATCTCGTATCTTGTGGACAGCTACGTAATTTCTCAGGGGCACAAGAACTTGGTAGTTTAATTGTTGCACCAGCTTGGAGAGGTCGCGGTTTAGGTAGTTTATTAACCCAGCATTTAATTAATACAGCAACGCAACCACTTTATCTTGAATGTTTGGGTCAGCGATTGAGCGAGTTTTACAGTCGCTTTGGTTTTGTGCCAATATCTTTTGCAGACTTGCCACAATTCCGCAAGACTTCTGTCTTGCCTACACTTAAGGATAAATTTAGATTGTCACAATTAGCTAAAAGACTACTCAGAGTTCCTGTGGTATTTATGGAGTATCGTCGTAATTCATAATTAAAACATATATAACAAAGCTTGATATAAGTTGTCTTCAATCCTTTACTCCTTCATTCACCATTTTCAAATCCCAGACTTAGTAAAAATCGTTAGCAACACAGGCCCTAATAAATAATTGTGACTTAAACACATTAGTCCAGCACAGGAACCTAGAAGCTGACGCTGATTAGGGCTGTAGAGTCTAATTCCATGGGGAGAAATTGGCAATAGTTGAGGTTCTGTGTCTTTTTTGGAAGTAATGTCAACCAAATAAAAGCATCCACGAGGAGAAAGTACCCGTGCTATTTCATTAAATACCTGTTGAGGTTCCAAATAATGTAAAAAGCTGATAGTGCTGAAAACAGCATCAAACTGACCATTAGCAAAAGGAAGAGACTCAGCTTTGCCCTCAACAAAAATTAAGCGTGGATGATGGCGGTTGCTCAGTCTTGCCATCCGCAACATATTAATAGATAAATCTAATCCAATGCCTTTCAGGGCGGGAAATTCACTAGCAAGGCGTTCAAGTAAGCGTCCAGTACCACACCCTATGTCGAGTACATTTACTTGTTCTGGTAAAGTGATATACTCTAGCAATCGTTTGTGGATGGCTCGATAAAACACTGAAGGAATGAGCCAATCGTAGCTTGATGCCCAGCGATCAAAAAGGAACTTTTTGTTGCTAAAAAAGTCATAAGTCATTAGTTTTCACAGTTTCCCCGAAGCTCAATGCTTTTTTAGGGTAAGTAGCTGCGCCTCCAAGAAGTTAGTTAACTACGGCTTTGCAGTCCGGCAATATCTAGCCTAACGTTTAGCAAATTACTTATGCTTACCTTGGTAAATTATCTAGAATTTGGCATTTGAGTTTGTAGTTAATAGTCTTCCTAGAGACTCATGCTATCTGTGTAGAAAACTAAAAAACGAGCAATCACTGCATAAAACTATCAAACTTGACCGTATATATTTATAGAGGTTCAAATACAACAAACTCAATATATTTTTAAAGTTACTAAGGAGAGCAATTTATGTCAAGCTTTATTCAAATTAGATTACACAACGATTTACTGGACTCAGTCCGCGAGTGGTTGGAGGCGATAGAAATTCATAACTCAAAATTAGCTCATTTCCTCTGCAAAGCTATTCCTGCTCAATGTCCGTTTGAAAGAGACATCATTGTGTTTGGTCGCAAGTTATTTCATCTTCCACCAATGTGTAAATTAAATCCACTGTACAACGAAGTTGTTGGATTGCGTTTTAAAGCGCTCTGTTATCTTGCCGATGAATGCGGTGAAGATGTCACAGCGTATTGTTAATAGTCAATTGAATCGTTCTTCATTCTTTGATCGAGCAGCCATCGGTAATTCTATACTTAAAGCTGATACTTGCTTAAATTTATACTAATTTAACGTATACATAACTAGATGTCTGGCTATTTAGTAGCTGACGATTACTTACCGTACCCTGTTCAAACTATTAACATCATCATGACGCACACTTAGTGGTTGAAGATAAAGTCAAACTGACACCATTTATCGAATTAGAGTTGAATTATTAAGGTTATGAAGTTAGCATCGTTTACAATAGATTAACTGCACTTCCTGCAGGCCGAGAGTTGCATCTAGATTTAATAATTATTAGACTTAATGCTGCCTGGTTTGTCACGGTTGGAAATTGACTGTCGATCTGCAAAGTATTGGAAATCAAATCCCGATAATCTTATTAACTATCAAAGATGAAGTGAGCGATCATATTAGAACCACAGTTATTAGTGGAATTAACCTACAGATTATTACAGGGTTAAAAATATTGAATAAGCAGAATATTTGGAAACTGATTGAAGAGGGTTACAACAGTTTCAGATGAATAGACCACAGTAAATCAACTAGCCCCAAGCATCATCGGATAAGATTTACGAAAGTTAAATATAGTATATAATACAAACCCCCTAGCGATAGAGAAGAGCTAGAGGGTTTGTATTGAAATATGAACCTGGCATCGAGCTATTTTCACGTAGGGCAACCCCTAAACTATC